>JBIQJD010000031.1:0-8984 GCA_044507695.1 Ignavibacteriales bacterium | reverse complement strand
GGGAGATATGAGTATTTTCATAGAGATCCTGATATTATTTTCGATTCCGCTCATAATCCCGAAAGTGTTTTACACTTTGTTTCAGAATTCAAAAAAGATTATAGAAAATATAAACATCGTACACTTCTTTTCGGGGCAATGAAAGATAAAGCAATTAAACAAATGCTTTTGCATCTTGCGGAGTATTTTGATGAGACTGCTCTTACTCATGTAAATAATGAAAGAGCATGTACTATTGAGGAACTTAAATCAATTGCAGATGAACTGAATCTGATTGTTACATCAGCAGATGATCATACTCTGTTTGTAAGAAATTTTTTGAACTCAAATCCGGGTAATTGTCTGGTTGTATTGGGAAGCATGTATTTATTAGGCGAGATAAAAACTTCATTACAGGTTGATAAAATTGCTTGACATTTTTTTAAAGAAAAGTTATGTTTCGTTCAAACCTCTTGTTCCTTTCAGCTATTAAACAAGTGATATTTAGAAACAATAGAGCCGCAATATCTTTTCCGGATTAAACCTTTGAAAATTCAATTTAATCATTTAATTATTTAATAATTCTAGCAATAAAAACTTAGCAGGACACTACTATGCCAATGGACATCTCTGAACTCAAATCCAAAAAAATTGTTGAACTTAATTCAATAGCCAAAGACCTTAACATCTCGGGCTACAGTGATTTGAGGAAACAGGAATTAATATTTAAGATACTTGAAGCACAAACAGCCAAGGACGGGTTAACCTTCTCAAAAGGTGTACTTGAAGTACTACCTGACGGTTACGGTTTTCTCCGTTCATCAGACTATAATTATCTCCCTTCACCGGATGATATTTATGTTTCGCCATCACAGATAAAAAAATTCAGTTTAAGAACCGGTGATTTTGTAAGCGGCCAGGTACGCCCGCCAAAAGAAGGTGAAAGATTTTTTGCTCTTTTGCGTGTAGAAGCGGTAAACGGACTTGAACCTGAAGGTATAAGAGAACGCACTTTATTTGATAACCTTACGCCTGTTTATCCAACACGTAAAATTCAACTTGAATCAGCTCCGGGTGAATATTCAATGAGAGTTATGGATATGCTTTCTCCAATTGGAAAAGGGCAGAGAGGTTTGATTGTATCTCCTCCGAAAAGCGGTAAAACAGTTCTCTTACAGAAAATTGCAAATTCAATAACAAGAAATCATCCTGAAATAAAATTAATCGTTCTTCTTATTGATGAACGCCCTGAAGAAGTAACAGATATGGAACGTTCTGTTAAAGGTGAAGTAATCAGTTCTACTTTTGATGAACCGGCAGACAGGCACGTTCAGGTTGCTGATATGGTGATTGAAAAAGCTAAACGTCTCGTGGAGGCTAAGGAGGATGTTGTAATTCTTCTTGATTCAATAACAAGACTTGCAAGAGCACACAATATTGTGGTTCCGCATTCAGGCAGAATTCTCTCAGGTGGTGTTGATTCTAATGCATTGCATAAACCAAAAAGATTTTTTGGTGCAGCAAGGAATACCGAAGACGGTGGAAGCCTTACAATTATTGCAACTGCTCTAATTGATACCGGAAGCAGAATGGATGACGTTATCTTTGAAGAATTCAAAGGAACAGGTAATATGGAAATTGTTCTTAACCGTGATTTAAGCGATAGAAGAATTTTCCCTGCAATTGATGTTAACCGCTCAGGAACCCGAAGAGAAGATTTGCTTATGAAGGAAGATGATCTTGCCAAAATCTGGATCTTAAGAAAAATTCTCAGTGATTTTAATCCTGTTGAAGCTATGGATTTCTTATTAGATAAATTAAGAGGAACAAAGAACAATAAAGAATTCCTGAATAATATGAATAATTGACATGCTGCTGAAGACCATCTCTTCAACGAAATATCTTTTCATTTTATTATTAATAATATCACTTAATATTTCTGCGCAGCAGGATACTGTAAAATTCCTGTGGCCGTTTGGAAATATGACTACGCAGCCGAATATTGGCGGATCATTCGGTGAATACAGGGCTACTTCTGTTCCCGGGCATTATCATAACGGAACCGATATGACCGGTGCGGCAAATACACCTGTGCTTGCTGTTCTTCCCGGAGTTGTTGCAAGTGCTTATGATGATGGATTGGATGGATACAATTCATATGTACGCGTTCAATCAGTAGTGGGCGGTAAGATTAAACAGCTTACATATTATCATACCAGACCTACAGTAACTACAGGTACGCAGGTAACGGTTGGTCAAATGATTTCAAGAGTTGCAATTGATCATGTTCATTTAATTGAGTACGAACTTGGGGCACCTTCCGTTTCATCTCCTTATCAAATCAACGCATTAAGACCTGACGGAGGCGTTTCCATTTTTACCGATCCATGGAAACCAGCAATCCGCTATGTAAAATTTTTACTTGATGGAACAAATACAGTACTTTCTCCAAATGCATTGGGAAGTAAAGTAGATATAATTGTTCATGTTGAAGAGAGAAACGGACCGACTTCAGCGGCTTTTAATAATGGTACTTATATGATCGGCTATAAAATTTTATCTGCTGATTCACAAACAGTTGTTTACAATCCGCCAGATGATGGGTTGAGATATAAGTATTATAAAATTCCGAATGATGCATACCTTGATGTTAATTTTTATGGACCGGAATCTAATACAAGCAAACATGTTTACATTGTTACAAATGGAACCGGCGCATCTGCTGTAACTGCAAGCCGGGTTATACAGAACAATTACTGGAATGTTGATGATTTTCCCTACGGCAATTATGTTGTAATGATCTTTACAGAAGATACAAGAGGAAATACTGATACTGTTTACATCCCTGTAACAACTACTGATTTAGATTTGATTGCACCTGATCCTCCTAAATTAAAGTATGTTAAAAAAGATTCAGCAAATTATTTTAAAATGGAATGGGAAAAACCTGAAGCTGATGATTTAAATGGATACAGATTATTTTACAGCATAAACGGCACAACATTTCAGCAGAGGGAAAATGAATCAGTATTAACGTCTGAAATTACTTACCGTGATTATTTTTATAATCAAAGTAATCCGCTTTATTTAAGGTTGAATGCACTTGATAACGCACCAATTACAAACATCAGTGATCCCTCTGATACATACGGAATAAGGATGTTAAATGATGGCAAAAAAATATTAATTGTTGATGGATTTGACAGATATGGCGGCACTGGAAGCTGGAATAAACCGTATCATGATTTTATTATAAAATATGCTGAAGCATTTGAGTACAGCTTTGAAACCTGTTCAAATGATGAAATAATTAATGGCAATTTTAATTTACAGGATTATGATGTTGTTATATGGATGTGCGGTGATGAATCAACTGCTGATGAAACATTCTCAACTGTTGAACAAGCTAAAGTTGCCCAATTTCTTGAAAACGGTGGCAAACTATTTGTTTCAGGTTCAGAAATTGCATGGGATCTGGAAGGTGCATCAGGCGCATCTGTTTCAGACACTCAGTTTTTAAGAAATTATTTAAAAGCAAAATATGTTTCTGATGATGCGAATATTAATGCGGCTTATGGAATTGAATCAACTTTATTTGCAGATATTGGATTTAATTTTGGATTAGTAAGCACAGGCTCTGTATATAATGAAGATTATCCGGACATAATTGATACCATTGGCGGAAGTATTCCAATCTTTTCATACAGTAACAATTCAATAATTACAGCAGGTATAGCTTACACCGGAAGCTTTAACAACTCTGTTAAAACCGGGCAATTAATTTATATTGGTTTCCCGGTTGAAACTATTGGAAGCAAGGAAGCACGAACAAAATTATTGAGTGCAGCTTTTCAATATTTCGGTCTCAATACAACTGCAATATCCGATGATGAAAAAAACATTCCATTGGAATTTACTTTAAGCCAAAACTTTCCAAATCCATTTAACCCATCAACAAAAATAAAGTACAGCGTCAACACAACAGGTAATGTTTCATTGAAAGTTTTTGATATTTTAGGAAATGAAGTTACTGAATTGGTTAACGAAGTTAAGCAGCCGGGTAAATATGAAGTAGAATTTGATGCTTTATCTGATGCAGGCGGAAAAGGTCTTTCAAGCGGAATTTATTTTTACAGATTAAATTCAGGCGCTGCTTCAATCACTAAAAAGATGATTCTGCTCAAGTAAATTTGTTCTTAAAATTTATCATTGAATAAAAGCAGTTTAAAGTTGTAAGTTTCGGAAAAAAGGAATGACTGTGATAAAGATTTTCTTCTTAGCCCTTCTTTTGATCATCCCTGCATCATTTGCCCAGCAATTAAAAAAAGATAAATCTGAATATTCAGGGAAAGAAGCGTTTCAGATTCTTTACTCATCAGTTTCAGTTATTCCGGCAGAAAAAGATTCCTGCTATAATATTTCCTATATGTATCGCATCCCTTATAACCGTCTTGTGTTTTTAAAAACCGGTGAGAAATATTCTGCTGAGTATAACCTTGCACTGGAGGTTTTTGATTCAAATAATAAGTTTATTGTCAGGAATTTTTCAGATCGGAAAATTACAGTAGAAACTTTTGAAGAAACAGATGCAGGAAATTTTTATTCACAAGGATTGATTAATTTTGAAATAGGAACCGGAGAATACACAATTTTTCCGGTTCTTACTGATCTGAATTCAAGCCGTGAGATAAAATTAAAACCGGCTATTATCCGCACAGAAAATTCCATTCAGAATGCGATTCTTGCCCCATTAATCGTTAATAATACCCCAATCAACTGTGAAGTGAGTGATTCATTCATCTTAACAAATTTTGAAGATAATTTTCCTTTTGCTGAAGAGAAATACAACCTGATAATTCCTGTTGCAGATACTCAAACTGAAAATATTTTTGTAACAATCATCAATGAAAAAGATACAATATTTAATTCTTCTGTTGCGGAATCTTTTAATTCAAAAATAAAATTTGATAAATGCAGAGATGATATTGTTTTATCAGATGGCGGGAGTGCAATTCAAACAAAAAATTTTATTGTAAGAAACTTCAGCAATAAATTAAAAACGGGAAACCTGCTGATTTTCATTTCTAAAAATAATTCTGATGATAAGAAAAAAGCAGACAGAACAATTCACACTTCCGTAGTTTGGTACAATAAACCATTTTCATTATTCAACCCTGAAAATGCAATCAGAGCGTTAAAAGCGATTGAAAATGAATCTGTAATTGATAAACTACTTTCCGTTAAAAAAGAAGATTATGAGAATTCTTTATTTAATTACTGGAAAAAATATGATCCGACACCGGAATCAGAATTCAACCAATTGATGAACGAATACTACGAACGTGTTGATTATGCAATGAGAAATTTTAGTTCAATTGCCGGGAAAAACGGGATTGAATCTGATAGAGGAAAAATATTTGTTCAATTCGGAAAGCCAAATAAAATTGAGCGCAGTTCTAATGAATACGGAAAGGTTGTGGAAACCTGGATTTACGAGAAACAGCAGAGAAAATTTGTTTTTGTTGATATAAAAGGAACAGGTGAGTTCTCTTTAACAAAGGGATAAATGAATAAATTTATTTTTACCTGCGGTGATATTAACGGAATTGGTCCGGAGATTGTTTTAAAAACAATTAATAGGATTCATCAAAATCCGGAAACCAGAATATATTTTGCTTGTCCGCTCAATGTATTTGAAGATGCTGCATCATTTGTCAAGCCGCAATTTTCATTTGATGTAATTAAACCGGGAAAAACTGCATCAGATAAATCAGTAACAATAATTGATATTGGTAAAACAAAAATTCATCGTGGAGAAATAACAAAACGCTCAGGCAGAGCCGCATTCAATGCAATAAAATTAGCATTTGATTATACTATCCAGAGAAAAGCTGATGCTATGATTACGGCGCCAATCTCTAAAACAGCACTGCACAAAGCAGGTTATAACTTTCCCGGCCACACCGAAATGCTTGCCGGTTGGTGCCGTGCAACAAATTTTGTTATGATGTTTCTTTCTAAAGAAATGAACGCCGCGCTTGTAACAATTCATGAACCTGTTAAAAAAGTTTCTTCTCTCATAACAAAAAAATATCTCGCAGATAAAATTGATCTTATAATTTATTCGTTACAAAAAGATTTCAGAATTGAAAATCCCTCCGCGGCAGTGCTGGGATTAAATCCTCACGCAGGTGAGCAGGGAATTATAGGCAGGGAAGAGGAGAAAGTTATAATTCCGGTTTTAAAAAAATCACAATATTCAAAATACCTGCATGGCCCGTTTTCGCCTGATGCATTTTTCGGAAACATGATGTACAAAAAATACGATGTTGTAATTGGAATGTATCATGACCAGGTTCTTATTCCATTTAAACTATTGAATTTTTCATCCGGAGTTAATTACACTGCCGGATTGCCAATAATCAGAACTTCTCCTGATCACGGAACAGCTTTTGATATTGCAGGAAAAAATAGCGCGGATGATTCTAGCATGTATGAAGCATTTCTTTACGCCGAAGAGATAGTAAAAAACCGCAGACCTCTCATCTTATGAAAAAATCAATCGCTTATGAAAAAATCAATCGCTTATGAAAAACTCGCGCTTATTTATGAACATGTAATGCGCAGAGTAAATTATAGTGATTGGTCTGATTACATTTACTGTATAACTCAAAAATATGTGAAGGATGATCCTTTTGTTCTGGAGCTTGCGGGAGGTAATTGTAATCTTGCAAATTATTTAAGCACATATTATAGAAATATTGTTGTAACAGACAGCTCACGCTGGATGCTTTTAAATGATAGTTTAAACGTGCTTCCAAAGGTATGCTGCGATATGTCTCTTCTTCCATTTAAAAATAAATTTGATCTTGTTTATTCAACATTTGATAGTGTAAATTATCTGACATCTGAAAAGAAACTTCAGAGATTATTTTATGAAGTAAGGAATGTTCTTACTGATGATGGAATATTTACTTTTGATGTAAGCCTGGAAAAGAACAGTTATGTTCATGTCCGGCAGCCGCTTCGTAAAGGAAGTTATAAAGGAATAAAATATATTCATCAGACTGAATTTGATGAAAAAAGAAAAATTCATAGAAATATTTTTAAAATTGAATTTGATGATGGCTCAACATTTAGAGAAATTCACAAACAAAAAATTTATATGTTTGAGGATTATTTTAAACTGATGGACAAAGCCGGGTTGTACACTGTGGAATGTTATGAAGGTTTTACTTTTAAGAATGCGAAACCATCATCGGCAAGGGCACAATTTATTGTAAAGAAGGATTTATAAATGCTCTCATTTCAAAATGTTGATTTTAGTTATTCCGGTGAACCAGTTTTTACTGATCTTAATTTTGAGATGGCTCATGGTGATTTCAATTTTTTAATTGGAAAAAGCGGCGCGGGCAAAAGTACATTTTTACAGATGATTTATATGAACATTCTTCCTCAATCAGGCAGTGTTCAGGTTGATGAATTTAATTCCCGAACAATTAAACCATCACAGCTTCCTTATCTGCGCAGAAAACTTGGAATAATTTTCCAGGATTTTAAATTACTAAAAGACAGAAATATTTTTGATAACATTGCATTCGTTCTGCAGGTAATTAATACTCCTGCAAGAGAAATTAAAAGAAAGGTAAATGATGCTTTAACCAGTGTTGGATTATCTCACCGCAGACTTGCAATGCCAGATGAATTATCAGGCGGTGAAATGCAGCGTGTTGCAATTGCGCGCGCAATAGTTAATGAACCAGCACTAATTTTGGCTGATGAACCAACCGGAAATTTAGATCCGGAAACTTCCGCTGAGATTGTGGAAATTCTGCAAAAGATAAACAGCAGGGGAACAGCAGTTCTTTTTGCAACACATAATTATGAAATAATTAAAAAATCATCTGCAAAAATTATAAAACTTGAAAAAGGAAAGGCATATAAAGCGGTAATCAGGCAGAAATCTTAACGTGATTTTTTATCTTCTCATTTATACTGCAGAGAATGTTTTTGGTAACTTCTTCAACTGAAGCTATTCCATTCACGTGAACAACTTTTTTCTTTTTTTCATAATGATCAAGCACAGGTTTTGTGGTGGAAACAAAAACTGTAAGTCTGTGGCGTATGACAGATTCAGTATCATCATTGCGCAGGTAGAAGCTGTTTACAGCGCCGCAATTGGGGCATGCTGTTAAATCTTTTATATCAAAATAATTGAAAATATTCTGGCATTGTTTGCAGGCTCTTCGGTTTGTTAATCTGCTTACAATTTTTTCTTCATCGCCGTATAGATTCACAACAATTACGTCTTTAAATCCCAGTTCATCCGTTAAATGATCAAATGCAACAGCCTGGGTTAATGTACGTGGAAAACCATCAAGAATAAAGCCGTCAGTGCATTCCTGAAGTTTATCCCTAATGATACCGATCATTATATCATCCGATACCAGTTCACCGGCATCCATAATTTTTTTGGCTTTAATTCCAAGCGGAGTTTGATTTTTAACTGCTTCCCTTAAAATATCACCGGTAGAAATATGCGGAATTTTCAGCGTTGATGATAAAATCTTTGCTTGTGTACCTTTTCCAACGCCGGGAGAACCAAATAATATTAAACGCATCAATTTCCTAAATTACTCTGCACAAATTATTATTATTAAAGATTTTAATCAAGCATTGATTAACAGAAGATTAGCATAAATCTGTTAAAATTAATCTGCTGTGATAATTTCAGCATGGTTCAGTATTTAATAATAAGATTTTAATTTGGTGATAATTTCAGGCTGTTCTGATTTTGCCGAAAAACATTTTGAGCAGATTCTCGCTTTCGGATGCCATTAAACCGGAATAAAGTTTAACTTTATGGTTGGTTTTGCCTTCTTCCGCAATATTATAAAGTGAACCGCATGCGCCGTATTTTGGATCATGAACAGAAAAGAAGAGTGAATTTATTCTTGCCGCAAGCAGCGCACCTGTGCACATTACACAGGGTTCAAGTGTAACGT
>JBIQJD010000030.1:0-9250 GCA_044507695.1 Ignavibacteriales bacterium | reverse complement strand
CTGTGTTGTTATCATTGCCGTTTATTGCATCTATGTAATAGGTGGCGGAAAGTGAATTCTTATTAAAAATTAAAATTAATACTAATGAATAAAGTAGAACGTTTTTCATGTGCTCCCATTCCTCCCATCATCTTTATAACGGGGATATAATTCATACAATCTCACTGATTTACAAGATAAGATTTTAGAATACTTATTTGTTGACTTCAATCAAATTTTATCATCACCAAGCTTGAATGTTGATGCAGCTAAAAGTTATTCTATCGTGATTATTATCATAAAATATGAGGCTTTCAATTTTATATTTCTATCCTTTCAAAATATCCACTGTAGAAAAAATTAATGAAGATGATTTTGATTCTCTGGCTTTTGATTATTGCTGCAGCAAATGCTGAAACATTTTATGTTGATAACATAAACGGAAATGATTCCCTTTCCGGATTGAACGAAGAAACAGCATGGAAAACTATCCGAAGAGTTAATTCCCAGATCCTGCTGCCGGGTGATGTGGTTTTATTTAAGAGAGATGGTGTGTGGCGTGAACAGTTAAATCTTTTTTCATCAGGGATGAAAGAAGCTCCAATAGAAATTGATTCATACGGAAATGGAAATGATCCTGTTATTTCCGGTGCAGTTGTTTTAAAAGATTTTAATCAATACACAATGGATTTTATCTGGCAGATTTCGATTGGTTCAAAACCGGAACAGCTTTTTTTAAATAATGTAAGAGGAAGCAAAAAAGATTTTATAACAGCGCTTTTAAAGAATGGTGATTGGTTCTTTAATGAAAAGGAAAATATTCTCTACCTGTATTTGGATATAAACCCCTCATCATTTTTAATTGAAGCAGCAGTAAATAATCATGCAATAAGCATAAAAGGAAAACACATAGTTGTAAATAATCTTCAGGTAGAAAAAACAACACGCAGCACAATTAAAGTGTGGGCTGAAGCAGAAGATATTCTTCTAAATAATTTAACATTATACCAGTGGACTGATTATCATCAGGGGGATAATGCGGGTATAATTGTATTTGGTTCTCATGTACAAATTTCAAACTGCACATTTGGAAAAAATACCGGCAGCGATATTGAAGACCAGAATTGGGCAGGATTCGAATCGATTAAAATTAAAGGAAGAGACATCATACTTAATAATAATAAAATTTATCACAGTGCAATTGAGAACGAATCAGGTGTTGCACATTTTGCAAATGGAATTAATGTAGAAAGCATCCGCGGTGTAATCAGGATTCATGATAATTTTATATATCACACCGGCAGCCATGGAATTAAAGTGAACGGTTACAGCGTTAAGGGTGATTCAATTTTTATATACAATAACACAGTACAGTATCCCGGACAAGCAGGAATATCAGCATATAAAACTAGGGGTGATGATGGAACCGGCGCAGTTGGTTTTGTTTACAGGAATCATGTAAGCTTTGCCAACCGTCTCGGCGGTGATACTGGTGCAAATGGAAGTGAATCAAGCGGCATTCATATGAATAACGGTGTTCGTGAATTTACCGAACCAAACAAACCATACATCAAATGGTTTGTGTATGAAAATGTTGTGCATGACAGCCAGGCTCATGCAGATTCTACAAGTGAAGACTCAGGCGGAATTAATGCAGATTATAATGCTAACGGAGTTGAGATTTTCAGAAACATGGTTTTTAATAATTGGGGAAAAGGCATCACGCTTTGGAATTCAAATAACTGCAAAGTTTATTACAATATTGTTTATGGAAACGATGCCGGAACAATCCTTACTTCTGCAAACTATACAATTGAATCATCAAGCAATCATGAAGTATACAATAATACTTATTACAAAAATTTTAACGGATTTGATAAAGGTCCGAACTATCACACAGAAATATATTTTGGAAAAGGCGGCCATAACAATAAAATAATGAATAACATCCTATATGCATCTGATAATGGTTTTGCATACTACTACGATACTATGAACACTTCCGGAATTATTGTTGACTACAACATTCTCTATAAGGATAACGGTGATAGTTTAATCTATGATAAGATTCATAAAAAACAGACGTTTGAAATGTGGAGATTGAATCATCCGCATTGGGATATTAACAGCGCTGCAAAAAATCCTGAACTCAGTATTATTGGCGGAAAATTTTATCTTACTGAATCATCTCCGGCAATTGATAATGGAATTCTTATTGACCAGGAAGCTGATTTCTGGAACAATGAAATTGTTGGTCCGCCTGATATTGGAGCAGTTGAGTTTACAGGTACAACAAATATAACGGATAAAAATTTTCCCGGTGAATTTATTCTCTATCAGAATTTCCCTAATCCATTTAATCATCAGACTACAATAAGATTTAAAATTAATCCGGCAGACAAAGGAAGCGAAAGAACTACGTTAATTATTTATGATATTCTCGGAAACCGCGTAAAAATACTTATCGAAGATAATCTCACATCGGGCACGTATGAAGTACAATTTGATATAACAGAAACAGATGCACAGGCAAGCGGTATTTATTTTTACACTTTACGGCGCGGAAATTCTTCTCTTACAAAAAAATTAATTTTTCTGAAATAGACCGTCCTCTCTATTAAATGATTATATGTCCGGCTTCATATTTCAGAACAGGAATAAAGATTAAATTAAAATAATACTGCTTTCATCAGCAATAAACTTAATTCCAGTATTCTATTTTATCTATGAATGTGTTTTATTTGCACTTCAATTGATAAGCTGATCAGAAGCAGAGAAGATTAACAGGCTGGATATGAGTGATAAAAAACATAGTATTGAGAAATCTAAAATTCTGATAGTAGAAGATGAACGGATTGTAGCTTTAGACCTTGCTGAGATTTTAAAATCACTTAGCCATGAAGTAATAGGCATTGCATCAACAGGAAAGGATGCAATTAAAATTGTGAATGATATACTCCCTGATCTGATATTAATGGATATCAGGTTAAAAGGAGTTATGGATGGAATAGAAACAGCGAGAGAAATAAATACGCTTGCCGATATTCCGGTTGTTTATTTAACTGCGTTTGCAGATGATTCAACCATTGAACGCGCTAAACTTACAGAACCCTTCGGATATCTTTTAAAACCATTCGATAAAAAATCCCTTCATACAACAATCGAAATGGCGCTTTACAAGCACAGAATGGAAAAAAGAGTAAAGGACAGCGAACGCTGGCTTTCAACAACTCTTAACAGTATGGGTGATGCACTGATTGCGGCAGACGCAAAAGGCAGGATAATTTTTATGAATCCCGTTGCTGAAATTTATACAGGCTGGCAGCAGAATGAAGCACTTGGTTTAAAGATTGAAGAAGTATTTAAAATTATTAAAGGAACTGAAGATAAGATTTTAAAAGATATACTCGATCATATCAAACAAGCTGAAGACAGAATATTACTACAGGGCGAAACCTATCTTATAAATAAAAAAGGTAATCGCATTTCAATTCTTGGAACAGCGTCACCGATTATGAACGATCAGAAAATTCTTACAGGAATTGTAATTGTATTCCAGGATGTTTCCGAGCAGAAAAAAATTGAAAATGAACGTGAGCAGTTATTATCAGATACAAAACAGCGCGTTGCAGAGCTTGATGCAGTGCTTGAAAGTATTCCCGATGCAGTTTATATAGGCGATAATACCGGAGTAAAAAAAGCGAACAAACCTGCAATCGATCTTCTCGGCAAGGAACATGTTGAATATGTTAACCGCAGGATTTTATCAGATACTGATGAACCGGATACAGATAAAAAATCAAACCTTACCACGGCAGAAATTTTTACATCAGCATTAAAAGGAAAAACATTAACTGCTGAAGTAAGAATGAAGAATGCATCATCGGGAGAAGAAGCTATTTTCAGAAGTGCAGCCGCACCAATTGTACTTGAAGGAAAAATAATTGGTGCAGTTACAATTAATACAGATATTACAAATAACAAAAAAGCGGAAGAAGAGTTAAGATTATCAGAAGAACGATTCGCCAAAGCATTCAGAGCAAGCCCCCATGCATTTATAATCAGCCGTATATCTGATGGAATGATAATAGAAGTAAATGAAAGCTGGGAAAAATTATTTGAATATAAACGTGAAGAACTTAGTCTTAGCGAAGCAAAGGGATTTGATTTTTTTGTTGATAAAAATGCTGAAGCCATAATGCTGAAACAATTAAAAGAAAACGGATTTATAAGGGATTATGAAACGGAGATAAGAAGGAAATCCGGTGAAACACGCCAGGTTACAATTTCGGTTGAACAAATTGAATTGAACGGCGAGGCTCATCTTCTTACAATTTTAAATGATATAACAGAAAGAAAGCGCGCAGAAGAAGAAAGAGAAATTTTGTTCAGAAAAGTAAGTGTTGCGCAGGAAAGACTGCGCGCGCTTTCAAGCAGATTGATGGAAATACAGGAACTTGAAAGAAGAAATCTTGCGCGTGAACTTCATGATGAAATCGGACAGATGCTTACAGCAATAAAAATAAATTTACAGATGACAAAACAATTCATCGGAACTCCTTCCGTTGAAGATCATATAAAAGAAAGTATTGAATTAACAGATGAAGCTCTTAAACAGGTCAGAAGTTTATCACTCGATCTTCGCCCATCAATGCTTGATGATCTGGGACTTGTTCCCGCGTTAAGATGGTATGTTGACAGGCAGTCTCAGCGGACAGGAATTAAAGCGCATGTTACGGCGGAACCAATTGATAAACGGCTTTCACCGCATGTTGAAATTACATGTTACAGGGTTACACAGGAAGCAATAACAAATATAATTCGTTATGCAGGAATAGATGTTACTGTTAAGGTGGAAGTTTGGACCAATAAAAATGAGCTTAATTTAAAAATATCTGATAACGGCAACGGCTTTGATGTTTATGCAGCAGTGCAGAAAGCTTTAAGAGGCAAAAGCATGGGCATACTTGGTATGCAGGAACGTGTAGAACTTGTTGGCGGAATTTTAAAAATAAATTCCAAGCCGGGTAAAGGCACGGTAATCCATGCAGTTTTTCCGTTGGATGAAAATTAAACAGAGGATTTTTTATGGATCAGATAAAAGTATTATTAGCTGATGATCATTCTCTTGTACGGGCAGGTATAAGATCACTGCTTCAGAAGATGCACAATGTGCAGGTAGTTGCTGAAGCACATAACGGCAGAGATGCATTAAAACTTATTGAAGAAATAAGACCGGATGTTGTCTTGCTTGATATTGCAATGCCGGAACTTAACGGATTGGAAGTTGCGGCACGTGTTTCCAAAGATATGCCGGAAGTTAAAATTGCAATTCTTTCAATGCACGCTGATGAAGAATATGTATTGCAGGCATTAAGAGCAGGAGCTGCAGCTTACCTGTTAAAAGATTCCGCGCCAACAGAACTTGAGTTTGCAATTGTTGCTGTTGCCCGCGGTGAAACTTATTTGAGTCCCGCAATTTCTAAAAGAGTTGTTGATGATTATCTGAGAAGAGTAAGTGACAGTCCGCAGGAAAATAAAACTGAGATGGCGGCTTATGTGCAGCTTACACCAAGGCAGAGAGAAATTCTACAATTGATTGTTGAAGGAAATACAACAAAGGAAATTGCATACAAATTAAATGTATCTGTTAAAACTGTTGAATCGCATCGTACATTGCTGATGGAAAGACTTGGAATTAAAGATGTAACAGGTCTGGTAAGATATGCAATAAGAACAGGATTAATTTCTCCGGAAGGATAAATCAATCTTCCAAAAATTTTATCCTGTTCCGGATTTGTGCAGCAGTTGTTTCAATATCATTTTCAGCAGGAACTTCAAAAAATACGGATGAATATTTTTCCCGGAAGTAATCAATTATCGGCTGCGTGTTCTTTTCATACGCATCAAGCCTTTTCCTTACAATATCCGGATTATCATCTTCACGCATCTCAACTGTTCCGCCGCATTTGCATTTATTATCAGCAGGCGGTGGGTTAAAATAAATATTATAAATCTCTTTGCATTCTTTACAGACTCTCCTGCCTGATAATCTTTTCAAAACAGTTTCATCCGAAATTTTAAGCAGAACTACTGCTCCTAATTTTATTTTTGTTTTTTCAATAAGATTAAAGAAAGTACCAATCTGCTCTTTGATTCTGGGAAATCCATCAAACAAAATAATATGTTTATCAATTCTGAGTAATGCCTGATTTAAAACACTTACTACAATTTCAGTTGGAACAATTGTTCCTTCACCAAGATTAGTCTGAATTTTCTTTGCCCGTTCATTTTTCTCTGCTGCTGCGGCTCTTAAAAGATTTCCTGTTCCGCTTACTGCAGCGCCGTTTCTTTCTTCAAGAAACTGAGCAATACTGCTTTTACCACTGCCGGGCTTGCCTATTAAAATTATGGCCTGTTTCAAAAATTTTCTCAAAATTATTTTATAAAACGAATGTAGAATAATCAAACAGAGAGTTCAAGAAATGTTTTGATGAATTTGATTAAACTCATAGGTGAGAGGAACTCGCCCCTCGTCTCCTTTCCGGAATGACACGGGCGGATCACCCGGTCAGGAGACTTCGGGTTGAGTCCGGAATTTTTAATTGTGCAAGATATCTCTTTCTTTTTATTAAAAATCCCATTTGTATTTAATAAAATTTTACCAGGTTGGTAACTGCCCAAACAGGTAGGTAATGCTGCCTGATGAATTTCAAAATTGAATAATCAACCAATAAAAAGTTTTTACTTTCTCTTCACCTTGTTAAATCGTGATACTGAATAATAGACTTTTAAAATAACCACTCAATTACTACAGTTTTCTTCCGCACATTTATCATTAAATTTGTTAATCATCTTAAAAAGAAAAGATTAACGGAAGTGAACGTTTTTATTTTAACAGATGAATGGATTGATTACAAAGGAAGGAACATTCTCAGGTATTTTGGTATATCTGAAAATTCCGAACCTGTGCAGATTGTAGTAAACAATTACAAGCCATTCTTCTTCATAAAAAATCATACTCCTGATTTTACAGATGGGTCAACTCCATTTAAAATTTCTGTTCCTCATTTAAGAAGAAGAACAAAACTAAAATCGTTCAGCAAAGAACCGCTTGATGTAATTTATTTTAACGCACAGCGTGATCTTTTAAGAGCGGCAGATATTTTTAAGGAAAACGGAATAACAACATTTGAAGCTGATATTGATCCCGCTAAAAGATTTTTAATGGAGCGCGGCATTAACGCGCAGATGAAAATTTCCGGAACTGCCGAACGAAAAGATGAATTACTCACATACATAAATCCGTTAATCAAGCCTGCGGAAATAACTCCCGCTTTTGTTTGTGCATCACTTGATATTGAAACCGGCACAACCACAAATCATCTTTACAGTATTGCTGTTCATTTAACTGGTGCAAAAGGTGAAGATAAAAAAGTTTTTATGATTGGTGATGAACAATCATCATCAGAGGATATTCTTTTCTTTAAATCTGAACCGGAACTGCTTAATAATTTTTTAAGATGGTTTAAGGAAAAAGATCCTGATATAATTATCGGCTGGCATGTTATAGGATTTGACCTGGTTTTTCTTGAATCAAAATTTAACGAGCACAACATTCCATTTGATATTGCAAGAGGCGGCGGAAGAGTTTCATTAAGAAATGTTAAAGGCAGAGGAAATTTTGCTTCAATTACCGGAAGAGTTGTGATTGACGGGCCGCCGGCATTGCGTGCGGCATTTTACTCATTTGAAGATTTCAAACTTGAAACTGTAGCACAGCAGCTTCTAGGTGTTGGAAAAATTATCTCTCCCGATCAAAATAAAACAGCAGAAATTGAACGGCTGTTTGCAAATGATAAACAAAAACTTGCGGAATACAATCTGCAGGATGCAGTACTTGTTTCTGATATTTTCAAAAAAACAGGATTGATTGAATTAAGCGTTACACGCTCACAGCTTTCCGGATTACTGATGCACAAACTTGGAATGATGACGGCAGCATTCGATCATTTTTATCTTGCTAAAATTCACAAAGCAGGATATGCAGCGCCTGATGTTAAAGATATTCAGGCATCTGAACATGCTGCAGGCGGTTATGTAATTGATCCCAAACCGGGAATTTATGATGACGTAGTGGTGCTCGATTTTAAAAGCCTTTATCCGTCAATAATTCTTACATTTAAAATTGATCCGCTCAGCAGGCTTGAAGCTGATAAAGAACCAATCACAACTCCGGCTGGTTACAAATTTTCTTCAACCAATCACTTCCTCCCGGGATTTATTGAAACACTGCTTGAAAAGAGAGCGGCAGCTAAAAAGTATGGTGACAAATATTTATCACAGGCAATTAAAATTTTAATGAACAGTTTTTACGGTGTTATGGGTTCTTACGGATGCAGATTTTATCATCATTCACTTCCATCTGCAATAACCGAAACCGGGCAATGGCTTTTAATTAACAGTAAAGAATTTCTTGAAGCTTCCGGCTACAAAGTTGTTTACGGTGATACTGATTCATTGTTTGTTAAACTGCGTGAAGGTGAAGGAAAGAAAGCTGATGAGTTCGGCAATAGGCTCGCTGAAAATCTGAACTCATACTGGCAGAAAAGATTATCAGATGAATTTAATGTGCAGTCATTTCTTGAAATAGAATATGAAAAGTATTACGCAAAGTTTATTATCACTCCGGCAAGAGGAAGTGAAACCGGCGCTAAGAAAAGATATGCTGGATTAAAAATTTCAAACGGCAAACCTGAACTTGAATTTGTTGGAATGGAATTCGTGAGATCTGATTGGACACGCCTTGCAAAAGATTTTCAGGTGGAGTTGTACAAAAGAATTTTTGCAAAGGAAGAAATAGCAAATTGGATCCGCACAATGGTTGCGGATGTTAAAGCTGGCAGATTTGATGACAGGCTTGTTTACAGGAAAAGAATAAGGAAAGATGTGGAAGATTATAAGAATATTCCCCCGCAGGTGAAAGCTGCAAAAATGCTGAGCTCATCCGGCGGAACAGTGCAGTATGTTATTACCAAAAAAGGTCCCGTTCCAATTGAATTGAATTATAAAGACATTGATTACCAGCATTACATTGAAAAGCAGCTCAAGCCAATCGCAGATTCAGTTCTTACGCTTCTTAATACTTCCTTTGATGAAATTGTAAATACTAAACAGTTAAATTTTTTTGGGATGTGAGAAGATTGTTTTAAGAAATAAGCATTAAGCAGTTTTTAATATTAAAAATTTTTGGATAGCAGTTTAGAGAAAT
>JBIQJD010000009.1:0-187165 GCA_044507695.1 Ignavibacteriales bacterium | reverse complement strand
TATTTTTATAAATATAGTTGCTTAACTGGTTGTCTACAATATGGGTTACGGTTTACAGCAAACAAAAATGCCTGTACACTTTGTGTAGAGAGCTATCTTCTTTTGTTTGTAACTTATACCCATTCTTGCTCTGACCAGCAGGAATGGGTTTTTTTATTATTTTTTCTTTTTTATTATCCTCCTTTCTTAAAATATTTATGGGCTACCTTGCAAAACCGAGTAAACCTGTGAACCCATTTCAAGCACAACCCATATTTTACCAGAATTATTTTTTTTAATACGAGATATTGCTCCCCACAATTGTCCATATGGAAGCTGAGGAAGAGGTTCAATTTTTTTAAAATCTACACCGTTCCAGTGGTATAAGTTGTAGCGTAAGCCGGAAATCCAATAATCATTTGGTGAAAAAAGAAAAATACGGCCAGCGGATAAATTTTGTGACGATAAGGGTAAACCCTTTGAAGCAAGATTAGTTTTATTAAATGTAAGTGAATGGCCTTCAGCTGTAAAAACAAATGATTCTCTACCAACAATATATAAATATAAAGAATCTGAAATTGAACAACGAAATGCTGCTATGCTATATACTTCATCACTAGGTTTGTGCGATTTAATGGGCATACCTGTTGTATCCTGATCGTCCATTAATTTTACCCATTGGTTATTATAATATTTCCATAATTGTTCGTAAAATTCTCCAGTGGCTAATGATACCACGGATCTCATATAAATTTCAGTTTTTGAAATTCCTGTTACTTCAGTAAAATTAAAATCAGTGGGAGCCTTAGAATAAACCCAATCTGCTGAATATCCATCCTTGGTATAAACCATTCCATTATCTCCAACAGCAATAAAATACCCTTTGCCGTCTGTCCACACAGATCGAAGCTCTCCTTGAGTTTGAAACTGATAACCTTTCCATTTTTTTGTTCTGTTATCAAATTCTCCAAGTGCAGGTTTGGGGGGATTAATTGACCAATTACCAACGGAAACTAAATAATGATCGTCACCAGTTACATCATTAGCAACATGTTTTATTTCTTCTACCGTTCCGTTTATATCTGTATTCCAACTACTGCCATCCCAATGCAAGCCTACATAACCGGTAAAAACACCATTAGTCCATTGGAAAATATTCCCCATTAAATAAGCGTCGGAATCAGAGAACGCCCAGACACCACCAAGAGTTGAAGGAAACAAAGCCACTGTATCCATTCTCCACGTAAAATTTCGGTTCCCTTCAGGATAAATACACTCAGTTTCTTTTTCAGGTGGTCTAACAGGATTTTTTTTGCAGCTAAGAGATGTTATTAAAAATATACTGACTATAGCTAATAAATAAATTATTCTTTTATTCATTTATACTCCAACTCATTAAATTGCAACTTTCTTAAATAATAATTTTTAATTTTTTATGAGCTTAATTAAGCAAGCTACTTTCTTAAAATATTTATGGGCTGCCTTGTAAAACCGAGTAAACCTGTGAGCCCATTTCAAGCACAACCCATATTTTACCAGAATTATTTTTTTTAATCCGAGATATTGCTCCCCACAATGAAATTTCATCGGGTTCGTTGGGGCTGCAGCTATTGGCAGGAAGAATAAAAATAAAAAATATGGGCAGGAATAAAGTCCTGCTGAAATAGTGTAAATTAATTTTCATGATCAATTCTCTTTTTATTGTTCAAAAGAACAATATAATATTAGGTGCTATGAATAAAAATGGAAGTTTGAGTACGAGTAGAAGTTGTTTCCCTTTAATTCACCCCTGTGAAAATCATATCAATTATCATTCCTGCAATAAAATATATTGTTTTATTGCAGTTTCTTACTTGTAAAATTCCAATCTGTAATTATTACCTGTTATTTAAGTAAAAAAGAATGAATGCAGAATAGCCAAACTTTCTTAAAATCTCCAACAAAATAAAAACCTCCGAGGTTCACGAAGTATAATTGCTATGCAAACCCCGGAGGTTGGTTAACAAGCAAATCCGTTAACTTAGCCGGCTTCGAAGTTCGGGACTTCGATGCCGGAGTAAAATCATCCGGAACCGGTTCACTTAAGTCCGGTTTCGATCTTCTGAAGTCCGAAGCCGAAGTAAGAATACCCGAAGCCTGTGTTCGGAAGTGCGATTAACTTTATATCAGTGTATAAATAAATCCAAGCTGAAGTGTTTGCTTAACCTGTGTTTTTAGTGATTGCTGTTTTTCATAAATGACAAGTACTGTAAAATTCACATTTAAATAATCAGTTATTTTTGCCGCAAGAACATTATCCCAGCGTACATCCCAAACATCAAAACTTTCAAAACGTGAGAACAATCTTAAACTGCTTTTTAAAAGAAGATTTTCAGCCAGGCCGTATTCGGCGTTAGTTACTGATTCAATTCCTGTTTCAAGTTTAAATTTTTCAATTTCATTTGGGGTATCTTCATCATCCGAGTACTGGGTGTGTGCATTTGTAAAAACCTCCTGTACAGCAACACCCACTCTTGTATTAAATCCTTTTGCATCATCATAAGTAAAACCGATGCTTTGTGTTATGTAACCCGGATCAAAAAAGTTGGCTATTTCCACCGGCGGAATTGAATCATAGGAATAACCCGCAGCAACTGCCGTTCTGATAGTGTTGCTGAAATAAGGATCAATTGCCCAATTAATATTTTTTGAAATCACGCTTTCCAGATAAAACTCATTATCGTTAGTTCTGTAATCCTGGTCTCCGAGTTTTGTTCTGCCGTATGCAATTTTCAGATTGTTGCGGAATTTCCAGTCTATGCTGTAATACTTTAAACCACCGGTGCCGAGTAATGTCCAGGTAATTGAATTATCGCCGCCCTGGCTCCAATTGCTGAAGGCAATCTGGCTTACATTAAGCCCTGCAACCAGGCTTGGAGTCCATTCATAAAGTTTCACAGAATCTGTTTGAGCAAACGATAACATGCCGGAGCAGAACAATATTGCGCACAACACTGTAAATTTATTTTTCATTGCTTAATCCGTATTTTGTTGATAAAAAATGGATGCTGATATGAATATAAGAAAAAATGAATTCTCATTATATGAAACCGGAAACTCAAAAAACCCCGCCATAATTTTCGTTCACGGATTTCCTTACGATCATTTTATGTGGGACAAAGTAACCGCGAATTTATCAAAAGAATTTTACTGCATAACTTATGATATAAGGGGAATGGGAACTTCCGGGAATCAGGATTTACAATTTACGATGGAAGATCTTGTTGATGATCTTTATTATGTAATTGATAAGCTGAAACTTAACAAACCATTTTTATGCGGACTTTCAATGGGCGGGTATATTTCTTTACGGGCTGTTGAAAAAGAAGAGTTTAAATTCCGCGGATTGATTTTGTGTGATACTAAATCTGCAGCAGATAATGATGAAGCAAAACTAAAACGTGCTGCCGGCATTAAAAAAATTAATGAATCAGGAATCCAAAAATTTGCATCTGAATTTGTTGAGAATTGTTTTGCAATGGAATCAATTGAGAGGCTTGGTGAAGATTACATTGCATTGCTTGGAAGATCTATGAATACAAATCCCGAAGGAGCAAAGGCATGTCTTTTAGCAATGGCAGCAAGAACTGATACAACTTCATATTTATCAAAATTAAAATTACCAGCTTTAATTTTATGCGGTGAAAATGATAACCTCACTCCGCCCGCTGTAATGAAAGAAATGCATGAACAAATAAGCAATTCTGAATTTTATATTGTTCCTGATGCTGCGCATATGAGTCCGGTTGAAAATTCTGATTTTGTTTGTGAGAAGCTGAGAAGCTTTTTGTATAAACATCAGTAGAAAGGAATTGCTGTGTTCTTAAGGAATTTTACCTCTTTAAATATTTAAGATATTTCCTGATGTAATCTTCAGCAGTTTTACTTTTATACTGCATTATATAACGCGGATGTTCAACTATCTCTATTTGTCTGAAGAATTTTAATTCTTCATTAATAATTTTTAAGTACTTGTAATTTTTCTTCCCAAGGCATAAAGCCAGTTTGCGTTCAGCACCAAACTTAATCTGCTTCTGCATTGATTGAACAATATCATCTTTTAAGATGTTAAATAATTCTTCATCATCATAATAATTGTAATTTTTATTATTCTTAATTAATGCAAGCGGATACAAAGCTGTTAAAAAGCATTTTGAATAAAACTCCTCAACACCGCCGAATGCATTGATCATCCTGTAAATAAATCTGCTTGATAATTCTGTTGCAGCTTTTAAATTTGTTTCAATGCCGCAATGTTCTTTTAATGCAACAGGATCAGTAAAAGCAACGCCTGTTAAACCCCCGCCTAATCTTCCGGGATTTATTCCCCAGATAAAAATTCTTTTCTTATTATCATCAAAATATTTTCTAAAGAATTTTTTAACTGCGGATTTTACTTCATCATTTTCATAAGGATTCATAACCGAGATGCTATGCGGAAGATTCCCGGGTGCAGAAAAATTAAGATAGAATGAAATTGCCTTTTCAGCAAATGTTCCGGAAGAATTATTCATCAATAAAAAATAACAGAATGATTTATAAACCTGCCTTTTACATATTCAAATTTGGCTGAGAAAAATTTATTGCCGTTAAGCCACTCCATAAAAATTTTATCACCATCCCATAGATTTAATTCAAATAGTTTTTCATCATCAATCCACTCCAGCCTTCCCTCATTTGAATCAATTAATTTTCCGGAGAATTTATCTGCCGTAAAAATAAAAACATACCAATCATCTTTTTCATCAAACATTGGAAATGTAATAAAGCCATGCAGCTTTGGTTCAATTATTTCTAATCCGCATTCTTCTTTTACTTCTCTGATAACACATTCTTCCGGTGATTCACCCTGATCAAATTTTCCGCCGAGCCCGTTCCACTTCCCTTCATGGTAATCATTTTCTTTTTTAATACGGTGAATCATTAAAGTTTTTTTATTCGGTTTATCCTTTAAATAACAAAGAGTTGCTAATTTCATATCCTATGTGTTTTAATTAACAGATGGGTTGACATAAATGAATTACTAAATTATGTTTTATGAAAAGTTGCAATGGTATTTTTTCTTAATAAAATTAATATTAAAATAACTTTGCAGTTTGTAAAAAAATAAAAATATTTCCTTTATAATTTCCGAAAATATTTGAATAAAAAAATTAAAAATACTAAACAGGAGAATATTTAATGGACAATATCTTAAATGTTCCGGAAGAACTTAACAATGAATTACAGGAAGAAATTTTAGAGGGAAACTCCGGCGAAAATACAAACGTATTATATTACGATTTTGAAGCGGCAAAGAGAGGCAGAAAAAAAGCTGATGAAGATGATGACGATGATTTTGATGATGACGATTATGACGACGATTATGATGATGATGATGATTTAGAAGATGAAGATATAGATGAAGATGATGATTTTCTTGATGAAGAGCCTTCGGAAGAAGATTTTTATGAAGAAGATTTTGATTTTGATGATGACGATGATGACTTACTTGATGACGACGATCAGTTTTAATTTTTACCGGTTCTGATTACATTCCGAGATACTTGCCTTCCGAAAGATAATTTTTAACATAATCGGTTACTCCGGTTTCTAATGAATTTATTGGATGCGGGTAACCGGCATTTTTCAGCTTCTCTGTTTTTGCTTCGGTAAAATATTGATATTTATCCGCAAGATGTCCCGGCAAACTAATGTATTCAATATTAACAGGTTTGTTCAACGCATTAAATATTGCAGTAACAAGATGATTCCACGTTCTCGCACTGCCCGTCCCAACATTGTATAAACCGTTTTTATCCGGATTATCAAGAAAAAATAAAGTCATATCAACTGCATCTTTTATGTAGATAAAATCCCTTTTCTGTTCGCCGTCTTTAAAATCAGGATGAAGAGATTTAAACAATTTAACTTTTCCCGTATCACGAATTTGTTCAAACGCTTTATGAACAACGCTGCGCATATCACCTTTATGATATTCATTCGGTCCGTAAACATTAAAATATTTTAAACCAACAATTTTATTCAACAGTTTATTTTTATGCGCCCACAAATCAAACATTTGTTTTGAGTAGCCGTACATGTTTAGCGGACGCAACTGATTTATTTTATTATCATCATCATCAAAACCTAAACTTCCATCACCATATGTTGCGGCGGAGGATGCATAAATAAATCTTACATTATTTTTTAAAGAGTATTGAGCAAGAGATTTGGTGTATTCATAATTATTTCTTAATAAATGATCAGCATCTTTTTCCGTTGTTGATGAATTAGCACCCATATGAATTATTGCGCTGATCTCAAATCCTTTTTTTGTTTCAAGCAGGTTTATAAAATCATTTTTATGAATGAAATCATTGAAGCTTAACGAAGGAAGATTTTTCCATTTCTCATCTGTACCAAGTTCATCAACAATTATAATATCATTTCTGCCTAATGTATTAAGGCGCCAAACAATTGCGCTGCCAATAAATCCCGCTCCGCCTGTTACTACAATCATCAGCTTTCCGGTTGATTATTATTGTTTACCTTTTTAATAGAAGTCAATTTAATTATATTTGAAATTCTTTACAAAGTACTAACAATTGATAGAAAAACACTCGGCATGAACCCAACATTTGAAACATTGAAGAACCTGCTTCAGAAAAGAATATTAATTTTAGATGGTGCAATGGGCACCTTAATACAGGAATATAAATTAACGGAAAAAGATTTTAGAGGAGAAAGATTTAAAGATCATCCTTATGATCTTAAAGGCAACTCAGATATTTTATCAATTACTCAGCCGGAGATAATTAAAGAAATTCATCGTGCTTATCTTGAAGCCGGTTCAGATATAATTGAAACAAACACATTTACTGCTTCCGGTGTTTCGCAGGCTGATTATCATACCGAAGCTTACTCTTATGAGATTTGTTATAACGCTGCATTAATTGCTAAAGAAGCTGCAAACGAATATTCAAATAAAACTCCCGATAAACCAAGATTTGTAGCAGGTGCTTTAGGACCAACAAACAAATCACTTTCGCTTTCACCGGATGTAAATGATCCCGGTTTCCGTTCTGTAACTTTTGATCAGATATATCACACATACTATGAACAAACACGGGGACTTGTTGAGGGCGGAGCGGATATTATTCTTATTGAAACAATTTTTGATACGCTGAACGCAAAAGCTGCTATTTGTGCAGTTCAGGATTACTGCAAAAAAGTTAACAAGCAAATTCCTGTAATGATCTCCGGAACCATTGTAGATATGAGCGGAAGAACTCTTTCAGGACAAACAACAGAGGCTTTCTGGATTTCAATATCTCACACAAAAAATCTGTTAAGTGTTGGATTGAACTGTGCTCTTGGCGCCAGGCAGATGAGACCGTTTATTGAAGAGCTTTCACGAATTGCAAATTGTTTCATAAGTGTTTATCCCAATGCAGGGCTTCCGAATGAAATGGGAGAGTACGATGAAACAGCCGAAACAATGGCTGAATTACTAAAAGATTTTGCTGAGAACAGTTTCTGCAATATAATTGGCGGCTGCTGTGGTACAACACCAAAACACATTAAAGCAATAGCAGAGTTTGCAAAGAATATTAAACCAAGAGAAATTCCAAAAGTTGAACCGTTCCTAAGATTAAGCGGAATGGAAGCTGTTACTATCCGTCCGGAAAGTAATTTTGTAAACATAGGTGAAAGAACAAACATTACTGGTTCAAAGAAATTTGAGAAATTAATTTTATCCGGTGATTATGAAGGCGCTCTTTCAGTAGCAAGGCAGCAGGTTGAAAATGGCGCTCAGATAATTGATATCAATATGGATGAAGGTCTTCTCGATTCAGAAGAAGCGATGACCCGGTTTATAAATCTTCTTTCCGCTGAACCGGATATTGCAAAAATTCCGATAATGATTGATTCATCTAAATGGACTGTAATTGAAGCAGGATTAAAATGCTTGCAGGGTAAGGGAATTGTAAATTCAATTTCGTTAAAAGAAGGTGAAGAAGTTTTTAAAGAACGTGCAGAAAAAATTCTGCAGTATGGCGCAGCAGTTGTTGTTATGGCTTTTGATGAACAAGGGCAGGCAGATACTTTCGAAAGAAAAACAGAAGTATGCAAACGCGCTTATAGAATATTGACAGAAGAAGTTGGATTTCCTCCGCAGGATATAATTTTTGATCCAAATATTCTTACAGTTGCAACGGGAATTGAAGAACATAACAATTACGCAGTAAGTTTTATTGAAGCCGTTAGCTGGATTAAACAAAATCTTCCTCTTGCAAAAGTAAGCGGCGGCGTAAGTAATATTTCATTTTCATTCCGCGGCAATAATATAGTTAGAGAAGCAATGCATTCGGCTTTTCTTTATCATGCTATAAAAGCCGGATTGGATATGGGAATTGTGAATGCCGGACAACTTGAAGTATATGAGGAAATTCCGAAAGATCTTCTTGAACTTGTTGAAGATGTGCTTCTTAACAGAAGACCTGATGCAACAGAAAGATTAACAGACTTTGCAGAAAAAGTTAAGCAGAAAGATAAAGCCGAAGTTAAAAAAGATGAATGGCGAAATCTTCCGGTTCAGGAACGTTTGAAGCACGCATTAATTAAAGGAATTGTTGATTACATTGAAGAGGATACAGAAGAAGCAAGAAAACTTTATGCAAAACCGCTGGAAGTAATTGAGGGTCCCTTAATGGATGGAATGGGTGTTGTTGGCGATCTTTTCGGTGCCGGAAAAATGTTTCTGCCGCAAGTGGTTAAAAGTGCACGAGTTATGAAAAAATCTGTTGCTTATCTTATTCCTTTTATTGAACAGGAAAAACTTAACTCAAATGATACGAGAGAAGCCGGCAAGATTTTATTAGCAACAGTTAAAGGTGATGTTCATGATATTGGAAAAAATATTGTTGCTGTTGTTCTCGGCTGTAACAATTATAATATCGTTGATCTCGGAGTGATGGTACCTGCTGATAAAATAATCCAAACAGCAATTGATGAAAAAGCAGATATAATTGGCTTAAGCGGATTGATTACTCCTTCACTTGATGAAATGGCACATGTTGCAAAAGAAATGGAACGCAGAGGAATAAACCTTCCCCTGCTCATTGGCGGTGCCACAACTTCCCGGGTTCATACCGCAGTTAAGATTGCTCCAAATTTTAACGGAACTACTGTACATGTGCTTGATGCATCACGCAGTGTGCCGGTTGTAAATAGTCTGCTCAATCCTGATAACACAATAAAAGAAAATTTTATTAATGGAATAAAGGAAGAATACAGCAGAATAAGAGAAGAGCATAAAAAGAAAAAATCAGGTAAAAAATATATTACGCTTGAACAGGCAAGAAAAAATAAATTCTCATGTGATTGGCAGAAAATTAAAATTGTAAAGCCCGAAAAAATTGGTATTACTGTTTTAAATAATTATTCGTTATCTAAACTCAGAAATTATATTGATTGGACACCATTCTTTTTAGCGTGGGAATTGAAAGGAAAATATCCTGCAATCTTTGATAATCCTAAATACGGAACCGAAGCCCGCAAGTTATTTGATGATGCAAATCAGATACTCGATAAAATTATTGATGAAAATCTTTTAAGTGCTAACGGCGTATTCGGATTATTCCCGGCAAACTCAACTACCAACGATGATATTGAACTTTATACCGATGAAAAAAGAAGAGGAGTATTAACACGTCTTCATACTTTAAGAAGCCAGGCTGAAAAATCAGACAAAATTCCAAATTATGCACTTGCTGATTTTATCGCTCCGAAAGAATCAGGTAAAATTGATTACATTGGTGCGTTTGCGGTTACTGCCGGCAAAGGCATCGAATCAATTTTGGAATATTACCAAAAGCAAAATGATGATTACAGCAGCATAATTGTTAAATCACTTGCAGACAGGCTTGCCGAAGCATTTGCAGAGCATCTTCATGAATTGGTAAGGAAAAAATATTGGGGCTACTCACCCGAAGAAGAATTTACAAATGATGAACTTGTAAAAGAAAGTTACCAGGGAATTCGTCCTGCACCAGGTTATCCCGCACAGCCTGATCATACCGAAAAAAGAATAATTTTTGAACTGCTTGATGTTGAAAAGAATACAGGTATCATATTAACTGAGAGCCTTGCAATGTATCCCGCTGCTTCGGTAAGCGGTTTGTACTTTGCTCATCCCGGCGCAAAATATTTTAATGTTGGTAAGATAGGCAAAGACCAGGTGATTGATTATCACAAGCGGAAGGGTATGAGCATTGAAGAAACAGAAAAATGGCTCGCGCCTATCTTAAATTATGATGAAGGTGAATGATCAAAATCTTATGAACCTATTTTTTCTCCGCAGCATCATACGTTTTGAATTTTAAAAGGGAATAACATGAATTATTATTTCAGTAAAATTATTAATTCATCATTTGATGCCGCAATTGAAAAAGTTACAGAAAAACTAAAGCAGCAGGGATTCGGAATTCTTACGCAAATAGATGTAAAAGAAACTCTAAAGCAAAAGCTTGATGTTGATTTTAAGAAATATAAAATACTTGGTGCATGCAACCCTCCTTTTGCTTACAAAGCTTTACAGGCTGAAGATAAAATCGGTGTGTTTCTTCCATGCAATGTAATTGTTATTGAACAGGCAGATAACAAAATTGAAATTGCAGCAGTTGATCCGGTTGCATCAATGATGGCAATTAAAAATACAGAGCTTGAATTTATTGCCAACGAAGTCAGAAGCAGGCTTCAAACTGTAATAAATGAATTATAACATTGCTTTATTTATATCAACTGTTGAATTTTTACTGACCATAATTTTTTGAATCCGGTTCTGCCCTATTCCATCTTCTTCTCCCGGCTGGTCATCAAAAGAAAAAATCACCCAAACAAATACAGCAACTGCAAGTATGATTGCCGCAATTAAAAGTAATCTTGATTTATTTTCATTCATCATTTTTCTTTCATAGAATCAATTAGCGCTTTCCGCATTATAATAATTGATGATGCTGATTTGTAATGATAATTCTCACAGAAATATCTGCAGTTGCTTTCGGATAATTTTTTCTTATCTGCAACAAACACTTTAATTTTTCCTTTGGATGATATATTTTCTATTAAAAATTTTAACATTATTCAGGGTGATTTATGAAGAATATCTTAACTGCTCTTTCATTTGTGGTAATTACTTCATCTCTTGTATTTGCACAGGATTTTGAATCCAAATATGAAATGAAAACCTATTATATGGTTTTTCTGAAGAAGGGACCCAACAGGGATAAACATGATTCTCTCACAGTTGCAAAGATTCAAAAAGAACATCTTGCAAACATTGAAAGGCTTGCGCAGGAAGGTTACATAAATATTGCCGGACCATTTATGGATGATCAGGATTTACGCGGTATTTTTATAATGAATGTTGAATCAAAAGAAAAAGCGGAAGAGCTTGTTAATACAGATCCCGCTGTAAAAGCAGGTAGATTAATTTATGAAATAAGACCCTGGTATAGTGCCAAAGGCTCCTGTTTGCAATAAAAATTTTAACCAGGAATTTTTGAGATAGTTGATTCAGTAAAGAAAATTTAACTGCATCAGCCTTAATTTTTATTGAGATTAACTAAAACTTTCCGTTTTAATTTTCCCTGTAATATTAAATCTATATCGTTATTAAGCTCTTCAAGAGAATGTTCAACGTACATTTCGTTTAATTTATCAGGCTTCCATTCACCTGATAATTTTTCCCACAGCTTTAACCGCAAATCCATTTTTGTTTCCGCAGAATTAATTCCAAGCAGATTTATTCCTCTCAGTATAAATGGATAAACAGTAGTTGAAAATTTTGGAGATTCCACCAATCCGCACAATGCAACAGAGCCAAACATTTTTACAGAAGCAATTGCTGTTTCAAGTGTGGTACCGCCAACAGTATCAATAACTGCTGCGTATCTTCCTTTAAGCATTGGCTTACCGCTTTTATCCCGCACATCTGATCTGCGTAAAATATTTTTTACGCCTAATGATTTAAGATAATTTTCCTCTTCCGGTTTCCCTGTAGAAACAGTAACATCATAACCTGCTTTAGATAAAATTGCTGCAGCCATTGAGCCAACTCCGCCGGTTCCGCCTGTAATAAGCACTTCCCCGGAATCCTTTTTCAATCCGTTTAACTCTAATTTGTAAAGAGAAAGTGCGGCAGTAAATCCTGCAGTTCCTAATATCATACTTTCTTTAAGTGAAAGATTTTGCGGCAGTTTAATAACCCAGTCTGCAGGCACAGAAATAAATCCGGCAAATCCACCGGGAGTATTCATTCCAAGATCATAACCGGTAATTAAAACTTCTTCACCGGATTTAAATTTTTCTGAATAAGATTCTGCCACAATACCTGCAGCATCAATTCCGGGAACATGCGGATAAACCTTTGTTACTCCTTTATTTCCAATGGCAGATAATGCATCTTTATAATTTAAAGATGAATACCTTACTTCCATAAGAATTTCTCCATCGGGTAAATCGGAGAATTTTCTTTCAGTTATTTCTCTAAAGAATTTTCCGGATTCTTCTTTAACCAGAAGTGCTTTAAAAGTTTCTGCCATTAAACTAAAACTATTTTATCAGCTACACATTAAGCTGGGAAGTACACTCCGGGCATCTTGTTGCTTTAACCGGAATTTTTGAATAACAATATGGACAATCCTTTGTGGTTGGTTCGGGAGCCGGAGCTTCCTCTTTGCTTCTTTTAAGTTTGTTTACACTTTTTACAAGAAGAAAAACTGAAAATGAAACAATGAGAAAAGTTAAAATTGTGTTTATGAATCTGCCGTAATTTAAAGTAACGGCACCGGCTGCAGTTGCTGCTTCAATATTATTGTATGGTGGAGGCGCTTGCGTGCCTTCTTTAAGAAGGATAAACAATCCAGTAAAATCTACATTCCCCAGCAGCATTCCGATTGGCGGCATAATTACATCATCAACAAGGGAACGCACAATTGTTCCAAATGCAGCACCGATAATAATACCGATTGCCATATCTAAAACATTTCCTTTAACTGCGAACTCTCTAAATTCTTTCCACATAGAGATTCTCCATTGTTATTAAATGAATAGTTTGAATATAATACTTTTCATTTTATAAAAAAGTACGCCAATTGTATTTTCTAATTTCAATGATGTGAATGAAAAATAACAACTCAGGCATTTGATTTGATTTTTCAGGCATTTAAATATTATAAAAAATACTTATTTCATCATCTAATATAACTTTTCAATCCTGGCATAAGTATTGGGATGAGAGGGTTAAAGATTTTTTCCAAAAAATATTTTCAAACAAAGGAGTAAAAAATGAAACGATATTTTGGAAGTTTAACCCTAACCGCGGCTGCATTTTTATTTATTGTATTTGCAGGCTGCCAGGAATCTCCGCTTGATGCCTCACTTGATGCACAAACAGATTATGAAGCATACTTACAATTAATTGCGGCTGATTCATCACTTGCATCCTTTGAACCAAACTATAATGAAGATGGTGCAATGGAATTTTTAGGAAAAGTGAATACACCAATTTTTCCATTTCGGGTTGGGCATCATGTAAAACTGGTTAACCGTGTCTTAACAACCGAAACAATAAATGATACAACATTTGGAACTTTAACTTCAACATTTGAAGGAACATTAATTATTGCTGCATCTTTTACCGCGGAAAGTGATAAGCCGGATACATTGATCAGAAAACCATTTACTTCTGTTGTTACAAGAAAAATTATCTTTGCACGTATTGCCCGCACAAACAGACCACTTTTAAATTGGAAGATTGCAGCAATCTCACTTCCTGAAGGCGGAACTTTAACTGATAATATTCAAATAACAAAACTTACCTTAACTTATGAAGATGGTGAGCAGGTTGTAATTACTTCACCAAATGATTACTTCCTCGTCAGGCATCATCTGGATATCCGCGGACATGGCGGTGATCATGGTGGACAAGGCGGCAATGGTGGAGGTAATCCTGGAAATGGCGGTGACGGGCATATCGGAGCCGGTTTGAGATTCAGATTGGGTTTTATGTTTGGAATGCCGCAGGTTAATCCTGGTGAAGAAGTAAAGCTTACATTGGAAGTAACAAGCGCATACGCCGATTCTGATTTTGTAACATTAACATACAACGGAAGACACGGCGGAACTGACCGCAGCAAGAAAAAATTTAATTTGATTTCATCCCAGCAATCAGGCAATGTTTATCTGAAAGTATACGAACAAACTTATGTAACAAATAATCATCCGGGATTTTTCCATGCGGTAATTAATGTTATGCCAAGCCAGGCAGTGCTTGATGATGCATCTTCTGTTGAAGCAAAAATGTGGGGCGTTCCTTACGAAGTTCATCGTTAGTTCTCTCTTATGCATAGCTTCCCCCTTCAAAAAGCAATTGCCAATGAAGGGGGAATTTTTTGGGCAAGATTGTTTAACATTTGAAATTCATTCTTTCATTATTATTTTGAAGCGAAATGAAAAAGCTATATGGACACTTTATTTTAATTGCTGTAACAATTCTGCTTGCTGGCTGTGATAAACCCGCCCCAACTGAATTATTTGATGATAGCGATCAGATACAGGTAGAGGTTATTTCTTCTGATCCTGATGATGAATTTTACAGCACCGGGTTTGATTCAACAGGATTGGCAGAAAATCCTGTTAACTATACAAACCTTGTTACTGTTAGTGGAATTAAAACTACGAGAAATTCAGGAACTGAAAATATGTCATTTGCTCAGGCAGTTTTCTTTGATAGAAATGCACCTGTTTTTGGTCCAAATGGAAGACTGCTTGGCTACCGAACTTTAAATCCCGGGTTAGTTAGATTTAATAATATTCCCGCGCAGCTTCATCCGTTCAGAATAAATTTCAGAGGACACGGTGGCGAACATGCTGATACTTCTTTGGGTTCAAGATATGTTTTAAGCAATGATAGAGGGCATCCAAACAATTTTTTATTCCCTTTTGATTCATTTATTAAATTTGAATTCGTTCCGATTTTATCCGGCGGTGTAATATCGTTTGGTATTCCAACGCCAAAAGAAATTACAGCTTCTGCTAAAGTATCCGGAAAATTTTCAGATAGAAATTTAAGGATTGAGCTGGAATGGAACGGAGCTAATCACAATGATTTTGAATTAATTATTGGAACAAAAATTAAAGAAGAGGAAAGAGTAATTCCTCTTTTCCGTGTAAGAACAGAAGATGACGGGCATTTAATTATTCCAACAAACCTGATAAATCAAATTCCACAGGAAAGATTTAATCATCTTCTGTTTTCTCTTGTTAGAAAAATTGAAAGAGATTATATGGAAGGAGAAACAGAGTTCCATATTATTTCAACAAGCATCCATAGTATAGTTATAGAAAATCCTTGAAAATAAATTTTCTGATAATTCTGATTATGTTTGCCGGCAAAACTATATTGCCCCAGAGTTCAATCGGTTTAACCGGTTTTTATAAGAATAATTACACTCAACCATTTGCAAACTTTGAATCCAATCCTTCGGGTTATTCATCATTAAAAGATTGGGGATTATCTTTCTCATCCGGTACGGAATTTTCATCTGAATCAAATGCAAATCTTTATTCAATTTCTGTTTCAAAAAGAATGAAGAACAGTCTGCTCTCATTAAGGTATACTCCCGGTTATCAGAAAGAATTCATTTTTAAAACAGGAGAAGTCTTAGTTGATGAAGATTCAAGCCTGAAGTCACTTCAATCACAATATATCTATAAGGAAATTTTTGGATTAGGATATTCATATTCATTCAATAAAAATTTTAGTGCAGGATTATCAATAAGATATTTCACGCAGGAGTTTCAGCGGGAAGAAGTAAATGCTGTATTTCTTGATACGCTTTTTCTTGAAACAAACACAACAGACGAACGCGTAAATCTGATTAAGACAGATTTGGGAATTAATTATAATGTAAATGATAATCTCTCCTTCTCACTAGGCACAATCAATTTATTGAACTCAGTAAATGGATATTTATCTGACGCTATGCACAAGTATCAGCTTGATGATAAATTCAAAATTATTGCTGGTGTAAATTTTTCCCCGTTTGATTTTTTAAATCTCAATCTCTTGTATGAAAGTGATAACTCTTTTCAAGCGGGAATCAATTCTTCATTCAGAATTTCCGATCAAAATTTTTCCGCGGGAATTTCAATCTTTCATGATGAACAGCAATTACCATTTATCGCCGGAATAATTCCTTATCTTTCTTATCAGACAAAGTTTTTCCAGGTTTCTCTTTCTGCAGTTGATTACTTATCAAACAGAAATAAATCATTTTCTGTTTCTGATTTTACGCAATCACGTCTGCCAAGCATAACGAACAACAAGTTCAGCTTTGATAAAGCAGTTTTTTCTGTTTCGTTTTTTCTAAACACAATTAATGAACAGGCTGTGCAATTTATTGATGTTGAAATTTTAAATGAGATTTATCCCGCCTTATCTGATAATTATGTCAACACACCATTTGCCGAAGGAAAGATTGTTAATCTTACAGAAAAACCCGTTACGGTAAAACCTGAAAGCAGGATTAAAGGAATAACTTCAGATAAAATTCAATCACCAGAAATTACTATTGCGCCGTTTGATACCGCCGAGGTTTACTTCTATACATTCATTCCGGATGATTATAACAAAACAAAAAGTGAAATATCCTACGCTGATTTTTTTATAAGTTCAATTAATGATGAGCCTGATGATCAGATTCAAACTCCGGTTTTAATAAACGGAATAAATGCGTGGGATGGACAAGTAATCAATCTTAAAAAATTTATTAAAAGAAATTTTTCCTTCGCAATTGAAACTTCAAAAAAAATTCTTATTCAATTTAAAAGTGTTCTTGATTCAATTCCGGATGAGCTTCATCAATTCTATAAAGGAAAATTAATTTTTGATTCAATTACGGATAAACTTACATATATTGCTGATCCGAGAGCATCTGCAGAATATGTACAGTTTCCGGAACAAACCCTGGAATTGCGCGGCGGCGATTGCGATGATTTAAGTGTGCTGTATAGTTCACTTCTTGAAAGTGCAGGAGTTGAAACCGCACTTGTTGATTATCGTTCTCCTGATGAAATCAGACACGTAAATGTAATGTTTAACACGGAACTTTCTCCTGATAAAGCGAGAGAAATAACTGCAAATGACAGAAAGTTTTTTACAAGAAAAAATGAGGAAGGTAAAAATGAAATCTGGCTTATAATAGAAACAACTTCTTTAACAGATTTTAATGAAGCCTGGAATGCAGGTATGAAAAAGTTTAATCAAACTGCTTTGGATGATATGGGGCTTGCAAAAGGTTATGTTGAAATTGTGGATGTTAATTAAATTATTTTTCCAAAGGAATTTTAAAAATGAAAACATTAATAATTTTATTGATTAGCGGAATATCTTTTTTACTTAATGCGCAAACATACAAGGTTGTAAAAATTACCGGCAGTGTAAAAAGCCAAAAAGATACAGAAGAAAAATGGAATGATGTAAAACAGGGTGATTTATTAAACTCTGATTATGTAATTGTTACAGATGATAAATCCAGCATTGTTTTATCAAATGAAAAAAATAAATTTACACTTAAAGAAGCATCCGCAGTAAATATAAGCAGATTAAAAAAATTATCAATTGATGAACTGCTGCTTGCTCTTGCCATGGAAAATATAATCAGCACACCCAAGCCTAAAAAAGAAGGGAAATCAAAAAGTACTGCAGTTTACGGAACAAAGGTTGGCGGGAGAAATAATCTTCATATAATTTCTGATAATTTTGGCGTTAAAAAATTAAACGGCGCAGTTCAATTAGCTGAAAACGGATTTAAAGAATCAGCCATTGTTGCTGCGAAAGAAACATTCAGAAAATATCCTGAAACAAATACACTGATTCCTTACAGAATTTACTTTGCTGACATACTTAATGATTTAGGATTGTACGAAGAAGCGTACGGTGAATTTTCAGAAATTAAGAAGTTGGAATTAACTCCGGATGAAAAATCAAAAGTTGAAGAAAGACTTAATCAAATAGGCAAAAAATTTTCTATGAATAAATAGAAAAAATTTCCCTTCAGATTTTATAATCTAAACTTTGCACTGCACATAATAATTCCTTCCTCTTGAATGAGAATTAAAAATGAACTTAATTGAAATTAAATTTTTGCAGCGCTGATACTCTGCAGCGTTTTCTTTCTGCTGTCAGCATATTGGTTGTGCTCTCCGGCTGCATTACACTTGAAGAAGCTTACACAGCAATTAATTAGAAAGATATATTTTATCCACAGGTTTGATTTTCTGTTCCGGCTGTGGCAGTATTATTTATTCAATACATTTTCCCATTATAAAAATGGAAACACTAAAAAAAATATTTTTTGAGATAAAGGAATTGCTTGATATTCCTATTGCCAAAATTGGTGAATCAGAGCTTACACTCTGGACACTAACTTACTTTATCGTACTTATCTCTTTACTTTTTTATATTACAGGTAAGCTTCGTAAATGGATAATTTTTAAATTACTATCCAAAAGTAAGATTGATCTTGGCATACGTGCTGCAGTTGGTGCAATTATAAGATATCTTATTCTTGTAATAGGTTTTATTGTTGTTTTGCAAACTGCAGGAATTGATCTCAGCACATTAACAATTTTAGCCGGCGCACTCGGCATTGGAATAGGCTTTGGCCTGCAGAATATTACAAATAATCTTGTAAGCGGAATTGTAATTTTATTTGAAAGGCCTATTAAAGTAGGAGATAGAATTGAAGTTGGAGATATTTCCGGTGATGTTATAAATATCTCCTTAAGATCCACAACAATTTTATCCAATGATAATATTTCAATCATCGTGCCTAATTCTGATTTTATTACTTACAAAGTAATTAATTGGAGTTATAACGATAGAAGCGTACGATTTAATTTTCCGGTAATTGCTTCTTACAATGAAGATCCGGAAAAAATAAAAAAACTCCTGCTTGAAGTTGTTGCAGAAAACAAAGGGGTTCTTAGTGAACCAAAGCCTGATGTACTTTTTGATAAATTTGGTGAGTACTCAATGGAAATGAAATTACGCGTTTGGACAAGAGAATATATCAACAGGCCGGGCGTATTAAAGAGCCAGCTTTATTATGCAATTTCAAAAAAATTCAGGGAGAATAATGTAATGATCCCTTATCCAAAGAGAGATATCTACATAAAAGAAAATTCTGAAAATATATTACCGGGAAATAAATGATAACAATTGAAACACTACTTCTGATCATTTCATTACTAATTTTATTAAGCATAATTATTGCGCGCATTTTTGATAACATAGGTGTACCTACACTCATTCTGTTTATTGGCGTGGGAATGTTAGCCGGTTCAGAAGGGCTTGGCGGAATAGAATTTTCAAATGCTGCATTAGCTCAATCAATCGGTACAATTGCTCTCATCTTTATTTTGTTTTCAGGCGGTTTGGATACAGACTGGAAAGAAGTTAGACCTGTTGTTAAACAAGCCTTCACTCTTGCCACACTGGGCGTTTTAATAACTGCAGTTGTACTTGGAATTCTTGTCTCACTAATTCTTGATGTTTCTTTTCTATGGGGATTGCTGATTGGCTCAATCGTATCATCAACAGATGCTGCTGCAGTTTTTTCAATTATCCGCACAAGAAAAAAAGGATTGAAGGACAACCTCAAACCTCTGCTTGAACTTGAATCAGGTTCAAATGATCCGATGGCAATATTTTTAACAATCGGAACAATTGAACTTCTGCTTAATCCCGGAAAGGATATTACTGATATTCTGCTTCTGTTTGTATATCAAATGGGAATTGGTTCTGTTGGCGGATTCTTCCTTGGAAAATTAATGGTTATATCCTTAAACAGGATGAAGTTTACTTCTGAAGGTATCTATCCTGTTTTTGCAATTGCAATGTGTGTGCTTATCTTTTCTGTTACCGCATCGTTTGGCGGCAGTGGATTCCTTGCAATTTATATAGCCGGACTCGTTCTCGGAAACAGTTCTTTTATTTATAAGAAAGGAACAATCCGGTTTTTTGATGGTCTTGCTGTACTCAGCCAAATTGCAATGTTCCTTACATTGGGATTGTTGGTATTTCCATCACAATTAGTTGAAGTAGCTCTAACCGGGCTTCTTATTTCAGCGGCTCTCATTTTTGTTGGAAGACCCCTTTCAGTTTACATCTCGCTGGCGTTTTTTAAATTTAACTGGAGAGAGAAGATTTTTATTTCATGGGTGGGATTAAGAGGCGCCGTTCCTATTATCCTTGCAACATTCCCTCTTATTGCCGGCGTACAAAACGCCGAATTAATTTTTAATATCGTATTCTTTATTGTGTTAACTTCTGTTCTTCTTCAGGGATGGTCTCTTGTTCCTGCTGCAGTTTTATTAAAAGTTGCAAAACCCCTTGAAGAGAAAAAACGTTATCCGATTGAATTCAATCCTGTTGAAGGCGCAGATACAGAACTGGTTGATTTTATTGTACCGTACAATTCTAAGGTGGCCGGAAAAGCATTGGTGGATTTATTTTTTCCAGCAGACAGCCGCATAGTTTTAATTTGGCGGAATGAACAAAGTATTGTTCCCAGCGGCGGCACCGTACTTGAGCCTGGTGATACGTTATTAATACTTGTTAACAAAGGCAACCTCGATGAGATAAAACGTATAGTATCAACCTAAATAAAAGGCAATTTTATGAAAGCAAAACTTGTGATTTTGATGATACTTCTTATATTGTTTACAATTTTCGTTACTGAGAATACTGAAGAAGTAGGCGTGATGTTGTTCTTTTGGCCAATCATGCTTTCTAAAATTGTTCTTTTAATAATTACACTTGTTGTTGGTTTTGTTCTGGGATTAATCACGGCAGCTTTATCTGAAAGAAAGCACACTAAGATAATCCGGGAAAAAGAAGAGAATGAAAAAATCAGAACAAAACTTGCAGAGCAGCAAAAAATTAATCAACCAGATAAACAATAATATACAGAGGAAATGATGAGTGATATAAACTCAAAAAACTATGCGCATCCCGAAGTCCTTGTTTCAACTGAGTGGGTTGCAGAACATCTTAATGATCCTTCAATCCGGATAATTGAATCTAATGAAGATCAATTGCTTTATTCAACCGGCCATATTCCCGGCGCTGTTCATGTTGATTGGACTACCGATTTGAATGACCAGGTAAGGCGTGATTATCTCGGGAAAAATGAATTTGAATCACTGATGAACAAAATAGGTGCTGGCAATGATACAACTGTAATTTTTTACGGTGATAAAAATAACTGGTGGGCTTGTTATGCATATTGGGTATTTAAATTGTTCGGGCACAAAGATGCAAAAGTAATGGATGGCGGAAGATTGAAGTGGGAAAAAGAAGGAAGAGAAATGACAAAGGAAGTTCCTCAATATCCTCCCGCTGATTATAAAGCCGATGAAAGAGATGATAAAAAAATCCGTGCATTCAGAGATGACGTATTACTGCATGTTATTAACAAACATCCTCTGGTTGATGTAAGAAGTCCGGAAGAATATTCAGGTACAAGACTTCATATGCCGGATTACCCGAACGAAGGCGCGCTGCGCGGCGGACATATTCCCGGCGCATGTAATATTCCGTGGGCTAAAGCAATAAATCCCGATGACGGAACATTTAAAAGCGCAGATGAATTAAAACAACTTTACGTTAAAGATAATAATCTCAATCCTGAAGATGATATTATTGCTTACTGCCGTATTGGTGAGAGAAGCAGCCACACATGGTTTGTTTTAACAAATCTTCTTGGTTATAAGAACGTAAGAAATTATGATGGAAGCTGGACAGAGTGGGGCAATCTTGTTGGCGTACCGATTGAAAAATAGAATTGAATTGTATTGTGTCAGATTATCCTAAAAAATTAAAAGATTTTATTGAAATTTTATCATCAGTTACTGATCCTGCAGAACGCATTGAATACCTGGTTAGTTATGCTGATAAATTCAAACATGTAACAGAAGATATAGCAGTTCCGCCGTATCCCGCAGAAAATAAAATTCCATTCTGTGAATCAGGTGCATACGTTTGGGTTCACCCGCAGAAAGATGGTACTTTACAATTTTCATTTGCAGTTGAAAATCCACAGGGTGTTTCTGCAAAAGCTCTTTCCGCAATTTTAATGAATACAATCTCCGGAGAAAAAGCTGAAGAGATTGCTAATATTCCTGATGATATTGTTTATAAAATTTTCGGACAGGGTTTATCAATGGGTAAGAACATGGGATTAACAGGAATAATTCAGTATATAAAAAGACAAGCACAAAAAATTATAAGGAGTTAGTTGTGGCAGTAGATATGGATAAGAAAATGTTTTTAGAGAAAGTGTTTAATTATGAAGAGAAGCAAACATGGGAGTACCAGGATAATGTTCCCTGCTTAATTGATTTTTGGGCACCGTGGTGCGGGCCTTGTTTGGCAGTTGCGCCTCTAATTGATGAATTATCAAAAGAGTACAAAGGCAAGGTGAATTTTTATAAGGTTAATACAGATATAGAACAGGAGCTTTCAGAAATTTTTGGAATAAGAAGTATTCCGGCTTTATTGTTTATTCCACTGGAAGGGCAGCCAAAAATGTCTGTTGGTGCGCTTCCCAAAGATATATTGAAGCAGGCAATTGAAAAAGAATTGCTTACTATGCCTGCTTGATTATCCCTCTTTAAAATAAAAAAACCGGCTTAGAATTTTTAAGCCGGTTTAATTTTTTATAAAAACTTTTATGCAGCAGCAGGCTGTGGTGATTCAGCAGTTTTTGGTTTGTAAACAACTGCAGCTGCAATCCCTAAAATAATTGATTGAATTAATCCGTAAATAAACCATTGAACAATCAATGAATACGGCAATGGATAAACAGCATAGGCGCCGTATGCACTTACAAGGTTCCAGAATAACCCGATGTAAATTCCGTAACGAAGTCCTTCCATCCAGCCTTTGTTCTCAAATCCCTTAACAAAAAAGAAAACGAAAAAGAAGGACCACACAATATCAACAAGCCACATCATCCACATATTCCCCATCATTTCAGCCTCCGGTCTGAAAACAGCTTTAGCTTCTTCACTCATGTAAGCCGAAGCTAAAATTCCTCCGTGAATAATGTAGTTTGTAATTTCAACCAGCACAAAAACAAGAATGAACGCAAGAACAAATTTTTTTGAATTCATTGCGAGCCTCCAATTTTTTTTTGATTATGCAGTGCAGGAATTATCTGATAATGAAAAACTAACTCCATGATTTTAAAAAGGCAACTAAAATCTATTTAGGTGTTCTCAGTTTCGTTTTAAACCTTTTAAATGATGAGTAATGTAGATTTACAAGCATTACTCCGAGTGTAATAATGATTCCGCTTAAAAGCATAAGCAGTGTTAATTCTTCTTGTAAAATGAGCCATGCAGCAAATACTGTTACAAACGGTTCAAAGTATAAAAATGCACCAACCTTCGCTGATTCCATTTCCTTTAGTGATTGAGCCCATAAAACATATGCAATGCCGGAACAGAATAAGCCGAGGAAAATAACTGCAAACCAGATTTTTGCCGGGAGAAATTGCAAAGCAGAAATTGTTTTATAACTAAGAGTGAACGGAGCAATAATTATCATCATCATAAGGAAAAGAAAAAGTATTGTCATCAGCGGTGAATATTCAACAGATATTTTTTTATTTACCATTGAATAAATACTCCACGTTATTGCACTTACAAGAACAAGATAATCTCCTTTATTAGAAATTATTATAAGATTAGAAATATTTCCCTTGCTTATCAAAAGAAACAATCCGGCAAAAGCTATAATAATTCCGGATGTTTTTATAAAGTTTAATTTTTCTTTAAAGAAAAGAATTCCCAGCAGTGCCATAAAAACGGGAGTAACACCAATTATCCAGCCTGTATTTGATGCGCTTGTATACTGTAAACCTGTAACCTGAACCCAGAGATGAAATACAGCAATTAAAGCAAGGAGAAAAATCCGCGAATGGTTTTTAAAATTTATTGCAAAACTTTTTTTAGCAGCAAGTGCAATTGCAGTTAAAAGTATTACTGCGAAAAACATTCTTAAAAAAATTAGAGTAAAAGGAGAAAGTTCATCCAGAGCAATTTTTGTAGCAATAAACGATGCTCCCCAGAATATTACTGCAAGCAGTGGTTTAATATATGATAAGAATTTTGTTTTGATTTTTTCAGATAAAAAATTAAGGAATGATCAATTCAGCTTTTCAATTTTTTTTGCAGAAGTATAACTATCCAGATCATAATTAATCAGCTTATCCGGGATATCAAGTTTTGTTACTTCAACATTTGATTGCTCAAAAAACTGAAGTGCAAATGTATCATGAAAATCACTGAACACAACAATCCGTTTTATTCCGGCCGCAATTAATGCTTTTGCACAAGTTGTACAGCTCATATTTGTAATGTATGCAGTAGCTCCGCTTACATTCGTTCCATGAATTGCTGCCTGTACAAGTGCGTTAATTTCTGCATGATTGGTGCGCACACAATGATTATCTACTATCAGGCATCCAACATCATCACAATGAGGATGCCCCGGCGGTGAACCGTTATATCCGGTTGCAAGTACGTACCTGTCTTTTACAAGTACACAGCCGCAATGCATGCGCGGACATGTTGCCCGTTCAGAAGCAAGCATTGCAAGTTTAAGAAAGTATTCATCCCACGAAGGACGATGATTATTATTGTTCATAAATTTTTTAAAAGTGCCGGCAAATAGTAAGAAAAGCAGTGAAGCGATGCAAATATTAATTGAAATATTCTTCAACTATTTTCTGATACATTTCAGGCCTTTCCCAGAACTCAATGTGGCACACTCCCCACTTGTTGTATAGCGGAATATCGATATTCTCATCAACCCTGTAAAAATCAAGTTTGCCTGAAACAGGATCTTTTATATTCCAGAAATTAATCCATTTAACATGTTCAAGATAAGCCTTGTATGGTGTATTAATTCTAACAGAATCATTTTTAAGATTGAGATCTTTGTTTTTAAAATTATGATAGTTTGCCAGAAGCTGCCGCCTGATATATTCTTCATCCTGAGTATGATCTCTGAAAAAGAAAGCGATTTTATCAAGCGGAGAACCGAATGTAACGAATCCTTTTAACTTACCAGCACAAAGCCTCAGCTTTTCATTAAACAACATTTCATTATTTATTTTGTTTATTGCATCATATGCAATTACACTGCCGAGTGAATGCCCTGCTGCAATTATATTTTCATACTTGCCGCATTCCAATATTATTTTTAGCTGGTTAAATGCACCATCAAGAATTTTTTTTCTAATCTCAAATGTTTTATCCTTCTGGCTTGTTGAACTATAAACAACAACATCACCAACAAAATCAACAAATATTTTTTCTCCCTTTCCAAGCAATGCCTTAATTATTCCATCAACGTACGGTACTTTTGGAATGCGGAGAATTGCCATAAGCTTAACAAACCAGCTTAAATGTTTTAAATACCATCTCTTTTTTATTGAAGATGAACTGAAAACTTCATCCCGAACATCCTTTTCATATTCTTCAATCAGCCTGTTATTCTCTTCATAAAATTTTCTTGCGCCGTTAGTTGTTTTAATAAGCCAGTCCAATATTTCAACAAAATTCACCTGTCTCTGCGGAAGATACGCCCAGTAATATTCGTACACATCAAGAACTGCGCTTTCATCTTCTGCGGATTTAATGCCGATGTAATTATCAATCCAGCCTTCCCTGTTTTCAGCTTTGTGTATGATTTTTATTTCACCGGGATGATCTTTTTTTAGAACAGGATAAAGATTCCTCACAAAACAATCTAATGTTGAGAAAGGATCCTGCTCACCAATTCCATGAACAACCAATATTGCAGTGGATTTTTTAGGAAGCATATTATGCAAGCAGAGCTGTTATTTTATTTAATGTAAGATCTTTCACTCCATCAATAATTTTTTGTGCTGAAACTTTGGCATCGCTTTGAAGTTTATTTGCCTGTGCCCGCGCAAGTTCAATCTGATCACCCATCAATTCTTCAAATTCATCCTTTGTTATTTTTTCCTCAGCCAGCATTGAAATAAACTTTTTTGTCCTGTCAGCCAAACGCAAAGCAAATTCACTGCCATCAGATTTTATTTCTTCAAACAGTGCTGCGGCCTCTTTGCTTACAAGCTCAGCCGATTCATTCAAAAGTGATTTTAAAAGTGCAACAATATCTGCAGCCATTTTTCCTCCGCCTAATTCTGTATTTTATTTCGTTCTGTTTCAATTGCAATCCTGAACGCTTCTTCAAGATTAAGCCATTTAGCTTCGCAGTAGCTGGCTGAAAGTTTATCCCCATCATTCTTAAATCTTTCAACAACTTCTGAAACAAGCGCATAAATAGTTTTAAATTGTGCGGTTGTATTATCATTCAGATTTTTACCGGCTTCATATTCCATTGCTTTGGCAGTTTCAACCTTAAAATGTTCAAGCAGTTCAAGATCCTGTTCACCTTCAGCACCGTTTTGAGAAAAATCTTCAAATGCAACCATCATTTCTCCTTTAAGATCTGTCAGGTTCTTAAAAGAAATAGCATCATAGTAAGAAACAAAACTGCATCCGCTGATAAAAACCAGCAGTAAAAAAATTCTTATTTTAAAAGAAATTTTATCAGGTAGATTCATACACACCTCATGTTGATTATTATATCTTAACCTTAATAACGAATCAGAATATTTTTTAATAAAATTTGTGAATGATATCAGACGATTCGTTCATCACCAAATAAATAATAACCGGTTACTTTTTTAAATGCCTCGGAGGTTTTGTTTCCCGGAATTCCATCTACCTTTACAAATATTCCCGGGATTGTATTTAAATATTTTTGAAGTTCTTCTGCATAAGGAATTTTTTTGTTGGAGAATCGTACAAGCGGAACTGATTCAACAGGAGTTATTTGAATTTCCGCTGTTAAAGCTTTTCCGTTAAATGTTATTTCACCTTTTTCAGCCAATCTTCTTAGTAGTACTGCGGCTCCGCATTGACTGGAAACAGCAGTATCGGACCATCTTCCGTCAGCGATGTATTTTCCGCGAAGATATTTATTTGAGAAACTCCAAAGGTAAGGTGAAAGTACATGCTGATGATGCAGTCTGTAGCCCCAGCCGTTATACTCTTCAATCTTATACAGCATTCCGCCGATACTCCAGTCATCCCATTTATGAAGATTCATCATTTGAAGTGCATCAGCAGCGCTTTCTTCCCATGTAAAAGGCGGAGTACCGGTTTTAGGTCTTCCTGCAGGCACGTGAACTGTCTTTGCAATTAACGGATCACCATTATGCAAATGTCTTGAAAAGTCTAGTGAACTTTCCATGTTATGAATTACCGCAATAAAATACCAGGGAATGTTAAGCTGGCTTCCAACTGTTTCGTACCTTTGTTTGTTCGCTAAAATTTTTTGTATGATTTTTTCAACATCACCAGTTCGGGCGGGATTAATTATGCAGGTATTAAAAAGATTGGTGTATTCATCAATCAAACCGGGAGAAAGATTTACTCGGGCCATGAGAATCTCCTCTTAATTGGTTTGTAATTTTGATGCAATATAAAATATTTATTAATTACTAAATAATATTTAAAGCACGTATTTATATTTTTTCACAGCCAAAAATTTTTGAGGATCACCGGGAAATCCAAATCAGAATAATTTTATATGAAAAAAATTGTAGTAATTGGCGGAGGTGCGGCAGGATTTTTTGCAGCTATAAACATTGCAGAAAAACTCCCTGAAGCAGAAATAACTATTCTTGAAAGAACAGATAAACTGCTCAGTAAGGTAAAAATCTCCGGCGGCGGAAGATGCAATGTTACAAACGTTATTTCTGATCCTGCTGAACTTGCAAAATATTATCCCCGCGGAAACAGATTTCTTAAAAAAGCATTTTATAATTTTTCATCAAATGATGTTATAAATTGGTTTGAGAAAAGAAATGTAAAACTGAAAGTTGAACATGATGGAAGAGTTTTTCCTGCTACGGATAATTCTCAAACAATAATTGATTGCTTTTTGAATTCCGCAGAGAAAGTGAATATTAAAATTCAAAAGAATGTTAAGATAAATAAAATTGCACCACCGATTGATCAATCATCCGTTTGGAAAATAATTACTTCTGATGGAATATTGGAAGCTGATAAATTCATTATAGCTTCCGGAAGCAATCAGCAAATGTGGAATTTGCTTGAAAACATTGGACACAACATTATTTCTCCTGTACCATCCTTGTTTACTTTTAATATTAAAGATGAACGTCTCAAAGAACTTGCAGGTATTTCAGTAAAAAATGTAAAAGTGCTGATTGATAATTCATCATTAAGCTGTGAGGGAGATTTGCTTATTACTCATTGGGGATTGAGCGGACCGGCAATTCTTAAATTATCTGCGTGGGGTGCAAGAGATTTGTTTGAGAAGAATTATAATTTTAAAATTATTCTTAACTGGATAAATTTAAATCCGGAACAAACAAAAGAACAGTTATTGAATTTCAAAAAAGTTTATACAAACAAAAATGTTGCTTCAAATCCTCAGTTTAATCTTCCGTTAAGATTATGGGAGAGAATTATAATCTCTGCCGGCAGCAGTAAAGATTTAAAATGGAATGATTTATCTAAAAAATTAATTCAGAAAATGGCTGATGAATTATCTTCAGCAAAATTTGAAGTAACAGGTAAAAGCACATTTAAAGATGAGTTTGTTACATGCGGCGGAATTGATCTAAATGAAGTTGATGTAAAAACAATGCAAAGTAAAATTCATAAAGGATTATTTTTTGCCGGTGAAGTTCTTGATGTTGATGCAGTTACGGGAGGATTTAATTTTCAATCTGCATGGACAACAGCGTGGATAGCTGCTAATTCAATCATAAATAATTAATTCAACCTTGATTCACTTTATATTTTATTATCCAAAAATACTTTAGGTTTAAATAATCATAATTGATATTCCGGCTGCTAAAAATTTTATTGAATAAATATTTATCAGAGAAATTTTTTAGCACCTTGTATTCAGAACCATCTTTCAGTTTTCTTATTTGAAATGTATTTCCTTCTTCATCACTGCTGTTTAGCGGCGTGCTGCTGCCTTCAACAAAATTATTATCCATAAAAATTATTTTGCCTCCGGATTTTACTCTTGATTCACAGGCTGATAAAAAATTATTAAGTTGATTTAATGGAATATGAGACCAGATGAATCCGCCGAAAAAAGCATCATACATTTCCCCCATATTAGGCGTAAAGATATCCTCTATTTTAAAATGAACATTTCCACAGTTGTAATTTTTTGTTGCTGCAATTCGAATTACTTCATCACTTATATCAGCGGCAGTAACGGATGAAGCTGATTCGGAAATTACCTGTGTCCAATATCCTGTTCCGCATGCAGCTTCATAAACCGAAAAATTTTTTAATTCATTTTTCAAAAATGATTTTATTTGCTGAAGTTCTTCCTGCCTTTCCGGCTTTTGATAAATGATTTCATATTCCGCAGCACGTTTAGAATAATATTCCTTGAGATTTTCATTCATAATATTATGTAGCAAGCAATTCGTTAACACTGTTGTAAACCATATCTACGCCAAGTTCTTTAATGCATTTAAATTTCACATCATCCCTGAAACAAATTAGTGGACGCGGTGAATAAATAAAACATGGTGAGCATTCCAGATAAAGTGAAACTATTTTGTGCTGAGTTTTCCAGGGATGAATGTACGCCGGATTTGTAGGACCAATAATTGCAGCAATTTTTAACCGAAGCGCTGCTGCAACATGCATAAGGCTTGAATCATTTGATACAAACACATTGCACCTTTTCATTACCGCAGCAGTTTGGGCAAGATTTTTTGTTTCAACTGAAAATATATTTATAGAATTTGTCTGGTCCTTTATTTTTGATCTTAAATCTTTCTCTTCCGGCCCGCCAAATATTAATATTTTTGCAGTTTTTTCTTCAATTAATTTTGATGCAAGTGATGCAAATTTTTCAGGTTCCCATCTTCGTTTTTCATGATTTTTAAATGTAGCTGAGCCTGGATGAAAACCTATTACCAAATCATCTGAACTAATTGATAAATCTGATAAATATTTTTCAGCAAAAATCTGATCTTCTTCTGTAAGATAAAATTCAAGCGGAGGTTCAACATCAAATTTTGTATCTAAAAGTTTTTCAACAAGTTTAATGTTTGTAACAACATTATGCTGAAAATCATCTTCTGTAACTCTAACATTATTCAACGGACCAAAATTTTCTTTATCCTTACGGAGATATTTTACTCCTGCTCTTTTTTTCGCCCCTGTTAAAAAATTAATAACATTATATTCTTTACGATTAGAAGGATAAACATTTATTGATGCATCATACCTTCCTCTGAGCTTTAACATATATAACAATGATGCGGCACTTCCCTCTTTTAAAAAATCAAAATGATAAACATTATTTAAATGAGGATTACGGTCATACATGTCCTTAACTCCCTTAAACATAACAAGAGCATCAATCTGTGCATCGGGAAGATGAGATCTCATTAATTTAATTGCGGGAGTAAACATCAGCGCATCGCCAATTCCGGAAAGTGCAAGTATGAGAATTTTCATTTCACTAAAATAAAAAAAATGCCGGCACTTAGTCCGGCACTGAAAATTTATATTGATTACTGCTTAACCGAATCAGCACCGGTTGAAGGAATTGAATCAACTTTGGCATTATCTCTTTGAGAAAGATTTCTGTATCGTTCAAGATTTTGTTTTACACTTGGATCATTAGGATAAATCTGTTCTATTCTTTCCCATAATCTTACAAGATTTTTATAATCCTGCAGATTTTCATAAGTATAAATTAAAATTTTATATGGGCTCCAGTATGATTGGAAATCAGTTGGATTTTCTTCCAAACGCTGCCATGCCAGTTCTTCAACTTCTTTTGCAACAGCTTCATATTTTTCTTCAGCACCTGCAGCATGATAGATATTTCCCATTTCGTAAAGGAAGCCTAATTCCATCGGGAAGTTTGAACGCGGCATTACTCTGTTCATTTCATCAAGTGTTTTAACAGCAAGTTCATTCTGATTGCTATTTATATAATGAACAGCAAGCCTGAAATATGCATTCCTGTAATTTACAGTCATCCTAACATGGTTTTCATCAAAGAAAATATCATCTCTGTTCAAGCCGCGGAATAAAAATCCGGGTTTATAATCTTTTGAGATTGTCTGATCAGGATTACCGAATAACTGCTGCCTTAAAACTTCTTCATTAATAAAACTCATTTGTGATTCTGCTCTTTCCGGAACAAGTCTTAAAGCCATTCCTTCCATTTTCAGATAATCACTTAAACCAATCTTACTATCTTCTGAACAAGTTACTGCAAAATAAATCGGGCGTTCCCAGTTATTGGCTTCAATAATTTCTTTTACCATTAAATCCTGAACACGCACTGCTTTTATATTGCCAAAACTTACGGTGTTATTCATTCTCCACGTTAAACTTCCCTGCTTGATGACAGTTGAATCTTCAATATTATATTCCTGCAGAAGATCATCCATGCCGCCTTGTTTTGGTGCGGGAATAGTTATATCTCTCGGTTCCCATTGAGCAGGACCAATGTTTTCTATTTGTTCATTACTTAATCTGATTTTAATAGTACCAACTTTGTATGGATCATTATTCTTTAATTGCTTAATATACCAGGGAGTATTAAGCAGACTGAGATTAGCAATCTTAACATCCCTTCTTACACCTTCAACATCCTGCAAATACCAGAGCGGAAATGTATCATTATCACCATTAGTAAATAAAACTGAATTTGGCGCACAGCTTTGCAGCAGGTTGTAAGAATAATCCCACGGAACCCAGTTTTCCGATCTATCATGAGTAAAATAATTTGAAGCAACCATCTTAACTGGAACCAGAACAAATCCGAATGCAAGTACTGCAACTGCAGCGGCGTTGCGGTAGGTAACGTTTTGTATTTTTTCTCTTATCAAATCAATTAATCCGCGGAGACCAATTGCAATCCAGATTGAAAAAACGAAAAATGCACCAACATAAAAATAATCTCTTTCTCTTGGCTGAGGCTGCTGCTGATTTTGATAGAAGGCAGTAAGGTATCCCATCAGGATAAACATAATCATAAATACGGAAGCCATTTTCCAATCACGCCGGAAATGGAAATAGATTCCTAACAATCCAAGCAGAAGCGGAATTCCGTAGAATGTATTTAACGGTTTGCCGGCTTCAAAATTTATCCCGAGAATTTTACCAAATATATTTCCAATACTGTTAAAGGGAGACATGTTTGGTCCTGCATCCTGAACCCAGCTTTCTCTTCCTGCATAATTCCAGAAAAGATATCTCGTCATCATATGGTTCATCTGGTAACGCCAGAAGAAATCAAGATCAGAGGAATAGTTTGTATAAACTCCTAATTGATGCGGCTCTGTAGCAAATCTTCTTTTAAATGTAGGAAAATCACCGTACTGTTCACGGTTAAGATATGAAACCAGTTCGGGGAAAGTGTCCGGCTCATTTTCATTCATTGGCGGATTTTGATTTGATCTTATTATTACCATTGCAAAAGTTGTAAAGCCGATAACCGCAAAAATTACTGACATGAAAACAAGATGAAGCGTTGGTTTTTTATTCTTTATGGAATAATTAACACCATAACCAAGCGCACCGAACATAACGAGCAGTGTAATTATTTCTAATGTTAAATTATCTCCGGCAACCTGGCTGATGATTGCAGGAAGATATTTTACAATTCCGGGATAGGTAAAGAATAATGCTAATCCGCCAATTATGAGCGGCATGTAAAAAGAATTTCTGTTAAAAAGTTTCTTCCAGAAAATGCCCATAATAAGAACACTGATACCGCCAATTACTAATTTAAATTTTGAATCATAATCCTGGTACTCCTGCGGAGAAGGCGGTGTGGTGGAAGTTTGCGCTCCCCACATTGCAAGTGCAATTATAAGAATTACTGCAGCATGAGCTAAAAATATATAGCCGGTTTTTTTCAGACTTTCTTCATCATCAACATATTTACGGAAAACAATGATCATTACAACAGGAACAATTGCAAGCACACTCATAAGGTGAACGCCGGTTGAGATACCAATCAGGTATGCAATCATCAGGAGATATTTCTCATTATCTTTTTTATCTGCGCGTTCCTGCCAGCGCATCATAAGCCAGGTAACGCTTGCAAATAAAAGTGTGCTGAATGCGTACACTTCTGCTTCAACTGCGTTAAACCAAAAAGTATCACTGAATGAAAAAGATAAAGCACCAATTGCTGCAGGAATGTATGTTGATAATCCATCCAATAAATTTTCAGGTTTTTTTCCTTTATAATTTTCAATCAGTTTTACTGCAATTAAATAAAGAAGGAGAACTGAAAATGCGCTTGAAAAAACGGAGATGAGATTAACTTTGTAAGCTATGTTCCAATCAAAAGGAAGCAGTGAGAATAATCTGCCAAGCAGAAGAAAGAACGGCGTTCCGGGAGGATGCGGCACCTGCAGGTAGTAACCGGCTGCAATAAATTCACCGCAATCCCAAAAAGAAACCGATGGTTGAACAGTTGACCATAATACAATCAGAGAAATAAAGAAAACTGCAGCCGCAGTAATCTTATGGATCAGCTTAAAATTCATGAAAACCTCAAATGTAAAAGCTCCTCTTCTTCAGGGAAAATAAGAGGATGAATGAAGTGGATAATAATTTCCGTTTTTGTATGTAAATCTTAAAAAATTAACACAAAAGTTAGCCACAAATGGCTATACCAAGCAATGCAAAAATAGTCTTTATTGCTGCGGAGGTGGATTATCATTCTCTCCTTTTTTCTTAAAAAATTTATCGTATTTAGTAGTATCAACCCGCTCATTGTATTTATCGTACATTTCCTTAAGTTTTTTCATTGAGAGGGAATCAAAATCCTCATCATCTTTCTGGCGCTGCAAAAATTTTTTGTACATTTCCGCTTCTTCACGTTCAAATTTTTTTTCATATTTTTTTAATGCTTCAAGATATTTCCGCTGATCCCTGAATGACATAATTCCTCCATAATTATTCCTTTGCCATACAAATCTTTTTGTTGAAAATAACTAAACTAAAACTCAGATAAAACAAATATGACTTTTGACGTTTTACTTCATTGATTTGTTTTGCATCCTTCTATGGCTCTAATTAAACTTTATTGCGGCAAGCGGTTCACAGTTTGTACATAGCAATATCACAGAACGGTAATTTCAAAAAGATAATTTAAATTTTTAAGTAAGGATAAAATATTTTACTAATTTTATCCATCACAGTAATCATTAGCTCTAATAATAGATAAGAAACGAAATTGAAATTAATCTACTACGCTGTAAATAAACCTTACGGTGTGCTTTCACAATTTACTGATAAGGAAGGAAGAAAAACATTGGCGGATCTTTTCAAATTTCCGGCAAATGTTTATCCTGTTGGCAGACTTGATATGGACAGTGAAGGGCTTCTTATTTTAACTAACGATAAAAAGCTGACAGATCATCTGCTGAATCCTGTAAAAAAACATGAGAGAGAATATTATGTTCAGGTTGAAGGAATTCCTGCAGAAGCTGATCTTCAGAAATTGAGAGACGGAGTAATAATAGGAAACAGGAAAACTCTTCCTGCAAAAGTTAAAAAAATTACTCCGCCAAATTTTCGCGAGAGAGTTCCGCCGGTACGCTTCAGAAAAACGGTGCCTGATTCATGGTTAAGTATTACTTTGGTTGAAGGAAGAAACAGGCAGGTTAGAAAGATGACGGCAAAAATTGGTTTTCCAACATTAAGATTAGTAAGGGTGAGAATAAAAAGTTTGCATCTGAATAATCTTCTGGTTGGAAAGGTAAGAGAACTTTCCGCAAAAGAAATTGATAATTTGTTTAAAAAATAATTTCTCTGCGGAAAATTCTTTAATGATTTTTAATCTTCACCGGTTTTACATTCCATATTTTTTCAGCATACTCTTTAATTGAACGATCGCTTGAAAACTTTCCTATCCTTGCAACATTTAAAATAGATTTGTATGTCCATTCTTCCTGGTTCAAATAAAGTTTGCTTACTTCATCCTGAGTTTTGATATAGGAATTATAATCCGCAAACAAACAATAATAATCTACATTTAAAAGGCTATCAACAATTGGTTTAAAAATTTCCGGTTCATTGCTGTTAAAAAAATTTGATTCAAGCATATTTATTATCCGCTGCAGTTCAGGAATTTTTCCTAACTCAGCACGCGGATTATAACTGTTATTTTTCAGATCCAAAACCTGTTCATCGGTTAAACCAAAAATAAAAATATTCTCATCACCAACTTCCTGAAGTATTTCAACATTTGCACCATCCAGCGTTCCGATTGTAAGCGCACCGTTAAGTGCAAACTTCATATTGCCTGTGCCGGATGCTTCAAATCCCGCAGTTGAAATTTGTTCTGATAAATCAGCCGCGGCAATTATTCTTTCCGCAAGAGTAACAGAATAATTTTTAAGAAAAACTACTTTAAGTTTATCACCAACAACCGGATCGTGGTTTATAACATCTGCAACGGAATTAATTAATTTGATTACAAGTTTTGCCATCATATAAGCTGGTGCAGCCTTACCGCCAAATATTACTGTCCGTGGAACCATATCAAGAGAAGGATTATCTCTCAGCCTGTTGTATAAAGTTATCACATGAAGCACATTCAGAAGCTGCCGTTTGTATTCATGAAATCTTTTTACCTGCACATCAAACATTGATTCAGGATTAATTCTAATATCGGGATGTTCATCCTGTATATAATTGATCAGCAGTTTTTTGTTAAGCCATTTTGCAATTCTCCAGTTCTCCTGAAATTCTTTATTGCGAGCATACTTTTCAAGTTTCTTCAATTGCATCAAATCGGTAACCCACCCATTGCCTATCCTATCAGAAATCAATCCGGCCAGAAGCGGATTTGATGTTTTAAGCCATCTTCTTGGAGTAATTCCGTTTGTAATATTTTTAAACTTTGAAGGATAAAGAGCATAGAAATGCGGAAAGATTACCTTCTTTAAAATTTCTGTATGAAGTTCAGCAACGCCGTTTATTGTATGGCAGCAAATTATTGCAAGATTAGACATCCGTATTTTCTTTTCAGGATGATCTTTTATGATTGATAGAGATGAAATTATTTTTTCATCCTGCGTATAATTTTCTTTTATGTATTCAATAAATCTTCTGTTAATTTCATAAATTATTTGAAGATGGCGTGGAAGAAGATCAGCAACAATTGAAACGGACCACTCTTCAAGAGCTTCAGGCACAACCGTATGGTTTGTATAAGAAAAAGTTTTTGTAGTAATATCCCAGGCTTTATCCCAGCTTAATCCTTCTTCATCAATTAAGATTCTCATCAATTCCGGAATAGCAATAACAGGATGAGTATCATTTAATTGAATTGCGGTTTTTTCGGCAAACTTATCAAAAGTATCGTGATTGATTCTGTATTTTCTTATAATATCCTGCAGAGTTGCAGAAGAGAAGAAGTACTGCTGTTTTAAACGGAGAAATTTTCCTTTATCAATAGTGTCATTTGGATAAAGAACTTTTGATATATTTTCAGAACTGTTTTTTCTATCAACTGCAGCAACATAATTTCCGCTGTTAAATTCTTCAAAGCTGAATTCACTTGTTGCTTTAGCCTGCCACAATCTTAAATTATTAACAGTGTTTGTTCTGTAACCGGGAACAGGAATATCATAAGCAACAGCTAAAATATCATTTGTATCTACCCAATGATATTTTAAATGATCAACCGGATCCTGAATTACTTTTCCGTAAAACTTAATACGGTAATTTAAGCTGCGTCTTAATATCTCCCATGGATTGCCGTAACTAATCCAGTTATCAGGTTTTTCAACCTGGTAGCCGTTCTCAATTTCCTGGGCAAAAATTCCATACTCATACCGGATGCCGTAACCAAATGCCGGCAGTTCAAGCGTAGCCATTGAATCAAGAAAACATGCCGCGAGCCTTCCTAAACCACCGTTGCCCAAACCCATATCAGGTTCATACTCACGAATGTCTTCAAGTTTATAACCATCCCGCTGAAGAATTTTATAACACTCATCATAAAAATCCATATTGATTAAAACATTGCCGAGCAGCCTTCCCATCAAAAATTCTAACGATAGATAGTATACTCTTTTTACATCCTTTTCCTTGTATTGCTGCTGTGTTCTGAGCCAGCTTCGTACGAGCCTGTCACGTACTGCGAGTGAAAGCGCATAGTATGCATCACTTTCGGTTGCAGTTATTTTATCTTTAACAAGATCAAACTCCAGGTGTTCTGCAAATTGATTTGAAAGAGAATAGCTTTCAATCTTTTCATTATCTGTAAAGAATACTGAACCGTTTTTTAATCCCATATTTTCCTGATATAATTTTAATGATCACGTTCTTTATTGGGCTGAAAAAATATAAAAATATAATTCCAGATAAAATATTGTCTGTTAATTATGAATGGAAGAAAAAAATAGGGTGTTTTTTTAATTATACTGTGGATATTTTTTTAAGAATAAAAATCATGTTGGAAGTTCAAGTCTCATTTTAAAAGTTGACCTTTGATATTTTGACTCACTATTGAAAGGCACATGCACAAAACCAAGTTTTTCATAAAGATTAACAGCAGCAGTAAGTTTATGTGCTGTTTCAAGCTCAACATATTTTGCACCTTTTGAAATTGCATAACCAATTACAACCAGCGCCAGTTTTTTACCAATTTGCTTTCCCCGTGCTTTTTCAGTAACTGCCATTTTAGCAAGTTCAAATGTTTTATCATCTATTTTAATCACTGCACAGGTACCAACTATTTCATTATTTATGCGGGCAAAGAAAATCATTCCTCCCGGATTAATTATATACTTCTCAGGATCAGAAAGAATTTTTTCATCCTCCGGCTCTACGTAAAAATATTTTTTAAGCCATTCAATATTTAAAGATTTAAAATGATCTTTATGTCCGGAGTTGTATTCAATCACTTCAACTTTTTCCATTAATTTATTCTTTACCCGGTTATTTACCCTCTCAAACAAATTTTGCTCTGCTAATGATTTTTCAATTTTATCAATCACATGAAGAACATCATATTTAGTTTCTGAAATTATTTCTTTTACTGCAGATTCAATCTCCGGCAAAACAGGTTTTATTGATTCAAAAATTTTTCTCCCTTCTTCTGATAAACGAACAATGGTTTTCCGTTTATCTTTTACATCTTTCTCGGTAACCACCAGTTTCTTTTTATTCATTTGATTTACAAACTGAACAATTGCCGGATGGGAAATTTTTAACGCTGCAGCAATGTCAAGAACAGGCATTTCCCCGTTTTCATAAAGAAGATATGTAAGAGCAAACCAGCGTGGTTCAAAATCGGAATGCTGCTGTTTGTAAATTTTATGAACATCATACATTAACTGATCACTCAATCTTTTTAATCTGCTGCCAAGAGCAATTTGTCCTAAATCTTTTATAATATCCATTCTATTTACTAAATATATTACGTAATTACTTACTTTTTATTTAATTGAAAATAATTTAGTTTTTAACATTTTGCAAGTTTAATCAGAGATTATTTGCAAACCTGCCTAAATACTCTCATGAAGTTTCCGCCAAGAATCTTATAAATTTCTTCATTTGAGTAACCTTCATTTATGAGTGCACGAGTAAGCTGCGGGTAATAAGATACATCGGGTATATCTACCGGCCCGCGGATTCCGCCATCAAAATCAGCACCAATTGCAATGTAATCTACACCAACAAGATCACGGATATAATTTATATGTTTTACAACATCAGCAGATGTTACGTTTGAAGCTGATGAAGTTGAAAGGAAGGAAGTATAAAAAACAACACCAATCACTCCCCCGCTGTTTGCTATACTTTTTATCTGATCATCAGTAAGATTTCTGGTATGATTTCTAATTGCTCTAACACCTGAATGGCTTGCAATTATTGGATTTTTTGTAACCTCAAGAATATCCTCAATTGTTTTTACTCCAGTGTGAGAAACATCGATAATCATTCCAAGCGAATCCATTGTTCTGATTATTTCTCTTCCAAAATCTGATAAGCCTTTTGTCTGTGATTCAGGATCTGCAGCAGAAACCGCCCATGATGTGCTGTTATTCCAGGTAATGGTTAAATAACGAACACCCCTATCGTAAAGCTCATAAAGTTTGTTAATATCATCTTCAATTGCATGGCCGCCTTCTGCAACAAGAACTCCGGCAAATTTATTTTCACTTACAAGCTGTTCAAGTTCATCAGCATTAACTGCCTGCCCCATCAGATCTGAATAACGTTCAGCTTGAACCATGAATGTATCAATCATTCTCATTGATTCTTCAAACGGATTATCAAAATCATCAGGATCAACCCAAACTGAGAGAAGCTGTGCATCAACGCCGCCTTGTTTAAAACGGGGTAAATCAGAATCATAAAAATTATGGAGCAGACTAATATCATATCCATTTACCGTTCTGCCCAAAACATCATTATGCAAATCTATAAAGAATGCCTTCTCATGAACTGTTTGAAGTTCTGTTTGAAAGTGCATTCCATCTTCAAGTTTAACAAGCAGAGTATCCTCAGCATAATATAATAGTGAAGTTATTATATAATATTCATTGGCTGAAGATGATTTATTTAACTTACCGGAAGGAGCAGAAATATTTCCGGCTGATAAATTTGTTAATCCCGCTCCGCTTCCGCCATCAAGCTGAATCATTTTTTTTGTGGAAGTAAACCCGTTCATTTCTATTGTATAAAACAAAACTCCTGCACTGCCTTTGCTTTCCCAATCAATGTTGTAATTACCGGCTGTTAAATCAAAACTGCGTGAATCGATTATCTCACCTAAAATATTGCTTACTGTAATTTTAACCCCGCCTTCATTCCTTACGGAAAAACTTATTTTTGTAGAAGGATTGAATGGATTAGGATAATTCTGATATACTTCAAATTCAGCAGGGGAGAAGGATTTATCTTGTACATCTGTTATTTGCAAAATATAAGACCAGTTGCCCGATGAGTTTGTTAAAAGCGAATCACGAAGTTCGGGATTATCTTTATTTACAAGAAGAATTTTTGCGCGATAAAGTGAAGCACCATTAGACTTATCCTGAACATGCCCGCTTATATTAAGTGTTTGTGAATAAAGAAATCCTGTTAACAAAAAAAAGTAAACTAAGAATTTCATCTAGAATCCCGGAATAATTTTTAACAATAATAGAATTTATTCGTCTTCCCCATCCAGTTCTGAAAGCAGTCCCAGAACATCAAGATGTTTTGTTGTCATCATTAAATGTCCTTCGGAATCGAAAGGCCATTCTGATTCCGGACGATCACAATATAGTTCAACTCCGTTTCCATCAGGATCATGAAGATAAATTGATTCAGAAACGCCATGATCAGATGCACCTTCAATTTTATAATTAAGCTGAAACAATCTTCTTACTATCTTAGCAAGTTCTTTTCTGGTTGGATAGAGAATTGCAAAGTGATATAATCCTGTATGACCGGGCGGCGGGGGAGTAGCGCCTTTTCCAGCCCATGTATTAAGCGCAATATGATGATGATATCCGCCGGCGGATAGAAATACTGCCGAGTTGCCAAATCCTTGTGTAATTTCAAATCCTAAAATATCTCTGTAAAATTTTAATGATTGTTCAAGATCAGAAACTGTTAAATGCACATGCCCGATTTTTACTTCGGTGTTAATTCTGAATTCCATTATTCCTCAAAAATTTTTATAATGAAAAATAAAGATAATCATGCTTCTGCTATTTCAAAAAATTTTATACGTGTATTATTTTAATCAGATATAATAGCGGTAGCTTCAATCTCCAGAAGATATTCTTTTTCAATCAATGATTTTACTTCAATCATTGATGTTGCTGGTTTTATTGATTTAAATACCTCACCGTGAGCTTTGCCTATTTCCTCCCATAATGAAATATCGGTAACAAACATTCTTGTTCTTATAACATCATTAAGAGATGCACCGGCTTCTTTAAGAACTTTTTCAATTTTCTGCAGGATATATTTAGTCTGTTCATAAGCACTACCTTTACCAACCAGTTTATTATTTTCATCTACCGCAACAGTTCCTGAGATTTCAATTTGATTTCCAATTCTTACAGCGCGGGAATAGCCAACAATATCTTCCCAGTATGCACCGCTGGAAATATTTTTCCTCATTTTCAGCTCCTGATAAAAATTTTTAAAGAAGAATTAATATTTGTTACTAGTATTATCTTTTAAAAATCTTTTCTGTTCTTTATGAATTATTTTCCATTTTCTTTTTTCTTCAAGCATTGCATTAAGATCAGTCTTCTGTTCCAAATATCTTAATTCCCGCAGAAGCTTCAAATAGCTGTTATAACGCTCACGAGATATTGCGCCGGAATTAAGCGCTGCAATTACTGCGCAGTCAACTTCTATCGTATGGGTGCAATCATTAAATCTGCAATTTTCAGCAAACAGTTCAATTTCATCAAACACTTTTGAAACACCATCCGAAGCATTCCACAAGCCAAATTCTCTCATACCGGGAGTATCAATCAGAATTCCACCTTGCGGCAGCAAAAACATTTCTCTCACAGTTGTTGTGTGTCTTCCCTTTGAATCTGTGCTTCGTACTTCAGCAGTTTTTTGTATGTTTTTTCCGGCGATTGCATTTATCAATGTTGATTTACCAACACCGGATGAACCAGCACATGCAATTGTAATTCCGGGTTTAATAAATTTATTCAAATCACTTAATCCTGTTTTCTGCAAACAGCTTACTCCAAAAACTTCAACATCAGGGAAGGCGTTTCTGAACTTAATAATTTTTTCCTGATGATCGTTTACGAGATCTGACTTGTTTAAAATTATCACCGGTTTAATTCTCCCGTTGAATGCAGAAGATAAATATCTTTCGAGTCTTCTTTCACTTAAATCTGCATCCATACTTTGAACGATGAAAAGGAAATCAATATTAGCAGCAATTATTTGTTCATCTGATTTTTTACCTGCAGCACTTCGTGAAAAAAATGTTCTTCTTTCAAGTATATCATGAATTATTAATTTCTTTTCATCTTCAAAATAAATTCCGGCAACCCAATCACCGGTTTTGGGAAATTGAGATGGATTATCAGCACCGTAAATTAATTTTCCTGTTACTTCTGCTTTTAATTCACCTGCTTCTGAATACACCATGTAACGTTCTTTATGTTCAGCAGATATGCGTGCGGGAATCATTCCCCGGTCTTTAAATGATGTAAATTGTTCTTCAAAAAAATTACTCCAGCCAAGCTGATTTAATTGCAGCATTTTTATTCTCCAAAATATTTTAAAATGATTTTTAAACGGAGGAATGCCTTCAGATTTTAAATTGAATCTGACGGCTTGCTACACAATGGCGGCAATAAATAGCTGGATTGTATTTGAAGTATTATTGTTGATAAGTCATTAAAATGTTTACAAATCAAACTTAATAAAATTTTTTTAACAAAATATCATTCAAAGAAACTGGTAAGATTTATCAAACCGGCAGAAAAGAATGTTTTTAATCATAGGAAATAGAGATCATACATTCTATTATTCTTGTGATTCTGTTTGATAATTAAACCTGATTTAATATGAAGGATTGAAAAGATGAGTAATAATAATTTAATAATTGTTAAAGAAAATAAACCTGAAAGAACTTCCGGCGCAAATATTTCATGCTGGTTTGATGAAGCTCCTGAAATAAAATTTTCACCGCTTAATCAAAACACTTCCGCAGATGTTGTTGTGGTAGGCGGAGGAATAGCCGGAGTAACTACAGCTTATCAGCTTTCAAAAAATAATTTTTCCGTTATACTTATTGAAGATGGAAACATTGGCAGCGGTGAAACGGGAAGAACTACCGCACATATTTCAAACGCGCTTGATGACAGATATTTCAGAATTGAAAAATCATTCGATAATGAAACAAGCAGACTTGCAGCGGAAAGCCACACCGAAGCAATAAATTTTATTGAAAGGATCGTAATTGAAAATAATATAATATGTAACTTTGAAAGAGTTAACGGCTACCTGATGCTGCATCCATCTGATGATGAAGAATCATTGCGGGAAGAATTAAACGCTGCAAAACGTGCAGGCCTGCATGTTGAATTGATTGAAACTGCTCCTGATATAATTGCTGCCGGAAATAAATTTTTGAAGTTTCCGAATCAGGGACAATTTCATCCACTAAAATATCTTTCCGGTTTATGCAAAATTATTTTAAACAACAAAGGATTTATATACACTGATACTCACGTAAAAGAAATTAATAACAAAGGAGTTGAAACCTCAAACGGTTATAAAGTAAATGCAAAGTACGTTGTTGTTGCAACAAACTCTCCAATAAATGATGTTGTAAAGATTCATAACAAGCAAGCACCTTACAGAACCTATGTAGTTGCCGCACGGGTTCCGAAAAATTCCATATCTCATTCACTTTGGTGGGATACTGGTAATCATAAATCAACATGGCAGGTTTATCCTTACCACTATGTACGGATTCATCCGTATAGCAGTGAATTTGATTTGCTGATTGTTGGAGGAGAAGATCATAAAACCGGGCAGGCAGATGAAGAAAATATTTCCGGGGAAGAAAGATTTGCTGCGCTTAAAAATTGGGCAAAAAATCATTTCCCAATTATGGAAGAAGTTCTTTTCAGATGGAGCGGACAGGTGATGGAACCGGTTGATCATCTTGGATTAATAGGAAGAAATCCTGATGATGAAAATATTTTTATTGCAACAGGAGACAGCGGAAACGGGATAACACACGGAACAATTGCCGGAATACTTATCAGTGATCTTATTGCGGGCAAGAAAAATAAATGGGAAGAGATTTATAATCCTTCAAGAATAAGTTTATCTGCAGCGGGAACATACCTGCAGGAAAATTTAAATGTTGCAAAACAGTACGTTGATTTTATCACTCCCGGAGATATTGACTCATTAAAAGAATTAAAGAACGGTGAAGGGGCAATTATAAGAGACGAGCTTTGGAAAGCCGCTGTTTACAGGGATGAAACGGGCAAGTTTCACATTTTCTCTGCTGTGTGTCCCCACTTAAAATGTATTGTTAACTGGAACAATACGGAAAAATCATTTGATTGTCCATGTCATGGTTCCAGATTCTCGACGCTTGGAAGGGTAATAAACGGTCCGGCAAATGTTGACCTTGAAAGAATAGAAATTTCAGAATAAAATTTTCCCGGCTATTTTTTCTTTTCAGATTCTTCCTTTTAAATAATTCTGTCTTATTTCTTCAGGAAATTTTTCAATTGCATAACGAAGCATTGTACGCGGCATTTTTTTATAATGTTTTTTCAGGAAGGATTCTTCCACCTTTAAATTTCTTTTACCTGTTTCACGCAGCATCCATCCAACTGCTTTATGAATAAGATCATGTTTATCATTCAATAAAATTTCAGAGATAGCAAGCGTATCTTTAAAATCATTCTTCCTTATAAAATAAAAAGTTGAAAGTATAGCGATACGTCTTTCCCAAATATTTTCGGATTCTGCAAACTCATATAAGATTGTTCTCTCCTTATCGTATAAAAAAGCGCCGGCAATTAGTGGAGCAGAAAGATCAACAAGATCCCAATTATTAATTCCTTTTCTATTCTTCATATAAAAATTATAAATCTGTTCACGATGCGTTTCATCCGCTTTGGAAAATTTATCAATAAGAATGAACAGCGCAATTAATCTTTCCTCATGAACAGGCGAATGAAGGAGATCATACAATTCTTTTATTGTAGCATTTCTGTTTTCACGCGCAATTTTTCTTTGCACCGGAACTTTAATTCCGGCAAAGATATCACCTTCACCATATTCTCCTTTTCCTGTTTTAAAAAACCGCTGCAGTATTTTTGCCTGCTCAGGATTTGATTCTTCCTTTATTCGTTTTCTTATATTAATGATTGACATATTGATACTATTATGTGCAGTTAAAAATTATTTAATTAAAAATCTCATTATTGGTCTTGTTTCTGATCTGCGGATCACTTCTTTAAATCCGGCTTTTAAGAATGCAGATGAAAATCCCGTCCATGCAAAAACATCCTGCATTTTATCTTGTTTTGGTTCAACCGGATAGCCTTCAAGAATTTTTCCACCGCAGCGTTTAACATATTTTTTTACAAATTCCAGCATCTTTGATGATAAGCCGGATTTTCTGTACGGCTTTGCAATGAAGAAACAAATGATTGACCAGACCTTTTTATCATCAACCGGTTTTAAAATTCTGGAATTATCTAAAACAGGAAAATCTTTCCGTTCACCAAAAGAACACCATCCTGCAGGTTCATCATTTATATAAGCAATGATACCGGGGACCTTGCCTGAACGGACAATTTTTTTCATTTCCGTTTTGTTGCCGTTTCCTTTTTTCAGATTATACTCGGCGCGTTTTAATCTCCAGTACATGCACCAGCATCCGCCGCAGGCACCTTTTTCACCAAATAATTTTTCAAAATCATTCCATAAATCAATTGTTAATGGTTTGAAATTAATTTTACCGGGCATAAAATTTTTCCTTCAATTTAAATTGAAAATTACAACGCTATTGTAAAATAATTTCCTTGCCCGTTTCGGCGCTGAATACTTTTGTATTTTTTTTCTTTTTTGATTTATGTTTTAAAATAGAAGCACCAACCCAGTCAATCGCTTCGGGATTACCGTGAACAAGTATTACAACTTCCGGGTTAAGAAAATTATAAATTTCAATTAAATCCTCTCTTAATGAATGAGAAGAAAAGCGGAACTGCTCAACCGTGCATTTAATTTCTTCTTCACCAAAAAAATCGGATAAAACAATCTTACCGCCTTTTACCGAATTAATAATTTTGTAACCGGGAGTTGATTTCTCCATATAACCAACAGTAAATATAGCCGAATTACTTTTTCTCAGCCATCTTCTTGCCAGCCTGAAAGAAGCTGTTCCTTCAATAAGCATTCCGCTTGATGCAAGCACAAAACAAGGATGATTAAAAAACACTTCCGGGTTTTCAACTTCATATAAATTTTTTTGAGGAATATTTTTTATCTCAAACTCGCTGTCTAATCTTCTAACTGAATACCTGTTATAATCATATACGCGGCTAATTTTAGGAGCTAAACCTCCCGTATAAATATCTGTTTGAATCAATTTTCCTTTCTGCATTAAATTCCAGATAGTAGAAATTATCTCCTGCATTTTACCAAGTGAAAAAACCGGAATAAGAATTGAGCCGCCTTCTGTTAAAATTTTATTTGATTTTTGAGCAAACCTGTTTGCTTCATTATTCCATGGCGGGATCAATGCGGAATCTGTTGCGCCATAGGTTGTTTCAAGAATAAGTACATCAATTTTCTCTTTAGGAAGTTCAGCACCTGACAGAAGCATCTGATCTTTTAAATTAATATCACCGGTATAAAAAATTTTCTTTCCGGCGTAAGAAATAAGTATTCCTGCTGAACCAAGAATATGCCCGGCATCGTAAAACTCAGCTTTTACAGGCTCATTATTTTTATGTTTGAAACCATTAATGATGAACTCTTCATTATATGCATGATATTGTATTGTTTGAATTAACAAATCAATTTCTTCATGAGTGTAAATCCTCATCTCATCTTCATCGGTTAGTTGAGAACGCATAATGGAAACAGAATCATGCAAAGTAAGTTCTGCCAGAGCACGTGTTTGAGGCGTAGAAATTATTTTTATATATGGATGCTGTTGTACAAGATAGGGAAGAGCACTCAGGTGATCCTGGTGTGCATGTGAAATCAAAACAAAATCTACAGGCTGATTTTTTATTAATTCAAATTTGGGAAGTGAATCAACTCCTGTTTTTTGTGGATGCATTCCACAGTCTAAAATTATTCCTGTACCATCAATATTAAGATAGAAGCAGCTTGCACCAATCTCTCCGGCTCCGCCAAGAGGAATAAATTTAATCATAATTTTTAATGATGCTGGGATTAAATTATGAAATAACTGCGCCAGGATATTTCATTATAAATGAAATCTTTTTAACGGAAGGTTAATATATAGGTTTTAAAATTTTATTCCACTATTACTCATTAATCATTTCGTTTAATTCAATTGCATTTTCTGCAGCGTAAGCGCTGTCATCATTATCAAAATAGCAGTACACTGCTTTTTTTTGCTGATGCCATTTCAAAAAATTGTTCTTCCAGGTTGTTAAAGTCTTTGTATCATACTTTCCCTGATATTTATTGCCCGGACCATGAAGTCTTACATATACAAAATCAGTTGTAACTTCATTTGGAGTAATCTGTCCGGCAAGTTCAAATATGCAGAAGGCGCATTTATATTCATTTAAAAGATTCAGCGCTTCATCGTTCCACCAGGTTTCATTGCGGAATTCAAAAGTGTACCTGAAATTTTCCGGCAGTGACTGAAGAAATTCTTTAAATCTGCTGCTGTTGTACTTCCACCGCGGCGGAAGCTGGAATAAAACAGGACCCAATTTTTCATTTAATCCTTTAACATTGGAAATAAAATTCTTTAATGATTTTTCCGGTTCAAGCAGCTTTTTCATGTGAGTTATATATCTGCTTGCTTTAACTGCAAAGATGAAATCTCGCGGAGCCTGTTTGTTCCAGTTTTCAAAAGTTTTTTTTGTTGGCAGATGATAGAAAGGATTATTTAATTCTACGGTGTGCAAACCTTTATCAATATAAAACTGAAGCCAATCTTTTTGTTTAAGATCTTCAGGATAGAATTTTCCAATCCAGTGTTTATAATTCCATCCTGAAGTACCAATATGAATTTTCTTTCTCATCCGGCAGAATAAAGCATCACTCTTTTGCTATACCAATAACACCGCATGCAACTCTGCCGCCTGCATCACCTGATGGCTGTGAGGAAAGATCATCTTCTTTTTCGTGTACCACAACTGCATGTCCTAAAATTGAATGCACTCCGCTGAATGTAATTACACTGTCAGTCCATTCAAAATGAACATTGCCTGAAGCATCAGCTTCAATATTTCCAAAATCTCCGGGATGTCTTTCTTTATCAGTTGGTGCGCCATGTTTAGTCTGCATCGGATTAAAATGTCCGCCTGCAGATGAGAAATCAGCAGCGCTGCAATCTCCAAATTCATGGATATGAAAACCATGTCTGCCTTGTTTCAATCCTTTGATATCGGCAACGATTTTTATTCCATTATCTTCTCTTGTAAATGTTACAATGCCTGAAACATTTTTACCTTCAGCGGGCTGAAGAACGGCTATAGCTTTATTAACTTCAGCATCTTTAATTTCATCCTGATCACGCCAGCGGGGATTTTCATCAGAAGCTTTTTTTACAAGTTCATCCCTGTTGTGTTCGTTTGATTTATCTGAACAGCCTGAAAAAAGAAAAAATCCAAGAATAATTACGGCAAGCAATTTCATGCCTCAACCTCCATTTTTTTACCAACGAGTGATTCAATTATTGTTCTGCAGAAAACCGGAAGATCATCAGGATTGCGTGAGGTAATTATGTTATTATCATTAACAACTTCTTTATCAATCCAGTTTCCGCCGGCATTTATAATATCATCTTTTAAAGAAAAGAAGCTTGTTACCTGTGTATCTTTCAGGATACCAGCCGAAGCAAGCATCCACGGACCATGGCAGATTGCAGCAACAATTTTATTTTCATCATGCATCTGTCTTACAAACTTTACCATTTCAGGTGAGCGTCTCATATGATCTGGTGAATAACCGCCGGGAATAATGAGTGCATCAAATTCTGAAGTATTTACTTCTTTAATAGATTTATCAGATTTTGATGGTACACCGTTTTTACCTTTATAAACTGCAACTTCTGGTGCAATTACGGTAACCTTTGCACCGGCTTCTTTCATGCGGTAATAAGGATATAAAAATTCTGATTCTTCGTACATCTTTTCTAAAAATATTGCAATTCTTTTTCCATTGAGATTCATATCATTCTTCCTTTCTCCAATGAATAAACTTAATTATTCACTGATCTTTTAATATTGATGAATATCAAAAAAATAATTATTAAGATTTAACAACAGCAAAAATCCCTCTTCAATCAGAAGAGGGATTTAAAATAATTTCTTGCAGTTTGATTAATCAAGCGTTTGAACAGTACTTGCCTGCGGACCTTTCTCACCTTCAACTTCAAAAAACCGAACGCCTGTTCCTTCCTGCATTCTATCAAAATCTTCATTCACTACCGCATTACGGTGAAAGTAAATTTCACGCCCATTTATAGTGCGCAGAAAGCCGTAGCCTTCCATCGGAAATATTCTTGATACAATGGCGCGCACTTCCTGTTCGGGATGTGATTTTACATCTTTTCTCTGAAGCTGAACTATTTTTTTAATTCTTCTTTGAGCCGCATTAAAAGCATCTCTAACCACTGTTGGCAATGGATCTTCTTTTTCATTATCTGATGGTTCTTTTGAAACTACTACATTGTGTCCGGGCGGAACTGTTAAATCAATTCTTACGCGGTAAGGATTTCTTCTCCTTGTGATTGTATTTGGTTTTTCAATTGCAACCCTGCAGCTTGTAATATGATCACAAACTTTTTCTAGTTTAGATACTTTACTTCTGATCAGATTTTCGAGTGATTCTGATTTATTAACATCCTTGTAATAAACTTCCAGAGGTATCTGCATGGTATGTTCTCCTTTTGTATTACTGTAGTTCAACTCTATTTTATCAAAAATATAATTACAATCAAATTCATTTTAAATTTTGTGATTTCTATTCTCCTGATTTAATCCGTGAACCATATTTTTGTTAAATCATATTAATTACAATGAAATAATTTTATGTATGATGTTATAATAATTGGAGGCGGACCCGCAGGCTTAAGTGCAGGATTAATTCTGGGACGTTCACGAAGGAAAGTTTTGATTTGTGATTCAGGTGAGCCGCGCAATAAACGTGCAGAACAAATGCATGGATATTTAACCCGGGATGGTTTGAATCCGCTTGATTTTATTCAATTGGGAAGAGAAGAATTATTGAAATATGATGTTCTTGTTGAAAGCAGAAAAATTGTTGAAGTAAATTATGCTGATAAACATTTTGAAGTAATTGATTCAAGCGATGAGAAATTCTATTCAAAAAAAATATTAATCGCTACCGGCATTGCAGATAATCTGCCTGATATTCCGGGCCTGGAAAGCATGTACGGCAAAAGTGTTTTTCATTGTCCCTATTGTGATGGTTGGGAAGTAAGAGATAAAAAATTAGCCGCACTGGCAAATGGAAAAGCCGCATACGTTCTTGGGTTTTCCATTAAAACATGGAGTTCCGATGTAATAATCTGTACTGATGGAATTTCTTCAATGAGAAAAATTGATACTGAATAACTTTTATCAGCAGGAATAAAAATATATACTCAAAAAATTGAAAGACTTGAAGGTACTAACGGCTATCTTAAAAAAGTTATTTTTAAAAACGGAGAAGACATTGAACGTGATGCAATCTTTTTCAGCTCAGATCAATATCAGCGATCAACACTTGCAGAAAAACTCGGCTGCAAATTTAACAGCAGCGGTTCAATCAAAACAAATAATAAACAGGAGACAGGAATAGAAGGAGTTTTTGTTGCGGGAGATGCTGCCAGGGATATGAAGTTTGTAATTGTTGCTGCTGCCGAAGGTGCGCGGGCGGCAGTTGCAATTAATATTGCACTTCAGGAAGATGAAAGAAATCAAGTAAAAAAATATTTGCATAAAAAAAAGGCGCTCCATTAATTGAAGCGCCCTTTTTGCGGAGAATGATCGAAATTGGAAATCATTCTGCCTTATTTTATTCACTCCATTTCATGTTTATCATTTAGACTTTATTATTATCAGAAAGTTGTGATTTGAAGTCAGCTTAAAGGCATAATTATCTTTTTAGTTTTATCTTTAAAGAAAATTAAAATGGTGAAAAAATGATTTTAAAAAATTTTAATAAATCAGATGTAAAAGTTACCCAGCTTGGATTTGGTGCATGGGGAATTGGAAAATCAGAATGGATTGGTGCTGATGATAAAGAATCAAAAAAAATACTGCGCAAAGCAATTGAAGAAGGAATAAATTTTTTTGATACTGCTCTTGCATACGGAGAAGGGCATAGTGAACAATTAGTTGGTGAAGCAGAAAAAGAATCAGGTAAACAGGTTTTTATAGCTTCAAAAATTCCAAGTAAAAAAAGAGAATGGCCGGCTGATGACAATTCAACTCTTGAGGAATCATTTCCCGATGATTATATAATCAGCTCTGTTGAAAAATCTCTCCGAAATCTTAAAAGAGATTATATAGATTTAATGCAGTTTCATGTGTGGAATGATAAATGGGCTGAACAAGATGAATGGAAAAATACAATTGAAAAACTACGCGATGAAGGTAAGGTGAAATTTTGGGGAATCTCTGTGAATGATCATCAACCGGAAAACGGAATCGAAGCAGGCAAGTCCGGATTAATAGACAGCTACCAGGTTATCTTTAATATATTTGAACAAAAACCACTTGAAAAACTTTATCCCTTCTGCTGTGAGAATAATATTTCATTTATTGCGCGCGTTCCGTTTGATGAAGGGGCACTTACAGGAAATATAAATCCCGATACATCTTTTCCTGATGGTGATTTCAGAAACTATTACTTTGGCGGAGAAAGAAAAAAAGAAGTTCAGCAGCGTGCTGCAAAAATTAAACATGAAGTTCAGCATGAAGCGGAAACACTTCCCGAAGCTGCACTGCGTTTTATCATCAGCTTTGAAGGAGTTACAACTGTAATTCCCGGAATGCGAAAAGAAAAACATTTAATTACAAATATTGCAAGCGTTTTAAAAGGTCCCCTCTCGGCAGAGATGATCGAAAAGCTAAAACTGCACAGGTGGGATAAGTATTTTTATTGAAAGAGTTTTGAGTAAATAAGAGCGGCGTCCCGCACAGTTTAATTTTTTGACATGTCCAATTTTTTCATTCATTCCACACAGAATTTCATCAAATATAATTTATAACTGTTCATCCTCAACTCTGCCGGGAAGCTGGGTGCACGGTTTGTGTTGTATTCATGCCGCAGAAACTTTATTGAACGACATAAAACAGATTTAAAATAATTTAATCTTTTCTGTGATGAACCAGTTAGATAATTATTTCAAAAAACTTTAATTAGACAATTATTCAATTACTCAAAAATTCAGATAACAATGATGATTCATTAAGGAGGATTACATGGATATACTTAATCAAGATAAACTAAAAGAGCTGATGAGCAAAAGAAATAATCCATCTGTTTCAATATATATTCCAACTCATAGAAAAGGTGCTGAAGTTGAACAAGATCATATAAGATTTAAAAATCAATTAAGAGAAATAGAAAAAAAATTATTAACCAATAATTTCAAGCAGCAGCAGGTTGATGAACTATTAAACCCGGCAAAGCAATTAATTGATAATATAGATTTCTGGAATCATCAAAGTGATGGTTTAGCCGTATTCATTTCCCCAAAAGAATTTTTATACTATAGAATTCCGGAATATTTTGAAGAACAAAACTCTATTGCTGATCGTTATCATACCCGTCCATTAATTAAAATGATGAATGGAAATATCCGTTTTCTTCTTCTCACACTTAATCAAAAAAATATCAGGCTGTTTGAAAGTACCAGGTTTACAATTAATGAAATTGAATTAAAAGATGTTCCAGTTTCAATAGAAGAATTTTTCGCTTCGGAGGAAGAAGACGGATCACTGCGCCAAAGTGCTGTAACAATGTCTGTATCTGCTGCAGGAGGAAGAAATCCTGTTGGCGCAGCATATCATGGGCAGGCTGGTTTTGATGCTGCAACTCATAAAGAAAAAATTCAGCAATTCTTTCATCTCGTTGATACATCGTTGCAAAAATATCTTAACGCAGAAAAAGCTCCTCTGCTTATTGCCGGAGTTGAGTATCTCATTCCACTTTACAAAGAAGCGAATACATATCCTTACATATTGGAAAAATCTCTTCAAATAAATACTCAGGATTTAAGCGAACAGGAATTACGTGATGCGGCGTGGGATATCATCAAATCAAAAACAGAAGAGAATATTCAAAACGCACTTAATCAATACGGAAATTATGCAGGCACACAGAGAGCTTCTGATAAAGTTGATGAGATAATTAAAAATTCATTCAGCAACAGAATATTATATTTGTTTATTAATCCTGATGAAAAAGTCTGGGGAAAATTTGAACCAAATACATACAAAGTTGAGGTAAATTACGAGAATTCTGAGCCACAGGACATCGATCTGATTGATCTTGCCACAGAACAAACCCTCTTACATAACGGCATTGTATTTTCTTTAGATGCTGACCGTATGCCGAATGGAAAGCCTATGGCGGCACTTTATCGTTATTAACAAAAAGAGGTAGTTATGTGTTATGAGAAATCATTAAGATTGAGCAAAATATTTTTTACTGTTTTGCTCATCATTTTCTTTATATCAGATTCGAATGCGCAAAGAAAAAGTAAAAGTGAAGGAAGTATTGGAATTGGTCCTCAAATCGGATATCAACGTTCCGGAGATGCTGATGCCGGCAGATTTATGTTTGGTGGATTTATAAGAGCCAAATTAAGCGATGCATTTGGTATTGAGGGATCAATTAACTACAGAACAGAAGAATATGCCAATGGTTCAATAACTGTTAGAAGCTGGCCGGTATTAGCTTCAGCACTTGTTTATCCTTTCCCCATGCTGTATGGAATTGCCGGTGCCGGCTGGTACAATGCAACTTTTGATTTTGATCCGGGTTTTCAGCAGATGGATCTTGCGGATCAAACTCAAACAAAATTTGGATGGCATATTGGTGCTGGAGCGGAAATTCCGCTGGCAGACAAACTTATGCTAACAGGAGATGTTAAATTCGTTTTTTTAAATTATGATTGGGACGAGCTTAATGATGTTCCTTTAACTGATTACAACAGTAACTTTTATATAATTAATATAGGATTAGCATTCGGTTTGAGATAGACTTATTGCGGGACTTTCCCAAATGGGAAAGTCCTTTATATTATAAAATTTTATGGGAATAAAAGATAAAATAATTTCTGCGGCTGTTGAGAAATATTTAAAATCTTATCTTGAAGATCTTGGCGAGTTAAAAGAATTTGATATGGATACAGTTAATAAAAATATAAATGTGAAAATAAATCTTATTGGTGAACCGGATACATTTCAATTAAACATTTATGGATACGAATTTACTGAGAGAAACGGTAAAACATTTATGGAGATAAAAGATATTCATGCATCTAAAAAATGGATGAATATTGCTTTTAGAAAATACATTAAGAATAAGATGATTGAGATTCCCGAAGCATACAGTAAATGGGTTGAATACATTGCATGATTGTAAAATCATGAAGGAAGTTCAACGGGCTGAAACAAATCTTTCACTTCATTACAGAATTTTATTAAAAATTCAAGCAGCTTTTCCGGATTTTCAAAATGATTTGTGATTATTAGTTTTAATGTTTCCTTTTGCTGATTAAATTTAATTTTATCTTTGTAATTATCCATTATAAATCTCATCATCTCAACAAATTTAAATTTATAATAATCTTCCTTTTCACCTTTGGGCAGAATGATAAAAATATTTTTGCGCTGAATAATTATCCTTTCAAACAATGCAAGTGATGCAAAATATTTAAGTTCAGCGGCGGCTATTAACCTGTTTACAAGCAGCGGCAATGCACCAAAACGATCTTTCATTTCTTCTTTCAGTTCAGAAATTTCCTGCAGATTTTTTATTGAATAAAGCGCGGTGTAAAAATTAAGTCTGTCCATTTGTTCAGGCATATATTCTTTTGGAATTCCAATTTCAAAATAAGTATCAATAACAGGCTCGCTTCGTTCTTCAGTTTTAGGAAGATCTTTAAATACTTCTTTAAATTCCTGATACTTTAATTCTTCAACAGCTTCATTAATTAATTTTACGTAAAGATCAAATCCCACATCATTGATAAATCCGGTTTGTTCTGTGCCTAAAAGATTTCCGGCACCGCGTATTTCAAGATCGCGCATTGATAAACTGAATCCGGCTCCAACATCTGTAAATTCCTCGATTGCCTGGAGCCGCCTCAATGCTTTTTTTGTAATTCCGTTTAAAGATGGAACAATGAAATAAGCAAATGCCTGGCGGTCTGATCTTCCAACTCTTCCGCGCAGCTGATGAAGTTCCGCAAGCCCGAAACGATCTGCACGGTTAACAATAATTGTATTCACATTGGGAATATCAATTCCTGATTCAATAATTTTTGTTGCAAGAAGCACATCATATTTTTTATTAAGGAATCCGTGAATAACTTCTTCAAGCTGAGATGGTTTCATCTGCCCGTGTGCAATTCCGATTTTAACATCAGGCAAATATTTTTTTAAATAAGCTGCAAGTTTTTCAATTGATTGAACACGATCATGCACAAAATAAACCTGCCCGTTTCTTTTCAATTCATTTAAAACCCATTCTTTAATTTTAAAAATATCAAACGTTGCAACGGTTGTATAAATAGGCTGCCTGTTTGGCGGAGGAGTTGCAATGATTGAAAGATCACGTGCACCAAGCAGTGATAAATTTAATGTGCGCGGAATTGGCGTTGCTGTAAGTGTTAAAGTATCAACATTTGCTTTTAATGAACGAAGCTTTTCTTTCGCCATTACTCCGAAACGATGTTCTTCATCAATTATTAATAAACCGAGATCTTTAAATTGAACATCTTTTGAAATTAATCTGTGTGTACCAATTACAACATCAACCTGTCCTTCAGCAAGTTTTTTTAAAATTTCAGTTTGCTGTTTTTTTGTTTGAAATCTTGAAAGAGCTTCAACACGTACGGGAAATTGTGAAAGGCGGTCTTTAAAAGTATTATAGTGCTGTTCTGCTAAAATTGTAGTTGGTACAAGAACCGCACTTTGTTTTCCATCCTGCACAGCCTTAAATGCAGCGCGCACAGCAATTTCTGTTTTACCGAATCCAACATCACCACAGACAAGTCTGTCCATCGGGTAAGCCGCTTCCATATCTTCTTTAACTTCCTCAGTAACCTTTGCCTGATCAGGAGTATCTTCATAAAAGAATGATGCTTCAAGTTCCTTCTGCCAGATTGTGTCAGCGCTAAAAGTATAACCTGCTGTTGCTTTTCGTTTTGCATAAAGCTGAATTAATTCACGAGCTGCTTCTTTTATTTTTCTTTTAGCTTTTTGTTTTGTGTTTACCCAATCAGATGTGCCAAGAGTTGAAAGAGTTGGTGTTAGATTTTCATTTGAAGAATATTTTTTTACAATCGATAAATAATTAAGATTAACATAAACGACTCCGCCTTCGTTGAACAATATTTTCATTGTTTCCTGGTTTGTTTCGCCGATCTTAATTGTCTCAAGCCCGGCATACTTACCGATTCCGTAATCTTCATGCACAACAAAATCACCGCGCTTAATTGAAGCAACCGCTTTTGATTTGGATTTCTTATATTTTTTTGATGAAGGAAGTTTTGTGCGGTATGGTTTGTTAAATATCTGGTAATCAGTAAGAATTAATATTTTTTCTTCCCTTTGAAGAAATCCCCGTTTAATTGGAAGAGTTTCAATTTTAACTTTTCCTGATTCAAAAAGTCTGCGGAGTTCTGGTTTAAATTCAGAAAGAAGATCTGTTAATCTTGCTGACTGCAATTCGTTTTCAGAAGTTATAAGAATATGAAAATCCTTTGAGGCAAATTCATTTAATGTATTGTACAGAACTTCATAATTGCTGTTAATAACTGGAGCATCAGTAATTCCAAGTTCAATTCGTTTATCAGAAGTAAGTTCCTGTTCGATAATCCATCTTACATTTTCTTTTTTTAAAAATTCATCTGTAAATGAAGATTGATTAATTTTTTCTGTTTCACCTGATAAACTATTTTCATTTATATCAGATGGTTCGGGAAATTCATCAAGAAAAACTTCATCTTCTTTTTGCTCTTCATCTTTAATTGCTGCAGAATGAATTGAATCGGTAAAGCAATTCATTTTTTCAGGTTTAAGATTTTGTATTTCAAAAGATGAAGCAAGTACAACAGGATTTTCAAGATAGCTGAATATGTCTGTATAATTTTCTTCATTCACTCCGTTTGAAAGTGAACCGGCAAGAGTTATTCTTTCAACAGCCTCAATTGAGCGCTGATTTTCCGGCTCAAAGTAACGGATTGATTCAATAAAATCGCCGTCAAATTCAAGCCGAACCGGGTTCGGTTCACTGTAAGACCAGAAATCAATTATTGATCCCCGGGTTGCGTAATCACCCGGCATCTCAACAAATTTATCTTTTGTGTAATTAAGGATGTTTAAATATTCAAGAAGATCATCATAGGAAAGTTCACCGCCAACCTGAATTATTGTTGTGTTCTTTTCAATCTTTTCTTTTTGTGGAAGAAGACAATTAAGCAAATCGTAAGTTGAGACTAAAATGAATTTATTTCGTTTAGAAATTTCGGAAAGTTTTTCCTGCATTATTTCTGATTTAAAATCAGAAACCGGAATTAATAATTTTTCCAAACCAAGTACTGTAAGTTCAACATTCGTTTCAAGCACTGATTGAACATCGGGCAAAAGAATTACAATTTGTTTTTCTTTTTTAATCAGCGCATCAATAAAAAAACTTTTTGATGAACCCTGAAGTGGTGAAATGAATGTTAGTTTATTTTTAAAAGCCGACAGCCTTTTAATAGTATTCTCAAAAAAATCTGTCCTGATTAACTCATTCATACAAAAATCATCCGGAAAAAATATTTAAAACACAAAAAGAGAGAATTCTCCCCAATCCGCACCCGGCACCCGTAAAATGCTGAATGCAGAGGAAGAGAAATCTCTCGCCGTTAAAATAAATAAACAGCAGGTGAGTTACATTTTAAAATGTATTAATGTTCCATTTAAAAAGGAATTTTAAGCGAGATCAGCTTGTTTGCAGGCTGAACTTCGGGCGGCAGTTTGGTTTCATTTCTGTTTGTTTTATGATTTGTAACAAAGCTGCCGATAAAATATCCCACCGCTGCACCAAGTACAACATCGGAGAACCAATGTTTGTTATGATATATTCTCGCCATTCCAACCAATGATGCAAGAGTGTACCATGTAATTCTCCATGGCATATCATTTTTATAATTTGCCATCACTGTTGAAAAAGCAAAAGCTAATGTTGAGTGCGCAGAAGGAAGTGCTGAATTTTTTATATCAATAGTAAAAGGATTATAACTAATGCAGCCGCAGTTTGTATCAGGCCTTTTTCTGCCAAGCAGTGCCTTTGTTAATAGTGTAATAACAGATGCATAAAAAGATGCTTCTGCTAATTGTAAGCCAAGATTTTTTATTTGTTCATCTTTTCCAATTGCACCGTACAAATACGTTGCAGTAATTCCTGCAGCGGCGCCTTCAATATAATAGTATTTATCAATTTCAAAAATAAAATCTGCAGCAGAGTTTTTATTTCTGAGGAATAAACTCTTCACAGGTTTATCAAGAAGAAATGCTGCACCGGTTGATAATGCTGTAACGGAGAGATTTGTCCAATCATCTTTTTCAAAATGAAATGGAGCAGTAAAAATATCTCCGCCTATTTTAAAGAAATTTACAACATCGCTTTGAGCATTGATTAGAGGGGTGATTACGAAAAGAAGAATGATCGCGATGTTTTTCATGAATTTAAAGGAATAAAAAAATTGGGCTTAGATGTAATAAAAAAATAAATGATGATCAGATTATTCTTGATGTAAAATATTTTATACAAATTTTTTTAATTGATTTTCAAAATATGATCTCTTGATAATCAGAAAGAGATGCAAAAACTGCTGCAGTTGATGCAGTTAATGATTCCTTAAGTTTTTTCAAATCTTCTCCTTTTATGATTTTTAAGGAATCGCATTATATCATCTTTATCTTCAGAGCTATTAAAAATAAACCTGGCAAGGAAATAATTCAGGCGGGAAAATCTCACATCCGGAATAATCTTATCGCTCCATATTTTTTGGCAGATGTCTCTTCCGGCAGTGTTAATTATATTTTTTATCTCAGAAATATCACCGTACTTAAGTATATGTTCAATTCTGATTGAATCAGGAACCTCTTCTTTTTTATAGCTCCAGGTATAATCTGAGAACATAAAAATCTCCGGAAGGAAATTAAAACAAAATTAGATTTTAAAATTTTCCTTCGATCGCTTGTCTTACAAAACCCTCTGCCTTTTGCAAACGTGCTCTGGCTTCATCTGCATCAACATTTGCTTTAATCATAACGAGAGCAGTTTTTACATGTCCGCCGGCTTTGTTTAAAAATTCTGCTGCTTCATCGTATGAAACACCTGTAATAGTCATTACAATTCTTTTTGATCTTTCAACAAGTTTTTTATTTGTCATCTGAAGATCAATCATCATATTTTCATAAACCTTGCCCATGCGTATCATTGAAGTAGTAGTGAGCATATTTAAAACAAGCTTCTGAGCTGTACCGCTTTTCATCCTTGTTGAGCCCATTATAACCTCCGGACCAACATACGGACAAATAGCAATATCAACTTCCTCTATATTAAACTCAGAGCGTGGATTGCAAGTGATATATAATGTAGCCGCACCAAGTTCCTTTGCTTTTTTAACTGCACCAACTACATAAGGTGTTCTTCTGCTTGCTGCAATTCCGCATACAACATCTTTGGAAGTAACGTTTGCTGCAATTACATCTTTTGCACCATTTTCTTCATAATCTTCTGCACCTTCTTTTGCCCGGAACATTGCTTCTTTTCCACCGGCAATGTAGCCTTCAATCATTCCAAATGGTGTACCAAAAGTTGGCGGGCATTCAGATGCATCAACAACGCCCAATCTGCCGCTTGTTCCAGCACCAAAGTAAAGAAGTCTTCCGCCGTTTTTAAGAGCATGTACTATTATTTCAACAGCCTGTTCTATGTACGGTATTTCTTTTTCAACTGCAAGCGGAACTTTTTTATCTTCCTCATTGATAATCTTTAATATCTCTGCGGTAGATCTTGCATCAATATCCATTGAGGCGGGGTTACGTTGTTCTGTTGTTAACTTACTGATTTCCGAAAAGAGAGCCTTATTATCAGTACTTATCATTTACTAAGCTCCAGTAATACGAGTTTTTTTCCTTTTTGATTTCTAACGTTTGATGGTTTATAGAACAATTCAAATATGGTTGATTTCCTGATGTAAGCTTTATACTTCAATTCAGCTTTTTTGTACTCTTCATCAAGATCGCCGCCTTTTATTGCGGCTAAAAATGCTTTTTCTTTTATAAGCGGAAGAGCGTATCTCATCAAAATAATTAAAGGCACCGTTGCTCTGCTTACCACAAGATCAAATGAGTTTTTGTATTTTTCAATGAAAGAAGGATCTTCAACTCTTGAATTTTCTGCAGTAATGTTTCCAAGTTTCAATCTGTCAATAAATTCTTTTACTGCATCAATTTTTTTTGAAGTTGAATCAACCAGAACGCCTTTAAGTTCAGGACGCATTATAGCGAGCGGAATTCCGGGAAAGCCTCCGCCGGTTCCAATATCAAGGAAGTTTGAACATTTTTCAGGAAGGTATTTGGTAATATATGATGTGAGAAAAATATGATTTTCAATTACGGAATTAATATCCTTTCTTGAAATCAAATTTACTTTCTCATTTTTTTCTACCAGAAGTTCAGTGAAATAAGCAAGCCGTTCTACCTTCATTATATCGGGATTTATCTGATTATCCCAATAAAATTGGAGAAGTTCTTTATAATATTGTTCCTGAACATCAACCATAAATAATACCTTTATTTTAGTTTTTTAAATATATCAATAAAATCGCAATATCAGAAGGAGTTACACCTGATATACGCGAAGCCTGCCCAATTGATCTGGGCTTAACTTTGTGAAGTTTTTCTCTTCCCTCCGCAGATAATGTTTTTAAATTTAAATAATTTAATGTTAAAGGAATTTTTGTATCTTCATACTTTTCCAGCCGCTCAACAGTTTCATATTGGCGTTTTATGTAGCCTTCATATTTCAATTCAATTTCAACCTGCTGAAGAGCAGCCGGGTTCGTTTGCAATTCATCAGTATTTAAATTTCCATTTCCGTTCACAAACTTTAATAATTCAGTCAGCTGCAATTCCGGCCGTTTACTTAGTTTGCCGATAGTCTCTGTTGAATCTATTCCAGGCAAACCTTTTTCTGCCAGAAACGAATTTACATCTCTTGCATGTACTTTAATTTTGTTCAGAGTTTCAATTCCTGATTGAATCATAACCTCCCGCCGCTGAACATCATCATAAAAATCTTTAGGAATTAATCCATATCTGAAACCATATTTTGCAAGCCTTCTATCGGCATTATCCTGCCTCAGAAGCAGCCTGTGCTCGGCGCGTGAAGTAAACATCCTGTATGGTTCTTCTGTTGATTTACTTACAAGATCATCAATCAAAACTCCGATATAAGCTTCGCTTCTTTTAAGAACAAATTCAGGCATACCTTTTATCTTAGCAGCAGCATTAATTCCGGCAACTAATCCCTGTGCAGCAGCCTCTTCATAACCTGAAGTACCATTTATCTGCCCGGCAAAATAAAGTCCGCTTATTAATTTAGTTTCAAGCGTAAGATCAACCTGGTTGGGCGGGAAGAAATCATATTCAACAGCATAGCCGGGACGAACCATTTCCGCTTCTTCCAATCCTTTTACCTTATGAATTGCTTTTAACTGTATTTCAGCCGGAAGGGAAGTGGAAAAACCATTTACATAAATAAGATCAGAATCAAGTCCTTCGGGTTCAAGAAATAATTGATGCTGTTTTTTATCAGCGAAACGAACAATCTTATCTTCTATTGAAGGGCAGTATCGGGGGCCAATTCCCTGGATTCTACCTGTAAACATTGGAGATTCATTAAATCCTGTTTCAAGAATTTTATGAACTTCCATGTCTGTATAGGTAATATGGCAGCTAATCTGCGGAAGGTAAGGAAAGGATGATAAATCAGTAAAATGAGAAAATGGCTGGGGATTTATATCACCCGGCTGTTCTTCCAAAATCTCCCAATTGATTGAACTATTTCTCAACCGGGGAGGAGTTCCGGTTTTTAATCTGCCTGATTCAAATCCAAGATTTAATAATGATTCAGTTATTCCTGTAGCCGGCTGCTCACCAAATCTTCCACCGCTTACTGATTTTAATCCCGTATGCATTAAACCATTTAAAAAGGTTCCCGATGAAAGAATTAGTGCTTTACAATAAATAATTTCACCTTTTAGAGTAGTTACGCCAGTAATTTGTTTAACTTCAGCGATAATACCAACTACCGAATCCTCTATCAGAGTAATTCCTTGAGTGGCGTTGATCAATTCAGCCGCAGCTTCTGAATACAACTTGCGATCAGACTGGCATCTGGGAGACCATACAGCAGGACCTTTGGATTTATTTAGCATTCGGAACTGGATCCCGGTTTTATCTGCCAATTTGCCCATTACTCCACCTAAAGCATCAATCTCTCTAACAAGATGACCTTTAGCGGTTCCGCCTATTGCGGGATTACAAGACATTCTGCCAATGGCATTTTTATCCATTGTAACTAATCCAACAGAACAGCCCATTACGGCTCCTGCATGAGCTGCTTCAATTCCTGCGTGCCCGGCTCCAACAATGATTATGTCAAAATTCATATTTTTTTCATTTATTTTGTTTCATGTGAAACAATCCCTAAAAATTTTTGAGGAATGTTTCATGTGAAACTATTTGCCTATACAAAACTTCATAAAAATGTTATTAAGAATATCATCAGAGCTTACTTCTCCGATGATTTCACCTAAAGCTCCTGCGCTATTTCTTAAATCAACAGAAATAAACTCTCCGCTCATAAAATTCTTTACAGATTCCCTGGCATTCAACAATGCGTATTTTGCTTTTTTCAGACAATTATAATGGCGTGCATTTGAAACAATTGCGGAATGTTCACTATATGTTGCTGTTCCAAGTGCTTTTTCTTTCAACAGTGTAAATAATTTTTCTATTCCCGTGCCTGTTAGTGCAGAAATTCCAGGAATATCATCATCAATTCCGTTTGTGCCCAAATCAATTTTGTTTAGAACAGTGATAATTTTTTCTGAAGGAATTAAAGAGCATAATTCCTGGTATAAATCGGCAGCAATTCCGGTTTCAACATCATTTAGAAAGATTACAATATCGGCATTTGCCACGGCATTTCTGCTTCTTAAAACTCCTTCTTTCTCAATTATATCTTCAGAAATTCTGATTCCAGCAGTATCAAAAATCTTAAACAAAATCCCATCAATCGTAACTTCTTCTCTAATAATATCTCTTGTAGTACCGGGAATATCACTTACGATAGCTCTCGATTCTTTTAAGATATAATTTAAAAGCGAAGATTTACCAACATTCGGTTTCCCAACCAGTGCAACATTTACACCATCACGGATGACTCTTCCAAAAGAGTATGTTGTGAGTAATTTATCTATCTCATCAATTATCTTATCTATTCTTGAAGCAATCTCATCATGGCCGATAAACTCAACATCTTCCTCAGCAAAATCTAATTCAAGTTCTATGTATGATAAAGCATTTAAGAGTGACTCCCGCAGTTCATTTACTTTTGCGGAAAGCAAACCATCAAGCTGATTACGGGCACCTTTTAAAGATGCTTCTGTTCTGGAATTTATTACATCTGCAACTGCTTCTGCCTGGGCAAGATCAATTTTATCATTTAAGAATGCCCGTTTGGTAAATTCACCGGGTTCCGCAATTCGTACATCTTCTTTTAAAAGCAGCTCTATTACTTTATTTGTAATAAAGGGATTTCCGTGCGTACTTATTTCAACTGAATCTTCACCTGTGAATGAATGCGGTTTACGAAAAACAGAAACCATAACATCATCCACCAGGTTTTTATGCTCATCAAAAATTTTTCCGTAATGAATAGTTTGGGGAGATGCGGAAGAGATTTTTATTTTGCCTCTGAATATCGAATCAACTGCTGCAAATGCTTTTGGCCCGCTGATTCTAATTACAGAGATAGCACCAACACCTGAAGGAGTAGCAACTGCTGCTATCGTATCTTCAGTATATCTTGTCATAAAAATTTTTGAAATTAAAGAGTGCAAAAATAATTAATAAATGATGTATTCACAATTGATTTATTTATGGATTATTTAGCTTAGTTGAAATGTTTATGACAATAAATTCACTCTAATGCATACAAATACGCCATTATTACAGACATGTTTTTAATCATATTGTTCGTGTAATTCCTTATAAAATAATAAATTATAGAAATTCTCATATTGGCACACTAATTGAATAGGAAGAAGTACAATTCAAAAAATTGTGAAAGGAGGACTAAAATGACATTAGCAAAATGGAATCCCTCAAAAGAGTTAATAAACATAGAAAAAGAGTTCAACAGACTCTTTAATTCTTTTGGCAGCCGTTTCTTCAGAAATAGTAACGGTGATGAATATGAAAATGCTGTCTGGATGCCTTTGACCGATATAATTGAGAATAAAGATAATTATGTAATTTCTCTCGATATTCCCGGTGTAAAAAAAGAAGATGTGAAGATTTCTTATTCAGCCGGTGAACTTTCGATCAGCGGCGAACGCAAACAGGAACATGAAAGCAGAGATAACAATTTCTATCGTCTTGAACGCAGTTATGGAAGATTTTACAGATCGTTTAATCTTCCTAAGGAAATAAAAGAAGAAGCAATTGAAGCTGAATATAAGAACGGACAATTAACCGTTACTATACCCAAATCTGAAAGTGTAAAAGCAAAAGAAATTGCAATTAAAGCTTCATAATTTTTGCTTGAATAATATTTGGCGGAAAAGGGTAGCTGTTATGGTTACCCTTTTTCGTTAGAAAAAAATTAATTACAAAAAATGGAATTTAAAGACTATTATAAAATACTAGGGGTTGATAAAACTGCTTCTCAGGAAGAGCTAAAAAAAGCTTACAGAAAATTAGCAATAAAATATCATCCTGATAAAAATTCCGGTGATAAACAAGCAGAAGAAAAATTTAAAGAAATTTCTGAAGCGTATGAAGTTTTAAAAGATCCTGACAAAAGAAAAAAATATGATATGCTCGGATCTAACTGGAAACAATATCAGCACGCAGGTACGGGCGGGGCTGATTGGTTTAGAGATTTTCAAAACTCCCAACAGTTTGGCGGATATCATTTCTCCGGAGATTTTGATGATCTTTTTGGAAGATCCGGCGGCTTCTCAGAATTTTTTCAGAGCTTCTTTGGCGGCGGTATTAGAAATCAGTCTTCAGGTTTTAATATGAAAAGAAAAGGTCCGGATTATGAAGCCAGCTTAAAAATTTCACTTGAAGAAGCATTCCATGGTACCGATAAAGAATTCAATGTTGATGGAAGAAAAATAAAAATTAAAATAAATCCTGGTATTGAAGAAGGGAAAAAATTAAGAGTAAAAAATCAGGGCGGTGAAAGTACAACCGGCGGTGAACGCGGTGATCTTTATTTAACAATACAAATTGAAAAACATCCTTTATTTGAAAGAGAAAAAAATAACCTTTATTACAATCTTGATGTTGATATCTTTACTGCAGTACTTGGCGGCAGTAAAACAATCCAAACTATTGATGGGAAAAAAATAAAAGTAAAAATTGATAAAGGAACAGACAGCAGTAAAATTTTAAGATTAAAAGGAATGGGAATGAAAAATGAAACTTCGCGCGGTGATTTATTCGTTAAAATTAATTTAACGGTTCCTAAATATTTAACCGCCGAAGAACAGAAATTATTTGAACAGTTAGCTGAGCTGCGTAAGTAATTTAAGAAAGAGAGAAAAGACATGGCATTCAATTTTAATAAACTAACAGTAAAAGCACAGGAAATTGTGCAGACAGCAATTGAGATTGCACAAAATTATAATAATCAAATAATTGAACCGGAACATCTCCTTGCTGCAATTATTCAGGAGAAAGGAAATATTGCCGAAACAATAATGCGGAAAACAGGAGGGAATGTTTCTGCAGTTAAATTAAAAGTAAATGAAATGCTTGAACAACTTCCCAAGGTATCCGGAGCCGGAGTTGGCAATCAACAGTTGAGCAATAATACTGCAAAACTTCTTGATGCGGCTGCACAGGAAGCTAAAAATCTAAAAGATGAATTTATTTCAACCGAGCATCTTATTCTTGCGCTTTCATCTGATGAAGGAAAAGCCGGACAGATTTTGCGCGATAATGGAATTTCACATTCCGAAATACTTGCTGCTTTAAAAGATGTCCGCGGCACACAAAGAGTAACAACACAAAATCCGGAAGAAACCTACCAGGCATTAGAAAAATTTGGAAAGAATTTAAATGATCTTGCCAAAGCTGGAAAACTTGATCCTGTAATTGGGCGGGATGAAGAGATAAGAAGAGTTCTTCAGGTGTTATCAAGGAGAACTAAAAATAATCCGGTACTTATTGGTGAACCGGGAGTTGGTAAAACCGCAATTGCTGAAGGTATTGCTCACAGAATTATTACAGGAGATGTTCCGGAAAATCTTAAAACAAAAAAATTAGTTGCGCTTGATATGGGTGCACTTATAGCAGGGACACAATTCCGCGGACAGTTTGAAGAACGAATGAAAGCCGTTGTAAAGGAAGTTCAGGATTCAAACGGTGAGATAATACTTTTTATTGATGAACTCCATACACTTATCGGTGCAGGATCAGTTCAGGGCTCTATGGACGCAGCGAACATCCTGAAACCCGCACTGGCACGCGGTGAGCTTCATGCAATTGGTGCAACCACACTTGATGAATATAAAAAACATATTGAGAGAGATGCTGCTCTTGAAAGAAGATTTCAACCAGTGCTTATTAGTGAACCTTCGGAGGAAGATACTATTTCAATTCTCCGTGGTTTAAAAGAAAGATATGAAGTTCATCATGGTGTTAGAATTACTGATGGTGCAATTGTTGCCGCTTCTCAGCTTTCCAATCGTTATATCACTGATAGATTTCTTCCAGATAAAGCAATTGATCTTATTGATGAAGCTGCTTCAAAACTGCGTATTGAAATTGATTCAATGCCTGAAGAACTTGATACGATGGAAAGAAAAATTAAACAGCTTGAAATTGAACGTGAGGCCTTGCAGAGAGAAAAAGATGAAGCTTCGGTTAAAAGACTGGAAGAACTGCAAAAAGAGTTAAGTGAATTGGATGAAGAAAGAAGCAAGTTAAAAATGCACTGGAATCTTGAAAAGGAAAAAATCCAGAGCATACGAAAAATGAAAAGCGAAATTGAAAATGCAAAATTGCAGGCTGAAAAATATGAACGGGAAGGTGATCTTGGCAAAGTAGCTGAATTAAGATATGGTAAGATTGCAACTCTTGAAAAACAATTAAAAATTGAAACACAGAAATTATCTGAAATTCAAAGCAGCAAAAAAATGCTTAAAGAAGAAGTTGATGCAGAGGATGTTGCCGAAGTTGTTGCTAAATGGACCGGCATTCCTGTAAGCAAAATGCTTGAGAGTGAAAGAAGTAAATTATTGAGACTGGAAGATGAACTTCACAGAAGAGTAATTGGACAGAATGAAGCCGTATCAGTTGTTGCAAATGCAATCCGGAGAAGCCGTACAGGTTTGCAGGATGTAAACAGACCACTCGGATCATTTATATTTCTTGGAACAACCGGCGTTGGTAAAACAGAACTTGCGCGTGCACTTGCAGAATTTCTTTTTGATGATGAACATGCACTGATACGTATTGATATGAGTGAATACATGGAAAAGTTTTCTGTATCAAGATTGATTGGTGCGCCTCCGGGATATGTTGGTTATGAAGAAGGCGGACAGCTAACAGAAGCAGTACGCAGAAGACCTTATTCAGTTGTGTTGCTGGATGAAATTGAAAAAGCTCATCCTGATGTTTTCAATATTCTGCTGCAGGTTCTTGACGATGGAAGATTAACAGATAACCAGGGAAGAACAGTTAATTTCAAAAACACGATTATTATAATGACTTCCAACCTTGGATCTCATTTGATTCAGGATAAACTGGAGAATCTGAACGAAGAAAATATTGATGATGTAATGCTTGACCTCCGGCTTAAATTAATTGAGTTGCTTAGGAAATCAATCAGGCCGGAATTTCTTAACAGGATTGATGATGTAATTTTATTCAAGCCGTTAACAAAATCAGAGCTGAGACAAATTGTTGAAATACAAATAGCGCATGTTAAAAAAATGCTGCTTGATAGAGACATCACGCTTGAAGTTGATGACGAAGCAAAAGACTGGCTTGCAAAACTTGGCTATGATGTTGTTTACGGCGCACGCCCGTTAAAAAGAACAATTCAAAAATATCTTACAAATCCTTTATCCCAGGAATTGCTTGCAGGTAATTTCAATAACGGAGACACAATAAATGTAACAGTAGGTCTTGCTGGCAAGTTGCAATTTACAAAAGCAGTTTCTGTTGAAGAGGTGAAGGAATAATATTAAAGGCTGTCTTAAAAAGGCAGCCTTATCATTTAATTAAATAATTTTGAAATTAATTTTTAAACAAACAGTTTCAATCTTTCAATTCTTCGTTTTTAACCACTCTCTCTTTCTCAGATGTTTCATTTATAAATGCCGCTTCATATAATCTTATAAGCAAAAGAAAAATTGAAATAAGCAGCGGGCCGAAAACCAAACCTAAAATTCCAAATGCCGGAATACCGATTACAACTCCGGTTATAGTAATTAACGGATGAATATTTCCTATCCATTTATTAATCCACATTCTTAAAAGATTATCTACGTTTGCAACAACAATAAATCCGGAAGTGAGTTCAATCAATCCGGCGGGAACAAAAACTGCGGCTGAACCTATTACCGGTAAAAATGACACAAAAAAACAAATCAAACTCCAGAATAATGGATCAGGAATACCGAAAATTATAAATCCGATAGCCATTGCAGCAGCCTGTGCAAATGCAATTATTCCCTGTCCGATAATATTTGCATAAGTCATATTCTTAAATTCTGCTGCAAAATGCTCGCTGTTTTTTTCTCTGTATGGCATGTATTTAATCAGAGTCGATTCAAACACTTCATGCTTTTTGAACATGAAAAAAATAAAGAAGTACATCATTGAAAATGTAAGGAGAAGATCAAGAGAAGAATTAACAAACCCGGTTAATAATCCCGCAGCCCACGTTCCCACTTTATTTAATGTATCCTGAACAGTGTTTTGATCAAAGGTTTCACCAATAAAACTTTTTACAGAATCTATTATTTTGTTAATCGCTTCGGGGTGATCTTTATAATAAATTATTTTATCTGTTAGAAGCCAAACCAATGAAGTAAACGGAATAATAATTATTATTACCGAAACAAGCATAACAATAATCACACTCAATGTGCGGTTAAGTTTCTTTTTTTCTGTAAGATAAATGTACATCGGTTTGAACAGAACATATATTACAACGGCTCCCAGAATTGCAGTAAACAGAATATGAAGAGAATAAAGAAGGAAGACCCCTACAACAAAAATTAAGCTTAGTGCAATTATCTTGCTTTGTTTTAAAGTATAGATTGACATCCCGATTCCAATTTTATCAATCCAATAAAATTATTTGGAAAGATATTTGAGTTGTTGAAAAGCATAATTCCCTTTTACTATGTAAGTTTAAAGCATCATAGATTGATTTAACTTTCCTGATTTATTATGAAAGTAAAAACCTCGTTAAGAAGCACAATCCTTGATTACACAGCCATTACAATTGGAGCTGCTCTAATGGCTATCGGTATCGGTGTTTATCTTGTTGATGCACGCGTTGTTCCCGGTGGTGTAACCGGTTTATCAATGGCAATCCATTATCTTACTAACAGCGCAATTCCGGTTGGTGTAACTATCTGGATATTAAATGTTCCTCTTTTTTTATGGGGAATAAAAGAACTTGGTTCAACTTTTGGCTTACGTACTTTTTATGGATTCACACTTAGCTCACTTTTTATTGATTTGTTCCGCGGAGATCTTCCCGGTTTTTCTTTTATAAGATTGCAGGATACGGAAACTGTCCGCGAACTTCTTCAGCACGATTTTTTATTCCTTGTTTTAGTTGGAGCCGCGCTGCTTGGTGTGGGGCTCGGAATAATTTTTAAATTCCGTGGAACTACTGCCGGTTCAGATATAATTGCTGCTGTCATGCGCAAACGATTCGGCATGAAACCCGGCACAGCAATAATGATTATTGATTTTGTTGTTATTTCTATTGCGGGATTTGTTATTGAATTAAAAGGATTGTCACCCGATCGCCCCGCATTTGCTTTAACTCTCTATGCCTTCTTTCTACTTTTCATTTCAGCAAGAATTATTGATGCTATTATTGATGGATTTGATTACGCACGTGCAGTTTATATTATTACGGATAAACACCAATTAATTGCAAATAGAATAATGAACGATTTAAGCCGCGGAGCAACTGCCTTAAAATCACGCGGCATTTACAAGAATGTTGAAAGGGAAGTCATCTTTACTGTTGTTACTTTAAAAGAACTTGGCGCTTTAACTGATATGATAAAAGAAGTTGATCCCGATGCATTTGTTATAATAAATAATGTTCATGAAGTAAGAGGTGAAGGTTTCCGGAGACGCATCTGATTGAGTGGTATTTGAACTATTGCCGGATTTATTTATGTTTACAAGCACAAAATATGGATACTAATAAATTATATACCGCTGCAGTTCATCATCATCATCATCATTACAGGGAGAACTGTGCCGGTTAAGTAATAATTAATATAGTTAAGATTTTACCCCGGCATTACCGGGGTTTTTAGTTTTAAAGAATTTATTAATCAAAAAGAAAATTTAAATGAACGGAAATCTGAAAATAGCTCTGCAGAAAAAGGGAAGATTAACAGATAAATCACTCGAACTTTTACGGCTGTGCGGACTTGACATTGAAAATTATTCTGAACGGCTTGTTGTAACCGCCCGTAACTTTCCGCTTGAAATTTTATTTCTGCGTGATGATGATATTCCCGAATATGTTAAAGATGGTGTTGCCGATATCGGAATAGTTGGGGAAAATGTTGTTATCGAAAAACAATTTCCCATTGTTACTTTACAAAAAATGGGATTTGGCAGATGCAGCCTTGTAATTGCATATCCTGATATTCCGGGAAAAGCAGTTGCATCTCCCGTTGATTTAAACAATAAAACAATTGCAACATCATATCCTGTAATTTTAAAAAAGTATCTTGAAGAAAATAAACTTGAAGCAAAGATAATTGAACTCAGCGGCTCTGTTGAAATTGCGCCATCGCTCGGTGTAGCTGATTTGATATGTGATATTGTTTCAACAGGAAATACACTGATGATGAACAAGCTGAAAAAATCTTTTAAGATTTTTGATTCTGAAGCTGTTCTTGTTTCAGCATCTTCAGCATTAAAAGATAAAAAGAAAAATGACCTGCTTAATGAATTGTTGAAACGGATTCGTTCAGTATTGAGAGCACGTTCTTCAAAATACCTTATGATGAACGCACCTAAAAATTCTCTTGATGCAATTACAAAAATTATTCCCGCATTAAAAAGCCCAACAGTACTGCCGTTAGCTGATGAGAATTTAGTGGCTGTTCATGCAGTTATTCCGGCAGATCAATTCTGGAATATAATTGATGATTTAAAATCCGCCGGGGCATCCGGTATTTTGCTTCTGCCAATAGAAAATATGATTGAGTAAAAATGAAAACTTATTTCTTAAATGAACTTTCTGAAAACGAAATTCAATCATTGCTGCTGCGCCCTGCAATTGATCTTGAAAAAATATTTGAAATTGTAAAACCAATTTTAAACGATATTAAGATGCGCGGATTGGAATCCGCAGTTGATTATGCAAAACAATTTGATGGGTTTACCGGAAGAGATTTAAAAGTTTCAGAAGAAGAATTTGATAATGCAGAAAGAGAACTGGACGGCAATATAAAAGAAGCAATAAATACAGCCGCAGATAACATCAGAAAATTTCATGAAAAACAGATACCTCAATCATATAAAATTGAAACAATGAAAGGAATAAACTGCAGAAGAGAATTCCGCGCGATTGAAAATGCAGGGTTATACATTCCCGGCGGGACTGCGGTGCTTCCATCAACAATGCTTATGCTTGGTATTCCCGCAAGAATTGCCGGCTGCAAAAGAATTGCTGCATGTTCACCAGCCAAAGAAAATAAAATAAACTCACCTCTGCTTTATGCTGCAAAATTATGTGGAATAAATGAGTTTTATAAAATTGGCGGAGCGCAGGCAATTGCTCTTCTTGCCTACGGAGATGAGCGCATTCCAAAAGTTGAAAAAATATTCGGTCCGGGCAATCAATATGTTACTGCGGCTAAAATGCTTGTTGGTATTGATTCATCTGCTTCATGTGCAATTGATATGCCTGCCGGCCCGAGTGAAGTTCTGGTTGTTGCAGATGAATCAGCCAACGCCGCGTTTGCTGCGGCTGATCTTCTTTCACAAGCTGAACATGGCGTGGATTCTCAGGTTGTTCTTGTAACAAACTCAGAAGAAATTTCTAAAAAAATTTTAACAGAAGTTCAAAAACAAATTCAGTTGCTTCCGCGCAAGAATTTTGCAAAGCAGGCGCTTGATAATTCTTTCATTCTTATTGTTGATGATTTGGTTGATGCAATTAACTTCAGCAATATGTACGCACCGGAGCATCTTATCTTAAACATAAAAGATGCTGAAAATTATATTGCTAAAATTGTAAATGCTGGTTCTGTTTTTATCGGGCAGTATTCACCGGAAAGTGCAGGTGATTATGCATCAGGAACAAATCATTCACTGCCAACATCTGCGTATGCAAAATCATACAGCGGTGTTTCTGTTGAATCATTTATGAAATCAATTACATTTCAAAAATTAAGTTTGGAAGGCTTAAAAAATATTTCATCTGCTGTTCAAACACTTGCTGATGTTGAAGGTTTGCAGGCGCATAAAAATGCAGTGAAAATACGATTGGAGGATTAAAGAATTACAACAATGGAAATAAAAAATCTTATACGCCCGAATATACTTGAACTAAAGCCTTATACATCTGCAAGAGATATTTACAGCAGTGGTATTTTGCTTGATGCAAATGAAAATAGTTTTGGTTCAACTTATACGGAAATAAAAGGAATTGAGCTTAACAGATACCCGGATCCGCATCAAAAAGATTTGCGCAGAATTGTTTGCAACTATCTTTCAATTCCCGAAGCCAATCTTTTTTTTGGCGTTGGCTCTGATGAAATAATTGACCTGCTGATTAGAATCTTCTGCCGCCCGGGAATAGATAAGGTAATGATTCCGCAGCCAACATACGGCATGTACAAAGTTTCTGCAGATATAAATGCAGTTGAAGCAGTTGAAATTTTACTAGATGATAATTTCCAGGTTGATAATGATGCATTGAATAAAGCTTATTCGGAATATGTAAAAATTATTTTCCTTTGTTCACCCAATAATCCAACCGGAAATCTTCTTAATAAAAATGATGTTTTAAATCTCTGCAAAAAATATAATTCCATAATTGTAGTAGATGAAGCATATATTGATTTCTCTACTGACGGTACAATAATTAATGAAATAAAGAACTATAAAAATCTTGTTGTGCTCAGAACATTTTCAAAAGCTTGGGGACTTGCCGGAATACGCCTTGGTTACTGCGCCGCAAATGAAGAAATAATTAATTATCTATTTAAAATTAAACCGCCTTACAATATAAATTCATTAACGCGGCACGTGCTTGAAACAGCTTTGCAAAATGCGGGTAAAAAAGATGAGTATGTTAAAAATCTTATTAAAGAAAGAGAAAGATTAAAGCACATGCTGGAAAGTTTGGGAATGATAACTAAAGTATATAAATCCGATGCAAACTTTCTTTTATTCAAATGTGAAGACCCGAAAGGCGTTCAGAAAAAACTTGCTGATCAGGGAATTATTATCAGGGACAGAAGTTCACAGCCAAAACTCAGCGGCTGCCTTCGTCTTTCAATCGGAACAGAAAAAGAGAATGATCTTTTCTGGGAAGCTATCAGAAAACTTTAAAATGATTTAGCGGAAAAATAAAATGAACAAAGTAGTAATTGATAAAAAATTTTTTGATCTGGAATCACCTTATTCGGTGGGATTGATAACCGGGTTGAAAAAATTATCCAGCAAGAATTTTATAATTGAAGCTGATGGATTTAATCCCTCTGCTGATGAAACTCTGGATAAACTTTTAAAGCTTGAACAAATAAAAATTAATGAAACAAATGCAGCGGGTGAAAAAACTTTTTATATCACACAAAATAAATCAGTAGATAAAAACACAATTACAGTTTCTTTAAGGGGAGAAATAAAAACTTTTGAGCAGGCCGTCAACCGGGTTATTCACTTATTAAGATTTTCCTTCAGGCACAGAAAAACAAATGAAACCGATATTAAAGTTGAAGTTTCGCTGGATGGCAAGGGCAAATCAAACATAAACACGGGAATAGGATTTTTTGATCACATGCTGCAACAGATTGCAAAACATGCAAATATCAATTTAAACATTGATGTAAACGGCGATCTTCATATTGATGAACACCATACAGTTGAAGATGCTGGCATTGCATTGGGGGAAGCATTGCTTGAAGCGCTTGGCGATAAAGCCGGAATAAAACGCTACGGTTTTTCTCTTCCAATGGATGATGCAATTGCTCACTGCGCAATTGATCTCGGCGGCAGGGGATTCTTAAATTTTAAATGTAAGTTTGAAAGAGAAAAAGTAGGCAATTTTCCTACAGAACTTACTGAAGAATTTTTCAGAGGAGTTGCCGGAGGACTTAAAGCAAATATTTTTATTCGTTCAAAAGCTAAAAATGATCATCATAAAATTGAATCAATCTTTAAAGCGTTTGCAAAATCTTTAAATGAAGCTTGCAGAATAGATGAAAGGAATGAAGGAAATATCCCTTCAACAAAAGGAGTGTTATGATTGCATTAATTGATTATGGAGCCGGAAATGTTGCTTCAGTTGCTAATGCACTTGAAGCATTAAACCAGGAATATAAAATCACAAACCAGGAAGCAGTAATCTGCAGTGCATCTAAAGTAATTTTTCCGGGTGTTGGTGAAGCATCATTCGCTGTTAAAAAGCTGCACCTGCTTAATCTGTTTACATTACTTCGTGTTGTAAAAAAACCTTTTCTTGGAATTTGTCTCGGCATGCAGCTTATGGCTGAAAGTTCAACCGAAGGAAATGTTACATGCCTTGGAATTTTTCCCGGCACTTCTGTTAAGTTTGATACTTCAAAAACAAAGGTTCCTCACATGGGATGGAATGAAATCCATTTCAAAAAAGAAAGTCCTTTGTTCAAAAATATTAAAGAAGGTGAAAGATTTTATTTTGCCAATTCATATTATCTTCCCGTAAATGACTGCACTGTTACAACAACTGACAACAGCCAGGAACAGCCTGAACCCGGTGAAGTTTTTTCTTCATCAATGGAGAAGAATAATTTCTTTGGTGTGCAGTTTCATCCCGAAAAATCAGGTGAAGCGGGATTACAATTATTAAAAAACTTTGTTGAATTATGATCGCAATTCCTGCAATAGATATTTTCGAAAATAAAATCGTCCGCCTTGAAAAAGGAAAGTTTGATGAAGTAACTTATTATAAAAACTCTCCGCTTGAACAGGCACGGATTTATGATTCACTCGGCTTTAAACTTATTCATATTGTTGATCTTCTGGGGTCTAAAACCGGAAAGTTTACAGTGTTTGATGTTGTAAAAGAAATTAAGGATTACACACATCTTAAAATTCAGTTCGGCGGCGGAATAAGAGATACAAAAAAAATTGTTGAGATACTCAGCGCCGGAATTGATTATGCAGTTATTGGCTCTACTTCCGTAAAGAATAAAAGTGAATTTGGTTTGATGGTTGAAAAATGTACTCCGGAAAGAATAATTATCTCGGCAGATGTTCAGGATGAAAAAATTTTTGTACAGGGATGGACGGAAGAAACTTCTGTATCTGTTTACACGCATATCAGATACTGCACTTCACTTGGCATTAAAAAATTTCTTTGTACGGATATTTCAAAAGATGGAACACTTACCGGCACAAACACTGATCTTTATAAGAAAATAATGGAGGAATTTCCTGATATTGAATTAATTGCTTCCGGCGGAGTAAAAGATATGAACGATGTGAGGCAGTTAAATGCAATGAACCTTTACGGAGTTGTTGTGGGCAAAGCAATTTACGAAAACAGAATTGATTTAAAGGAGCTTGCTGAATTTGCTTTGTAAAAGAATTATCCCTTGTCTTGATGTTAAAGACGGCAGAGTTGTTAAAGGAACAAATTTTGTAAATCTTAAAGATGCAGGCTCACCAGTAGAACTTGCTGAAAGATACTCCAATGAAGGAGCGGATGAATTAGTATTTCTTGATATAACAGCCTCAGCAGAAAAAAGAAAAACACTTGTTGATCTTGTTAGAGAAGTAGCAAAAACAATCAGAATTCCTTTTACAGTTGGCGGAGGAATTTCCGAAGTCAAAGATATTGAAGCATTGCTGAAAGCCGGAGCTGATAAAGTTTCACTTAACACTTCAATTGTAAGAAATCCTCAGCTAATTTCAGAAGCATCAAGACAATTTGGTGCGCAGGCAGTTGTTGCCGCAATCGATATAAAAAAAACAAACAATGATTATAAAGTTTTTATAAAAGGCGGGCGCGAAGAAACTCCATTATCCGCATTTGAATGGTGCATAAAAACAGTTGAACTTGGTGCCGGTGAAATACTTTTAACTTCGATGGATCGTGATGGAACAAAAGAAGGATATGATATTAATTTCCTGAAATTATTAACAGGTAATGTAAGCGTTCCGGTTATTGCTTCGGGCGGCGCCGGAACTATGGAGCATTTTCTGCAGGCATTTAAAGAAGCACAGGTTGATGCTTGTCTTGCAGCAAGTTTGTTTCATTTTAACATTATTACAATAAAAGAATTGAAAGAATATTTAAACGCAAACAAAATTCATATGCGTTTATGAGTATTAAACAATTTAAAGGTTTGGAATGACAGATAAACTCAACTTTGGAAAAATGAATGGATTGATTCCTGCAATTGTAATTGATAATAAAAATGAACAATTGCTTATGCTTGGATTTATGAATAAAGAGGCACTGCAGAAAACTCTTGAAACAAATCTTGTTACCTTTTTCAGCAGAACAAGAAATGAACTTTGGGTTAAAGGCAGAACATCAAAAAATTATTTGCATGTGGTTGAAATAAGTTCTGATTGCGATCATGATACAATTCTTATCCGCGCAACACCTGATGGAAATGTTTGCCACACCGGTGCGTATTCATGTTTTGAAGGAATTAAAAACATCTCAACAAAAAATTTTGTACTTCAGCTTTATGATTTAATTAAGGACCGGAAAAAAAATCGTCCTGAAAATTCCTATACAACAAAATTATTTAATGAAGGTGAGAACAGAATAATCCAGAAATTTGGAGAAGAAGCAGTTGAAACAATAATTGCCGCAAAAAACGGGAACAGAAAAGAAATTATAGATGAGACATCGGATTTAATTTATCACATGCTTGTTATGCTTGCAGAAAAAGAAATTGAATTGGATGATGTGATAAATAATCTGAAAAAGCGGCACAAGTAAAACTAAATGTTTAAGAAAAAACCGGAAGCCGAATAACAGCTTCCGGCATACTGTTCTTAATCCTCTTCTCTTAATTTCTCCAATACAGAAAAATCTTCAAGAGTTGTAGTATCTCCGCTTACATTTCCGCTTGTTGCAATTTCACGCAGAAGCCTTCTCATAATTTTACCGCTTCTTGTTTTGGGCAGTGCATCTGTAAATCTAATCTCATCTGGTTTAGCAATTGCACCAATTTCATTTGCAACATGATTTCTTAATTCTTCTTTTAACAGAAGGCTTGTTTGCTTTCCAGCTTCAAGAGTAACGAAAGCCACAATTGCACTTCCTTTAATTTCATCGGGGCGTGCAACAACAGCAGCTTCAGCTACATCTTTATGGCTTACGAGCGCGCTTTCAATTTCTGCAGTACCTAAACGATGACCTGAAACGTTAATAACATCATCAACTCTCCCCATTACCCAGAAATAACCATCTTTATCCCGGCGGGCGCCATCACCTGAAAAATACAATCCTTTATAATTACTGAAGTATTGTTTTTTAAATCTTTGTTTATCACCCCAGATTGTTCTGAGCATTGAAGGCCATGTATCCTTCATAATCAAAAATCCGCCGCTTCCTAATGGAACCGGTTTGCCGTTTCTATCAACAACTTCGGGGACAACTCCGGGTAATGGGAAAGTACATGAACCCGGTTTTGTTGGAGTAGCACCCGGCAAAGGAGACATCATAATTGCGCCGGTTTCTGTCTGCCACCATGTATCAACAATCGGGCATTTACCTCTTCCAATAATTTTATGATACCAAATCCATGCTTCAGGATTTATTGGTTCACCAACTGTTCCAAGTAATCTTAATGAAGAAAGATCATGCTTGCGCACCCATTGTTCACCCCATCTTATAAAAGCACGGATTGCAGTTGGAGCGGTATAAAAAATATTTACTTTATACTTTTCAATTATTTCCCAGAATCTATCAGGCTCAGGAGTGTTGGGAGCGCCTTCATACATTAAAGAAGTAGCGCCGTTAGCCAGCGGGCCGTAAACAACGTATGAGTGGCCTGTAACCCAGCCTATATCTGCAGTACACCAATAAATATCATCATCTCTAAGATCAAACACCCATTTAGTTGTAAGATATGTTTGAACCATGTATCCGCCGGTTGTATGAAGAATGCCCTTTGGCTTTCCGGTTGTTCCGCTTGTATAAAGAATGTATAACGGATGTTCAGCATCAAGTTCTGCAGCGGGGCATTTATCATCAACATTTTCCATCAACTCATGCCACCAGTGATCTCTTCCCGGTACCATCTGAACATGAGTTCCGCTTAATCTTTTATACACAATTACATTTTCAACTGATGGGCATGACTCCAATGCTTTATCAATATTAGGTTTAAGCATAACATTGTTACCGCGCCTTATAGCAGCATCACAAGTAACAACAAGTTTTGCTTCAGCATCATTAATTCTATCCTTTAAGGATTCCGAACTGAATCCGCCGAAAACCACTGTATGCACAGCACCAATTCTTGCGCAAGCCAAAATTGCAATTGCAAGCTCGGGAACCATTCCCATATAAACAGCAACTCTATCGCCTTTCTTCACCCCAAACTGTTTCAGTACATTTGCAAACTTTGAAACCTCACGATGCAGAACCTGATAGGTAAGAATTCTTGTTTCCCCAGGTTCCCCTTCCCAGATAATTGCTGCTTTATTTCTTCTCCAGCTATTAAGGTGTCTGTCAAGACAGTTATAAGCAAGATTTGTTTTTCCGCCTGCAAACCATTTTGCATCGGGAGCTTTCCACTGCTTAACTTTTTTCCACGGCTTAAACCAATGAAGTTCTTTTGCTACATTGCCCCAAAACTTTTCTGGGTTTTTAATTGATTCATTATATAAACGTTTATATTCACTTAGTGATTTTATGTGTGCTTTGCTGCTGAATTCTTTTTCCGGTTTGAATAACCTTTTCTCTATCAGCACTGAATCAATACTATCACCGAATGATTGGGATGAAATCTTCTTCATCTGTTATACCTCTGAATAATTGGGAAGATGTTTAGGGTTCTTAAAATAGAAATGATATGAGGGAAAATCAATTTTCAAATTTTTTTAAGATAATATTTACACATTAACCAGCAGCTTATAAAAGAAGATTGAATATTTTTTCATATTTTTTTGAACGATCATTTTTAAAATTAGCTGATGAAATTAAAATACTGTTTACTGCTTCTGATTTTTTTCCCTGCTTTAACATCTCTTAAAGCTCAAAACTTTCAAACAAATAATTTTGAATTTCTCCCGGGCGGATTGAATTTTCAGCCGCTTAAAGCGAATCACCAGGAAGCAAGAATAGGCGTACTATATCATACTGCAACAACAAATTTAAAAGTAGATATAGGAAATAATATTGATCTGCTTGCATACCGGTGGGCTGATTCAAAACTAACTACCGGAATTGAATTTATGGCTTATGCGTTATCAACAAGCTACAAAGGAAACAGGCTGCAGATTGATGCAGTTGATGGATTTTTCGGCGGTAATCTTTCATACACAAAAAAAATTGATAAAAATAAATTTGCTGCACGGTTAAGAATTATTCACAACAGCGCACATTTTGTTGATGGACATTATGATCTTTCAACGCATCAATGGATTGATGGAAGAGAACCAATTCCGTACACAGAAGATTTTGGCGAGCTTACTGCAGCACATATTATTAATTCATCGGTTTTTTATTTCAGATATTACGGCGGATTTTCTTACTCAACTCTCGTTCGTCCCGCTGATTTAAAAAGATATAATTTTCACGCAGGCTTTGAGTTTGTTTTGCCTGCTGTTTTAGGTAAGATTGATGAAAAAGACTGCGGAATCTTTCTTGCAAATTTTACAGGAACACAGGGATCGAATAAGTACCAGTTAAATCAGCAAACAATGCTTGGTGTAAAACTTGGGAACTGGGAAGAAAAAGGAATTTTATTTTATCTCTCTTATTATTCCGGCGGAGATATCTTCGGTGCTTATTATGATAGGAAAATTTCTAAATTCGGAATTGGCTTTTCGGTAGATTATCCATAAAAAATTTTAATTAAAAAATGGGTTACACAGCTTTTGAAACAGAAATAACAATCCGGCCTGATGATATTGATTTGAACAATCATGTTCATAACACAAAATATCTTGATTATGTTTTAGCTGCCCGTTATCAACAAATGCAGCAAAATTATAAAATGAGCATGAATGAATTTCATGAGCTCCAATTTAACTGGGTAATAAGCACAACGCATATTGAATATAAGCACGCACTTAAACTTGAAGATAAAATAATAGTACGCACACAGGTTGATTCTATAAGCGGAGCACAATGCAAAGTAAACTTTTCAATTATCATCCGTGAAAAAAATATAACAGCAGCGGAAGGTTATATAATCTACACAATGATCTCACTCAAAAGCGGAAGACCTGTCAGAATCCCTCAGGAAATAATTAAACGATATTCTATTTAGCCTTAACTGTGTTCTGCTAAATCAAATTTGATTCAGGAAATTTGTAATTTTTAATTACTAATCATTACTTCATTCTTGTAAACCGGAGGTAATTTAATGCAGGAATTTTTTGATAAAGAATTGTTAGGAAATTCTGTATGGATGTACACTGCTGCACTTGGAATTTTTATCGGCCTGATAATTCTCATTCACATTTTTAAAGCAATTATTCTAAACAGATTAAAAAAATGGAGCGAGAATACTAAAACTACAATTGATGATTTTATAATTCACAATATAAGCCGGACTGCAGTTCCGCTTCTTTATTACGGCGCTTTTTATACCGCTGTAAAAACGCTTGTATTAAATCCAAAATTCAGTAAAATACTTTCTATTATATCGGTAGTCCTCATTACCTTTTTCATAATCAGATTAATTGTCTCAATCCTTAAATATGTTCTAAATGTTTACCTGCAGCGCAAAGGTGAAGATGGAACTGCTGAAAGGGAAAAACAATTAAAAGGAATAACTACTCTCGCCAGTTTTTTAATCTGGTCTATTGGTTTGGTTTTTTTGCTGGATAATCTTGGTTTTGAAATTTCCGCGGTAATTGCGGGACTTGGAATTGGCGGTATTGCAATTGCTTTAGCTGCTCAAACAATTCTTGGAGATCTCTTCAGTTACTTTGTAATATTTTTTGATAAGCCGTTTAAAATAGGGGACTTTATAATTATTAATGATAAGATGGGATCGGTTGAGTATATAGGAATTAAAACCACGCGATTGAGAAGTCTTGGCGGTGAACAATTAATTTTTTCAAACACAGATCTTGTTAATTCAAGAATTCACAATTATAAAAGAATGGAACGCAGGCGTGTTGTGTTTAAACTTGGCGTTCGTTATGAAACACCGCCTTCTCTTTTAAAGAAGGCGCCGGATACAATTAAAGAAATTATCCAGGGTATAAAGGATACAACATTCGATCGCTGCCATTTTATTTCTTACGGAGATTTTAGTTTGGTGATTGAAACAGTTTATTATGTTCTTAGCGCAGATTATAACAAGTATGCAAATATCCAGCAGGAAATAAATTTCAAAATATTTGAAGCCTTTGATAAGATGGGAATTTGTTTTGCTTATCCAACCCAAACTTTATATTTAAACAATCAAAGCGGATTTGAAGAACCAAAAACTGAGTTGGTGAATGGTCCGGCTGAAGAATGAAAAAGATTTAAATTTCCCTCAATCTCTATTCATTAATTTTTGCAGAGATGAATGAAATTCATCTCTGCTTTTAAAATTTTTTACTTAAGCAGTATTGCTTTTCTTGTTCGAACAAAATTATCAGCCACGAGTTGATAAAAATAAATTCCGCTTGATAATTCCTTACCGCCATCCGCTGATGATGCGGAAAAATTTACCTCATAACTGCCGGCAGGTTTTTCTTCATTAACAAGCACTGCAACTTCATTTCCTAAAGCATCATAAATTTTTATTGAAACGAATTGTGTATTGCTTATTTCATATTTGATTGTAGTTGAAGGGTTAAAAGGGTTGGGAAAGTTCTGATGCAGAATAAAATTTGCGGGGGTTAAATCGGATTCATTTACTGATGTAGTGATGCTAACCGGAGTTCTGTAAATGCCTGTATTTTGAGCATCAAATAATCCATAATAAAAAGTAAGTAAGTAGGATGAATTTGCAGTTATAAAATCAAGTGAACCTGTGGAATTTGTAAATGTTATTCCATCCATATTAAGCGGAACCCACGTTTCCCCGTTATCTGTTGAGGAATAATAAACTGCCTGATTCGAAATTAATCCCTGCGATAAAACAAAAACTGTATTTCCAATTCCATAGATTGACTTGGGAATCTGGAATGATCCGTTATCGGCAATTCCATTATTGCTTGCAGCCCATTGATTGGAATTAATATTAAACCTGAATATTCCGCCGCCGAATGACAAACCATAAATCGTTCCGTTAAAAGAATATGTACCCGAAATTGCGGAAGCAGGATTAATCACATTCCAGGTTTGGCCGCCATCAACAGAAATAAACGCACCAATGGTTGCAGCTACTGCAACATATAAATCACCAAGAACTGCAAAATCAGTAAGTGAAATATTTCGGGAATCATTGATTGAAATATCCTGCCATGTATTTCCGCTATCGGTTGATTTAAAAATTAATTTCCTGTTTGAATAAGCATACAGAGTTGATCCTTCTGAAGTAAATCCAATTATGGCACCGGAGGGAATTGATACAGTTGATAGTGGAGACCAGCTATCACCAAAATCATCAGAGACGTAAATTTGATCAATCCAGACTGTGAATAAACGCCCGTTAAAACTATAAATATGGGAGAAATTTTCAGGTGCATTTTCTGCTATATCATTCCAGGTACTGCCGTTATCAGTTGAACGAAGTAAGATGGTTGGTCCATTATCACCATAACAAAATACAGTAAAATTGTGTGTAACCATTCTGCCTGCAATTCCAACATTTATATCTGAAACTTTTTCCCATTGTGCGTATACGGATGAAAAAAATATTAAGGTTAATGCTGCCGCAAGATATCGATTCATAATTTTCCTATATAAAAATTTTTATTAATTCTGATTTGAGCACAACTCTGTTTATTTGATCAGCATCATTTTTCTTGTTTGGATTAAGTTACCCGCTCTGATTTGATAAAAATAAATTCCGCTTGATAATTCCTTTTCGCCATTGGCAGATGATGCAGTGAAACTTATCTCATAGCTGCCGGCAGGTTTTTCTTCATTAACAAGAGTTGCAATTTCATTTCCTAAAGCATCATAAATTTTTACAGAAACAAATTGCTTTGTGCTTAATTCATATCTAATAGTAGTTGATGGATTAAACGGGTTTGGAAAATTCTGATACAGGGTGAATGATTGAGGAGTATTATTCTGTATTGATTCAACATCTGTAACACCAAAATCTTCAACATAAACTCCATCCCCTGTAGAGCCTAAAACTTTAATACCGCTTTTTGTTATTTCAACATCCATTACTGCTTTATTTTTCAAGCCCAGATTTGCATAAATCATAGTTTTACCAAGATCAGGTGATTTTATCAAACCAAAATTTGAAGAGATATATAACGTATCATTAAAAAATTTAACATCCTGAATTCTGGCTCCGGATGGAAGAAAAGTAGTATCCCATGTTGCGGCATTATCATTTGTGTGTAATAAAACAGAACTTATCCCGATTACAATATCACCTTTAGAATTAACTGCAAGATTATGGATATCTATTAAACCAGTATATTGTGCAAGACTTATTTCTGTCCAGTTATCTCCTTCATCCGATGATTTATATAATTTACGATTAATGCCGGCATAAATAATTGAACTGTCCGGTGAGAATGTAAAACCACGGGCATTTCGGTCATCAACCTGTGTTATTTGTGAAAAAGTAACACCGCCATCAGTTGAAACATTTAATCCGACAAGAGAAGAAACAAAAACTCTTCCGCTTTTTGAAATATTAATTGCACGAATCCATGAAAAACTTTTTGTGGATTGTATCCAGGTATTTCCGCCATCTGTAGAACGGTATAAACCCCCGGAATACCCTCCCGTAAAAACTAAATCTCCTGAAGCAGCTACTGCATCATTGCTTAAATCATTGATTTGTAAATGCTGCCATGTAACTCCAAAATCAGTCGATTTACTCGTTCCTTCACCTGTAGCAGCGTAAATTATATTTCCATCAACAGCAATATCATTTATTTTTGATGAGATAATTCCGTTTGTTTTTCTTTCCCAGATATCAGATGATAAATCCTTTCTTAAAATTTCATGAGTTGCGGCAAACAGATAATTACCATTTATTAAAACATGGCTCAGTTCATGAGAATTTCCCAAATTTGTAAGCAGCCAGCTGTCACCATTATCAGTGGAATAAGAAACTGATCCGTATCTTAAGCCTGCATAAATATGTCCGTTATCTGTAAAATCAATATCTACCGGATTCATCATCAATGAATATTTCTTCCAGGTTGCACCTCTATCTTCTGAGATTAAAAGATCATTATCATACCGGAATGTCAGTCTTCCTTTAATAAATTTTACTCTTCCATACTTGGTTGGAATTGGCAGTGTTATTTCAGTAAAGGTAAAAGCCTTATCTGTGGATTTATAAAATCCTTCTGAAGTAACAGCGTAAACAGTTCCCTGATCATCAACTGCAACTGAAAGAGCAGTTCCTTTCAATCCTGTATCTGATTTAAGATTCCATGTTACCCCTCCATCAAGTGAATAATAAACGAATTGAGATGCAACGTAAAGTTCTGTAGAATTATTTGCGTTTACTGCAGCATCATAAGTAAAAGCTGTGGGAACAGTGCCCTGCAAATTCCATGTATTACCATAATCTGAAGATTTTAAAACATTCACCAATCCGCTCGGAGTGCCTGTGAAAGCAAATATGTTATCATTATTATTAACTACTATCGGAAATTCAACCATCACGTAAACGCTTTGATTTTCAACTCCGTTATAAACCATTTCCCATGTATCACCATTATTTGTTGAGCGGTATAAATTACCATGAGTTAACGGATCACCGCTTCCATTTGCGGAAACGAAAATATAACCATTGCTCGTTCTTATTAGATGAGATACACTAATTTCTTCAGGGCCGTTCGTTTGTTTCCATTGGGCTGCTGCATTCATAATAACAGATAAAAATATTATTGATAAAATTGCTTTCAACATTGTCTCCCGGATTTATTTTTAAAAAAATTACAGAATAATTTTTCTGGCTGAAGAAAAATCGTTTCCATTTAATGCTTTTTTGATATTCTTTTATATGAAACTATTATACCAATTACAGACGTGCGTTAAATCAGCATTTTAAGCTGATTTGTCGTTTTTCAACTACTTTAAATTTATTTCTGCTGTTGTCTGAACAAGACGGAGGATTTGTTGGATTGTTTTGGAACTATGATTCACATAGCAGGTTAAAGCTTTTTTATAAGCCATTCATCATTTTTTTTGAATCCGGTTTGAGAAAATCCTTATCTTCAAAATTAAAAAAAATCTTTTTGGGAGTATTTATGTTAATTAGCTTTACCAGCCGCCGCATTAGTACATTATCGGTTTTGGCTTGTCTTCTTTTCTTCTCAGGAATTTTTGCTAAAAGCAGCCCTGAAAAAAACAGTAATCCCCTTCTCTATCAATTCAATCAGCCGGTTAAATTCGATGAGCTTCAGGTTGAACATGTAAAAGCAGCAACTGAAACTGCAATCTCCCGGGCAAAGACAACTTTGGAAAAGATTTATAATGTTCCTGAAGGAAAACGCACCTGGGAAAATACAATGCTTGTACTGGATGAACTGGAGAATGATATTTTCAATGCAATTGGTGTAATTTATTTAATGGGGAACGCTCATCCTGATGATGCAATAAGACTTGCTGCTCTTGATGGTGTTTCAGAATTTAACGAATTCTCCACAGAACTTGGACTTGATGAAAAGCTTTACCAGGCAGTAAAAGATTATTCACAAACAGAAGAAGCAAAGCAATTAACGGGTTATAAAAAGAAATTTGTTGAAGAATCTGTAAGAGGTTTTGAACGGAATGGTTTTGCGCTTTCAAAAGAAAAGCGTGAAGAGCTGAAGGTTCTGCAAAATAAAATAAATGATCTCTCACAGGAATTTCAGAAAAACATAGCCGAGCAAAATGATTTTCTGATTGTTGAAGAAAAAGATATGGAAGGACTTCCGGAAGATTATAAAAAATTACGCAGGCAGGAAGACGGCACATATAAGGTTGATCTTTCTTATCCTTCATATCAGCCGTTTATGAAATATGCTGTTTCTGAACCTGCAAGAAAAGCTCTTTATATTAAATACAATAACAGGGCTGCAGATAAAAATCTTGATATCTTAAAACAACTTATTATTGAACGGAACAAACTTGCAGATTTGCTTGGATATAAAACTTACGCTGAATATGTTGTTGAAGAAAGAATGGCGCAGACACCAAGGAATGTCTGGGATTTTGAAAATAATCTTATTGAAAAAGTGAAAGAAAAAGCCCGCAAAGATTATGAAGAACTTCTTGAAGTAAAAAGAGAATATCTGAATGATCAATCAGTTGATGTTATAAATCCGTGGGAGGCATCTTTCTACAGTAATCTGCTTCTTAAAAACAAGTATGAAGTAGATGCAGAAAAAGTAAAAGAATATTTTGAAATAAATAATGTAATCCAGGGATTGTTTTACATCGCTCAAAATTTATTTGATGTTGAATTTGAAGAAGTTAAAGATGCAGATGTATGGCATGAAGATGTTAAACTTTTTAACGTTAAGCAAAACGGAAAAGTAATTTCAAGATTTTATTTTGATCTTCATCCAAGGAAGAATAAATATTCTCACGCAGCATGTTTCGCGATGACAAAGGTAAAGCTTACCGCTGATGGTTACCAGATGCCTTCTGCAACTTTGGAATGCAACTTTCCTCAGGCTACAGATGAAAAACCCGCATTGCTTCCTGTTTCTGATGTGGAAACTTTCTTTCACGAATTTGGCCATGTACTGCACAATGTGCTTTCAAAATCAGAACTTGCAACATTTGCAGGAACTTCTGTTGCACGGGATTTTGTTGAAGCTCCATCCCAGATTTTTGAAAACTGGGTCTGGAATTATGATGTATTAAAAATGTTTGCCAAACATTATAAAACCGGTGAAGTTTTGCCAAAAGAATTATTTAATAAAATGTACGCAGCTAAAAATGTTGGATCGGGATTGGCAACATGCCAGCAGGTATTTTACGGCATGATTGATATGACTTATCACGATGGATTTAATCCTGATGGAAATGAAACAACCACGGATGTTGTTAAACGATTACAGAATGAAGTTACACTTTATCCGTATCTGGAAGGAACAAACTTTCAAGCTGCATTCGGACACTTAACCGGTTATGCTGCCGGATATTATGGCTATCTCTGGTCAAATGTTTACGCTGCAGATATGTTTTCAGTGTTTGAGAAAAACGGAGTAATGGATAAAGAAACAGGAAGAAGATACAGAGATATTATTCTTGCCAAAGGTGCTACTGAAGAAGAAATAGATCTTGTTAAAGAATTTTTACAAAGAGAACCAAATCCTGATGCATTCTTTAAATCACTCGGTTTAGAATAATTGAATAAAAAGATTGAATTGCAAAACCCGGCTCTATCAATTAAGCCGGGTTTTTATTTTTTAAATATAAGAATGGGATCATCATCTTTTAACAGAATTAATTCTTCTTCACTTAACTGCAATTTATTAATCTCTGTTAATGCTGTAAGATATTTATTTTCAATTTCCATTCTTCCATCACAAAACATTTTTGTACTTATCATTTTACTGAATAGTATTTCTTTATTTACAATTACGTATTCACCGGAAAATGAATTACAACCCGTATTGCCGCCTGCTTCAGTCTCATTAAAAAAAATAAGAGTGGGAGATTTGGAAAGTGATGACAAATCTTCTTCATAAAGTTTAACTAACTTCCATTCTGTTTTTAATAACTGATTTAATTCATTTTCTTTTGAAGCTGAACATGAGAGGAAAAGAGTTGAAAGGAAAAAACAAAATAAGCTCTTAAAAATAAAGCTGCCCCGTTTTTTTGTGCCGGGGCGGTTGTAAAAATTATTCATTAGATGGTGCCTCTTCCATCTGCTGCCATGGATTTGTATTTGTGTTCCAGGTTTCAACTTTAATTTTCCAGCTTCCATCACTTTGTTTCTGCCAGAGTGTAACGTACTTGCCTGTATCTTCCCATGATTCTTCCATATCAGGCATTTGCATTTTCATCACCCATTCTCCAACTTCAACGGCTAAATCACCACCGGTGAAAACATCTGTTGTTTTAAAATCAGCGGATAAAACTTTAAAGCCTGCATCCATCTCTTGTTTTGTTTTTTCCATTATCTTATCAAGACCTCTAATGCCAGGTTCAAAATCCGGAAGCGAGATTACATCTTTTGTATAAAATTTTGTCATCTGTGAAAAATCGCCGGCAATCATCGCTTCTTCCATCTCCTGATTTAAAGACTCAATTGCCGAACGAATATCATCCTGTGCAGAAAGATTTACTGCCGGAATAATGAACAAACAAGAAAGCAGAAGAACTCTCAGAAAAGAAGTTTTCATATAACCTCCTACTTTATTTTAAAATTTAATTAAACGAACGGGATCGGGTTAAGGCAAAGAGTAACTGTAGGAACTTATTGAGAATTGATTTTTGAATCAATAAGATTTTGTGATTTGAATCATTTAATAAAAATAAGAATTTATCTCCAAAATTATTCTGTTTCAAAATCATGTAATGTTCTTCTTGCAAGATCTGCAAGCGCAAGTTTGTAATCAATCAAAGCGTTAAGGCTATTTGTTTTTGCATCAGTTAATCTTATTTGCATTTGTGAAAGATCAAAACTCGTTATGTTTCCTGATTGGAATCTTTGAAGACTTATGTTATAACTTTTCTCAGCCACTTCAACTGATTTGCTTAAAACTTCAACACGGGCTTTTGCTGATTCTATCTTATTAACTATTTCAATAATTTCTTTCTCAATCTGAAGCTTCTGATTTTCATAATTTAAAATTGAAAGCTGAAGATCAGCTTGTGCCGATTCAACTTCACGGTTGTTGCGTCCCCAATCAAGCACGGGAATATTTAAAGTAAGTATTACGCTTCTGTCTTCAGAAAAATCCCTGAACAATTCCCGAAATTGCTCATCATATTTATTAATTCCGAAATTAGCAGTAAGCCGCGCACTTATATTACCGCGTGAATCAACTTCATCAATATTTAATTCTCTTAATTGTATATCAGCCTCTGAATTTAGTATTTCGGGTCTGTTCGTAAGCGCAAGATTAACCGCTTTCTGAGGATCAACTGAAACAGGTTTATATTCAAGTTCTGCCGCAACATCAATGCTGTCTCTCAAACTCAAACCAATCAGTAATTTAAAATCATCCTTTGCTTCCTGGAAATTTCTTTCAGCGTTAAGAAGTTCATTCCGGCTTACTGCAAGATCAACTTCAAGCTGAAGCGCTTCAACTTCGGCAATCAATCCGGCTTTAAATTTATTTAATGCAGTATTGTATGATGTTTCTGTCTGATTAACTCTTTCGCGGGCAATCTCAACGTTTTTCTTTGCCTGGAATAAACGGTAAAAACTTGCCGTTACATTGTAAATTACTTCCTTTTCTGCTCTTGTATAATTGCGTTGTGAACGCTGAAGATTGATTTCAGCCCGCTGCAGATTTGCTTTTTGTGTGTTAAAAGTAAATAACGGCTGCTGAAGCCTTAGACTTAAATTGCTGTAGTAATCAAGCGGAAGATCGGCTCCTTCTTTAAATTGATCTCTTCTCCACAATGAACCAATAAGAGAGAATGTTCCATTTGTAAAAACTATTGGCTGCGTGAAAAATAATCTTCCTTCAAATGTTGTATAACCTCTTTGAAAAAACTGTTCTGTTCCGGTTAAAGGATTAAATTCACTTGAAAGTGTTCTTGCATAGCGCGGAAGATCAAATTCCAAATCCACAGATGTCATCAATCCAAGTTTAATTGCTTCAAGAGTTTTTTGGGAACTGATGAGAGAATATTCTGCTGATTTTATTCCGTAACTTTCTTTTAATGCAATTGAAAGTGCATCCTGCAGAGTTAATATTCTTTGAGCGTTAAGATTAAATAACGGTAATAAAATTATCAGAATTAATTTAATGGAAAGTTTCATGCTTAATCCCAAAAGAAAAACCTTTTAGTAGTAGTTAAAAAAAATTTATTCATACCTGAGAGATTCAATAGGATTTTTATCTGCTGCCTGTTTAGCAGGATAAATTCCAAAGATCAATCCTGTAGCAACTGAAACCACAAAGGCAAGAATAACAGAAAACGGAGAGATAATAGTTTTCCATTCTGCATAAGTGGAAATTAATGATGTAAGAATAAATCCAAGTGCAATGCCCAGAAGGCCACCAACTACGCTGATTGTTAATGCTTCAAAAATAAACTGTGAAAGAACATCAAGCCGCGTAGCGCCAACTGCTCTTCTTACACCTATTTCACGTGTTCGTTCAAGAATATTTGCAAGCATTATATTCATTATTCCAATTCCGCCAACAAGCAGTGAGATGCCTGCAATTGCACCCATTACAATGTTAAATATCCTCTGGGTTTTTTGTTTCTGTTCAAGAAGCTGCTCGGGAAGAACAATCTTATAATCTTTAACGCCGTAATGCCTTCTCTCAAGAATTTTAGAAACAAGCTGTGCTGCTTCTTTAAGCTGATCTGAATCTTTTACTTTCACTGTTAACTGATCAACAGAGCTTTTATCAACTATTGCAATATCATCATTTGAGCCGCGGATTCTTACACCATTTCTTATCATAATAAATGAACTCTGGGCACCTTTTTCCATTTTATACATCATTGTTGTAATTGGAACATAGATATCTTCATTAAAATCTCTCAATCCAAATCCTGTACTGCCTGAAGCGTTTTTACGTGCAGCAACTCCGATAATTTCAAACCATAATTCACCAAGTTTAATTCTCTTGCGGATAGGATTTTCAAACTTAAAATATTTCTCTTTTATGCCTGCACCAATAACACAAACATTTGAATAATTGTTCATGTGAAATTCGTTAAAGAAAGTACCCGAACTTATTCTTGAATTAAAAGTTTCAGGATAATCAATCGTAGTTCCAACAAGATGTGCTTCAAACAAATTTGATTTGTAAGCAGCAGTAATTGCAAGCTCACGCTGCGGGCTAATATGCTGAACAAGCGGATTAAGTTCTTTGATTGCTTTTGCATCCTTTAAAGATAATCCGGGAGAGAATGAAGCTTTTGATTCTTTATTTCCGGGTGCCGAAGGTTCAACCGGTGAGCTGGTAATTATAATATTGTTAGTACCCATTAATTCAATTTGTGCAAGAGTTTCCTGGCGTGCTCCTTCACCAATAGACATCATTGCAATAACTGCGGCTACTCCGAAGACAATGCCTAACATTGTTAATGCGGCTCTTAACTTATTGGACTGCAGCCCCTTTAAACCAATTTTGAAGGATTCAATTTTATTCATTTAGCCTGCGGAAGATTTACAGAACTTTCTGATTCAGCAGTTTCAACTTCATCTAATTTAATTGTAGGATCAATAAGTGCAACTTCATCTCCTTCGTTTAACCCCTTTGAAATGATGATATAATTTTCACTTTTTTCTCCAACTTCAACCTCCTGTTCATCAAAGCCGGAACCGTTTTTTACGTAAACAATTTTTTCACCTTCTTTTTCAAACACTGCTTCCTGCGGTACAAATAGTACATCCGGAATTTGATTAATTATAATTTTATTGCTTGTTGTCATTCCGGGTTTAAGAATTTCGGATGTAGAATTTACAAGTACATTAATTTCAAACACTTTAATATTTGATGAATTATCTTTTGCGCGCCCTAATCTTGCAACATTAACAATCTCAGCATCAAAAACGCTGTCCTGAAAAGCATCCAACGTTACTTTAACTTTTTGTCCAATTTTTACCTTACTAACATCAACTTCATTTACATAGGTTATGCTTTCCATTTTAGAAAGATCGGGCAGACTGATAATTGGCATTCCTCCCCATGAAATCTGATCACCAACATTAAATTTTCTTCCATTGTTTGCCCAGTTGGTTTCATAAACCACAAGCCCTTCCGCAGGTGCCGTAAGTGTAAGTGCATCAAGATCCCGTTTACTTTTTTCAACTTCCTGTCTTTTCTGCTGAACTTCTATTTCCATTTTATTCAGTTCAGCGTTTCTTATAATTTCTTTTGAAGCTGCATCCTGTTTTGCACGTTCATAAGCCAATTCATTTTTCCTATGCTGAAGCTGTGCCTCTTGCTGTTTGATTGCTGCTTCAAATTTTATCTGTTCAAGATTTAATTTAGAAAGCTCAAAACTCAATTCCGCATTTTTCAGTTCAGCATCTGCCTGTGCCTTTGCTGATCTGTGATTTGCTTCCAGTTTTTGCTTTTCAGATAAAGCAATCTCAAGTGCAGCTTCATCTTCTTTAAGTTCATTTATCGCTTCGGTAGGATCAAACTTTACAACAACATCTCCCGGTTTAACATATGTTCCTTCCTGTATAAGATAAACTATTTTTAAAGTACCGCGTATTCTTGGAGATGGTATTGAAATTGAATTTTTTGCCCGCAGTTCTCCGCTTTCGGTAATTGAGATAAGAAAATCATCAGCTCTTACTTTGTAAACGGGTACATTAGTTTCACCTGAAGAAAAACTGTACGTTGCAAATATTATTATTACAACAGCAGCAATAGTAATTGCAGCAAGAAATTTTGTTTTTTTAAGAATAGGCGGAAGTTTTAAAGTTGAAAGCCTGGCATCAATTTTTTCTGTGGAGTTTTTAATCTTTTCAGAAATTGAGATTTTATTAAACTTTACTGCGGAGGTTTTAACATCCATTATATTCCTGCCCGGAAATGATTTTATTTTAATACTTTAATAATATAAATCTGATTACTTAAAAGAAATACTATTTACATGGATGGATTTTTGTGGAAATGCGCCGAAAAGAAAATGCCGGCTGAATAAGCCGGCACAGAAGACTACTTGGTAAGAATCATTTTTTTAGCTGATGAATATTTATCTGTAATCATCTGATAAATATAAACACCTGATGAAAGCCCCTGACTGCCGGCTGTAAGATCATCCGCATATAGTTCTGCTGTGTAATTGCCGGGTGATTTCACCTCATTAACCAATGTTTTAATTTTTTCACCTGATAAATTATATACAACAATCTGAACATTTCCTGCTTCTGCAACCGAGTATTGAATTTTTGTAACAGGGTTAAATGGATTTGGAAAATTCTGATAAAGTTTATATGTGTTTACCAGATTTTCATCTTTAACATCTGTTGTGTTAGTGATAGTAACTGTTTTGTTCTGAGCAAAATTCCATGAATCACCATCACTTCTTCCATTAAAATTAACGCTGTTGCCATTTGCAAAAATAGTTTGTTCACCGGAAACTGCAGGCGCTGTGTACGTAAATTGAAATGTTACCATTCCACCCGCGGGAGCCTTTGGACCAATGTGAGTTAATTCATCATCTAATTTTCTTAGTCCTTCTCCCGGTATAAGTGTTCCTGCCGAGGCTGCAATATTTGTTCCGCCGCGCACTAATGGTCCGCCGGTTATTGTTACTGTATACGTTCCGGTTTCATTCATGGCAAGTTCATCAGGACCATTAATTGTTACAATTACATTTGTAGAAGGAGTTGAGACGTGGCATTCGGATCCGGTTGAACAGCCAATTCCGTTTTTACGCGTTGCTTCTGTAATTCCATCTTCATAAGCATAAAACACAAATGATGAAGCGATTATCAACAGCACTATTGAATTGGAAATAATTCTTGCATTATTTTTTTTCTTCATTTGATCCTCGGTAGATTATTATTTCCTATAGTAAAAAATGAAGAACTTTTAGGGACAGGAATTACAAGCAGCGTGATTTAAAAACAAAAAAAAGAGAACACATATTCGCATTCTCTTTTTTAAAAAAGAAATTTAATACTTAATGATGATGACCGCCGGGCCCGTGAACATGGCCGTGCTGCAGTTCTTCCGGAGTTGCGTCTCTTACATCAAGCAGTTCCAGATCAAACTCAAGTTTCTTTCCTGCAAGAGGATGATTGAAATCAACGGTAACATCATCACCATCAACTTTCTTAACTGTAAAAGAAAGATGTTTTCCATCCGGTGTATCAGCCATAAAACTCATGCCTTCTTCAATTTCCATTCCCTGCGGAAATTCAGAACGGCTGACTTGCTGAACTGCTTCTTCCCTGTACCGGCCGTAAGCATCTTCGGGTTCAAGAATTACATTTTTCTTTGAACCAATTATCATGCTGTTGATATTTTCTTCAAGCTTTGGCAGTACCTGGTCATTTCCACTTAAGTATGAAAACGGATTTTCATCAGTTGTAGAATCTATAATTTGCCCGGATTCATCTTTCAATGTAAAATTCAGAGTTACTACCTGGTTGTCTTTTATTGCCATTGTTCCTTCTTTAATTATTATTGGAAATATTTTTCGTTATTCAAAGTACTGGTTTTAATTTCCCAATCCAAACCTCCACAAGGCAGATATTCTTTTGTGGGATGCTTATCGTGTTTCATGCATAATACTGCTGATTTATCAAAATGCCTGCAGGTAGAGCAAAGTGTTGATTCCACAATTTCTTTATTCTTCTCTTCAAATAATCTGTAATGAATAATTGCCGGATGAATAATTATTCCGTAAATACTAACAGCGCTGATAATCCACCAGAGCTGTAAATCAATATAATTTTGAAGAAACCAAACCAGCGGAATAACCAATGCAGTTCTTACAATTGTCCAAAATACAATATCGCCCAAAATAAGCCTCTGTACTAATCAATTATTCTGATTAGAAAATAAGAATACACGTAAACAGAATAAAGAATATAATGGTGTACTTATACAGGATCACAGAAATTTTTTTTAAAGGAAGATTTGTATAAAGAAGTATGTAATTTTTACCGGCTTAGCCCGTGAATTGCTTGCTGTTATTTAATTAAAGTATTATAATTAGCACTGCAGAAATAAAGTTTCTGCATAAAAAAAGCCTCAAAAACACTGAGGCTTAAATTTCTTAAACTAGTGAGCGCGGGTGGTTTCGAACCACCGACCCTCTGCTTAAAAGGCAGATGCTCTACCCCTGAGCTACGCGCCCGTTTAGTTTTAAGAGTCCCAAATATAAAGAAATGCTTATTTTCTTCCAAACAGACTTTACTATTAATAAATAAATGTCAAAAAATTCTAAAATTCTGGTCTGTGATGACGATGAAACACTTTGTTACTTATTAAAAGAGCAATTGCTTGAAGAAGGTTTTTCTGTTGATACTGTTTACGATGGCGGCGCTGCAATTGAAGCAATTAAAAGTAAAAATTATGATGCCTTACTTCTTGATCTGAACCTTCGTGAAGTTCAGGGTGAAGAAGTACTTAAGTTTATCGCTGATTATAATTCTTCTATTCAGGTAATAATTTTAACGGCGCAGACGGAAATACGAAAAGCAATTGAATGCATAAAACTTGGCGCTTATGATTTTATAACCAAGCCATATAATTTTGATGAACTCGTTCTCACAATTCAAAGAGCTTTAGAACATAAAAATCTTCTCGTAAAAACAACAATCCTTACAGATCAGGTAAACAAAAAGCATTCAACAAAAATTATTGGAAACAGCGTTGGATTGCAGCGTGCAATAAATCTTGCAAACAAATCCGCAATGTCCGATTCCAATATTTTAATTGAAGGAGAAACAGGAACCGGAAAAGAATTGTTTGCAGAATACATCCACAAACATTCCAACCGGCATGAAAATCCTTTTGTTGTAATTAACTGTGCATCACTTCCCGATCAATTAATTGAAAGCGAATTGTTTGGACATGAGAAAGGCGCGTTTACTGATGCAAAATCTACCAAGCAGGGTCTTGTGGAAATTGCTCACGGCGGAACATTATTTTTAGATGAAATAGGTGAATTGAGTCTTGCGCTTCAGCCTAAACTGTTAAGATTTTTAGAGAATGGTGAATACAGAAGAATAGGCGGCGTAACAAATTTAACATCTAATGTGCGCGTAATTGGCGCAACAAACCGTAACCTTCTGGAAGAAGCAGATAATAAAAATTTCAGAAGAGATCTTTTATTCCGTTTGAATGTTATTACTTTAACAATTCCTCCTTTACGTGAGAGAAAAGAAGATATACTTGTTCTCGCTCAGTTCTTTTTAGAATCAAAGTCCCCAATCCGTTCACCAAAAAAACTTTCACGTGAAGCAGAAGCAGCTTTATTGAATTATAATTTCCCCGGCAACATACGTGAACTTGAGCATATTATTGAAAGAGCAATTATTTTTGCAGAAGGGGATTATATTATGCCCGAAGATTTAAATCTTCCTGTTGCTGCTGTTCAAAAATCTTACAGTGAGCAAAATGAAAATTTTGATCAGGAGATTGTGAGTATGGAAGAATTGGAGAAAAGCCATATTAAAAAAGTATTACACATTAATAAATGGGACAGAACCCGGACAGCAAATCAGCTTGGTATTAGTGCAAAAACTCTGTATACAAAAATCAAAAAATACCAACTCAAACAGGATTAAGATTTAATGGTTAATGATACTATTTCTAATCAAGCTCTGTTTGAGCTTTTAGAAATTGAAAATTATGCCTGCGCAATTGCTGACAGTAGTAAGAAAATAATCTGGTACAGCAAATCTTTTAAAGATTCATTAAATGAAAAACGAATTAAGGGAAAGGATTTTCTTAATCTTTTCCCCGGAATAAATTCCGAAGAGTTTCAATCTTCCCGGCTAACAAATGAAATTTTCATTCCTGATCTGAATTGCAAATTAAAAATTAAACAACTGCAAACCGATGATGGCGGCTATGCAATAGCGCTTATAAAGAATGATGTCAATCTTGATGAACTTCAGCCTGAAACTGAGACACATGAATTAAGTACATTATTTCAGAAAGAGCTTAATGATATTTTAGCATTGCTCATAAAAGAAAAATCACTAAAAGTATTATCTGAAGAAATTCTCTCCAGAACAGTAAATGTTTTAAAAGGATTTTTTGGATTAATAGTTTTCCAAAACGATAACCGGCAGTTTGATTATCTCTGGTATGATCCCGAAGAAATTTATACAAATAAAAACGATCTGCAGAAAGAACTATCATCAAGTTTTTCATTTGTTGCAAAATGGCTGAGTGTAAATAAGCGCTCATTACATGCATTAAACAAGCCGAACAATATTGCTTTTAATCTTACAAAATCTTTTACATGTGAATCATTAGTTATCAGCCCGTGTGTATTTGATAATAATTTATCAGCCGCATTAATAACCGGTAAGAAAGATGAAATATTTCAGCCGCATGAAATAAATATTCTTGATCAGTTTGCAGCGTTAATATCATTTGCAATTAGCAGCATCCGCATAAAGGAATTGAATGATGCATTGGAGAACAGGTTATTGCAGGCACAGAAGCTTGAAACAATAGGAAAACTTTCAAGCGGAATGGCTCATGATTTCAGCAACCTGCTTTCAAGTATCTTCGGTAGTCTTAATCTTTTAAAGAAAAGAGTTCCGCAGAATGAAGATGTTTTCCGCCTGCTTGATAATATTGAAAACTGTTCAATACGTGCAAAGGATTTAACAAAAGGATTACTTTCATTTGGCAAACCAACTCCACGAAGAAAGGAATTGATCAAACCAAATCTGCTAATGTCTGAAATTTCTAAAGTTATTGTTCAGACTTTTCCAAAGAGAATTGAATTTGAAAGCAATGTAGAAGAAAATCTTTATGATATACTTGGAAACGGAACAGAGATTTACCAGATACTTCTTAACCTTTGTGTGAATGCAAAAGAAGCAATTGAAGACAGAGGAAAGATTACTCTCACTGCAAAAAATATTACAGTAAGCCAGGATAATTTGATGAAATATCCGCTGCTTGCTAAAGGAAATTATGTTCACTTTTCTGTTACAGATAACGGAAGCGGAATATCTGAAGAAAACCTTTCAAAAATTTTTGATCCGTATTTTTCAACGAAGGTGAAAGAGACCGGCTCTGGTTTGGGGCTTTATGTTACATATGGAATTATAAAAGCACACCAGGGGCATGTAGAAGTTTCAAGTAAGCCAGGTGAGTTTACAACATTTGATGTTTTTCTCCCTTCATTTGAACCTAATCTAAAAACTGAAATAACAGAACCATCTGAAAAGATTATTCTCCTTGCAGATGATGAAATAATGCTTAGAGATCTTTTAGCTGAACTTCTTGAATCAAGCGGGTACAATGTTATAAAAGTACTAAGCGGTATTGAAGCAATAAGAGTTCTTACGGAAGAAATAAAAGTAGACCTGGTAATATTAGATTACAACATGCCGCAAATGAACGGAGTTGAGTGCGTTGAAAAAATCCGCGAGCTTGGATTTAATATGCCGATTATTCTTTCTTCGGGAAGTTTTTCACTCGAAGGAAAACTTGATCTGAGCGAAGTAAAAGTTAATACAATTCTTACCAAGCCTTATGAGTTTGATACAATGCTTTCTACAATTCAAAAACTAATCTGAACTATCCTCAGCCCTATCAACTTCTACCATTTTAATATTTTTTACGTAATCAGAGAATACCGGTTTTTTAACTGCATTTAATTGATTAAGCACATCGTTAATTTCTTTTATTGCAGTTTCAATATATACCAGCCGCTTCTGAATCGCTTCTTTGGAAACTTCTTCTTTTGCAAGCTCACGTTTTATTGCAGCAGCAGATAAACTCATTAACGTTAACGGCTGCTTGATTTTATGGTTTGCGGTAACAACTGTAGCAGCGTAAGTATTCCGCTGCTCAACTTCAAGCAGGGCTTTGTGAGCTTCTGATAATTTTAAAGCTGAATTAACACGCGCAAGAAGTTCAACCCGGTTAAATGGTTTTTTAATATAATCAAAAGCTCCGGCTTCAAGGCCTTCCTTAGTATCCTCAGCACCTGATTTTGCTGTAACAAGAATTATTGGAATATTTGATGTGATAGGATCACTTACAAGCTTTTTACAAACTTCAATTCCTGTCATTCCCGGCATCATCACATCAAGAAGAACAAGATCGGGAAGTTCTTTCATTGCGCGTTCAATTCCTGAAGGTCCATCGTAAGCCGTTAATACTTCATAGCCTTCGTGTTCAAGCCTGTCCTGCAGTAAAAACACATTCTCAGGCAGATCATCAATAATTAAAACTTTTTTCATTTCAACTTATTTTAATTTTAGAAAATACTTTTTCAATCTTAAAAGCCATTACACCGGCATTAACCGGTTTTGGAATATAATCATCAAATCCGTTTTTAAGTATGATTGCTTTATCATCAAGCATTGCTTTAGCTGTTACCGCAAACACTGGAATGTTTGCAAGTCTTTTGTTCTCTTTTATTCTTTTAAGTGTCTGAAATCCATCCATCTCCGGCATCATAATATCAAGTAAAATTATATCCGGAGTTTTTGTTTCAAGGATGTTAAGACATTCAATACCACTGTTAGCAAGAATTGTTTTGCAGTTGCATGCCTGTACAATTTCATTTATTGTAAATAAAGTATCGGGATCATCATCAACTATTAAAATTTCTCCCTGATAATTTTTATTCTCTTCGGTTTCCTCAGCTTCTTCTTCAACAATTTCAGCTTCTGCCATTCCAATCGTATTTTCAGATGAAGAAATTTCAAGTGAATGAATTTCATGCATTTTAATTCTATCTCTTACTACTTTAAGAACATCAAGCGGATGCCCTTTTGATTTAACAGTTATTTCTTCAACAATTGATTCAAGGGATTTCTTTTCATCTTCCGTTAAATCTTTTGCAGTACTTATAATGATTGGAATGTGTTTTGTTTCCCTGCTTGATTTTAATTTATGCGAAAGCGTAATGCCGTCTATTTTCGGCATCATAAGATCGAGAATAATTAAATCAGGCTGAACTTCCAGAATTTTGTTATATGCAAATTCGCTGTCACGGATGTATTCAATCCTTATTTTATCATTCTTAAACTCACGTTTGAACTTTTCAAACTCAAGTTCATCATCATCTACAATAACAATTTTTTCTATTCTTTTATTAGCAAGATTTTCAAGCTTGTTAAATGCAGATAAAAGTTTTTCATGCGAGATTGGTTTTACAAAATACTCAAATGCTCCCAAGCCGTAACCATAATTTCTATCATTCAAAATTGAAATAAGAATTACAGGAATATCTCTTGTAACAGGGTTCTCTTTTAATTCTCTTAGAATATTCCAGCCATCCCTGTTTGGAAGCATTACATCAAGCGTAATTGCAAACGGCTGAGCTTTTACAGCTTCTTCAATTCCTTTTTCACCCGTCTCAGCAAATATAACTTCATAACCTTTTGAATTTAGATACTGACCAATTGTATATCTTATTTCAGGATCATCATCAATTACAAGAATAGGATTTTTTCTGTTTTTCTTTAATGAATCAATATTAACGGGTACTGCCCGTGGTACTTCTTTTACCTGAACAAAATTCAAAGGAATAGCAAAAGAAAATGTTGAGCCTTCATTTATTTTGCTTTTAACCGAAATTGTGCCTTCAAGCAGATCAGCAATTCTTTTACAGATTGCAAGTCCCAGACCGGTGCCGCTGTATTTGCGTGTAGTAGTTCCATCAACCTGTCTGAACTCTTCAAAAATTACTTTCTGGTCTTCTTCAGAAATACCGATGCCTGAATCTTTCACTTCAAAAATTAATTTATCATCTTCAGAAGAAATTTTTAATTCAACAAATCCTTTCTCGGTAAACTTAACTGCGTTGCCCAGCAGATTAATCAGCACCTGTGTTACCTTGCCTCTGTCAGTATTTATAACTATTCCGGTATTTGTCTCACGTAAAATTTTTAATTCAATAGATTTTTTAATTACCAGCGGACTTATTGAGGTTTCAACATCTGTAATTAATTCCTCCAGGTAAACATCTTCCGGATGAATCTCCATTTTTCCGGCTTCAATTTTTGAGAGATCAAGAATATCATTAATCAAGCTCATCAATCTTCTTCCGCTTTTAAGAACAACCATCAGCCGTTCTTTATTTTTGCCGCGGAGAGAAGATTCCTCAAGAATTAATTCTGTTAATCCAAGAATTGAATTCATTGGAGTGCGAAGCTCATGAGACATGCTTGCAAGGAACTGACTTTTAAGTTTGGTTGATTCCTCAGCTTTCTGTTTCTGCACTTCAAGTTCTTCAGCTTTTTCTTTAAGCTTCAGATGAAGATCAACAAGCGCTTCATTTTGTTTTCTTATCTGCAGGTTTTGTTTCTGATAATCTTCATTCAGCTTTTTAAGTTCATTCACAAATTTTTCAAGCTGAACAAATGCTATAGCATTTGTTAAACCAATTGCAAGCTGATCGATTATTTTTTCAAGGTATTCTTTTGCTTCATCAGAAATTTTTTCTGCTGCGCCAAGCTCAAGTATTGCAATAACATTGCTGTTATAAACTACGGGAATTATCAACACGTGCTTAATTGGAATTGTAACAGAACCTGCAGGCACAAGCACTGAATTATCAGCAAAATTTATTTCAAGTTTCTCGTGTGTCTTTCTTACTTCATTAAAGAAATCATCATTCTTGTAAGAATCAGAAACATTGGTTAATCCAAATGAACTTGTAAGATTAATTTCATTATCTTCAATTGTATAAAGCGCACCTATTGTAAAGCCGCATGTTTTTATAATCTTCTTTAAAGATGCTTCAGAAACTTCTGCAAGCGTAGGTTTCTGATTAATCAGAGTAATGAACTCCGAATAATCATTTTTTGCTCTTTCATTTTTCTCAAGCTGCTCAAGCATTGTGTTGAATGCATTGGCAAGCAGTCCTATTTCATCTTTACTTTTTATTTCAATTTTATTTTTGAAATTACCATCAGCAGTTATTTCTGTGGCTTTGCTTAACAGCGTAATCTGTTTTCTTATTTTATCTGTAAAGATTAATGTTAATATTAATGATAAAGCAAGCCCGGCAACTCCAACAAAAATAAAAATATATTTAAGGCTTGATTGAAGATCGGCGGCTTCACTGAGAGTAGAGAAAATTAAAAAATTAATTTTGCTTATTTCTGTTCCGCCGGATGGTTTATAGATTGATGATAATATGTCTGCATCTTCTGTTTCCTGCAGATTGATTTCAAAATTATTTGCCTTTTTTAGATTGGAATATGCCTTACTTAATGTATGGATATACTTCTGATTAAACTGATAATTAGAAATATCAGTTGGAACATCATTAAAAATTATTGCAACATCCGCACTTATTTTTCCTGCTAAGGAATTCAGCAGCTGTGCGGTTAATATTCTTCCGTAAAAAATTGTAGAATTATTTTCGTTCAGTGTTTTTAGTACAGCATAAGGATTATCATCAAGAAAATCATCCGTGTTAAATTTATCTGCATTTAAGAAACCTCTGCCGGGAAAATTTACAATATCCTTTACGGTGTAATTTATGATTGAACTATCGGCGTTACGTACTTCAAAAATAAAATCAATTTCTTTTGAATTTAATTTATTGCCGGCAGTTAAGCTGCCGGTTTCGTTTCTTAAAAGATAAACGAGATTGTCTTCTGTTTCCTGAAGAAGTTCGCGGTAAGCATATAAGAATACATTTGCAGAATTACGGAGATGCTTAGACTGCTGTGAACTAAGCACGTTATACATTATTGAATAAAAGCCAATTGCAGAACTAACCAGGATAAGTGCCACGATGGCAAAATTTATAAATAATATCCTGTAGCTGATTTTCATGTCATATATCTCTTTGTAAAACTTTTCTTATTGTTATCAACAGTTCATCAAAATCATACGGCTTGCTTATGAAATCACTTGCACCGAGTTTGGCGGAATCAATTGCACTTTTTACATCAGCGTACGCAGTAAGAACAATTACTTTAAGCAGCATGTTTCTTTCGTGCAATTCCTTAAGAACTTCAAAGCCATCTTTAACCGGCATTTTAAGATCAAGCAGAAGCAGATCAACCTGGTTTTTAGAAAGGTAATCGAGCGCAAGATCTCCGTTAACCACATAGTCCGCGCTATACCCAACTTCAGTCAATTCCTCCTGAAGTACGGTACAGAGATTAATATCGTCATCAACTATCAAAATTTTTTCCATGAGTTTCAGCCTAATTTTCGTTAGTTGGTAATTGGTTAAATTGATAATACTTTATTTTTTCACGCTGCTTTTTCAATTCATCCTTTAAAGGAGTAGTTGATTGCGGAAATGCTAATCTCTCTTTTAATGTTGGCATCAATTCAGCCTTAAGCAGAATAACAAGTTCTTTCTTTGATGTAACCGTTTCATCACTGCCAAAAATATATCTCAATCCAAATACCCACCATGGAAGATCTTTAAGAATCGGAATACCATTACGGATAACTGTTTCATCATTAACAAACAATCCGCCTATAACAGTTTCTTCACCATTCAGCATAAGTACCTGCGTTGTAGCTTCCGTTTTGTTTATTATTGTTTGCAGTTGATCCGGCACAAATGAACTGCGTTCAACCTCAATGTTTAACAAGATATAATCTACACCTTCTTCACTGTAAACGTATGGAGTAACATTCAGAATAGTTCCGGTTGAGAAAAATTCTTCAACAACATTACCTGCAAAATCTCTTTGTTTAACAGAAATATCCTGCCCTGCCTGCAGCCTTGCCGGATTCCCGTTTCGTACTGTGATATTGGGGCTTGCAATTATCTCACCCATATTTTCATTTTCAAAAAATTTAAAGATTGCAGTTGCCTTGCCAAAGAAACTTCCTGAGCTGAATTCACCTTCACCGCCAATTTCAAAAGTGCCAAGCTGCTGCTGCTGCTGTTGATTTGATCCGCCTGTTCCGGTTCCGCCTGATTTATCTGTTTCTTCAACACCAAGAAGTGAATTTACACTAAAGCCTCTTCCGGATAAAAGTAACTGCCAATCAATTCCTGTTTTTCTTGATTCATTTGCATCCATCTCAAAAAACACGGCAGAGATTTTTACTTCTCTTTCTGTTACAGGTGCGTATATATCTTTTGTTTTTGCAACGCTTTGCGGCTCATTTTTTCTTTTAATGATAATTACATCTTCTTTTTCTTCATACATCAAACCTTTAAGCTGGGTAAGAACAACAAGCGCTTTGTCATAAGCCATGTTTTCAATCTGCATTCCAACCGGCTCATTTAAATCAACTGTAGAAATAATTCTTTTGCCGGTGGTGGATTCACTTACCTTGCTTAAAAGCTCAACTGCCTGGTTGAATGGAAGAGTCTCCGCAAGTGTTACAATTTCATCAGGATTTGTATAACCCTTGAATTGTCTTTCAAGATACTGCTGTGAAAACAGCTGGACAGCAGAGACTAATAATATAACGGCAAATAATTTTGTCTTCATGTTACAACTCTTTGTTAACTTTCTTGTTACTTTTTTCATTCTCAAGGAAGATATCCACCTTTTCAATAATTCCGCCTTTGTTAAGTATAAAACTTACCTTGTTTCTTTCGTAATCTATGTTTGTAAGATATCCAAGGTAAACCTGTTCACCTTCCCATAATAAATATGTATTTCCTCTTGAATCAGAAAGGAAGGCGCCTTCCGGAATTAATGCAAGAAGTCTTGCACCCTGAACATCAAGCAGTTCATCAACATTGGGCGGTATTTCATTTCTTATCAGCGGGTAGAAAATATCATATTGTGAAGTGGTTGATAAATCATTCTCAATTAATTCACTTGTTGAAAAACGATCATTCATTGCAAAATAAACATCAACATTCAGTGTAAAGCTTACATCAAAGCGCGGCATTCCCTGTTTATCATTTGATACTATGCTCGATAAAACAATGCTCGTAACTTTCTTTAATTCCTTGCTGTGTTCAATTGCGTAATTGAGGCGGAAAAAATCGTTGTAGGTTCCGCCGCCGTTTAATTTATAAGTATAGATGAAGAATTCTTTCTCCGGTTTTGTTTCAACAAATTCAACATCAAGATGTGTGTATTCGGAGAAGCCGGCGCTGACTTCATTTACAAAATCAAAAAACTTTATTGATGAAAGATTTGATGGTATGTTAAATTTTCTTGCTGCAAGAACCGAATCAAGTACAGCCGCACGCTGAACCAGTTCGTTATACTGCATATTCAATTCTTCTGTGTTATAATCAAAAGAACTAAGTTCTTTTAGTTTAGCAGTTTTATCTTCAATCTTTCCTTTTTGAATGATGAAAATATATACTCCGCCGGCTGCTAAAATAAGAACCAGCAGGGCTGCTAATCCCAGCGTATTTTTTAATTTTCTATTCATCTATTTTTGAAAACTGTAAAAGATTAAAGATAATTGTAAACTTATATGTATTAGCATCGCGCAGCGCTTCATAAATAACGCTTTTTAATTCGGCGGATTCAATTGAATAAGCAAAATCTGTAATTACTTTTTTTGAAAGAGCATATCCTTCAAGCACAACTTTATCCTTGCTGTCATTTGATAATCTGGTAAGCCAGATATTTTTTCTGCCGCCAAAGAAATTTGAAATATCAGAATAAACTTTCGTCCATACCCTTGTTCCAACAGCAGCGGAATCAAGTATTGCCTGTGTCTGATCAAAGCCGCTTATCTTCGCCTGCAGTTCTGAAACCTTTCCAAGCATCTGCTGGTTCTGCCTCTGAAGAATTGTTTTCTCGGCAATACCTGCATCAAGTGTGTTTAATTCCTGATTATTTTTCAGCACTTCAACTGTAATGTATAATGCCGCAAGAAATAAAAGAGGCAGCATCAGGTAGCCGTGCCATGCAAACTGAAATGTTTTTTGTTCCTCTTTTACCCATTTGGGAAGAAGATTTATTCCTTTATACTCTTCGGCAAGTTCATCATAATATTCAACTGCAACTGCAAGGGGAATACTATATGCAGAGATTGTTTCCTTTGTTTTTGCATCAAGCGGCGCAATATCAAGATCATCAAATTCAAGGCGTGATACATTTGCTTCAGGGAATGTACCGTAAAAGGAGAGAATAAGATTTTCTGAATCATCTTCACCGCAGACAACTATATTATCAAGTGCTGATATTCCGCCGTTCTCCATTTCAAGCAGAATTTTGGAGAAGTAAACATCATATGTATGAAGATTAAGTGTACCGATATCAAGCGTTGTACCTATATGCTTTACTTTTCTTCCATGAAGAAAGATAAGTTTGCTGTATTCCTTTCCTATATAAACCAGAAGTGATTGATCATCAGGAAAGAATTTTTTTCTTTTAGCAACATAATAGGCAAGAGAAAGTTCTGCGCTTTTTATGGTAGGAATTTTATAATATCTTTTTCCATTCTGGCGTGCAAGAGAGTTGATCATGTTTACACATGAAATTTCACCGGAAAGAAAAACAGATAAAATAGATTTATCAGCAAGCTCAATATATCCAAGGCTTTCTCTATCAACCACAACATTTTTTGTTGCCTGAATATCACTTACAATTTCCTGTGTAATTTTTCCGGATTTCTGCTGCCTGCTTCCTTCAAAAACATGGTAATAAATTGTTGGCTCTGTTAAAGCAGGAATAAATTCATGTTTGCTTAAATTTAATCCTTTCAGTGCAGAAGCTGCCAGTGTTTGGGAAGCCATTGCAACACCGGGAGAAACTCCCACCTTTGTTTCGCCTTCAAAGTTTATCTCCTCACCTTCAATCTTAAGCTCGGAGACTCCCTCTTCAAGGTCCATAGATGTATGAACAACATCAAAAGATGCCGCACGGATAACCTTTACTTTATCCTTTTCTTTTTCAACTACGGCAATCTTTGTATCGTTGCCTTCACAATATACGCATACAAGCGGTTTCAATATCAGGCTGCCTCTAATAATTGCTGAATTCTTATTTTGTTATTTGCATAAGCAATTGCTGTTTCCAGAGAAATTTTTCTCTGCAGGTAAAGCCGTTTTAAATCCTGTTCCATTGTAATCATACCCTGCGCGCCGCCCTGATTAATCATCATGTAAATTTCACTAGTGTTATTATTTTTAATTGCGGCTCTAACGCTTGAATTTACAAGCAATACTTCCTTTGCCATCACTCTTCTTCCATCAAGGCTCGGCACCAATTTTTGTGATACAACTGAAACAAGAATATCAGCAAGACGGTTTCTCACTCTTTCCTGTTCTGATGGATTGACTTCCGCAACAATTCTGTCTATTGATTCAACTGCAGATGAAGTGTGCAGTGTTGAATAAACTCTGTGCCCTGTATCTGAAACTTCAAGTGCAGCCATTATTGTATCGGGATCTCTCATTTCACCAATTACAATAACATCAGGATCCTGGCGGAGAGCCTGGGTTACACCATCTTTAAATGAGAGAACATCTCTTCCAACTTCTCTGTGCCTTACTAACGCAACATTTGATTTGTGAACGTATTCAATTGGTGAAGCAATTACTACAATGTGAATAGGCAGCTTTTTATTATTTGCATCAATTATTGCATCAAGAGTTGTTGATTTACCCGAACCTGTAATTCCCGTTACCAGGGTTAGCCCGAACTTTATATATGAGTGGCTCATTGCTTTAATAACATTCGGGTGAAACTCAAGTGATTCAAGCGGGCGTATAACTGTGTTGATAGCTCTCATGTTAAGAGCTAAAGTATCAAGATCAAAATACGCATCTGCTCTAAAGCGTGCCTGCGTGTTTTTTCTTTCATATAAAAATGTATAACTGAAATCTAAATTTCTTGTAAGAGATAAAAATTTTCTCTGGTTGGCATTTAAAAGATTAGCAATAAGAACTGTTGCTTCATCTTCAGTAAGCTGCGGAAAATCTTTAATGCGTTCTTTCCTGCCAAAGATTCTAAGCCATATATATCCGCCGTTTCCGTGTCCGCCAATTTCAATATCGGAAGCATCTCTTTCAATCATGCTTGTGAGCACTTTATTGAACAAGCCTTTTAATCTTGCTTTTTCATCAATGCTGAGAAGATCAATATTATCTAAAACATAAATAATTCTATCCGGCCCGGTTAGGTTAGCCGGAATAGTAGCCGCGGCTTTAGTTAGGATGGCTTTGCTCTCCGATACGATCACTTCAACTCTCTATTAAATTAAAAATAAAATTAAAATCTATACTATATAAAGACAAGAAAAATAAAGCTGTTACAGAATTTCTTTACTCATCTGAAGTTGCGCTTAAAACTTCTTCAATTGAAGTAAGGCCGAGCTTTACTTTTTCTAATCCTGCATCTCTCAAATTAAACGAACCATCTTTTTTTGCCTGGGTGCGGATTGCTTCTTCATCAACCTCATCACCAGAGCGTACAATTATCTGTCTTATTTCTTTTGTAAAGTATAATGCTTCATGAATAGCAATTCTTCCTTTATAGCCGGTTTTATTGCACTTATCGCATCCTTTTGCTTCATAAACATCATAGTTTCTCCATTCAGCTATATTTAATCCTGCGGCATTCATTAATGCTTCATCAAAGTTGCTTACTTTTTTACGGCAGTAAGTACATAATCTTCTTATTAATCTTTGAGCTACAATAAGATTTATTGCATAAGCAATAAGGAATGGTTCAATTCCCATTTTATAAAGACGGGCAACTGCGCTTGGTGCATCGTTGGTGTGAAGAGTTGAAAAAGTAAGGTGGCCTGTGTTTGCAAGTTTAATTGCAACTTCTGCAGTCTCTTTATCTCTCATCTCACCAACAAGAACGATATCAGGGTCATGCCGGAGAATTGCGCGGATTGCCTGTTCAAAATTCATTTTGTGGCCTATCTTCAATTGACGCGCGCCTTCAATTACATATTCAACCGGATCTTCAACCGTCAGCACGTTTACTGATGGATCAATTACCTGGTAAAGTGCAGCAACAAGTGTTGTACTTTTACCGCTTCCTGTTGGTCCGGTAAGAATTACCATTCCCTGCGGCTGATTTATTGCTTTAATAAACACATCTTTTGCGTAACCTGTTAAACCAAGTTTATCAAGATCCTTCACAACTTTTCTGTCATCAAGAATTCTTATTACAACACTTTCAAATTTATTCTTCAATTCTGTACCAACCATCGGCAGTACAGAAACTCTGAATCTTATAATATGCCCGTCAATTTCACGCTGAATAAAACCGTCCTGCGCTTTTTCTCTTTCAAAACGGTCCATTCCTTTTGAACGGTCTTTAACGACAGCAATTACTGCTTCGGGCAGTGTATTTTCCTGAACATGCCATTGCTGAAGGTTACCATCAATTCTGAAATTAATTTCTGTCTTTGTAGCATCTTTAGGAACGAAGTGAATATCACTTGCGCCTTTCCGAACTCCCTCAACAAGCGCACCTTCAACAAGATTTATAAGCGCGCTTTTGTTTATTTCGGCATCAAGTTCTTCTTCATCAAGCGAGTTGTCATCATTATCAATTTCAATTTCACTGCTTGCCTCTTCCATCATTTTGAGGTAAACGTTCTCAGGCGGAATGATGGTTTGAATTATCCGTTCGTAATCTTTTTTTCTTATGTAGATTACTTCATACTTTTTTGCGTTTAAACCAAAAGCAATTTTAGGAATATTCCTGTCTGTAGGATCAATTGCAGCGAGAATAAGTTTATCCTTTATTCTTTCATCATACATGAAAGGAAAAACTTTATGCTCAAGCATTTGATTTTTTAATGATTCCCCGGCATTATTAATTAATTTTTTTATTGTCTCAAGCCGGTGAGGAGGTATTTCTTCTGTTTTAATATCAAGTTCACGGAAGGCATAAAGAATAGCAACTTCACGGAATATTGTATCATGATCATAACCGAAATCCTGAACAAGTATTTGTGCAAGATTTCTTTTTATTTTATTCTTATCATTTGCTTTTGCAGTTAATGCTTTCTCAAGCATAGCGGCATCAATTATGCCTTTCTTAAAAAGCAAATAACCTATCTTATCTGTCATTTCTAAATTTGAATCAATCATGCCACGTTTCTTTCAATGGTAACGTTATTGGAAGCGCCCGGAGTTTTGGGGCGTACTGTAGCTGTTTCCGCAGAAACCAATGTAAGAGCAATCATCACTACCATTATTATCATTGCAATAACAACCTGAATGAGTTCAATAACATTTTTTAATTTGTAAACTGTTTCACTTTCATAATAATTAGCAAGCTGAAGTGCGGTGTTTTTGATTGTTCCTGTTTCTTCACCGGAGTGAAATCTTGAAAGTGCTGTTTCTGTAAAAACTCCTGTTGCAGTAAACGCGTCTGTAATTCCTGTTCCTTTTTTTATCATTAAAGGAATTGCAACATTTTTAATTCTATCTTCAAAATACTGGTTGCCGGCAGCTTCGGCTGCAATTCTTATTGGTTCAATGCTTTCTGCTGAGCCGCTGTACAGTGTATAAAACACCCGGCAAAAAACTTCAATAATTGTTTTATGAATCAGGTTTCCGATCATCGGAAGTTTTAAAATGTACTTATCAAAAATCAATGAGCCTTTTTTTGTCTTGGAAAATCTCCACAGGAAAAATGGAGGAAGCATAAATGCAAGCGTAACAAGCAATGAATTTTCAACTATGAAATCACTTATCTTTAAAGTGAATGCTGTCATCGGCGGAAGATCAATTCCGAACTTTACAAATAATTTTGCTGTTTCAGGAAAGATATAAGCAACATAAAACAAAACTGCCAGGAGAAGTACAAATATTGTTACAGCGGGAGTAATTAACGCGCTGCGCAAATTCTTTTTAAATTCCTGCCGTCTCTCAAGAAACTTTGCCGTTGCTTTATAAATCTCAGCCATGTTACCGCTTTTGGAAGCAAGCCCAAGCATGTATGCTGTAAATTTTCCAAACACAGATTGATATTTAAGAAAAGTGGCTTCGCTGTCAGCACCTTTTCTTAAATCAATATTTATTTCTTTTAAAGTTTCTTTAAGAGTTTTATTCTGAGTATCATTTATTAGCAGTGTTAAAATTTCACTGTAAGAAAGTTTTTGATCCAGCAGTTCGGCACTGATTTTTACAAATGTTACGATTTCTGATGCGGGAGGTTTAAGCTGAAAATCAAGCAGTTTTTTATTTACTGAAAGAACTTCGTAGCCGAGTCTTGCAAGCGCTTCACGCACTTCTCTTTCGTTAAAAGCTTTTTGCTCGCCTCTTACAGGTTTATCATTACCTTTTCTTGCTTTATAAAGGAAGGTACTCTTTTTCTCAAACGATACAACTCTGAGCTGATTTTTATCGGCAATGTTCCGGATTTTCTTTTTCGCTTCACCAGATGATTTGGCTGAAAGCGAACCGTTAATACGCTGCCCGGTAAATTTTTCTGCAGTAAATCTGAACTCTACCATACATAATCCGGAAAATTAATAATATACGCACAAGTGATAATAACATCGTAACAGAGGCTTAAACTTTTCTTTATCTTAATCTTATCTTTTATTCTTTGAGAAATGCGAACCGGAAAAATGAAACCCCGTTCACCGGTCAAGCCCAAAACCGGCAACAGGTTCAAAAAGCAGTTAGTTAAATTTTTTCTTCCATTCATTAAAAAATAAATTCGGAATATCCGGTTCTAAAGTAGATATGTTTATTCTTTTACTCAAGTTTTTTAACTGTAAAACGGAAATGAGGCTGAGTAAATCAGCCTCATTATTTCATTTTTTTTATTTTACAACTGACCTAATAGTAGAATCAACTGTGACTTCTACTGTCCAGCCATAACTAGCATCCAAAGGAGTTCCTGTGAATACAATCTTTGAAGCCGTACCAGCTGTCGAAATACTCCAAACTGCATCTGCAGTTGAATCTAAACCGGTAGGTATCGAAAAGCCCACATATGAATTTCCGCCACCGCCCATTTCTGAAGGTTTCTTAAAATATTGCTGTGCCAAAGCCCCGAGATTCGTACCTTGTGAAACTATTGAATCCTGAGCTGAGGACTCAGCACTTGACTGAAACAAATTGATACCTACTACTACGGCGATACCTACTACGATAACTCCAAGAACGATAAGAAGAAGTTGTTGTTGACCCATTTTGTACTCCTTTATGAAAGTGTATGTTAAGTTAAGTTTTTATTATTATGAACTAATTAATTATCTCGGTTGAAAAAGTTTTGGGAAAAACCGTTAATTTGATTTTTGTTGTATCAGTGCCAGTAGCAATTTCATTGCCAGTGCCTATTATAATAATTTTATCATCCTCTATCTCTGCTGCAAACCAGCCGGTAGCGGTTACTTCCATCTCGGAAGGGATTGACCATCCTGCAAAACTGTTGCCGCCGCCGCCTAACATTTCAGGCTTTTTGAAATACGCCTGCGCCATGTTTGCTATGCTGATACATTCATTAAGTAAAAGATCTCTTTTAGAATCTATGGCGTTCTGCCTGAAAAGTGTTATTGAAAGAGCAACCGCGACACCTACTATTATGATAGCCAAAATCACTAAAAGTAACTGCTGCTGTCCCAATCACAATTCCTTTTTGGCGGCTTATTAATACAGAATTATGCCAAGTCTAAAAACCTGCTTTTTTTAGCAAAAAAAGAAACGTTTTTGTGGTATTGTAATTTTTACATGTAAATTTTACTCATTCGGTAATATTTACAATAAGTTACCAGTAATTATTTCATAAATGCCTTTAAATAAAGAAGTTGAATATAAATGATTCTAAATGAGATGATGAATTAATTTGGTTCAAAAAATTAAAAGCCGGCTATGATTTATTTCTCCTATATAAAGATATTTTTTGGCATGAATTTGGCTAAACTGTTTCACCTTAATCAGGAAGATTTTTTATGAGTGGTACACAAATGATGCTGGTAATCGGGGGAATTGCACTTTTCTCAATGCTGTTGATAAATGTGCACAAATCAGTATTAAACTCAGAAGAACAGCAGATTTCAGCAGAGTATATTTCTATTGCAACAACCGTTGCACAGGATATGCTTGAAGAAGTAAGTAATAAAAATTTTGATGAGGCTACATTAAACAATGCTGATTATGATGCAAGCCTTATAACAGCTCCGGCTTCTCTCGGCCCGGAAACAGGTGAATCTCTTACAACTTACGATGACGTTGATGATTATAATTCATATACAAGAACAGTTTCAACATTACGCGGTGGTGATTTTTCGGTAAAAGTGACAGTTAATTATGTTGATGATGATGATTATGAAAATGATCTTTCAGTAAAAAGCAGAACAAAGAAAATTGATGTTGCTGTTTATAACCCGTACTTACCGGACACGCTTCATTTTAACTATTTTAAGAGCTATTGATGGGAAACATTTTAGATATAGCAGGTTCATACGTAATAGGCGGAATTGTACTAATCGCTCTTACAGTCTTGCTGCTTTCATTCGGCAGTGAAGCCCAGGAAGTTAAATTAACAGAAATTACACAGCGTTCTTTATATGATGTTGGTTCTATTATAGAATATGATTTCAACAAATTAGGCTACAGGGTTGAATCAGGAGATAAGATTACAAGTTTTGCATCAGATGGAATCACATTCCTTGCAGATCTTGATAATAACGGAACGGCAGAAACTATTACATATTCACTTATTGAATCAGATAATAAAAAATATTTAAAAAGAATTGCCGGCACAGGTTCAAATAATGAATGGACATATCCGGTTAAAGGTATAACTCTAACGGGTTATGATTCCACCGGTACTTCAACAGTTAATACAAATAAGATTAAAAGCGTTGCTTTTGAAATAGAACTGGAAACCGATTCATTTAATTCCAGCTACAAAGTTCAGGGTGCTGCATGGAAAAAACAGTTCTATCCAAAAAATTTATAATAATATTGAAAGCAGTATAAAATGGGAAAGATGTTAATAATTCTGATATCGGGGGCATTCGTCCTCTATTCGATTGGGAATCTTAACATTAACCAATCCAATACCGCAATGATTGGTAATGCAGTTGATCAGTACGAAACAGCTCAGGCATCCAATTATGCTGAAAGCGGAATTGATTATGCAGTAAGCATGTTATCCCAGGATACAACCTGGAGCGGTGTGAACAATAAAGTAATTTCAAATGGAACTGTTTCTATTTCTGTTGTTAATACTGCTGCAAAATATTACCAGGGTTCTGATGTGGGACTAACAAGAGGAAGATTAATAACAGCTATTGGTACACAAGGCTCACACTCAGATACAGTAAGAGCAGTTATTCAGCTTCCATCATCAAGCGGAAGTTCATCTTCATCAGCTCCCCCGTTTATGAATTACGCAATTGCAAGCGGCAACAGTCTGCACATGAATGGTAATGTTACAGTAACAGATGATAATAATAATAATCTGAATGCAAATGTTCATACTAATTCAAATTTTGCAATGAACGGAAATAACAAGATTGATGGATTTTTAACTTATGGCGGAAATGCTCATTCAAATCCGGCATCGAGATTAAATACCTCAATCGTACCGAATCAAAATCCGGATAATCTGCCAAATCATCAGAAGGTTGATCCGTTAGACATCCCGTCATTCAACCCGGATGATTATAAAGATGTTGCTACACAAGTATACAATACAAATAAAACTTTTTCAGGAAATATTTCACTTGGAACAAAAGAAAACCCGGAGATAATTTATGTTGGTGGGGATCTTCAAATAACCGGCAATGTTTCGGGTTACGGAGTATTTATTGTAAAAGGAAATATTCTAATTAATGGAAACGTTACGATTACATCGATAGATCCGACGGGAAACAATTTAGGCCTTTACTCTAAGGGAGATATAAATGTAAACGGCAATGTTACTTTAAAAGCTCAACTGCTTGCAAGCAGTAATATTAATCTGGGTGGAAATACTAAAGTATACGGCAGCGTTACTGCAAAAGGACACATCAATTTTAACGGAAACGTAAGTATTTATTACAGGGCTGCAACACCGGAATTAACATCGCCATTCTGGCCGGTTGAAGGCGCTGGTCCAAAATCAACGAGACCGGCAATAATTTCTTACTATCATTAATAAACGAAAAAACAGAAGAAATAGGATGCGCTGGTAATGGGAAAATCACTTTTAATTTTAATTGCCGGCGCATTTATGATATTTGCGTTAACCCGCCTGAATATTAACCGCTCAAATATTGAAATGACTGAAAACAGTGTGGATGTTTATGATGGAAACATTGCAAAAAATCTTGCAGCAAGCGGAATTGAATTTGCTCTGATGAAACTCTCAGAAGATTCAACTTGGACCGGAGTAAATGATAAAGCTGTTAAAGGCGGTTACATCAGCGTAAAAGTGGAACCAACATCATCAAAATATTATGGTGCCGCAAGCAGTGGATTAAAATATGCAAAGCTTGTTACATCTATTGGCAAAATAAATTCCAAAACAGATACAGTGCGTGCAGTTGTACAATTCCCCGAATCAATACCCGATTTTCTAAAGTACGCTGTAATAACTGATAAAAACCTGGTAATTGATCAGAACACAAAAATTACAACTGATGATCCCGGATTAAATGCAAATATTCACACTAATAAATCTTTTGAGGGTAAGAGTGGTAATTATGTGGTTCAGGGATTTTTAAGCTATGTACAAAATGCGCAGGGAAATACTAACAATATCATTCCCAATTATAATCCAAAAGGAGTTTCAGCCACAAAGAAAATTTCATATGTAAAACTGCCGGATGTTAAAGCAAGCGATTATATTTCCAAAGCAACAGATGTTTATGAAGGTGATGCAAATTTTACAACCAAAACAGATCTGGGCACTAAAGAAAATCCTAAGATAGTTTATGTAAAAGGGAATCTGAAACTGAGCGGTAAGGTTGCAGGTTATGGAATTATTCTTGTTAAAGGAAACGTAAAAGTAACAGGAACAGTTACGATCGAATCAGAGGAAATAAATGGACAGAATATTGGATTATATTCGGAAGGACCGATTGAAATTTTAGGAAATGTAACTGTTAAAGGACAGCTTTACTGTAATTCTGATTTTACTATGGGCGGCAGTTCACAATTATTCGGTACCGTTGTTGCAAAAGGAAATATTTATTTCGGCAGCAGTTGTGCTATAAAATATGTTCCGGCATCATCAAATCTCACCGGATCATTTTGGGGAGATGAAATGAAACCAGCCAATAAACCTATCGTGCTTTCATATTATAAATAGAACAGCATAATCAAATGTTGATATTTTCTTTTTAATGCATAGCCTAAACAGCAATGCCGGATGAAGACTTCAGCATTCTGATATGCCGGAGATTTCTGCCGATTGTTAAGTTTTCACTTGCATTTGTTATTCATATAAATCACACCTGATGAAGCCCGAATTATTTTATTAGAATATGTATTTTTTTAAACTTATTTTTATCTCTGTGAATTAAATTATTATAATAAAAGGAGTTAACATGTTGATGAATATCTCCGGTAAATATTTTTTAACTGCCGGAATTATTTTCTTCCTGTCGTTAGTCTTCATCGGTTGTGAAAAAAAATCTGAACAACCCGGCACAACAGGTGAAGCTGATACAGCCGCGGTTCAAGTTGAGCCGATGGATACAACTTCATCTGATACAACAGAGATGATGGAAGAAGACATCCCGATTGATTTAACCGGCAAATGGACAGGAACATTTGACCAGCGCAGTTCCACTTTAACTATTAAAGAACAGGATGATAATAAATTCTCGGGAACAATTACAGTTGCCTACAGGGATCCGTTAGCCAAGCAGGTCAGCGGTGAATTCAACAAAGAGACAAATGAATTTACAATGACCGATACCCAGCACAGCAGATATAAAGGAAAGTACAAAGGCAAAATTGAAGATGGTAAAATGAGCGGTACTTTTACAATGGATCTGGATGGAAAGAATTACAGTTTTAATTTAACAAAAAGATAAGGAAAGGGAAGAAGTATGAAAAAATATATTTATCTGTTTTCAGTTATTACACTCGCATTGTTAATTTCTGCGTGTGAAGATTCAACAGGACCTGATCCGGTTGAAGATACAGGAAGCATCTACATTCAATCTACTCCGGCAGGTGCACAGATTTGGGTTGATGGAACAAACCGGAATAAAGTTACTCCGGATAGTGTTACAAATCTTTCTGTTGGTCAGCATACAGTTACACTTAAATTAACCGATTATAAAGACACAACATTCACATTAAATGTCAGTAAAGACCTTCAAACATCAAAAGCAGTAACGCTTGTTCCTGATTTTACATTCAGCACACACATTGATACACTTTGGGAAACAACCGGAACTACTGCACAGCAGCCTAGCGGATTGGATTTATCTGCAGGCGTGGCTGTATCAAGCAGTAATGCAGATGCAGATATTTTCTATTCAAGCAGCGGATTTGTTATAAGAACATCAACTTCACGTTCAACTGTCTTCTATCTTTCAAATTCTTCCAACCTGGATGATGGAGAGGATTCACCTCTTGCTTTGAACGCAGGACAAGGCGGCTGGACAGACAGGGTTGATGATGTAGTAACAAATTACTTCTTCCTGTTTGATGCTGACTCACATTACTCAAAGATGAAAATTATAAACAGAGGCGGCGGACAAGGACCCGGCGATCCTGCATGGGTAATTGTTCAGTGGCATTATAATAATGCATCAAACGATCAGAGATTCTGATTTTAATAAGGTATGATTAATTAAAAAACCTTGAGGATTTTTTCCTCAAGGTTTTTTTTGCTTGATAAAGTTCAGGATTAATAATTCAGCGGAAAATTCCGCTTTGAAAAATATCTGATTGTGTTATTTAATTCTGATGTGCAATTCTTTTAACTGTTCATCACTAACATGTGAAGGCGCATCATCCATTAATGAAACCGCACTTGCTGTTTTTGGAAATGCAATTACTTCACGGATAGAACTTTCACCCGCAAAAATCATTGCCATGCGATCAAACCCAAAAGCAATTCCACCGTGCGGAGGCGCACCGTATTTAAATGCATTCATCAAAAATCCGAATTTATATTCTGCTTCTTCTTTAGAGATGCCAAGAGTTTTAAACATCTTTGCCTGAAGATCAGCATTGTGAATTCTAATACTTCCGCCGGCAATTTCACTTCCGTTTAAAACAAGATCATAAGCTCTTGCTTTAACTTTGCCCGGATCAGTATCCATCAATTCAATATCTTCCAATCTTGGCGATGTAAAAGGATGATGCATTGCGTAATATCTTTTTGTGTGTTCATCCCATTCAAACAGAGGAAAATCGGTTACCCATAAAAGCTTCGGCTCTGAATCAGATTTTACCAGTTCAAGTCTTCTCGCCATTTCAAGTCGTAATGAACCCATGATTGAAAGTGTTTTTAATCCCGGTCCGGAAAGAATAAAAATAAGATCACCGGGTTTTGCTTTTAATTCACTTATAAGATTTTTCTTTTCTTCATCTGTAAGGAATTTTGCAATTGGCGCTTCAAGATCACCATCTTTAACGCGCATCCATATTAATCCGCCGGCGCCCTGTTTCTTAACAAAATCTGTTAATACATCAAGCTGATTTCTTGTATACTCACCGCATCCCGGAGCAACCAAACCTGTAATAACACCATCATTATTTATTGCATCATGAAAAACTTTAAATTCGGTTTTTTCAAATACATGATTGAGCTTAACCATTTCAAGATCAAAACGGAGATCAGGTTTATCGCTTCCGTATTTCTCCATTGCATCAGTAAATGTTAAACGCGGAATGGGAAGCTGAAGTTCTTTGCTCCATATTTCTTTAAAAAGAACCTTCATCAATCCTTCCATCAATTTAAAGATATCTTCCTGATCAATGAATGACATTTCAATATCTATCTGCGTAAATTCAGGCTGGCGGTCTGCACGTAAATCTTCATCACGGAAGCATTTTACGATCTGAAAATACCTGTCAAATCCCGATACCATTAAAAGCTGCTTGTACTGCTGCGGAGACTGCGGCAGTGCATAAAATTTACCTTTGTGCAGCCTGCTTGGTACAAGATAATCGCGTGCACCTTCTGGAGTACTTTTCATTAGTACGGGAGTTTCAATCTCAACAAAATTATTTTCATCAAAATACCTGCGTGTTACCTGAGCCATTTTATGGCGCATTAAAATATTACTCTGAACAGAAGGTCTGCGTAAATCGAGGTAACGGTATTTTAATCTAACATCTTCACTTGTATCAACATCATTTTTAATCGGGAAAGGAGGAGTTTTGGCTTCGTTAAGAATAACAAGCTTGTTAACCATTACATCCACTTTACCTGTAGGCAGTGTGTCTATTTCGGTGCCTTCCGGTCTTTTTCTAACCGTACCTTCAATTGAAACAACAAATTCGCTTCTTAATTCTTTGGCGGCAGTGTGGGCCTCTTCATTAAAAGTAGGTTCAAACACAATTTGAGTTATTCCGTAACGGTCTCTTAGTTCAATAAAGATCAAACCGCCGAGATCTCTTCGTGTATCTACCCAGCCATTTAAAACTACGTGCTCTCCAATGTTAGCTTCGCGCAGTTCGCCGCAAGTGTGTGTTCTGGTCTTAAAAAACATCTTAACTTTTAATAACTCCTATAATGAAAATTAAGCCGTAAAAATAAACATTAAACGAGGGGCAAACAAGGAGAGAGTTTTGGGAAAAGCAGTATTTTGCAGCGAGCAGCGAGTATTGGGAATAGCCCTAATGAGATTAGATTGAAATTACAAATCCAGACTCCCCGGGAAATACTTCTTAACATTGTAAAACTTTAGTTCGTTTAATTGAAGTTCGCTTTTTGAATGAAGAATTCGCTTTTTGAATGAAGAATTCGCTTTTTGAATGAAGAATTCGCTTTTTGAATGAAAAATTCTCTTTTTGAATGAAGAATTAATTTGACAGTACAATTGGTCTGCATTAAGTTAAATACAGAAGAATATTCTACAATCAGGGTTAATCCTAATTAAAATGAGGGGTTAAAACCGCTGTTCGATAAGTCATATAATTCAATAAAAACAGAGATGGTAAAAAAAACCAAAATAATTTTTATAATTGTATTTACGTCTTTTACCTTACTGGTTAATACAAAGGCTCAGGACGGTTTATACCTGGTTGGTACAACTACAGGTATGAGCGAACAAGAGAAAATAAATTCTGCAAAAGGAGCTGGAGATGTAAACGGAGATGGTTTTGCAGATTTTATAATAACCTTTTCTAATCATACAAACCTATATTATGGCAGTACAGGTTTCGATACTATTCCCGATTATACTTTTCAAAGTGCTTTTGTTTACCCCATTGGAGATATTAATAATGATGGTTACTGTGATCTGCTTGCCGGGGAATCTGATACAAGCTTTCATTCCGCTATTCCGGTTTTTAGGGTATACTGTGGGGGGAAAGAGTTAGATACCATTCCAAAGTTGAATTACTCGCCGCCATACCTATGGGATATGGTTTTTAGCAGTAATATTGAAGACATAGGAGATTTAAATGGTGATGGATACAGGGATTTTGTAATTGCCTCGCCATATAACTGGGATGATGGAAAAGGTAGGGTATATATTTTTCATGGTGGAGAGGAATTAGAAGATAAACCAGCCCGAATAATAATTTCTGATAAAATAGTAATGGGTAACTTCTTCGGTAATTCTGTAGTAGGTCATGGAGATAATAATAATGATGGTTATGATGATATATTAGTTGCTCAAATGCCCATTGATGGGGATTCTGGCAATGTACAGCTGTTTTATGGGGGTAATATTATTGATAGTATCCCGGATAAAATAATCATGCCGAATGATCGCTTTTTTGGTAATGTAATGAGAAATTTAGGTGACATAAACTCAGATGCACACGATGAATTCATTATAACTTCATATTCCAAATCTTATATTTTTATAAATATGGATAGTATTTTAATAATGAATAATAAAAACCCAGGCATTAACGGAACAGTTAATATTGGAACCGGTGGAGATATCAACGGAGATGGAATTCCTGATTTTTTAATTAGTGACACCTTAATAAGAGGGACAAATAATGAAATAACTAATATTGTACATGGGTATTATGGAAATACAATAGTTGATACCGTTGAAGATTTAGAAATACAAGGGGAACAGCCTTATAGCAGCTTCGGTTGCGGTGTTTCAACTAATAATATACAGATTGTGGGTGATGTAAATAAAGATGGTTATGATGATGTTGTTATAAATGCACCAACCTATCGTGTCGATAGTCAGCAGGTTGGTAAAATATACATCTATTCTTTTACAAAAATAAATAATGTTAAGGAAATAAATTCGGACGTTAACAGCTATTCATTAACGCCAAATTACCCAAATCCCTTTAATCCTGAAACATATTTTGATTTTAATATTCCTGCTACAAGCCAGGTATCTATAAGCATTTTTAATATTCTCGGTGAAAAGATAGTACCGGTAATTGATGAAGAAAGGCTTGCCGGTGCTTACAAATTTAAATTAAGTTTTGATAAATATAATCTAAGTTCAGGAATATATTTTATTGAAATGATTGCAACAAATAGAAAGGAGGAATCTTTTCGAAGAGTAATTAAAGCAGTACTTTTAAAATAAAAAAAATAACATTTTTTACTGCTTCCATCCGCGGGGAATGCCTTTCAATAAATAACTAACAAAATAATATCATGTGGGGTTCTATTATGTTTTTAGATAGTAGAAAAATTATTTTTCCATTTATTCTTCTGGCAGTTATTACAACTGTTACGTACAGTCAGGTTTCCCGCTCAATGAACTTTTTAAAATCCGACCTGGAACTTTCATCATTTTTAGCTGAAGATAAAAACGAATATATCAAGCTAAAAATGAAGGATTTTGCAGGTGTTGATAATGTTGGTGAGCCGGATGTTCCCGTAAAATATTTAAAGCTTATTATCCCATCAGACATGGATGTTAGCAGCATTGATGTAAAAATAGAATCAAAAGAAACAATTGTACTTGAAAAGAAAATATCTCCTGTTCAGCCCGGAATAACAACATCAGCATCTTATATAAAATCCGGCTTTGTTAATGGAGATAATAAAATTTATGATACCAATGAACCATATCCAAAAGAATTAGTAAAACTGATTCATTCTGGATATTTTGATGGCAATAATCATATCGTCACTATTGCCGTTTATCCTGTTCAATATTTTCCCAAAGACGGTAGTATAGATTTTATCTCTGAGATTTATTTTAGCTTAAACTTGACTGGTTCAGGGAAGGATCTACAAAAAGTTAAAAATAGAAGTATTGAAAGACAAAATGAAATTGATGAAATGCTTTTGAGTATGGTTGACAATCCTGAAGATGTGGGAAAGTACCAGGTAAAAGCCATTCAACTTGGAAAGACGAGCTCGGTACTTACTGATCCGCATTATGATTATGTGATAATAACAACGAGCAGTCTTAGCTCAGCATTTGAAAAATTTGTAAACTGGAAGACAAGGAAAGGATTAAGTGTACTTGTTAGAAATATAAGTGATATTTTATCTGATTATCCAAATGGTGATCAGATTTCTGGTATATCTGATGCGGCAGGCAGTGTACGGCAATACTTACATGATCTGTATTATAGTAATGGCTTGTCTTATGCATTATTTGCAGGAGATAAAAATTCAGTCCCCTTTAGGTATGGCTGTGGAACAAATAATACATGGGATTGGGTTCATTGGGATGGCTCTCAGTGGGTTACTTCCTATAATTTGTATAGAATTCCTGCTGATTTGTATTTCTGTGATTTTAATGGTGATTGGAATGTTGATGGTGCCGATGGAGATGGAATCACAAGATATGGGGAAATAGATGATGATGATCCAGATTATAGTCCTGAAATTTATGTTGGAAGAATACTGTTCCAGTCACAGCAGGAGATTTTAAATTGGACGGAAAAGTTGATTGAGTATGAACAAAATCCTTTTGCTGGCAGCTTTAATAGTATTAATAAAATTTTATGGAGCCAATCAGATGAAATGCAAAATGGCGGCGAAGCAACAAGTGTAAAAAATAGTTCGACTACGTTTTCAAACCTCACTCACAATATTATTGGAGAATCACCCAGTGGTTCTGATCTTACTCCCTCCTCTCCAACAGGAGCTTCAATTATATCTGAATTAAATAACGGTTACCATTTCTATAACATGTATAATCATGGTGAGTGGTATGATATTTTAGTGAGAGCAACTGGAACTCATGGTGGGACAGCAAATGATAATTATCATTTTGGAATTTTTCGCTATGATTCAGATGGTGGTTACCAACCTGAAACAGGAAATGGGTTAGATAATATCTCCAATAGTAATAAGTCTGTTATAGCTTACGCGATTTCATGCGACCTTCTTCAATTGGATGAATCCGGAGGTAATAGATGCTTTGGAGATATTTTTACAATTTTGCAAAATAGTGGTGGAGTTGCTTTTTTAGGGAATACAAATGTGGGATGGGTATGATACTCTAAAGAGCTTCATAAGAAATTTGTTAACCGTTTATATGATAACAATGTATTCCATTTAGGTCAAGCAGAGGCCCTCTCAAAGTACCTATATACTGGAAGTTACAGCCATTATCTGGCATATTCACATAACCTATTTGGTGATCCTGAGATGCCTGTTTGGACAGCCTCACCAAGCACCCAATCACCAACTATTACTGATAATGGGAGTTCAGTATCGGTTAGTTTGGGTGTATCTTCAAGTGATGTCACTATAGCTGCAAGCAGTTTGGATGGCAATACTTACCTGCAAAAATATGATAATGTGACATCCTGTACCTTTTCCACATCCGTGAGACCATTATATATAACCGTAAAAAAGAAAAATTATTTGCCTTATTGTTCAATTACTGGAGGAACGATTAGCCAAAATTTAAATCTATTGGACAAAATTAATGTACTTGGAAACTTGACTGTTGCAAGCGGAAACACACTAACAATTGAGCATCCCGGCATTACGGTGGGCTTTGCCAGTGGGGTTTCCCTAACGGTAAACGGAACATTAAATGCGATTGGCACAACAGTATATCCTATTATATTTGAAAGATTAGGAACTTCTGGAAACTGGGGTTCAATAACTTTCGATGGATCATCTGCTTCAAACTCTATTTTAGATAATGTAGAGATTAATTATGCTTCACAAGTAGAAATAAGGAACAACGCTAATGTAACCGTTCAAAACTCACGCATAGAAAACGGAACTAATGGTATTTATATCTATAACGCTGAACCAAATATTTTTAATAATAAAATCTTAAATAATACCGGCAACGGTATTTATGGTGAAGCAAACGGAAAGTCTCCATTAATAAGGAACAATGAGATCAAGAAATCTCCGGCAAGTACTTATCAGGGTATATATCTTAATAATTATACAAATCCATTAATAACAGGCAATGATATAAAGGGCTATTTACATGGGATTTATTACGGGGGCGGCGGCACCGGCTACCTTACAGATGAAGACTATGCAACACCTGAAATAAATAATCGTTTTACATATTGCTATTATGGTGTTACTGTAGCCTGGGGCAGTTATTTGTATGCAGGGGTTCCTGTAACTCCTGGTTATGGAGGAAGCAACAGCATCTGGGCGAATACTTATGATGCGTATGCCTACCAAAACGGAACCATAATTGCCATGCTCAACTGGTGGGGTTCGGATGGAGCACAGACATTAACTGCTACTAACGGATACATTGATGCACAGCTTCCTCTGGCTGCCGATCCCTGGGCCGGATTACCTTTACCGAAAGCAAACCCTGCAACAACAGAGCCAGCCGCTGTAAATTATTCTTTGCCGAACGGTATTACCGTAAGCTCAGACGATCCTTTTGCAGAAATATATACCGGTATTCGATTACAGGCAGAAGGAAAAATCAATGAAGCCGTTGCTCATTATAAGCAGATGATAAATAAAGATATCCATATTGGGTTTGCACTTTCATCGCTGGCTGGAATAAAGAATAAATTTTCAAGAACTGACATTGAGGATTACCTGGAAAATTTATCCTCAAAGAATAATTTAAGAAAAGAAATAAATCTGTTTTCAGCAAGTTTGCTGGCTGGAATGCACCTTGATAAAGGTGATGTAAATGAGGCTATAGAAATTTATGACAGGATAATATCAGAAAATCCGGGATCCAGTTATGCAATAAATTCAAAATTTGAAAAGTTCTTTGCTGTACTGAATTTAAAAAAGGATACGGATCTTGCAGGAAAAATACTGAGTGATATTCAGTCCCTGCCGAATGAGGATGAAGACTTTCTTCTTAGAAAACAAATAGCGGAATATTTATTTTATGGAATTCTGCCAGGGGATTCAGATTTACCAATAAACGAAAACAACGCTGATAAAACCAGAGCTAAGGATGTTTGCACTAATAGGCAGCTACCCAAATCCATTTAATCCCAGCACAACAATAAGCTACATGCTTCCGTATCAATCAGCAGTTGAACTAATAATTTATGATATAATGGGAAGGGAGATAAGAATATTCAACACAGTTCAATCTGCAGGTACGCAAAGCATTTATTGGGATGGATTAAATTCAAACGGGACGAGCATCTCAAGCGGAATATATTTTTACAGATTAAAATTAAAATCTCTTGAAAATTCTAAAACTTTTGAGACTGCATCAAAGCTGATGATGGTTAAATAGTAATTCATACGAAAAATTGTTGCAGCATGGGTTTTCAAAATCTGTGCTGCCAATTTTTTTCATAACATATCTCTACCTGGTTCTCCTCTAATTCCCAAATTATTATAAATCATAAGCCCCTGCCTGGTTCCTGTGTTTATTTATAATTGTTAGTAAATTTACACCATGAATACAGTTGAACTTATCCGCAAAAAGAGAAACGGGGGAACGCTGACTAATGATGAAATTAAATTCATGATTTCATCTTACACAAAAAAAGAAATTCCCGATTACCAGTTCTCAGCATTATTAATGGCTGTTTACTTCAGCGGAATGACAACTGAGGAAACTGCAGCTTTAACAGAAGCAATGCTGTACAGCGGAAAGGTGATTGATCTTTCTGCGGTTGAAGGTTTAAAGATTGATAAACACTCAACAGGAGGAGTTGGCGATAAAACATCCTTAATACTGGCGCCGGTTGCCGCGGCTGCAGGTATTAAAGTGCCGATGATATCCGGAAGGGGTTTGGGGCATACCGGCGGAACGCTTGATAAACTTGAGTCCATCCCCGGTTTCCGAACTGACCTTTCCCTGGATGAATATCAAAATGTACTTAACAAATGCGGCGCTGTATTAATCGGGCAAACAGAAGAAATTGCTCCCGCAGATAAATTAATTTATTCATTAAGAGATGTAACAGCTACTGTTGAATCAATTCCATTAATAACTTCAAGCATAATGAGCAAAAAACTTGCTGAAGGAATTGACGGACTTGTGCTTGATGTTAAAACCGGCTGCGGCGCTTTTATGAAAGAATATCCGGATGCACGTGCGCTTGCTTATTCATTAATAAATACTGCAGAAGCATTCGGCAAAAAAGTAATAGCTTTTATTACTGATATGAGCCAGCCGCTTGGAACACATATCGGAAACTGGCTTGAGGTTGTTGAATCGGTTGAAATTTTAAAAGGTGAAAAACTAAGCAGCGATCTTGCTCAGGTTAGTTTAAATTTATCCGCCGCTATGCTGCTGCTTGGCGGAAAAGCAAAAGATTTAGCTGAAGGTTATAAACTTTCAGAGCAGATGATTAAAAGCGGCAAAGCATTTGAAAAGTTTAAAGAAATTGTTAATCTGCAGGGGGGAGATATTTCATTCATTGAATCTCCCGAGAAGTATAATGCATCAAAGCATTCAGAAAAGATTTTTATAAATGATAAGGGCTACATAACATACATTGATACTTTTGATATAGGAATTGCAGCAGTTGAACTTGGAGCAGGAAGATTAAAAAAAGATGATGTAATTGATCCGAAAGCCGGAATAATTTTTAAGGTTAAACTTGGAGATGAAATAAACGGCAAAACAGAAGTTGCAGAATTATTCTCTGATTCAAAACAGAGTATGGAAGCAGCAAAACAAAGAATAATCCGTGCAGTAAATATTGGAAATACAAAACCAAAACTGCCGGAGTTAATCAGAAAAATAATCTATAATAAATCCCAAAAGGAGGAATAAATGGCAAATAACAAAGAGATAATAGATAATCTTATAAAAAGTTACTGGATGGAAATTGAAACAGTAATAAACTACATCTCAAATTCAGTTAACCTTGATGGTGTAAGAGCAGAAGAGATAAAAAAATCTTTGGCAGCAGATGTTACAGAAGAACTCGGCCACGCACAGCAGCTTGCTAAAAGAATTAAGGAAATCGGTGGAACTGTTCCCGGTTCACTTGAACTTAAACCCGAACAAAAATACCTTCAGCCTCTTAATGATTCAACGAATGTTCAATCAGTAATTGAAGGAGTAATTGAAGCTGAAAACGGCGCGATTGAACAGTACAATAAACTAATAAAACTTTGTGACGGTGTTGATTATGTAACACAGGATCTTTGCATTCAATTATTGGGAATGGAAGAATCACACCGCAGAGAATTTGTTGGTTTCCTTAAAGAATATAAGAAGTAATATTAATTAATCATTATTTGAATTAATTAATCTTTATTTGATTGTTATGATTAATTAAGAGATGAAAATCTTAATTGTCATAACAATCAGTTAATTTTTCTCCTGTCATAATTACTGCGAAACCTTTCGTAATTTTATTTATCTTTCCTCAAAGAATACTAATTACTTCATGAAAATGGAGAGGGACAAAAATGTTATTCATAATATCATTCCTTGCAGCCTTAGTAGCAATTGCCGTATACTTTAATGCAAAGAAAAGATTTAACAAAGCAGAAGCTTCATTTGCGCTGATTGGATTTTCAATTGCAATGCTGATTGCAGTTATGCAATGCTGGACTGTTATTCCCGCCGGGCACGTGGGCGTTATTGATTTCTTTGGCAACGTTAGTGATAATACATTAAAGCCGGGAGTTAACTTTGTTAATCCAATGGCAAATGTTGTGAAGTTTGATGCACGAACACAGGAGCTAAAAGAAATAATGAACGTTCCTTCAAAAGAAGGATTAAATGTTGAACTTGAGATAAGTTTGCTGTTCAGCTTAAGTTTTGAGAATGCAAACAGAATTTATAAAACCGTGGGTGAAAATTATGCGGAAAAAATTCTGCTCCCTCAATTCCGTTCTGTAGTTAGAGGAATAACTGCAAGTTATGAAGCAAAAGCATTGTACACCGCTGAAAGGGAAGTTCTTTCCAATAAAATCGAAAGGGAATTATCCAATCTTGTAAACCAGAGAGGAATATCTCTTGAAGCCGCGCCGCTCAAACAAATTAAACTGCCTGCCGGATTAACAGCATCAATTGAAGAGAAGTTAAAATCAGAACAGGAAAGCCAGCGTATGCAGTTTGTACTTGAAAGAGAAAAACAGGAAGCGGAAAGAAAAAGAATTGAAGCACAGGGTATTGCAGATTTTCAGAAAATTGTTTCACAGGGAATCAGTGATCAGCTTCTTAAATGGAAAGGTATTGAAGCAACAGAAAAATTGGCCGGTTCCAACAATGCAAAAGTTATTGTAATTGGTTCGGGCAAGGATGGTTTGCCAATAATTCTTGGCGGTAATTAATTAACAATGAATAATGCACAATGCGGGTTAAGAATGGTTTTGCTTATTGAAAATCTAAATGCTAATAAGTAGTTCTATTCAGATACTTTTTAAGTCCGTGATCTGAATTCATAATAAAACAACTACTCATCATTGCGCCAGTCATGGTCCACATCATGAATGTGATTGCATCAATTTTTTTTCTTTTTATTCCTGCTTAACGGTTTAATAATTCTCCCGTTCTCTGAATCTTCAACCAATATTTCAAATCTCCTTTTCCTGGTTTCATCCTTCTTTGCATTTTGCACCCAATGAAAAGCAGTTTTTTGATATGAAGGTGCCTGAGACGAAAAAAATTTCCACGCTTTTTTATTTAATTTAAATTTCTTCTGAAGTGATTCATCTATTTCCCTGTTCCTGTTTTCATACGAATACAATGCATCTTTTTTTCTGTTTCTTTCATTAAATTTTTTTAATCCTGCCGGCTGCATCATTCCGAGTTTGGTTAACTCTTCCACGCGTTTAATATTTACTGCGCTCCAACTGCTGTTTGCATTACGCGGAGTAAAACGGATTTTATAACTAATCTCATCAATGCTTTTTCTTATGCCGTCTATCCAGCCGTAACAAAGTGCAGCATCAACAGACTGCGGCCAATCAATACTTTTTTTACCTGAGGCTTTCTTATAAAATCCAACCCATAGTTCTTTTTCTTTATCAAAATTTTTTGCAAGCCATTTCAGGAAATCCTTCTGTTCAGGGAAAAATTTTACTTCATCATTCATTTAGTTTTCCAGCATTGTTTGAATTTTTAAAATTGTGTTCCAATCGCGGGAAGTAGCAGGAACTTTTAACTTCTTTTCCACAAATCCGGTTGAGTAAATTGGTTTGCCGATATTTTTTGAGATAAGACAATAAAGATTGTTATCCGTTAAATGATATTTCTCAATATTACTGTTGAACGATGGAATTAAATCAATTAATTGCTGAGCGGGTTTTTCAGCGAGAAAGGTAATGTATAGTTTTAAATTTTTTCCTAGCTCTGCTTCGGCAAAAGGATTGTTTTCAATTAAGCTGTTCCAATCATCTTTTGATTTAATGATTGTGATAATTTCTTTACCAATATTTTCCAAAAGAAGATTTTCAATTTTACTGCGCAGCTTTTCAGGTTTCTGTACGGAAGAATCAAAAATTATATTACCACTTTGAATATATGTGCGTACGTTTTTAAACCCGGCAGATTCAAAAATCTGCCGGAGTTTTTCCATTCTTATAATATTGTAGCCGCTTACATTTACTGCGCGAAGAAGTGCTATAAAGGTTTTCATGAAATGAATATATAAACTTTTTTGAAATTATTTTTCGAGCAGTTCCTTCATTCCTTTTAAAACTATATGCCAGTTATCTTCACTGTGATTTTTTGCGTCTTCTGTTTTGATGTTATCCTGCACAACTATCAGCTTTGTTCCGTTATTCTCGGGAAATAATTCATAGGTGATGTTGGCATAATTTTCCGGTTTATCTTCAAGTCCGCTGAATGAACTTAGGTAGGTGTGGCGCAGACGAACATCTTTTACAACTTCAACTATTTTTCCTTTATCAAGATAAGATGTTCCCTGCCATTCACCTCTGAAAATTAATGGACTTCCTTCCTTCCAATCTGATTCAGCTTCTGTTCCAAAAAAATATTGTTTGATTAGTTCAGGATTTGTAAGTGCATCCCAAACTTTATCCGGCGCTGCGTTTATGTGTATCTCACTCTTTGCAATGTAATCATTCATTTTACCTCCCTGTATTTTTCCTTCATATATTTTACTGATTGTTTAACAAGCTCTTCAAGTTTTTTTGCATCAACATCTGCTAACTTTTTAATGTACAAACATGATTTTGATGTTTTATATTTACCAAGTTTGCTCATCAAATCTTCACACCTTGAAAATCCGGAAATTATATAAACAGTTAGATTCTGTTTACGCGGAGAGAACCCGGTGATAAGCCAATCGCCCTGCTGCCCGCTTGCATAAGTATAACGGTATTTCCCAAAGCCAATAATACTGTCTCCCCACATTTTAGGTTCTTCACCAGTTGCTCTCTTCATAATTGAAAGAAGTTCGAATGCGTCTTTTCTTTTCGTTTCATCTTCAATTTTATTTAAAAAATCTTCAACGCTGGCATCATTTAACTTTGTTTTTATTTCTGCCAATATTTACTCCGGGTTAAATTAAATTATGGTAATTGCTGCTAATTTCAATTATAAAATTGAAAACAGCAATAGCAGTTTAAATTAAGATTGGAAGATAATATGCAGTATAAAATAACTTCAGCAGAGCGATTAATTTTTATCTGCTTAATAATTCATGCTCTGTCTTTTAATTCAGTAACACCCGTCATTTCAGCACAATTAGCACAGCAGAAAATTTTTCCGTCCGCTTCAACTCCATGTCCTATAATTTTACAGCCGCAATGTTCACAAACGGGAGCAACTGCGTGAATAGCACATTCAAAGCTGTCAAACGTGTGAGTTGAATTGTTTATCATTACCTGGAATGATTTATCATATTCGTTGCCGCATACTTCACATTTACCCATTTCATCCTCCATCATTTTTTTAATAGTAAGCATTTATGAATTAATGTGTAATGAGGATGATCATTCAAATTATATTTGGTTGTAGTGAAGCATAACCAATCCGGTTTCATAAACCTTGCTGCTTATGAGTTTAAGATTTTTTCTTTCTTTAATATTTATAAATAAAGATTTTCCTTCTCCAAGTATAAGCGGATGAACTGCAAGAAAATATTCATCAACCAGATCAGAATTTACAAGTGTTGTAATTAAACCAGCACCGCCAAAAAGAAATATATCTTTTCCCTGCTGCTGCTTAATTTTATTCACAGCTTCTTCAGCATTTTCAGAAATTACTTCAGCTCCATCAAACGATTTTTTTGTTCGTGAAAAAACATAAGTTTTCATATTCATCATTTTGCTGAAAAAATCTTTTTCCATTTCTGAAGCATTTTCCGGAAGAGCCATATTTCCAAAAAGCTCAAAGCTTTTTCTTCCGTAAAAAACTGTATCAACACGGCTTATAATTTCATTCAATCCATAATCCTGATCCGTAAAACACCAGTCATATTCTCCGTTTGGTCCTTCAATTTTACTGTCTAAACTAACTGCAAGATTCAGAATAATTTTCCGCATAAATGCTCCATTTTAATTAAAATTTAAAGGAAACCCACAGCTTTGACTTCTGAGTCAAAAATTTATCTTGCTGTTTATTCTTATAAAATTTATTTTTGAACCAGCAAGTCAGATTATTTTTTAGAATTATCTGGCTTTAAAGGAAACTGCTTTACGGCAGATTAACAATAAAGTTTTCCGGAAAAAAAATGAATTCTGCGATAGATTTTTTCAATTTCTTTCTGCCGCTTTTGTACATCACCACATTTGTAATTTACTCATATGATTTTACAAAAGCGCGAAAAGGATTGGTTCACTCTAAAAGATTATTTCTTTTTCTAACGCTGCTCATTCATTGCATTTATTTAATTCTGCGCACAATTGAATTTGATCATCCTCCGATAACAAATGTTTTTGAGATTTTCACAGTGCTGGCTTTCTCTGTCAGCTTTTCATATTTCATTCTGGAATTATTAACAGATATCCGCGGAACAGGCCCGTTCATTATAATCTTCTCAATGATCTTTCAAATAATTTCATCATTATTTATCCAGGATCTTGTTGAAGTTAAGGATGTTTTAAGAAGCAATCTGCTTGGCTCTCATGTATTCAGCGCATTGCTTGGTTATTCCGGAATTACAATTTCGGCAGTATACGGATTTCTATATTTAATGCTTTATAAAGAAATAAAGCTGAATAAGTTCGGATTGATTTTCAACCGCCTGCCGAATCTTGAAGTTCTTGAGAAGCTGAGTTTCTATTCAGCGGTAATTGGATTTGTGCTGCTGACAGTTGCAATTGTTATTGGCATAATCTGGCTGCCAAAAGCGTTTCCTGATTTTTCATTTGCTGATCCGAAATTAATTGGTACTTCACTTGCATGGATTATTTACGGTGCCGGAATTGTATTTAAAATTACAGGCAAGTGGCGCGGGAAAAAAGTTGTTCTTTTTTCAATACTTGGATTTGTGCTGGCAATTTTATCTACAGCAGTTACAAATTTTTTGTCAATGAGTTTTCATTCATTCTATTGATATGAACTTACTTGGAATATCTATAAACCATAAAACAGCGCCTGTTGAACTGCGGGAAGCGCTTCATCTAAGCGAAGATGAAATCCGGAGTTTAATCAAAAAGCTGAAACAGGAACTGTTCTCAGAAGGATTGGTTGTATCAACCTGCAACCGAACAGAGATGTACGGTATTCCTTTAAAACAAAATCTGACTCATGCCGAATTAGAAAATTTTCTGAGCAAAGAAAAAAATAATAACGGCGTAACCCAGGAACACTTTCAAACATTTAATTCACGCAGCGCAGTTGTTCACCTGTTTCATGTAATTACGGGAATTGATTCTCTGCTGATTGGTGATAACCAGATATTTAAACAAGTAAAAGATTCTTTTCAGATTGCAGAAGAAGAACAATTCTCAGGCTTTGTTCTAAAACGTGTTTTTGATTATGCTACAAGAGCAGCCAGGCGCGCAATTACCGAGACAGAAATTAGTGAAGGCGCTGTAACAGTTTCATTTGCTGCTGTTCAGTTGATTGAAAAAATATTTTCCAGTCTTTCAAAAAAATCAGCGCTTGTTATTGGCGCGGGTGAAACCGGAGAAATTGCAGCAAAACATTTAAGAGACAGGGGAATCGGCAAATTAACAATTACAAACCGCACAGTTGAAAGAGCTGAAAAGCTTGCTGCATCTTTAAATGCAAAGATGGTTCCGTTCGGGAATTTTAAAGATTCACTTCATGAGTACGATATAATTTTAAGTGCAACAAGTTCCCCTGATCTGATTATATCAAGAGAAGATATTACGGCGGTAATGAATAAAAGAAATTATGAATCACTTGTTCTGATGGATATTGCAATACCGAGAGATATTGATCCCCGTGTAAAAAATATTGATTACGTTTTTTATAATGATATTGATTCACTAAACATTATTGTTGAACAAAACCTGGCAAAAAGAAAATCAGAAATTCCAAAAGTTGAAGCGATAATAAATGAGGAAGTGAATGCATTCTTCAACTGGTTTAATTCACTTGAAGCCGCACCAACAATAAAAAATCTGCGTGATTATTTTGAAGCTATCCGCGCTGAAGAAGTTGAAAAGAACAAAAACAGATTCTCGCCTGAAGACCAGGAGAAACTTGAAATTGTTACAAAAAGAATCATCAATAAAATTCTGCATCATCCTACAGTTGAGTTAAAAAAATTTGGTGATTCCGGAACAATGGGTGATGAAGCAGCAAGAATTAGTATAATAAGAGAGTTGTTCGGAATAGATAAAAAAGAAAATAACAGCAAATAAAAGTGTTCAATTATTAAAAAGTTTATGCAAAAAATAATTATTGGTTCACGCGGCAGTGAGCTTGCTTTATGGCAGGCAAATTTTGTTAAGAAAGAACTTCAAAAAGTTTCAAAAGATATTTCTGTTGAGATAAAGATAATCAAAACAAAAGGGGATAAAATTCTTGATGTTGCTTTATCTAAAATTGGTGATAAAAGTTTATTCACCAAAGAACTTGAAACAGAACTGCTTAACAAAAAAATTGATCTTGCTGTTCACAGTTTAAAAGATCTTCAAACAAAACTGCCTGATGGATTGCAGTTAACTGCAGTAACAAAACGCCACCCTGTTGAAGATGTTTTAATTGCACGCAAAAAAGGAACTACAATTCACACTTTAAAAGAAAACGCAATTGTTGCCACAGGCTCTTTAAGAAGAAGAAGCCAGCTTCTTCATGTGCGTCCGGATATTCAGGTTAAAGAGTTACGCGGAAATGTTCCTACCAGAATAAAAACTTTTTTGGATTCTGATTGGGATGCAATTATCCTTGCACGTGCTGGAGTTGAGCGCTTAAAACTCACAAAATATATTTCATCAATAATTGATAAAGAAGATATACTTTCAGCAGTTGGGCAGGGCGCTCTTGGAATTGAAACTCGCACTGATAACAAAACGGTTACTGAAATTCTTCAGGCAATTCATGATGAAAACACATACCGCGCGGTACTTGCTGAACGTGAACTGCTCAGAACTCTTGAAGGCGGATGCCAGGTTCCAATCGGAGCTTTTGCAGAAGTAAAATCAAACGGATTATATCTTGATGCAATAGTTGGAAATATTGACGGTACATTAACTTTCAGAAAAAAAGTAAAAGGGAAAAAATCTGAAGCTGAAAAAATCGGCAGAGCACTTGCAAAAGATTTATTAAAAGCCGGCGCAAAAGAAATTCTTGATGAAATTTATAAGACTGCAAGACTCAAGTAAACAATGGATAGATCACTACAAAATAAAGAAGCAAAAAAACTTTTAAAACGGCAGCGGATACTTGAAGCTGCATCGGGCTTATTTTCACGCAAAAAATATCATGAAGTAATGGTTGATGAAGTTGCAAAGCTTGCATCAATTGCAAAGGGTACCGTTTATAATTACTTCACTTCAAAAGAAGACCTTTATTTTTCAATAATGAAGATGCGGATGGAAAAACTTAATTCATCCCTGCGTGAAAAAATAAAAGGAGATATGAGCAGTCTTTATTCGCTAAGATCATTCATAATTCATCTTTATATGTTCATGATGAAATACAATAATTTTTTCCTCATGTACAGAAAAGAATCACTTAAAGATAAAAATGAATTTTGCGCCGAACTTGTTGAGCTTGAAAAAGATTTGCGGAATCTTCTGCGCACAATCGTTGTTTCAGGCAAGAATGAAAATATATTCAGATCAATAGAAGATGATTTTGCAATTGATTTGATATTGGGAAGCATTTACGCCGCAGTTGAAAGAGGAATTGAACAGAATATTAATGAAGAACAAATGCTTACCGAGCGTGAGAAGATTTTTGATTTCGTGCTTCACGGATTGCTCGCCGGCTTTGATACAAAAAATATGCTTCCGTTAAAAAATAAATTAATTGTTATTACAAGAACGGTTGAACAATCAAAAGAATCAGCGGAGATTTTCCGCGAGCTTGGTGCGGATGTAATAATTTTTCCAACGCTTGAAATTGTTCCGCCTAAAAGCTGGCAGCAGTTTGATGAAGTGATTGAACAGGCAGATAAAATCAATTATATAATTTTTACTTCTGCACACGCGGTAAGCATGTTCAGCAGGAGATGTGAAGAGTTAAACAAGCAGATTGATTTTTCAAAACTTAAAGTAGTTGCCGTTGGAAATAAAACGGCCGGCGTTTGCGAGAAATATAAAATCCCGGTTAATTTTATTCCTTCCAAATTCAGCGCTGAAGGCGTTATTAATGAATTATCAACTCATAATCTTAAAGGAAAATTAATTTTTATTCCGCGCAGTGTAATCGGAAGAGAAGAACTTCCCAAGGTGCTTCAGGAAAAAGGCGCGTTGATAAAAACTGCTCCGGTTTACAACGTAACACTTCCTTCTTTTGAAAATATAAAACTTCATCTTGAAAAACTTAACAGAAGAAAGCCTGACTTGTTTATCTTCACTTCTCCTTCAACCTTTGAGAATTTTCTACAGATACTGAACATCACAAATCCCGTTAAATATTTCACCGGTTTTGATGTTGCGGCAATTGGTCCAACCACACGTGCAGCAATTGAAAACCGAAATGTTGAAGTAAACATTATGCCATCAGAGTTTACAATTGAAGGATTAACAAAAGCAATAATTGAATATTACAAGCGTGGATGAGGGTAGTGAATAAGGTATATAGGTATAAGGTATATAGTAATAAGGTATACGCGATAAGAAATTTTGAAGTGTTTTTTTTGAATTTATCTAATTGAAAGTAACTATAAGGTATAAAACAAAATTATGGACCAATTAAACATTAAACTCTATACCGTATACCTTATACCCTGTACCTATTATATCCTATACCACTATCCCCTAAACTCATAAAGGAACAAACGTGAATTTACAGAACGATTTATTTTTAAGAGCATGCAAAAGACAACCGGTTGAGCGTACTCCCATTTGGATAATGCGCCAGGCAGGCAGATATTTACCGCAGTACAGAGCAGTACGTGAGAAAGCTGATTTTCTTACAATGTGCAAAACACCTGAGCTTGCTGCAGAAGTTACAATTCAACCTGTTGATATAATTGGAGTTGATGCCGCAATTTTGTTTTCAGATATCCTTGTAATTCCGGAAGCAATGGGAATGCATCTTGAAATGAATGAAGGTAAAGGCCCGGTGTTTCATAAACCAATCAGAACTAAGGATGATGCAAAACAATTAAAAATAATTGAACCGGAAAAAGATCTTAAATATGTTCTTGATGCAGTTTATCTTACAAAAAAAGAATTGAACGGAAGAGTTCCATTGATTGGTTTTGCGGGCTCACCGTGGACTTTACTAACCTACATGGTTGAAGGAAAAGGTTCAAAGAATTTTTCGGAGATAAAAAAATTAATCTATAATAATCCCGCTCTTGCACACGAAGTTCTTGATAAACTTGCGGATGCAGTTGCTTCATATCTTTCAGCAAAGATTGAAGCGGGTGCTAATGCTGTGCAGATATTTGACACGTGGGGCGGCATTCTTTCACAAAAGGATTTTGCTGAATTTTCACTTCAGTATATGGAGAAAATAATCAGCCTTATTAAAAGAAAAGATGAACCTGTTATTCTTTTTGCAAAAGGAGTTCATTATAAGATGGAAGAGCTTGCAAAAACCGGAGCTGATGTAATAGGACTTGATTGGACAATGGATATAGGTAAAGTACGAAGCATAATTGGTGATAAAGTTGCATTGCAGGGAAATCTTGACCCAACAGTTCTATATGGATCAAAAGAAAAAATAAAAGAAGAAGCAGTAAGGGTGCTTCAATCATTCGGTGAAGGAAGCGGACATGTGTTTAATCTCGGCCACGGAATTTTACCTGATGTAAATCCGGAAAATGCAAAGTATCTGGTTGAAGTTGTAAAGAAAGGTACAGGGTATTAGTTATAAGGGTATAAGGGTATAAGGGTAAAATGGTATAAGGGTATATAGGGTGGATATATTGGCATTTGAATTTGTTATTTCCCTATTTCCCTATACCCTATACCTTTTTACCTATTCTTAATTGTTAATTTATAATTGTTAATTATTCATTGGATTAAACATGTTTGAAGTTGATTTAAAAAAATTTAAGAAGTATGATAAACCGGGACCGCGGTACACAAGCTATCCAACCGCGCCTCATTTTAATGATAGTTTTACCGCTGAGAATTATCTTGATGAAATCATAAAAACTAATTACGGTGAACATCTTCCCGATCTTTCACTTTATTATCATCTGCCGTACTGCGATACACTTTGCTATTTCTGCGGATGCAACATGATAATTACACGCAACCGTGATAGAGTCAGAGAATATATCCGCTACATAAAAAAAGAAATGGATTTGCTGCGCAGTTATCTGCTGGTTGATAGAAAAGTTTCACAGCTTCACTGGGGAGGCGGAACACCAACGCATCTTAATCCTGATGAAATAGCCGATTTAACATCTTACATTCAATCATCATTTAACTTTAGAGAGAATTCAGAAAATAGCTGTGAGATTGATCCGCGCGGATTAACAAAGGAACATCTTGAAGCTTTAAGAAACAACGGATTTAACCGCATCAGCATGGGCGTACAGGATTTTAATGAAAAAGTACAGAAAGCCGTTAACCGTGTTCAGCCGGAGGATATTACGCGGCAGACTGTTCAATGGGTGCGCGAACTGGGTTTCAGCAGTATAAATCTTGATTTGATGTACGGGCTTCCTTTCCAGACGCTTGAATCATTTGCGGATACTGTTGATAAGGTTATAGATATTTCACCGGATAGAATTGCGGTGTTTAATTATGCGCACGTTCCATGGATGAAAAAACACATGGCGCTCATTCATCCGGAAGATATTCCCGCCGCGGAAATCAAACTGAACATTCTGAAAATGACAATTGAAAAACTAACGGATGCAGGTTATGTGTTTATAGGGATGGATCATTTCTCAAAACCGGATGATGATCTTGCAATTGCTTATAGGGAGAAAAAACTATACAGGAACTTCCAGGGTTACTCAACAAACGCTGATGCTGATCTTTACGCAATGGGAATTACTGCGATAAGCCAGCTTGATAATATTTACGCTCAGAATTATAAGACAGAAAAAGAATACTTCCACGCGATTGATAATGAAACTCTGCCAACCGCCAAAGGATATTACCTGAGCGAAGATGATAAACTCAGGCGTTATGTTATTATGCGGCTCATGTGTGATTTTGAACTCGATTTTCAGGCAGTGGAGAATAAATATAAAATTAATTTCAAAGAATATTTTTCAAACGGATTGAATAATCTTAAAGAAATGGAAGCGGATAATCTTGTTGAATTAAATGATCATTCATTAAAAGTAAAAGATATGGGAAGGCTTCTCATCCGCAATATAGCAATGAACTTTGACGGATATATTGAACGGAAAGAAGATACGGCAAAGTACTCAAGAACAGTTTGAGTGGGAATTTGCGAACTGATTGAAGTTTTTACATAATAAGTGTAAAAAAAAATTACAAATCATATCTTTCACCTAATATTATAAGTAAAAATTGCCGGTCCGGAATTTATAAGTAATAAATATTTCGTAAATGATCATTTTTATTTTAGGAATGATTTTTGTTATAAATATATTGGGGAGAAATAACAGGGAGATAATTCTTAATCATTACAAAAGTTGCCATTTTTATACTCTCCATCAATCTAATTTATGTTCATTTGGAAAATAGAATGAGAATTGATCATAAAAATTAAGTTACTCTATTTTGACCGAAATTTATTTTTGCAGTTTCTACTGGACACGTTAATAGCAGTAATTTAATATTAAATTTTGAATAGGTATCATGCAAAAAAGCACGGGGAAATTAAACTCCTATATCAGTCACCGGTGGAAATAAATCGCGTAAGAATTGATGAAGATGACCAGTTTCTAAAACAGAAGTACTCTATACTACAGTAGCAAGGAAGGGCTCATGATAAAAAATACTGATTCTTACTTAATTGGAGTCTTTACTAAAATGAGATATATAGTTGCATTAATTTCTTTAGTAATTACCCTATTTTACATGGGCTGTAGTACTGAACCACCGCCTCCCGATGATAACAATAACCAATATTTAGAATATGAATGGACAATAGACACACTTAAAAACCCAAACGGATATGGTATAGTACCCTGGTCTATCTGGGGAAGTTTACCGCAAGGTGTTTGGATCGCAGGGTTTAATCTTGCAGGACAGGGTGAAATTTTTAAATGGGATGGAAATGTTTGGAATCGTATTACTCCTGATTTAGGATTTAATTATGAAGTTCTTTCAGTTTTCGGGTTTTCTGAAAATGATGTTTATGCAGCAGGATCTAAAATTATTATTGACACTGTACTGCATACAGAAGCTCTTATTTTAAGGTATAACGGATTTGATTGGCAAAAAGAGGATTTACCTTTCGGAAGCGGTTTAAAATTTATTCATGGGAGAAATCCATCTGATCTTTGGGCTTGCGGTTATTATGGTTCTTTGTATCACAAAATAAATAATCAATGGATAAAGGTATCATTTGATGAAAGAAAATATTTAGGAGATCTATCTGTGGCTCCTGAATTAGGTCCTATATATGTCGCTCCAAATGGAGAAGTATTTCTTATGAATAAATATTATAACTATAAAGTTTATGGTGATACGGCTATGTTTTATTTTTCAAAATATAGCAATGGCATATGGACAGATTTAGACTCTTGCAGGTTGGTGAATATTGACGGAATTCCACGAGGTTATAAATTCGGAAATGAAGCATTGTGGGGCGTAAATGAAAATGAGATTTATTCGACAGGTAATGCAGTATATAAATATAACGGAATGAATTGGACACCTGTTTATTGGGAAGATTATTCATATAGTGATATTAAGGGGACACAAATGAATAAAATTTTTTGTGTAGGGGAACATGGAACAATAAGTTATTTTCATATAAACAGATGGCTAAGAGTTCCGGATTTCAGTAACAAAATAGTAGATTTTTATTCTGTAATGCCCTTCGAAGGTGAAATTTTTATAGGAGCCTATCAGCTTGGAGTCGGTTATGCAATTCACGGTAAGGTAAAAAAGAAATAGGAGGAAAGACTTAAATAAAAAACCCTACCGGTAATAGGAGTACCGGCAAGGTAAAACAAATAAAATGTCTCATATCCATTTTTTGTCACAGTCTGGTCAACTGTAAAAGAGGACTTTTTATTTGCAAAATTAAAATACTGCTTAATTAATAATTATCAAATCTCAAAATGAGGTAACAAAATGAGAAAAGCAGTTATAGCATTTATAGTCACTTTTATAATCCTGAGTTCAGAATTAATATATTCTCACGGCTTCGGAACTCATGCAGCACATTATTCAAGCATCATAGCTTTGAATGATCAATACAAAACATTAATAGAGAACCCGAAATATAAACCTTATTTTATTTACGGATCTATTTTCCCAGATATTCAATATGCAACTAATTATAAATCGGCACTTTCAGAGCTTTATCAAAAAATTGAAGACATAACTGGTGTCGAAGGATTAACCTACGAAATTCCGGTTGATCAAATTCCGGATGTAAGCACAATACCATATCCATTTGGAATAGATACGCACAATGATAGATATGGGATGGCTTTCGCAGAATATCTTCTACAGCAATGTGATCCTATTGATCCGCCCGGTCCTAACCCAGGCAGCAACGGAACTAACCCTGCACATGATGCAAGAAATATGAAACTTGCTTTTGCTCTTGGATATTATGCACATTTAACAGAGGATGTAGCGGCTCATGATTTTTTAGTTCCTAAATTAACAGCTGCACTGAACTTAGGGGATATTGAATTGATAAAAAAATCTGAAACGTTTGCAGATGATCCTAATGCACAAACTGAAGGAATTCTTGAAGGAATTATAGATCACTATTATGGCGATAACAATTTAATTGCAGATATAATTTATAATCACGTTTGGGTTAACAGATCACAATATGAACCAACAATAACTGAAATGGATATTACAACCGGATATCCACACTTGTTATACAATGGTCCAACTACAACTTATTATGATGCACAAGGCGGCTGGCCCGAAATGAATCCTGTATTATTATTCTTTAACGATGTATTAAATGATTGGTATTATAATAATCCCTTTAGTTTACCAACTGTTGGGGAAGATGCATACAGGAAAAACAATCAACCTATGTCTGCCACAGGTCTGAATCAATTAGCAACAGTTTTTCGTTTTGTAAACAGATTTTATCCTGCAGTTGCTGGTCATCCGTTCAATGGATATGACAGACTTGATCAGGTGCTTGCGGATTGGATTGGAAATCATTTAGAATATACACCTGGAATGGATATATTACTTATCTTTAGTGAGTTTTTAGAGAGTATAATTCGTTTTGATTTCAGAAGACACCTCTTTGAACAAATTGCATATCCTGATGCATTAGCTAAAACTAATGCTGGTCTGGCTGAGGATGCCAGATCATTAGTGTCTCTTATGCTTGCAGATATAGCAGAAGCTGACAGATTAGTTAATGCAAAACCTGAGTTAGTTAATCTTACAGAGTATAACAAATTAAAGAACAGCATCTTATTTACTAATCCGACAAGTGTTTTGAATGCATATTGGAATGAATATAAAGCATTAGGAACAAAGGTTTATCAGGAAATCGGACCTGGAGGTAAGTGGTACTCGGATTGGTCACCCTGGCATTCTCATTCGATGGCATGGGGAGCTTTATCATCCTTAAATAATTTGACACCGGATATTTATGCGACAAACCCCAATGTTGCAGTTTATGATGCTTATTTTGAAGTGAACGGTAATAGGATAACAAAACCACAGCCTACGTCCACTTTTGAAAATAATCCAAATGTAAAAGTTGTAGTAGAAATTTATAATACTTCTAATGTTTCTTCAGAAAGCTTAACATTAAGGGTAAAGAAAGATCACAGTTCATCAAATTATTCTTCCGATGTTCTTAAGACTTCAACTATTTTTACGATTGATCATGATCCGTTAACTTATAATTCCACTGCAAGAAAAAAAGTTGAACTCTCATTTCCGGTGAGTCTGTCTGATCTTTCAGGCTATAAAGGATATTATTTCGAGTTAGTAAATAATTCAAATAATAAAGTAATGTTTACATCTTCATTCGAGCAATATCAGGAAAGATTAGACTTAACACCAAATTATACTCGATTGTATGGAACTTACGATGAAGGGAAATGGCCTGTTTCACTCGGATTAATTCAAAGTGTTGCAACTGTAAGTTTGACGACAGCTCAATTTCCAGAAGGCGGAGGATCGGGAGGTTCTTATAAGATTAATGGAATTACACAAAGTTCAATAGTTGGTGCTGTAGATGATTATGTTCACTTTGAAGCTATTCCACCCGCAGGATGGAATTTTTATAAATGGTCGGATGGAAATACAGAAAATCCACGTAGCTATAGAATAACTTCCACAAGTACTGATTTTTATGTTATTTACAAGCATGTAAGTTATTCTAATAACTCTGCTGCCTACGCCAACAACAGTCAGCGAAAGTTTGTTAGAACTGCAAACGGTACGCTTCATAATGTTTATGAAAGTATGGGCTATGTTTGGTATGAGAAGAGTACTGACAATGGTGCAACATGGCTTATAGCAAACGGCGGAACGCCTTTGTCGCCAAATGAATCAAAATCTCCTTCTATTGACATTCTAAATAATACAAATAATATAGTTGGGATTGTTTACCAGGAAAAAAATGGAAGTACCTATCAAATAAAATTTGCATGGTTTGACTCATATGGCGTTGCATATAATAATACAATAGTTCAGGATAATCCTGGATGGCTTTACCCGGATTCGTACAGTTATGACTCAAAACCGGTAATAGCATGGGGAAATACAAATGAATTATTAGTAGTATGGCAGGAAGAAAATGATCCTGGTCTACATTATAGACTTGAAGCGGTTTATCAATTTCCAGGCGGCGTTACCTGGCATAGCCCAGTTGGATTTATTAATGGAACAGATGAGACATCATCAAATCCAACATTAGCTGCCAGGATCTAAAGGACCAAGTGCCTGGGATTCTAATTTCGGTAAATACGGAAGTAATGCCCATTCACCTACATCAGAAAGTGGTGTGATAGCTTGGAGTGAACACGATGGTTCTTTTAATAAATTCCTTCGGTATGGGAACATAAAATCATTTTCTACATTTGGAAAAGACATCCAGCTTTCAAACGCACCAAATTTAAATTCAATGTATGCAGTATCCTTTAGAAATTTTTCACAGCCATATTATTTTCAGACTACACCCAGCGTGGGAAGCATTGCTAAGGAAAATTCAATAACCAGTAAAAGCGCCAGACAAGGTATTGTTACAAAGAAAGAAGCTGAGTTTTATGCTATCCTTTCTGATGTATTAGTAGATAATGAAAATATTAATTTTGTCAACATCGAAAATGCCTCAAGAATCACAACTGCCAGTGAATTGAATCAATTTTTGATTACAGAACCTTTTCATTAAATAAGGGTAGTGATTTTTCTTTTAGTGTTGCCTTTGGAGTAACTGATTCATCTAAAGCAATAAATGATGTAAAGGACAACTCATTAATTAAATTTAGTGTTGAACTAATTGATGCAAATTCAAATGAAAAATTAGGTTTGCTGGATGAAATACTTTTTAAAAAGAATGAATTAATTTCCTATAAGATAAAAAACTATAAAGTTAATTCAGATGGAATTGAAAACAGGCAGGTAAAACTTTGTATAAAAACGAATGATAATTTTAATGGAATTTATACGTATGCTGACATCATTACAGAAACTGAATTACTAAATAAAAATAACTTGCAGGAAATATCATATACCGGAAAAGCGGTAATTACTGAATATGCATTAGCCCAAAACTATCCCAATCCATTTAACCCATCAACAGTAATAATATACCAACTTCCGAAGGATGGTTTTGTTACGCTCAAAATTTATGATGCTTTGGGAAGTGAAATAACTACACTTGTAAATGAATACAAACAAAGCGGAAAGTATGAAGTTAATTTTGATGCTTCTAAACTCTCCAGCGGCGTTTACCTGTACTCAATAAAAGTAAATGATTATTCAGCTACAAAAAAGCTTGTGCTGATGAAGTAGGAATTTGCTTATTAACCAACCTCCGAGGTTTGCAAAGCAATCCACACTCCGCTAACCTCGGAGGTTTACGAACTGCAACAATTAAAAAATAAAAAATTGAATTGACCAACCTCAAGGTTACCAAAGTATCCACATTTGGCTAACCTCGGAGATTTACGAACTGCAACAATTAAAATATAAAATTGAATTAACCAACCTCCGAGGTTTAAGAAGTGTAATCAACTAAGACAAAAGAATTTAAAATTTCGGTTTTGAGTTAAGGAAAGAAATAATTTACTTTCTCTTTACAGAAAAAAACTTCTTCAATAAACAGAATATTTTTATGAAAAGACTTCCTCATTTATTTGAGAGTAATAAAAACTGGGCGGATAAAATTTCAAAAGCTGATCCGGGATTTTTTTCAAAATTATCAAAGCAGCAGAATCCGGAATACCTTTGGATCGGCTGTTCAGACAGCAGGGTTCCCGCGAATGAAATTGTTGGATTAATGCCGGGCGAACTTTTCGTTCACAGGAATGTTTCCAATCTTGTTATTCATACAGATATGAACTGCCTTTCCGTGCTTCAGTTTGCTGTTGATTACTTAAAAGTTAAACACGTTATCGTATGCGGCCATTACGGCTGCGGCGGTGTTCGCGCAGCAATTGAAGATGAATCACACGGACTTATTGATAACTGGCTGAGAAACATCCGTAATATTTATTTGCGCAGCAAATCAATGCTTGATGATATTGCTGATATTTCAAAACGGATTGATAAACTGTGCGAACTAAATGTTGTTGAGCAGGTAAAGAATGTAAGCAGCACAACTATAATTCAGGAAGCATGGAAGCGCGGGCAGGAACTGACTGTTCATGGATGGATTTACGGTATTAACAATGGATTGCTCAAAGATCTTGATGTTTGTATTACAAGAGTAGATGGAATTAAGCAGATAAGAATTTAGTAATTACTGAATAATAATTTCCGCAGCAACCGGCATATGATCTGAAGGAAATCTGCCGTTGAACTGAGTAGTATCAATTTGATGTGTAATCACTTTTACATATTCATTCACAAATATAAAATCAATTTTGTACTGCTCATTCTTCATAATGCCAAAATTATTGAAACTTACCTTACCGCCCATATGCGGAACTGAAGAAATAAACTGTGCATCTTTCAAATATTCATCTCCGGTTAAAATTTTATAACCATCTGCATCTGATTGAAAGTTAAAATCTCCCGTAAGAATAACAGGCTGATCATCCGTTAAATCTTTAATCTTCTGTTTAATAAGTTTTGCGCTGTTTGTTCTTGCATTTTCTCCAATATGATCAAGATGAGTATTGAAGAAGAAAAAACATTTATCATCTGCTTTTCTTTTAAACTGAGCCCAGCTGCAAACCCGATTAAATTGTGCATCCCATCCCAAAGAAATTTCATCCGGTGTTTCAGATAACCAGAAAGTGGAGCTTTTAAATACATCAAATTTATTTTTATTAAAAAGAATTGCCGAGTATTCTCCGTTTTCTCCGCCATCTCTCCCTTCACCAACAAAAGAAAATTCAGGAAACATTTTTAGCAGGTCATCGATCTGGCTTTTCAATGCTTCCTGAACTCCAATAATATCAGCATGATGAGTACGGATAATCTTTGCAAGATTTTCTTTCCGGTTATTCCAGTGATTCAATCCTTCCTTCTGTTCATCACCTGCAAAGCGGATATTATAGGTCATCACTGAAATAGTATCACCATCAACTGCGCACAAACCTATTCCGTAAAAATAGAACAGGGAAAATAGAAGTAAATTTCTCATCATACGTTTATTAAATCATTCGGTAATAACCTTAGCATTTTCAATTATAAGATCATAAGAATATCCTGAACCAAAATCTTTGTTCAAAGCAACAGTTCCTTCAACAATAACAAGCTTTCCGTTTTCAGTATTATCTTTTGTTGTAACAGCAATATCAAAATTTTCTGTTCCCGTTCCATCCTGCAAGTGAAGCCAGTTCATACCCATAATATCAGGATTATATTTTGTTACCATTCCTCTGAACTTAACTGTCTTTCCGGCCAATGCTTCTTTTTCCGCATAGATTTGTTCAATAGTTTTTCCTTCTGAAACAGGTTCAATTGTAAGATCAAGTTTTTGTGTTGATTTAACCTTGGGATGCTGAACAACTTCAGGATTTATTTCATTAATTGTAGTTGAAATATCCTCAACAAAAAGAATAGACTCAAAAACGCGGTTTAAAGTTTTGCTGTTAAAATTTTTCATTTCCATGCTTCTGCTGTAATAAAGAATATCTCCTTCCTTTACTTCACGCTGCGGAACAGCAATCCAGTATTCTTTATCATTTTCGGAGACCTTCATGTATGTATAGTTTTGTGCATTTGTATGTTCAAGAACTTCTACTGCATGAAAGCCGGCTGGTAAATTATCAACTGGTTTATCATCCGAACCGCATCCAAACAGAATAAATGTGAATACCGCAGCAAAGGCAAAATACTTTTTCATTTTAACTCCAGTTTTAAATTCATTTTTTATAATGATCAAATATAGATAACGGAATTGAAATCTTAGCTAAAATAATTTTTATTTTTTTTGATTTAAATTTTTCCAGCCATCTTCCAGATAAATCGATGAAATTTATGAAATGATTTAACGGGCGGTGCATACATCAAAACACATTTTTTTGAAATTACGCTTATTCCATTTTTCTCACAAAAATCAATAGCATCAGAGGATTCGCTTCCTTGCTGCATCCAGATAAGATTTATGTTAGTTGATAAAATTTCTTTTACAACCTTAATTGTTTCTTTTGGTGGTATAACGAGCAGTGCACATTTAACATCTGAAGGCAGCGCGGTTACAGAGGGAAAGACTTTCAGGTTATTAATAATTTCTTTTTTAGGATTCACCGGATAAACTGTAAATCCCTTTTTCATTAATTCATTTAAAACAGTATAACCAAATTTTTTGCGGTTATCAGTTGCGCCAACAACTGCAATTGAATTATTCTGAAAAAAGCTCTCAATTAATTCTTTTTCCTGCATTAAAATTTCCCCTAAAAAACTACACCGCCAAAATATAATATTAGTTTGTTAATCTCCATAATAATTTATTGATGTGATTTTTCTTTAAATGTTTTCAGAAGATATTCCCGGTAATTGAGTTTTACATTTTCGCTTTGTATTATGAATTTCAAAAGAGAAAAAGGAGGCACCAATGAATCATGTTTATAAAATTATTGAGCTTACGGGTTCATCTCCAAACAGCATTGAAGAAGCTGTAAATAACGCGGTGAACAAGGCTGCACAAACAGTAAAAAACATGCGCTGGTTTGAAGTTACTGATACCCGCGGACATATTGAAAACGGGAAAGTAGCACACTGGCAGGTCACTTTGAAAATTGGTTTCACGTTAGAAGAGAAATAATCACTCATTTTCTCTTCTGAAATAATAATCTATTCCCTTAAGTTTTCCGTTTTTGATTCCTTCAATTCTTGCATGAAGTGAATCGCCGTTTATTTTCCTGTAAATAATTTTTGTGGGGAAATCATGTTCCGGATTTTCAAACACAGCAATTGAATCATTCAGAACAGATGCTTTAAAATATACCGCTCCGGCATTATGCTGAACAACAGGAATGTAATGGATGCTTCCATCTATTATTTTCAGCTCAATAGTTTCCACATTTGTTGTATCGCCATTTGCCAGGTAAAAACTTACTGCAGTTAATAATGAAGCATTCCGGCGTTCCCAGATTTCATGTATATCTGCTTTTTCATTTTTGATTATCCAGCTTCCTTCAAGATAAAATAAACGGGCAAAATCATTTTGTACTTGGGGAAAAACCAAACCGGCAGAAAATAGAATTATTATGCAGAATTTTAGCATATAATGTGTTCCCTGTTATTAATTGAGGAATTAATCTAATTCCAAAAAGTTTTCTTTCAAACATCAACGTGAAAAATTTCATTGATGTATTGTCGCAGTTCAGCGACTGATGTTCTTTTTGATTTGTCGTTTCAAATTGTAGCGCACATCAAATTCAACTTAAATTCTCTCAATGTTTAATGGCACAGTTTTGTATTTGAATAGAATATACAAAACAAAATTAAACAGGAGAAAAAATGAAAAAAACATACGCAATCTTCTTGATGAGTGCATTATTTATGCTGCTTGTAGTAAGCGGATGTAAAAAAGAAGAAAATCCCGTTGATGGCGGCGGCGGAAGCAGCACAACTTCAGCTTATCCAACTCCAACTAATTTTAACGGAGCCTCACCTAAGAATGTTCTTGCAGTAGTGAGAACTTCGATTTCGCAAATGGGATTTTCTTTCAGCCTGGGAATTGGAGTTGCAAGCCTTGATAATCAGGATAAAGGAACTGTTATAGCAACAGTTGATGGTGATGATTATGAATTTACAAAACAATCAGCAAACGGAGTTGTATCTTATACTTATCTGCCTTCAGCAACAAATCCTACCGGTGGAATTACACTTGGTTCCGGCGGGAAGAGTGTAACATTTTCAGTGAGCAGCTATCCGCTTGGCGCTTCAACAGTAACAGTGCCGGGTGAAATTAGTATCACCGCACCTGCTGCAAATGCACCTGTACCAAGATCATCTGATCTGACTATTACCTGGACTTCCTCAGCTTCAGGAACAAACAGGGCAATTTTTATTGTTGATCAATCAGGAAAATCAATATTTAAAGAAGTATCAGGAAACAGCGGTACATTTACGGCAGCAGAACTTGGCGGGCTTTCAGCAGGAAATGGAATTGTTTATGCGATGACATATAATTATGTACTTACAAATAATAATGATGCAGTTTTAATCGGTGAATCACTTTCATCTAACAGTGTAACAATACAATAAAAATTAAGGGAGATGATATCCTCCGGGGATGTCATCTCCCTTTTATCTTATTTCATCAATATCATCTTGCTAGAACTATTAAAATTACCAGCTTCAAGTTTGCAGATATAAATTCCACTCGGCAGTCCTGACGCATCAAATACAGTTTCATAAGTACCGGCATCAAGATTTTCATTCACAAGCGTTCTGACAATCTCACCGAGTGAATTGTAAACAATCAGTCTTACAAATCCGGCATCCGGCAGAGAATACCTGATATTAGTATTAGGATTAAACGGATTAGGATAATTTTGTGAAAGACTGTAAGCATCCGGAATACCGCTGAATGGTTTAACATCTGTCAATCCGTTTAGTGGAACAAATTCCAATGTACTTACAGGCTCTTCCCGCCGTTCAGTATTGAAATCAAAATCAAGTCCGCCTGCCTCAACAACATGATTTTGCAGGATGCCTATAATTTTATCATCAATATTTATCTCATAGAAGTTCTGTTTATCTGCTGCATACAACTTACCGTTTGGATGTGCAGTGAAAGATTCAAGTTTATCAAGAGCAGGTATTTCTGTTACAAGAGAAAGCTGAGGTGAAGGGAATTTGTCAAACTTCCATATTTCACTTCTGCTCTCATCAAGATTCTTCAACAGGTAAACATTTCCATCTGCTGCTAATGTAAATCCTGCTGATTTAGACTCAAGGCTGCTCAACTCAGCAATCTCTCTTGCCAAAGCATCAAACTGTGATACTTCATAGAGTTTGTTGTTCTCATTATTTATTGCGTAAAGCTTTCCTCTGATGAAACGAATGTTTGAAACATCAATAAGATTTTCCTCAGATGTTCTTATCCTTCCAACATGTTTTGCCTTAAGAGGAGTAGAAGGATCAAAATCAATATCATCCGGGTTTATCCTGAACAGGACAGATGTCCAGGAATTATTCAGAAAGTAGAAATTACCGCCGATATCAATTGTGAGATCAACAATATTCTTTTTACCAATGTATCCAATAATATCTCCTTCATCCTTCCTGAATTCATTTCCTTCTGCAAGGTTGTAGAAAGAAAACACTGAATTATCCTGAGCTTCATTACTCTTGGCAGCCCAAACGGTCATATAACTCTGCTGAACTTCCTTGGTCTTAAATAGTTGTCCTCTTATTTCACCTGCAGGATGATTAGGAGTGTGAACATTAACATATATCCAGCAGCCTAAAAGATCGGCAACAAGAGAAGGAGTAAGCGGCTGAGCATCGGTATTCTTCCATATACCGGTTGATGTGTTTCCAACAAAATCAATTCCTCTTACAACAGGTCCGGCTACACCAAAAGGAGCTCTGTGGAAATGAGAAACTGAGATATCAGCTGAGAGATTTTCTACCATAACTTCATATTCAAGTTCGGTACCATTACCATTTAGAGTAAAACTGCCTTCACCACTGCCTGCTGTTAGAACAGGCGGAACTTCCTGTGCACCATCAAGATTTGCATAAAGTTCTACAGGCTCATCCCAGGTTAATTGTCCTCTTATCTCACCGGTTGGATAACCCGTTGTATGAGCGTTAACATAGATATCACCATTGAGAAGATCAGCAACGAGAGCCGGAGTTAAAGGTTCTGCATCTGAACTTGTCCAGACACCCTGAGCAACGTAGCTTTCACCATCCTGAACAAACACGGGAGTTAAAGTTTTTACGATAGGTCCGGCAACACCGGGAGCACCTTTATGAAAATGGGCTGCTGTAAAGGGACAGGTTAGTTCGCAGATTCTAATCCAAAAGAAAAGAGAATCATGTGTTTCATTCAGTATAAACATACCACCGCCTGAAACATCAACATCTACTGGTGGTACTTCGTTCTTGCCAAGCAATACTGCAATGAATGATTGTCCTTCAAGTTTAACCGGTTCTCCAAGCTGAATTTCTTCACTGCATGTATTACCAGCTCCATCAGTAGCGGTAACTGTTCCGTTTCCGGGAAGATTAGGATCAATTAAACTTACCTGGTAATTAACTGATGACGCACCTGGTACAAACGGATTTACAGTTATTTGAAGATTTACACTTCCTGGTTCCAGCACCACAAAAAAGATTCCTGTATCTTCATCAATTAATCCGTTCCCATTTAAATCTTCACCTGGATCAAGTGCATCATTATTATTTGTATCCTCACTCGGCCGGTTATCTGTTGCGGTTCCATTTACAGTATTTTGTAGTATTTCAATGCTGCAAATTGGTGGATTTGCATCGCCTACAGGATTAATAAATTTAAATCTCGCTCCGCCGGGATAAATGTAAGAATCAAAATTATTGATTCCTTCAACAGTAATACCATGCCCGTTTATTGAAGCAGTTGTATGTGTGCCCGATGTTATCTCCTGTATAGTTGAAGAAAATACTGTTCCGGCAATTGGAGTAAATTCACCGGCTGGAATTGCAGCACCATCAAGCTGAAGCGATCCCACATCTGTATTCCGTGCAATAATTGTAACAAAGTTTTTTACAAATTGGTTTGCACCAACAGTTGAAAATGTATATGCGCTGAGATATTGTTCACTCGGAATCATATTCCCCATGGCAGGATCACCCTGGTCAGCGTTAGGGTTGCTGTCACCGGTCATATATTGTGCAACATAGATCGGTTTATCTCCTGAGAATACATGGCTGCCGGGAATCATAGCTGATTCAACAAATTCACCTCTATCCATATTAGCTAATAAAACTCCGTCCATCATTACATTGGTATTATCCTGTGAAGCTGCAATCCTGTATATCGTTCCTCCCGGTCTGTTTGGAAGATTAGCAACATAAATTTCATTGCCCCATGTTTGAACAGGCTGTGCTACTTCAAAAATATGATCGCAAAAAGTAATATCCGGTGGAACATTCGTACAGAGATTTCCGTTGCTCATTCCCACAGGTTTATCTGAAGAAATTATTGTTCCGGTTAAATCTCCGGCAGCACCGTTTATTGTACTCTGACCTAAAAATCCTTCCCCTTTATTGAGTATAACATTGAACGAAGTACCTGCTGCAAATCCTCCTACAAGATTTTGCTTAGGAGTTATAGTAACAGTTGTATTATCAAATCCAGCAAATACAACAAACTCACTTCTATCCTGCGGCACAATTATGCTGTTGTATGTCATTACAATATATTCAGTGTTCATTACATCTATTGGAAGAGCTAATGCAGCATCTGAAGTAGCGGTTGATCGGTTAATCATATAGCAGACAAATTCATCATCCGCAAATGCTCTTACGGCATTATTTTGAGCTGTGCTCGGTATCCAGCTTTGTGCTGATGATGAAGGTAAACTTACTATAGTAACATTACCGGGGGCAACTGCAACTGTTGTTGTAAATGTTGGTGAATTAACCGGATAGTTTATAGTTACCATTGTATTTGCATCAGCGGTAAGGTGAAGTTCAATTGTTGGCGCGCTTAGGTTTGGAAGAAATCCGATTATAAAATCTTTGCCCTTGTTATCTAAATCCTGTGCAGTAATTGAAGTAAATAGTAGAAGGCAAAAAATCATGGAATATTTTAATATTCCGGATGAGTGTAACTTTAGTTTCATAGCTGTTCCCTTTCAAATTTATATCTTATCCTTGCTCATCTTAACTTATTCCTGGCGGGTTATTCATCTTCTCATCTATGAAGTATCAAAAAGTATCTTTAAAGATTTTCCTGCATGCAGTGTTATTTCAAATTTGTTAAGTAATTCTTTGTTTATGAAGTGATTTTCGGAAGCAGATAAAAATTGGCTTGAGGATCGGATTATGATTTCATAAAAGCTTAGCATATAATCTCCATCGGGCATCAGAACCTGAACATAAAAGCAGTTGAAGTTTTACGACTTCTTCAAAAAAATATTTTATTCCGGGCAGCAGTATGAATATGCAGCGAACTATTGAACTACTAAAACCAAAAACAGAACCATATTAAATCGGAATGAGAAAAAGAATCTGGCCAGAAGAAGAAATTCTTTTCTTCTTCCTGAAATACTTTTAAGAATCTGAGAAATGAGTACGAGTTTCTGCCCTTAAGCTAATGAATGCCATTTTACTGATATGTGAGCTTAAGCAATTCTGGTAAACTAGGGTGAGTAGACTTTCGGCAGCGTTTTTCAGCATTCCGGTTTCCTTGCAAGTTGGAAAAATTAATATTACATTTGGGTTCAGTTATCGCCCTCATATAGGGCGATTTTTGTTTCTATGAATTTACAAGATGAAAAAATTAAAAATATTATCAGAGAAGCTGTTGAAAAGAATGGATTCTTTTTAATTGATCTGCAATTCAGAGGAACAACAAACAACAGAATTTTTGAAATTTATATTGATGGCGAAAAAAATATTTCCGCTGAGGACTGTGCGCTTGTCAGCAGAGAAATCAATTCGCAACTGGAAGAATCGATAGATACATCTTACCGCCTCGATGTTTCTTCCCCGGGAGTTGACAGACCTTTAAAGTACCTGAAACAATTTCCCAAACACATCAACCGGAAATTTGAGGTTAGTTATACTAAACAAGATCCTGAAAATACCGATGCACCGGGTGAAACAAAAAAGATTACCGGTAAGTTAATTTCTGTTGATGGAGAAGATTTGATCTTTAAATTGAATAATCAATCTGAAATAAAAATTAATTTTAATAACATTAAAAAAGCTAAAGTAATAATCAGTTTTTCTTAGCGGAGGAACAAAAGAATGAACTTCGATATAGTTGAATCGTTTGCACAAATGGTTCGCGATAAAGGTATTGATAAAGATGTGCTTGCCGGTATTCTTGAAGAAATTTTCGGCTTGCTTGTTCGTAAAAAATATGGTGAAGATGCTAAATACGATGTAGTTGTTAATATGGATAGAGGTGATATTGAAATATTTCTTGAAAGAGAAATAGTTGAAACAGTTGAAGATCCAAACACACAGATAAGTATTGAAGAAGTTGAACGTAAAGGAAATCCTGACGAACTTGAAGTTGGTGAAGATTACGTAGAAAAAATTGAACTTCCTTCTCTTGGAAGAAGACTTATTACTTTAGCTAAGCAAAGTCTTAATCAGAAAATACGCGAGATAGAAAAAGATATAATTTACAATGAGTACAAAGAACTGCTTGGTGAAATTGTTGTGGGTGATATATACCAGATCAGAAAAAATGATATACTTGTAAATCATAATAAGAATGAATTGATTCTTCCCAGACATGAACAGATTCCTTATGAAAGATATAAGAAAGGTGAAACTGTTCGCGCAATTGTTAAAGAAGTTAAGAAAGGAAACAGCGGTCCGCTTATAATTATTTCAAGAGCGGATAATATGTTTTTAAGAAGATTATTTGAAATTGAAATTCCCGAAATTTATGACGGTATAATTGATATAAAAGCAATTGCCCGGGAACCTGGTGAACGTGCAAAAATTGCAGTTGAATCACAGGATAAAAGAATTGATGCTGTTGGTGCATGCGTTGGAATGAAAGGTGTTAGAATTCACGCAATAGTGAGAGAGTTGAACAATGAAAACATTGATGTTATAAATTACTCTGATGACCCGGTAACATTTATTCAAAAATCTTTAGCACCTGCAAAGCTAAAGAAAATTGAAGTTGATACCGCAGCTAAAAAAGCTGTTGTTACCGCTGACAGTGATCAGGTTTCACTAATCGTTGGAAGAAACGGTGTCAACATTCGCCTTGCAATGAAACTAACAGGCTATGAAATTGAAATTCTCCGTGAAGAAAAACCGTTTGAAGAATATGAAGAAGACATTGAATTAATAGACCTTAAAGAAGAACTTGGCGCAGATATTTATGAATTATTAATTAATCACAGATATGATACAGCCATCGAAGTTCTTACTGCCGGACCAGAAAAACTTAAAGAGATTGAAGGACTTGATGAAGAGAAAATTGCAGAGATTATCGAGATAATAAAATCTCAGTTTGAAGAAGAAGAATAGTAGAAACAAAAAAAAGAAATTATGGCTGAAACCAAAACCAAAAAAGTCAGATTATATAAATTCGCTGCTGAAATTAATCTTTCTACAGAGGTTATCATTGAATTCCTTATTAAAAAGGGATATAAAGTAGAGGCAGGAAAAATCAATACTCCTCTTACTGAAGAAATGATAGCTGATATAAATGATCATTTTAAAAAAGATATTGAGAAAGCAGAAAAGCATTATAAAAAGCTTGCGGAGTTCAATAAGAAAAGATCAGAAAAAGCCGAAGCTGAAGAGGTAGAGCAGAAAGAAAAAGCAAAAGAACAGCCGCAGGAAACCCCGCCTGTTGAAGTTAAAGTTGAAGAAAAAATAATTGAACCGGAACCGGCAGTTTCTGAACCCGCAGCTGAACAGCCTCCGGTTGAAACCGCAGCCGAAGCAGCTGAAGTCTCTGAAATTCCTGATGAACAGCCGGTTGTTGAACAGCCGCAGGAGGAAGAAAAAGACCAGCCGGTTGAAGCACAACATTTTATTACTCCAAAAGAAGCAGAAGCGAACAAACGCAAAGGCTTAACAGTTATTGGCAGAATTGATCTTGAGGAAGAAAAGAAAGTTGAGAAAACCGAAGTTCCGCAGGAGAAAGAAAAGACTGTTGTTTCTGAAGTAGTAAAGAAAAAGAAAAAACCAAAAGCAAAGAAAAAGCCGGTTGATGCTCCAACTGAAGATAATGCAGTAGCTAAAAAGAAAAAACGTGTTAAGAAATTTGAAATAGATCAAAAAGAAGTTAAAGAAACTATTCGCAAAACCATGCTCAGCATGGAAGATTCAATTGCTTCAGGCAGGGCAAGCATAAGGAAAAAGAAAAGGAAAGAACGTGAAGCAGAAGAAGAAAGAAGGCAGGAGCTGAGAGAACTTGAACAGCGGAAAATTGCTGTTACAGAATTTATTGCCGTAAGTGAACTTGCAAACCTGATGAATGTTCCGGTTGGTGATGTAATTTCAAAATGTATTGAACTTGGTTTGATGGTTTCAATTAATCAAAGGCTTGATGTAGAAACAATTACTCTTGTTGCTGATGAATTTGGTTTTGAAGTAGAATTTCAAAAAGAGTACACTTCTGAAGCTCTTGAGGATACTCCCGATGATCCGGAAACTCTCAAACCCCGTTCACCGGTTGTTACAATTATGGGACATGTTGATCACGGTAAAACTTCTCTTCTTGATTATATAAGAAGAACAAATGTTGTTGCCGGTGAATCAGGCGGAATTACACAGCACATTGGTGCGTACAAAGTGGATGTTGGCAATGGAAAGTTTATTACTTTTCTTGATACACCGGGACACGAAGCATTTACTGCAATGAGAGCGAGAGGTGCACAGCTGACAGATATTGTTGTTCTTATTGTTGCGGCAGATGATGCAGTGATGCCTCAAACAGTTGAGGCAATTAATCATGCACAGGCTGCAAGAGTACCTATTGTAATTGCCATCAATAAAGTTGATAAACCCGGCGCTAATATTGAAAAGATAAAACAGCAGCTTGCTGATAGAAATATTCTTGTTGAACAGTGGGGAGGTAAATATCAGTGCGTTGAGGTATCCGCTAAAACCGGGCTTAATATTGATAATCTGCTTGAAGTTATTCTGCTTGAAGCTGATCTTCTTGAATTGAAAGCTAATCCTGACAGAAAAGCACGCGGCGTTGTTGTTGAATCTGAACTTGATAAAGGAAGAGGAATTACAGGAACTATTCTCGTTCAAAAAGGAACACTGCGTGTTGGTGATCCTTTTGTTGCCGGAATTTACCAGGGCAAGGTGCGTGCAATGTTTGATGAACGCGGTAAGAAAATTGAAGAAGCCGGACCTTCAACACCAGCACTTGTGCTTGGATTTGAAGGCGCTCCGCAGGCCGGCGATACATTCGTTGTAGTTAATTCCGAAAGAGATGCAAGAGAAATTGGTATTAAACGCCAGCAGCTTAAACGTGAACAGGAACAGAAACAGGTGCATCATATTACACTTGATGAAATTGCAAAACAAATTAGTCTTGGCGGAGTTAAAGAACTTCCGCTTATTGTTAAAGGTGATGTGGATGGTTCAGTTGAAGCACTTTCAGATTCCCTTATGAAATTATCTAACCAGGAAGTTGTAGTTAGAGTAATTCATAAAGGTGTTGGCGGTATTTCTGAAAGTGATGTCTTGTTAGCTGCTGCATCAGATGCAATTATTGTTGGATTCCATGTGAGACCAAATCTTAACGCAAGAAAACTTGCTGAAACACAAAAAGTAGATATAAGATTATACAGCGTTATTTATGATGCAATCAATGAAGTAAAATCCGCACTTGAAGGATTGTTGTCTCCTGTTCTTTCAGAAGAAGTTACTGCAACCCTTGAAATAAGAGAAACATTTAAAGTCCCTAAATTCGGAACAGTTGCAGGATGTTATGTTCAAGAAGGTAAGATTACAAGAAACAGTAAGGTGCGTTTAATTCGTGATGGCATAGTTTATCATGAAGGCGAAATAGCTTCTCTTAAAAGATTTAAAGATGATGTACGTGAAGTTGATGCCGGTTATGAGTGCGGTTTGAACATTGCTAATTTTAATGATATAAAAGTTGGCGATATAATTGAAGCTTATAAAATAGTAGAGACAAAGAAAAAGTTAGTTTAATAGAATTTGCAAATTACAAGATGTTATTTGTGAATTTGAGATTTACAATCTTGCAGCCTGCCTGCAGACAGGCCTTGTAATCTTGCAGTGTATAAGGAGATGATTATATGTCTCACAGGATAGATAAAGTTGAAAACCTGATTAAAGAAGAAATCAGTTTAATCTTTCTTCATAAAATTCAGGACCCTGATTTAGGTTTTATTACTATAACAAATGTTAAAGTAAGCCCTGATTTAAAAATTGCACGAATATATATCTCAGTTTTTCAAAAAGATAAACGTGATACAGTTTTGAATAAGGTGAAATCATCATCCGGGTTTATCCGTTCTGAACTGGCTCACCGGATTAGAATTAAATTTGTACCGGAACTTAAATTCTTTATAGATGATACGCTTGATTATGTTGAAAAGATTGACGGTATTTTTAAACAAATCCATCAATCTGAAATAAATCCCGATAATGATAACCAGGAAGACAACTGATCTTACTAATATAGACTTTCAATCCGGCGAAGCTTTATTAATTGATAAACCTCAATACTGGTCTTCGTTTAAGGTTGTTCATGAAGTTCGTAAAGTAACCGGTGTAAAAAAAGTTGGGCATGCAGGAACTCTCGATCCGATGGCAACAGGACTGCTGATACTTTGTACCGGCAAAAAAACCAAGGAGATTAATATTCACCAGGAACAGGAAAAAACTTACACCGGAACAATCCTGCTTGGCAAATCATCTCCTTCAATGGATCTTGAAACAGAAATATTAATAAATAAAAAAGTTGATGTTTCTGACGAAGATATTTTGAACATGAAGAATAAATTTACCGGGGATATTTACCAGGTGCCGCCTATGTATTCTGCAATTAAGCTTGGCGGTAAAACTCTATACAATCTTGCACGTAAAGGTAAATCCGTTGAGCGTGAACCAAGATTGGTAAATGTTTCTAAGTTTGAAATAAAAGAAATAAATCTTCCTGAAATTCATTTTGAAATTATTTGCAGCAAAGGTACTTACATTAGAGTGATTGCAAATGATTTTGGTGAAATGCTTGGCTGCGGCGGGCTTCTTTCTTCTTTAAGGCGGACAGGAATCGGCAGTTATTCTGTTGATGATGCATTTCAGGTTGAAGAATTTAAGCAGAAATTTGAACGCCTTAAAACAGAAAATTGAGATGGTAAATATTAAAAGATACCGGTTTAATCTTAACAGCGCATTTGCTGCCTGTAAGTTAAAATTATTTCAGAATCACGAATTTTTAGTATATTTACGGGCTTTTTAAGAGTTCTATGCAGATATTTGAAGATTTAGCCCGGATTCAGTGGAATAAAAATACTGTAATTACAATCGGTACTTTTGATGGTGTTCATTTAGGACATCGTAAAATTATTGATAAGGTGTATGAGAAAGCTCAGCAAATTAATGGAAGAAGTTTTGTAATAACCTTCCACCCTCACCCGCGCAAAGTTGTTTCTGCGGGTTATGATATCAAGCTGCTTTCAACTACTGAAGAAAAAATCCGCCTGATTGAAGAAAGCGGAATCCAGAATATGCTTATCATTAATTTTACTAAAGAATTCTCCAGCCTTACGTCAGAAGAATTCTTAAAAAAATATATAATAAATGGAACCGGTGTTTCTGAAATTGTTGTTGGATACGATCACCATTTTGGCAAAGGCAGAGGCGGTAATGAAACTACACTGCGTGAGATGGGCGGTGAATACGGATTTAATGTAACTGCTGTTGATGAGGTGAAAATTGATGGAATCTCTGTAAGCAGTACAAAAATCAGAAAATACCTTGAGACAGGAAATATTGAATTTGCAAATAAACTTTTAGGTAGAGCATATTCATTCTCAGGTAAGGTTATTGAAGGTGATAAGCGCGGAAGGCAATTAGGTTTTCCAACCGCCAATATTCAATCAGGTGAGCCGAATAAACAACTTCCGGCGCTTGGTATTTATTTCGTTGAATTTTTTGTTAACGGCCAAAAACATTTTGGACTTTTAAGCATAGGCAAAAGACCAACGTTTTATGATTCCGGCTATATAATTCCGGAAGTTTATATATATGATTTTGATGAGGATATTTACGGTGAATACGTTACCGTGAACGTGATTGAAAAATTGAGAGATGAAGAAAAATTTAATTCAGCAGATGAATTAATTCTTCAAATGAATAAAGATAAAGAAGCCGGATTATTAATAATGAATAAGATTATATCCGGTAATTAAAATTTTAAAGAAAACTAATTAATGAATTCCGGTACACTGTATTTAACTGGTGAAAACTGGAATTACATCGTACAACAAACAAAAGGATACATAAAATGACCAAAGAGCAGAAACTCGAATTAATCAAAAAATTCGGAACAAATGAAAAAGATTCCGGAAAAACAGAAGTGCAGATTGCATTATTAACACAGCGTATAAATGATCTTACCGATCATTTCAATGCTCATAAAAAAGATCATCATTCAAGAAGAGGATTAATGATGATGGTTGGTAAAAGAAGAAGATTGCTTGATTATCTTATGAAAAAAGATATTGAAAGATACAGAGCAGTTATTAAAGAATTGAATATAAGAAAGTAAAAGGTATATAAATGGCTTTTATAAAAGAAGTTGAAATCGGCGGGAAATTATTTTCTATTGAAGCCGGAAGATATGCTAAGCAGGCTAATGGTTCTGTTATGGCAAGATATGGCGATACAATGGTGCTTGTAACAGCAGTTGCTGCCGATGAAGCCAAAGAAGATCAGGATTTTTTTCCGCTTCAGGTTGAATACAGGGAAAGAAGTTCTGCTGCCGGTAAATTTCCCGGCGGTTATATTAAACGTGAAGGTAGACCTACCGAAAAAGAAATTCTAAGTGCAAGATTAATTGACCGGCCCATCCGTCCCTTATTCCCTGATGAATTTAAAAATGAAACACAGATTATAGCCCTTGTTTTATCTTATGATGGAGAGAATGATCCTGATGTTGTTGCTGCTGTTGGAGCATCTGCAGCTCTTACAATTTCTGATATTCCGTTCCTAGGGCCAATTGGTGAAGTAAGAGTTGGCAGAGTTAACGGAGAATTCATCTGTAATCCAACTTTAAAGCAAATTGCTGAAAGCGATCTTGAACTTGTAGTTGGCGGTACTGCAGATTCAATTCTGATGGTGGAAGGTGAATCAAAAGAAATTAGTGAAGAAGATTTGCTTAACGCTCTCAAATTTGCACAGCAGGAAATTAAAAAACTTGTGCAGCTTCAGCTTGATTTGCAGGCAGTAACAGGCAAGCCAAAAAAAGAAGTTCCTGCTAAAGTTATTGATGAGCAGTTATTCAATGATGTAATGGAACTTGCGCGGGAGAAATATAAAAACATAGTTTATTCTGTTCTTTCAAAAGAAGAAAGAAGCAATGCTAATAAAGCTTTGAATGAAGAAGTAAAAACCGCGCTTGCAGAAAAATATCCCGAGCAGGAAAAAGTTATTGGGCAAATTCTGCATGATCTTGAAAAAGAATTAATGCGAGAAAGAATTCTTACCGAAGGAATAAGATTAGACGGCAGAAATACAACTCAGATAAGACCGATAAGTGTTGAACTAAGTGTACTTCCGAGAACTCACGGTTCTGCATTATTCACAAGAGGAGAAACACAAAGTCTTGCAACACTAACTCTCGGTACAAAAAACGATGAGCAGATGATTGAAGGACTTACTCCGGAGTACGGAAAGAAATTCATGCTTCATTATAACTTTCCGCCATTCAGTGTTGGTGAAGTTGGCAGAATGACCGGAGTTGGAAGAAGAGAAATCGGCCACGGCAATCTTGCAGAGCGCGCTTTAAAAAATGTAATGCCCCCGGAAGATCAATTCCCATATACTTGCAGGATAATTTCAGATATACTTGAATCAAACGGATCTTCATCAATGGCATCTGTTTGTTCCGGCTCTCTTTCTTTAATGGATGGCGGAGTACCGGTTAAATCTGCTGTTGCCGGTATTGCAATGGGATTGGTTAAGGAAGATTCCCGTTACCAGATATTATCTGATATTCTCGGGAATGAAGATCATCTTGGAGATATGGATTTTAAAGTTGCCGGTACAGAACAAGGCATAACGGCATTTCAGATGGATATAAAAATCCAGGGAATTTCTTTTGAAATTATGGAGAAGGCTTTACGGCAGGCAAAAGAAGGCAGGATGCACATTCTTAAAATTATGAATGAAGCAATCAGCAAGCCTAAAGATCAATTGTCTCCGTTTGCACCAAGATTGATTACAATGAAGGTTGAGACCGATCAGATCGGGCTTATTATTGGTCCCGGCGGTAAAACAATTCAAGGCATGCAAAGATTATTTGGTGTTGATATTAATATTGACGATGACGGAACAGTTAATATTGCTTCTCCAAATAAAGAAAGCGCCCAGAAGTGTAAAGAATATATTAAGAAGATGACTGCTACTCCGGAAGTTGGAGAAGTTTATGAAGGCGTTATTACAAAGATTATGGACTTTGGCGCGTTCGTTGAAATTTTACCCGGCAAAGAAGGCCTGCTTCATATTTCACAAATTGATAACAAGCGTGTAAATAAAGTTACTGATTACTATAAAGAAGGTGATAAAGTAACTGTTAAGCTTGTTAAAATTGAAAACGGAAAATTATCCTTAAGCAGAAAAGAACTGCTTAAAGAAAATGGTTCAAATAACAAGAACGAAACCGAAGGCTGATTTTAAATGCTGAATATTCTTATTCAGCATTTTCCTTTTTAAAGAACAGCGGCAGCATTTTAATATTACCGCTGCTCCAAGGTTTAATTAGTTAATGTTCTGATCATTAATTTTTTTCTATTTATTGGATTTATCAATTATAAATAACAATTGCTCTGCAGTTATACCAATCAGATTTAACATATTAATTCTGATTCATTTCTTCTATGAATTTACAGCGGTTGAAGATAATTCTTGTACTGCCGGGCCGCACATTTTAAATTTTTTAATGATCCCGCATGAACCGGGATTAAAAGAGTTTGTTCTATATGACAAAAGAAATTATCATCAATTCTTCTACTACCCAAACGAGGGTAGCCATTACAGAAGACGGGAATTTAGTCGACTTTTTTGTTGATTATCCCGAAAACCGCCGCATGGTTGGTGACATCTACCTGGGGAAAGTAGCCAGAGTTCTGCCCGGAATTAAAGCTGCATTTGTTGATATAGGTATGAAGCACGATGCATTCCTTCATTTTTCAGATATTGGTGAAACAACGCAGCAATTTCAGGATATGCTCGGTGATGATTCCGATATTGATGATGAGGAGGAAGATGAAAAAGAAATAAAGGATTCTAAAGATAATTCCGCCGGCCAGAATGGTGGAACCCGCGAACAGGTTAAAAACAGGAAGGAAGAAAAACAAAATCCTGTTATTCCTAAACTTCATAAAGGGCAGGATATAATTGTTCAAATCACAAAAGAACCCGTTAATAATAAAGGTGTAAGGGTAAGTTCTTCCGTTTCACTTCCGGGAAGATTCTGTGTACTTCTTCCGTTTGATGGAAAAATCGGAGTATCAAAAAAGATTTCCGATTTCAGGGAGAGAAGAAGATTAAGAAGTATTGCAAGAAGTATTCTTCCTAAAAATTATGGTTTGATTATAAGAACTGTTGCAAAAAATCAAACAGAAGATTCACTTAAAGAAGATTTAAAAAATCTTGTTAAAACCTGGGAAGAAATTGAATCAACAGTAAAGAATGAAAAACCACCGGCACTTATCTACCAGGATCTCAGCACAACTTCGAGTGTAATAAGGGATTTATTCACTCCCGATGTTTCAAAAGTTTTTATCGATTCAAAAAAACTTTATAAGCAGATTAAAAATTATGTTCAGCTAGTTCATCCCGAACTTGCTGATAAGATTGAATATTTCAGATCATCAAACGGAATATTTGATGCATTCAAAATTGAAGAACAGATAAAAACTTTAATGGGCAGAAAAGTTCCTCTGCCAAGCGGCGGCTACCTGATTATTGAACACACCGAAGCAATGGTTGTTATTGATGTTAACAGCGGCAGATATGCTAAAAGCAAAGAACAGGAATTAAACTCATTAAAAACTGATCTTGAAGCGGCGCGCGAAATTGCAAGACAAATGAGACTGCGTGATATTGGCGGAATAATTGTAATTGATTTTATCGATCTTGAAGAAGAAAAGAACCGCAAAAAAATTTATGATGAGTTAAGAAAAGAATTCCGCAAAGACCGCGCAAAAGTTTCTGTGCTGCCTATGTCTGATTTCGGTCTCGTTCAGATTACACGCCAGCGCATAAGACAAAATATCCTTCAGGCAATGAAAGAAGTTTGCCCTTACTGTATGGGTACAGGATTGCTTACAAAACATTCACATGTTGTTTATGATCTTGAAGAATGGATTAAAAAATTTAAAAAGCATTCTAAAGAAAGATCAATCATTATAAAATGTCATCCATCTGTTGCGGCAAAATTAAAAGAAGGAACCGTTAAATCACTTTTCAAACTTCAGCTTAAATATTTGGTTAAGTTAAAACTTATTGAAGATGAAAATTTGCCCGTCGGTCAGATCAAATTCTTCTCTGCAAAAACAGATAAAGAATTAACCGATGAAGTTAAATAATAATTATCCCGGCTATTAATTATTAACTAAATAAAGAAATGAAAAAAACTAAATTTTACGAACAGCATCTGAAACTAGGTGCAAAAATTGTTGAGTTTGCCGGCTACTTAATGCCGATTCAATATAATTCAATTATTGCAGAACATAACGCTGTTAGAAAATCAGCCGGCGTTTTTGATGTTTCACACATGGGAGAAATTTTTGTTAAAGGAAAAAAAGCGCGCGATTTTGTTCAGTACATTACAATAAATGATGTAGCAAAATTATTCCCGGGCAGAGTTCAGTATTCTGCAATGTGCTATGCCGATGCCGGAATAGTTGATGATCTTCTTGTTTATAAATTTTCAGATGAAGAATTTCTGCTCGTTGTTAATGCATCAAATATTGAAAAAGATTTTAACTGGATGCTTCAGAATAATAAATTTGGTGTTGAGCTTATAAATAAAAGCGATGATTATTCTCTCCTTGCGGTTCAGGGACCAAACTCATTAAAAGTGATGAATAAAATTTGTGCTGATGATCCTGGCAATCTTGAGTATTATCATTTTACAAATACAAAAATTGATGATATGGATGTTCTGATTTCAAGAACAGGATACACGGGTGAACTTGGTTATGAAATTTATTTTACAGGTGATGAAACTGCTGCGGAAAAAATATGGAATAAAATCTTTTCAACTGCTGATGAAAATTTAACAGTTTCTCCTGTTGGATTAGGCGCAAGAGATTCTCTCCGGCTTGAAATGGGTTTTTGTTTATACGGAAATGATATTGATGCAATGACAAATCCTCTTGAAGCCGGGCTTGGATGGATAACCAAATTAAATAAAGATGAATTCATCGGGAAAGAAGCATTGCTTAAGATTAAATCCGAAGGAGTGAAAAGAAAACTTGCAGCGCTGGTTTCGGATGAAAAGGCTTTTCCGCGCCATGGTTATGAAATTACGGCTGATGGAAAGAAAATAGGCATAGTTACAAGCGGTACTGTAAGTCCTGTTCTGGAAAAACCTATTGCTCTGGCTTATGTTGAACCTGAACATGCAGCAATCGGTTCTAAAGTTAATTTTAATATCAGGGGAAAAGAAGTTCCCGCTGAAGTAGTTAAACTTCCATTTATAAATAAATAGAAAGATAAATCAGAAAACGGATTATTCAGATTCAGATGTTATGAAAATTAATGTAATTCTTTCTCCATTAAATGTTGATGAACTTTTCTTTACAGGCAAAACAACAATTGTTATTGATGTACTGCGCGCTTCCAGTGTTATAATTACAGCGCTTGAAAACGGTGCAAAAGAAATTGTTCCTGTTGCAACTGTTGAGTTTGCAGTTAAAGTTTCAGGGGGAATGTTTGGCGGACAGACGCTCATTGGCGGTGAAAGAAATACAAAAAAAATCGAAGGATTTGCGCTCGGCAATTCACCGCTTGAATATACACGTGAAGTTGTGAATGGGAAAACAATTATCCATTATACAACAAACGGAACAAGAGCAATAGTAAAAGCTAAGTTTTCTGAAAATCTTTTCGTTGCATCATTTCAAAATCTTTCTGCAATTGTATCTCACATGATTTCTTTAAATAAAGATTTTGAAATTCTCTGCTCAGGCAGGGGAAATATGTTTTCAATTGAAGATACAATTTGTGCCGGCAGAATTGTATCAGAAATATTGAAGCAGAAAGAAACCGTCAATCTTACAGATTCAGCAAAGGCTTCTGCAGCGTTAAGCAAATCTTACGGTAAAAGCATTTTAAAAATTCTTAAAGAATCAGAGCACGGAAAAATTTTGCTTGAGAATGGTTTTGAATCAGATATTAAATTCTGCAGCCGATTGAATAGTACAGGTGTGATTCCATATTTTTCAGGAAATGTTATTAAATTGCTCCCGGCAAATAATAAACCTTGAACAGGCAAAACTGATACTAAATGGCTTTGAAGAAAAAGAAAAAAGCTCCGGCAAAACCATCCACGGGTGAAAATTATTTCACCATTTCAAAAGAGAAAAAGAAAAAAATTCTCGGGATATTTCTTATCCTCCTTTCAATTTTAATTCTCTTCAGCATTTTATCTTATTCAAGATTTGATAAAGCAAATCTTCATTATGAATTTTCAGATTTGTTCAGAGTTTTTTCACCGGATGCAGAATTTCAGCATAAGGCAGATAGTACAAGAAACTGGCTTGGAATTTTCGGCGCATATATTTCTGATTTCTTCATTAACTCAACACTTGGTATTTTCTCTGCAGTTTTTCCTATTATGTTTTTTATATGGGGATTTTCCTTTTTCCAGAAAATTAATTTCCGTTTTATAATTCACACATCAAACTTCCTGTTAATAAGCGGAATACTTCTTGCATCATTTTTTGGCGTTGTAAGAAGCCATTATAATCTCTTTGCAAATGTTTATGAACTCTCCGGCGGAATTGGAGATTACACCGGAGATGTTTTAAGAAAGCTCCTGGGCGGAATTGGCAGCCTTCTTTTCTTAACAGGATCAATGGTTGTTCTGCTTATAATTGTTTTTGATTTAAAGATTGAAAAAATATTTCAGTTCTTAAAAAATGTTTTTTCTCATTCCGTAAATACAATTAAAGAAGAATATAAAAACAGCGGTATAGATGAAAAGCAGGAAGAAAACCTTGAAAAGATAAAATCACTAAGACAGGAAAAAAAGAAGGCAGAAAAAACAAAGAAAAAAATTCCGGCGGAAATTCAATCCGCTTCTGCGGAAGAACTGATGGAAAAAGAAGCCGAAGAGCAAACGCGTATCCGCATAATACGAAAGAATGATGAACCTGCAGCCGATGAAAAAAATATTGTTCAGGAAGAAGAAAGTAAAAAAGTTGATCTTGTAAAAACCGGTGAAGTTCAGGAAGCACAGGTAGACCGCACAAAAGAAGCTGAACTGCCTAACAACTGGGAAGAAAAAATTAATTATAAAAAACCGGGACTCGATTTACTTGAAGCAGCTCCTGAAGAAGATTTCAAAGTTGCGGAAGAAGAACTTACACGGAACGCTGAACTCTTAAAAGAAAAACTGAAATTATTTGATATTGATATTCAGGATATTTCTGTTACTCCCGGTCCCGTTGTAACTTTATATGAAATTGTTCCTGCGCCGGGAGTAAAGATTAGTAAAATTGTAGGATTGGAAAATGATATTGCCCTTGCTCTTGCGGCACGAGGTATAAGAATAATTGCTCCTATTCCGGGTAAAAGTGCAATTGGTGTTGAAATACCAAACGCGGAAGCTTCACTCGTTAATGCTCGTTCTGTGCTTGGTAAAATTTCTGATTCAAAAGCAGAGCTTCCCCTTGCACTTGGCAAAACAATAAACGGAGATGTTTACATTACTGATCTTGCAAAGATGCCGCACTTGCTTATTGCAGGCTCAACAGGTTCCGGAAAATCCGTTGGTATAAATATGATTATTTCAAGTCTGCTCTATTCAAAGCAGCCTTCGGAAGTAAAACTTGCAATGATTGATCCGAAAAAAATCGAATTATCTTTTTACAATAAATTGAGAAGGCATTACTTGGCTGTTTCTCCGGATCTTGATGAGGAGATAATTACAAACCCGCAGAATGCAGTTCTTCTTCTGAAATCTGTTGAATATGAAATGGAGAAGCGTTACGATAAACTTGCAAAAGCAGGCGTTAGAAATATTGTTGATTATAATCATAAAGTTTCTGATCCGGTTAGAAAACCAAAAGATACCGATGAAATGAAACATCATCCGCTTCCGTATCTTGTGGTAATAATTGATGAGCTTGCAGATTTAATGATAACAGCAGGAAAAGAAGTTGAAGAACCGATTGCAAGACTTGCTCAGCTTGCACGGGCTGTTGGTATTCATCTGGTGCTTGCTACGCAGCGTCCTTCAGTTAATGTTATTACCGGAGTTATCAAAGCGAACTTTAGTGCAAGAATTGCTTACCAGGTTGCAACCAAGATAGATTCACGAACAATCCTTGATATGAACGGTGCGGAACAATTGCTTGGCAAAGGTGATATGCTTTTTCTTCCAACCGGATTACCAAAGCCGAGCAGAATTCAGAATGCATTTATTTCAACCGATGAAGTTGAAAGAATTACAGATTATATTCAGAAGCAGCCGGCTTATTCAAAGCCGTATTTTCTGCCATCATTGTATGAGAAAAAGAAAGAAGCAGCCGGCGGATTTTTAGGAGATCTTGATCCGATGTTTGAAGATGCCGCACGCGTAATTGTAAGACATCAGCAGGGTTCTGTTTCTTTGCTGCAGAGAAGATTAAAACTTGGTTATTCACGTGCTGCAAGAATTGTTGATCAGCTTGAGGAGGCAGGAATTGTTGGGCCTAATGATGGTAGCAAAGCCCGCACTGTTATTGTTGAAAATGAAGAACAGCTTGAAACAATTTTAAGAAATCTGTGAGTTATTAAAATCAGTTGAAACAAAGTTTTAAGAAATAATGTATATGCCGGGAAATAATAATTTAAAATTGGAGATCTAATGAGAAAGATTTTTTTGGTTTTGATATTTTCATTTCTGATTGCCGGCGTTAATGCACAGGAAAACACCGGATTATTGAAATCAGTTCAGCAGAAATTTGAATCACTTTCTGATTTTTCCGCAGAAGTTAAACAGATTGCTAACGGAAAAAGTAATTTTACCGGAAAAGTATTCTTTAAGAAAAATGATAAGTTCAGAGTTGAATTCAAAAATACTGTTCTTGTATCAGATGGATCAACAACCTGGAATTACAATAAAAAAGAGAACAAGGTTATAATTAATGAATTTGATAATTCAAGTCCGTCAGCTTTATCATTCAACACAATACTGAATGATTATCCTGCCAAATGCAATGTTACAGAATCTGATGAAAACGGAAAAAGTGTAATAACTTTAACACCGCAAAAAAAATCAGATTTGGAATTTAAAGAAGTGAAGCTGCTGGTAAATAAAAATGATCTTGTTGAAAAAGTTACTGTCTCTCAGCAGGGGGGAAACACGATGACGATTGAAATTTCTAATTATAAATTGAATCAGAATATTCCGGACTCACAATTTTCATTCTCTCCTCCGGAAGGAACAACTGTTATTGATCTCAGATAAAGAAAAAATATCACATCCATTGAGGAGAGCGGTTAATTACTCGCTCTCCTTTCTGTTAACATTTCTTTTTTTATATATAGCATTCCGCGGTGTAAGCATTAATGATGTATTCACGTACATATCTGATGCTTCATTAATCTCAATAATCTTTTTTATTTGTGTTCAAATGCTTGCGCATTTTCTCCGTGCCGTAAGATGGAAGGTAATTCTGCAGTCAAATAAACCGGATGTTTCAATCAAACATTTATTCGGCGCTCTGATGGTTGGATACGGAGTTAATTGTGTGATACCAAGATTAGGAGAGGTTTCACGCGCTGTTCTTGCTGGCAAATGGGCGGGAGTTTCGCGTTCACATCTGTTCGGTACCGTTGTTGTAGAACGTGTTATTGATATTATTTTTTTCGGATTGGCAATTATCATTTCTGTTTTTTTATGGAGTAAGGATCTTTTTGTAAGTTTTCCCTGGCTTGAACTTAGTCTGTACATTTCAACAATTCTTTTAGCTGCAGTTGTAATTTTTCTTTACCTGGTAATTACAAGAAAGGAAAGATTTTATAATCTTATAACAAAATTATTGAGCAGATTCTCACAAAAAATTTCTGATAAATCCCTTCACATATTTCAAATGCTGATTGAAGGATTTACAAGTCTTAAAGGAACAAAAAATTATATATACTCAATCCTTCTCAGCATAATTATAATGCTGCTCTACGCGCTTGGTTCTTTTATAGGATTTTTTGCTCTGGGAATGAATCATCTGCAAAATATTACATATAAAATGGGATGGATTCTCAACAGCATAAGTTCAATCGGAATTGCAATTCCAACTCCTGGCGGAACAGGATCATATCACGCGTTAACCAAAACAACATTAATGATGTTCGGCTTTGATGAAGAAATAAGTCTTGCTTATGCAGTGCTGACGCACGGAATATCTTATTTACTTTTTATTATTATTGCACTTCTCATTTTCTTTATTCTTAACAAACAGCATGTTAATCTTATTAAAGTTGTAGAAACTGATATTGAAGAATTATGATTAAAAAAATTTTTCTGCTTTCGGTGCTTTTATCTGTTAATCTTTTTCCGCAATCTTTTGTACGCGGCGGAATGGGAATACAATTTCAATCATCACCGTCTTTAACAGATTATTTAAATCAAAATTTTGCCTCACCCGCCGATCAGCTTTCTACCTTTACTTCATCAATTATTTTTTCTGCAGAAGGCGGAACGAGAATTTCTGCAAATACAGAATTAGCTTTAGAGCTTGCCTACCTTTTTAATTCATACACTTATAATTATGATCTCGGTCAGTACGATCTTACCTACGGAGTAATTATGCCTTCTCTCATCTATTATTATGTGATTGACGGAGCAGGATATAATTTTAAATTTGGCGGCGGTGCGGGAATAAGATTTGTAAATGCTGATGAAAAACTTCCGCGGTTTACACCTGTTGAATTTACTTCAACCGGCTTTGGCGTAGTTTTAAAAGCTGATGGTAATACAATTCTCGGCGGAAATTTTTATGCTAACATCGGCGGTGAAATCAGGTATGATGTTAATGGTGAACCTGAAAATAACGGAAGCTATATCCGGAACAGTGTTTATAATGAAAATGTGAATTTTAATTCCTTCGGCTTTGGTGTAAGGTTAGGAATTACTTATCAATTTTAGGAGATTGATTGAATTTACTTGAAGCAATTTTTCTCGGCATAATTCAAGGGCTTACGGAATTTCTCCCAATAAGCAGCACGGGGCATTTAACGCTTGCCGGTAAATTAATGAATCTCATATCAGCAGAACATCCGGAACAATGGACAGCATTTATTGCAATTATCCAGCTTGGAACCTTAATCTCAATAATGATTTATTTTTGGAAAGATATCTGGAATATCGTTGCTGCGTTCATCAAACAAAACACAAAATTTGTTTCTTTCAAAGAACAAACCACAGAAGCAAGATTGGGTTGGCTGATAATAATCGGCTCCGTTCCTGTTGTAATTATTGGTTTATTGTTTAAAGATATTATTGAAGGTGCATTAACAAAAGATTTATATGTTGTCGCAGGAAGTTTAATCTGTCTTGCAATAATTCTTGCCGTTGCAGAAAAAGTTGCAAAGTTCAGAAAGAATATTTCTGATATAAATATTATTGATTCACTTGTAATTGGTTTTGCACAGGCGCTTGCTTTAATTCCGGGATCATCACGTTCAGGTACAACAATTACCGGCGGACTGTTTATGGGATTAACGCGTGAAACCGCAGCGCGTTTTTCTTTTCTGCTGAGTATTCCCGCAATTCTCGGCAGCGGTTTACTGCAGGTTTATGAAGCTCTTGAATTTGTTGATGCATCAATGACAATCAATCTTATTGCTGCCACAATTGCCGCAGCATTAAGCGGATACGTTGCAATTGATTTTCTTCTGAAATTTTTAAGAAGATATTCCACATTTCTTTTTATTTATTACAGGATTGCTCTTGGAATAATCATTTTAATTTTAATTTCGTTAAACTATATTCAACATTAGGAGGAGATATGAAAAACATTTTAAACTTGTTTTTACTTGCTGCTTTCTTTGCTGTAAATGTTGCTGCACAATCAAATACAAACAAAAAGGAAAATTCAATGAATGATTCAACAAAGACTGATACTAAAACTGTAGCAGTTATTAAGACAAACATGGGTACAATTGAGATAGAACTATTTAAAGATAAAGCTCCCCGGACAGTTGAGAACTTTGCAGGACTTGCAAAGAAAGGCTACTATAATGGAGTAATTTTTCACAGAGTGATAGATGGATTTATGATTCAGGGCGGTGATCCAACCGGCACTGGAAGAGGCGGTGAAAGCTTTTGGGGTGGAAAATTTAAAGATGAATTCCATCCTGATCTTAAACATGATTCACCGGGAATTTTATCTATGGCTAACGCCGGACCAAATACAAATGGCAGCCAGTTTTTTATTACACTCGTTCCAACTCCTCACCTAGATGGAAGACATTCGGTATTTGGAAAAGTTATAAACGGAATGGATGTTGTAAGGGCAATAGGCAAAACCGAAACCAACGCACAGGACAGACCGGTTAAAGATGTTATTATGGAAAAAGTAACAATCGAAGAAAGATAAGATTTTACATAGTGAAGTTTCTTTAGGGGGTTCTGAAAAGAGCCCCTTTTTAATTTCTGCTGATTTTAGTTTTGAGGAAATAATCTTTATTTCATAAATTCAAAATCATTTCTCCAATAATTAACTATTTAAAATATTAATGAAACAACAAGAATTTTTTTCATCCCGCTGGGCGCTGATTATTGCAACAATTGGTATTGCCGTGGGCACGGGAAATATCTGGCGTTTCTCACGAGTTGTTGCACAAAACGGCGGCGGTTCTTTTTTAATTCCATGGGTTGTGTTCTTATTAATATGGTCTGTCCCTTTAATAATTGCTGAATTTGCAATTGGCAAATACGCACGTTTAGGCCCGGTTGGTTCAATATCCAAAACTGCGGGTAAACAATTTGCATGGATGGGAGCGTTCGTTGCATTCGTTTCAACAGCAATTATGTTTTACTATTCTGTTGTAACCGGCTGGTGCCTGCGCTATTTTATTTCTGCTGCCAGCGGAGATCTTTTTTCAACTGCCGATCATCTTGCATACTGGAATACATTCTCATCCGGTTATCAGCCCCTTTTGTTTCATTTTATTTCTATGCTGATTGTTGCATTTATAGTTTATAAAGGGATTACAAACGGTATAGAAAAAGTAACAAAGTATCTTGTTCCATCTCTGCTTGTAATATTACTCATATTGTTCTTCAGAGCAATTACATTACCCAATGCTGTTGAAGGAATAAAATATTTCTTTACACCTGATATTGAAGTGATGCTTGATTATAAAGTCTGGCTGAATGCACTTACACAAAACGCGTGGGATACCGGCGCAGGCTGGGGCTTGATCCTTACGTACGCAATTTACATGCGGAAGAAAGAAGATATTTCTCTCAACGCTGCTTTAATAGGATTCGGAAACAATTCAGTTTCACTTATTGCAGGCATTACAATTTTTTCAACAGTGTTTGCATTAAGCATTCCCGGCACAGGTGAAGTTGATGCGATGGTTCAAATATCCAAATCAGGTCCCGCAAATACAGGTTTAACTTTTATTTATCTTCCTCAGCTTTTTAATAAAATTTCAGGAAGCGCTGCTGTAAATATTTTCTTTGCTTCACTCTTTTTTATTGCATTGTTCTTTGCTGCTGTTACTTCCTTAATTTCAATGGTTGAATTAACCACACGTACATTAATTGATTTTGGTTTTAACAGAAGAAGAGCAATTATCTTTGTTGCCGCTGCCGGATTTTTACTCGGAATTCCATCCGCACAAAATTTAAATTTCTTGATTAATCAGGATTGGGTTTGGGGTGTTGGCTTAATCTTAAGCGGCGCTTTTATTTCATTCTCTATTATCAGGTATGGCGTTGATAAATTCCGCACAGAAATTATTAATGGATACGGCAGCGATTACAAAATAGGAAGGTGGTACAATTTTCTCATCGGCATTCTTGTGCCCGTTCAGGTTGTTGCACTTGTTTTATGGTGGTTAATTTCTTCTGCATCGTGGGATCCCGAATGGTGGAATCCGTTTCATGCAGAAAACGCAGGTACGTGTCTTTTCCAATGGGCAATTGTGATTGGTATTTTTGTACTGTTTAATAAAACAATGGTTAAGCAAATTGAATCAAACTAATTAAAGGCAGTTATGAAAATTATAACCATCTTTACTGCACTAATAGTTTTAAGTATTGTTTGGGGAGGATTAATTTTCTTTCTTTCACGTGCAGTTAAATATGAAAAAATGAAATCACGAAATGGCGAAAGATAAAGTTGCTGTTCCTAATATTCTTAGCGCAGTTAATGAATTAAAAAAAAATAATCTGCTTCCTGTTTATTATTTTTTTGGCGAAGATACATACAGCATTGAAGCAGTAATAAAAGAAATTGAAAAATCAGCATCACAGTTTATTACATCTGATTTTGATAAAGAAACTTTTTATGGTGATGACCGCAGCCTTTCTGATATTTTGAATCTTGCTTTAACTTTTCCTTTCGGATCAGAAAAAAAATTAATTATCTGTAAAGAATTTGAAAAGATAAAAGATAAAAAACCGCTTTCACGCTTTGCGGAAGCTCCGCCTGAATTTTCTATAATTATATTTTATCATAACGGAAGCATTTCCAATCTGCGCAGTGAACCTTATACAACCCTTCTTTCTAAAAAATTTCTTTTTGAAGCAAAAGAATTAAAGGGGAATAATTTGGTTGAATGGCTGATATCATTTGCAGCTTCCAGAGGAAAAAATCTAACAAGAGAAAATGCGCAGTTCCTCATTGATATTTCCGGTGAAAACCGTGCCGCGCTTGAAGCTCAGCTTGAAAAAATGTTTACCTTTCTTGGTGAGAATAAAGATATAACTCTCGATGTCATTAAAGCTCTTTCAACTTCACTGAAAGAGTATAATATTTTTGATCTTCAGAATGCAATTGGTAAAAAGAATAAAGCTGCGGCAATTAAAATTGCTTTTAACCTTCTTGAAAATGGCAGCGATCCGGTTTTTATTGTAGCAATGCTCACAAGGTATTTTACGGGACTATCAAGAATACGCGAACTGAATTCAATAGCTGATATGACAGAACAAACTGCTGCAAGAATAGTTGGCACGCATCCATATTATTACAAAGATCATCAATCAGCACGGAAAATCTATAGTGAAAAAAATATGGCAGATGCTGTTAAAGCCCTGTTAAAAGCTGATGTTACAATCAAAACAACTTCGGTTGATGATAAAACTTTAATTAGCATGTTAATAGCGGAAATAATCGGAAGTGATTCCTGATTGAGTGAATAATTTAGTATACATTCTCTTCCCTCAATCACATTGATTTCAGGTCATTTTCTAATCTTAAAAAATATTTAGTAATTTATGTCCACTTAAGGAAACATTTCAAAACATCACAAGTAAAAGACAAAAGTTGGCTGAGAAAAATCTCAACTCATATACTGATGAAGAATTAATACTGGAATTTCAGCAGAACAATACTATTGAAGCTTTTGAAATTTTAGTACAGAGATTTAAAAACCCGTTAACAAATTTTGTGTTCAGATTTTTAGGAGATTATGAAGCCTGTACAGATGTTGTCCAGGAAACCTTCATAAAAGTTTATAAGAATAAAGACTCCTATAAATCAATTGCAAAGTTTTCTACATGGATTTATACAATTGCAGGAAATCTTGCAAAAACTGAATTACAAAGAAGAAAAAGACGGAAAATTTTCTCAATAAATTCTTACGGTGAAGAAGAAGAAACCTATGATATTCCGGATGAAAGTTACAGGCCGGATATAATAACTGACAGCGGTATTAAAGACGCTATAATTCAAAAAGCTCTTTTAAAAGTTTCCGATGCTTACAGGGAAATGGTTATTCTGAGAGATATACAGGAACTTTCTTATGAAGAAATTTCAGAAATTACCGGTGTTAATGTCGGTACAGTTAAATCAAGAATTAACAGAGGCAGGGCACAACTGCAAAAATTATTGAAAGATATTTACAAGGAATAGGTGTTACAATGAATTACAAAGATGATGAAAACCTGTACAGTGATGTAATTGATATTCTTAAACAACTGCCTAAGGTTAACACGCCTTCATATTTTGAAGCAGATTTGATGAGAAAAATTAATTCAGACGTTTATGAAAAAGAAGTACATGAAAGTTTCTGGTCCCGGTTTTTATCACCCGCAAGACTCCTGCCATCCGCGGCTGTTGCAATTGCCGCCGTTATAATGCTTTTTGTAGTTGATACAACATCCGTTGAACAGGATGATCCGCTTTCTGCCGCACCGCGTTTAAGAGAAGATATGATTCAAAGTTCAACATCAATTTCTCTGGATGATGAGATGGAAAGAATTGCTGATGAAAACGACAGGCTTTTAAAAAGAAAACCAAATCAATCACCTCCATCAAATCAACAATCTGCCGCAGCATTTGCTTCAACTTCTTACATAAATAAAAGCGGTTTGAATTTCAGGCAGCGGCATCTTACCGATGAACAAAAGCAAAGATTAGATGAACTTAAACGCCGGATTATGAAGTATCTTGAAAATAAAAAGCAGACAAAATAGCTTAATATAATTCTTTGTAAATCGGACTAATCTTATTATATTTGGCGTTACATTTTTTAAGAAAAACAGAACAGGTTTTATTTTATGAAAAAAGGTATTCACCCGAATTACAGGCCGGTAGTGTTTCAGGACGCTTCTGCTGACTTTATGGTTTTGACCCGGTCTACCATTCAGACAAACGATACCATTCAATGGGAAGATGGAAATACATATCCGCTGGTTAAACTTGAGATTTCAAGCGCGTCTCATCCTTTCTTTACAGGAAAACAGAAGCTTGTTGATACAGCGGGAAGAGTAGAAAAATTCAAAAAGAAATACGCGAAAAAAAGCTGATCAAATCTCCCAAAGTAAAATTTTTTCAGCCCCATGTTTGGGGCTTTTTTGTTTGGGTTGGAACAATCCACTAATTTTTATGTTGTAAGAATTTATTTTATTCCACATTTTCATAATTCTTCAAATTAAATTTTTTCAAATATATGCCGAAACGAAACAAAACCATTCTCATTACTTCAGTAGTAATTGTAATTCTTATCTTACTAATACTTCCTAAAATTAATTTTTCAGATGATGATTCAAACACCGGAACTGCGCAGGCAAATATTTCTGCAGCTCTTCCTGTTAAAGCACATATTGTAAAACCCGAAGCGCTTGCAAATAATGTTTTAACCAGCGGTACCGTGCTTGCAAATGAAGAAGTGAATCTGATGAGTGAAGTTGCCGGAAAAATTACTAAGATTGCTTTCAAAGAAGGAAGCAGCGTAAAAGAGGGTGAACTTCTCGTTAAAATAAATGATGCCGAACTTCAGGCAGAACTTGCTCGTGCTAAATACAGATTGGAATTAATTGCTGACCGTGAATTCCGCCAGAGAACCTTGCTTGAAAAGGAAGCAATCAGCCAGGAAGATTATGATGTATCACTTAACGAACTTAACGTTGCTAAGGCAGAAATTCAGCTTATCCAGGCAAAGATTGATGAAACAGAAATAAGAGCTCCTTTCAGCGGCGTAATTGGATTAAAGAATGTAAGTGAGGGTAGTTACGTTACAACTTCAACTGTTATTGCAAGTTTGCAGAATATAAATCCCGTTAAAATTGATTTTTCAATTCCTGAAAAATATGCCGGCATGGTAAAATTTGGAGATAAAGTTCAATTTAAAGTTGAAGGAGATAATCAAATTTATACAGGAAGTGTTTACGCTGTTGAACCAAAAATTGATCCTGTTACACGAACCTTAAAAATCCGTGCATTGTACCAGAACACTGAACGCAAAATTATTCCCGGTTCTTTTGCTGATGTAAAATTAATTCTTAACGAAATTAAAGATGCATTTCTTATACCAACTCAGGCAATTGTTCCTGAATTAAAAGGACAAAAAGTAATTTTATTGAAGGACGGGAAAGCTTATCCCCAGCAGGTTGAAACCGGTATACGAACAGATACACGTGTGCAGATAACCAGCGGTATTTCGGAAAATGATACTGTAATTACTTCCGGTATTCTGCAGATTAAACCGGGTATGCCGCTTTCCGTTTCTGAATTTAATTAGCGAGATTCCTATGAGTTTATCATCCGTTAGTATTAAAAGACCTGTGTTAGCGATTGTGATGTCAATCGTTATTGTATTGTTTGGCATAATCGGCTATACATTTTTGGGAGTCAGAGAATATCCCGCCGTTGATCCACCAATTATCACAGTTAGTACAACATACGTTGGTGCAAATGCAGATGTTATTGAATCCCAGATAACAGAACCGATTGAGGAATCTGTAAATGGTATCGCCGGTATCAGATCACTCACTTCTGTCAGCAGGGATGGTAGAAGCTCAATTACTGTTGAGTTTGATCTCGATGTTGATCTTGAAGCTGCAGCAAATGATGTTAGGGACAGGGTATCACGCGCAATCCGTAACCTTCCGCCGGATGTTGAAGTTCCTATTGTTACAAAAGCTGATGCAGATGCTACGCCGATTGTATTTATGTCAGTTAAAAGCGATACAAGAAATCTTCTTGAATTATCTGAACTTGCAAATAATGTTTTTAAAGAAAGATTTCAGACAATACCCGGAGTTAGTGAAGTAAGAATTTGGGGAGAAAAAAGATATTCAATGAGGATGTGGCTTGATCCTGCAAAACTTGCTGCATATAATCTAACCCCGCTTGATATAAGAGATGCTTTAAATCGTGAGAATGTTGAACTTCCTACCGGTTTAATTGAAGGAAATAATACAGAGCTTTCAATCAGAACAATCGGCAGGCTGCAGGATGAAGAAGATTTTAATAATCTTATAATTAAAGAAGATGCGGGTAAAATAGTACGCTTTAAAGATATTGGCACTGCAAAACTTGATGCTGAAAATTTACGCACAATTCTTAAACGTGATGGAATTCCGATGGTTGGTGTTGTGCTTGTTGCACAGCCCGGCGCAAACAACATTGCAATTGCTGATGAATTTTATAAAAGACTCGAGCAGATTAAAAAAAGCCTCCCCTCTGATATTGAAACAGGAATCGGCTTTGATGTAACAGAATACATCCGTGAATCAATAACAGAAGTAGAACAAACTGTGTTTGTTGCGTTCGGACTTGTTGTGCTTATTATATTTTTGTTCCTGCGTGATTGGCGCACAACAGTTATCCCTGTTATTGCAATCCCAATCTCTCTTATCGGTGCATTCTTCGTAATGTACATAGCTGATTTTTCTATTAACGTTCTCACCCTGCTTGGTATTGTTCTGGCAATCGGTCTTGTTGTAGATGATGCTATTGTTGTGCTTGAAAATATTTACACCAAGATTGAAGGTAAAATGGAGCCGATGGAAGCGGGCAGAAGAGGTACGGCTGAAATTTTCTTCGCTGTACTTTCTACTACAATTGCTCTTGCTTCTGTTTTCCTTCCCGTAATTTTTCTTTCAGGATTAACAGGAAGACTTTTCCGTGAGTTTGGAATTGTTGTTGCCGGATCAGTAATTATATCTGCTTTTGTTGCGCTTACTCTTACTCCAATGCTTAGCAGCAGAATTTTAAAAAGACGCGAGCATCATAACTGGTTCTATAATAAAACAGAACCATTCTTTATTAAAATGAACAAGCAGTATAAAGATAGTCTTGACAGCTTCTTGAGGAAAAGATGGCTTGCATTTCCAATTATTATAATTTTGTTTTTGGCGATTTATTTTGTTGGTACAAATCTTCCTTCTGAACTTGCACCGCTTGAAGACCGAAGCAGGCTTCAATTTTCTATTACAGCTCCCGAAGGCGCTACATTCGATTATATGGATACATTCATGGACAGGCTTATTGAAGCTGTAAATGATTCCATCCCTGAAAAAGAAGCGATTATTTCTATTACTTCTCCCGGCTTTGGTGCATCAGGTTCGGTTAACTCAGGATATTTATCCTTAATGCTCACTCCGCCGGATAAAAGAATAAGAACACAGCAGCAAATTGCAGATGATATTTCTGCCGATATGCGTGCATATACACAAGCGCGTGTTTTTGTTACCCAGCAGCAAACAATCGGCGGCGGAAGAGGCGGGCTTCCGGTTCAGTATGTAATCCAGGCGCCTAATTTTGAAAAGCTTCGTGAAGTACTCCCCAAATTCCTTGATGAAGCTTCAGCTAATCCAACATTTTCAATTGTTGATGTTAATTTGAAATTCAATAAACCTGAATTGAAAATTACTATTGACCGCCAGCGTGCAAGAAATCTTGGAGTATCTACAATTGATATTGCACAAACAATTCAATCTGCTTTCAGCGGGCAGCGCTTTGGATTTTTTATTAAGGATGGAAAACAATACCAGGTAATCGGGCAGGTTGCGCGCGAGAATCGTGATGAACCGCTTGATTTAAAATCACTCTATGTTAAAAATAACCGGGGTGATTTGATTCAGCTTGATAATGTTATAACAACTTCTGAACAATCTACTCCGCCTGCTCTTTACAGGTTTAACAGGTATGTTTCTGCAACTGTTTCTGCGGGACTTGCACCCGGCAAAACTCTTGGCGATGGAATTGCCGCAATGGATCAGGTTGCAGAGAAGGTTCTTGATGAAACATTCTCAACTGCACTAAGCGGTGCTTCAAAAGATTTTGCTGAAAGTTCATCAAGCCTTATTTTTGCTTTCCTTCTTGCACTTGGATTGATTTATCTTGTGCTTGCAGCGCAGTTTGAAAGTTTCCGCGATCCGTTTATTATTCTGTTTACTGTACCGCTGGCAATTGCAGGCGCGGTTATATCTCTCTGGTATTTCAATCAAACATTAAACATCTTCAGTGAAATTGGTATCATTATGCTTATTGGTTTGGTTACAAAGAATGGAATTCTTATAGTTGAATTTGCAAACCAGAGAAAAGCAGCAGGCTTAAGTAAAATTGAAGCTGTTAAAGATGCAGCGGCTGCAAGACTGCGCCCGATATTGATGACAAGTTTATCAACCATACTTGGAATTCTGCCGATTGCCCTTGCCCTTGGTGCCGGTTCTGAAAGCCGTGTTTCAATGGGAATTGCAGTTATTGGCGGATTAATTTTCTCAACATTTTTAACATTATTAATTATCCCTGCAATTTATTCTTACTTCTCAACTGCAACTGCTTCTGTTTCTAATGTTACAGAACTTGAAGAAGTTGATGAGGAAGAACTTGCAGTAAATTCTTGATTTATTTATGGGGAATTTACAAGTGAATTCCCTGTAGTTTTAATAAGGAAAAAAATCTCAATACCAGCTTATGAATTTCAAAATAATATTGTTCATTCTTATTTCTGCAGCAGCATCATTCGCACAGGAACTTCTGACTCTTCAGGATGCAATTCAAATAGCTTTAAAAAATAATTTCTCAATTACAATCGCTTCGGGTGAAAAAGAAATTGCTGCAAACAATTTATCGCTCGGCAATGCCGGCTTTCTTCCTGAACTTGATGCTGAAGGAACTTACTCCGAAAGCAATACAACTACACGGCAGGAATATTTTGACGGCAGAACTATAGATAGATCAGGCGCAAAAGCAAATAATCTTAATGCTGCGGTTGCTTTAAACTGGACAATCTTTGACGGCTTCAGAATGTTTGCTTCGCTTGATAAGCTAAAAAGATTAAATGAAATAGGTGAGCTTAATTATAAACTTGCTGTTGAAAACAATATAGCCGATATAACTTTTACATATTATGATCTGGTAAGACAGGGAGTTGTGCTTGAAGTAATTACAAGAAGTATTGCAATTTCCGAAGAACGCGTTAAGCTTGCGGATCAGAAGAGAGATGTTGGCTCCGGTTCAAAATTTGAACTGCTCCAGGCACAGGCTGATCTTAATGAAGACCGCTCGCTCCTGCTTCAGGCTGAACTTAATTATTCACAATCAAAAACACGCTTAAACCAACTGCTTGGCAGAAATGCTGATGCGGAATTTAGCGTTAGTGATACAATTATTTACAGCACTGATCTCAATCTTAATGAATTAAAGAATGAAGTGCTCGAAAGAAACTCGGAATTACGAAGAGCAGAAGAAAATGTTAATCTTGCACAAACAGAACTTTCAATTGCACGTTCAGGTTTATTTCCGCAGATAAGTTTGTTCGGCAGCTATAATTTTCTCCGCTCGGAATCTGAAGCCGGATTTACAAAATCAAATCAGAACAGAGGATTTACATACGGCGTTAGAGCATCATGGAATTTATTTAACGGTTTGAATACGAGAAGGCAGATGGAAAATGCCGCAATTGGAATTGAAATAAGTGAGACAGGATTAAGTGAAGTTAAAAACCGTGTTGAAGCCGAACTTCAGAATTTATACAAAGCTTATGAAAACAGCCTCCGCCTTGTTGAACTTGAATCTGATAATCTTCAGATCACTGAAGAGAATGTAAACATTGCTCTTGAACGCCTTCGCCTCGGCAATATTACACAGCTTGAATTCCGTGAAGCACAGGTAAATTTAATTGATGCACAAAGCCGTCTTGTGAACGCTCAATTTGCAGCCAAGAACGCCGAGACTGAACTCCTTCGCCTCAGCGGAAGATTAATACAGTAGAAAATTCACATGTGAATTCTCTACACTTACACTTGCCATTTCGAGTAAGTCTTCTGGCGGGAAATCTTAAGCACCGGTCATAGTAAAACGCGGCAGTCATAATCCATACCATGACTGAAGAATCACTCCTGATCAACCAAACTCATATCCTGCGTTAAACCCTGCACACCCGTTTCTTCAGCAGCCCACGGGAGATATTTTATCTTCTCCCTGTGCCCAAGTAAAAAATAACAATAAAAGATATTCAGAAAAGGAAAAACGCGCAGATACGCCTTGCAAAGCATCAGCGTGTTATCACCTTCATTAGGACAAACAACAAAATCCCGTATTACCCTGAAGAAGCTGTGATACCATTTATGAAAACCATCAATATTATAGTTGAAGTGAGCAAGATGCCTGTAAGGACGATAAAGTTTTATATCAGGTTCATCCTTTACGTATGAAGTACGGAAATATCCAAGCTGTTCCGGCTTTCCGCTTTTTGTCAGCCGCTGTTTCCACTCGCCCAGGTATTCCTTTCCATCCTGAATTACAATTTCATTGAAGCCGAAATTTTTTCCGTTCTTTTTCATAAACCCTTTTTTAAATTTTTTGCCCGATAAATTCCCTATCCATTCATGATTCCAGCCGCAGTAAATATACCCGTTAAGCTCCTCTAAATCAGGCGGTGTTCCCGTGCGGAGAATATTTTCAAGCTCATCTCTGCTTAACTTTGCAAGCGATTCATACGTGTACATATTGCACTCCTTCCTGCAGGATAATTAATAATATTCAGGGATTGAAAGTTTATATGATGGAATAAAATCATGTTACGCTAATCTGTTATTTTTCTCCGGGAACCTGTTTATAATACCTTTAAGTTAATTCATCTTTCCGTGCTGTTTTACTTCGTATCTTCTATGCCAGATTATGTAATTGAATTTGTTGAAAGGAGTCTGTTTATTTCTCCAGAACTTAACGAATGAAAAAGTTGAGATCAAGAAAAATAATTTATTATCAGCGGCAATATGTTCTGGGATATATTAGTAATAAGATAAGCCAAAAGCTGAAGCAAAGCATCAATTCTGATTTTACTATTTGATTCTTCTTCACGGAGCTGTTTGAAAAAGAACCTGGCTGTATTAATATTCCCGCTAAATCCCGCTAGGGATGAAATATTTCTAGAAAAGAAAAGCCCGAGAACGAGCCCAAATCCCTTTAGGGATGATATAGCGCGCTGCAATTGGCAAACATTTATATCGTTCCTAACGGAACTCTTATTTTAATTTTGTATTCATGTTTCTATAAATATACCGCCTCTAACGAGGCTCAATTTTTATTAACAACCTCTTCTATTCTAAATCCCACTAGGGATGAAATATTTCTAGAAAAGAAAAGCCCAGAACGAACCCAAATCCCTTTAGGGATGATATAACACGCAGCAATTGGCAAACATTTATTCGTTTCTAACGGAACTCTTATTTTAATTTTATGTTCATGTTACTAGAAATATACCGCCTCTAACGAGGCTTCATTTTCTGTTTTATGATTACCAAAATCATATACATTTCCCTTACAAATATTTTCTAAATGAATCCCGTTAGGGATGAAATATTTCTAGAAAGAAAAAGCCAGGAACGAACCCAAATTCCTTTAGGGATGATATAGCGTGCTGCAATGGCATAACATCTTATATCGTTCCTAACGGAACTCTGATTTTAATTTTGTATTCATGTTTCTATAAATATACCGCCTCTAACGAGGCTCAATTTTTATTAACAACCTCTTCTTTTCTAAATCCCGTTAGGGATGAAATATTTATAGAAAAAAAACGCAAGAACGAACCCAAATCCCTTTAGGGATGATATAGCGCGTTGCAATTGGCAAACATTTATATCGTTTCTAACGGAACTCTGATTATATTTTGTATTCATGTTTCTATAAATATACCGCCTCTAACGAGGCTTCATTTTCTGTTTTGCGGGTTCTGGTCTGGTTACTGATTGAGTTTCAATCCACGCACTCGTGTAGAGTGCGACATTGAAACAAAAATTATGCTGCCATCTTTTTGTTGTTTCAATCCACGCACTCGTGTAGAGTGCGACGCTATCACTGTGCTGTTCTTCAATCTGTTCAACGGGTTTCAATCCACGCACTCGTGTAGAGTGCGACGGCTTCATTAAAAGCATTGACAGCACTTTATAATGTTTCAATCCACGCACTCGTGTAGAGTGCGACATTTTAGCGTAGCAACAACAAACAGTTATAAAGGGTTTCAATCCACGCACTCGTGTAGAGTAGGACATTAAGTCACCTGTTGAACTGCTATTCCAATAAAGTTTCAATCCACGCACTCGTGTAGAGTGCGACTAAAAGAGAGCAAGGGGAAACAAACTCAGAATCAGTTTCAATCCACGCACTCGTGTAGAGTGCGACGGCGAGAAAGGACAAGCGTTCTTAACAGTGATAAGTTTCAATCCACGCACTCGTGTAGAGTGCGACGGCTGCACAAACTCTTGATTTGATTTTTACATTTGTTTCAATCCACGCACTCGTGTAGAGTGCGACCTGGTTTAGTGAATTCCCTACTTTATTTTTAAAGTTTCAATCCACGCACTCGTGTAGAGTGCGACGTTAAGGTGCCAAGGTTGCCGCTTATCGCAGTTAATGTTTCAATCCACGCACTCGTGTAGAGTGCGACGCCTTCTTCGCCGCAAATATGTTGGAAACAATATGTTTCAATCCACGCACTCGTGTAGAGTGCGACGCAAGCCAATACACGTGCCGCCAAGCGGCAGTATGTTTCAATCCACGCACTCGTGTAGAG
>JBIQJD010000008.1:0-194819 GCA_044507695.1 Ignavibacteriales bacterium | reverse complement strand
ATGTGTTAAGCACGCCGCCAGCGTTCGTCCTGAGCCAGGATCAAACTCTCCGTTGTAGAGTTTAAATTTTTTGTAATCTTGGCGTGTAGACGCTTAATTGAAACCATTTAACTGACTGGTTAAATGCACTCACTCTATCAAAGAACTCTTGTTGTTTCCTTCATTAAAGAAGGGCTTCAAATTTACAGCCTCTTACATCGAATGTCAAGAGACACATTCATCATTTCAAAACTTTTTTTACTTTTTTATTTGATCAACGCACCAGGAAGGAGAGTTGAAAAGTATTTCTCAAAAAGCCTTCCAAAGATATAGGATAATTTTAAATTGTCAAGATTTTCAGCCTAAAATTAAAAATATTTTAAATTGCTGAATAGATAATCCTGAGATAAAATCTTGAAATCTTCAGATGCTTTTTTTCATCAACATAAACTATAAAAGAACGTTTGCTTATTATCTTACAAAAAATGAATCTTATACATACTAATAAATACAAGAAATAGCTGGAATAAAAACCAATTAAATTTTCCTTGATTTTTTTTAGTACAAATTTATTTACTCAATTCAATTAACAGAAGAACAACTGTTGCGGCACTTGCTGCAATACTCAAATAGTTGCCAACCTGAGCCACATAATAATTAAAGGGATACATGGGGACTCTTGGTACATAAATAAAATCGCCTTCTTCGATCTTTGCCTTTTCTTCACTCAAAGGAATCCATCTTCTACCACCGGCTTTAATAACTACTACGTCTTCTTCATCTTCTGCATATCTGCCCATACCGCCAGCCTGATTGATATAATAAAATGCATCCATTCCTGGTGCATATGCAATGTGTCCCGGATTAGCAACCTGACCAAATACATAAACAGTATTTTTCTTTTGGGGTATAACTACAATATCACCATCGCGAACTATATGCTGGCCTATTTCAGAGGAATCATCATTTATTTCTGAAAGATCAAGAGAACTTCCTTCCATCAAAACTCTTATTTGATTTTCCAGGAAAAAATATGATGTATCATCATAAGTAAGGTTTGACATCCTGTACATCATTGCATTCTCAAGCTCAACTATCTTATCTGATATTTCAAATAATTGTGGAGAAAGAATATCAGGATTATCCTGTAAATTAATTCCGTACAATCTTTCAATGAGCAAATGAAGCGAATTACCTGTGAATAATTTTGATCTGTGTAATGAAGCATGTTCAGTTACGCCGCCTGCTTTTTGAATAACTTCTTTAAGTGTGGTTGTGTTTTTAGTAATCGGAATTTTTCCCGGATTTTTAACTTCACCAAGCACTGTTACGCTGAATTCTTTTTTCTGTGTTTCATCCGCGATGACAATAATTCTATCACCTCTTTCTAACGGATAATTACTACTAAGATCAACAGGGATTACTTTCATTGATTCACCATCATAACTCAGGCGGTGAATCTCTGCCTTGCTTACATTTTGATAAGCTTTATTTATTCCCTGGGCAAGCTCAATTGCATCTGATAATTCATCTCCATCTTTAAAATGATATTTACCAGGCTTGTTTACTGCTCCGGAAATTGAAAAGAAATTCCTTTCAAGATCTGATGGAGGGAAAATCAAAACATCATCATTTTTTAAATATGGATTTTCCGCAAAATCACCTGTTCTTCTGAATCTTAACAAATCAAGATTTAGCTCTTCTCCGTTATTTCTTTTAAGTGTAATATTTCTGATTGAATAACTTTCCAGTTCTTTCTGCGCTTTCTTTAGGAGTTCAGGCTGCTGCGTTAGTTGAGATAATATTTTTTCACGTGTTTCATTATACATGCGGGTAACAAATTGATCAACTCTCTCAGTGATGAATGCAGGATAAGTTCCGGTTACTATAAAATCACCGCCAATTGTTACAGATATTACACCGGCTGCCATTATATCACTTAATCCGGATTGTTCTTTAGTTTGAGCTGATGCTGCAGTGAAACATAATAATAGAAATATGACAAAAAGATTTATTTTCATTTTAATCTCAATTAAGATTTAAACTAATTTTTATATTGAAGTGAATAATACTTTTGATACTCGCCGGTTATAATTCTACTCCACCAGTTTTTATTTTCAATGTACCAGTTGATTGTTTTTTCAATAGCTTCATTAAAACTAAACTCAGGTTTCCAGCCAAGTTCTTTTCCAATTTTTGATGAATCAATCGCATACCGTCTATCATGCCCAGGCCTGTCTTTTACAAATTCAATCAACTCTTCTGATTTACCAAGCTGCCGAAGAATTAATTTCACAATTTCTATATTCGGCATTTCATTGCCTGCACCAATATTATAAACTTCACCGGGTTTCCCTTTTTCAAATACAAGATTTATCGCTTTGTTATGATCAATCACATAAATCCAATCACGCACATTCATTCCATCTCCATAAACAGGAAGTTTTTTATTATTCAATGCATTGATAATCATTAAAGGAATAAGTTTCTCAGGAAATTGATATGGACCGTAATTGTTTGAACATCTTGTTATAACAACCGGCAATCCGTATGTATGATGAAAAGCTGAAACCATCATATCCGCTGCTGCTTTACTGGATGAATAAGGACTATTAGGTGAGAGCGGAGTTGTTTCTGTAAATAAACCTTCCGCACCAAGACTTCCGTAAACTTCATCTGTAGATACCTGCAAAAACTTTTCAACATCATATCTCCTGGCTGTTTCAAGCAAAACATTTGTACCTATTACATTTGTTCTGTAAAATATCTGTGAGCCAAGAATACTTCTATCAACATGGGATTCAGCGGCAAAATTAATTACAAATTTTATTTTGAATTTTAAGAACAGATAATTAATCAATTCCGCATTGGTTATATCACCTTTAACAAAGTGATAATTTTTTTTATCCTGGGAAGGAATGAGATTTTCCAGATTGCCTGCATAGGTTAGCGCATCCAGATTTATAATATTATAATCATCCCTTTCTTTTACGATATGATTTATGAAATTACTGCCGATAAAACCGGCTCCTCCGGTTACAAGTATGTTTTTCATTAAGCCCTTTTAGAATGAAAAAAATCCGATGAAAATTCCTGATTGTATAAAGAAAGTGTTGGCGTCCAAATCAGAAGGAACATTATTCAGTTCAGCTCCATTGTTGGATGTCCAACTATTGCCCAAATCTATCTGATAACCAGCACCAAGTCTTAATATTACAAATCTATAAACCGGGATATCAATATTTAAAGTCGGAGAGATAAACCAGAAATTATGATCAATTGCATTTGCAACTTCCATTTCTCCTGCGGGAACTGTTCTATTCTCCCAATCCCAAATTTCTCCCCAATTGTAATTGTTTTTTGTTTTGTAAATCTCTACTTCCAGTGAACCGCCGCCAATAATTGCGCCGATAGAAATTCCCAAATCTCTAACAAAAGGCAATGTATATTCAACAGTAAATCCGCCGCCGCCTAATGAATAAATTACCTTCCTATTAAAACCATTCACCACTGATGATTCAGAAGTAGAACCGCCGAATCCCATTCCGCCAATTCTTATACCGGGAATTAATCCGAGATAAATCATCCCGGCGCCGCCGGAAGTATAAAATCCACTTGTTGAAAGCTCCGGCACTCCGAATGCTTTAACTCGTTGATTAATAGGATCAAGATTAGGAATGTACCAGCCAGGTGTGTAGCCGCCGCCGCCGCCAAATGGTGCATCAATATAATTTCCTTGGGGTAATATTGATGATGGAACTGCCATCCAGATAAATATAATCAGCCAAAGATAAAGAGTTGATTTTCTTTTAATCATAACAATTTTTTTTGAAACAGGTTATAAAGTTACCAAAGGGGTCAGGTAAATCCAAAAGGTGTTACTCTTAAAATCAATCACAAAAGTAAGTAATTGTTTTAAGAGGATTAAGGCACTTTTTAATGGATATAAACGGTTATTGATTAAGCATCTGGTATTCTACTTCCATGTTATAATCCCACTTATCAAAGTAGAGATTGCCTCCATCCCACTCAACTTCTCCGCGCTGAAAATCAATTGTTTCACTTCTCGGATATTTCTTTGGTGGATACAAGGGTTTTGAGTAATCATCATTTACAATTAAACGGTAAGAATCTATTCCGTTTGTGTAATAATATTTTACTCTCTCATCATTTGATTCCTGAATTCCATAATCCTGATCAACAGGAACCCAGCCGTATTCTTCCAGATATACTTCACTCCAATCATGAAGATTTACACTTCCCGGATGAAGCATCCAGCCGCTCTGCCATTTTGCCGGAATTCCATTATATCTGCAAAGCGTTATAAACAGAAGAGTTTTTATACCGCAATCACCATGCATATTATTAATGCAGTAATTTGAAATGCTGTCAATCGTTGAGTATTCTCTTGCACTTGCCCACGGAATATTTTCATCAACCCACGTGTATATTAATTTCAATTTTTTATAAGGATTCAATTCCCTGCCAACAATTTTTTCGGATAGTGCTTTTATCTTATCAGTAAATACAATATGAGGGGGGCGTTCGCTCGTATATTCGCGGTACAAATCAGTTGCTGGACGATATGGCTTTAAACTATCAGCATTAACATTGTGCCATTCAGAATAAGCTGTGTATTCCAGCTGCATGTTAAAAACAGTTGAGCTGTCCGCTACGGCTTTCTTTTCCATATAAAGTGTGCGCTGGGGATATTCATTGTCAGCAATTGTATAATTATCATCGTTCACAGAAATTAATTTGATATCCGTTTGTCTTGAATGTCCTTCACGCGGGTACGGAAGCCAGCAGCGAATTGTTTCTCCGGCGGGAACGGCATTTTTATCGACTGTTAAAGTATAATTAATTTTTATTCTTACAGGATTACCAATCTTCAAATCTGATTCGGAAATTTTTTGCACCGATTCCGGTAAATGTTTACTTAAGAACTGATTTAACTTACTGTGATATGTTTTTCCTTCAACTGCCTGCTTAATTTTTTGTGCTTCTTTATTTACGCGGAAAAGATTCGGAACGGCATTTCTAAAATATTTTTTCTCACTATTAATCATTTTCATTTCAAGTGAATTATCTTTTTCCCAAGCATCAATCATAGAGTCTGTTAAATCGGTATAGTATTTAGACAGCTGCTTTTTAATATCATCTCTTGTTTTATTAAAATCTTTTTTGATGCGTTCCATCTTATCAATCTGAAAATTCAGATTATACTTTTCTTCATCATCTAAATTACCGGAGTTTAATTTTACTTCAATTAATTTTTTAGCTTCATCAAAACTTCCCGCTGCAATTGCGTTGTTTATTTCGGGATATTTAGTTTGAGCAATCATAATTAAACTTGAAAAGAGAATAATAAAAAGAGTTTTCATTGCAATATACTATTGGTTTAATTTATAACTGATTTAAATTACTATTTATTGAACAATAATTCATGATTGAAGAATTATTTTTTCCGGCTTAAATATCCTAAAACAAAAAAGCCGGATTAAATTTTATTCAATCCGGCTTTGGTAAATAATTAATAATTTAATTTACAAATGTATACTTATTGTATTACGCCTAATCTATCATCATACAGAATATGTTGTAGAAGAAGTCATTCCACCTCTGCCCGTCCAGTTTGTATGAAAGAATTCGCCTCTGGGTTTATCAATTCTTTCATATGTATGAGCGCCAAAATAATCACGCTGCGCCTGAAGCAGGTTTGCAGGCAGACGTGAATTTCTTATTCCATCATAATAATTCAAGGCAGTTGATAATGCAGGAATCCAGATTCCATTATTGATTGAAGTTGAAACTACCCGCCTCCATCCTTGTTGTGATGTTTCAATTTTTTCTTTGAAGAATGGATCAAGCAGCAAATTTGTAAGTGATGGATTTTTATCAAAGGCATCTTTTATTTTTCCTAAAAAGATTGAACGAATAATGCAGCCGCCTCTCCACATCAAAGCTATTCCGCCGTAATTTAAATTCCATTTATATTCTTCAGCAGCGTAACGCATTAAGGTGTAGCCTTGTGCGTAAGAAATTATTTTTGCAGCATATAATGCTTTACCCAAATCATCAACAAATTCTTTTTTGTTCCCGGAGAATTCTGGTTTGGGTCCGCTCAAAACTTTTGATGCAGCAACCCTTTCATCTTTTATTGCAGATAATGTTCTGCCATAAACTGCTTCACCGATAAGTGTTAATGGTACACCAACATCAAGTGAAGAAACTACTGTCCATTTCCCGGTTCCTTTTTGCCCGGCAGTATCTAATATTTTATCAACCAGCGGATTTCCATCCTCATCTTTAAATGCTAATATATCCCTGGTTATTTCGATAAGATAACTGTTAAGTTCGCCTTCATTCCATTCTTTAAATGTTTGATGCATTTCTTCGTATGACATTCCCAATAAATCTTTCATTATCTGATAAGCTTCACAAATCAATTGCATATCTCCATACTCAATTCCGTTGTGAACCATCTTAACAAAATGACCGGCACCATTTTCACCTATCCAATCACAGCAGGGACTTCCATCTTCTACCTTTGCTGCAATAGATTGAAATATTGGTTTAACATGCGGCCATGCTTCAGTTGAACCGCCGGGCATAATTGATGGACCTTTAAGTGCGCCTTCCTCTCCGCCAGAAACGCCGGTGCCGATATACAATAATCCTTTTTCTTCAACATACTCTGTTCTTCTTATTGTATCAGGGAAATGTGAATTGCCTCCATCTATTATTATATCACCTTTTTCAAGATGAGGAATAAGCAGTTCAATAAAATCATCAACCGGTTTGCCGGCTTTTACCATCAGCATTATTTTGCGCGGTGTTTTTAAATTTGAAACAAGTTCTTCAATTGAATGAACTCCGATTATATTTTTTCCTTTGCCTCTGCCGTTAATAAAATTATCTACCTTTGATAATGTTCTGTTGTACACAGCAACGGTAAATCCATGGCTTTCCATATTAAGAACAAGATTCTCGCCCATAACGGCAAGACCAACTAATCCTATGTCTGCTTTACTCATTTTATTTTTCCTGTTTTCAATTTATTTATTAATTATTTCAAACCGGGCTCTAGTTGACCATAAACCGAGAGCAGGATTTGATATGAAAAATATTTCTTCTCCGTCTACTATATTAAATCCATCCTTTAGTTTTTCAGGAGAATATTTTTTTAACATTGTATTTAAATCAGCATAATTAAAATTAACATATTCAATTTCTTCTTTTGATATACCGCCGGGGCAATATGTAATTCTGAATCTTCCTTCCGATGAACCATGAATTAAATGTGCCGCAGCACCCAGATTGTTTTTCAAATCTTCATTCTCATCAACATAATTCAAAATTTCAGGAGTTGTTTTGTAGCCGTATTTTCTTATCAGTTTATCAATCTGTTTATCCTCACCAAACTCCTTTAATCCGGGCGCAAGAACAATCAACTCACCATTATCTGCAATTGCCATCCGTGTGCGGTAAACACTTTTATTTCCAAGCCATGTACTTTTAAATTCAAGCGGATCAAGATAAACAACAACTTTTTTAAGCTCCCGTTCTAACATTGTAAAATTTACTTTTAAGGAAAGATCAGCGGCAAGATTAAAGCACTCTATATCATCACCAATAAACAAGCCGCGCATAACAAGAGCATCATTTTCATCTTTGCCTATTACTGTTAAAACGTAAACGATCGGAAGATGCGAAGCAAAATTTTTCTCGGCGTAATTTAATACTTTTTTAACGGGAGTATCTGCACGTCCCATCATTCTTTCCATTCCATAAACCGCACCTAAAAAATGGCTTTTATGAATTGCGTCCTTTCCTCCCGTTCCTATAAAAATATTTTTATTATGATTTGCCATACCAATAACTTCATGCGGCACAACCTGCCCGATTGAAAGTATCAAATCAAAATTCCCTTCAACTAAAAGTTTGTTTACCTGTGCGGTCCAATCATAATTCAATTTTCCTTCAGATACCTCATTAATGAACGAAGCCGGAACTGTTCCAAGCGTGAATAAATCTTCTCTCCAATGATGAACCCTGAATAAATTTTTCGGAACATCACCGTACATAATTTCAATTTCTTTTTCAGTCATCGGGTAGTGAGTTCCGATTGCAGGCAGGATATCGGTAAGTTTATCTTTAAAATAATAATAAGAAAGCCGGGTTAAGTCTCCGGCTTTAGAATGGAATCTTGTTAAATCAGGAGGAACAGCAAGAACTTTTTTGCGGCTGCCTAATTTTTCATAAGCAGAATAAAGTGCTTCTTTAATTTCCTGTTCATTTAAAACTGTATCTGCAGATCCTTTTGCAAAAAAGAGCATTTCGTTATTGAATTTTTATTTCAAAAATATAAAAAGAAATTTAAATCATTTGTTCTATCGTTGAATTCGTGCCGATCCTCCTTTTGCAAATGTTTTTACTTCCTTTAATGATGCCATTGTTGTATCGCCCGGAAATGTGGTAAGTAAGGCACCATGCGCCCAGCCAAGTTTAATTGCTTCTTCGGGTGCTTCATCATTAAGCAATCCATAAAAGAATCCGCTTGCAAAGCCATCACCACCGCCAACTCTATCATATACATTTAGCTCACAAACCGGAGCTGTATATGTTTTTCCATCTATCCATGCAACTGCACTCCAGCTATGATGATTGGTTGAATGAACTTCCCGCAAGGTTGTAGCCACAATTTTTACCTGTGGATATTTATTAATAACGCTGCCAATCATATCAAAAAAAGTTGAAGGATCAAGTTTTGATTTTGTACTTACTTCCGGCCCCGGAATTCCTAATCCTTTTTGTAGATCTTCTTCATTGCCGACAAGTATATCAACGTGTTCAACAATACCGGAAATAACTTCTGCTGCTTTTTCTTCCCCTCCCCAAATGTTCCAAAGTTTAGCTCTGAAATTCAAATCAAAACTTGTAACAGCACCTGCTTTCTTTGCTGCTTTCATTGCTTCAATAATTAATTTTCCTGTTGATTCAGAAAGAGATGCAAAAATTCCGCCGCTGTGAAACCATCTAATTCCACCTGAAAATATTTCATCCCAATTGAAATCACCCGGCTTTAATAATGCGGCTGCTTCATTACAGCGGTTATAAAAAACAACAGGTGCACGCATCCCAAATCCCTGATCACTGTAAACTGCAGCCATGTTCGGACCGTTAACTCCATTATGTTCAAAAGTTTTAAAGAACGATTTAACGCCCATTGCTCTTACACGTTCAGCAATTAATTCGCCTATTGGATAATCAACAATTGCAGAAACAACTGCAGTGTTTAATCCAAAGCAATCAGATAAATTTGCGGCAACATTAAATTCACCGCCGCTCACATGAATTTTGCACTCCGAAGCTTTTCTGAAAGGTATAATACCGGGATCAAGCCGGTGTACTAATGCACCCAGTGAAACAAAATCAAATTTTCCTTCTTTCTGAATATTTAATCCGTAACTCATTTTTCTCCCTTAAAGATTCTTTACTGTAAATTGAATAATTAAACTCCCGAATAAGCCGTGAATCCGCCATCAACCGGTAGTACAATTCCGGTTACAGCTTTTGATAAATCAGATAACAAAAATAATGCAGCACCCTGAATTTCTTCCGCATCAATAAATCTTTTCATAGGTGTTGATGAGATAATTTTTGAACCTCGCTGAGAAAGATTTCCCGTCTCTTTATCAAGAAGAAGAAACCTGTTCTGTTCGGATAGAATAAATCCAGGTGCAATTGCATTTACACGAATGTGTGATTCAGCGAGATGAACGGCAAGCCATTTTGTGAAATTATTAATTGCAGCCTTTGCAGCAGAGTATGCTGAAACCTTTGTTAAAGGATTGAACGAACTAACTGAAGAAATATTTAAAACAACTCCGTTTTTATTTTCAATCATATCTTCTGCAAATACCATTGTTGGAATTAATGTACCCTGAAAGTTCAAATCAAACACTTTTTGGATATCTTCAATACCCAATCCAAAAAAACTTTTTTCATATGCATCAGGATTAAATTTTTCATCTGCTGTTGTTGCTTTTGGATAATTTCCTCCCGCACAATTAATCAGAAAATTTATTCTGCCAAATTTTTCATTAACTTCTTTTTTTGCTTCAGCAAGAGAACTTTTACTTAATATATCTGCTTCAGCAGCAATTACATATGAATTTCCATTCAACAGTGAATTGATTTTTTTTGTTGTTTTAGTTTTATCTCTTGATAAAATAGCAGTCTTTACTCCGGCAGAAGCAAGTGCTTCAACAATTGCAAATCCAATTACGCCGCTGCCGCCGGTCATTACGCAGACTTTATTCCTGAGATCATCAAACGAGAATTTTTTCAACTGTTTATTTCCTTAAATGGTTCGAGATGTTTATTAAAATGCTTAATTAAAATTTCATTGTGCAAATCTTCATGTTCTTTCAAACAATTAATAATTTTTTCTTTGAACAAATAATCACCGGATGAATTTTTTTCAGTAAGCACTTTTCCAAAAGTAACATGGAGCACCTGCCGTGCATCATCAGAATAAAATAATTGGAGCAGTTCTTCATCATTATATTCATAAGCTTCTTTAACTCTATTTAAATCAGCGGAAACATGATATGTTCTTTTTTCTGATTCATACAATCCCCGGCTGAAGTTTAAAATTTCTCTGAACAAATCAGGCTCTCTTACTGCTGTAACTTTCAGTGCTTCAAGATAACTTGTTCCCGCGGTTTTAATATGGATAAATCCTTTATTAATCTTTGCAATAATTTTATACACCGTAAATTTATCACTGCCGGAATGAAGACTGATTTTATATGTTCCGAAATGTACTGTGAGTGCAGCATGTTTTCTATATTCAGATTCAAAGAAAGAAAGATCACCTTTATAATCAATTCCTTTTTCAAATGCGCCGGGAAAGCGCGGAGCGAGGCTTACAAATTCAACTCCCAGTCTTTTTAATTCACTTGCAATAAAGTAATGTTCAAAAACAGATGTAACTGAATCAGTTTCATCAACAGAAATTTCAACTTCAAAATTATAATCAGAATAATTATTCTTTAAATGATGAAACAATTTTTTAACATGCGCCAAAGCCCTGCCATACTTAGAATATGCACGAAGCAGATCAATCTTTTCAACATCTATCGTGAATTCATCTACTTCTATTTTACCACTTAAATATCTTTTAATTGCCTCATCAACAGAATCATTCAATTCAACCCACGGATATTCTGAAAGTTTTTTCAGCAGACTGCTTTCATCCAAATTGTCAGCTTCATTCAGCACATATTCACCGGGATCAAAAGTAAACATTTTGTAACCGGCTGCTGCCATCATATCAATATCATCTGTTGATTTTAAATGATCAGCATCCGCACCAAAGCCGCTTGTAAAGCCTTCCTGGAAAACACTCCACACAGCAGCATCCATAACTTCATCTGCTGTTCTGTTGGTGCGTGTTAGTTCACGAATTGACTGCTGTGCAAGTACGGGAAAAAATTTATATCCATTTAATGCTTTCAGATGCCCCGGATTTGCAAGTCCAATTCTATCTCCAAAACCGAAAGAATTTTGCAACCCTGCTGTAACAGGATTTGTGAAATCAAAAATTTTCTGAATACATTTTCTATTGTGTGTTGATAGAGGAAATTTCATTAAAATTGAATCCCCGTTTTCCCGCACCAGTTTGCCGTTCTGAAAATCATTCAACAATGCTTTCTTCTTAAAAAGAATAAAAAGATTTTTTTCAGATTTATCTTTTGCAATAAAATAAATACTCTCTCCGGAATGGTGTACTGAACGGGGATAAATTATTAATTCACCCGATAATAAATTCAAATCACTCAATTCGTTCTCCGGTCTTTCACCGGAAAGCAAAACATTTTTTAATGCATCTAGTTCCATTACATTACCAATATTGTTTAGATAATTTTTTTGATTAGCAATTTTGCTTGATGTGAAAATTCTGGAAGATGAGAAATATCAGGCAACAAGTTCCTGATCGAGATCCTTATTACTTATTAATAGTTGTGTTTTTAACTCAATGTTTTCAATGCTCTTATCGCGTGGATTATTAATCTTCTTCAAAATTAATTCAACTGCTTTTGTACCGAGTTCCTGTGCTGGCTGGCTTACAAAATTAAATATTGAAGGAGTAAACCTGTTAACAAGATTGTTACCAAAGCATGTTACTTCAATATCACCGGGAATTTTTATTCCTTCTTCCATTGCGGCTGAATAAATGCCAAGTGCAACAGGATATGTAACTGCAAGAATATATTCCGGAGTATCACCGCTCTTGATAATTTTTTTAAATCCGTAGTAACCATCCTCTTCACCAAAACCGCCTTCAATAATCCATTTTTTATTAACAGGAATTTTGTTTGCTTTAAGAGCTTCAACAAAACCATCATGCCGTGCTTTACCAATGTTGATATATGTATATCCGCCAATGTGTGCAATTTTACTATAACCTTTTTTTACCGCGTAGTTAACAGCAGCAACTGATCCGCCTTTATCATCAACAGTAACAGTAGAAACATTTTTCATTTCAGGAACACGATCAATGAAAACTATAGGTACATTAAGCTGCTCAACTCTTTTAAAAATATTTAAATCTTTTGTCTCCTGCGTAATTGAAACGATCAATCCATCAACCTTCATTGAAAGGAGAGAAAGAATGTGTTTGCGTTCGCGCTCTGCCTGCTCTTGAGAGACAGTAAGAACTGTTTCATAATTGTTTTCAAATGCAGCATCATAAACAGATTCAATAACTGATGAAAAAAAGAGATGAGCGATTTTGGGAACTACAAGTCCGATAGTATTTGATTTTTTTGCAGATAAATTTTTTGCCATCATATTAGGCATGTAACCGAGTTTATCTGCAAGCTCTTTAACTTTTTCTGTTGTCTCTGCAGAAATGTCCGGATGATTTCTGAGTGCTTTGGAAATTGTTACGGTTGAAACCTTCAGTTTCTTCGCAAGGTCTTCCAGTTTTATCGGCCTGTATTGTCTGCTCATTTTATTTCCCTCTATTTAAAAGCCATCTGAACAAATTTTTAGCGGCTTTATAATTTTCATATTCCACGGGAAGCAGCCTGTTATCATAATATTCATTATAAATCCATGGATCACCAACAGCAAAAACAAATCCTTCCCCAAATTCTGCAGATGCCATTATAACATCACCATTATGAATTAAAACAGGTTTGGCTGATTTACTCAATGTTATTGTACTCAGTTCTTTAAGATATATAGATTTTACTTCTTCAAAGATAGGATGATCGGGAAAATCATCTATCTTTCCCATTTCAAATTTTCTATTAAGTACATGATTTTTACTGTTGCCGTCAAAATGAATTCCAAATTCTTCAGCAAGCTTATTAAGATTTTCAAATTCGCTGTTAGCACTGTCATTAGCCATCAGAACGAGTGTACCGCCTTGTTTAACCCAATCAACAATCACCTTCCTTGATTCAGCATCAATGTAGTTCGGGTCTTCTGTTTCTGCGGGAGTATCGGGATCAACAATAATATAAATATCAAGGCCGGAAAGGTTTTCCGGAGTTGGTGCTTCTTTTATTGATGTAAAATTTGCGTTAAGCCGTTTTAAAAGTTTACCAAGTTCCGAGTAACCGGAATTCTGTTCATCTTCCCATATATAATGAAACTGCTTTCCATCCTTCTCTTCATTATTAAAATAATAATCAAGTCCCACTGTTTTTGTCTGATATTCCAGTTCAATTGCTGATAACAAAAACGGACCATATCCTTTAAAATCATTTGTACGTTTTGGTTCACTTAGATAGTATTCATAACTGCCGTCACGGAAAGGATCACCTCCCAAACCGCCAACAGAAACAACATTGGTTAAATAAATTTTTTCACTTTCAATTTTAACGAGATTATTAATCAATCCGTTGAATGATTCCTTAGCAGCATCAAAATACTGCTTATCCAGATATCCTCTATTGGCTCCCCTGGCAAATGAATAAATAAACATTGAGGATGCGGATGCTTCCGTATAATTACCTTCTTTATTTGCTTTATCAACTATCTGAAACCATAATTTAGTTTTAACATCTCTGAATTCAAGAAGGCTTGCAGATAAATCCTTAAGTATTTTAAGTAAATCTTCTCTGCCGGAATGATTTTCAGGAAGGTAATCGAGCACTTCAACAAGTGCCATCATATACCAGCCTATTGCTCTTCCCCAAAAATTCGGTGATCTGCCGGTTTCAGGATCAGCCCATTTCATTTGCCGGCTTTCATCCCAGCCGTGATAATATAATCCGGTTTTTTCATCTTTCAAATGTTTTTCAATTATTAAAAATTGATTAACTGCATCATCTAAATTTTCATGGTTATTGTTCATTACAGAATATTTAATATAGAAAGGCTGCGCCATGTAAAGCCCATCAAGCCACATTTGATTTGGGTAAATCTTCTTATGCCAGAATCCATTTGATTTATTTCTCGGCTGGTACTGAAGCTGTTCTCTCAAAGTGTCCGCCGCTTTTTTATATTTTTCATCACCGGTTTCTTCATACATTAAAAGAGTAATTCTTCCCGGTGAAATATTATCGATGTTAAAATCTTTCATCCTGTAAGTTTTAATCGTTCCGTCATCTTCAATGTAATAATCAAGATTCTTTTTTATGTAATTAAAATACTTTTGATTACCGGTTTCCTGCCAAAGACGATAAAACGCATACATCATCAAACCTTGTTCATAATTCCATTTATAGCTTTTATTTTCAGTTGTGTATGCAATCGTATCAGGATGAAGAGCTATAAAACTATCGGCAATTTTAACTGCCCACTTATCTTTTGCAGATGAATCAAATGATAATAACAGAATTATAATCGGAATGAGGAATAACAGTACCAGAACTTTTTTTAAAATCATAATCAGTTAAAATTAAAATTTATGTTGATGTTCAATTCATTTAAAATATTTTTTAATTCATTTAATGATTCATGAGGATTCCATTTTACAGGTGCGGTTGAGAAAGTCCATACTGAAGTAATTTCAGATGGCTGAGGAGAATCCTTAGCAAAGGTTAGATTATCATTGTGCCATTCATAATCCCCGCCTTCTTTATGCGTGTTGAAATAATAATATCTTTCACCCCATTTATATGGTTTGGGTGGATTTGAAGGATTAAAATATATTGGTCGGTTTCTCATGTTTTCTGCAAAAGTACAATTAATCAGATAAAATTGTGCATCACGATGATGTCTTCCCAAAGAAAAACTATCAACTCCTTCAAAGCGGCTGTTCTTAATTACCAATTTAGAATTTATATCTGCTCCGCCATCATGCCAGATGCTTGCACTTGCTTTCGCACTTTTTTGAAAGAAAATACTGTTGGTTATATAACACCATCCTCTCGGACAAACAAAATCGACAAAGCCATCAAATGTGCAATTAGATAAATAATATTTCCCGGAATCAGCATTCCATAGTGCAACTGTATCTCCGCCATCTGCTTTTAAGGAGCAATTAATAAAAATAATTTTATCTGCATCAAAACTTCTTACAGCAAATTGATGATCATTATTTCCATAGAGTGAACCGTAATTATTGTAAACGGTTAGATTGATGAACTTAATATCTTCAGTGCCGTTACCGATATTAATTGCTCCGGCGCCCCAATCATCTCCCGTTGAATCAACCCAGGATGAACGAAGCTGCGCAAATAAAATTATTGTTGAATCTTTATCATCTCCAATAAAATTTATATTGGAACAAGTGATAAATAATTTCTCCGGGTAAATTCCGTTTTTAATATAGATAATTTTTTGTCCTTTAAAATCTTTAACTGCATCAATCGCTGATTGAATGTTTTTAAAATCTCCGCTTCCATCCTGCGCAACAACAACGAGTTTTGTCTGCTGATTAATTGCGGCTGCGTAATCAAAATAAAAAATTACGAAGCAGCAGTTTAGAATCAGAAATAACATTTTCAATTTTTATTTACTTCATTAATATCATCTTTTTAGAAAATGATTTTCCGCCTGCCGTAAGTTTATACAGATAAACGCCGCTGGAAAAATCATCCATGTTAAAATTATGTTCATAAAATCCGGCTTTCAATTCTTCATTTACAAGAACAGCAACTCTTTCACCAAGAAGATTATAAACACTCAAATTAACAATTCCGCTTTCAGGTATATCAAACCTGATGCTTGTTTCAGGGTTGAATGGATTTGGAAAATTCTGATAAAGCGAATAAACAAATGGGATATTTTCTCCGCTGATTTCTTTTATTGAAGTGATTGGATTATCTGAACTTGTTAATGTCCAGAAAGATAAATCGGAAACTCCTGAAGCTTCAACATAATTTTCAGCAGGGTTAACAGTGCCGCCAACTTTAATCCATGAGTTATCTGAGCCATCCGGTGATTTGGCTATGAAAAGATTTACTTCATTCAATCCATTTAATTCTGATTCATCATAATACAATCTTATTGCTGCATTCAGATTTGCATTAACAGATGGAGTAATTTTGTAATATCTCAGTATTCCTTCATTATCAAATCCTTTTGCTGCTGAATGATATCTCTCAACAGTAGTTGAACCTAAATCAATTGCAGAAGTAATTGATGCGCCCAGGCCGCCGATATTTAATAACGAAGGAACGCCTGCGTTAGTAGTAATTGTAAGTTTGCCTGCACCTTTAACAGTATTGCCTGCGCTTTCGTTCAGCTTTCCATTTTCACCAAGAGTGATGGTATTTCCGTTAAGATCAAGATCACCGTTAATTATATTTAATTCATTCTTAACGGTGTAATTTGAGTTGATTGTTAATCCTTCAGGATTATTAACCGCCAATCCTTTTACTTCAGCCGGAAGCGCATTACCTGTAACCTGTGCAGAAGTTCCTTTGTACTCATAGCGTGCATCTGAATTGAATGATCTTGTTCCTGCAACCTGAATGTTTCCCAAAGTATCAGTTGTAATGCCATGAGGGCTACCGATTTTTAATCCGGCATCAGCATTTAAAATAAAATTTCCTGCTCCGGCAATTCTTGAATTACCTTTTATTTCAAGATCACCTTCAACAACAAAATCACCTCCAACAGATGAACTCCATCTTGTTGTATCAAAATCAAAAACCACGGTTGAGCCTTGTTTTACGGTATCATAAACCGCTGTAGACATATTAAAGTTCACATCAAGCTTTACATTCTGAGTTTGGTTTCCTACAAAATTTAAGGAGAACGCGCCAAGAGAATTTGTTGCAACACTGCTTTTATCATTCATTATTAAATCACCGTCAAGATTTATAATTCCAACTCCTAATCCGGCGCTGCTGCTTGTGCCAGCCTGAAGTCTTCCGCCTTCAACAATTATACTACCGCCAACATTAATAACTCCAAGTCCTGCAGCATTAGCACTTGAAAAAGGTCCCATACGCGATTCAAGATACGGTTCTTCTCTATCAGTTATATAAACATTTCCCATTATATTCCATTCACAATACATATTCGGATCGCCCACATCGATGCATGAGAAAGTTCCTTTAAGAATATGAACGTCTCCCAAGACTGTATGAGATTGACTTCCTGTTTGCGGGCGTGCACCTCTGAATACAACATTGGCTGCAAAGTTATCAATGATAAGATCTCCCTGAATAAGAAGACTTGTTCCGGGTACGCAGCCTTCAAGTCTTTGGATAATTAGATTGCCGAACACGTCATTACCTACACCGCCAACTGTTCCGCTTCCGCTGTGCACAACATAACTTTGCGGATCAATGATTAATTCTGCGCCGGGAAGTGTGGGATCATCAGAACGGTTATAGTAATAAGCATCAGCTTCAATTGTAAGAGTATTTACAACACCAACTGTATCAATACCGGTTGCAAATCTTCCTCCGGAAAGAATTGTTAAATTGTTAGCAATAACTGCTGATTCTGTATAGACTGAATCTGTTCCTGCAATAATCACATCATGATTAATTCCTGGAACAGTTCCACCCAGCCAGGTTGAAGGATTATTCCAGGCACCGCCGCCTGTGCCGTTGCTGAAAATAATTTGCGCATTTGAATCTTGTATACTTAATAAAATTACCATGAATAAAATTGAAAATGTAAATCTCATAACGCTACCTGTTTGTTTTTAAATAATATAACAGGGGTTAACTAATAAAAAAAATATTATCATTTTTTCTTAATGAAAAGATTTTTGAAGCTACAGATAGATTTATTAGTCAACCCCATATTGAACCTGCCTATTTTATCAGCATCATCTTTTTCGTGAATATCAAATCATTTACCTGCAGCCTGTAGAAATACATTCCGCTGTTAAGATTATCTGCGTTAAGAATTTCAGAATAATATCCTTGATCCATTTTTTGATTTATCAGTGTCATCACCTTTTCACCCAATGCGTTAAAAATCGTAAGATTGACAAATGCTTCTTCCGGCAAATCAAAATTAATTGTTGTTGATGGATTGAAAGGATTAGGATAATTCTGATGCAGTGCGAAGTTATCCGGAACATTATTTACATCAACTTCAATTGTACTGCTGTATGTAAATGTTCCATCAAGATCAATTTGTTTTAAGCGGTATTGAATTTTACTGATAAGAACTTCTTTATCTGTAAATGAATAGTATGAAGTTTCCGTACTGTTTACCTTTCCGGGAACGAAAGCAATTTTACTCCAGTTATCAGCGGTAGATTTTCTCTCAATCTCCCAGCCATAATTTTGAGTTTCTGTTGCAGTAGACCAGTTAATCAACACTCTTTTCTCCTGCACTACAGCGCTGAATGAAGTTAATTCAACAGGAATTGGCGCACTGATACCAGCGGCTGCCCAGTATGAAAAACTTTCTACTCCGGAAATCTCAATGTAGTTTTCACCCGGATTAACCGATCCGCCGGCGTGAACCCATGAATTATCTGCACCTGTTCCGGATTTAAATAATGTAAGATCTGTTTCAGCAATTGAATTTAATTCTGATTCATCGTAATGAAATTTCAATGTTGCATTCAAACCGGAATTATTTTGTCCCGGCTGAATATTATAATATCTCAGTATTCCCTGATTTCCGCCCCCAACAGGAGCAGAATGATAGCGTTCAATTGTTGTTGTACCAAGATCCTTATCAGCAGTTATTTCAATGCCAATTCCACCGGGATTAATTCCTGATGGTGTACCAAGATTTCTTGTTGTAGTAATTTTACCCGAAGCGCCTTTAACCGTATTATTATTCGGTTCAAATAAAGCAGCAGAAGCGCCAAGAGTTATAATATTTCCATTAAGATCAAGATCTCCGGAAATTAAATTTAATATTCCATCAACAGTAACATTCCCGCTTAATACAACTCCTGCTGCATTGTTTATAGTTAAATTCTCAATAGTTAAAGGAAGCATACTGCCGGTTATCTGTCCGGTACTTCCATTAAATGTGTAACTTCCCTGAGTGCTCAGATTTTTGCTTCCAGTAGTTTGAAGTGCACTATCAAGTCCGCCGGCATTTCCGGTTGCCAAACCTGCGCCTGCATCAACAATGAAAGAACCGTTTCCGCCTATCTGGCTCGTGCCTAAATTTACAGTTGAACCTGACAGAACCTGAACAGGTAAACCGCCGCCGCCAAATTCCACATTTGTAAGATTAACATTTTGAGCAGTTCCACCTGCAAAAATAAATTTTGCACCGGATGAATTTGAATTTTGAGTTGTAACATCTGTAAGTGTAAAATCTCCATGCACAAAGAAATCAGTTGTACCTGTACCGCCCTGCGAACCGCGTGCAACAGAAAAATTTCCTGAAGATGCAACTACATTTCCATGCAGATGAACTGTTACAGAAGTAGCTGCATTTCCCGTTCCGTGAGCTGCAAAATTTCCTGCATTCAGAATAAGATCACCCATGATAGTTACACTTACAGTATCAAGTGAAGCTGGACCGCATAAATACCATCTTGAAGAACCTGTATTGTTTATTATAATATCACCGCCGATTGTATCATCATCAAAGCCCATATTATAATTACCCGCCTGATCCGGACAATCCCATATAATATTATAAAATGATTGGCTTCTGTTGCCGGGCATTGTATTAGTTATTGCATTAAAAACAGCGGTGGAATTATTTCCCCATGTTGCAATCGGAATTGAACCACCGTTACGTGCATGTTCATATGTGCTGCCATCACCAAATGTAACTGATCCTGTTCCAACTGTAAAATTCCCATCTCCTTCTATTTTAACATAGCCTGTAATTGTAACTGCAGTATTAACTGTTACAGTATCTGTAATAGTAATTGATTCAGAACCTGAAGGAATGCTTGCTGCATCAGCCCAGGTATTTCCATCTTCTGAAGATTCCCATGTTGCAGTATCATCCCAATTACCGTTTGCTTTTGATCTGTAAAAATTGTGTGTTACTGCGGGTGTAACTTCTTCAATCAAAAGATTATCAATTGTATATATTCCATTACCTCCGGCAATTCTTATTTCAAAATTATTAAGAGGTGTATCAGCAGTTATTGCAGGCGCATCATCAATCTCTTTTGTATTTCCAATCCAAACGTCATAACTATCATTCGCAACACTTTCAGTTGAACCATCAGGTGCAGAATAATTTAATGCAGCACCGGAGTTGTTAACAACCCATATTATTTTTTCTGTTGTAGTATAAGCCGATTCAGATGAACCACTTTCGGCAGTTACACCCCATGTAGCAGATGGCTGCTGCTTTGTGTTAATGAAAAACCTTGAATGTTTATTTGAACCGGAAGGTTCATTGTTGCTGTTCGGAAAATCTGTACCAAGCATAAACTGAATCGCGCTTGATGAATTTCCTGTATTTACTTCAGTATTAAAATCAAAGCTCACTTTTACAGCTTCCGGTGATCCTGCAAAGTTTGCATTACGTACAATGTAAACAGTACCGCTGCCTCCTCTGATTAATCTCATCACTCCATCACCCGTTAATTCAATTGATGCAGCGGCATTGTTTGTTGCAAGATAGGTAAATTGTGATGTTGAGGCATTACCGGAATCAGCATAAACAGGATCAACATAAACTCTGTCATTAGTAATAGTATTTCCGCTGCCGGCGTTTCCGGCGGTTAGCGCCCCGCTGAAATCCTGCTGAAACAGCTGTGCAAATGCTTCCGCCGGATTCAGCAGAATACAACACGCAATGATTCCAAGGAAAGTAACTAGCTTTTTCATAGAGTACTCCTGGTTTTTATTGAATGAATATTGTATTGATTAGATCTGAATGTAGAATTATCAGAATGTAAAGATGATAGAAATTCTGCTTACGTCATCGAATATTTCCATCTGCGAGTATGAGTAATTTACTTCTATATCATAATCATTGATTGATGTGTTAAATCCTACTCCGCCTGACCACGAAGCAAGATCCCTGTTTGTCTGATATCCTCCGCGAAGAGAAATCATATTAAGCATTTTATATTCTATGCCAAGATTAACACGTTCCGAGTAATTATTCTGATGCAGAAAATCCACTGCAAGTGTAACAGGATTATCCTGTGCTAATTCAGCATCAATTACCTTCATCAAATCTATTGCCGCGCCAAGAGAAAATACCAACGGAAGCTGTTCATCAATTTCTTCTCTTTTAAGATTTGAGGAGAAATTTCTGATAGACATTCCAAATCTGAAATCATTATAACTGGTGAGATAATGTATGCCCGCATCAAAAACAAGCTTTGCGGCATTATTATCCTTCATTCCGTTCTCCATTAAATTCTGCCCGAGATTTTGCCCGGCAATTTTTGCTGTAACGCCAATTGAAAATTCCTGTGAGATTGATTTTGCATATGTCAATCCAACAGAATAAGCACCTACATTGCTTACTGTTCCATTATCTTTATAACCAAGAGGATAAAGATCTTTTTCACTTTCATAAATAAGGCTTGTGCCGTTTATTGTTCCGTAATCAACTGTTAAAAGATGAATACCGATTACACCCATATTATTCATGTTCCATGTTGCGCCGCCGCTTAAATAATTTATATCGGCAATCCATCTTGCATAATTAATATTGATATCAAAAGTGCCCGATGATCTGGCTATTCCGGCAGGATTATAAAAAATACTTTCAGAACCTGAACCTGCTGCTGTATAAGCTTCACCCATCGCTGAAGCTTTTGGTGAAGTGCCTACAAGTAAAAAGTTCATTGTTGATTGAGCGGTCTTGTTCAAATCAACCTGAGGATAGCTGAAGTGAACAAAAAAGATTAACAGGCAAAATACTTTTAAAATATTTTTCATGTCTTCAATTCCTTTTTACCTCACTACAATAAATTTTTGATAACTCGTTTCGCCATCCGGCTTCTGAAATACAGCAATGTAAACTCCGCTGCTAATAACTTGCTGGCTGTCTGTTACAAGATTCCACTGATTCTGACCATCATTATCCAAACGTTTATTATGATCAAGAGTTTTTATCAAATCACCATTTTCAGTATAGATTTTTATTGTTACAACTTCAGGCAGATTATAAAAGTTAATACGTCTTCCATCAACGCCTGCATAAAGGGTTTTAACATAAGGATCATTTATATTGTAAGGATTAGGAACAATTCTGATTTTCGACATATTATCTGTTAAGAATGTACGCGGCGGCGGGCTTACAGAAATGAAATTAGGAACCCAGATCCGGCTGCTGTACATTGTTTTTCCGCGAGTAGTAGGATCAGCATTCAAATCATTCTCATCAATCACTGCTTTCGTTTGAATGTAGTAATAATATGAAGCTCCTGAAACTGCTGTTGTATCAGCAAATATATGTTCTGATGCTTTATCATCGGGTCCGGAATTATAGATAGGCTGATAATCAACTGTATCCTGGTTTGATAATCTCCGCATAATAACGTAGCCTGCAAAATTATCCATTGCTTCGGCTGCGGTATTTTTCCATTCAAGCAAAACACCTGATTGACCTGATCCTCTAACATTAAAATATTCAGGCGGCGGTGGTGCAGCGGGAATTTGATAATTATGATCAAAATTCCATTTTGCTCTCCAGGCGGATTGTAAAACAGAATCTATCCCCATACTGATCCATCTGTCTTTTCTTTTATCAAGCTCTGTTGCATCAGTTGGAAATTTAAATTGCAGCGGAAACCATCCAACTTCCGGATCGGGCATATTTGGCGGATCCTGAAGTGTACCGTTAAGCCATTCCCTTCCAACTTCAGCAGCTTTTTTCATTCCTATTCCTGCAATACCTACAGCGTAAACAATTTTTATTTTATGATCGGGAGGAAAATTATACGGACCGAAGCTGCAGAAATTTTTTGAGTTAACTGCTTGTTTTGTTCCGGCAGGAAAATTGGAAAAATCAGTTATGCCCAATTCATCATTATTAACTCCATGAAATGTTCCGGGAATACTTCCTTCCTTTGGGTATTTGGCAGAATATCCACCGCTTATTGCCCAATAATTTTTGCTTCCATAAGGATCTTCACCGCTGCCCGGACTTGGAATTCTTGTTTCAGTTCCAATATAGGTTACTCTTGGCTGAAGGAAATCATCTACATCATTTGCCGGATCTGTAAATGGTTCTTTAGATGCATGAAGTATTGTATAGAAAATCATATTAGAATAAAGAAGTCTTCCGTTCTGGCTGATAACCGGCGCACCCATATTATCACCCGGAGCTGCAGGATCATCAGCACTATAAAAATAAAACACACGAAGTGAATCACCTTCCCTTGCGCCGTAATAATGCTGCCATACATAGGAATAATTAGGTCTTTCACCCGATGGCGGTGCGGGATAAGATCCGTTTGAATAATAATTATTAGTAATTCCCTGGTTCATTGAGAAGTAAAAATTCCTTAGTGTATCTTTTACAAGAATATCTTCATTGTTCGGACCAATTTTATCAACACCGGTATTTGTTAATTCAACTTCGATAATTAAATAATTATCATTATATGTTTGGCTCCAGGCAAGGACTCTTCTTTTAACTTCAACACCGAGAACATTTTTATATGTAGATTCAATTATCTGATCATAAGATTTTCCCTCAAAAACCGAAGGATCATGTTCTGCAAAATTTGGCAAACCAACCGGCTGCATGTTTACTGAATGATCTGTATAAGGATATTTTATATAACTTTTAATTGGCTCTGTAACTTTTCCGAAAGGCATATAATCATTCCGAGGACCAAACACAGCAGCGGGATAAAGTGAATCATCGGGGCCAACCCAATTTGTAGCAGCAAGCCTGAATCCTGAACCAAGATAATTTTCACTTCCCTGCCCTCTGTGCTGAAGCAGATCAAAATCATTCGGGAAAAACCCTGCACGGTAATCAAAAGTTGCCTGATCACCATTTGCTGCAACTCCGCCCCAAATACGCGTTACCTTTGTTTGAGCCGTTTCTGTTTCAGGGCTTTGTGCGGTGAGAGGAAAAATTATTAGTGCGGCAAGAATTAACGTGAATAAGAATTTGATTCTCATTTAAATCTCCATCTTAAAAATCTACTTTTATTCCAAACCAGATATCTCTCGGCTGGCCATGAATGAAATAAGTATAATCTGGATTGTTTATATAAGGTTTTGATTCGGATTGTAGTTCACCAACCTTATCATCTCCCGGAATATAGAGACCGGGATTCTGTTCACGAAGCTGATCAAACTCGGGTGAATTAAAATACGGCAGATGAAGTGAAGCGAGATAATCTTTTGTGTCCTTCCATTCAGTGAAATTTCCTTGATCATCTGTTGCCCGCCTGAATGCATAACCCCTGTTAAGCAAATTAACTTTGAAGTTAAACAGGTTGCTGATATCAAGAAAGAATGTTGTACTAAAGCCAAGCAGTTGAATTGTTTTGCTCAGACGGAAGTCTACCATGTAGTAATCAGGCCACTGCAGATTATTACTCAAGTGCTGTTTGTTCAAAGGATTAAATGTAAAATAATTTCCCGCACTCCATTCAACAAAAAATGTTGCCCGCCAATCAGCAAATACATCACTCAATAATCCTGCTCCAAATAAATTATGCGGAGAACGGAAAGTGATATTACCATTAAGTGCTGGTCTTGGTAAAAATCTCTCAACAGAACCAGCAGCAAGATTTATTCTCTCTTCATCAATACGTGTTTCAGATAAGGTTGCCAATCCTGTGTAACCTGATTTTTTAAGCATATAATTAAAGTTAAGCCAGCCGGTTAACCATGAATTATCATTCTTTGTAATATTTAATTCCAAACCAAAAATATCTTCATAATTATTGCTTTCCCATCGGTCATAATCTACTGTTCCATCAACATTTTGATAATTAATATCTCCGTTCTCTCCAGTTACATCTTTATAATAACCGGAAAGGTTGAGAATTATATTTTCATAAACATTGTAGGATAATCCAAGCTCGTAAGAAACTGTTTTGGGAGGTTCAAGATTTGGATTGGACATTTCATATAATCCGTTCTTATCATATCTGTATTTATATAAAAACATTGAATAATAAGGAGGATTTGATCTGAAGTGCCCGTAATTAAAATAAAATTTTGAATCTTCAGTAACCGGAAAAGCAACACCCAAACGCGGGCTGAATGTTAAATGATTTTTAATCGGCTGAAGAAATCCGGGATGTTCCTTATCATACTCCTCCCATTTTTCCCATATTAATGATCTTCCGCTTGCAAGTATTGCATAGAATGAATCTGCAGCAGCACCGGGATTTCTTGGTGCACCGCCAAATGTAGAAGTGAATGAAATTGCATACGGATCTCCCATCGGCCATTTACCGCCGCCGCCGTAATAATAATCAAGTCTGAATCCAACGTTTGCATTTATTCCTTCATAACTTATCTGATCCTGAAGATAAAATCCTGTTTGGCTGGGTATGCGGTGATAATTATATTCAAAAGAATTGTATGGGCCTGTTCTGTTCCACTTTAACCAGAGTTTATGGTCTATATCTATACGGTTGTATTCAATTCCTGTTTTAAAATAATGATGAGAACCAAATTGAGAGACAAGATCAAACTTTAGCCTTAATTGCTGTGTATGAACATTTGTATAAAGATCACCTTCTTTACCCCTGAATCTTCTGCTTACTCCGGGCAGTGCATCATAATTTGGATAAGTGTAATCAATCGTATCTGTTCCACTAATGTAAATCACCCTGTTATTTGGGGCAAACTGAAGTTTGCCATAAGGCATTTCGGTTACAGGAAAAGGTCCGAAGTTTGTTAAGATAGCAGGATTCCTGTTATCACCGGTTGGTGAATGATCTTTTATTGAAAGATAACTTGCGGCAAATTCCCAGAAAGTTGTATTGCTGATAACATGATTTAAATTAAATCCTCCCATTTGTGTTGTTTGATCAAGCAGAGGAAAGATTGGCGGATCAAACCAGTAATTAACACCTTCATCACGGTTTGAAAGAGCAGCAAAATATTTAAGATTATCAATTGGCATAAAGCCGCCTTCACGATCAGCATTAGGTGAATCACCGAAAGCAGGTTTTAATGGGCTTACACCAAGCTGTCTGCGCCACATTCCGTTGAGTGTTAATGTTAATGAAGGTGAAGGATATGATTTAATCGTTGCAAGTGTAACAAAGCTCTGCTGGCTTCTTCTGCTTACCGGCACTATGTAATAATTTTCTTTTGCATTGTGTGAAATAAAAAATGTTGCATCACCAATATATTTGCTGATAAATGGAACAGGTCCGCCGAAACCAGCATCAATATTTGCATCTATTCCTTCTTCCTTACGAGCATGTTCTGTAAATAATTTTTGTTGTTCCTCGGGCACAGTGTAACCAAGTTTTGCAAGTCCATCATAATCAGGATATGCCATGTGCATCCATGCAGCAAGCAAATAATAATCAAGCGGCGCTGCCTGATTTTCAGGCGGTCTTCCCTGGTTAAATTCCTCCGCTCTTCTGTTCCATCCATCAAATAAAGGATTTCCTTCAAATGCAATTGATGCATCAAGATAAGGCGCTAATTCAGGGCTTAACGGATCACTTAAATAAGGACCAAATCTTTTTAAATGAGGAACATTTCTTGAAACAGTAATAGTACCATGATATTCACTTTTACTGCCTGTTTTTGTTGTAACATTTATCAATCCTGAACGGAAATTTCCATACTCAGCAGTAAATCCGCCTGAAAGAAGTGAAACCTGATCAATTGAACTGAGCGGAATTGCAGTTTCTGCATTTCCAACTGCTGCGTTGTTGTAAGACATTCCATTTATAAATGTTCCGGTTTGATCTGCAGAGCCGCCGCGGATTTCAAGAAATCCGTTATTTGTTGAGACGCCCGGTTGTTTCTCAAGGAATGCATTTACATCTCTTATTCCTGCAGTGTTTAGGATTTGTTCATCTGTTACTACTAGCTGGGTATTTGAAACCTCTTTATGAAGTACATTCTTTTGTGCAACAACAATTACTTCTTCACTTTGAATAATATCTGAACTCAATTCGAAATCAACTTTTGATACTCTGTCCGGTGAAACAAGGACATCAACAACAATTTTTTTGGCATAGCCAATCATTGATGCCTGTACATCGTAGGTTCCGGCAGGAACATTTATAATAAAATATCTTCCTTCAATATTTGTTGCAGCACCAAGGTTTGTATTAAGTAAAACAACATTGGCACCAAACAAAGGCTCACCTGTTTCAGCATCCTTGATAACGCCTTCAATCTTGCTTTTCTGTGCAAATGAAAAAGATGAAAAAACGAAAAGAGTTAAAAGGAGTAAAATTATTGCCGGTTTAAAATTGATTCTCTTCTTCATAGTTCTTTTCTCAATTAAATTTTTTGCCGGAATTCTGGGGATGAATGTTGAATTTTAATTTAGATTAAATTCTCTGTTATTAATCTTTACTGATTTTACTTCAATATCTTTTACATTCTCAAGTATATTTTCTTTCTCAACATTATTGAAGTCACAATTCTTAATATTTATTTCCGCTGCCGGTGAATTTTCAAATGCTTTTATCCACACTGCGTATTCACTTTTTTCTGAAGTAACATTTTCAAGATTAATATTTCGTACAACAGGCATAAAATTTCCTTCAGCACCTTCTTCATAGTAATAATTAATTTTTAGTACTGCTTCTTTTACTTCACCTATCTTTACATTTCTCATATAAATATTTTCTAAAACTCCGCCGCGTACAGCATTGGTTTTTATTCTTAAAGCACGATCAAGATTTGGACTGTTCATTTCACAATTTTCTGCAAAAACATTTTTTACTCCACCTGATATTTCACTGCCAATTACAATTCCGCCGTGTCCTTCTTTCATTTTGCAGTTTTGAACAATAATATTTTCACCCGGCACATTAATTCTGCGGCCATCATTATTCCTGCCTGATTTAATTGCAATGCAATCATCTCCTGTATTGAAGAAGCAATTTTTAATTAAAATATTTTTTGAACTTTCCGGATCGCATCCATCGTTATTTGGTCCGAGGCCTTCCACAGTTACATTTAGAATTGAAATATTTTCCGAAAGAACCGGATGAATAAACCACATTGGTGAGTTTTTAAAAGTTACACCTTCAATTAAAACATTTTTGCATTTATACGGCTGGAAAAAATTCGGACGCAGGTAAAATCCCTTTCCCAAAATCCTTTCAGCTGGCGGAACATTATTTTCTGCCATCTCAAAAAGTTTTTTTCTTCCTTCATTTTGATTTGGCATTCCTTCAGCCCAGCCGAATTCTTTTTTTCCTTTCCAGCTCCACCAGTTTGAATTATCACCCTGTCCATCGAGAATTCCTTTTCCCGTTACGGCAATATTTTCTTCTTCATAAGCATAAATCAGCGGCGAATAATTCATGCATTCAACGCCTTCCCATCTTGTAAAAACAGCAGGAAGATATTTTTCATCATCAGTAAAAAATTTCACAATTGCATTTTCAGAAATATGAAGATTTACATTGCTCTTTAAATAAATTGCTCCTGTTAAATAAACGCCTTCCGGCACAATTACCTTTCCGCCGCCTGCTGCTGAACATACCTCAATTGCTTTTTTGAATGCATTAGTGCAGTCTGTTTCCCCGTTGCCGGCTGCACCGAAATCCGTGATTAAAAATTCTTTATCAGGAAATTCAGGCGGGACAATATTTTTTAATATTTCCTCAACAGAATCCCAGCCGCTGGTTTGCGCGCAGATAAAATTCTGCAGCGTAATTACAGAGATAAAAACAATCAGCAGTGATTTAAATTCTTTCATACTTCACCGGTTTAAATTATTTCAGGATGATCATCTTTTTAGAAATTTTATTCTCTCCCTGGGTTAATGTGTAAAAGTATATTCCGCTTGAAAGCCCCTGAACAGCTGCATCAAAATTTACGTGATATGTTCCGGGAGATTTTACTTCATTAACCAATTCCGAGACCATTTCACCAATCATGTTATAAACAATTAATGTAACATTACTTTTTTCCTTAATTGAATATTCAATATTTGTCGTAGGATTGAATGGATTTGGATAATTCTGTTCCAATGAGAATTTTACAGGCTGGTAAAATTCTACTTCAGCTATTTCAGAAAAAGTGAATTCACCGGTGAAATCTATCTGCTTAATTCTGTAGCGTAAATTTCCAAACTGCTGCGGTTCATCTGTATAAGAATATGAATTGACTTCGGTGCTGTTTCCGGCACCTGCAATAAATCCAACCGTAATAAATTCTTTATTAATTTCTTTTTGGATTTCAAATCCGGCATTATTTATCTCGGTTGCTGTTATCCAGTTCAAAATCACTTTCCCGCCATCAATATTTGCAGTGAATGAGACCAATTCAACCGGAACGGTGGGATCATATTCAAACGCACCAAGATCAGGTGCACTTCCAAAGAAAGGTAAGTTAATATCAGTTCCAACATCAATTAATTTGCTGTCTTTTGAAAGATGCAGAAAATCAACATCCGGCAGACTGCCGTCTGCTTTTCTCGGTCCGCGCATACCTGTTGTATCAATTGAAATAAAATCTTCTTCTGCGGCAGTGAACCCAAGCCAGCTGTTTGTCTGCTGCACAACATGATTGGCAATATTTCCTGCCTGACCAAGTACGACAGAATTAATTATTTCTGCAGTTTTATCTTCATTAATAAAAGAAGGAATAGAATAATTTGTACCGTTGCGGTAAGCAGAACAATTGTACAGCTTCATTGAGCCTCTGTTATTATTCTGATCAAAACCTTTGACACGATTATCGAATGCGATGCTGTTAATAAGAGTAAAGTTGTTTGAAAGTCTTAAATTGTTTCCGTTATCTCCGCCGCCCATTTTATAACCATTGCCGTTTCCATTGCTTGGTGATCCGCTCTTTAAATAACCATTAGCAAAGCACCAGCTGTTTTCAACAGTGGTGTTTATATTGTTTGCACCGCGTAAATAACCATCCCAGCCGTCATCGGAATTCTGCCATGCACGGCATCCGTAAAAATAGTTATCCGTTCCAACATCAAGTTTTGCAGCAAAGCCGTCAGCATTTCCCTGACCGGGATCAGCATTGAAATATGAATCGCAATTAATTATTTGATTGTAACTTCCGCCGCCGCCGATTTGAAGCCCGGTATCTTTGCATTCAGATATATCACAGTTTTCAACAATCGTATACCACGCGGAAATATAGATTCCGTTATCACCGGCAGAGCGAATCGTCAATCCTTTCACGTGCCAATAATTATGTGATATCTGAATTCCTCTTGAACCAAATGGCTGGGAAGAAAAATCAAGAATAGGTTTTTCACCGGGATAAGCAAATAATTTTATGCGCTTCTCCGGCTGGCCTGATTTGTTTAGTCTGATTGTTTCACTAACCTGGTAAACTCCGCCGCGCAGATAAATGATTGAATCAGGCCCTGCAAGTGAAACAGCTTTTGAAATAGTTTTAAATGGCTGCTCAATTGTTCCGGGATTATTATCATCACCGGAAGGAGAAACAAACATTTGAGCATTTGTTAATAATGAAAAAGAAAAAAACAAAATAAGAAACGAATTGAGAAATAGTATTTTAAGCATAAATCACTTTTATTATTTGCTGGATAGAATTTCATTTTTCATTTTCAGGAAGAATAACCAAACTGTTCAGGTAATCTTCAATATATGTATAGCCTGTTTGTGAAAAGAGTGAAGCATCGGAATAATCATCAGGATTTAGATTGTTTGTAATTTCCCAATCGTCCGGCATTCCATCAGAATCACTATCAGCCGCTGCTGGAGCGGAAATTAATTCAGGCCATCCGCCAACTTCGGTTTGAGAATTAATTATTCCATCGTTAACAGTTGCAATTCCTTCTTTAACTTCACGGATAATTCTTTCGTCAATCTTATCTCTTTTTAAAGATGCTCCTGCATGTGCCAGAACTTTTTCATATGCTGTTTGTGCATCTTCCTCGGGAATTAAAATATGCTCAAATGGTTCACATGAACGGAGGTCTGATTCATCAGCATAATCACCCTGAACACCGCCGTTCCAATTATCATCTGTTGTTTCGGGAAATCCATCAACATAATTTCCGCTAATATACCATTTGCTCTCATCATCCCATGGTTCAATAATTCTATTCTTTATTTTTTTATGTGTAGCAGGACCAGCTTTATAATAATTATTAACCAGATTATATGAAGCGCTTTCTCCGCCATAGGCGCTGTTAAAACCCCAATTATAAATTACATTATTTCTGAAATCTACGTTCTCCTCTTCAGGGGAATATTTTGTACGGCTTCCGTTAAATCTTGGATTCCTGCTTGAGTTATGTGCAAGCAGGTTGTGATGAAAAGATGCATTCTTTCCTCCCCAAATGCCGCCGTAACCGTGTTCTCCTTTCGGATGAAATGAATTGCAAAGCGATTCCGAAATAATGCACCATTGCATCGTAGTATTTTCACTATCATAAAAAGAAAAAACTTCATCAATACCCCAGCTTAGAGAACAATGATCAACAATTACATTTTTAGAATTCATAATGCTTAATGCATCCGCAACTTGTTTTTTTTCATCACCCAATCTAAAGCGCAAAAACCTGATGATTACATTTTCTGCATTAACTGTTGTTTGATAATTTCTGATACATATTCCATCACCCGGAGCAGATTGTCCCGCAATAGTAATATCTCCATTTTTAATTTCTAATTCTGATTGAAGTTCAATTGTTCCGGAAACTTTAAAGATGATTATCCGCGCACCTTCCTGAGAAACTGCATCTCTGAAACTGCCCGGGCCATCATCATTCAAATTTGTAACAGCAATTATTCTTCCGCCTCTTCCGCCTGAAGTAAATTTTCCATCACCTTCAGCGCCGGGAAAAGCAGGAACTTGTGCCGTGATATAAAAATTAATCTGAAAAAAAATAAAAAGTGTTAGATAGATTTTTTTGTGCAAAATATTTAATCAATAAAATGAAGAAGGAAGCATCCGTTGAGTGGATGCTTCCCGGAACTGTATGAAGAAAATATTATTTCATTAATATCATTTTCATTGCTGCTCTGTTTCCGCCCGATTCAAGTTCATAAAAATATATTCCGCTTGAAAGGTTTATTGCATCAAAAGAAAATGTATGCCTTCCCGCCGATAATTCTTTAGATGCTAAAGTTGCAACTTTTTGTCCTATAACATTATAAACAACTAAGGTTGTAAATCCCGGCTTATCAAGATTAAATGATATTTGAGTTGAAGGGTTAAACGGATTCGGATAATTCTGTTCAAGACTGAAAGCAGAAGGAACATAATTAACCTGATCATCCACATCTGTAACCCAATCTTCCCATTCAGTTTTCTTATCAGGGAACCAATTCAAATCACCAACCGGGAAACCGCCGAGTGAACCGGTGTAAGCGGCAGAAGTTGTTGAGTAAGAGGCATCAAGTGTATCTGAATAATATCTGTAACCTCTTCTGTCCATATCATCTGTACGCCAGTTAAAGATTGCAGAATTAGGTGTATTCTTTGTAAAATTTCCTCCTGATGGTGAGCGGTACCATCTCATTAGGTTCGTCATCAGTTTAGGAATATTTGTAAGAGTTAGATCGGCCATCGTAAATGCATTAACAGAATCAGCACCAAGCCTGCTGTTGATGTGCCATGAAAGCTGACTGCCGACATTTAATCCATTTGCATCAAGAAAAGCCTGCCCTGAATCTGAAACAACATAATAATTATTGCTTACAGTCCATTGAGTTGTATCATTGGGTGCGGTAAAAATCCAAACCATTCTGTTAGTTCCATTGGGATAAGTTTCACCTGTGTTAGCCCATTCTGCTGCGCGCGTTCCGTTAGGTTCATTTTCATCTTCACCGGCGGCAAATGCATCATAAAACAGGTTATTTGTTATTATCACTTCGGATCCAACATTACCAAGAGAAAGCAAGCCGTGGAAACCCATTCCGTTTACAAATGAGTTATGATCAATCAAACAGTAATTTATATTTCCAGTTCCTGCCAGTGGATTTCCAAAATTGTAATGGCGGATGGGACGATCCTGATAATTTACAAATGTGTTATTTACAAGAATAAGTGAATCACATGCAGCTTCACGTAAATCCAATCCTTTGCCAGCACCAAAGTTTGAAGTAGTAAGCGCGCCCATGTTTGCAAAAATTGTATTTGTAACTTTTACCAGGTTGGTTGCACTTCCCGTTCTGATGTGCTGGCCATTTATATTAGTTAAAATGCAGCCATCAATTGTTATTGAAGTGCCGGGCTGATTAGTGTTTATTAATCCGCCCTGAACATTATTAATATTTGTATCAACAGGTTCAAAGAAACCGGAAACAATCAAGTTGCTCATTTCCAGATTTCCGCCGCGGAGTACAAAAAGGTTTCCCGGCGGCTGATGAGGATTTGCGCCTGTACCTGTTGGATACTGGAATATAACAGGCTTTCTTCCTTCACCGGTTGAAATAAGGCGCAGCGTCTGTCCGGAATCCACATTGAAAACTTCTGTGTTCAGATAAATTTGCCCTCTTTCCAATGCGTAAACGCGGTCAGGCAGCAGCCCGCCTGTTGCTGCAGTATCAGCTTTAATCTGCGCAGCAAAATATGATTCTGGTGTTCCGTTGTAAGGAATTAATTGTTTGATACTTTGTGCGTAAACAATTGATGATAAAAAGAACAGCAAGCAAAGAGAGGAAAGGTATTTTTTAGTTAACATAAAGCCTCCTTAAAATATGAAAACTTTGTTTATGACGAACCTCCCATACGTGTAAGCTTACCGGAAATATGGAATTAAAAGAATTGTTTTCTCTTTGATTTCACCTCCTCTATAAGAGAATTTATCTAATGTTTAAATGATGAATTAATTTTGAAATGATTTTATTTAATTATAATTCGAGTTTGATTCCCAAATCAGCGGTTAAACCGTAACGTTCTTCAGTATCAAGAATTTTGTAATTATTAACGCGGTTATAAATTGAATTTCCTTCCTTAATATTATTCAGATTACTGATGCTCAATGTAGCAGCCAAATATTCTGTAAACTGATATTTCAGTGCAAGATCAAGCCGTGTAAATGGGTTCACAATCTGATCTCCCCTGCCTGAAGCGGTAAAAGATAAATTATATTCTGATTGATAGAATAAAGATATACGCCCCGAAAATCCCCCGATATCATAACCAAGAGAAATGTTCCCGTAAAACTTTGGCTGTTCTTCAAGCTGCTGTTTTACTTCTATTACACGATCCTGATAACGGTAAAACGGAATGCCGGGAAAATCATCAAGGTAATAAATGATAGTATCTATTGTTGTTGAGTAGAGAAATGTTTCCGATCTTACTATTGAAGCATTATAACTAAGCACTATATTTTTTAGCAGGCCGGGCAAAAAATGGAAATTCATCTGATGTTCAAATTCAAATCCCCATACTTTTGTAGGATGTGGAGAGTTGTAGGGAATGGTTAATTGATATGTTCCTTCATGAATACTTGGTGCAGTTAATCCAAAATGTTTTAACAGAACATCACCCTGGGTATTAATTCCGTTCAACATATGAAACATATCTGTGATTGATCTATAATAAGCTGAAAGTGAAATCAATCCGATTTCATTTCCGAAGAAGGAAGTGTTTATCTCAAAGTTCCAGGATTTAGCCGTTTTTAGTTTTGGATTTCCCATGTAAAGTTCTTTGCGTGAACTTACATCTGTTCCTCTCCATGCATAAGCAGAATTAAGCCTGAAGTTAAAATCGGGTCTTGCCAAAGCTCTGTATGCAGCCAGCCTGATGTTTATAAATTCTGTTGGTTTTATGTTAAGATGAAAATTGGGCAGCACAATATTTTCTGTATAGTTTGAAGAAGTATCACGGATCAATCCGCCGCTCAAGACAGGAAATCCGCCGAACTGCCCGGGAGAATACGTTGCGTTGTAAAGATTGTCTTCATATTCAATTCTTAATCCCGCAATGAATGTAAGTTTCTGCCCGAAGTTCAGAGTGTTCATTATATATGCTGATGAAACTCGTTCTGTAATATCATAATAATTTCTCCGCGCAGTTGAATCAAAATTATATTCAACCTGGTTGCCGTTTTGATCAGTTCCGTATTTATTTAATTCATACCACTGGCGCAGTTTATCACGATTGATTAGCGGATATAAATTGTAAAGATCATACAACTCACGTGAACCAGGCACTGCATCAAGAAACTCACTGAAGGATGCTTTATTATTTGTTGGAGATTCTTTGTACCGTTGATAAAATTCCTCAAAGTAACTGCCGGCAAAATTCTTTTCACGGATTGTTCCATCAGGAAGTTTTTCATAAGCATACCAGTTGCCGAGATAATAAGGAGCAAATGTAGTTGTGTTATCATTTGATCTTCTTTTCACTTTATACTTTCCACCGCCTTTAATTTCACCGGAAAGTAAATCACCTAAAACATATTCTCTTGAGATATTCAAAAATGCAGTCTGCTCTTTATCATAATTTTTCTGTGTATTGTAAAATGCATTATAGATTGTTGCTGCAAGAAAATTGTTGTGCGCATACGGAATTAAAACTTCAGGATTGGTTTTTATGTGCGGGGTGTTTTTCATTCCTGAATTAACATCGGAAGGCTCAAAGAAATTTATAGTATAATCGTAAGGAAAATCAGAAACAGATTGAGCAAAAGAAGCACCCCAATCTAGTTTGAGAGTGAAAAGATTATTATTTCCTGTAAGTGAACTGTTGAAGGTTTCTATTTCCTGTTCACGATCTCTGAAAGAATAGGTAACTCCGCTTGCATTTCCGATGATTCCTCCGCCTGAAGGATAATCTCTTGATGAATAAAGATAATCTCTTTTTGTACCGCTGTATATACCGCTCAGTTTAAGTGTGCCGTCATCCGGAGTATTCATATCGAGAATTACACTTATTCCATTTCGTTCTCTTATCTCATCATTAAACTCAAGAATGAAATCAGAAATTTCATAATCTGTTTGATTATTAAGACTCTGATCATAATTAAGATTTATTCTTTCATTGCTTCTTATTCTGCTTTCAATATTTCCCGAAAGCTGCATACCTAATAAATCATCCAGGTATCTTTCAGCGTAACGGAAACTAAAATCATATTGTTTAACAGAATTCATCAGCCTGTTATATCCGCCTTTCATTTCAGCACGGATTTCTCTTTCAGCAGGAGCTTTTTTTGTTATAAGATTAATACTGCCGGCAATTGCATCCGCATCCTTATCAGGAGTTAAAGCTTTAAATAATTCAATTCCCGCAAGTGAACTTTGTGAAATTGTGCTTAAATCCAGACCTCTTGCCGATGCATCTGTAGAAGGAATTTTTATTCCATCAATTGTAACGTATGTAAATTTATCACTCAGCCCGCGCAGTATAACTTTATTAGCTTCACCGCCTGAACGAAGAATTGAAACACCGGGGAGTCTGCCGATTGATTCGGCGGCATTTGCATCGGGCAATTCTTTAATTTTCTCTTCAGATACAACATTAATAATTGTGTTTGATGTTCTCTGCTGATTTATTGCTGCAACCTGCCCCATTGCCTGCCCGGTAATTAAAACTTCTTCCCCTTCAATTACATCAAGCGAAAGCTGAATATTAAGTTCAGTAGTTCTGCCGTTTATTATTGTAACTTTTTCTTCTTTTGGTTTGTATCCGATATATGATACCTTAACAGTATAATCACCTTCAGGAATTCTGCTGATCGAATAACGTCCTTCAATATTTGTTGCACTGCCTAATGAAGTTCCGGTAAGAAAAACATTTGCGCCAACTAATGCTTCTGAACTAATTGAATCAGAAACTATTCCATGCAAAGTTCCCTGTGCAAAAACAGAATTGGGAAGTAAAATAAGGAATGAAAGTAGAACCGTTCTAACACTATAAATTTTCATATTCAGCTCCTTTTAAAAAGCAGAAAAGTGAAGACCGGAAATTCTTTAAAAATTACTAGATGGGATTTTTCAGGATTGTTTAATTAAAAATTGAAATAGTTTTTAGCATTGAAGTAACAAACATTTTTAACAAGCGGCGCAAGCAGTTCGTCTGAATCAGGAATTAATCCATTCTCAACATCACTGCCTAACATCGCGCATAAAATCCTTCGGAAATATTCATGCCGCGGATAAGAAAGAAAACTGCGTGAATCTGTAAGCATACCTATAAACCGGCTTAAAAGCCCCATGTTTGATAAAGCATTTATCTGTTTTTCCATTCCATCTTTCTGATCAAGAAACCACCACGCACTGCCAAATTGAAGTTTTCCTGGGACACTGCCGTCCTGAAAATTACCAATCATCGTTGCCATCAATTCATTATCGGCAGGATTAAGATTATAAAGAATTGTTTTAGCAAGTTTGTCGTTTGTATCAAGTTTGTTAAGATATTTTGCAAGCGGAACTGCCAATGCAAAATCACCAATTGAATCAAAACCAGTATCAGGTCCAAGCCTATTATACATGCGTGTATTGTTATTTCTTAAAGCACCAAGATGAAGCTGCTGAACCCAGCCTTTGCTGTGATTCATCAATCCGAACTCATACATCATTGCAGATTTGAATTTCAGAATTTCAGTACCGGAAAGTTCATCATCACGAAGAATTTTTTGAAATATTTTTTCAATATCTTCCTCAGTATAATCTTCAGCATAAGCATTTTCAATTCCGTGATCTGATAATCTGCATCCATTCTGATGAAAATAATCATGTCTCTGGTTTATTGCTTCAATGTATGTTTCAAAACTTTTTATTTCATATTTAACAAGCTGCTGAAGTTTTTCAAACCAGCTTTTAAATACTGATTTATTTTCAACCATCATTCCCTTATCAGGCCTGAAAGCCGGCAGTATCTTTACGTTAAAGTTATCTTCCTTAATTTTTTTATGATAGGATAGATCATCAACCGGATCATCAGTTGTGCAAACAACTTCAACTTTAAAATGATTTAACAATCCCCTGGTTGAAAATTCTTTCATCTGAAGAAGTGAATTGCATTGTTCCCAGATTTCTTTTGCAGTGTTCTCATTCAAAAGTTTATCCCTTACTCCAAACGGATTTTTCAATTCCATGTGTGTCCAGTGATAAAGCGGATTTCTGATTGTATCAGGAACAGTTTTTGCCCATGCTAAAAATTTTTCATAATCAGATGCTGAACCTGTAATGAATTTTTCATCCACACCATTTGTGCGCATTGCACGCCATTTATAATGATCACCATTCAGCCAAATTTCGGTAATACTGCTGAAGTTTTTATCATCGGCAATTTCTCTAACCGGCAAATGGCAGTGGTAATCAATTATAGGAAGATCTTCAGCGTATTCATGATATAATCTTTTTGCTGTTTCAGTACTGAGAAGAAAATCCTCATCAATAAATACAGAAGAATTTTTGTTACTCATTTACGTAAAGTTTTTCCGGAGAAAGATTGTTAATCAAATTTGAAATTAAAATCCAAAAAAGCGCGGAACCCACAAACTCAATTCAGGAATATATGTTACGATTAGCAACGTTATAGTCATTGCAATAAACATTGGAATTAACGGCTTTATAACTTTTGTAATTGATAAACCGGCAACCGAACAACCGATAAACAATACACTGCCAACAGGCGGTGTGCACAAGCCGATGCAGAGATTCATTACTATTATTATTCCAAAATGAATAGGATCAATTCCCAGATGCAGAGCAACGGGAAGGAAGATTGGTGTAAAAATTAATACTGCCGGAGTCATATCCATAAATGTTCCAACTATAAGCAGTATAAAATTAATGATAAGCAGAATTACAATTTTATTTTCTGATAGGGCAACCAGCGCGTTTGCTACATTCTGGGGAATATTTTCATACGCCATAACCCAGGACATCGCCATCGATGTTCCAACCAGCAGCATTACTACAGCAGTTGTAGAAGCACTGTCAGCCAGTATCTTTGGAAGATCGGAAAGTTTAATCTCACGGTAAATAAAAACAGATAAAATGAACGCATACAGTACAGCTATTGCAGAAGCTTCTGTTGCAGTAAAGTATCCGGCAATTATTCCCCCAATTACAATTATAATTAATAGAAGGCTTGGCAGTGCATGCAAAAACTTTTTTGTTCCATCTTTAAAAGAAACTGTTTCTGACGATTTGTAACCTTTCTTTAATGCATAAATATATGCTACTGCCATTATGGATAAGCCGAATAACATTCCGGGAATATATCCTGCAAGAAACAATGCTGCAATAGAAACTCCGCCGCTCGCAAGTGAATACACAATTAATATGTTGCTTGGCGGAATTATCAATCCTGTTGTTGCAGAAGTAACATTAACCGCTGCAGAAAATCCCGGATCATATCCTTCCTTTTTCATAACGGGAGTCATAAATCCGCCGATAGCTGAAGCAGCTGCCGCGGCAGAACCTGAAATAGCACCAAACAGCATTGCTGCCATTACATTAACAAATGCCAAACCGCCGGGAAGTTTGCCTACAAGAACTTTTGCAAAATCAATTAACCGCCTTGCTATTCCGCCGGAGTTCATTAACTGGCCGGCAAGAATAAAAAATGGAATTGCAAGTAGTGCAAAGCTGTCAATTCCTGTAGCCATTCTTTGCGCAACAGTAGTATATGAAGGAAGTGCATCAATTGTGCAAAGCATTGTTGCCAAAGTTGAAAGCCCGATGCTGAATGAAATAGGCACACCCATTGCAAGAAGTGCAAAGAATGTAATTACAAGAATCAGAATTTCGGTTACTTCCATTATTAATCTTTAACTTTTAGAGAATTTTGAGTTTTTAATAAATTGATTTGCTCATACATGAAGAATAAAGAATAGAAGAGGATAATAAACCCGCTTATTGGAATAACAAGATAAACGTAACCAAGCGGAATTTGCAGCGCTGCGGAAATCTGGTGCAGCGTGAAAGTAATATTTACAAGTCTCAGCCCGCCAACAATCATTACGAAAATTGTAAAGATTATAATTGCTGTTTGAATGATCAGTTCAAGATAAATTTTTCTTTTGCCTGTTAATTTTGTTGGAAGAAGATCAATAGCAAGGTGCATCTTCTGTCCAGCAACATAAGCAGCACCAAGAATTCCGGTCCAGATTAATGTATAACGCGCAAGTTCCTCAGTATATGAACTTGGATTTTGCAGGACAAATCTTGTAAAGACCTGCCACAATACATTAATCGTCATTCCGCCTAATAAAATTACAAGCAGAAACCTGATTACTTTATCTATCGTAATTTTGATTTTTATCATCCGGCTTTATTTAAATTTTTTATTTTCTGAACCAACTCATATACTTCCGGTTCACTCTTAAATTCATCAATAAGCGGAACTACTTTTTTCTGAAAAGTTGATTTATCAGGATAAAAAATTTCAACACCGGCTTTCTGAACTTTTTTCAATGCTTCTTCTGTTGCTTCCTTCCATAATTTCTTTTGATACTTGTATGATTCATCTGCAGCTTCCTGAATCCATCTCTTTTCTTCATCAGTTAATGAATTCCACAACACAGAACTTATAAGCAAAACATCGGGAACGGATGTATGTTCATCGAGAGAAAAAAATTTACATACTTCATAATGGCGGGAAGTAAAAAAACTCGGCGGATTATTTTCAGCTCCATCCACTACACCTTGCTGAAGCGCAGTATACAATTCACCCCACGCAATTGGAGTTGCAGAGCCGCCAAGCGCATTTACCATTTTTACAGATGTAGCACTTTCCTGAACTCTTATTTTCAATCCTGTAAGATCATCAGGACTCATAACCGGTTTATTTTTTGTATAAAAACTTCTGCTGCCTGCATCGTAAAAACATAATCCTTTCAAAAGATATTTTTGAGGGCTTGCAAGAAGTTCTTTGCCGAGTTCACTTTCAAAAACCTTAAACTTATGTTCTTCACTTTCAAAAATAAACGGCAGGCTGAACACCTTATAAAGTGGAGCGAATCCTTCTAATACAGATGAAGAAACTTTCGTCATTCCCAGACTTCCAATTTGAAGAAGTTCAAGACATTCACGCTCTGTTCCAAGCTGCTGGCTCGGGTAAACGGTCATCTGAATTTTTCCGTTTGATTTTTCTGCCACCCTCTCACTCATATAAACCATTGCCAGATGAACCGGGTGGGTTTGATCAAGTCCATGTGCAATTTTTATTTTTCTAACTTCTGCCTGCCGGCTGCAGCCTGTAAGAAATGCAATGCTTATCAGTAAAATAAATGCAGCGGATTTCATTAAAATATTTTACCTGCTACTTATTTCGATTGGATGGTTTAATTTAATTAGTTCTTCATTAAGATACTTAATGAATTCATTTTTATTTTTCAGCCCGCCTGGTTCCTGTTCCCATGCCGCAGCAAAATAATAAGAGGAGGAATTATTTTCAGGTTTCAAAATTACAAGATGGCTGAGGTTATCTTCATCAAGGCTTATTAAATCTTCCTGTTTATAAAAAAGAGCAATGCCAAGATTATCAATTACAAGTGTCTGTTTTCCCCACACTGCAATATAATTCCAGCCGCTCTGGTTTTGTGATTTTAGAAACTCTGTTCCTTTATGTTTAGCAAGACCTGTGCAGATATTTTCAATTGCTTTATCAAGTTTAACTGTTACGGCAGTTAATCTGCTTCCTGCTTTAATTGAATAAAATATTTCCGGGTTATATGTGTTATCTGCTAATTTCCAGTTTAAATGATTTGTGATAACACCCGATTGTAAATTTCCACTTAAAATTTTTACAGTAACTTCTTCATACTCTGAGATTGTATAAACGCTGTCATTCAAGTAAGAAGCTGCTGCTCCAATTCCAAGTGAATTACCAACCTTGAAGATATCCATTCCCCAATCCATTAAACTTTGATAAGACTCTTTTCCATCGGAAACAAGATCATTCTTACCAATCTGATCAAGTACCAAATCATTTTTCTTTTTGCCAAAAATGTCTGTTCTGTTTCTGTCATCAAGATATAATCGGTAGCCAACAAGCTCGGATTCCCAGCCGGGTCCTTCAAACTGGTACACAGCATCATGTGCAAAATGATCTTTTGGCACAACTGCCGAATCTACTTCCGCGAATCTTCCACCGGTGTAATATCCGTCCTGTTTTACATACTCTGTTTTTTGTCCAAGATATGCCTTTGTGTATTTAACTTGCTTCTTTGCAGCATCATTTGTTTGAATTAAAAGATTTTTCTCTTCACCGGCATTAAGTTGTATATAGATTAGAAGCTGGTTCCCGTTTATTTCGGCCGGAATAATTTCACTGCCATCTTTAACCACAAATTTTTCATTCTTTAAATTGATTTGAACTGAATCCAAATCAACAGCAATAACTTCATGCCTGAAAATTTCACTGTTGTTTTTTACTTTGATTTCAGTCTCAGCAGCAAAAATTGAGATTGAATAAAGGATACAAAAAAGTATTAACAGGAGTGTGTTTTTATTTTTCATAATGGTAAATATAAGAGATTGGACACAGCTTCGCCCGGTGAATCACAATTTTTCCGGGTATTTACTTAATCGTTTAAGTTAACGATAATGTAATTTAGACAAAAAAAACTCAGAGTCAAGTTAATTTGCATCATTGAGTTTGAATTCATCTTCAGAAAATTTTAAAACAGGCAGATTTTCAAAAATGAGGTTGATGATCTGAATATTATTAACTGGAAAAGAATTTCTTAAATTAGAAATGAATATTTTACAATTTGATTTTTCACGGGAGAAAATTGAAAGTTTTATTCATAGGCGGAACCGGAAATATTAGTTCTTCTGTAAGCAGGTTGTGTGTTGAAAGAGGAATTGATTTATACCTTCTTAACCGCGGCTTAACTCCCGTTGAAATTCCCGGATGCAAAAGAATAGCCGGTGATATAACACAAACAGAAACACAGTTAAAATTAAATGAACATAAATGGGATGCAGTTGTTAACTGGATTGTTTTTCATCCTGATGAAGTAAAACGAGATATAAATTTATTCCGTGGTAAAACCGGACAGTATTTTTTTATAAGCTCTGCATCCGTTTATCAAAAACCGCCGGTGCATCCTGTAATTACTGAAGAAACTCCCGCAGTAAATCCATTCTGGCAGTATTCACAAAATAAAATTAATTGTGAGAATGAATTGCTGCACGCTTTTAATGAAGAAAATTTTCCGGCAGTTATAATCAGACCCTCACACACTTATTCAAATATTATCCCGGCAATAATTGGCGGCGGAAAAGAGTACACACTGATTGACCGGATTAAAAATGGAAGGAAAATCTTCATTCACGGAGATGGAACTTCTCTTTGGGTTCTTACACATTCAGATGATTTTGCGAAAGGATTAACTGGATTAATAGGTAACAAAAAAGCAATTGGAGAAATTTTTCATATTACTTCTGATGAAGTTTTAACATGGAATAAAATCTACGAGATTATTGCTGAAACTGCAGGAGCTTCTGCCGATGTTATACACATTCCCACTGAATTTATTGAGAAAGTTGAAGCTTCACTTTCCGGTACGCTTACAGGAGATAAAATGCACAGCGTAATTTTTGATAACAGCAAGATAAAAAAATTTGTTCCGGAGTTTTCTGCAGAAATTTCTTTTAAAGAAGGAATAAAACGCACATTAAACTGGTTTGAATCTGAATCTGCCAGAATGATTATCAATGAGACATCAAACAAAATAATTGATAATATTATAAATTCATATCAACACAACTTTTAACCAAAGGGAGACACATGCACTACACACCTTCACCTCAGAGATATGATACAATGAAGTACGCACGCTGCGGAAGAAGCGGAATTAAACTGCCGCAGGTTTCACTTGGTCTTTGGCACAACTTCGGCGGAGTAGATACGCTTGAAAACAGCAGAAAAATGATTCACCGGGCTTTTGATCTCGGTGTCACTCATTTTGATCTGGCAAATAATTACGGCCCCCCTCCCGGATCAGCAGAAACAACATTTGGTATGATTCTAAAACATGATTTGAAATCTTACAGAGATGAGCTGATTATTTCAACAAAAGCCGGGTGGGAAATGTGGTCCGGTCCTTATGGAAATTTCGGTTCAAGAAAATATTTAATTTCAAGTCTTGACCAAAGTTTGAAAAGAATGGGATTAGATTACGTTGATATTTTTTATCATCATCGTCCTGATCCGGAAACACCGATGGAAGAATCATTAGGAGCATTAGATCAAATTGTAAGAAGCGGTAAAGCATTGTACGTTGGCATCTCTCAATACAAAGCTGAAGATACAAAACGTACTTCTGAAATTTTAAAGGATTGGGGAACGCCATTTATAATTCATCAGCCAAGATATAGTATGATGGACAGGTGGATTGAAAACGGATTAACAAATGTACTGCGCGAGGAGGGAATTGGCTGCATAGTTTTTTCACCGCTTGAGCAGGGAATTTTAACAAATAAATATTTAAATGGAATTCCCGCTGATTCGAGAGCAGGAAAAGAAGGAACATTTCTTCCGCGTGAAAGAATTACTGAAGAAAAAATTAATAAAGTGAAGCAGCTTAATGAAATTGCGCAGCAGCGCGGACAAACACTTGCGCAAATGTCAATCGCCTGGGTTTTGCGTGATCCTGTTGTAACTTCCGCACTGATTGGTGCAAGCAAGGTTGAACAAATTGAAGATGCGGTTGGCGCTTTAAACAATATCAGTTTTTCTGATGATGAACTAAGAAAGATTGATAGTATTCTTTTTTAAGAATTGAAATAACTGCAGATGTTTTTGCATCTGCAGTTTATTTTTTTGTTAGAAAGATATCCTCAAAGAACGAAAGGAAAAATTAAAACACTGAAGAAACCAGATTTCTGATTGTATCCATAATCCATGATGGATAAATTCCAAGCCAAAGCACAAGTACAAATAAACTTATCACTGCGGCTCCGCCTGAGAAAGAGTTTTTTGCAGGATTAATTTCAGCAGCAGATTCATATTTTGAAAACATTACGGTTATAATTCTTAGATAATAATACAAACCTATTACACTGGTTAAAACCAGCACCAATGAAAGCAGCCATAAGGTTGAATTAATACCTGCAGAAATCACGAGAAATTTGCCTACAAAACCTGCTGTTAAAGGAATTCCGGCTAACGATAAAAGCATAGCAGTAAAAACAGCAGCCAAAAACGGCCTACGCCAGAACAATCCGGCATAATCATTTAATTCCTCCGCTTCTCTTTCTTTTGTTGATAGAAGAGTTATAATTCCAAATGAAGTAATTATTGCAATGAAGTATGAAGTTAAGTAAAAAGCACTTGCTTCAACTGCAAGATTACCGCTTGCAATAAATGCAACTAAAAGATATCCCAGGTTTGCAATTGAAGAATAAGCTAAAATTCTTTTTACATTATTCTGAAGAAGAGCAAGAAGATTTCCAATTACCATTGAGGCAATTGCAATTATTGTAAAGATTAGAAAAACAGGTTCATAATATTTTGCATCTGCTTCAATAAAGAAACGGAGCAGAAGCGCAAACATTCCCCCTTTTGAAACTGATGCAACAAATGATGAGACAGGAGATGATGCGCCCTGGTAAACATCCGGTGTCCACATATGAAACGGCACTACAGCTAATTTAAATCCGATTCCAACAATCATCATTGCAATTCCTGTTACTATAAGCGGAGCTGCACCGGTTACGGAAAGTTTCTCACTCATCAAAGTGAATTCCATTGTTCCGGTTTCTGTATAAATCAGCGCCATGCCGAATAAGAGAAATGCTGAAGAAGCTGCGGCAAGTATGAGGTATTTTAATCCTGCTTCAATTGAAAGAGAAAATTTTCTTACATAAGAAATTAATGTGTAAAGGGATACACTGAGAATTTCCAATCCAAGAAAAATTGTAGTGAAGTGAACTGCACTTACAAGTACCGATGAACCGAGCACAGAAATTAATATCAGGATGTAATATTCATCTTTTTGTTCATCAACCATTTCAAAATAATTATATGAGAAAAGAAGAATCAGAAAGGTTGAAATAAAAATTAATCCAATGAAAAAAAGAGCATAATTATCCATCACTATTAAAGTAGAAACGTAATGGGGAGTAATTTCTTTTGTATAAAATAAAGATATAAATGCAGAAGCTAATCCAATCAAACTAATGATAAATGATAAGGAATGATTTCTCTTAATTGCAGCTATCAGCATAACAACAACCGCTGAAGCAGCAATTATTATAAAAGGAAGCAATGCCGTAATATCTGCAGAGTTCATGATAGTTTACTCAACATTTATTACTCGTTCTGTTCTTGTATTCATTGAATTCAAAATTTTATCCAGAGAATTTTTAGCTGTATTAATTACATTCTGAGGATACAATCCAAACCAGATTATAACTGCAATAAGAGAACCGAGTGCAATTGATTCGCGGAAGTTATAATCCTTCATCTTCCATTCTTTATATTTTGGTCCGTAAAAAACCTTCTGCATAATTCTTAAAGAATAAATAGTTGCTGCAACAAGTCCGGTTGATGAAAGAACAGTCCATAACACAGAAGCCTGGAATGTTCCGGAAAGAATAAGAAACTCGGCAATAAAATTTCCCAATCCGGGCAAACCGAGTGAAGCCATTGTGAACAATAATGTAATTCCTCCCATGCGCGGGGCTAATTCCCAGAATCCGCCCATCTCTTCCAAATCTCTTGTGTGAATTCTTTTTTGAATTGCACCAACAATAATAAAGAGAGCGCCTGTACTGATTCCGTGAGCAAGCATTTGCATTACAACTCCCTGCAGTGCAAGCTGATTAAACGCATATACGCCGAGCATAACAAATCCCATGTGGCTTACACTTGAGTAGGCAACTAATCTTTTAAAATCTCTTTGAGCAAAGGCAAGTTTAGCCCCGTAAAGAATCCCAATTGTACCAAGCATCATTCCGTAAGGAGCAAAATCAATTGAAGCCTGCGGGAAAAGCGGAAGTACGAAGCGTAATATTCCGTATGCACCGGTTTTTAAAAGTAAGCCTGCAAGAATTACAGAACCGGCAGTGGGAGCTTCTGTGTGTGCATCCGGCAGCCAGTTATGAAAAGGTACCAGCGGCAGTTTTACGGCAAAGGCAATCAGAAAGCCAAGCATTATCCACATTGATGCCGGTGAAGAAAGTGAAGTTCCTAAAAGCTGATTGTAATCAAATGTATAATTTCCTGTTTCAGCACCGTGAGTAAAATAAAGAGCAAGAATGGCAATTAACATTAATAAGCCGCTTGCCTGTGTGTAAATAAAAAATTTAAACGCCGCGTAAATTCGGTTTTCATATCCCCAGATTGCAATTATAAAGTACATTGGAATGAGCATTACTTCCCAGAAGAAGTAAAAGAGAAATAAATCCAGTGCAAGAAAAACTCCGGTTATTCCTGCAAGAATCCAGAGTAGATTAAAATGGAAGAATCCAATTCTTTCTGTAATCTGATTCCATGATACAAGAACAGAAAGCAATCCAAGAAATACTGTTAATACTATAAGAAGAAGACTTAAACCATCTAATGCCAGATGAAATGAAATACCGTACTGCGGAATCCATTCGTAATTAATCTCAACCATCCAGCTGCCGTTTGATGATAAAGATGGAGATAAAGTAATCCAAAGATAAATTACAAGAATCAAATCGGCGGTTAATGCGAGAATTGAAATTACTCTTGAAATAGTTTGATTCCATTTACCGGAAATCCATGAGATTATTCCGCCAGCCATTAGTATTATTATTAACCATAAAAGTATCATAATAAAACCGCGATTGTTAAAGCAGCGGCAGCACCAATTACTATCCCCATTGCATACCATCTTAATTTACCTGATTGAGTAAGCGACAGGAGATTATGTGCTGCAAAAGCAAGTAATGCAATTCCCTTGCTTAACCAATCAAAAAAATCATTCCTGTTTATGTGAGAAATCCAAACGAATGGAATAACAAAAACTGCATCATACAGCCGGTCAAATCCCCAGCCTGAGTAAAGAAATTTCTGCAGACTATTTTGTCCAGGCTGAACATTAGTTTCTTTTTTGTAATACTTTAAATATGCTATATAAATACCGCTGAGTGCTGTTAAAGCAGCAATTGCCTGAAGTATTAATTCCGTTGAAGTACTTTCCACTGCGAGTTCAACTGCCGGTAAAGTAGTATTTAAGAAATTTGAGAATAACGGCAAATTGCCCAATGTATGAGGGAGTTCAATAAATCCGCCAATAATACTTAATACAGCAAGTATAATTAATGGAATTTTAATCATACTTCCCGGATGATGACTTATCTGAGTTTTTTGTTTTCCGAAGAATGTAATGAATATCATTCTAAACGTGTAAACAGCAGTTATAAACGCTCCTGCTAATCCTGCAGCCCAAAGCCAGGGGCTGCCTGATTCGGCAGACCATGCAAACCAGAGAATAGAATCTTTACTATAAAAACCTGCGGAGATTAATGGCACTGCAGCAAGGGCAGCAGATCCAATAACAAACGTCCAAAAAACCACCGGCATCTTGTTTTTAATTCCTCCCATCCTAAACATATTATGCTCATGATGGAGTGAGAGAATTACTGCACCGGCTGCAAGGAATAGAAGGGCTTTGAAGAATGCATGAATCATAAAATGAAATATTGCCGCAGACCACGCACCAACACCAAGAGCGAGGAACATATATCCTATCTGGCTTATAGTTGAGTAAGCCAGAACCCTTTTAATATCATATTGATTTAATGCACTGAATCCAGCCATTAACAATGTTGCAGCACCGATTACTGCAACCAGCATTTGGACTGCTGGCGCAAGAGTGAACAAAACATTTGTACGTGCAATCAGATAAACTCCGGCAGTAACCATTGTTGCTGCATGAATTAAAGCGCTGACGGGAGAAGGACCTGCCATTGCATCCGGCAGCCATGTTTGCAAGGGAAGCTGCGCTGATTTTCCAAGCGCTCCGCCGAGTAAAAGTATTGCAGCCCAGAAAGCGGCATCAGATCCGATGGGCCAAAGTAGTGATGCCCGGTGAAGTATTTCCTGCACATTCAAAGTTTCAAAATGCATTACAAGAAGGAAGAGACCAATTATCATCGCCGTATCACCAATTCTTGTAACGATAAATGCTTTTCTTGCTGCGTATCCATTTGCATCATCTTTATACCAGAAGCCGATTAAAAGATAACTGCATAAGCCAACGCCTTCCCAGCCGAGATAAAGCAGGAGAAGATTATCTGCCATTACAAGCGTAAGCATTGATCCAACAAACAAATTCATGTAGGCAAAAAATCTTGAATAACCTTCTTCTTCATGCATAAATTCTGCGGAGTAGAGATGAATTAGAAATCCCACAAAGGTTATAACAAAAATGAAAATGATTGTCATTGCATCAAGATAAAAGGAAATTCCGGCAGTGAATCCTTCTACATCAATCCAGCTCCACAACAGTTGCGTGAAGCTGTATCCTTTAGGTGGGGAGGTGATAAAATTAATCCCAGTTAAAATTCCGAGGAGTGCGGAAATGCCAACAGAACCAACTCCGATTACAGCGGCAGTTTTACGGTTAAATCTTCTGCCGAAAAAAGCAAGCAGAAGAAATCCCGCAAACGGAAAGGCCGGTATTAACCAGAGCAGATTGAACATGTTATCCTTTCATCTTATTAACAAGATCTGAATCAAGAGATTTATTCATGTGAAATAACCTGAGAATTAAAGCAAGTCCAACAGAAACTTCAGCAGCAGCCATTGCAAGTATAAACATAAACATTATCTGTCCATCAGCCTGAGCCCATTTTGCGCCGGCAAAAACAAATGCAAGTCCGGCAGCATTAAGCATTATCTCAATTGATAAAAGCATGAAGATAATATTTCTTCTTACAAGAACTCCTATTAATCCAAGTACAAATAAAACTGAAGCCAGCAGCAAACCTGATTCAATAGGAATAATCATTTGCCTGTTCCCTCCTGAAAAAATCGGTGATAGATTTTGCGTTTTTCTCTGCCTATATGATATGCGCCAATAATTCCAGCCATTAAAAGCATTCCTGCTAATTCAACCCCAAGCAGATATGTTGTAAACATTGAAATGCCAACTTCTTTTGGAGAAATTATTTCTGGATTATAAATCATTGTCTCTGAATTCAACAGCATGTATATGAATTCGATGAAAAGAATTAATGATAAGATTGATGGACCTATCCACATTTTACCTGAGAGAAGATGCTTTTCATGTTCAACTGATTTATCCCCGAGATTAAGCATCATTACTGCAAATACAAACAGAACCATTATTGCACCGGCGTATATTATAACCTCAAGTGCGGCAATAAACGGTGCACCTGCTATAAAGAAGATAACTGCAATTGATAGAAGTGAAACTATCATATATAGCAACGCATGAATTGCACTTAATCTCGTAATTACCATCAATGTGGAAACAACTGCAACAATTGAAGCTATGTAAAAAAGTATTATCATTAAATTCCTTTAAGGCAAAAGAGTTCTGATATCTGCCGGCGGATCTTCATTAATTGCCTCACCTTTTCCTTTTCCGCCGATTGCCAAACCTGCAACCTTGTAATAATTGTAACCATGATATTTTCCTTCACCGGCTATTAATAAATCTTCCTTTTCATAGACCATATTTTTTCTTTGATATTCAGACATTTCAAAATCAGGAGTTAATTGGATTGCGTAAGTTGGGCAGGCATCTTCACAAAAGCCGCAAAAGATGCAGCGTGAAAAATTTATTCTGAAAAATTCGGGATAACGCCTGCCTGTGCTGTCATCTGCCGCCTGTAATGAAATACAATCAACCGGGCACACAGCAGCGCAAAGGTAACATGCTACACAGCGTTCACCGCCATCAGGATCTCTTGATAAAATAATTCTGCCTCTCCATCTTGCTGATAGTTTTGGCTTCTCTTCAGGATATTCTACTGTTACCTTTTTCCTGAATAAATGTATAAACGTAATAAACAAACTTCTTATATTACTGAACATATAACCTCACAATTATCCTGATGCAAGCACAACTGCGCCTGTAACAAGTACATTCAACAGTGCAAGCGGCAGTAGAAATTTCCAGCCGTACTCCATCAACTGATCATATCTTAATCTTGGCAGAGCAGCACGCAGCAGAACAAAAAATAAAATGAACAATGCAAGTTTTAGGAAGAACCAAACAACAGGCGGAAGAAAAGCCGGACCGAGCCAGCCGCCAAAAAATAGTGTAACAATCATTGCTGATATTAAAGTTATACCAAGATATTCACCAACGAAGAACATTCCGAACTTCATACCGGAATACTCAGAATGAAAGCCGGCTATTAATTCACTTTCAGCTTCCGGAATATCAAACGGAACTCTGTGTGTTTCAGCTATTCCTGCAATCAAAAAAATTACAAATCCTATAAACTGCGGAATTACAAACCAGATTTTTCTTTGTGCTTCCACAATATCAACAAGACTGAAAGAACCGGTTAACATTACAACGCCCATCAGCGAGAGTCCCATAAAAACTTCGTAAGAGATCATTTGAGCTGAACCGCGCATTGCGCCCAACAAAGAATATTTATTGTTTGATGCCCAGCCGCCCAAAACAATACTGTATGCGCCAAGCGAAGACATTGCAAGAAAAAATAAAAGAGCAATGTTCAGATCAACTACAAAAATTTCCGGTGAGAAGGGTACAACGGCAAAGCCCATCAGAACTGCTGTAACAACAACTGCTGGTGCAGTAACAAAAACGGTTTTGTCTGCAAAAGGTGGAATCCAATCTTCTTTAAAAAATATTTTTACCATATCTGCAATTGATTGAAGCAAACCAAACGGACCAACTCTGTTTGGCCCAAGTCTATCCTGCCACATTGCAAGCATTCTTCGTTCAACCCAGATTAATAAAGCAGCAATGTTAAGCATTACAAATAAAACGCCGGCAATAATTAATATTGATCTAACTTCCGCACTCATGTGTTCACTCCGTTAATTTTTGCATAAGCAGGAAGTTCAACAAAACCCATTCCGGATAAAACTGATATTCCTCCGGCACCTGGAGGCATATCTCCTTTAATAATTTTTAGTTTAAAATTTCTTTCACTAATAGTAAGATTGATTTCCGAGTTCTCTTTCAGATTATATTTTTTTATATCATCTTCATTCAACAATAAATATGGAAGGGGAATTCTTTCCTGAACAGGAGCAGAGTGAGAACTTAACTGATCTGATCCAAATATTTGAAAGAGAGGAATAATTAATAATTCATCTTCTCTTTTATTAAATGATTCAGGAATTCCGGAAAAGAAGTACATGCTTTTTTGAGAAGGTTCAATCAATCGCTTGCCGGGATCACCATCATGCAGCGGACCGCCAACTTCAATTTGATATTTATTAATTGCCTGCTGGGAATTCCATCCCGGCTTCCAGAAAAATGGAATTATTGATGAAGGAGGTTCCCCCATATATCCTTCCATTGAAAATGAAAGCGGGGAATCAATATCCTCCACAGGTTTTTGCTCATGAATATTTATGTTTGCGTAATTGGAAGTTCTTCCGCTGTAACGGTGAGTCTGCCGTGGAATTTTTTGTCCGGCAATTCTGAAATCAGGCGGCGGGGTTAAAGTTTCTATCCCACTGAATTCCGGCATCTCACTAACAATTTGATTTGTAAAATCAATTAAGGTATAAAATTTTTTGAATTCAGAATTTCCGATTTCAACTGCAATATCTCTAATCCATCTCCATGTTTCTTTTATAGGATTTAGAACAGGATAAACCTGGTAATACCGCTGCGCTCTCCCTTCATTATTAACTAGTGTCCCGTCTGTTTCTGCAAAAGCACCAACGGGAAAAATTATATTGGCTGCTTCTGTTGTTTTGTTTTCAAGATAATCAAATGATATAAGATTTTTTAATTTCTTAAAAGAAGAAAAAACATTATCCGTGATTCTTTCTGATAAATCATTTTCAATAACAATTGCTGAGTGGATTGTGTTTCGGTTAATTTCTTCTGCTGCATCATTTAAATCTTTACCACCGAGCATTTCTAATCCAAAGCTGTTGCACTCAGGAACAACAAATGATAACGAGACATTTTTACCAGCCATCTGTAACGCAGAAGCAATATTTGCAGCGGCTTCAATTACAGCTTTACTTCCTGAACTTGTGCCGGAAATGATTAAAGGATTTTCAGCATTCAACAATTCTTCTGAAATAACTTTAACAAGATTTGGCAATCTTTCATTCTGAATATTTACTCCCGGAGAATCAGCATTCAAAAAATTAGCAAGAGCAAATCCAAATCTTGCAATATCATCAGGAACCATTCTAAAATTTGCCAGGGCTATCTTATCAAGTTTAGTTGGTGCAGGAGCAGCGATAAAAACAGGACCGGTTTCTTTTTGTATTAGTTCCCTTACAGCTGCATCATTCCAACGTGGAATATTAAGCTGATCAACCAGACGCATTGGTTTTTGGCGCGCTGCCTGCATAACTGCCAGCGCCATCATTGGTGCGGAGTTTGTTAAATCTTCCCCAAGAATTAATACAGCATCCTTCTTTTCAATCTCTCTTAAAGAAGGAGTACGCACGGGAATTGATCTGAGAATATTTATACAATGAGAGGTTAATTCTTTTTGCTTCTTTGAAATTCCGTGATAGAAATTTTCCTTCCCAACAAATTTCATTAACGCAAAATTTGCTTCAAGTGAAGCGCGCGGCGAGCCGATACCAATTACTCTTTCTCTTCCGTTAAAAATATTTTTTAGTTCTGCTATCGATTCAACAGAATCACTCAATTTAAAAGAACCATTTTCTTTCAGGTAAACATTTTTTATACGTTTGGGATGATTTACAAATTCATATCCAAATCTTCCTCGATCACAAAGAAAATATCCGTTTACTTCACCGTTATATCTTGTTAAAATTCTTCTTAAGGTACCATATCTTTCGGATGCAATTATATTGCAGCCAACACTGCAATGGTGGCAGATTGAAGGCGCGTTTGTTAAATCCCATTTGCGCGTATAATGTTTTTTTAAAGTTTTATCTGTAAATACTCCTGTTGGGCAAACTTCAACAAGGTTGCCGCTGAATTCATTTTTAAGCACACCCTCTTCATGCCTTCCGAAATAGACAATATTGTGAATTGCAAAAACATTAAAATCATCCCCGCCTGAATAATCCCTGTAAAATCTAACACACCTGTAACATTGAATGCATCTGTTCATTTCATGATTGATGAAAGGCCCGAGATATTGATTTACATATGTTCTTTTTTTGTAACGATGTCTTCTGTAATTATGACCGCTCATCAATGTCATATCCTGCAAATGGCATTCTCCGCCTTCATCGCAGACAGGGCAATCATGCGGATGATTTGTCATCAGCCATTCAATTACTCCGGCGCGCATTGCAACTGCTTCTTTGCTTTTTAATGATATTCTTGTACCATCAGCTGCAGGTTCCATGCAAGCCATTGTAATTCTACCGCGCTCATCTTTTTCATCTCTGAACTTAACCACAGCGCACTGCCTGCAAGCGCCAACAGAACCCATTTCCGGGTGCCAGCAGAAATAAGGCAGATCAAGCCCGAGCGATATACAAGCATCAAGCAAATTCTTGCTGCCGTCAACATCAAATTCAATATTATCTATATATATTTTTGCCAATTATTGTCTCCAGGGACATCGTTTTTCGGTAATATGTTTTTCAAAATCTTCACGGAAATATTTTAGCGAACTTTGCAGCGGTTCCATTGCGCCGGGTGCTAATGCGCAGAAAGTTGTTCCGGGTCCGAGATATTTTGTATGAAAAGCAAGCAAATCAAGATCTTCCATTCTTCCATCTCCATTTTCAATTGATAACAGAATACGTTCAACCCATGGAAGGCCATCTCTGCAAGGAGTGCACCAGCCGCAGGATTCCTGTGCAAAAAAATGCTGAAGATTATACTGCATACCAACGGGGCAGGTTTTATCATCAAGTACTATCATTGTGCCGGTTCCAAGTCTGCTTCCGGCTTTCATTACGTTTGCAAAATCCATATTCACATCAAAATGATCGGCAGTTAAAAAATCAGTTGAAGCTCCGCCCGGCAGTGCACCTTTAAATGAATAACCTTCCTGCATACCGCCGGCAAATTCATTTAAAATTTCACCCATTGTTGTTCCAAGCGGCAATTCCCACAATCCCGGCTTTTTAACTCTGCCGCTAACTCCGTACAATTTAGTTCCGCCTTCATCAGTAACGCTTAAACTTTTAAACCATTGAGCGCCGTTATTAATTATTTCAGGAACGCAGCATAAAGTTTCAACATTGTTAACAATTGTTGGTTTGCCAAACAATCCGCTTACCTGCGGGAAAGGAGGCTTTGCGCGCGGGTTTGCTCTCTTCCCTTCCAGTGAATTAAGCAGTGCAGTTTCTTCACCGCAGATATATCTTCCAACACTTGTATGAAGATGAAGTTCAAGATTAAAACCGCTGTCCAAAATATTTTTTCCAAGATATCCGGCATTATATGCTTCGGCAATTGCTTTCAACAAAATTTGTGCGGCCTTTTTATAAGCCCATCTTAAAAAAATAAAAGCAGTGTTTGCCTGAATTGCATATGCACTTAATATCATTCCTTCAATTAATAAATGAGGGTCACCTTCAATAAGCAGCCTGTCTTTAAATGTTCCCGGTTCCATTTCATCTGCGTTACAGATGAGATATTTTGTTCTGAGATTTTCATCCATCGGAACAAAACTCCATTTCAATCCTGTTGAAAAACCAGCACCGCCTCTGCCTTTTAAATCTGATTCTTTAACTATTTTCTGAACCTCAAGCGGAGAGAGATTCTTAAACGCATGCTTAACAGCCCGGTAGCCGCCGGAATTTTCATAATCTTTAATTGATAACGGAGGCTGATTTGGTTTTATATTTTTAGTTAATGGTTTTTCCATTTGTTATTCATTAGAAATTTCAAGTATAATCTTTCAGAATATCATCTAATTTTTCCGGTGTTATATTTCTGTGAAGATCATTATCAACCATTATTGCCGGCGCATGATCACATGTACCAAGGCACGGAATCGGAAGCAGGGTGAAACGATCATCATTTGTTGTTTCACCAAATTTTATCCTGTAGTTTTTTTCGAAATATTTTAAAATATTCTGATAACCAAGTATCCAGCAGCTTACGCTATCACAAACAAAAACAACATGCCTTCCAACCGGTTTTCTGAAAATGATGTTATAAAATGTTGCAACACCATCAAGTTCATCGGGTGTCATATCAAGAATTTCAGCAATGTCTTTTAAACTTTCATCAGAAACCCAGCGCCTGTGTTTTTGTATTACCTTCATAGCTTCAATACAGGCAGCCTGTTTATGGGGATACAATTTTATTTCTTCTTCTATTTCTTTTTTTTCTTCAGGTGATAACATTTTTTACCTGTCTATATCTGCAAGTACAAAATCAACGCTTCCAAGAATTGAAAGCAGATCAGCCACGGTATATCCGCGGCTTATGTAAGGAACCATTTGCATGTGAGCAAAAGAAGGAGCTCGTATTCTTACCCTGTATGGATTAGTGCTTCCATCGCTTACAAGGTAATATCCGTTGCAGCCTTTTGTTGCTTCTATTCCAAAGAAAGCTTCACCCGCCGGAATTACCGGTCCCCACGTAACATTCAGAAAATGATTTATTAATGTTTCAATATCCTGCATTGTTTTTTCTTTAATGGGCGGAGTTGTTCTTGAATGTTCTAATTTGTACGGACCTTCAGGCATATTCTTTGCGCACTGCTCTATTATTCTTAAACTCTGCCTCATCTCTTCAATTCTAACTTTTGCACGATCATATCCATCACCATTAACAGCAGTTGGTATATCAAATTCAAATTGATCATAACCGGAATACGGCTGCTTCTTTCTGAAATCCCATTCAAAACCGCAAGCTCTTAAACCCGGTCCTGTAACACCCCATTCAATTGCTTCATCCAGTGTATATGCGCCGATGCCGACTGTTCTTGCCTTAAAGATTCTGTTTTTCATCACGAGTGAATCATACTCTTTAAGTTTTGCGGGAAAGTAATTAACAAAATCCATAACAAGTTTTTTCCATCCGTTGGGAAGATCCTGGGCAACGCCGCCAATCCTGAACCAGTTCGGATGCATCCTGTCTCCGCAAACAGCTTCAATTATTTCAAAAACTTTTTCACGATCTGTGAACATGTAAAACACAGGAGAGAGCTGACCAACATCCTGTGCAAATGTTCCGTACCATACGAGGTGGCTTGAGATTCTGAAAAGTTCTGAAAGCATAATCCTGATTACTGTAGCACGATCAGGAACAACTATTCCCGCGAGTTTTTCAACTACAAGCAGATAAGCGAGATTGTTTACAACTCCGCCAAGATAATCAACACGATCTGTGTAAGGAATGTATGTATGCCATGTTTGCCTCTCACCCATTTTTTCAGCGGCACGGTGGTGATAACCGATATCCGGAACAATGTTTACAATCTGTTCACCACTTAGCTGAAGTATTAATCGAAGTACGCCGTGAGTACCCGGATGCTGCGGCCCAAGATTGAGATACATGTATTCAAAATTTTCATCTTCATCTTTAAATCCCCAATTTTCAGGATTGAATTTTAAAGCTTCAAGCTCATCCTCTTTTTTATCATCCGGAAGCTGAAACACTCCCATTTCAGTAGCTCTGGAAGGATGTTCTTTTCTTAAAGGATGACCTTTCCATGTTGGCGGCATAAGGATTCTTTTTAAAAAAGGATGCCCTGTAAATTTAATGCCGAACATATCATAGATTTCACGCTCGTACCAATTGGCATTTTTCCATAATCCTGTTATTGATTTAAGAATAGGATATTCTTCATTTAAAGGAACTTTAATTTTTATGTATTCATTCCTATCAAATGAAAGAAGAATATAAATTACAGTGAATAGACTTTCCGGCTGGCCATGCCTGTTTTTACGTGTTCGTTCATCAATTGCAGTAATATCAAAAAGCATTTTAAAAGGATTGGCAATTTCATTTTTCAGATAAGATAGAATTTCATAAGCATATTCGGCAGGAACCCACACAGCGGGAATTTCATCAACAGAATTTTGTATGATTAAATCGTACGAAGCAAATTTTTGTTCAAGTTCATTTATTATTGAAGAATTACCATTCATATTTTTGATCTTTCATGCATAGAAAGCTGAGCTTCAGATCATATAAAATTAAATTTCAGAAGGAGGACGAAGTTTTGTTACTTTCATTCTTTCTTCTCTTTTAGTATCTCGCATTGATGGCATAACCGGTCTTTCAATTCCCTGCGGACCGATCATCCAGCTAAGCGGGCGTTTTTCCTTTCCAACTGCTTCACTTAATAAAATCAGTCCTTCCATGAATGCATCCGGACGCGGCGGGCAGCCGGGTACATACATATCAACCGGAAGAAATTTATCAACTCCCTGCACAACGCTGTAAACATCATACATTCCCCCGGCGTTTGCACATGAGCCCATTGAAATAACCCATCGTGGTTCCATCATTTGTTCATAAAGATGTTTGATGACCGGTGCCATTTTTATAAAAACGGTTCCGGCAATTATCATTACATCAGCTTCTCTAGGAGTTCCCCTTATAACTTCAGCACCGAAGCGTGCAAGATCATATTTGCTGGTAAGGCTTGTTGCCATTTCAACATAGCAGCATGATAATCCAAAGTTAAAAGGCCACATTGAATTTTTTCTTCCCCATGCAAGAAGATCCTGAACCCTGCTTAAAATAAGACTGCTCTTGAGTGCATCTTCAAAAGATCCGTTACCGCTTATTTTATTTGTCTGATCAATAGTTTGAGTGAACCACCACTTCATAATTAATTTTTCTGATATATTTTCATTTGTTTTAAAACTTTTTTACCGCTCAATCCAAAATCAAGCGCACCAATTCTCCATTCATAAATGAAAACTGCTGCGAGAAGAAATATGAAAACTGACACAGCAATGTAGCCCATCCAGCCTAATTCATTGAAAGCAATTGCCCAGGCAACAATAAATACAACTTCAAGATCAAATATCACGAAGAACATTGCTACCATATAAAATTGAACAGGAAATTTTATTCTTGCGGATCCTGTAAGTTTCATACCTGATTCGAAAGGAAGGCTTGATTCGGGATGCTTCTGCCGCTGGCCAATTATATGAGAAAAGCCGATCATGAATCCAACAATTGCCAGTACAGCTATTGCATATATTGCTAAAGGCAGCAGAATGGAGGTTGTTTCTGAATTCATTACTCCTCAACTTTTATCGTTTGATTATAATCTTTTAATTATAAAAGATTAGTGATGCAAACGATATTTTACTTTTTTGTAACCTTTTTTCCTGCTCGTTCTCTAATAAATAAAAGGGAAAAGAATGGAACAGTATATAGTTAAAATTCTAAGCAAGGAAACGATTACTCACGATGTTAATCGGTACAGGATTGAGAAGCCCGATGGCTATAAATTCATTCCTGGTCAAGCTACAGAAGTTTCTATCAATAAACAAGGTCTTCAAGATGAACGAAGACCATTCACATTTACAAGCCTGAATGATTGGGATTTTCTTGAATTTACAATTAAGAGTTACAATGATCATGATGGAGTAACAAAAAAACTTGCATTGTTAAATCCGGGAGATGAACTGATTATTCATGATGTGTGGGGAACAATCAATTATAAGGGCAAAGGAATTTTTATTGCTGGCGGCGCAGGTGTTACTCCTTTTATTGCTATTCTGAGAGATCTTTATTCAAAAAATGAAATTGCCGGAAATAAACTTTTGTTTGCCAACAAAACCAGGAATGATATAATTCTTGAAGCGGAATTCAGCATGATACTCGGGAAAAATTTCATTAACATTTTATCAAATGAAAAACGGGAAGGATATCTGCATGGGTATATAAATGCGGAAACAATTAAACGGTTTCTTGATCCAGACTACTTCATTTATCTCTGCGGCCCGGAGCCAATGATGGAAGCCATTGAGAAGCATTTAAAAAATTTAAATGTAGATAGTTCATTAATTGTTAAAGAAGAATTTTAATACATTAAGGAAAATATATTTATGAAGGATCCAAATTTCAGTACAAACAATTCTTATATAAAAGATGAAAGTGAAATAGTTGAAAAGATAAGATCTAACTTCAGGATTGATGATGAAACTAAAATAAAGCTGATAGAAAAAAGATTCAGAGAGATAATGGAAATTCTTCAGCTTGATCTGGAAGATCATAGTTTAAAAGATACTCCGGCCAGAGTTGCTAAAATGTACGTTAAAGAATTTTTCAGCGGTTTGAACTCTGATAATAAACCTTCGGTATCTTTGTTCAGCAATAAGTATAATTACCGTGAAATGCTTGTTGAAAAAAACATTACATTATTTTCAACATGTGAGCATCACTTCGTTCCGATTACCGGCAAGGTTCACATTGCCTATTTCCCGAATGAAAATTTAATCGGGCTTTCAAAATTAAACCGGATTGTTCAGTATTATGCAAAACGCCCGCAGCAGCAGGAAAAACTTACTGTTCAGATTGCAGAGGAATTAATGAATATCCTTGGAACAGAAGATGTTGCAGTGTTTATTGAAGCGGATCATCTTTGCGTTAAAGCCCGCGGAATAAACGATGTAAACAGTGTTACCTGCACATCACATTACAGCGGAAATTTTTTAAATGTAAATATTAAGATGGAATTTTTAGCATCTCTTGGTAAATAGTTTTCTCTGTTAAAAAAATTAAGTACATATTATACGGTTAGTTGAAGGGAAATAACTCAGCCATCTTTCCTTATCATGTTTGTTTGCAGATTTAATATCTCTTAATCGATATATCATTCCAACTTGTGCTGCCTTATCTCTTCCCATATCATGATAAGGCATTAGTTCAGCAGAATGAATTTTGGGATATTTTGTTAAGAGATTTTTAATTCCGTTAAGATGTTCTTCTGTATCATTAACTCCCGGTATTAAAGGGCATCGTAAAATTATTGATGCATTATTTCTGTAAAGGAAATCAAGATTATCAAGCACAGGTTTGATTTCTACTCCTGTTAATTTAAAATGCATTTCAGGATTTGTAGCTTTATAATCAAAAAGGAAAATATCTGTAAGTTCAAGTATATCTTCAAATACTTTTTGTTTTGCAAATCCGCAAGTATCAACACAGGTATGTATTCCGGCTTTTTTTGCTTCAGTTAAAATTGCTTTTGTAAACTGTGGCTGAGCCAAAGGTTCACCACCGGAAATTGTAATACCTCCACCTGATTTTTCATAATAAAGTCTATCTTTTAAAACTTCATTCATTATGGAATCAACTGAAGATGAATTACCAATAATTTTTAATGCACCGGTTGTACAGGCTGATACACAATCTCCATTAAGTGAACAAAGATTGAATTCAACTTCACGCCTGTCATTAATTATTTTATGAACACCGTTTGAGCAGGCTTCAACACAATTAAAACAGTTGATACATTTGTCGGGATTAAAAGAGAGCTGTGGTTTAAAACTTTGAGATTCGGGATTGTGGCACCATAAACATTTCATAGGGCAACCTTTAAGAAAAACGGTTGTCCTGATTCCCGGTCCGTCATTTAATGAGAACCTGTGGATATCAAATGTAATTCCTTCTGAAATGTTTTTCATAATATTCATTAATAATATTTAACTTAGTGTAACTTTGTGTCTTCGTGTCTTAGTGGCAAAAAAATATTTGCCACTAAGGCACTAAGGCTCTAAGAAGCACAAAGTAAAAAACTAATATAATGTCCTGTTTAAAATTTCCAACTGTACATCTCTCGAAAGATCAACAAACCTTGCGCTGAAACCACCAACTCTTACAAAAATATGTGAATACTTTTCAGGTTCTTTCATTGCATTTTCAAGATCATTTTTGCTTACAACCGTAATCATTGCCTGTGCACCACCCTTCTCAAAGTAAACATCAAGAAGTTGCTTCAATATTTCCTTTTTATTTGTAAACATTTCTTTGCTGAATTTCATATTCTGAACAGCACCTGCATGTATTTTTACAGAAGGTTTTACGAGAGAATTAAGAAAAGCTGTTACACCATTTTTATCAAAACCGCTTGTAGGATTATTGCCGTTTGCCATTGGTTCACCGGATTTTCTTCCATCGGCAGAAGCTGATGTCCAATGCCCCATCAAAGTGTTTGCACTGTTATTAATAACAACCACAAGGTATGAATGAAGATTTCTTTTCTTAACCTGGTCTCTAACATAATTACAAACATGCTCATGAACTTTAACAAGCATTGCATCTGCAGTTTCATTATCATTTCCATACTTAGGAAGATCGAGCAATTGCTTTCTTAATAATTCATATCCTTTAAAATTATTATCGAGTGCTTTAAGGAGATCATCCTGGCTTATTAACTTATTGTCATAAACAACATTTTTAATTGCAGTTAAGCTGTCTGCTGTATTTGCATTTCCGTAAGTTTCAAGAGTTCCGCCTAAATATTTAATGCCGCCGTTAAATGCACCTTTACCTTTGGCAAGACAATCATCATAAAGAAGTGATAGATACAGGAAAGGAGAATGTTCACCTGCAACTTTATATTCAATCTCTTCCTGTTCAGCCATGAGATCAACAAAAAACTCAACCTGTTTTTTATACGCATTGAATAGATCATCAAAAGTTTTAAAATCTTTAAACTCCCCAAGCTGTAGTCCGCAAACATTTCCTGTCCAAGGATCAACTCCATTATGAAGAGTGACTTCGAGAGCTTTAAGAAGATTAATAACTCCGCTTGGTGTTCCAAAACTCTGATGCTCGATTATATATTCACCGCAGCCGTAAGGAACATATTGTTCCGCAGTCTTCTCATCAAAACCAAAAGCAGATTGAACTGCTTTAATATTTACATCATCATTATAAAGCATCGGAACAGTTCTGCCTTCCCCAATTATTTCAAGAGCCTTCTCCATCAAAGCGGGATTCATTCCTTCATAAAATCTTAATGACAATTGCGGTTCAACTTCAAGAACTATTCGTGATGCTTCCATTGCGAGAAGAGCAAACCTATCTGCATTAGCTTCATTTGGTCTTCCTTTACCTCCGATAATAACGCGATTGTGCACACGGGTACTTCTTTCTGCCATTAATCGCCATAATGATTGCAGTAATCGTAAAGCTTCATCCTCTGTTAATGTTCCTGATTCAATATCATTTACATAAAGATCGCCGAGATAAACATCCATCCTTCCGTGATTCCTGATATCACCAAGAATTGAATAAAGCCAGAAAAGCTGAATTCCCTCTCTTAAATTTTTAGGTGCAGAGATTGTAATTGCCTCAAGAGTATTTGCAATTTGTTCAAGCTCTTTTTTTCTTTGAATATCATCAGTATGATTAATTAATTCAATTGCTTCATCTCTGTAGTATTTGCAGACATCAATTAAAACTTCAAGAGCTATTCTCATTCCTTTATAAAATGGGGAATCCTGATTCTTCTTTTCACAACCAGAGATGTAATCATCAATTTCTTTTAATAAACCGGGAATGCCTTTTTGAATTAATTTTTTGTAATTAACATTTCCACCTGTCAGCCTGTAAAGAGGAAATGCAATACCAGGTTCACCCATCCAGTTATCGGAAGGAAGATATTTTTTCATAATGTCAGGATAGGCAGCACGGACTTTAGCAGCGGTGTTTTCTGTTTTCCAGAAATCAATCATTTCATAAAGCTGCTTTCTCATTTCATCATCAATGCCCGGATCATTTATGTGTGCAAGAATTTTTTCTGTCAGACAGTAATAACCGAAAGCAGCAGTTCCCCATTCATCAGGAGTTACACCAACATAATTATTATTGTCGAATGGGAAACCATCTTTCTCCGGTCTGCCGTTTAATCTGCCCGCAAAAAGATCATAATCTTTTATACCTGAGAGGAAAGCAGGATATTGAACCTTTAAACACATTGCCTCTCTTATTGCAGGATGATGATCCTGATATTTTTTGTATGTCTCTGTAAAAAGAAGTGATGTGCGGAGTGATTCTATAATGTTTTTCTGTTTTATTGCTTTTTCAGTGCTCATTTTAATTATTTATTAATGATAATACTTCTTTACGCTTGATAATTTAGGATAGAAAAAGCGGGAAATCTTGTTTTCTGGTGATTTTCTTTTGTGGTTTAATGATGAGTTTAAATATAACTAGGGATTCCAGAGATGCAATCCATCAATGCTTGTAAAATGTTTATCATAAGAAATAAGTTCTGCGTTGAATTCTATAGATTGGGCAGCAATCCAAATATCATTTATGGGAATAGGTTTTCCGGCTGATCTTAATTTATTTTTAATTACAGCAAAAATTTCTGCTGTTTCCTGAGTTGCATTCAGAATCTCAACATCATTTTTATGTATGAAATTTTTTAAGATAGTACGATTCTGTTTTTCCTTACTTCCACCTTTAAATCCAGTATATAATTCAGCGATAACAAATATTGACATCAAAATTTGTTCTGCTCCAGCTAAATGATGCAAAACTTTCTCATCACCCATAAACAGACTGCTCATAGCATTGGTGTCAGGCAGCACTCTCCTCATTTCCATTCTTCCTCTACAACCTTTTCAAAATCTTCGGTTGCATTCCTGAATGATTCAAGGTCTTTCTGATTCCAAATACCGCAAAATTCAGAAAGGCTTCTTTTACGCTCTTCATTAGAATTGTTTTCAAGATTAAGAGCTTTTCTTAGAAGAAATTTGATAGTTTTATTCAAACTCATTTCCTTTTTGCGTGCTAATTCATTCAGCTTTTCATTTATATCCTTATCAATATTATGAATTGTTATAGATTTCATTTTTACCTCACTATTATGGTTCATAATATAATAAGTTGTGAACCATTTTTCAATTCGAGAATATTAGTTAGTGTTTTCTGGTGATTTTCTTTTGTATTTTATTGATTGTAAGGGACCTTGTTATATCGTCTCCTACAGGACTTCAATTTTATGTGGAGATTGGTTTTTCTAGAAATATTTTGTCCCTAAAGGGACAGATCAAAAAGGATGAAGTAAATAAATATTGTTAACAATAGATATAATCCCGTTAGGGATTAAATATTTATAGAAAGAAATAGAAATAATATTACAAGTCCCTTTAGGGACGATATAAACATCTCCATAAAATAATTTTCTAAAATGAAGCCAATATTTTTAAGAACAAAAGATTTAATCGATTCTGAAACGGGAATTCATTATGCTTATCATAAATCCCTGGCGTCAATTACCTTTCCGCATAATCATGATTTTTTTGAAATCTTTCTTATAACAAAAGGTAAAGCTCTTCATAAAATAAATGACAAAGAAGAAATGATTGATGAAGGCACAATGGTATTCATCAGACCTGATGATACACACAGCTATGAAAGATATAATGATGAAAATTGTGAATTGATAAATATTGCATTCCCTGCTTCAACTTTACAAAAGCTGCTCGATTATTTTGGCGAAGGCTACAATGCAGAAAGACTTTTAAAACCCGAATATCCCCCAACTTTAAAACTTCTTGAAATTGATAAAGATATTTTAATTGCCAGGTTTGAAGGTTTGAATACAATTCCGAGAGAAAAAAAATTAAAAATTAAATCTGAATTCAGAATATTAATTGCAGAAATTTTTTCAAGATATTTCAGAGAAGTGCAGCAGGAAAGAAATGAAGATATTCCTTCCTGGCTTTTAAAATTAAAAGATGAAATGATGAAGAGAAAAAACTTTGTTGCAGGTATAAACAGAATGTATGAACTTTCAGACAGAAGTCCAGAACATTTAAGCCGAACATTTAAAAAATATTTTAATCAAACACCGACAGACTTTCTAAATCATTTAAAACTAAATTATGCGGCAAATCTTCTTGCTAATTCGGATAAAACAATTTCCGAAATATCACTCGATGCAGGATTTGAAAACCTGAGTCATTTCTATCATTTATTTAAAAAGAATTTTGATGCTTCACCAAAAGGGTTCAGGCAGAAACATCAAAAATCATTAATTCCTTTTTAAATTATTTAACCCGTTTGCCATTCTCCAGAAATTTTACATCCAATCCTTTTAATGATCCATCAGCTTCATAAATAATTTCAGGTGAGAATTGGATAGCATAAGCCCGGCGCAACTTATCAGTATTATTAGCACCAGAACGGTGAAAGCATGTACTTGAAAAAACAACAATTGATCCCGCAGGACAATTAGCCGGAATACCTTTTTCGGGACCAAAATACCCTTCACGATCTGTTGTTCCCGGTACAGGTTTGTGTTCCACTTTTTCTTTTGTACCGGCAAGTTCGTATGGAAGCAGATAAACTGTTCCGTTCTCTTCATTCACATCATCAAGCGGAATCCATGCGTTTACATATGGCTTATGTTCATAATCAACATAACCCGAATCCTGATGCCATGTAAATTCCGCTCCTTTTTTATCGGTGCCTTTCACAACAAACTGCTCCCAGAATAAATAGGCATTATCACCAATTGTTGCTTTACATATTTCAGCCATTCTATCACTGAAAATAAATTTGCCAAGGTGCGGCCTTTCTTTATAAGCAAGGAACACAAAGTATCTGCTGTTCTTTCTGCTTAACCCAAGAGTATCAACTCCAAGTTCATCCATCTCCTTATCCTGAAGACGAATTAATTCCGAACATTCATTCCTTACCATTTCAAGTTCTTCTTCAGGAATAACTTTTTCTAAAATGAAAAAGCCTTTTTCCTGGTATTGTTTTTTCTGTTCTTCGGTTACAACAAAGCCGTTTAATGAACTCATAGTTCTTCCTTATTTAAAATGATTGTGGGAGTTTAATTTTGAAATAAACTTAATATGGAGGTAAAATAATTTCTTCTGAAATACTGATATTCTTTTGTGCTTTATTGATATGTGATTGAATGCAATTAATTGCCTAAATAATTTTTTCCAGTTTTGTAATTCTTCCGCCGATTATCCATTCAACTACAAAAATATTTCCGTGAGCATTTACTGTTAAATCGTGCGGACTGTTAAACTTTCCTTCTTCAATCAATTTTTTTTCGTGATTAGGCCAGCCGGGCAAATTGCAGACTTCTTCATTCCTGCCGATGAAAGTTATTAATTTATCATTCTCATCAAGTATGGCAATTCGCGCCCAGAGTTCAGGAACATAAAGCAGATCATCCTTTACTGTTCCTCCGCAGGGAAGGTATAAAAAATCTTTTCCAAAACTTCTTTTAAAATTTCCTTCCGGATCAAAAACCTGGAATCTTCTATTACCTCTGTCCGCTACATATAGCTCCGGTTCAGATTTGCGGTAATCAAAAAATAATGAGTGCGGGCAGTTGAATCTTCCGGCACCTTTATCACCTGAAATTGTGCTTAAATAAATTCCTTCATTGCTGTAACGATGAACAAGGTTTGAACCATAACCATCAGCCAGCCAGATGTCTCCGTTGCCTCCTTTATCCTTTTCAAACTCCGCAATCCATGTTGGTGAATATTTCCCGGTTTCGTAAACATTGGTTTGAGGTTTTGCAATATCAAGAACAGTTTTTCCATCCAGTGTAGTTTTTATAACTTCACCGGAAAATTCATCGGTCAGCCATAAGTATTCAATATTATTTTCTGTAACAAGAGTAAATCCATGTGCGCCATTAAAGCGTTCACCCCAGGAATTTATTAACTCGCCTTCTTTGTTGAAGATAAGTACTGCAGGATTTGCCTGATTGAACACAATTACATTTTCATCCTTAGTTACAACAACACCATGCGTTCTGCCATTCAGTTTTCCTGAAGATGTATCAGGAATTTTCACCCAGTTTTCAATCCATTTATATTTGAATTTGCCGCTGCCAACAATCATTAATTTTCTCTCATTTTATTAAGAAAGGATAAATATTTTTTTTATGATAAAAGTTGATACAGAACAGTTCAAATGAAATAATAGTTACAGTTGAAGAAATTTTATGCTAAAAAACTATCTGTTATTAAGCAAGATGTTACATTTCTGTGCAGCTTCATCAAGTGCAGTTTTTGGATCAACATTTCCGATTATAGCTTTTTCAATTGCTGCTGCAATGTTTTGATTTATTTCAACGCGGTTGTAATCAATTGTTGCCCGCGCAAATCCAATCTCCATTTGATCAACAAATGCTTTCATTAAAGGATCGCGGTTAAGATAATTCTGGTAATCTTCCATTTCCAAAACTGATTTACAAACAGGAAGATATCCTGATCTTTCAGAAAAGAAAGCCTGGTTCTCCGGTTTAACAATCCATTTAACAAATGTCCATGCGGCATCCGGATTTTTACTTTGCCTGAAAATAGCCATACTTTCTCCTGCAAGATAGGTTGCTTTTTTTTCCGGTCCTTCAGGCAGTGATGTAATTCCCCAATTGAACTTAACCAGTTTTTTTAATTGAGGAAGATCCCACGGACCGTCCATTATCATTGCAATTGTTCCTGAAGTAAATCCCATATCATGAGTCATAGAAAAATTATTAAACCGGACATCATTATAAATTGTCTTCCACAATGTTAATGCTTTAACACCCGCATCACTATTAAATAAAACCTGTGTTTGATTATTATTTATTTCACTGCCGCCTGCCTGCCATAAATATGGAGTCCACTGTAAAACCATCCAGATGCTTAATGGTCCGGAAGCCGGATAAGCAGGAATATAAAATCCATACTGTTCAGGCACACCATCTTTATCAGAATCAATCGTGAGATTTCTTGCATACTCATGAAGCTCATTCCAGTTAGCAGGCGGTGAAGAATAACCTGCTGCTTTAAGCATATCCTTGTTGTATAGCAGCGCCAGCACTGTAGCTTCCATCGGCATTGCATAAAGTGTATCACGCCATGAAGCTGCCTGCAGAAGCTGCGGAAAGATGTCATTCATTTCTTCATCAGTTAATCCATTCTCTGAATTGATAAAATGATTCATCGGATAAATTGCATCTGCTTCTACAAGTTTGCTTATAAAATCTGAATGCAGCCATGAAATATCAGGTGCAGAATTACTTTGAACAGCAGTAACTAATTTTTGAACAAGTGCATCACCTGTTGGAACATACTGAGCATTAATTTTAATCCCGGGATTTTCGCTTTCAAATTTCTCAATCAATTCATTAAATGCAGGAATTGTAGATGCAACAAAACTGTGCCAGAATGTTACTGTTACTGTATCATCATTCTTAGAATTATCTGAACAATTAAATGAAATGGTAGAAGCAAAAATTATAATTAAGCTAATTATATATTTCATTAGAATATTTTTTATGGTTTATGGTTCAGAGATTTTATTATTGGTCCGGATTCATTCAAAATTAAAACTGAAAGAGAAGCTGTATCGATACTGACTCTTGAAATAAAATCCAGAGGCAATCCGAGATAATAGCAAAGAGCACTTTTAATGGGATCACCATGACTCACAATCAAAATAGTTTTACCTGAATATTTACTAATTATCTCTTCAATTTTTTTAATCATTCTGAATTGAACTTCTAATATTGTTTCACCGCCGGGAATTCTGGTTCCGCTTCTGAATTTGTGAAATAATTTCCATTGATTATCATTCTTCAGCTCAGCAAATGATTTTCCGGTCCATTCACCAAAATCAATTTCCATCAACTCATCGGCAAATTTAATTTCTTTACTAATCGAAGAAGAAATTATCTCAGCAGTCTGTTTAGTTCTATCAACAGGGCTTGAAAATATTATATCAATGTTAAACCTGGTAAGATGCTTTGCAAGATTTTTTACTTCCGCAACTCCGGCAGCACTTAAGTTTACACCGGGTTTTCTCCCGGGAAGATAATCATACGCTTCACTTTCTCCGTGTCTAACCAAAATAAGTATTGTTGTATTCATAAAATCTTTTATGCATTAACTAATTGTTTATCAATGATCAACTGTGAATCATTTGTACGCAGATTTTTATCATTTAAAAACAGAAAAATATTCTTTAAAGAATTCTTCCTGATCAACACTTACAGCAATTTCATGCTTCCCTTCTGGTGAAGGATTCCATTTTGTTAATCCCGCATTCTCATCATCTTTCATCTCGATGGACACATTTCCTTTTTCATATTTGCAGATGCGCTCATTAAAAATAACCGCGGCAGCAAGCGGATCATGAAAAGTAACAGTATGAGAATAATCATACCAATGTTTTGCATAATCCTGAAGCGGTTTGAAAATATCAGCACTAAAGTGTTCAGTAAATTCTTTTGAATTCATCTTAACCTGTGAAGTAACATCAATTCCAATTGATCTGTGCAAAGCAATATCTGCGCGGTAAACTATTTCAGTTGCATGATAATCACCTTTAGCATTCCACTCAAGTTTATTCCAGCCTTCAACATTGTGTTTGAAGTATCCGCACATTGAAACAAGCGATTTTAAAAGTGATGGTATTTCAGGATAAACTAAAAACAGTAAAGCAATATTTGTAAGCGGGCCGATTGTTAAAAGTGTAACCTCACCGGGATTCGCATGTATTGTATCGCGCAAAAAATTTATTGCTTCTCCATTCGGAAAATTTTTTTCATGCGGCCATTTGGATAATGATTCAGCCTGCTGTGCAATTTTCTGCTGCTGTTCAATTATAATTGGATTGGCTGTGCCCGGAAAAATCGGAATATCTTTTCCGGCAAGTTTACAAAGTGAGCTTGCAAGCATTGCTCGTTTTTCAGGCTCACCGGTTACTGTTGTTATTCCTAAAAGATCGCAATCTGGATTTGCAAGCAGATATGTTAACGCAATTGCATCATCTATATCTGTTCCGATGTCTGTATCGAGTATTACTTTTTTCATAATGATTAATTTTTACTTTCTGTTAAATTCCGGATTTCATACCGGCACACCTGTTCTGCAAGTCTTTCGCCAAGGCGAATACATGCATCAATTTCTTTTTTCTCCCTGGGTTCACCGGCAACAGTAGCACCATAATGCAATGTATATTTATCAGCAACATAATCGGTTATTCCAAAAACAAGAAAACCGTAGTTCATTAAAATCGTCAGGAGAGACATACAAGTAATTTCAGCGCCGCCGCCTATCCCGCCCTGCGAAGCGAAAGCACATCCAATTTTGCCGTTTATTTTTCCCCAGAGATCCTTCCCAAGTTCATCCCAAAACTTTTTCATCTTCCAGGAAACAAGCCCCATATTAACGGGCGAACCAAGTGCAATACCATCTGCGGCTGCAACATCGTTTTTATTTGCTTCTTCAACAGATTTTACAACTACATTTATATTAATATTTTTTGCTGCAGCTTCCGCAACATAATTTGCCATCTTTTTTGTATTGCCGGTAGCGCTGTCATAAAGAATTAATATGTTCTTCACCTGAGCCCCTTTACAAATTATTTAACAAGATTATAATTTTTTGTTTTGATAAAGTTTATCAAAATACTTTTTCATTTTTTCTTTTTTAAAAACATCAAAATACCATAATGGATAAGGCCTTGCCGGTTCACTTGCTTTATCAAGCATATCCATTTCATTTGCATCCAGAGACCATCCGGCAGCACCAATATTTTCAATCAACTGATGTTCATTTCTTGCGCCGATTATAACGGAAGAAATTCCCGGTTTATTAAGTAAATAGTTTAATGCAATCTGGCCAAATGTTTTATTTTTTGCATAAGTAATTTTTTCCATTACGGTAAAAATATCTTCAGCTTTATTCTCATCATAAGGGAAATGCGCACCTGGTTTAGTGATTCTTGTTCCTTCAGGCCAATTATTTTTATTCCGGTACTTGCCTGAAAGTATTCCGCCATGAAGAGGACTCCAAACAATTATTCCTATTCCCTGATCAGCACAAACAGGTACCTGCTCATGTTCCAGATCTCTGCCGAGAAGTGAATAATAGGCCTGGAGAGAAGTTATCCTGCTTAAATTTTTTATTTCAGCAATTGACTGCAATTTCATTATTTGCCATGCAAAGAAATTTGAAATGCCTATATATCTTACCTTGCCTGTTTGAACAAGATAGTGTAGAGTTTCCATTGTTTCTTCAAGCGGAGTAAAAAAATCAAATGAATGAACCTGGTAAAGATCAATGTAATCCGTATTGAGCCGTTTTAAACTTTCCTCACAAGCGTTTATCAAATGTGCGCGGGAATGTCCTTCATCATTAGGACCATCACCCATTCTTCCTTCACCTTTAGTTGCAATCACAACATTTTTTCTTTTTGAACCAAGTGCCCTGCCAAGCATGATTTCAGAAATACCTGATGAATAAACATCTGCCGTATCAAAAAAATTTATTCCATTATCTATTGCAATTGCTGTCAGTCTGTCAGCATCAGCCTGCTCCTGAATTCCAAGGTGAGTCCAGCCTTCTTTACTATTAAAAGTCATTGCCCCAAAGCAAATCTCCGAAACCTGAAGACCGGAGTTTCCAAGAAAGTTGTATTTCATTTTATTACCTCAGGTTTTCCATGGGTATGATTCCACAAATGTCCTTTTCTTTTCTTTCCTTTTAATGATGTTTCAAACCAGATACCTTTAACAGTTTCGTAAACTTTGGGGAAATCATGATGATCTCCCATTTTTGTTGCAATGCATTCTCCGGCTTTTACATTATAAAATTTATTTTCTGAGACTGCCAATCCGCTGCCACTGTATATAATCCAGAGTTCATCACAATCATGAAAATGATTATCAAATTCAGTTGTTCTTTCATATTGAACAGGATCACCGATGTTTTTGGGTGTGCTGCTGTTGTCCAAAGAAAAAATTCCATATGAGCCAATTTCATCATTCCATCTTCCGCCAACGATAATCAGTACCGCGGAATTTTCTGATTCAATTATGATTTCATTTTTATAATTCAAATTAATTATCTCACCTTGCACTAAATATTTTAACTGATCATCAATCCTAACAGAACAATTTCCTTCACAAGCAAAAAGAATTTCCTTTAAAGATTTTCTTTTATAAGATTTTACTTCACCTGGATTAAGATTTATAATTCTGTAAAAATCAATCTCTCTCCATCCGGGAAATTCATTTCCATTGTTTATATGAGGCATATTCAATGATCAATTTTAATGCATAAAATCAACAATATATTCCTTATCTATTTGCCATACTTCTTCAGCATTGGAACATCATCATTTATATCCGGGCCAAAAAATTTAAATATTATGAGATCCTCATTACCTGTATTTATTACTTCAGTATTTCTTATTGCTCTTTCATGAGTGATAAAGAGTTCATCCTTTTCAAAATTCTTAGCTTCAATTTCATATCCGCCAAAACTACCTTTACCCTGCCACACAAGAATATTATAAACTCCTTTTTCTTTTCCTGTAAATTTTCCTCCTGGATGAACAACCACTTTTTTACCGCTGAATTTTGTTGTGTTGTAATAAATCCAGTATTCTTCTGATTCAACATCTTGTGAAATTAATAGCGGGGGGGTGTGCCTGTTTTCGTAAAAGAAAGGATCGCCGCTTGTCTCCCAATCAATCATTTCAAGAATAATTTTTTCACCACATTTTTCTTTGTCCTCAGGACGAACATCTTTAAACAATAAATCTTTTGAAATTATTTTGCCACCAGTTTTTGCCTGCAGCATTGCAAATACATCTGAATCTTCCTGAAGCTCAATTGTTAACGCGGAACCGGGCGCATGCAAAACTCCGGATGGCACATGAAAACCATCATTCGGCATTAGCTTATATGCGCGCGCAAATTGAAGTATTGAATCATCTCGCCATTCTACTAATGCAGGAAGCAGTAAATCATATTTTTTTTCAGATGAGATAAAAGGATGGACTCCAAAATAAGTTTCTGCTTCCTTTCCCATTTCAACGCCTTCAGGAAAATAATATGCTTCTTCTTTTGAATTTCTTCCAACCAACTGCGCATGATGCTGCATCTGGTGAATGTGATATGGAAGCCGGTATTCATAATCAAAAATTTTGGGGAGACGATTTAAACCTTTGTGATTAGCTGCGTAACTGTTTCCCATCAATAATTCAGGTGCAGCTTCTATTGCATCTTTTAAAGTTATTTTTTCACCGGAATCAAATTTTATAAAACTCAATCCTTCATCAGGAACTGAAATTTTATTATCTGCTCTGGTTGTTGATGCAAGCCATCGCTCACAAATACCGCCGAGTTCACCAAACTCATACTGTTCAGCGGGCAAGCCTAATCTTCTTCCAGGCGGAAGAAAATCTCTTGCAACCCATACAGGATCAAGACGTAAAATTCCTTCAGATTTTTTTATCTGTTTTTCAAGAATTTCTTTTAAGTTATTTTTTTCAGATGTCATTTTAATCTCCGGAAAGATTCTAATCTTTTAATAATATTCTGATAATTTTTTGTTTAAAGAATCAGGAATCACGAAGCAAAATTCTCAATGAAAGAAGCATAACCATTTTTCCATTTTTTTATGAATGCCAGTTCTTCATTTCTTCTTTCATATCCATTTGAATGTCCTTTATATTCATTTAAATAGTAGTGAATAGTTTTCTGCATCCATACTTTATACGGAGTGGAACGGTAATTCAAATCTGTTTTTATTTTTTCAAGACTGAAAATTGAAGTCCGCTGAACATTGAACGGAAATAAATCACCGAATGCGGAAACAGCAAAACTCTGCTTTTTAAAAACTTCCTGATCAACGTGAACAATTTCTGATTCATGTTCGAGTAAGTTCATTAATAAATGCAGATAATCATTCATCGAAAAAATTTCTTCTGCGGCTGCGTTGTATGCTTCACCTATTGATTTTTCATTCTGCAGCAAAAGCACAAATGCTTCAGCAGCATCTTCAACATAAACTGATTGAAATGCATAATCACCTGAACCGGGAACAAGCAGCGGCTTTCCATCCATTATTCGCTCAATCCAAAAGTAATCACGTTTTGCAGGGTCTCCCGGTCCGCATACAAAAGTTGGACGAATCATACTTACAGGAAATTTTTTTTCATCATGATAATTCCACAAAATATTTTCACATTGCTGTTTGTAAATACCATAATCCATTCCGAACGGATTTGCCTGCCAGTAATCCATAACAGGTTTATTCCACTGATCTTCTGTAACCGGAGTATGAATTTCATTTGAGATCATATAAACTGAAATTGTACTGCAGTGAATGAATCTTCCTGTTCTGCCAAAAAATATTTTTGCGGCTGATTCTGATTCTTCCGGTCTGTAAGCAATCATATCAATTACTGCATCAAAATTCCGAAGTGACAACTCCTTTAGAATTCTATTATCATTTCTGTTTCCCGATTCATGAAAAAGATTTTTATGTCTCTTATTTTTTTCTTTTGATTTTCCCCTTGTTAATATTGTAACTTCATAATTGGCTGATAGTAGTTTATCAGCAATATGAGAACTTATAAATCCGGTTCCGCCGATGATTAAGATTTTCATTTCAAAAGCATCATCTTTTTTGTAAAGGATTTAGTACCCGCCTGCAGCCTGTACAAATAAATACCTGATGCAAGATTACTGCCGTCAAATTCAACTTCATACTCACCTGCGGGTTTTACGTCATCTATTAATGATGCAACTTCATTTCCAAGAACATCATAAATACGCAGGGAAATTTTTGAATGAGCATTTGTGCTGAATTTAATTTTTGTTACAGGATTGAACGGGTTGGGATAATTCTGTTCAAGTTTAAATTCAGATGGAATTTCTGCGCTTACAAAATCATCTATGCCGGTTACATTCATAGTTGTATCAGCAAACAAAAACATTCTTGTTGTATAGCCATCAATTGGGAAAGATATTTCTTTAAAAGATTCCGGCAAACCCGAATAAGATTCTCCGGTAAACATATCAGTCAGATAATATGTTTTTGTTGAATCAAGATTCATTTTATCAACCGGCAGATTCAATGCTGCAGAAATTTTTGAAGATGCCATATTAACCGCGCAAAAAACGTTTTGATTTTCAGACCATCTGCGGAATGCAAAAGCAGAACTGCCGGGAGTAATTTTAACTTCTTCAAAATTATTTGTGTGAAGAGCTGATAGCTGTTTCTTTAAAGTTATTAATCGCTGGTAGTAAGAGAATAATCCTTTTGAATCCATATCTTTTATTTTTCTGTTGCTCTGAAAAATAAACCAGAGATTGTATGGATGCCCTGTCTTTCCGATCTCTTCTCCATTATATATTAATGGAATTCCATTTAGCATAAACACCAAACCTGCAGCCATTTTTGTTCTCTCCACTCCGTGATGCGTTGAAAAGTAATATATATCATTGTTGCCGGTGAATCTTAAAATTCTTGCATCCGGTGCGTATCCATTCCCATCGTTGTTTAATGATCTTCTCAATAACCCTGCGCGTGAAGTTACTGATGCAAGAAAAATTGTTGGATTAGAAGATGGATCATAATCCGTCTGCCAAACCCATTGGGAAACCCAATCATAGCTCGCAGTCCAATCATAAGCTGCATCAAATCGTTCATCAAACACATGCGGATGCGTTGCTTTATCTTCTGCAAGCATTAATATTTCCGGCTTAATTCTTTTTAAGGCAAGACGAAGTTCTTTTGTGAATTCCGGTTTACGTGCATTCACTCCCCAAATTGCATCAAATCTGTATCCATCAATACCAAAATTTTCTATCCAGTATTTTGTTGCTTCAGTTATCCATTTTTGAACTTCGGGATTATCAAAATTTAGATTTGGCAGTTCATCCCAGAAGTAATTTATAAATCCATTATAATGTTGATAGTGTTGTGAATAAGGCGCATTATCTTCCGTGCGCTGATAAAAATTCCAGTAGTATGAATCTTCACCATCTGCTGAGGAAGCTTTTGCATAAGGATGATGAATTGATGAATGATTGGCAACAAAATCGAACAGAACTTTTAAGCCGTAAGATTTTGCGGTTTTAATTAAATTGCGTAAGTCAGATTCGCTTCCCAGATCGGGTCTTACTTTAAAATAATTTGTAATATCATATCCCTGCCCTTTTCCGTTAGTTGAATAAACAGGCTGTATCCAGATAGTGTTTACACCAAGCTCAACAAGCTCAGGTATTTTTGCACTGATCTTATTAAAATTTCCATCTTCTGTAAAAACGTACGGGGTGATTTCATATATAACTGCTGAATCAATCCATGCTGCATAATCGTTCTTTATATCAAATGGTTTTATTTCTTCATCATCAATTGTAATGAATGTTCTGGCTTTTGCTGTATCTCCATCTTCTTCAACAGTAAATAAATTAAAATAATATTCACCCGGGGGAGAATTTTGAGATAGATTCACGGAAGCGGAACTATCATTGGCATTTATTATTTCAAGAGGTGCGCGATTTTCAGGATCTGCCTGCCAGTAAAAAATTAAATTACTGTTATCGGGATTCTCAATTATTGTTGAATGAAGTTCTACAGTAGTGCCGTTCACTTCAGCATAAGCGAAAACTTCCGGTTTAACTTTGTATCCAAGAGTGATAATTATGGTATCAGATGAAATTTCAATTCCGCTGCTGTCTATAATTGCGTAAATAATATTTTCACCATCACCAATCTTAACAGGAACAGAAAATGAATTTTCTGTTATATTGAATGAAACAGGTGATCCGTTAACAAATAATTTACCGGAGTTTGCGGAAGGAATGTTAACACTGCCCGTAATCAGATGATCTCTTTTCCACGCAGTTACACTTTTATTTTTTATATCAATCTCAGCAAATGAAAAAGAGAAACAAAATAAAACAATAACAGAGACGAAGAATAATTTCATAAAACCTTTCCGTTTAGTATCTGCTTCCGGGCAGCCTGTTCCATGAAGCTAACAAATTTTTTAACCTCTCATGTGATTTTTTCTTTGAACTGTCTTCTCTTATTAATCCCCCGTTTACAATATGAGGCCTGAAGTCTGAAAAATCATACCAGTTGATAGCTTTGATTGAAGGCCGAGAATAATAAATTGTATAAACCTGTTCAAGCCAATCAGCCTGGAGTTCTTCATCCCATTGCCTGTGCCATTCATAGGGACCATCGGGAAGTTTCATATCACCGGTTAAAATAGTTTGATTTGTAGGACCGGAAGTTGCTCCCATTTCAGTGATGTAAATCGGCTTTTCAAATTTTTCCAGCCGTTCAATTAATCTTACAATATCTGATAAATCTCTTTGCGGAAAATAAATTTGAATGCCGAGCACATCATAATCAACCCCAGCTTCTGTAATATCCTGTATAAATTTTCTTGGAGAACGAAGCGGACGCGCAGCATCCATTCTTGCCATTCTACCCATTGCGGCATATTCAGCCCACGGGCTGCAGTTATTAATTATTTTTAAAACATCGGGATTTGTTTCGCTGGTTTTATCACATGCTAATCTTACAATTTCTGTAATCTGTTCCGGAGTATGATTATGAATATTTGCCCAATCATGATATTCATTTACCACTTCCCATTGCTTAACTTTTTCACCGTAATGAGATACTAAATTTTTTGTGTGGCTTTCAACATACTTTTTCAATTCATCAAAATTTTTATTCTTCAGCCAATTAGGTGTAACTATCGGATGGAACCAGAATAATGGTCTGCCTTCAATTGTAATATTTTTTTCTGACAGCCAGTTAACAATATTATCTTTCACTCCCCAATTATAAACTCCTTCGCGTGGTTCAAATACTTCATACCATGTATCCCATACGTAGTGAGTTATAGTTGCAAAATTAAAAACCTCTTCAAATGCCTTTTGCATATCTTCAGATTTAGCCCAGATGTACTGCCTTGTCTCACAACCGAAGTAAACATTATCCATACGTTTCTGTTTTTCAATTTCGCTTCTTGCTCTTTCAAGTTCTATTTTTTCCCCGGCCACTAATGCATACTTTAAAGCTTTATCAGAATAATGTGCCGCTCTTTCACCATCACTTAAACTTTTTTGTGCATCTTCAAGAAGTTCTTCTGAAAGTGAAGTGAGGAATTCAACTTCATCACTGAACTGCGTGCGCTGAAGCTGATATTGATTTTTTACACGTTTATTACGGGCAACTCTTGTGCGTGCAAGTTCGTAATTCAGATTTCCGTTTACAGGGAAATCTTTTGCTGTAAAAAACTCTCCTGCATTATCTGCGGAGAGATACAGATACCCAAATCCTTCAACAAACCACTTTGTATTAACTGAGAATTTTTTATCAATATTTTCCGGAATAATAATTCCATCCTGATTTACACTTACTTCTGCTTTAAATGGATCTTCATTTTCATCTGTTAGATATGCCCAGCTTGTTTTCGGCATCCATGGATGCGGATAGGGACGCAGTCCTGCGGGCAGTTTTGTTTTAGCAAACACCGAATTATATCTGTTAACAATGGATGATGCAGTTAAAACAGCCGCACCCATTGTGCTGTATTTAAAAAATTTTCTCCTGTTCATTTCAAAATCTTCCAGGATGTTTTTGTTTAAAGAATTTTCGTTCCCATCACTTAGCGCATCCATTATCTGCCTCCTGCCATACGTAAAAGAAGATAGTTAAATTTTTTATTTAAGTTCTGTCCATTCATTTTTTAAATTCATCAGCCGGTTAAATGCTGATTTCTTTTCTCCCTTTGGTGAACGGAGAATTCCACCTTTTATAAGAAAGCTGAACGGATCAACAAAATCATACCAATTAGCGCCTTCAATAAACTTCCTGCTGTATGCATAAGTAAATGTCCATTCAAGCCAATCTCCCTGCAGTTCTTCATCCCAATGCCTGTGCCAATCATATGGAAGCCGTGCTGTATCTTCAACCGGCGGATCAGCAAACTCAAGTTTTATTCCTGCAGAAGGACAGCCAACTTCAGAAAGCTGAACTGATTTATTAAACTCACCGAATCGTTCAATATTTCTTATTGCATCCGCCGCTGAATAGTAAGCGTAGTAAACCTGAATTCCGATTGTATCAAAATCTACTCCTGCACTCATCAAATCTTTTATAAATTGATGTGGAGTGCGCTGCTTGTATTTGGCGGGTTTGTCATGATATTTTGCCATCTGAACATAATCACCAAATGGTCTGCAGTTATTAATAAGTAATTTTATTTTTGGATTTACAGAACGAGCAACTTCACAGGCATGTTTTGTAATTTCAACCGATTGCTCCGGATTTAATTCAAGTTCATTAGCCCAATCATGTAGTTCATTCACAACTTCCCAAACTGCAATATCATCTTTATAATATCCCACAACTTCTTTAACATGTTCTTCAACATATTTTTTTAATTGATCATAATTTTTTTTGCGCAGCCAATCCGGAGTAACCCAGTAGTGGGTCCAGAATAAAGGTCTGCCGGCAACTCTAATATTTCTGCTTCTTAATTCGTTTAGAATTTTTTGCCTTACTTCAAATTGTTTCTTGCCTTCTTCAACTTCAAAATCAATAAAATCTGCTTTTAAGTAATGGGTGATAGTTGCATAATTAAAAACTTCAGAAAATCTTTCAAGGAACAATGCGGGTTCCATTTGAAAATAACCGCGGGCATCGCAGCCAAAAAGAAAATCATCCCGTTTTCCATTTCTTTGAACATCAAAACGGGCCTTACTTAATTCTGTATAATCGCTCACCCAGTGGGCATACATCAATGCTTTCTGCGCAGTACGTGCTTTATCTTCCTCAGATGATTTTTTTTCAGCATCGTTAAGAAGTTCTTCAGAAAGATTTGTAAGGTGTTTGATTTCCGTATCCGGTTCCCAGCCATCATCAGCAAATTTCTTTATTCTTCTTTTATTAAGATGAACTTCACTTTTTGCCAATTCATAATTTAGATTTAATATTTTTTCATTGTCAGATAGTGAATATAATTCACCTCCGTTATCAGCAATTGAATAGAGATAGCCAAAGCCTTCAATGTTCCACCTTACATGAATTGAAAATTTTTCTCTTCCTTCAGTATCTGAAATTTCAATTCCTTTTTTTGTCAAAGAAATATTTGAATGAAACACATTTTCATTTTCGTCCGCCGCATAAACCAACGGATCAATGTGCGGACCGTTTCCTTTTTGTACGAAGTATGGTTTAAAAATTAATTTGCTCATTTTGATATTTAGTGTTTATTAATTACTGTTAATTATTCACTTGCCTGCATTTGAAAGTTCAGGCAGATCATTTATTTTATTCCCCATTTATTTTTCAATTCGATCAATCTTTTGTGTGCTAATTTTTTTTCTCCCTGAGGAGAATGAAGCAAACCGCCGCCTTTAATCCATGAATATGGATCAACATAATCGTACCAGTTAACAGCTTCAATCCATGGTTTACTGAATGAAAGTGTGTATAAACCTTCAAGCCAGTCAGCCTGCAGTTCTTCACTCCAGTGCCCATGCCAGATATATGGCTCCGTTGGCATACCAAGTACACCGGATTTTATTGATGCTTCAGTTGGACCAGAACTTGCGCCCACTTCTGTTAACTGTACAGGTTTTCCGAAATCCTTTAAACGTTCTATATAAATGATAGTATCCTGAAGATCACGATACGGGAAATACATTTGCTGGCCTGTAATTGTAAAATCAACTCCGGCTTCGGATAGACTTTTCAGGAATTGGTAAGGAGTTCGCTGCGGATATTCGGCATCAAGATCTCCCCATTTTTTTAACTGAACATATTCAGCAAACGGGCAGCAGTTGTTTATAAGTCTGTGCACATTGGGGTTTGTATCCTTCGCAACTTCACAAGCAAGTTTTGTTACATTAGTTATTTGATCTGGAGAAAGCCTTGTTTCATTAGCCCAGTCATGGGATTCATTAACAACTTCCCATGCATACATCTCATCACCATAATGACTAACAACTTCACGAACATGCTTTTCAACATATTTTAAAACTTCATCGTAAGATTTATTTCTCAGCCAATCAGGAGTAACAGTTTTGTATGGCCAGTAGAGTGGTCTTCCTTCAACAGTAATATTTCTTTTTCTCAGCTCTTTAAATATTACATCACGCAGATTGAACTGATGTTCGCTTTCATCTGGTTCAAAATCCTGGTACGATTTACTAACCAGATAGTGAGTAATTGTTGCGTAATTAAATGTTTTAGTGAAGTCTTCCAGAAATTCATCGGGATCCATTTGAAAATAACCGCGTGCATCACAGCCTATAAAAAAATCAGGCCGGGGACCGTTTTTACCGATATCAAATTGTGCCTTATCCAGTTCCATTTTTTCACCGCCCCACATCGCATAATACAATGCCTGTTGTGAAAGCCAGCCGAGTTTCTCTTCATTCAATTCAACTTTTTTTGCATCTTCAAAAAATTGTTCCGATAAATCAATAAAAGCTTTAACATCCCGTGCGGGTTTCCATCCGCTTTTGGAATGCCCTTCAAATCTTTTGCGGTTTCTCATTACCCGGCTTTTAGCAAGCTCAAAATTGAGATTAAGTTGTTTCTCTTTTCCTGATTGAGGAAGTGAATAAAATTCACCACCATTATCTGCGGTAATAAATATGTAACCAAAGCCTTCAACATTCCATCTAACGTCTATTCCAAATTTTTCCTTGCCGAATGCATCAGAAATTTTTACTCCGTTTTTATCAGCAGTAATGTTGGAATAAAAAGCATCCCATCTTTCATCTGTTGAGTAAGCCCAATCGAGGAGATTCGGACCTGTTCCTTTTTGAACATAAACAGGTTTAAATATTAATTGACCAAGTTCTGTTGATTTGCGGACACGTTTGCTTGTAAGTATTGTTTGGTTAGAATACAACAAACCCGGTGCAATTGCTAAAGCAGCGCCTGCAACAGAAGTTTTCCTGATGAAGTCTCTTCGTTTCATATTTTATTTTGCTTTGTGAATATTATATTTCTATTAACTGTCATTTCCTGGGGGCTGCAGCGATCGAGAAATCTTTTCTCACATTCTTACATTTCCCGCTTTGGTTTGAAATAACAAAAAATTATTAATTCTACATTCTGCATTTTTAATTATTCTTCTTCCACTCCTCCTGCAGTCTCTTTAATCTGTGAAAAGCAGCCTTCTTTTCACCTTTGGGTGAACGCAGCAAACCGCCGTTCTGCATATATGAGTATGGATCGACAAAATCAAACCAGTTGCATGCTTTAATGTAATTCTTGCTGTAAGCAAGTTTATAAATTTGCTCAAGCCAATCAGCCTGAGTTTCTTCATCCCACGGATGATGCCATAAATACGGTTCATTGGGCATTTCAACGGTTCCGGTTTTTACTGAATTTTCTGTGGGTCCGCCGGCAACACCAACCTCTGAATAATGCATTGGCTTGTTAAAAACCTCAAACTTTTCAGTGATTAAAATTGAATCCTGAAGGTCTCTGTATGGGTAATACATTTGAAGTTCAATTATATCAATATCAACGCCGGCATCAATAAGATCACGGGTCCACTGCCAGGGAGTTCTTTGCGGGTAGACTGCTTTTTCACCCGATGAATATTGATTCAACTGGACATACTCGCCAAATAAACAGCAGCTATTAATTGTTGTTTTAACATTTGGTGCTATTGATTTGGATACATCATTTATCAATCGTGTAAGTTCGATTATCTGCTCGTGATCTAATTTCAATTCATTTGCCCAATCATGAAGTTCATTTATTACTTCCATCGCGTAGAGTGAATCACCAAATCGTTTCATAGTATCGGCAGTAAGTTTTTCTGCATACTTAAGCAGTTCATCATATTTCATATTGCGGAGCCAATCAGGTATGCAGCAATCATGAAACCAGAATAGAAGCCTTTCCTGGCATTTTATATTTTTCTGGTTCAGTTTATTAATTAATAATTCTCTTGTTTCAGGATTGATCGCTCCTTTTTCCGGCTGATAATCAGACATCATTCCATCACCTTTTGCAACAAAGGTGATGTTTGCATAATTGAACAGCTCACTGAACAGTTCAAGAAATTTATCCTGGTACATCTGATAAAATGAACGTGCATCGCACCCCATAAAAAAATCTTTTCTGAAACCGTTTTTCTTTATGAGAAAATCTGCTTTATCAAGTTCCATTTTTTCACCTGCCCATAAAGCATAATTCAATGCCTGCTGTGCAAGCTCCGCACACTTTTCATTCTCATTAATTTTTTTTGATGCATCTTCAAAATATCCTTCAGCCAGCTCAACAAACATTTTAACTTCATTGGAAGGATTCCACCCGTCCTTCATCAAATGTTTAATTCGTGTTCTGTTTCTAAGTACTCTGCTTTTTGCAAGTTCATAGTTCAAATTAAATTTTATTTCTTTCCCTTCTGCAGGAAGAGAATAAAATTCACCTCCGTTATCGGCCGTAATATTCGTGTATCCAAAACCATCAACATTCCATCTGCAGTTTATGCCGAATTTTTCCTGCCCTTTTGAATCTGAAATAACAATTCCTTTTACAGTTTTGCCGATGTTAGAATAAAATGTATCCCAGTTTTTATCAGTTGCCCAAACAAGATCATACATGTGCGGGCCTCTTCCCTTTTGCACATAATACGGCTGGAAAATCAATTCACCTTTTACTGTGTTTGCAGCTGATCTTTTACCGGTTAATATTGTTGGAGCAGCTAATATTTTATCGGCCGTACTTAATGCTCCTGCAGTAATTATGGATGTTGTTTTGATAAAATCTCTTCTCTTCATTTTTATTAATTAATTGATTGAAGTCTTGGTTCTTTTACTTTGAAATAAAAAAGTGCAGAAGAAAGCAAAGCCATTGATCCGGCAAAAGCAAAAAGATAATTGTAACCGAATGAAGAAGCGATCCAGCCTCCGGCAATTCCTAAAAGAATAAACGGGGAAGTAATCATATTTGTAACTGCTACATATGTAGGTCTGTCATCTTCTGAACTGATCTCAGCAATAATTCCAATCCTGGAAACCTGAATTAGTGTGGCGGTAAACCCTGAGAAAATAAATACTACAAAATAGTAACCGGCTGATGGTGCAAGCAGTGCAATTATACATGCAGCTGCCATTGATGAGGAGGCAATCCACATATTTATTTTATGCCCCATCTTATCTCCCATATAGCCGAAGAGAAAATTGCCTGCAATTATGCTTCCCATTATTATAAGTGTGAATACACCGGCATAAGCATCTGGCAGATTAAATTTTTCAATTGCATTAATAGCAAAAAATGCATCAGCCATTAATGAAGCGATCAGGAAAGCATCAGCAGCAAGATAGTTTCTGTAATTTTTATTATTAATTATTAAAGAAGGAATTCTTTGAAAGAATGCTTTATACCTGAAATTTTCTTTTGCAGGATTTGGTTCTGTTTCTTTTATAAGAAATAATAAGATGTATGATAACATCATTATTACAAACGTTAAAAAGAAGAGAATTGTAAATCCCAGCGGATAGGAAAATTCACTGAGTATTATATTAGTCAGCCAGCCGCCAAACAATCCAAGCAATGAACCTAACACAGCCCGTGAAGCAAACAATCTGCCGCGGATTTTAACAGGTGTTACTTTTGCAATAAGATCAAACCATCCGGGTAAATTTATACTGCTTGCAATTGCAGCTAATCCTAACAAAACAAAAAAAATAATTACCTGAATGCCGGATGTAATTTTATCTGCAAGCAATAGACTGAATAAAGCCAGCAGCAGCCATGGCAGCCGTTGAAATAAAGCTGTTAAAAGAAGCAGCGGTTTTTTATATGGTTTTTTTCTTACAAAGTTTGCAACAAAAATCTGCGGAAAGTTTACTCCAATAGTCCATAATACAGGTATTAATGCAACTGCAAAATTGCTGCCGCCGATTTTTTTAACAAATAAAGGCATTACTGTTGATAAAGAAATGAAACTCATTGCAAATGTGTATATCGCGCCATCAAAAGTGTTGGCTAAAAAATTTCTTTTCACAAATTGGTCATCGGGATAAGCATCAAACCAGTTAAGCACGGTATACCTTTACTTCTTTCGGCTGAAGTTTTACATAAACAACACATTCATTATCTGATGAAGTAACGGCAGGTTCCGAACTATCAAACTGCTCTTTCAGCCTTGAAATATTTTTTAAAGGCAATTTTATGTAAGCTTCTGTATCTGCAGATGTAAGATTATGAATGATTAACATTAAATCTTTTCCGGAAGTTAAAACATCTGCGCGTACTTTTGCCGGTGAAACAATTTCCGGTTTTTTGATTGCAGCTGTGTAATCAACAAGACTTGCAATTAACTTGCCGTTTGATTCATTCCCATCACTTAAATAAGGAAGACCAATGTATGAACCAATTAGCACCGCTTTTCCTTTTCCGTAATCTGCTATAGTAATTGCGGCTTCACCTGTATCAAATCTTGCAAGTACTTCAGCACCTTCAGAAATTAAAGTTTCTTTAACAATCGTTCCTCTTACTTTATCATCTTTATGAATAAACCTGAGATCTTCTGTAATTTGAATTGATACGCCGTATTCTTCATTCAAAACAGAATCAGCATTTATGTTAAAATATTCTATTGAAATATTATCAGTTATCTTCTCTCCTTTTCTTTTATAGGAATTGTCCTTTGTAAATCCGATTCTTGTTACGAGCCCTTCACTGGCTGGTTCAACAACTCCCTGCCTGGCTTTAAAAACTTTGTGCAATCCGTAACCCGGAACAATTTTTTCATGATGACCATGTTCAAGGTTCCATCCGGCAAAATAACTTTCACCAATAAGTACTCCGCCTTTTTTAACCCATCTTTCAAGTTCAACACAAATTTTTTCATTTAACAAATAAGGAAAAGGAACAAGTAGTACTTTATAGTTAGAGAGAATTCCATTTTCAATTTCTTTCGGATGAACAAAATCAACAACATAATTATGCTCATACAATGCTTTGTGGTAACCCAGTAATGAATTTGTGGCTGTCTTTTCATTTCCTGTTGATGCCCACGCAAAAATCTGATTTTCCGGATTATACAGAATTGCAGCTTCAGCCTTCATTGGTTGTGCATCCAGAAGAAATGATGCGTTTTTCTGAAGTACTTTTCCAACTCCCGAAAATGATTTAAGCCATGGAGTTTCTGAGCCATCAAGAAAAGTTAATCCCCATGTTGGTGCTTCACGGCCGAGCAGTTCAGGTCTGTACTGCCAGAAGATAAAACCTTTTAAATTTCCCGCAATTCCCCTGAAGATTAATTTTTTAATATCATTCTCATCAATGTATTTGGGCAGATCAAGAGTATAGCCCATAAGCATAAGCATTTCCGCAGATATCACCGGCTTGCCTTTTGCGCATGAGCGGAGAATATCAATCATCATTGCATCATCCATTTGTGTAAAGCCGTGCAGATCACCATACTGCCCCACATTCCATGGATCATTTGCAGTTGAAGTAACAGGAAATCCCTGTATAAAAACATGATGACACATCAGCGGATGATTTCCTTTATCAATTGATTGAGCAGTTTCAAATCTTCTTTTTACATTTTCACCAATTGTGTGAACAAAGAACATCCGCCAATCGATTATATCATTAAATGTGTTTCGTGTTTTAGGAAGCTCCGCCTGTTCAAATGAAGTGTAGTTGCGGTTCCATGATTCATTCAGCTTATCGATTGATTTGTATTTTTCTTTAAGCCATTGTTTGAACTTTCTCTTGCAGTTATCACAATAGCAAAGCATATCATTTATTTTTGATGCATCATCAGCATACAAACGCATTTCGGCCATGCTGCTTGTAAGCTCGGGTTCACTTCCAACATTCCATATTTCAAGTGCGGGATGATTTTTATATCTCTCTACTGCAGCTTCAAGAAATTCAAAAAAATGTTTTATTACACCATCATGATTGAAGCAGTAGCCCAATCCGCCAATCTGCCTGTGCGGCTGAGTTTGCGGACCGATTACTTTTCCGCCGAGTGTTATCATCGAAGCATCAGGATATTTTTCATAAATCCATGCAGGCGCAACATCAAAAATTGTGTTTAGCATTACTCTAAGTTTATGCTTCTTTGCAAGCTCCATCAGTTCATCAATATCCTCAAAATAAAAAACCCCTTCAGCAGGATTATTCCACCGCCATTGTATCCAGAATTTTACCATGTTGAATCCTGCGGCGGACATATTTTTCAAATCTCGGTCCCATTCGCTTTTATGCGGAGATGGCGCGCGGTAATATTGTGAACCAAAAGGAAAATATTTTCCTGACAATAATTTTTTCATATTCTGTTAAGATGATAAACGAATAAATTACTATTGAGCACGTAATTGTTAATTATGCTTCAACTAAACCACAAATTGTGAAAGGTGCTTCAATCCAAGTTTCAATCCGTTTTTAATTTTCTCTTCCGTTCCTTCATAAATCGGATCTTCATGTTCAATTGATAAAACATAATCATATTTATTTTCCTGCAGCACAGAAATAAATTTCTGCCAGTTTATCTCTCCTAATCCAGGCATACGGTAACGCCACCAGCCGGATTTCCACGGAACCGGATCCAGCTGCCTGCCGAACAATCCATACTCATATTCACCCTGCGGCAGAATTTCAGTATCCTTTGCATGTGCATGAAAAATTTTTGGAGCATAATCTCTTGCTGCCTGTATATAATCAATTCCAAGCCAGTAAAGATGGGATGGATCAAAATTTAAACCGAAATTTTTTGATGGTACTTCATTAAACATTGCATCCCACAACTCAGGTGAGTACGCGTAATTGCCCGGCAAACCAAATTTAACCCAGTTTTCCATGGGACAGTTTTCAATCATTATTTTAACATTTCTATCCTCTGCATATTTAACTATCTCACGAAAAACCTTTCCGATTTCTATCATGTTTTGCGCGGGAGTTTTATCAGGACGGCTGCCAACAAAAGTTCCAACAAGTTTAACATTAAGAAGTGAAGCAGTATCAATAACTTTTCTTAAATGCCTGAGATAACTGTTTCTTTTCTTTTTATCAGGATGAAGATTATTATCATAATATGCCATTGCAGAAATCTGCATGTTATGTTTTGCAAAAAGTTCCTTAACTTTTTCAGCATCATCTTTAGAAAATTTTTCCGCATCAATTTGTCTTGCCTGATAATCACGTGAAGATTTAACAGGCCATGCGGCTAATTCCAGTGTTTGAAATCCCTGCTGAGAAGCCCATTCCACGAGTTTATCAAGTTTAACTTTTGGAAGACATGCGGTTAAAAATCCTAACTTCATTTTTCTCCTTTCATTTTAATTCTGATTAAAGTATATCAATCCATTTTTTTGATTTGTTACTTTCAATAATTGCTTCGACAATAAGATTTTCATAATGCCCGTCAGCAAATGAGGGAAAATCTTTTTTATCATTTGCCGGATCTTTTCCTGATCTTATAAAATCATAAACATTCATAAAAAGATTTTTAGGCCCGTCCGGATAACCTTCCGGATGCCCGCCCGGATAATGTGCGTATTTTCTTGCTTCTTCATAAAGCAATGATGGATCTTTAATAATAATTTCATTTCCTTTTTCACGGTGCCCAACCCAAAGCTGATTTGGTTCTTCCTGGTTCCAGCTTAAAGCTTTTTTGCTTCCATCAATTTCAAACCAGAAATGATTTTTTCTTCCCGCACTTATCTGTGAAACAGTAAAAACTCCGTGAATGCCGCCTTCAAGTTCAATCAAAACAGAACCGGCATCTTCAGTATCAATGCTTACTTCTTCATAATCAGAAAATGATTCTTCCTTACCTTTGAAAGTATCAACAGAAGTGCGGGGCTTTTTTCTATTTTGATGAACAGTAAGAAGATTGGCAAACACTTTTTTAATTTTTTTCCCGGTAAGAAACTGAATAAGGTCACACCAGTGTGAACCTATATCTGCGATCGCTCTTGAACTGCCGCTCAGTTTGCTTTCAAGCCGCCAGTTATAATCGGTGTCGTAATACAGCCAGTCCTGCAGATAATTCCCGTGCACCATATAAATTTTTCCAGCTTCATCTTTTTCAATCATCTGTTTTGCATGCTGAATAAGCGGGTAAAACCGGTAATTAAAATTTATTGCGTTAACTATTTTTTTTGATTCGGCAAGCTTAACAAGTTCATCAGATTCCGCAGAAGAAATTGTTAACGGCTTTTCAGAAATAATATGCTTCCCGGCTTCAATTGCTGCTTTATTAATTTCAAAATGAAGATAATTTGGGGTACAGTTGTGAATCACTTCAACTTCTTTATCATCAATTATTTCGTGCCACGTGTTATACACTTTTGGGATAGAATATTTTTGAGCAATTATCTTTGCTCCTTCAGCACTACCGGAAGTAACAGCGATTACTTCAACACCGCCAATTCTGCGGAGCGCTTCAATATGTGCCGGTCCGATAAAGCCTGTACCAATTACTGCCGCTTTAATTATTCTTTTTGAGCTCAATTTTTACTCCATTATTTCTTCTGTTTCTTTTTTATTGGGATTTGAATAATGAATTTCTTTCTCTTTAAAAATTCTGTTCAGTTTTTTTGCACGAAGAATCATCTTTCTGACTTCGGGAATATCAATCTCCTGTTTATAATCATACAAACACAAAGCAGGAAGAACATCAAGTTTTTTGTATGCATCTTCCTGAAGCTTAAACATTTTATGCTTCGGATATTTTGTTAAAAGATGAGCGGTAAATCTTGTATACTTGCCGAACAAATAAGTTGAAACAGGATGAACATTACGCCATGATTTTCTTCCTTCCATTCCGTGGACTTCAGACAAGCTGTCAATCCCGTGAATCTGCACAAAAGGAAGAGCAGCAAGAACTTCTTCATGCAATCCTTCTCCTGCAAAAAGAGTTTTTGGAAATGCTATTTGCAGTCTCTGGATATGCTCTCTCATTCCTGTAAGAAAATTGGGACCGCTGCCGATATTAAATGCAAGAAGTGTTTGATCCAGAAAAACAGCATCAGCATTATAAGTATTAATTAATTTGCCGATAACTGATTCCATATAATCTCCCCATTCAGTAAAGCCGGGATTAACATATGCAAAATAATCTTCCGGAAGCCAGTCACCATCAATATCCATTCCCCAGCCAAGCCTGCGGTTAAATGCATCAACCACCTGGAATTTTTTAAATTCTTCATACACAGGATGTGTGAATGTAAGTGCAAGAACATTTGTATGAAGCATTACTTTAAAACCAAGCTGATGTGCGGTATCAATCAACTCAATAAATTTTTCTTCACCGCCGCATTTAATACTTGGGTTATAATCTGGTGCGTGCGAATCAATTCCGTTCTCTGCAAATCCGGGCAGATACAATAATGTTTTTTCAGGTGAATGAAGTGCAGCCCATTCTTTAATTCTCTCACCTATCTGTTCAAATGTGTGGTGTGGTTCGGGCTGATCTTTCCGCATTCCCCAAGGCTCAAGAATAAAATTAATTTTCTTTGCCCAGGCGGGCATGTGCGGATTTTCATTTAGCGGAACAAGTTTAAATTTTTCTTCAAGCCATGTTCTATGCTGATCAACCGGGATTCTCCAGTCATTCAGGTAACTGTCAATAAAAAATTCAGCTTCAAGCGTTTTGTGTTTTAGCGGTGCTTCCGCTTCAAATCCAATTGTAAGATGAAATTGATCTGAATCTTTTCTAACACGTAATAACTTTAAATTTGGTTTTTCATCTTTTAAATGAACAAACAATCCATCATTTTCTTGTTCACCAATTACAAATTGTGCATTCCACCAGAAAGGATATTTGTAACTAAGAGTTGTTTCAGGAGTCATCTCTTTTGATAAAGATTGTCCGCCAAGAGCGGGAACAATTACATTATCAAATAAAAATCCGCTTAACTTCCATTCCGCCAGCCAGATTACTTCTGATGCACTAAAAGAAATTTTAAACCTTGCGCCGTAATTGGTTTCAGCAATAATTATCTCAGCGGCGTTTTCATTCTCATCATCAACTAATTTAAATCTTATTTCATCTTCAGTTTTTGAGAATGAAGAAAGAATGTAAATCGCGGAAGGATCGGATATATGCAGAGGAGAACGGATTGTAATCATCTGCTTTCCATCCTTGCAAAAAAGCTTGCCGGTGTTTTTATCAGAAATTTCCTTTATTAAAAAAGGATCTTCCTGGAAAGCAATCATTAAATTTTTTGTGTAGAAAATCTGCAAGTAAAATTCCGTGCTTAAGACTATTTAGTTTTCAATTTCTATTTTAAAAGGGGAAACAGTTTTTTTCTCAACATCTTCCTGCGGCGTGCGGTGCCTGAATATCACGAAATAAGATGATTCATTTTTACCAACCGGTAAACAGGCTCCATGCCACACAGCGTTGTTAATTATTATCGCTTCTCCTATTTCTATTTTAAAAGCTTCAGCTGAATCTTCATCATCAAGCATTACCGGCAAAACAAATGGCGCATCAATAGGAATCAGAATTTCAGGAGTGTGAAGATGCCGCTCCATTCCGGTTATAATATTTTCATCCTGCTTGTAAACTGTGCAAATGCCAACTTCCGTATTGCCATCAATTTTATAATTAGCAATATCAGACCAGAATTTATAATCTGCTGCTTCAGAAGTTGGTTTGCCTTGCGGAGCTTTCACAATTTTTCCATACTTACCGAAATTTTCCGGTGCTGCATTTTTACTTTTCATAAAATTTCAATCCTCGCTTCATGGAGAATGCATTATTCAATTTTTATAACTGCAATCTTTCCACCTTCAAGTGAAATATCTTTCAGCTCAATTCCATCATCAGTTTTCTTTAATGAAGAGGAAAAATCTTTTGCATCGCCAAGCTCATTATACAATGTTGCTTTGCTGCCGGTCTGAACAGGAATTCTGACTGATACATTTTCCTTGCGGTTATCTTTTACCATACCGGATTTATCTTCCATCTGTTTGCCCGGAAGAATTGTCTGAATCCATGCAGCAACAATTATACTTCCATCTTCATTTTGAAAAGCATGCGTCTGAACATCGGAACCAACTGCTTTATTAACCCAGAGCATATCATCAATGCTTTTATATTTTTGTGAAAACAATTCATTAAAGAACTGAAGTGCCCGAGCAGCCGGCTTAGGTTTATGATCCGGATATGCAACACCGAGATACCTGTTATTATCGTTATCACCAATCACTCCTTCATGCGGCGGAAGATCTTTCACTTCATACCATGCAACTGCTTCAATGTTTTCTGTTGATGCTGCAAGCACCAATGTTTTAAAAAGATGAACTGCCTGGTATTCGGGAGTGTGTTCATATTCAAAATATGCTGAGTAAGAATCTGAAACTCTTGCACCTTTGCGGAATGTGCTGTAACCAACTTCAGCCATCCACAAGGGCTGATTCTTTCCGTATCTCCAAACAACATCACGTACTTCGTTTATATAAGTTGTAATTTCTTCAATCGGATGGCGGTGCCATGTTTCATAGTAATTGTGCATATTCACAATATCAAAGTTGCTGCCGAGATTATAATCCTTAAACAAGCTTTTTACAAATTCAGGATCGTACGCAATTCCCGGGAAAACTACTTTTGCTGTCGGATCAGCTTCTTTAACTGCTTCAGAACCAACCTTCATAAATTCAGCAAACTCATCGCGTGTTCCCTGCCAGTAAATCCAGATATCAGGTTCATTCCAGATTTCCCATGTTCTAATTCTGTCTTTGTATCGTGTAACGAGAGTCTTTATAAAATCACTCCATGGCTTTAAATCTTTTGGAGGATAATTCCAGAAGAAAAGTGTATCCTGTGGATTTTTGGAAATCCATTGGGGAATATAGCAGATGTAAGGCACCAGTGTAATTCCGTAATCATCTACAGCCATTTTTACATAATCGTCCCAGAATAGCCAATCATATTTTCCTTCTTCAGCTTCTATTGCATCCCAGCCAAACGAAATTCTTAACAGTTTTACACCATGTTTTTTTAGGAATTCAAAATCACCTTTTATGATTTCCATGGTTGTTGTTTCTTCAGGATAATCCTCACACAAACCTACGGGTATGTGGTAATATTCACCCTGCCGGTTATTGGTAATCTCATCATAAATAAGTTTATCCGATTGCGCATGAATCAGCGGTGTGAATAAAAACAGCGCGAGCAGCAAACTAATATTAACTTTTCTCAGGAACATTATATCTCCTTTATTTTATAATTATAAAACTGCTTCTTCTCTCCAGAAATCCTTACGCCAACAGAACTTCTTTAATTTATTTTTTTCTTCTTCAGATAAAAGAACACCATCGCTCGCAGCAGTATTCATTTCAGCCTGCCTAATATTTCTGATACCGGGAATTACGGTACTGACAGCGGGATGGCTTAAGCAAAATCTAAGTGCATATTCAGCCATACTCATTTGAGGATGTTGTTCATCTTTAACTTGCTTTATCTCTTCAACTTTTTTTATTACAGCTTTAAGATTATTCCCCCGGAAGTAATGCTTTCTTACATCACCTTCAGGAAATTTTGTCGATTCGGTAAACTTTCCTGTTAATGCACCTTCATCAAATGGCACACGAACAATTATAGCAGCAGCAAAATGCTGAGCTACAGGGAACAAATTCCACTCAGGATACTGCTCAAAAATATTGTAGATAACCTGAACGGAATCTACCTTATTAAGTGCCAGAGAACCGATAACACTATCCGGAGTTGTATCATGCACTGAAACACCGATAGCTCTTATCTTACCCTGCTCTTTCAATCTGCTTAATTCATTAAACCATTCATCTCTTGTATTAAAAGCTGCAGCCCAGGTATGGAATTGAAGAACATCGATGTAATCACGCTGCAATCTTTTTAAAGAAATCTCACATTGTTTTGTAAGATATCCTTCGGGATAAGAAATTAGAATATCCTGTTCCTGCGGAGGAGGCCAAACGGTGCCTTCAACCGGAGGGATTTTGGTGGCAACAAAAATTTCCTCTCTTCGTTCCTTAAGAAATTTCCCTATTAATTCTTCACTATGTCCTTTTCCGTAGCCTTGTGCAGTATCAATAAAATTAACGCCCAGATCAACTGCTTTGTGAAGTGCTTTAACAGATTCATCATCGTTCTGCGGGCCCCACATATCTCCGCCAATTGCCCATGCGCCAAAACTTATCTCAGATATACTCCACCCTGTATTTCCAAATTGTCTGTATTTCATTTTTACCTGTTAATTAAAAAGTTACGCCTGAAACCAGAATAACATTTGCGTAGGGAGTAGCTTCCCCGGTTCTTACGAACGCAATATCTTCTTCACTTTTAGTTAGTGTTTTAAATTCCTCATGAGATACTTTTTTAATATTCACGCCGCTTAATACCTTACTTAATTCATCATAAAGTCCGTTGCTTCTTGAAATCATTTCTTCGGCAATAATTGCTTCTTCAACTTTTAGTTCTTCAAGAATAATTTTTAATGTATCAATAAATCGGGGAATATTTTTCGTCAGCGCCAGATCAATAACTTCTGAGTTTCTGGGGATAGGCAATCCGCTGTCACAAATCACCAGTTTATTTGTATGCCCCATCGATGCAATCAATTTGGAAAGCGGGGCATTTAACAGTGCAGTTTTTTTCATGTAATTTTTCCCGGAAATTATAATGATTCAATTAAATCTTTAACTTCATCGCAGTATGGCATTGAACTTTGCGCGCCTGATCTTGTAACAGATATTGATGCAACCTTATTGGCAAGTGTGATTGCTTTATCAATAGAAATTTCTTTTGCAAGGGAATAAGCCAATGCGCCGCAGAAGGCATCACCCGCAGCAGTTGTATCAACAGCTTCAACTTTAATTGCAGGATAAAATTGCGCCTTTCCGTTAACAAACAAAGCACCTTTTTCACCCATTGTTACAATTATATTACTAACTCCTTTTGCAGCTAATTTTTCTGCCGCCTGCCGGGCTGATGATTCATCTGTAACTTTTATTCCTGATAAAATTTCAAGCTCTGTTTCATTTGGAATCAGGTAATCACAAAGCTGAAGCAGTTCATCGGGGAGCTGCTGTGCCGGAGCCGGATTTAAAATAAATACTGCTCCGTTTGCCTTACTTAGCTGTGCAGTTTTAATTACTGTTTGAATTGGTATCTCAAGCTGCGCAAGAACTACATTAACTTCTTTAAATACCTGTTTTGATTTTTCAATATCATCAGGAGTTAATTTCATGTTGCTTCCCGAGATAACAATTATCTCGTTCTGTCCGTGTTTTTCAACGGTGATTAGTGCAGTGCCTGTTGTTTCATTTTCATCAATTAGTATGTGCTGAAGCTGAACACCATTATCTGCCATGCTTTCTGTAAGGCGTTTGCAAAAATCATCATTGCCAAACTTACCGATGAAAATTGTTTTAACTCCGAGTTTAGCACTGCTTACTGCCTGGTTAGCTCCCTTTCCGCCGGGAAACATTTGAAAACTCTTTCCGAAAATTGTCTCCCCCGGTTTGGGAAATCTTTCAGTTGTAACAACAAGATCCATATTCGCACTTCCCACAACCAGCACACCCGATTTGCTCATCTCAATACTCCAAAAATTTTATGCATCAACAGAAATCTTTGCTGCTGATATTTTTCTTTAAATGAAATTTTTTCTTTCCTTTATAAATTGAAATTATATCTTGCAGCGTGAATTATTTTAGGCTGCTTTAATAATCCTGATTTAAGCTGAACAGCTTCAAGTATATTTATCAGTGTATTTGTTACCTTCAGTTCAATCATATTTATTCCGGGTTTTACCAGATCAGAAATATCAATTGAATACGGATGCCACGGTGCAACCTTATTCTTTCCGTTCACAACAACTTCAAGTACATCTTCACCGCAGTCTGCTTCAAGAAATAATTTGCCATTTAAGTATTCCTCCGGAATATTCACCTCAGTACTGTAAACTCCGGTGCCGGAATAAAACGGATAACCTTTTTTTGTCCAGTCTCCAACTGAAAGTGAATGAGCAGGTTTATCAATTGAATAAAAATCACCGTTTGGCGTAAGAGAAAAATCTCCGGTGATTTTCAGAAGATCGAGAATACCGTCTGTTCTTCTGTTTACTGTTAATTTAACTGCAACGGAATTTTCTCCTTCACGGACAAATTCTCTTATATCAACTTCTTTTATCTCCGCATCAAGCTTGCTGCGTTTGAATCCCTTTCTTACTTCGTTTCCGTTTATAAATAATTTAAAAGATGATCCGCTGAATCCATCAATCAGCAGCGCGAGTTTTGATGGCAGAGAGTCAACTTTAAAATTTGTTCTGTAAAGAAGATCAACCGGGTAGGATTCAGCATCTCTTTCCTGCGGAAGCATCATTTCCCATGCACCGTTTGATACATAGAGCCAGTTGCTGTCATCATACTCTTTCTTATAAAAATTTTCATCCGTTCCTTCATCAATTTTCATTCTCCACCTGGCAGTACAAAGAACATTATCATCTTCAATTTTAAAATTGAATTTTGAGCCCAGATTAATTGCCGGAAGATTTTTTTCTGCTTGTGCAGAAATTGTTCTTACTCCTTCTTGATCTTCTACCTTAATAACAGCTTTGCTAATATTGTGTTTGGTAAATCCTGAAATTACTTTCCCGTTGAAATTATCTATTTCAATATTGCTCTCTGAAACAAACGGTTTTTTAAATCCTTCTTTAATAATGATTAAAAATGAACCTGAAGATGTAAAATGAAGTTTGAGATATAACCTGTTGTCTCTGATCTTATATACATTAACTTTTTTTATCTCGCCTGTGTTTAAATCCCATATTTCAGGCTGACCGGTTTTTTCAAATGATATTTCAACATCACCAATTACCTTCTGACTTGTGTTGGTAATAAAATAAACATCATGTTTGTCTTTTATTCTGTGGAGATAAAAAACATCTTCATGGCTGATTGTAACATCCGGAGTTATACATTTAAGAATTAACCTGTTTAATTCTTTTTCCTTATCTCTTTTCAGATATTTATTTCCATCAAGCACAAAAATAGTTTCAGAACCATCTGTTCTCTTCTTTGCTTTGCCTTTTCCTTTGAACTCATCGAGCAGTTCATGGGGATCAATTCCGAATAGTTCTTTCACTTCAGATGCTGCGCCGTTTTTATGAACATGCATAGGAAGTGAATCATCTAAAAATTCAAAAGGAAGAATTGTATCGGCAATTATTTTTCCGCCTGATGTGGTAAACTTTTTAATTGTATTCCAGGATGATTTTTTAATATGAGTAAGATGAGGAAGTATCAGCAGTTCATATTCTTCATCCGCTATATGAATTTTTCCGTTTTTAATTTTTGCTTCACTCAGTACATCTTCATCAACATAATCAAAATCATAATGGAGTCTAAGTAATGTATCCGTAAGAGCGTTAAAGTTTGATTCAACAGCTTTACTAATTCTGTCAACCTTCTGAGGCTGGTAGTTTGTCCACATAGTATTAATCGGATACAGAACCAGCACCTTTGCAACGTGTCTTCCGCCTGAAAGAACGTGCCCGAGTCTTGCCATATAATCTGTAAAATGATTGTAATACTTCCACCATGTATGATGATAAAATTGAGAAGGAGGCCAGTCTCTTTTTCTTTCACCTTCAATTGAATAATGGTATCCGTGATTGTTAAAAAGATTTACACCGAGAACATATTCCCAGTTGGCAATCCATTTCATACGTTCAAGAGTACAATCCCAGTACGTTCCTCCCATTGATTCACAGAGCAGGCGTGTGCTTTTAAAATGATGTGCGGCTGAACTTCCCAGTTTTAATGCAACATGCTGATCGGGTTCCTGTCTTGTTCCTATTTTTGGATAAAGATGATCAACACCAATGATGTGCATGTGCTTTAAATATTTAAAGATATTTCCTTCACATCTGGCCTGCAGGCGGAGCCATTCTTCAAACAGAAGATGCCCGGTAAACAGAACGCCGTTTTCTTCACACCAATCTTTTATTCTTTTATAATAAGTCTCTGCATACTGTTCTGTCAGCGTGCGCCAGAAATCATATCTTATTTTTGCTGTCTTCTCTCCCATATCTAAATAAAGAGCAGGCAGATATGGTTTTAAATCATATCCTCTTTTCTCACGGAAGATTTTAAACATCTGGGCGGTCCATGGAATAACATGATTCTTCATTCCAACATGATAATAATGCATAGCCGGTTCATCTGTATAAAAACCGGGAACAACCGTTCCGAAATCATTACCAACTGCTTTTTTATATCCTTCATGAGTAATTTCAATAAACCTGTTTGTAGATTCCGGGTTCATTGTATCAATGTAATAATCAACTTCCTTCTCAAGAAAATAAAGAAGGCGCCATTTGCCGGCAGGAGCTTCCCATGGAATTACTGCGTTGAAAGATAAATTAGGAGTAAGATCAATCAGTTTATCGATCTTTGTTCTGAATTCTCTATCACTGCATGCAAACGCAGCAATTGGTTTTGAATTTCCGGTGTTAACATACCTGTCATCTGTTGCTTCAAGAAATGTGAACAATGGGCCATCAACATTTAGTGCAACAAGTTCAAGATATTTTTGTTTTAAATGAGGATATTTTTTTAACACCTGCCTTTCAGCCGTACCGCTTGGCCAGTTCATTTCATCATAAACCCAGATATCAAGCCCGATTTCTTTTGCCTTCTCAACAGTGAATTTTGTACGCTCAAACCATGTATCTGAAAGATAACCTATCTTCTCTCCGAATCTTCCGTGAATAAATAAACCGGGAATTCCTTTATCCTTGTATTCCCGCATCTGCCATTCCATTTCCTTTTCATCCATTTCACCATTCCAGAACCAGAAAGGAAGAATTCCAAGTTCATGCGGAGGATTTTTAAAATTATCTTTTGTTAATGTTTCACCGTTCACCAGTTTTTTAGAAAATGCCATAAAAGTATTTACTGATCCTTCCTTAAATTTTTATCTGAATAATTTTTAAATTTTACAACGTTTTAAAATGCCATATTGATTGTGAACCTGTGCGGAGATTCCAGGAAATCATAATTTACATACGCATAATCTACACGGAGATTAACCGGACCTGTGTTGTATTTTAATCCTACACCAAAGCTGAGATGTCCTTCTTCATAATTTATCCTGTAACCTGATCTGAGAGCAATCATATCAAAGAATAAATATTCAGCTCCAATGTGCAGCCGTTCAGCATAATCATTTGTATGAATAGCATCCATATTAATTGTTAACTTATGCTGAAGCGGATCACCGCCGAGAAATAAATCATGCCCGCCAAGCAAATCCATTGATACTCCTATCCTGTAAATAATAGGAAGTTCATACGATTGCTGTGTTTCTTCCTTGGTGTAAAGCCATCTTGCCTGGCTTGAGAAATTCTGTGCGCTCATAGCAAGCCGAACACCGCGCCAGCCTGTATCATAAAAACTGCCAACATCAAAAGCCCAGAGAGAAGATGAGTAAACAAATAAATCTTCACGAACATATTTTAAATTAACGCCGATTGATAATTTATCTGTAAACTTCCGCGCAACACTTACACCAAATGCAACATCACTTCCCGAAAAACTATTTCCTGTTCTCGTATCAGTACCGCCTGACGAACTTGTAACAAGTGCTTCCTGAAGATCTCCATAATCAAGAGTTGTGTAATGAACTGCAATTGCCGCAACACCATCCCAGTTAAAACCTACAGCACCGGACATAATGTTAATATCGGATATCCAGCTTGTGTAATTAAAAGATGCTTCAAGATTTTCAAGTGAAGTAAGTGAAGCGGGATTCCAGAAAACAGAATTAACATCATAACTGTTTGCAATACTTGCTTCACCCATTGCAGCCTGCCTTGCACCAATTCCAATTTTTAAAAACTGGAAAGATGTTCTGCCGGCTTTATTAAACTGTGCAAGTGAAATCTGTGAGATAAAGACAGTAAAAATTATTAGTAATAGAAATTTTGTTTTCATTATAAACTCTCCGGATATTAACGGATTATCATAAGTTTACCTGTTGCCCTGGAACCTATAGTGCCTTCAGTCTGAGATTCCACTACATATATATACAAACCCGGAGCAACAAGAAGCCCTGCTTCCGAGCGCTGATCCCACGAAGCACTGCCGGAAAGATTTCCCTGCGCATCAGGCTGATGTTCAATTGTTTTTACAAGATCGCTTGCAAGATTAAAGATTTTAATTGTTGCTCTTTCGGGAAGATTTCTGAATTCAATTTTATGCGGGGATGTTCCGCCGAAACTTCTGTCAATATCTCCTTCCACATAAGGATTCGGAACCGCAAATACATCCCATCCGCCTGAAATATCTACCGGGCCGGGACGGGCGCCTGTTAAAGGAGTGCGGTTATAATCAGCGCTTGCCAGTTCACCTAGCCCATTTACAACTGTTCCGTTAGCTGATGTCCATTGCTTCGGGTTTGAATAATAAGCCTGAACGTAATAATAAAATTCAAAACCAAATTGTAATCCTTTATCCAGATATTCATAAAATCCTGTCTCTTCATTCCAGTATTGATCTGCCTGGGATTTTGGTATATCTGCAATAAGATCCCAGATTCCTCTTTTATCCGTTCCCCTGTAAATTCTGTAGCCGCTTAAATCAACTGCACCATCGTAAAAAATATTTCCGGCGCCGTCTGTAAACTTAACTTGCTCGGCAAGTTTATCCCACTGCACAGCTATTATTGCTGTATCAGATCCGGATGAAGCATTTGATGCCCTGCAATTAGGTGCCGGCGGTGCATCAGGAACATCGGCGGCAAGATTAATCCCGTTTACATTTGCTCCAATTCCCCATTTAACTGCATTCCTTACTGCCTGGATATTTCTTTTAAAAGCAGCAATTGTACTATCAGGATACCAATGATTTGGATCTCCTTTTATTACTTCATGCAGATCCATAACTCCGGCAACTTCTGCAACAATTAATCTTACCGAATCCCCGATAGCCATTTTGTATGGACCAAACGAACTTGTGTACCAGTTATAGAGATTACCATTTGTACCGGGATATTTTTCATGTTTTATAAAATCATAAATATCCTGCTTTGTAAAGGGGCTTAAACCAAACGTTTCAAAATCAACAGTTTTACCTTTAAATTTATCAGCCTCATCACTGTATATATTAAAGAATGCGGGGTCAGCTTCGAACGGATCACCGCTGCTTCCGGGCGGCGGAGTTCTGTAAAGAAATGCAAATCCAAATGCAGATGGATCCTGAAGTTCGGGCAGCCATTCAGGTCTTACTCTTAAAAGATTCTGCCAGTTTTGTTTTAAACCATACTGATCCCATGGAACCGGTTCACGCCCGCCATTATAATCCCTGCTGAAATAATAAAGTCCTTCACCATCCTGATCCCTGTTTTCGAAATTATAAAAATCAGTATATCCTGAACCGGGATGCCAGCCGAAACCGCCGGCAGGTGCAGCGGATGAAAGAAAATCACTGTTGTAATGGAAATTTAAAACGCCCTTTGTTGATACCTGAATTCCGCTGTGAAAAACAAACCATACTTCATTTAATGTTTGATCAACATGAATTGTTTTTTGTAATGATGGAACAGCAATATCACCGGTGTTTACAAATGTATAATCATAAATGATAAAATCACTGTAGCCGGGATAACTCCATGCCATTGATCTCTGCTTTACAAGAATTCCGGTCGATGTATTAAACTCAACATAATTTATTTCTTCAGGAAGAAGCGGATTGAAGCCTTCCCTGTTTGCATAATTTTCCGTACGCTCAAACGGCATGATGTTATTCAATACACCGTTTTCACCGGTTGATAAGGATGAATGATAAAGCAGAAAATCCTGCCGTTCAGGATTGAAAGCAGGCGGCACAGGAGTTAATGCATCCTTTGCAATTATCCATGGGCCTGTTTTAAAGTTGTGAAAATTTGCATCGGTTATAAAACCGTTTGCAGTTTCTTCATCCTGCGGAAAAGTGAATCCGCTGAAGCCGGGATAAAAACCAATGCCGGTTACTTCTGAATAATCCCACGCTCCGGGATCACCGATAAATCCCCAGTTGTATAATGTCTCCCAGAGTTTTCCTCTCGTATGTGTGGCGGAATTCTGCTGCGCTTTTAATTCCGGGATGAAAAGTAAAAGCACAAGGCAAAATGTAAATCCCGTTCTTAATCTTTTTACACTCATTTTTTACTCATTGGTTTTTATTAATAAGTAATTGCAACACCAAAAATTATTTGTCTCGGCAAATTTCTATACTGAACTACATCAGGAAACGGCGCACCGCTTGTTTTGTATGCGGGAAATTCACTAAAGCCGGAATTAACAAAATTAACTCTGTCTTCCGGTGAAGCCGATTTTACAACATCAAGATTAACCCATTTATCATTAAACAGATTTCTTACTTCTACAAACAGCGCGGGTTTAATAAATCCGAAATCAAAATCTTTCCTGATTCTGAAATCTGCATTTTTATCTGCCGGACGGATAAACTGTGTGCCTGCTTCAGAAAATACATCACTTGAAATCTGCGGATGCGGGAAATAAACCTGGTAATCAAGAGCAAGCTGAAGTTCGGAAAAAATTCCGCCAAGAAAATCAAAACTTTGCGGAACAAGGAATGTAAATCCGAATTTCAATCTTGCAGGATCATAAAGTATGTAATCACCTATATCAATATTTCTTACAACCTGTACATCGGAACCGGGAGGATAAATTACATCAGCATCGCCGGATCTTCCTGCAATTCCGGTGCTCCATGTATAATTCAAATAACCGCCCCAGATTCCCGTTAATGGTTTACGCAGTGAAACTTCAACTCCCTTTGCATCGGCGTAATCACTGTTGCCGGATGTAAGATAGCTTCCGCCATTCTGCATAAAAACTCTTACGCTTCTTACATCCTGTGAATAATCTTTATAGAAGGCGGTAACATCAAATACCAATCCGTTTATGTTGTGTTCAACTCCAAGCTCATATTGAACAGCTTTTTTTGGTTTAAGATTTCTGTTTCCAAGATTGAAAGGTGCGGCAATTCCTGCTTCAGGATTTGTAAGATAAGTGTTAAGAATTCCTGTAACTGATGTACCTTCACCGTAATTGCCGAATGTTGCACGCTGGAAAAAATGCCCGTACGAAAAATGTAAAACAGTATTTTCAGAAATAGGATGAGATATTCCAATACGCGGTGAAAGCTGGCCGAATGTTGAAGTTGGTTCCGTAATTGGTTTTGGTTCTCTTCCTTCAAGATAAGCTGCGTATAAATCAAACGGATCAAAACGGTTTACATATACTACATCATTTGGATTGTAAAAATCATACCGCAGACCGATGTTCATTATTAATCCTTCAAACTCAAGTTTATTCTGAAAGTAGAGATTTCCTTCATAAGGATTGTAAACTTCCTGCTCAATTGAGTTATAAGATTTTGCTTCCTGAAAACGATCCAATGTGTAGTAAGTAAAATCTCCGCCGCCTTTCATTTGCCAGAATTTTGTTATCTGGCTTGTTACATCTGCAGAAAAAGTTAAATCAGTGTTTTGATCTTTGCCTCTGTAATAATATCCTGTGGTATGAAGGCCAATCAGGTTATTAAATCCGCCGGGAATACTGTTTCCAAAAATGTCTGTTGCACGAAGCCTGTCAAACTGCGGAACCCCAAATTCCCAGCCATCGTCATCGCCGGGAAATGTAGTTTGTTCGCGGTGCCTGAAAACTCTGCTCAACTGCAGTTGATAAAAAGTATTCTGATCAAGAACATGTGTAAACTGAATTGTCTGCCCGTTTGTATTATTAATTGGATATCCCGGGAAATCATAAACCGCATATTTACTTTCAAGTCCGTAAGTAAGCACCCATTCATTGCTCATGTATTCCATTCCGGTATTTGTTTTTGATTCACCATAAAAACCAAATACCATCAGTTTAATCTCCGGAGAAAATCTGTAAGTGAATTTCAATGAGCCGTCAAGCCATTCGCCTTTAGATCTGAAACTGTTTCCCATAACCGGAGGAACAGTTCTGTATTTTCCTGATGCAAAAAAGTAAAGATTATTAATAGGCGTTGGTCCGCCGAGAGAAATTTCTGTTTGATATCCCTGACGCTTGGTATAATCTGTAAGCGGCTGATGTGTAGCCATGTAATCAGCATAAGCTTGTTCCGGAGTCCAGATTGATGCCGGATCATTTCCCGGTGTTCCGTTAGGATCTACCCATTGATTGGGATTATCAATCCACCATTGAAGATGCCGCGCGTGTGAATTTTCCCAGTAACGGTCTGATGAATAATCATAAAATGAAGTGCCCCAATGTTTTTTTCCGGCCGGTATCCAGCGGGTTTCAAGGTAAACATTAAGTTGGTCTGTTCCGTCTTTTGTAATGATATTAAATACACCTGATTGTGCTTCACCATATTCAGCGTTAAATCCGCCGGTTATAATTTCAAGCTCCTGTATTGATGTAAGATTAATATTTGTATATGGTTCAAAGTCCAGCGGATTTCTTGCGCGCATTCCGTCAACTAAAAATGCTACCTGATCAAGCGAGCCTCTTCTTACAACAAGCTCACCTGCAGCATTTGCATCAATTCCGGGAAGCGAAGTTAAAATTTGCGAAAGCTGATCAGCCGGACGTGTTGATATTTCATCTGCTGATACAAAATGCCGGGTTGAAGTTTCATCTTTTATTACAGGCGGCCGTTCTGCTATTACAACTATATCTTCACCTATTTCAAGAACTGTTTCTTCAAGATTAAAATTTAGAGTTGTTGTGTGATTAGAACTTACTTCTACATCTGTTTGAATAGTAGTTTTATAACCTATAAGCGAAGCTCTTACGTTGTAATTTCCGGGTGGGACATTCAGAATAAAATAATCGCCTTCAATATCAGTTGCCGCACCGATGTTAAGTTCGCCAACCATAACGTTTACACCGGGCAGCGGCTCTTTTGTTTTTGCATCAACAATCTTACCTGAAATTTTACCCCCCTGTGAAAAGATTTCTCCGGCAGTAAATAACAGAAATAAAATTATTTTAAGCGGAATTTTCAGATTAAAATTTCTAATCATTTCAACACCTCTGTTTGCCCGGTTTTTTAATTAGATTTTTTCCTTAATAATTCTTTGAATGTGCATTCATTTTTCTCAATCAAACACAATAACTGATTTAACAAATCCTTTTGGTTTTTCTTTTGCAACTGAAAAAGCCTGTTCAATCTTCTCTAACGGATATGTATGCGTTACAAGCGGCTTCATATTAATTTTTTTGCTGTTCAGCATTTCCATTCCAATTCTTGAGCCGTTTAATATTGTATCAAGATTTCTGAAATGAGCATTGATAATATCGAATGCCATCCAATTCCAGTAACCAAAATCATTTATTTTTCTTGGCCCGGGATGAAATCCGAATATTACCAGCTTACCTTCCATACGGCAGATTTCAGCGGCAAGATTTATTGTGGCTTCATTTCCGCCAACTTCAAAACTAACATCAACTCCTTTACCGCCTGTTAATTCATTAATAATCTTTTTGTAATCTTTTTTAATTGGATTAATTATTACATCTGCTCCAAGATGTTTTGCCATTTTAAGCATCTCATCGCGTACATCAATTGCAATAATTTTTGATGCACCGGTTTGCCTTAACTGCTGAAGCAGGATCAATCCCATAAAACCTGTACCAACAAGAGCAACCGTATCCATCAATTGAATATCTGCTTTTAAAACTCCGTTTGTTGTACAAGCAATTGGTTCTGCAAGTGCATGATGAAGAGGGATATTTTCTGCAACCGGAAAAAGTCTATCTTCTTTTAAAGTGATAAATTCACTGTAGCCTTTTCCGTCAGTCCATGCTGCAACTTTATCACCGGTTTTAAATTTGGTTGTATCTTTACCTGCATGAATTACTTCACCAGCAACTTCATGGCCGATGAATCTCGGGTAATCAAGTCCCTTTATTTTTTTATCCCATTGATGGATTTCAGAATGGCAGACGCCGCATGCTTTTATCTTTATAAGATATTCATCATCCGCCGGCACTGGAATTTGTATCTCTTCAATTCTGAAATCATGAGCACCATAAAGAATTGCTGCTCTCATCATACCATTATTAACTATTGTGTTTTGTTTTTTCATAAGATATCAAACCCGGCTCCATATTGAAGCCGGGTATTTTAACTCCATTTTACTTAAGCAGAACCATCTTCTTTGAAGTAACTGTATTATCAACGCGTAATTCATACATGTAAATACCTGATGCAAGGTTTCTGGCATCGAGTGTTGCTTCATATGTACCTGTAGACATATTCTGTCCGTTTATTAATGTTGCAACAACCTGTCCGAGAACATTATAAACCTTTAATGAAACCAATCCCGGTTTATCAATTGAGAACCTGATATTGGTTGTTGGATTGAACGGGTTAGGATAATTCTGATAAAGGCTGAATGATGCCGGAGTAAGATTTCCGGGAAGCTCTCTTACAGATGAAATACCGGTTGTAAATTTAAGTACTGCATGGGTACGAGTAGTAGCAAGATTAGCAGAACCCGGGTCTACGTATGTTCCGTTTGCTTCATACAAATCTACTGCTGCCTGAGGTGCTGCATATGGATCATTCGGCACATTCGGCTGCCATGTCCAGTATGAATATCCGTCTTCATTTAAATTATGGAAATATTCTGAGCCTGTACTTCCGCCTATATTAAATCCTATTGCTGATTGTGCATCTACTCCTGGATTATATATTGCCATCTCTATATTCCATACTCCGTTTTCCTTATCTATAAACGTCTTCATATTTGCAAATCTTGATGCATCCAATTGCTCTCCTGCCCAGATCGTATCTCCATCAAATCTCTGCCATTCATCTGGTATCCATGTTGTATCTCCCCCATTTAGTGTAAGCTGATCTCCAAGTATTACAAAGTAATATGGTCCATCCGGTACTGTGAATATATTTCCGTTATATGCTCCTCCAGGATGATAATCCAATCCCAATCTGTCTGATAAGCTTACAAACAACTGGTCTCCTGTCCACTTTCCTGCCCAGAATAAATCTGTTGAATCATTTACTATTTCATCTATATGGATGAATACATACAGTGTTTCTCTTGACCACAGCAGTTTGGCACTTATCTCATCATAATCCGGCTCTACAAGGTCTTCCCTGTAATACTGATTTGCCCACATCTCTGAACCGCTTGATGTGAAGATGTTCAGTGATGCTGCATTCTGCCATTCTGCTTCGTTCATCTGTCCGTCTACCGTGATTGATTCAGGATTAACCTGCGGAACATCAACTACTTTTCTTGCATAATCATCATTGCCCGGTACGAATTCCAAAACTGCATGGGTACGAGTAGTAGCAAGATTAGCAGAACCCGGGTCTACGTATGTTCCGTTTGCTTCATACAAATCTACTGCTGCCTGAGGTGCTGCATATGGATCATTCGGCACATTCGGCTGCCATGTCCAGTATGAATATCCGTCTTCATTTAAATTATGGAAATATTCTGAGCCTGTACTTCCGCCTATATTAAATCCTATTGCTGATTGTGCATCTACTCCTGGATTATATATTGCCATCTCTATATTCCATACTCCGTTTTCCTTATCTATAAACGTCTTCATATTTGCAAATCTTGATGCATCCAATTGCTCTCCTGCCCAGATCGTATCTCCATCAAATCTCTGCCATTCATCTGGTATCCATGTTGTATCTCCCCCATTTAGTGTAAGCTGATCTCCAAGTATTACAAAGTAATATGGTCCATCCGGTACTGTGAATATATTTCCGTTATATGCTCCTCCAGGATGATAATCCAATCCCAATCTGTCTGATAAGCTTACAAACAACTGGTCTCCTGTCCACTTTCCTGCCCAGAATAAATCTGTTGAATCATTTACTATTTCATCTATATGGATGAATACATACAGTGTTTCTCTTGACCACAGCAGTTTGGCACTTATCTCATCATAATCCGGCTCTACAAGGTCTTCCCTGTAATACTGATTTGCCCACATCTCTGAACCGCTTGATGTGAAGATGTTCAGTGATGCTGCATTCTGCCATTCTGCTTCGTTCATCTGTCCGTCTACTGTGATTGATTCAGGATTAACTTTCGGTACCTGAACAACCTTCCGTTGAAACTGCTCCTGTGCAACAGAAGCAAAAGAGAACATCACGAACAAAAGTCCAAAGAGTAAATTGAACTTTTTCATACTTACCTCCAGGTTTGGTTAATTTGATTTAACATTATTAATAGCGAACACTTCGTTACCTGTTAAAATCCTCCTTTCGGCTTTCCGCATTAAAATATTTCACCGGTAAACCGGTATTAATTAAAACTTGTATTTCAGTGTTAAAACCGGAACAATGTTATCTGAACTATAATTACCTGTTAATACCGGAAGCGTAGTGTTTATGCTTTTTTCGATTCCTATTGAATACAAAACTGCGGCTTCAAGCATCAGATTCTCTTCTGATAAAGCAAATCCCGCTGATAAATTGTGAAGGCTTACATCCGGGAAAAGCAGATTGTAGTTCTCTTCTGAATTGGATGATTCTGAATATCTGTAACCTGCACGGATTGCGAGATAATCAAGCGGGTAATATTCAATTCCAATTCCTGCCTGAAGTGAATTATTATTTTTAAAATTGAATGAAGCAGGAGTGAATCCGTATACTTCATCACTGCTGCTCAGACCGTTTTGCCAAGTTGAATTATCAAATTCAAAATCAAGTTTATCTTTCGTGCTTCCCCAAAGATTATACTGTGCATCAATATTTATTTTTAAATCAGGCTGAAGAGAATAGACGATGCCCAAACCAAACTGCCACGGCATTTCAAAATCGGTTTTAACATTTGATGTCTGCACTGTTGAATCAAGCTCAGCAAACATTCGGGTAGATGCATCACCTTCCAGTGAAGAATTGAATCCACTTCTTATTACCGCACCTAACTTTAATTGATCATTAAGATCAGCCTGCGCGCCAAGTGTAAATCCGAATGAAAGCGCATCAAGTTTGTATTCCATCTGATAAGCGGCAACTCCTGCTCCCTGCATCCAACTTACATTGTTTACAGGAAATGCCATGTTAAAATCCACCACGTAAATATTAACCGAAGCTCCTATTGAAATATTATCAAACAGAATTGAAACGGCAGGAGTTATTGAGTTTATTCTTATCCGGTTGAACACATTAAAACCAAGAATAGAAGAAAGAGAATCATTACTCCGCAACGAAAGGAAAGGCCATTCGGTTCTGTAATCTGTAACAGGCAGATATGCAACTGCGGCAGTAAAATTATTCCCTAACTTTAATGCAAGTCCGCCGCCTATTGTAAAATCATCATAACGGAATGAACGGCGCACAGAATTATTATTTATAAATTTCTGCTGCCCCATTTGATCAACAATTGAAAGATCAATCATAGGGCTGCTGATGAATGAAAGACCTGCAGGATTTTTATAAACGCTTGTTAAACCATCACTGCCCGCGATAAACAAATTATTTAATGAAATAGTTTTTGCACCGGTGATTGAATTAAATTCAGTACCGCCGCAAAAAACCTGAGCGTTTATTAGAATAAAAATTATAAAAGTATAACCGGTATATTTTAATTTCATTTTGTCTCCGATTTATCAACGGACATTAAATGTTGCATAACAATAACCCGGTGCAAACCTGGTTCTGTTGTTTCTGTCCCAATGTTTGCTTGCAATCCATATGTAATATGCTTTTCCTCTTTCCAGATCACCTTCCAATTCCTTAAACACAATTGTTCCGGGCACAGCATCTCCAATCTGAAGAGGTTTAGGAATAACATTTTCTCTGCCATACAATTGCGTGCCGGCGCTGTCTGTTACGGAGTACATATCCCAAAGCATATAAAGATTATTGAACTGCTGTCCTTCAACCAATCCGATAGCTGATACAAATAAGGTATCGTCAACTCCTTCTTCGGTTATCGTCCAGCTTACTATTGGTCTGTTGCTGTTTGTTGCTGTTACTGAAATTTGTCCGAGCCTTCCCTGTGCAACAACGTTTTCAATATTGATGAACACATCAAGATTGCCGGACTTTTGTGAGTGCAGCTCAGTACCAACAAATATTGTATCTCCGGTAATTGTAAATTGGGATTGTGAGATGCTTGAATCTATTTGTAATATCTTACCTGATTGGGATGAAATCTGAGTCCACAATTCTGCCTTCATTACCCAGAAAGTATAAGTTTCATCTTCTGAAAGTGTATCAGCTTTCGTTCCTCCATATTGACTGGTAAGGTCTTCCGTTCCGGCAACTGCATCACCAAACGTAACCGGATAGTGAATGTTATCTTCAGAAGAATGTATCAGCCATACGAGTGAAGAATCAAGAGCAGCGCGGGTTCCCCTGTTTACTCCAACAACTGAAGCATAACCGCCAACCCATGTTATTTTGGGTTTGAAAGATGCCGGTTCAACCATGATGTTTGACATGACCGGCGAACCCACGTACGGTGCTAATGTGTTATTTTCTTCTGTACAACCCGGATTTAATAGCGGAACAAGTATCAGAAGAACAATAACTGCCAATATTTTGCTGTAAAACTTTTTCATGAATATTTCCTTTAAAGAAATTAAAGCAGCTTTATATAATCCGGCCATCTTAAATTCGATATCTCTCCTTCTTTATCAGAATGAATTAGTACATAATTTCCGTTATCTCTTAAATCAGCAAAAACAAAAATGAAGCTTCTCTCCTGTTTGTATTTCCAGATTTCATAAGGACGCGTATCCGGTTCCGATTGATGCTGATCTATCTCATCGGGCATCCCGTACTTAAGCAAAATTCTTCCTCTTTCTGTCTGCCAGCCCGGAGTACTGCCCCATCCAAAATTCTTTTCTGCATATATAAATCTTTGCTGAATCCTCGTGAGATATTCATTTTCAGGAGTGCCGGGAGTTGGATCAAGATTTTTCCAGTACTGAAGTATGAATGATGGTTTGGCGCTCTGTTCAAGTGATTCATAAATTTTTATTTCATTAGGTGAACCGATTATTGAAAGGAGCTTTCCAAATACTTCCGCTTCATCCACGAAAAAATTTTGCTGAAGCTCTGTATAATCCATCTGTATTACTTCAAACCTGCGGCGGAGTTCTGCAAGTTTGTTTCCGTTTAATTCCATTACCTGTGCAGAAAGATCATAAATTCCTGATGGCATATTTGCAGTGTTCAAACCGTGTACTACTGCTGCTGAACTGCCGTTTACTTTTACATAAGCGGACGGGAAATTCTTTACTGTTTCTCCGGATGAATTAATTGCAGAATATTTTATAAGCAGTGAATCTGATTCATCCGGCAGATTATATATTTCAAAGTAAAGGTAAAGAATTGGATTCAGCATTCCGTAACGGCGTGAAGGATTTGGTATTACGGAATATTTCCCCTTTGAAAACTGATTTTCTGCCGCACCGGTTTCTATCCGTGATACAAATTCAATCTGGCTTGCAGAAGGAATATTTTCTTCTTCTTTCTTAATTATAAATGCATATTCAGCTTCACCTTTTCTGCCGGATGATTTATCCTTTAAATTGATTTTAAGATTATATTCTCCGGGTAAAAGATTTTCGATCCACTTGTCATAAATAATTTTGGTTGATGAAACTTCATCATCAATTACAGCTTCGGTTTCCCATGAATTTTTGTTTACTTCATTCTGATGTGTATCAGTAATAATAGTATTTACAGCATACTCAGCTTTCAATTCATCCTCATCTTCATCTGCATTTAGCTGATCGGCAAAGAGCATGATATAAAATTCAACAAACTGGTAATCCTCTGTTCCGTTGAATGATGCATGATCAACATAAAATTGAATTTCACCGCTGCTTGCAGCAGGAATATCCGGGTATTGTGCCCTGGTTATAAAGGCGCATGCTGCAAAGACAAAAAGCGCAAGCATTATGTTGATTTTATTTTTCATAATTATTCTTTTAACCCGCTCAATGTTATTCCTTTAATGAAATATGATTGAGCAAAGAAAAACACAATCAATATGGGAAGGACAGCAGTTACCGAACCTGCCATTAATAAATCCCATTGAGTTAAATACCTGTCACGGAAAATCGCCAGCCCAAGCTGTACTGTTCTCATTTCTTCTGAATTAATTACAATGAGCGCCCAGATAAAATCATTGAACACGCCCATGAATGTAAAGATTGCAAGTGTGGCAAGCGCCGGCTTTGAAAGCGGAATTATTATTCTTCTTAATACTCCGAATCGTGTTGCGCCGTCGATGTAGGCGGCTTCTTCAAGTTCTTTAGGGATTGTCATAAAAAACTGGCGCAGCAGAAATACACCAAATGCAGATGCTAACCCCGGAACAATTAAAGCCTTGAATGAGTCAATCCAGCCAAGCCAGTAAAGAACCATAAAACTTGGAATCATCGTAACATTGTATGGAATCATCATTGTGCCGAGAAAAATGAAGAAGAGAACATTTCTTCCGCGGAACTGAAGTCTTGCAAAAGCAAATGCCGCCATTGAACATGTAATTAACTGGCCGATTGTAACAACTGAAGCAACGAATAAACTGTTAAGATAATATCTTCCGAAAGGAGCGGCTTCAAATGCATTAACATAATTTTCAAATTTTAGTCTTTCAGGAAGCCACTTTGGCGGGTAGACAAAAATCTCTCCCAGATCTTTAAACGAAGTAAGAATCATCCACACAAAAGGCGCAAGTGTAATGATCGCGAGAATGTAAATCATCACGTGAGTTAAAATACTTTTTGCAGTTTCAGCGGGTGCGGATTTTTTCTTATTCAGAATCATCTTATACCCGCCATTCTTGTTTTCATATATTTTACCTGAAGCATTGTTACAGCAAACAATATTGCAAACAGAACATATGCTGCCGCTGATGCGTAACCCATCTCAAAAAATTTAAATGCGTATTCATAAACGTAAAACACAAGCACCTTTGTAGAACCGAGAGGCCCGCCGGAAGTAAGTACGTAAACAATATCAAATACCTGGAATGAGCTGATCATTGACATTACAAGAATGAAAAATGTTGTAGGTGCAAGCATTGGAATTGTAATGTACCAGAACTTGTGCATTTTGCCTGCGCCGTCAATATCGGCAGCTTCATAGTATGAATCGGGAATTCCCTGCAATCCGGCGGAAAACAACACCATGTTTATTCCGAATGTTTTCCAGACTCCCATTATAATTAATGCAAACATTGCTGCGGAAGGATCATTCAGCCAGTTAACAGCATCTACACCAAAGATTGCTATGAAATAATTAACCAGACCAAAATTTGGATCATAAAGCCAGCGCCATATTAATGCGGCGGCAACGGGTGAAATTATAACTGGTGCAAAGAAAGCCGTTCTTAAAAATTTCTTACCAATAATTTTTTTATTAAGTATGTAAGCAATGAAAAGTGAGAATGCCATGTTGAGTGGAATTGTTCCAACAGTGTATATCACCGTGTTTTTAAGTACCTGCCAGAATTCCTCATTCTGGAATAATCTTATATAATTATCCAGCCCGACGAATGTTGTATCACCGCTGAACATATTCCATTTCTGAAAACTCAGATAAAAAGAAAAGAATACAGGAAAGAGAATGAACGCAGTAAAAACAATAAGCGTTGGTGATAAGAAAAGCAGAGCACTCAACCCGTCTCCCTTCTTATACCTTGGAACTTTCAGTTTCTTCCGTTGATCAATAACGGCAGCTAGTTCAGTTCCTTCTTGTTTTAATACTGTTTCTGTTTGTGTCACTTTTTGGCTCTTTTCAATATATCATTAGATTTTTTTGCCGATTCATTCAATGCTTTTTGTGCATCCTGTTTACCGATTGTTGCTTTCTCAATTGCTTCTGCTACGTGGCGGTTTATTTCAAGTGCACCGTAATCAATCTGTTTCATTGCATAGCCAAATTCCATCTGATCAACAAATACTTTTAAATTGGGATTTTCTTCCAGGTACTTCTGAAACTCAGGAACATTAAGCGCTTCATGCCTTATAGGCAGATAACCTGATTTCATTGACCAGAACGCCTGAATATCAGGTCTTATAATCCACTTTAAAAATTTCCATGCAGCATCAGGATCTTCACATTGTTTAAATATTGATAGGTATTCACCACCAACAATTGTTGCCTGTTTATCAGGTCCTGCAGGCAGTGGTGCAAATGCCCAATCAACATTTTTCAAGAGATTTTTATAATTGGGTAAACTCCATGAACCATCCAGCGCCATTGCAAGTCTGTTTGAAGCAAAAACAACATCAAAATCAGAAGTAAATGTCTCAAGTTTCAGATCGCGGTATAATTTCTGCCATATTTCAAGTGCGGCAACACCGGCTTCACTGTTGTACAGCACTGCTGTTTGCTCTTCATTTATATAATCTCCGCCGGCCTGCCATAAGAAAGGCATCCACTGCCAGACCATCCATCCGCCCCGCGGACCCGCCGCAGGAAAAATCGGTACAAAAAATCCTGTTTGATCATTAATCCCATCACCATTATTATCAACAGTTAATTTTTTGGAATATTCGTAAAGCTCATCCCAATTACTTGGCGGACCGCTTAACCCGGCTTTCCTGAACATTTCTTTATTATACAGAAGAGCAATATTTGTAGCTTCCATTGGCAGGCTGTAAAGTGTGCCGCGCCATTTTGAATATTGAATCAACGCAGGGTAAATATCATCAATTTCTTCCTGTGAAATTCCATTTTCCCCATTAATGAAATCATCCATCTTATAAATTGCATCGGCACCAACAAGGTCTTCAAAATAATCGGAGTGAAGCCAGGAAATATCGGGAGCGGAATTGCTCTGCACAGCGGTAATCAGTTTCTGGATTAAAGCATCACCGGTTGGAATATACTGCGCTTTAATTTTTATATCCGGATGTTCTTCTTCAAACTTTGCAATTAATTCATTTAAAGCGGGAATAGTTGAATGAACGAAACTATGCCAGAAAACAAGTGTGGTTTTTCCGGAAGCATCGTTTTTATTTTCACCGCCGCAGCTAAGGCAGAGAATAAACATCGGTACAAGAAGTAATCTGAATAAGATTTTCAAGCGAATGCCCTTCCGTTCTAAATTGGGAATTTTTTTTTGCTATCTCAGGCTAAAAACTGAATTTTGAAGAACTAATCTCAAATTTGAACAATCGTTTGCGCAATTTGAGCAAAAATATTTCTCTAAGCACTGATGGAATGAACCCTGCCCAGATCCAGGACAGATTTCCTGACTATCAATTCCGGTTTTAATACTATTGATTTCTTTTGGGGGTTTGTACGTGTACTTATATTTTCTATTAATATTTTAACAGCTACTTCCCCCATTAATTCCCTCGGTTGGCGTACAGCAGTTAAAGGAGCAAATAAAAAAGGAGCAAAATCAACATCATCAAAAGCTACTACTGATATATCATCAGGTATGCTCAGGTTCTCCTCTGAAATTGCTTCCAGGGCGCCGAGAGTTATAAGATCACTCGTTGAAAAAATTGCAGTAGGTCTCGATTCAAGGTTAATTAATAGTTTCGTTTCTATATAACCATTTTCTTTTCTGAAATCATTCCCAACAATATAGTTGGGATTTACAGTTATTCCATTTTTTGTTAAAGCATCTTTATAGCCGTTTACCCGCGCAGTATTTGTGGATGTATTTGGCAGCCCCTGAATTATTGCAATTCGGGTATGGCCTTTATTTATCAGGTGTTCAACAGCATTATATGCGCCAGTATAATTATCAACACTAACTGAATTTGTATTTAATTCATCAATGCATCTGTCAATCAGTACAACGGGTTTGTTCAGATTAAGCAGTTCTTCAATATGTTCATACCTGGTTCCAATTGGCATGATTATATATCCGTCTATCCCTTTGCGCCTTAAAAGTTCTATCTGTTCAACTTCTGTATTAATGTTTTCATTTGTACTGCAAACAATAAGACTATAACCATACTGCGAAGCCTGAGTCTGTATAACGTGAGTAATGTATGCGAAGAAAGGATTTGAAATATCCGGAACCATAAGACCGATTGTATGTGTTTTGTTAAGCCGTAAACCCCTTGCAAGTTCATTAGGATGGTAGTTGAGTTCTTTAGCTGCCTGAAGTACAAGATCTCTTGTTGCCTTGCTTATTCTGTACTTCTGTGCTTTATTATTCAGCACTCTGGATACAGTTGAAACTGCAACGCCGGCTTTTTCTGCTATGTCTGTTAATGTTATCATTAAAATTGCGCAAACGTTTGCATAGAAATTAATATTTTAGTTCCTTCTTGTCAAGTCATCAGTTCAGAAACAATTCTTAATTATTAAAATTGTTCATGTGGTTTACCCCGTTACTGGTAGAATTTCATTTATCAACCGGTCTTTCAATTACTCTGCATAATGATGAATATTTATTCTCCTGCTTTGTGCTGAAGGATAATTTATCTGAAAAAATAATTTATAATTTACCTCCCTGAGTTTGCGTCAGAAAATTTAATTACTATATTCACGTTGAAATTTTCAACAACTAAGACCATAATGACAAAAAGCCTTTTCATAATGATCAATATGTGCAGCATGATGATGTGCTGTATGTGCTGTTTATTATTATGAAAGGCTTACTGAAATAATTATATAGAACTTTTATTTTTTACAAAAGCCTTTCAACCAAAAATTGAAAGGCTTTTTTTTTTGCAATCTCAGAAGGATCTGTTATGTATTTCTTAATAAATATGTGCTGTTCATTTATGATGCCGGTAAAGGCTTTCCCCAAATAGTTTGAAGAATAACATCTTCTGCATAGGAAAGCCTTTCAACAAATGAAAGGCTTTTTTGTTTTTAATCAGAAATAATTGAAGGAACCTGCTGATGAAAAGTTTTGACACTGAATTGCTTAATCCGGTTGTGCAAAAAGAGATTGTTGATCTCGGTAGAAAAATTCACCTCTATCAAACCGGTGAAATTGATGAAGATAAATTCAGAAGCATCAGGCTTGCACGCGGTATCTACGGCCAGCGGCAGTTCGGCGTTCAAATGGTAAGAATAAAACTCCCGTTCGGCAAGGTAACAACAAAACAACTGCTTAGAATTTCAGACATATCAGACGAATACTCCAATGGCTGGCTTCATCTTACAACCCGGCAGGATATTCAAATTCATTATGTAAGTCTTGATAAAACTCCGGAACTCTGGGAAAAACTTGCACATGATGATATAACAATAAGAGAAGCATGCGGCAATACTGTAAGAAATGTAACTGCATCAGCAAGTGCGGGAATTGATCCGGATGAACCTTTTGATGTTTCTCCATATGCACATGAAACTTTTAAATATTTTTTAAGGAACCCGATTTGCCAGGAACTTGGCAGAAAATTTAAAATCACTTTTTCTTCAAGTGATTCTGATTCAGCTTTCACATTTATGAATGATATTGGATTCATACCAAAGCTGAAAAATGAAAATGGAATTGAGCAGAGAGGATTTAAAGTGGTTGTTGGCGGCGGATTGGGAGCCGTTCCCAATGCTGCTCAAACTGCGTACGAATTCCTGCACGAAGATCTTATCATTCCTTTTATTGAAAGCATTCTCAGGGTGTTTGATCGTTTGGGAGAAAGAAATAACCGCAACAAAGCGCGCCTTAAACATCTGCTTAATAAAATTGGTTTAACTGAATTACTGAAACAGGCTGAGCAAGAACGTGCTGCTCTTAAATCAAAAACCTATAAGATAAACAGGTATGCAATTGATGAACCCTCAATCCCTCAGATAACAGAAATTCCTTCCGTTCTTATTGAAAATAATGCCGCTTACGAAATCTGGTTAAAGACAAATGTGTTCCCGCAGAAACAGAAAGGATATTACGCCGCAAGCGTGAAAGTTCAGCTTGGAAATTTAACCACAGCAGATGCAAGAAAACTTGCCGGAATAGTTAAGAAATACGCCGCAGATGATATAAGAATTACAATTAACCAGGGGTTTATTCTTAAATATATTAGAATTGAACTGCTGCCGGTTATCTATAATGAGCTGCTGAAAATTAATCTCGCTGATCCCGGTTTTGATACCACTGCCGATATTACCGCATGCCCCGGAACTGATACTTGCAATCTCGGAATTTCAAACAGCACTGCTGTCTCCGTTGAGTTTGAAAGAGTAATTAAAGAAGAGTTTCCCGATTTGATTTTTAACAGAGATATCAAAATTAAAATAAGCGGATGCATGAATTCATGCGGACAGCATGGTTTGGCAAATATTGGTTTTCACGGAAGTTCATTAAAACATAACGGAAAAGTTCTGCCTGCGCTCCAACTGCTGCTTGGCGGCGGAGGCATTGGTAACGGAAGCGGAAGATTTGCAGAAAGAGTCATCAAAATACCAAGCAAACGTGCTGTTGATGCACTTAGAACTATTTTAAAAGATTATCAATCCAATTCCTTAAATGAAGAAAAGTTTAATGATTATTATGACCGCACAGGAAAAAATTATTTTTACCGCCTGCTTCTCCCGCTTGCTGATTTATCAGGCACTGTTCAGGAGGATTATATTGATTGGGGTTCTGATCAGGCATACACAACTGAAGTTGGAGTTGGTGAATGCGCCGGAGTTATAATTGATCTGGTTGCAACTTTATTATTTGATTCAGAAGAAAAACTTAATTTCTCCAAAGAAAATCTTTCAGCGGGAAAATATGCTGATTCAATTTATCATGCTTATTCATCGTTCATAAATTCCGCAAAAGCTCTCCTGCTTTTAAAAGATTTAACATGCAATACTCAGATCGGAATCATTAATGATTTTGATCAGCATTATACTTCAGCAGGAATTTTTTCCTTCCCGGTTGATTTTAAAACAACAGTGCTTCAAATAAATAAGAATGAACCCGCCAAAGAATTCGCTGAAGAATATCTTAAACAAGCTGAAAAGTTTTTTACAGCGGCAAAAGCTTACAGGGAATCCCGGGTAGATGAGAAATTAAACGAGGAAGTAGTTGATGAAAAATAATCCGATCATTCCAAAACTAACATTGGTTGGCGCCGGACCCGGTGATCCCGATCTTATAACAATAAAAGGAATAAAAGCAATTGCTTCCGCAGATGTTATCTTATATGATGCACTCGTTAATACCGATCTGCTGAAATATGCATCTGCCCGGGCAAAAATAATTTTTGTTGGAAAAAGAGCAGGCTATGCTTCGTATACGCAGCAGCAGATAAATGAATTAATCATTGAACATGCTCTTACCTCCGGTCATGTAGTTCGTTTAAAAGGCGGTGATCCGTTTATATTCGGCAGAGGTTATGAAGAGCTTGAGTATGCACAAATATTTAATATTCCGGTTGAAGTCATTCCCGGCATATCGAGCCACACTTCTGTTCCGGCACTTCAGCATATTCCTTTAACAAAAAGAGGAATAAACGAAAGCTTCTGGGTTCTTACCGGAACAAATGCTGCCGGCACAATTCCGCGGGATGTTTACCGCGCCGCTGAAAGCAATGCTTCTGTTGTTATTCTGATGGGATTATCCAGGCTGAAAGAGATTGCACAAATTTTTATTGATGCTGGCAAAGCTTCCTTACCTGCTGCGGTAATTCAAAACGGTTCTCTGCCTGATGAAAAAATTGTTGTTTCTGATGCTGCACAAATTTATACCAAAACTATTGAAGCAAATATTTCTTCTCCCGCAATTATAATTTTTGGGGAAGTTGTCTCACTTCATCCGCTTGCAAAAAAGATTTTCACTGAAGAATTGAGGAAATAATTATTAATGTATTCAATTCAATCTCAGATAAAACAAGAAAATCTTAACAAACTGTTTCCTGTTTTTTTAAAACTGGAACAGCTTCATACGCTTGTTATTGGCGGCGGTTCTGTGGGATTGGAAAAAGTTAATGCAATTCTTAAAAATTCACCGGCAGCTAAAATTACTTTAATTGCTCCATCAGTAAAATCTGAGATTTTAAAACTTCAAAAAGACTATGAGAATTTATCGATCATCAGAAAAGAATTTTCATTGGAAGATCTTAATGATAAGGATATAGTTATTGCAGCCGCAAATGATAAAGAACTGAACAGCTTAATTAAACAGGAAGCACAGAAAAGAAAAATATTAACCAATGTAGCTGATACTCCGCATCTCTGCGATTTTTATCTCAGTTCAATAGTTCAGAAAGGAAGTCTTAAACTTGCAATCTCCACAAACGGAAAATCTCCCACCATTGCAAAACGGATAAAAGAAATATTGCATGATTCAATTCCGGATGATATTGAAAACTCACTAGATAATCTTTCAATTATAAGAAGCAGATTAAACGGAGATTTTTCATACAAAGTAAAAAAGCTTAATGAAATTACTTCTGTGCTTGCAGTTAATCCTCCTGAACGCTCTAACAAATTAATTCCTCTTTTTCTTTTTTCACTTTTATTAATGATTTCCGGGCACCTTCTGCTGCAGCATATTCCCTTCGTTTCAATATTTGAATTTGTAACCCAATCTTTATCAGCTATTGATTCGGCATTTTATCTTTTTATTGCTGCTGGATTCATTGCACAAATGATAGATGGTATGCTTGGAATGGCTTACGGAGTTAGTGCATCAACATTTTTATTAGCATTTGGTGTGCCGCCTGCGGCTGTAAGTGCAAGCGTGCATACTTCAGAAATTTTTACGAGCGGCGCTTCCGGTTTATCTCATCTTAAATTCGGAAATCTTGATCGGACGTTGTTCAAAAAAATTGTTATTCCCGGTGTAATCGGATCAGTTACCGGTGCGGTTCTTCTTTCCTCTTTAACAGAATATGGCTTTCTGATCAGACCTTTTATTGCGTCTTATACATTAATACTCGGCATAATAATTATCCGCAAAGCATTCAGCAGAAAAAAAGCATCAGGTGAAGTTAAAAGAATAAAACCGCTTGCCGGTGCCGGCGGATTTATTGATGCAATTGGCGGCGGCGGCTGGGGACCTGTAGTTGCATCAACATTAATTGCAAAAGGTAAACAGCCGGTTAAAGTTGTTGGCGCTGTAAATCTTGCTGAGTTTTTTGTTACGCTTGCAAGTTCATCAGCATTTTTAATTTTTTTAGGAATAACTCACTGGCAGATTGTTGCAGGATTAATAGTAGGCGGAGTAATTGCCGCACCAATAGCAGCTAAAATTGCGGGTAAACTTCACTACAAAACAGCATTAATTTTTACAGGCGCCCTTGTAATACTGATAAGCCTTCAAATCATTTTAACAATCATTTTTAAATAAGGAAAAATGAAAAACAAAGAAACACTTTCTATTCGCACGCAGGCAGTAAAATCTTCTTTCAGAGAACATTCTGTTCCGCTTTATCTTACTTCAAGTTTTACATTTGAAAATGCTGAACAGGGCAGAGCATTGTTTGCCGATGAGATTGAAGGAAATATTTACTCGCGTTTCTCAAACCCAAATACAACCGAGTTTATAAAAAAGATGTGCATACTTGAAAACGCCGAAGATGGTGTTGCGTTTGCATCCGGAATGGCTGCTGTGTTTTCCGGGATGGCGGCAATCTTAAAATCAGGAGATCATGTTGCCGCTTCAAGATCATTGTTTGGTTCAACTCATCAGTTGTTTACAAAAATTTTTCCCGGTTGGGGAATTACACATACCTATGTTAATGGCTCTGATGAAAAGGAATGGGAGAATGCAATTACTCCTTCTACTAAAATGATTTTTATTGAAACTCCTTCCAATCCCGGACTTGAATTAATTGATCTTGAGTTTCTCGGTAGTCTTAAAAACAAATACAATCTCATACTTAATGTTGATAATTGTTTTGCAACTCCTGTTTTGCAGACACCCGCTGATTTTGGCGCTGACCTGGTTACTCATTCGGCAACAAAATTTATTGATGGACAGGGACGCGTACTTGGCGGGGTTGTTGTTGGTAAGAAAGATCTGATAAATAAGATTCGCTTTTTTGCAAGACAAACCGGTCCGGCTTTATCACCTTTTAATGCCTGGCTGCTCTCCAAAAGCCTTGAAACATTATCTCTCAGAATGGAAAAACATTCCGCTAATGCTTTTGAGATTGCACAAAGTCTTGAAAAAAATCCTGAGCTTGAATTCGTTAAGTATCCATTTCTTCCTTCGCATCCTCAATATCAGCTTGCAAAAAAACAGATGAAACTCGGTGGAGGAATAATAACATTTTCAGTAAAAGGCGGATTCGATCGTGCAAAAAGATTTTTAGATTCACTGCAGCTTCTTTCTCTTACTGCAAATCTTGGTGATACAAGAACAACCGTTACTCATCCTGCTTCAACTACTCATGCAAAATTAAGTGATGAAGAAAAACTTGCAGTTGGAATTACTCCCGGTTTGATAAGAATATCAGCAGGACTTGAAAACACTAATGATATTCTCAGCGATTTAACTAATGCTTTAAATAATTCTAAATAATAAAATTATGTCCGCTTCAAACATTGAAATACTCAGCAGATCACTTCAGAACATTTCCGTTGTTGATTCATTAAAACTTCTTGCTGAAAAGTTTTACGGCAAAATTGTTTTTTCAACAAGTCTCGGAATTGAAGATCAGGTTATCACACATATAATTTTCACAAATGATATTCCCATAAAAATCTTTACAATTGATACCGGCAGACTTTTTTATGAAACCTATGATGCACTAAACCGTACTGTGGAAAAGTATGAAAAGAAAATTGAAATATTTTTTCCGCAGTCTCACCTTGTTGAAAACCTGGTTAACACAAAAGGAATGTTCAGCTTTTATGAATCAGTTGAAAACAGGAAAGAATGCTGCCGTATAAGAAAAGTTGAACCGTTGGAACGCGCATTAAATGGAATGGATTGCTGGATTACCGGCATAAGGGCTGAGCAGTCATTAAACAGAAAAGGATTGACGAAACTTGAATGGGATGAACACCATGAATTAGTAAAATTTCATCCGTTGTTAAACTGGACAGCAGGTGAAGTTAAAGATTTCATTTCACAAAACAATATTCCATACAACAAACTGCATGATAAAGGATTTGTAAGCATTGGATGCCAGCCTTGTACACGCGCAATAAGAGATGATGAAGATTTCAGAGCCGGCAGATGGTGGTGGGAAGATGATTCTAAAAAAGAATGCGGACTTCATGCACGTTAATAAATCTTTTCCAGAGAAAAATATTTTTAATTAAAAGGATAATAATTTATGGATATCTACAACCTCGATTATCTTGATATACTTGAAGCAGAAGCAATTCACATTCTGCGGGAAACTGCCGGACAATTTCAGCGCCCGGCACTATTATTTTCAGGCGGCAAAGATTCAATCACGCTTGTAAGACTTGCAGAGAAGGCTTTTCGTCCGGGCAAATTTCCGTTCCCGCTTGTACATATTGATACCGGCCATAATTTTCCTGAAGTAATCAGTTATCGTGATAATCTTATAAATCGTTTGGATGAAAATTTAATAATACGTTATGTTGAAGATACTATCAGAGAAAAAAATCTTCCCGAACCTAAATCGGGAAGAAACTCACTTCAGACATACACACTGCTTGATACAATAAACGAATTTAATTTTGATGCATGCATTGGCGGAGCCAGGCGCGATGAGGAGAAAGCCCGTGCAAAGGAAAGAATTTTTTCTGTAAGAGATGAATTTGGTCAATGGAATCCTAAACTTCAGAGACCTGAATTGTGGAATATCTTCAACGGGAAAATAAATCCCGGTGAGAATGTCAGAGTTTTTCCAATAAGCAACTGGACAGAACTTGATGTGTGGAATTATCTTAAAAGAGAAAAAATAATTTTGCCTGAAATTTATTACTCACACTTACGCACATGTGTGCTGCGTAAAAATAAACTTCTTGCGTATTCTGATTTTATACACATTGATAAGGATGATATAATTTTAAATACCAATGTAAGATTCAGAACAGTTGGCGATATGACCTGTACTGCCGCAGTAAAATCCGATGCCGCAGGAATAGATGATATCATTGACGAAATTAAAACATCCCGGATAAGTGAAAGAGGCGAAACAAGACTTGATGATGCGGCTTCCGAAACAGCAATGGAAGACAGAAAGGCAGTGGGGTACTTTTAAGATGGATATTCTCAGATTTATTACAGCCGGAAATGTTGATGATGGTAAAAGTACACTTATCGGAAGACTGCTTTATGACAGCAAATCTATCCTGTCTGATCAGCTTGAAAATCTTAAAAACTCATCCGGAAATAATGGCGATGGAAACATTGATCTTGCCAGATTAACAGATGGTTTGCGTGCCGAACGCGAACAGGGAATTACAATTGATGTTGCTTATAAATATTTCAGTACGCCGAAAAGAAAATTTATTATTGCCGATTCGCCAGGACATATTCAATACACGCGCAACATGGTTACAGGTGCTTCGGGTTCAAACCTTGCTATAATTCTTGTGGATGCAAGACATGGCGTTACCGAGCAGACTAAAAGGCATTCAATTATTTCTTCACTTGTTGGAATTGAACATCTTGTAATCTGCATTAACAAAATGGATCTTGTGGATTTTTCCGAAGAAATATACACATCAATTAAAAATGATTTTGAGAGCTTTGCACAGAAACTTGATGCACTGAAATTACATTTTATTCCTATCAGTGCTCTTCTTGGTGATAATATTGTGGAACGCTCTTCAAACATGCCGTGGTATGATGGTAAAAGTCTGCTTCATTTCCTTGAAGATGTTGAAGTGAAATCTCAGTTCAACTATGAACTTCCCCGCCTTGCTGTACAAACAGTAATCAGGCCAAAGAATAATGATCTTCATGATTACAGGGGATATGCCGGAAAAATTATAAGTGGTGTTTTTAAGAAAGGAGATAAAATTTCCGCACTGCCTTCGGGATTTAATTCAGTAATAAAATCAATCAATATTAATGATGTTGAATTAATTGAAGCAGCAGCTCCGCTCTCTGTTACTGTTCAGCTTGAGGATGATATTGATATTAGCCGCGGTGATATTATTGCGGGCATTGAAAATCATCCGCATTCGCAGAAAGAAATAAATGCTGTTCTTTGCTGGATGGATACAAAAAAATTAAATTCGGGCAGCAGATATTTGTTCCAATATCAAAGCAAGGTGGTAAAGTGTGTTGTTGCGGAAATAAAAAGCAGAATTAATGTTGATGATTATTCTGAAATTTCTTCTGTGGATTCAGCCGTACTAAATGATATTGTAAAAGTAAAAATTAAAACCGCATCCCCTGTTTATCTTGATGAATATAAAAAGAATAAATCAAATGGCAGTTTTATTTTAGTAGATGAATTCACAAACGCAACTGCAGCAGGCGGAATGGTTATTTAATCACTAAGTTTTATAAGGATTTTATGCAGGTAACTTTAAAAAGAGTCAATGAAAATGTTCACTTCAAAGGAATTGGTTCAGCCGGAGTTGAAATAAATATTGATGGTTCACCCTCAGCCGGCGGAATAAATGCAGGCGCACGCCCGATGGAACTGGTTCTGATGGCGCTCGGAAGCTGCAGTTCAATTGATATAATTCAAATTCTTAAAAAACAGCGCCAGCACATTTCTGATTTCGTTGTTGAAGTTAATGGAGAACGAAGCCCTGATTGCATTCCTTCATTGTTCACAAATATTAATGTACATTATAAACTCAAAGGAAAACTTGATGAGAAAAAAGTAGATAAGGCAATCAAATTATCCATGGAAAAATATTGTTCAGTTACAGCAATCCTTAACAAAACCGCAAATGTCTCCTACAGCTTTGAAATCACAAATGAAAATTAGCTTGAATTGACGAATTATCAATTTTGAATTCCTATGGTATCAAAAAAAAAATACACTTACTGCAACAATTATTGCTTCTTTCCGCACCTCAAAAGAATTGCACCTGGCTGCCCTACCTGCCGGAAAGCATGGCAGACAGGTTATTTTAACTAAAGGAAAACCTTTCTGGAGCTTAATCTGAATTTGTCGAAGCACGCTTCAAAGTAATTTGTTATTTCTCCCTGTCCTCTCAGCCGAAGGGAGATATCTTTTTCGGAACTAATCCGGATTGTCCCAATGACCCCGAATGAACTATTTGGTATTTGATAATTGGTGTTTGGAATTTGTTATTTATACATGAAGTTCATTCCCATCAGTCTGAACCTCTTTTAATGCATTTCTGCGTCCTTTCCCGCCGGAACGGGCGAATACGCCTGAATAAAACGCGAAGTTTGACCCGAAAGTTTTTTTCAACAAAATAAAAGGAGTCATATATGAAACGTTTTGTCGTACTATTCGCATTGTTAATAACCGTGCAATTATCTGCACAGAATTTCTCAGCCGGCAAATCATCAATTTTCTATGTTGATCTGGTAAGCAAAGCTTCTGTTCTTAACGGTGATTGGGGATTATTCGGCGGTATGCGTGCCGGTATTAACTTAGATGAAAATTTCAGCATTGGTTTGGCCGGACACGGACTTATTCCGGTTCAGCTTGGCAAATCTTATATAAATGTTGAAGGCAGGGATGAACTTCATTTCGGATACGGTGGAGTTGAAGCGTCATATAAATATTATTTATCACCAAAATTTTATTTATCAGGAAATCTCTTTGCAGGTGCCGGACGAGTGGATTATGAACTGCTGCCGAGCTATGATTATTTCTTCATAATTGAGCCTGGCTTATCATTCAATTATAATATTATAGAATGGTTTGGACTGGGTTATCAGGTAAATTACCGGGCTGCTTCGGGAGTTAAGTATGCCGATTTTTCAAATGCAAGTTTCGGCGGCTGGTCAACTGATCTTGCATTTAAATTTTCATTCTGACAGAAAAAATGGGACTGTCTGAGAAGTATATAATTGTTGTTTTCAAAATCGTATCTGTTAACCAATTAGATTTTTTGACAGTTCCGGCATTTACAAAACACAATGTTCAGCAAAAATAAAATAGCGCTTCTGATAACAATTCTTTCCGCAGCACTTGCAGCAATTGGATTACTAACTATGCTGCTTGAATAAAAATCCCGTTTCTCCATCACTTCATTTCTCCATAACTCCTATTTACACCACTCCATTGCTCCAATCCTCATTCCTCCATCCCCGAATCCTGTGTATTTTATTTTTCACACAAATTTCTAATTTTGTAAATCAATTCCCGGTTATACTGAAGAATATTTATTTCATTTTATAAAGGAGTAAAATCATGCGTGAATTCATGCTGGTTATTCATTTTATTGGATTGGCAATGGCGCTGGGAACCGGTTTTGCCAACATGTTTCTCGGAATAACAGCTTCAAAACTTCAGCCGGCTGAAAGAGGAAGCTTTATGTCCAGGACAATGATACTCGGTACAATGGGACAAATTGGTTTAGCGCTGCTTATTGTATCAGGATTTTACCTAATCAATCCGTATTGGGAGGTATTAGGTTCAATGCCCACGCTGATAATTAAACTCAGCCTTGTTGCAGTTTTAATTATAATGATTGGAATCATTCTTTCTATTATCAGGAAATCCAAAAAAGAAAATAATCCTGCGCTGCTTGCAAAGATAAAACCATTTGGAATCATAAATTTTGTACTCGGCATTCTGATAGTACTTTTTGCAGTACTTACATTTCATTAATCAGGAAGATAATCTGATAAGGAGAAAGGTAATTTATGGATTTAAATTACCGGTTTAATAAATCCTCTGCGGGACGCATAGAATGACAGTGCAACCTCGCAGAGGTTTTTATTTTTGTCAGCTTGAAAATTTTGCATGTGATTTTCGTAGTTATCCCCTTCACAGCATCATTGTAACTACAGATGTTTTTTCTTATGTTAATTTAAATACTTACCATAAAATCATTACTTAACTGTGCGGTTTGTGTTCCTGTTATTAACAAAAGGAGGGCACTGACATGATTAGCATTAGTAACGATCCTTCAGAACAATTCAAAAACAAAATTCATGGAAAGATTATCCTGCCGGGAGATCCTGATTACCAGGCCGCAAGAAAAATCTGGAATGGAATAATTGATAAGAATCCTGTACTAATTGTACAGTGTACCGGAACCCGGGATGTTGTTGAATGCATCCATTATGCCCGTGAAAATAAAATGCATTTTTCCGTACGGGGCGGCGGACATAATGTTGCAGGAAATTCGATCTGCGACAACGGACTTGTAATAGATTTATCCCTGATGAGAGATGTAAGCGTTGATGTGGACAGGCGGACTGTACGGGTTGCAGGCGGCGCAAAGCTTGGTGATGTTGATCAGGAAACACAAAAATTTAACCTTGCGGTTCCCGCAGGAGTTGTATCCAAAACCGGAATTGCGGGACTCTCATTAAACGGCGGAATGGGTTTCCTTACCCGTAAATACGGACTTACCTGTGATAATATTTTATCGGCTGAAGTAGTTACAGCAGATGGAAATGTGATAACTGCCGATTCCCAAAATAACAGCGATTTATATTGGGCGCTTCGCGGCGGCGGCGGTAATTTCGGCATTGTTACTTCTTTTGAATTTAAAGCTCACCCGGTTGGTCCGGATGTATGGATGCTGATAGTTATGTATCCTTTGGAAGACGCAAGCAAGGTTGCTTCTTACTGGAGAGATTTTATAGCAAAGGCACCCGATGAATTAACAAGTATTCTTCTCTACTGGAGTGCACCCCACGATGAACCTGTGCCTGAAGATTTGCAGGGATCACCAGTTATAATTACTGCGGGATGCTGGTGCGGTCCGTTAGATAAAGCTGAAGTGGTACTTCAGCCGCTTCGTGAAATTACGAAACCTGTTGCTGATCTCAGTGGACCTGTTCCGTTTGTAATTGCACAACAGCTTTTTGATCCTGAATATCCGGACGGCAGGCGCTACTACTGGAAATCAATCTATATGAACATATTAAATGATGATGCTATTTCAATGCTGAATAAGTACGCTGCGGAAAGACCATCTGCAATCTCATCTATTGATGTGTGGGCTTTGGGCGGTGCGGCTTCACGTATTAAACCGGAGGATACAGCTTATTTCAAAAGAAGTGAACCATACCTCCTTGGCATTGAAGCAAACTGGGATAATCCAGAGGACGATGCAGCAAATATTGAGTGGACACGCAAATTATTTAAAGATGCTGAACTGTTTTCCTCCGGAGGAATGTATTATAACTTTCCCGGATTTCTCGAGGAAGGAGACAATCTGCTGAAAAAATCTTTCGGCACAAACTATGAACGCCTGAAGCAGGTAAAAGCTAAATATGATCCTGAAAATTTTTTCAGATCTAATTTGAAGATTTAAACTATTGAATCTCTAAAATATCTGCTTAATTCTTCCGGTGTGCGTAGATCAACTTTTATCCCTATAATATCGGAAAGTTCGCGCTCCATCTTTACAATATCAAGCAAATTCTCGCAGAAGATTAACAAACAAAACAAAAATGAAGCCCGGTGCACACTTCCAACTCCATCACTCCACTACTCCACTCCTCCTCCAATCTGCTTCCTGTACGCAGATGGTGTAACACCAGTATGTTTTTTGAATATAGTATTGAACGCTGACTTTGAATTAAATCCTGAATCAAACGCAATGGCAATTAAATTAAATTTTTCAGATTCACCCTCTGCCAGTTTGCGCTTCACCTCCTCAACACGGTAACGGTTCACAAAATCATAAAAATTCTGATTAAGACGCGTATTTAATATCTCTGATAAATTATGTGTAGATATTGAAAGCTTCTCTGCCAGATCACGCAGTGTAAGTTCACTGTTCAAATAAGGCTTTTCCTTCTCAATTATTGAAAGAAGTTTATCCAGATATTCTTTTGCTTCATTTTCTGCCAATCCCGATTTCCGGTAAACACCACCTTCCTTTGCTGCTTTTTCTTTTATAGTTTCATCATCATCCTTTACAACAATGGCTTCAGCAGGATGAAATATCTGCGGCTGACGCAGACTGAAATATCCGATTGAATAAATTAATAATGATGCGGCAAGATAGATGAAATGATCAAGATTAATATTTTTAGAAGAAAAAGCGTTGGCAATGTAACTGATTACCACAATTCCCCATACAAAAATTAATCCCGCTGCAAGATGCCTGAGCCAGTCTAAATTTATCTTTTCAATATTTGAAAATGTATTAGCAATTTTTTTATTATAACTGCGCACAACCTTTATAGTAAGAAAAACATAAATCAATCCGTGAACCGGTTTTAAATAATTAAATATGATTATCCCAAATGGATGCGGATTCAACTCTCCTCTTATAAGCGCAAATTTAAATTCGCTGCTCAGCGAATAAACAAACAGCAGTCCATATAAAATTACAATTACAAAAGGAATAAAATGCAGATAATATTTTTTATTGAATGAATCATCCCCCGAACTTATTAATCTTGCATAAAGATAAAAGATTGGTCCGTATAAAAAAGAGAATGCATACGTAACTCCTGCAAAGTGAATGAAATCTTCATAATAATGAAAGATGATATAAGCTGAATGAAAAACATCAATAGAAAGGGCAAGCATTCCCGCACCAAGCACAACATTGGCAGTGTGGTTTGCTTTTCTTGTAAACAAAAGGATGGATAACAATCCGCCCTGCATTGCACCAAGCAGAAGTATATACTCAATGATTTTGATTTTCGTTATCCCTCTGGAATATCACCGCTTAAAATATGAAATATTAATTTTTCAAACATCATCCCCTTTAACCCTTCCACCCGCCAATCCCCACGTAGGATACTAAACCAAAAATTTGTTTTTGGGATTTGTGATTTGTTATTTCCTCCCTGTCCTCTCGACAATTATATATACTTCAATTTACATCAACGGACATACTTCCCAATGGAGTGTTCTTATAAGGATACTTAATACTAGATACTGGATTAGAATTTTGGAATTTGTTATTTGTCCGATGGACTCCTTAGGAAACATTTGGGATTTGTTATCTGTTATTTATCCAAATACGGGAAAGAATTATTTTCTCAAAATTTCCAAACCCTATTTAAATCCTTGATTAATTCCTTTAACTTATCCCAAGAATATTCCCTAAAACTATTTTCAAATTAATGCCGGCAAATGTCTTGTTGAAAACTATCTTTCAACAAAAATTTCTGTTTATAATTTATTTCTGTTTTTTATATCGGATTGATTTTTATCCACAATCATCTGTTGATAGTCTTGAAATATATAATCCTTACACTCAGGCTGATGAAATCAGAAGAATAATTAACAGCAGCTTTTCAGTATTGGGTGAAGAAAGCAGTATCATTTCCGGAGAAATTGAGAGGATAAAAAACAACGGACATAATGATGTTAATGCATTAATTAAAATCGGGGATATTTATTTCCGCGGTGCACTTTATACATCAGCATTAAATACATACTTCACAGCTCTCAACAATACAAATGATTCGATTCAGGCCGCTGTTATAAAAATAAAAATCGGACGCGCCTATCATTTTTCCGATCTTAGCCCGGAAAGTGATTTTATTACTGAAGCATACCAGGTGCTGCAGCAAAGTAAAAACCAGGAAGACATTGCTTATGCATGCTATGCCAAAGCTTCTGTTGAAAAAGATCCGCTTGAGAGAGATAGATTAATCAGAAGAGCTCTTGATATTCAAAGAGAAGTAGTAAAGCAAAAGCCTGATGATATTGAATCGCTTGAAAAACTCTCAGTGTATTTAAATGCAAACGGGCTTCATAATGAAGCGCTGGAAGCTGCTGAAAAAACTGGTAACAAATGGCTTCAGGTTTTATACCTTAATAATGCCGGCTTTAAATTAGTAGTTGAAGGAAAATATAAAGAGGCAATAAGGATATTTTACAAATCTCTTTCAATCTGCAAAGAAGGAAGATTAAAAACATTATTAAGAAATACTTACGATAACCTGGCAAGGGCTTACCGTTTAACAGGCAGCTGGGAAAAATCAGCTTTCTATCTGCAGTTAATGCATTTTGTGGAAGAATCTCTTTACACAGAAAAGTACACCCTTCAGGCATCGGAGCTTGATATAAAATATCAGACAAAGAAAAAAGAAGTTGAAAATTCATTCTTAAAAAAAGAAAGAGAAATACTCGCCTCTAATATTGCTGCAGAAAAAAATTATAACCTTCTGCTCTCGGTTCTTATATTCATCTTTTTAATTTCCGCTGCTGCAATTTATATAAGCAGGAGAAAAATTAAAGCGGCTAATCTTTTGCTCGATGAAAAGAATCATGCAATAACTTTTCAAAAAGAAAAACTTGAAAAACTTCATGATGAACTGAAGAAAAGTGAAGAGAATCTTAATATTGCACAGTCATCCGCACTACTTGCTAACTGGGAATGGAACAGCGCAGACGGCCGCTTCACTTTTTCAAAAACTCTTCCGCTTATATATGATGCTGACCCGGATGCCCTGCAAAAAAATTTCAAAGAAGTATTTATAAGTAAAGCTGCTCCGGAATACCAGCAGCAATTTATAAATTTGTTCGATGGCAGCCGCTCAGGTATTAATACTTCAGAATTTGATTATAACATTTTAACCAGCCGGGGAAAAAAATGGCTTAAAACAAAAATCTTTGCCGATCATGATGAAGAAAAAAATGTTATCAAATTATTCGGAACAGTTCAGGATATAACAAAAAACAAAATTGAAGAGAATAATAAAATTGAAATAGCCGCACAGCGTTCTTTTACAAAGCAATTAATTAAATCCCAGGAAGAAGAAAGAAAAAGAATTGCAGGTGAAATGCATGACAGCATAGGACAGGAAATTCTGCTTGTTAATCACCGTGCACAGCTTCTGCTTATGAAACAGAATATCGATAGCGATACTTCCGCACATCTTAATGAAATAATTAATTCTTCTTCGGGACTGCTTAATCTTGTCCGTGAAATATCTTTTAATTTAAGACCTGTACATATTGAACGGGTAGGATTAACCGAAACAATTGCTTCTGCTGTTCAAAGAGTTAAGGATACAACCGGAATAAATTTCAATTGTGAAATTGAAAATATAGATAATTTATTTCTGCCTGAACCTGGTATAAATCTTTTCAGGATAATACAGGAAGGAATTAACAATATTGTGAAGCATTCAAAAGCAGAAAATGCTTCTGTTAAAATTCAGGTAAAAGATAATATTGTTGCTCTTGAAATTACGGATGATGGTAAAGGATTTAATGTAAAAGCCAAAGGTGAAAACGGCGGTTTCGGGCTTTCAAATATTTTAAATCGTGTAAATATCCTTAACGGAAAATTAAATATTCTGAGCAGTTTAAGCGGTGGAACCAAATTGGAAATAACAATACCGGCAGTAAATGCATGATAAAATTAAAATAGTTATTGCAGATGATCATCCATTAATGAACCATGGACTTTCCTCTATCCTGCAGAATCAGCACGATTTTATTCTTGCCGCACAGGCTTATGATGGTTTTTCTGCTTTGGAACTTATCAAAGAAACTAAACCAGATATTGCAGTGCTTGATGTGCAAATGCCGGGCATGGATGGTTTTGAAGTAGCCAGAACTGTTATTAGAGAAGGACTAACTGCAAAAATTGTTTTCTTAACAATGTACAGCGATGATGTTTTTGTTAAAAAGGTTTTTGAGCTCGGTGTTAAGGGATATGTGTTAAAAGAAAATGCATTAATGGATATAGTTAACTGCATCAGAGTTGTAATGCGGGGAGAATTTTTCATAAGCCCTCAGATTTCCAACATCCTCCTCTCAAACAATTCAGGTAAATATAATAACAGCATCTTAACTCAATCTGAAAAAAATATTCTTCATCTTATAGGGCAGGGAAAAAGCAGCAAAGAAATTGCCGCAGAACTTTTTATCAGTGTTAAAACTGTGGAAAACCACAGAAGCAATATCTGTAAAAAATTAGGAATCACCGGCAGCTCCGCACTTCTCAAATATGCATTAACCAATCCCAAAAAATTGTAAGATATAGGGGCAATCCCCTATACTCCATCGAAAAATAATCCCTGCCCCCTATTTATTACAGTTTCCTGCTGATATATTTTTTCACAAGTAATCACCAATAAACTAACTGCATGAAGATACTTATCGTTGAAGATAATTACTCAATGAGGAATTTTTTAAAACAAATATTAACCGGTTGGGGACATTCTACTCTGGAAGCTGAAAACGGAGATGAAGGAGTAAAAAGTTTTATAAAAAACAATCCTGATGTTGTTCTGCTTGATATACAAATGGAAGGAATGGATGGAATAGAAGCTGCTGAAATAATCAGAAAACAATCATCGCAAACCAAAATTATAATGGTAACAAATTATAATGATAAGCCGCTGCGTGAAAAAGCAAAGCTGGCTGGCGCAAATGATTATTTCTTAAAAGAAAATTTGCTCGGACTAAAAGAAATTCTAATTAATTAATAGAGGAACTGCTATGAAATCATTTCTGCTATTTAAAAATCATATCATAACCAAAATGGTTTTCTTGATATACTTTGTGCCGCTGCTGCTTTATGGACAGACCGGCAATTATCTTAATTTCGATGGCACTAATGATTATGTTAATCTCAGCGGCATTAGTTTGAGCGGTGGTTCATTTACATTGGAAGCGTGGATAAAAATTGGAACAATTCCCGAAAGTTCTGAGAAACGATTTATAATTTCTGTAGGCAGTTCTTCTCAAGTCGCCTATGAACATTCTTATTTATATTTTTTAGGGTCAAAAACATCAGGACATCTTTTTATAAAAAGCGGACTCTTCGGCGCAGATATTACTTATGATTGGATTTATAATACTGACTGGAATCATATTGCTTTTACATTTGATAACAATTCAAAACATGGAATTATATATCTCAACGGCTCTAATGTAATTAGTCAATTATTTGTATCGGGCTTAACGGGCACAGGTGTTGCAAGAATAGGTAGCAGATCATGGAGCGGCACTGGAGAATATTTCTCCGGCGATATTGATGAAGTAAGAATATGGAACGTTGCTCGTTCTTCTGCCGAAATTACTGATAATTATACCAATTTTTCATTAGACCCTTCCTCTGCAGGTTTAGTAGCATATTATAAGTTTAATCAGGGAACAGGCGGTGCTGATAATACCGGAACCACAACTCTTGATGATGAAACCTCAAACAATCATAATGGATCGCTCATTAATTTTGCTTTAACAGGAAGTTCATCTAATTGGATGGGCGCTTCTCCGCTTCCGGTAGAGCTGACTTCTTTTAGTGGCACTCCGGCACCGCAAAAAATAATCCTCAACTGGCAAACCGCAACGGAGGTTGATAATTACGGATTTGAGATTCAAAGAGCAGAAGGCAGTGTAAAGAAATCAGAATCAGCATGGCAAAACATCGGCTTTGTTTATGGACATGGAAACAGCAATTCTGTTAAAGATTATTCATTTGCAGATGAGACCGTAGGTTCGGGAAAGTATTCTTACAGATTAAAGCAGATAGATACCGACGGCGGGTTTAAATATTCCGCGGTTATTGAAGTTGAAATAAATTATAATCCAACTGAATTTTCCCTGGAGCAGAATTATCCGAATCCCTTTAACCCGGTAACAAAAATAAAATACAGCATTCCTAATTCACTCCCTGCCAGTCTTGTTACACTTAAAATCTTTGATATCATGGGAAGCGAAATAACATCGCTTGTTAACGAAGTAAAAACTCCCGGTGTTTATGAAGTTGAATGGAATGCTTCCTTTCTTTCAAGTGGCGTTTATTTCTGCACTCTGAAGGCAGGCTCATTTACAGCTTTAAAAAAATTAATGCTGATGAAGTAGTATAAATTTATTAAGCCGCATAGCACCTGATTCTCTTCAAACTGCGGCTTTATATTTATTTCAATAAAATCAATCACCTATATACTGGATGCCTGAAAATATTCTTTCCAATTTTTGTGAAAGGCTTTTTGCCTTATTACTGCTGCTCATTCTTTCTCCTTTACTTATCATAATTTCTCTTTTAATTTTTCTTGAGACAGGTACTGATCCGTTTTTTATTCAGAAGAGAGGACTTTCAATCGGCAGTTCTGATTTTTCTATTTATAAATTCAGAACCCTAAAGAATTCAATTCTCCCTTCAAACGCAGATGATATCTTTAATAAAAATGATTCTTCAGGTTCAATTTTATTTACCGGAAAACTGCTGCGCAAAACTGGTCTGGATGAACTTCCACAGCTAATTAATATTGTTAAAGGAGAGATGAGTTTTATCGGTCCCCGCCCGTTATCAATTGAAGATTTAAAATTAATTAAAAATGAATCTCCCAGGTTTTATGAAAAGAGAGCCTCAATAAAATTGAAGCCGGGAATTACAGGATACTGGCAGGTTTACGGCAGCAGAGAAATGGGAATAAATAATCTTATTGAACTTGATACTTACTATTATAACAAAAAAAGTATGTACCTGAATATTAAGATTCTCTTAAAGACTTTCAAAGTTATCCTCTTTGCCATGCACATTGATTCAATTAATTCATTAGATAAATCTTTAAATAAAAAATTGAAAGCTTTTTCCTGATAATCCCTACTGCATTATCCTTTGGGATTTATTATTTTCCTCCCTGTCCTTTCACCAATTATATTTATCAATTTACTTCAGCGCCATACAACCTTTCCAATTACCGGCATCAAAAGAAATGCGATAAAAAAATTAACGTAATGGAGCGTTGCATTTGCTAAGCATTTAGAATGGAAAATGCAGGTATTCTATTACATTCAGAATTCATTTTCCATAGCGGAATGAAGATAATTTTTAGCATTTATTTTGCAACCTTTTCCAAAGGAATCCCTTCGGGAGATTTTTTGGTTACTTTTTGATCAAGCAAAAAGTAACAAACACTTTGTTGAGTTATTTTACTGCAGTGAAGCGCAAATAATTTTTAGCAATTCTTTTTCAGCCAACCCGCCGCAAGCAGGTGCATGTTCTTCCTGCTTGCTGAAGGCAGGTTGGTTCTTTTCTGCCACCAGAAAAAGAACAAACCCCCTAATTTTTTTCATGCTATTAATCAAAACTCTTCTTAGATTACACATTAAAAATATAGGGGCTGACTAAACAGGAGAGACATCTTAACAATCTATTCATTTTTTCAAATATGGCGGTTTACATTTATTTGTAATTTCTGCAGGAATAACCCACACTATCTGCAGAAGCAAATCCCGGTTGAATAATTTCCGCCAAAATCAGAAGCACCAAAAGCCGGCCCATCAGTTGTTCTCTGTTCTTTGTTAATCAAAAAATAACCAGTTCCGGAATATCACTTAATTAAAGGTGTTAAAATGAAAAAACATTTTTTTGTTTTCTTTTTGGTTCTCACTTTTGGTGTTATCCAGACAGCAGATGCTCAGCTTTTTGATAAGCTGAAGAAAAAAGTAGAATCCGAAATTAAAAAAGAAGGTGAGAGAAGAGTTGATGAAAAAATTAAAGAAGGTGTTAACAAAGGCTATGATGAAGTTGAAAACGCAGTAAGCGGTGAAGAGAATAATGAATCAGAAACTCCTCATCAGGAATCTGCTGATGAAGAACAAACAACTGATAATAGCAGCTCCGGATCAGCAACGCCGTCTCTTAAGGCATACTCCAAATATGATTTCGTTCCCGGTGATCAGATCATTCTTTATGAAGATTTCAGCCAGGATGCTGTGGGAGATTTTCCTGCATTATGGACAACAGATGCTGCCGGTGAAATTAATACATTAAATATCGCTCCCGGCAACTGGTTTAATCTTAACAGCGGAGAAGGCACATACTGGTTCCTGAACGAAATTAATTTCCCAACAAATTTTATACTTGAATTGGATATAGTTCCCAAATCCACCGGCGGAAGAATTGCGGCTGATCTTGTATTTTTTGGTGAGCAGACCTACAGCGAAATGGATAAAGATGGTGATCCCGGAAACTGCGGCTTGCATATCGTTATTGAAAAGGAGAACTGGCGTACAGAAGGATATAAAGAAGGTGTACCGGAACCGATTACAGCATCATCACAGATAAATCCTGTAGAACCTGAAAAAGTTAATCACGTTATTGTATGGGTGCAGAACCGCAGACTGCGCATCTACAATAAAGGCGCAAAAGTTCTTGATGTACCAACCAATATTTTTGCTGATAGTAAGTTTAGCCGTTTGTGCTTCAAACTTTACAGAGGTGCTTCCTGCGGCGCTTACATCTCAAACATCAAAATCACAACTGCATCTCCCGATATGAGAAGCAAACTTCTTACAGAAGGAAAAATTATAAGCTACGGAATTTACTTTGATGTTAATAAAGATATTGTTAAAGCTGAATCATACGGCTCTTTAAAAGAAATTGCCTCAGTGCTTAATGAAAATCCCGGGACAAAAATTATGATTATTGGCCACACAGACGCTGATGGCAATGATGGCGATAACCTTGAACTTTCCAAACGCCGTGCAGCTTCGGTTAAAAATGCACTCGTGAAAGATTTTGGAATTGATGCTTCACTAATTGAAACAGATGGAAAAGGCGAATCAGAACCCGTAGCAAAAAATGATACCGCCGCTAACAAAGCCCTCAACCGTAGAGTTGAGTTCATTAAAATGTAGCTGGGAATTATAAGATAAATATCCGAAAGATTCCTGTGGAGATATTTGTCATTTCGGCCGAAGGGAGAGAACAAAACCCTTATTGATGCCTGAAAATAAAAGAGAAGTTGAAAACCTAAAAATTTTTTCTACTTAATTTTTTGATAGCGTTATTCAATTGAGATAAATAAATTAGAAATAATTTAAAGACAGAAAATGAAAACCATGATAACAAAAATAACCACCAGGAGCAGCGTAACTATTCCCGCAGCATTAAGAAAAAAATACAATCTCATCCCCGGCAGAAAAGTTAAGTTTGAAGTTGAAGAAGATGGAATAAAAATAATTCCCCTCGTTACAGCAAAAGAAATATCAGCAAACAAAGGTTTCTTAGGAACAAAGGGGAAGTTATTGAGGATGTTGAGGGAGTTGATAGGATTAATAATAATTGGGAATTTTTTATTGCATTTATAATTTAAAGCAGTCTAATTTTTCTGAATCGGGAGCACCCATATGGAGCGATCTTTTTACGCAGATACAATTATTAATTTTATTAACACACCGAATGATCAAATATTAGGTACAATCTCTTCAAAGAGTGAATTCTCTGATGAACTAACTCAAAAAAATGCTTGGTCTGATGAAATTAACATTCTTAAAAAAGTCTTTTTTAATACAGAATTGGCAGGCAAAATTTATTTTGAGTATTCTGTACCTAGGATTGGGCAAAGAATTGATGTTCTATTGATTATTAAGTCAGTAATATTTGTTTTAGAATTTAAATTGGGCGAGAAGAAATATTCATCTAGTGCAATCGATCAAGTAGTAGATTATGCCTTAGATTTGAAAAATTTTCATGAATCAAGTCATGATAAATTTGTCGTTCCAATCCTTATATCTACTGAAGCAAAAGATACATTCTCCATTTTAGATACAACACCATCTAAAGATAAACTTCTTCAACCAGTCAAAACAAATGCAAAGAGACTCAATGAAGTGATAATAAAATTAATAAGTAATTTAGATGGTGAAATCATTGAACCTGATAAATGGGAAGCTGGCCGATACAAACCTACTCCGACTATAATTGAAGCAGCGATGGCCTTATATAATAATCATTCAGTCAGTGATATAACAAGAAGTGATGCTGATGCAATCAATCTTATTATAACATCTCGAGCATTAACGAACATCATAGAGTACTCAAAAAACAATTCAAGGAAATCAATTTGTTTTGTTACTGGTGTACCAGGAGCAGGAAAAACATTAGTGGGATTAGACATTGCAACAAAGCATATAGATAAGAAAAATGAACTTTACAGTGTTTTTCTTTCAGGAAATGGTCCATTGGTAGCTATATTGAGGGAAGCTTTAACTCGTGATAAAGTTAAAAAAGAAAAACTACTCGGAAAGAAAATTAATAAAAGAGGCGTGTTAAGTGAAGTTAAAATGTTCATACAGAATGTACATAATTTTAGGGATGAATATATTAAAGATAAAGGAGCACCAATAGAACATGTTGCTTTATTCGATGAAGCACAGCGTGCTTGGAATTTACAACAAACTTCCAATTTTATGAAGCGAAGGAAAAACATTCCAAATTTTAATTATTCGGAACCAGAATTTCTTATTTCATGTTTAGATCGCCACGAAGATTGGGCGGCAATTGTTTGCTTAGTAGGGGGTGGTCAAGAAATTAACAAAGGTGAGGCAGGAATAAGCGAATGGATTCGTGCAATAGATAAATCATTTAGACATTGGGATGTTTATATTTCTCCAAGACTTAGTGATAATGAATATAATGCTGAAAATGCATTGGAAATATTAAAAAGTCATAATAACGTTAATTACAAGCGGGAACTGCATCTAGCGGTTTCAATGCGTTCATTTCGAGCAGAAAATGTTTCATTATTAATAAAGCAAATTCTTGATCTTGAACAAGAAGAAGCAAAAGAAACATATGAAAAAATAAAAGAAAAATATGCTATAATGATTACAAGGGATTTAAATGCAGCCAAGTGTTGGTTAAAAAAACAAGCTCGTGGAACAGAAAGATATGGTATAGTTGTCTCATCGCAAGCTGAAAGATTAAAACCACAATCTATTTTTATTAAATCACCAATAAATCCAGTTCATTGGTTCCTTAATGGAAAGGATGATACCAGATCATCTTTTTACCTAGAAGATGTAGCAACAGAATTCCATATTCAAGGCTTAGAGCTTGATTGGGTTTGTGTTACGTGGGATGCGGATTTTAGATTTATAGAAAATGATTGGCAACATTGGTCATTTCGAGGAAATCGCTGGGAGAGGATAAAAAATCCTGATAGAAAGAATTATCTAAAAAATGCGTATCGAGTATTATTAACAAGAGCTAGACAAGGGATGGTTATCGTGATTCCGTCTGGAAGTGAAGAGGACCATACACGTCATCCGAGTTTTTATGACGCAACTTATAAATATTTGAAAAGCATAGGATTTGAAGAAATTTAATTCAAAACCAATTTTAATCTATGAACTCATAATCAAATAAGTAGTTTGACTCAAGTTTATATTTTTCAAGTCTTATAAAGAAGGAGTCACACAAGTCCAATCTTCGCCTTTGCTTTGTTCATATTAAGACCTAAATTGCTGCAAATTCCGTTTACCCTGATTTCCACCTATGTTCTAACTGGGCTTTAAAAAGGCTTTAACTCCGTACAGCACTGCCTGTACAAAATATTAATGAATTTCCCCAAACTCGTTAGGGCTGACATATCTAAAGAAAATATTCTTACATAAACAATCAAACCCCGCAGGGGTGAAATTTGAAATTTGCTGACTGTAAATTTGCAGCTACCTCTCCCTTACTCCGGTACTTTCAGCAGGCAAGCCTCTCCTTATAAAGGAAAGGGAACGATATTCTGATTCGCGAATTTCGAATTAGAATTTCCTGCGGCATCAATAGAAATGCGCCTGCCTGCCGATAGGCATGGCCAATAAAAGAACAGGACAACAATTATTTTCAGCTTTCTCACTCCAATACTCCAACACTTCACCACTTAACAATTACAGTATCCAATCCAGCACCCAGTATCCGGAAATTCACTCCATCTAACTACTCAATACTCACCAAATACTCCACAAGGTTCCCCAGCGCCATCGTAAAGCCTTCCTTGAATCCCATCTCAATAATCTTCTCAAGATCTTCCACCTTATCATACTCAATATCAACAGTTACAACGGTGCTGCCGCTGCTCTCCTCAAAACTGCATATCCACCTGGAAACCGGCAGCTCATCTGTAATCTTTCCATCTGAATCAGAAAAATATTCTGTCATGGAGAATGACTCCATCGGTCTGATTGCAGTATAATCTGCCGCACACCACTGCTCGCTGCCGTCCGGACCAACCATTGCGTAAACCCATTTTCCGCCTTCACTAAAATCTAATTTCTTTGTGCGTGTTTTCCACGGTTTAGGCGCCCACCATTGATCAAGAATTTCCCCCTTTGTCCACGCATCCCACACCTTGTTTAACGGTGCTGCAAACTCCCTTACAACCTTCACCCTGTTGTTCTGTTTATCAACTGTAAATTCCATAGCTCCTTCCTTTCCTTTTAATTTGATGTATTTAAAACCCTGTCAAGCTGATCGAACTTTCTCTCCCATTGCTTTCTGAATTTGCCAATCCATTTATCTACCTCTTTCATCTTGCGGGAATCAAAATAATAATAGATTTCCCTCCCCGCTTTCTCCTGTTCAAGCAGTTCACATTCAATTAATATTTTAATGTGTTTGGAAACTGCCTGCCTTGATGTTGGGAACTGCCCGGATATTGCATTCGGCGTCATCTTCTTCTTTGACAGAAGCAGCAAAATGTCTCTTCTCGTTGGATCGGCAATTGCCTGGAATATATCTCGTTTCATAATTTTATTTATTTGCAACTGATTGGTTGCTAATATACATGCAACCAATTAGTTTCGCAAGTACGAATTATAATTTTTATAAATTTTTTCCGGGAAATGTGATTTCAGATATCTGAAATAAAAAAGAAGTGTAAGTCGTGGTCATCGAAAAAATTGCTCAAATTGGCGAAGCTGTTCCTTTTCGTAAAAGTGAATGAATATCCCCTAATTCTTAAAAAGTATGCACCAAAAAAATTTTATTACCCCATAAAAAATTTTCATAAAATACCGATTGAATAATTTAAAAAGATGTCTTAAATTTCCGATCCACCCTACAGTATAGTTAGCTTATGGTACTTTCAATCGGTTCTCCCCGCCGGTTGATGAAAACGTACCAAAAAAACCCGATTTCCCCAATCGGGTTTTTTTTTGCGCAAGGATGTGAATAAAAGGATGTTGAATAATTATACAAACTGTTCTGCTCTAAAAATCATTCATCAATATAAGCTCTAAGATTTTTTTGGATTTAATCAGTCAGGAAACAATCCCCCGGATAGGTTGGTTTTTTCTCTCCACTCCTCCCTCAAAAAATCCTTCCCCAGGTTTTAACAAGATATACAGATGCATCCGCAGTTATTACAGTTAAAATTACTGCCGCGGAAAAGTTGCCGTAAATCCAGTAGCCGGTTGAAAGCGTCCCCCTTTCTCAATCCATTCACGGAGTATATCAAAACGATCAGGAAATGTAACAGGCTTATCTCCCCATTTTGCTCTTGTAAAAAAATCCGGGTGAAGCATTAAACATTTTGTTTCAACATCTGCAAAGATTATTGTATTTGCCCATTTTAATCTTTCATCAAATTCCCCGGGAGACAAATGGTAAAGCTCCCATGAAGGCTGTGAAATAACTTCAGCTTTTGGAATCGAGTTAAGTGCATCGACAAATGGCTTTGCATAATTAAGTACTTTAACATCCTTGCCCGGTGCTTCAAATGATGATTCAACATATTTCTGCCCAGGATGAATGCACCAGTTTCCCACATGCCATATTCTTAGTTTTGATTTCATTTCTGTTCCGGATTTTTTACTTGTATGAATAAATTATTTATAACCTGATAGTTGAAATAAATACTAAAAGATTTCTCATTCACACTATAACCGGGTTCCACTTTGTGGCAATCGGTTCACCATCAACACTGCCTTCCGCACAATGATGATCAGCCGCAGGTGATTTTCCATCATAGCGTACACCATCAGCAAAATAAATTACAGTCATTCCTTTTCTTACTTTATTTGTTTTGTTTGCTCCTGCAAAGTGAACTGTTAATGAATGATGGAATGTTGCATCTCCGGGTTTCAGATTATAGGTAACATCTTCAGTGTTTAGTACCTGCTTTGCTCTTTCAAGAAGATTACTCTTTCCCTCAATTGCGTTTTCAATGTTATTATCATAGCTGAACAAATCTGCTTTATGAGAACCGGGAATAAAATGCATAGCTCCCATTTCTGTTGTAACTTCATCAAGTGCAAGCCATATTGTGCCGGCATCTTTTTCAATCATTGGCCAGTAAGCAATATCCTGGTGAGGTTCTGTTGCATCTCCGCCTGCTACTTTGTACAATGCCTGATCATGCCACAGCCGCACCTTTGATGCTTTCAATAACTGCTTTGCAATTGAACCAAGCCGTTCACTTAATGTGAATGGTCTTACCTCAGGAAATGTTCTCCATAAATGCCCGCACTGCAGAAACTCTCTCTCGTAAGGAGTTTTTTCTGCAAGAGATCTTTTATCATGCTTGGTTAATTCTTCTACAGTCTCATCAATTATCTGCCTGTAAGCATTTACTTCTTCCTGTGTAAGTACTTCCCGCAGTACAACATATCCGTTCTCTTCATAAAATTTTAATTGCTCTCCGGAAATTGGATATGTGCCTTTCAATTCCAGGTTCATAATATTCTCCTCTCGCTTAAGATTAGTTTATTTTTAATTCTTCTTTTTCAGCGCCGCGGCTGAATTTTATTTTGTTTACTAAATCTGATTTATCAAAAATATTCAATTTTATATTCTTTGTTTTATCTCCTTTTAAATGAAGAAATATTTCAACTACTTCTTCTGAAGAAGATGAATTAAGAATACTGCCATTCACACAATTAATCAATTCAATGAATGATGCGGAATTATTATTCGTCGTTCCGGTCAATCCGTTAATATTAAGATCAATTACATCATCACAAACTAAAACCGGGCGGTAGTCTTCATTCATATAAGATAACCTGATATTGTTCATACCCACATTTTGCGCATGCCGTATATAAAATCCGTATGCCAATCGGCGTATGAATCTTTCTTAAATACGTTGTTCTTATTAATTCTTAATTCTGATATTGTATTTACCGCGGGCAGCTTCCAGTTTATGAGCTGACCGTTATTGTTACTAATATTTCAAGCGGAGTTTCATTTAAAAAAACAGAATTAACAGCTATCTTCAGTCTTTATTCAGAATATTTTAAATGCTGTTGATTATACTTTTAGGAAAGGAAAGATAAAAAGTTGCGCCAACATTTTCTTCGGCTTCTGCCCATATTCTGCCGCCGTGCCTTGTTATGATTCTTTGAACTATCGATAATCCCACCCCGGTTCCTTCATATTCTTTATCAGAATGCAGTCTCTGGAATACACCGAAAAGTTTATCATAATATCTCATATTAAATCCCGCGCCGTTATCCTTAACATAAAGCAAACATTCATTTTCCTTTATCTCGGAAGCGATTATGATATGAGGATTCTCTTTCTTTGAAGTATATTTTATTGCATTGGAAATTAAATTGACAAACACTTGTTTCATTAATAATAAATCCGCTCTGATAACGAGTGTTTTAGTAATATTATTTTCAATTTTATATTTTTCTTCAACCGTAAACTCGGCAAGAATTTCTTCAATCAATCTGCACATGTTAATTGATGCAAACGATAGCGCCTGCTTTCCGAGCCTTGAAAACTTTAACAAATCTTCAATAAGATTTCCCATCTGTTCGGCGCTTTCTTTAACAATGTTAAGCAGGCGGTTAACTTCATCATTAAACTCGGCGCTGAATTTATATTTAATGATTCCGGTGAAGCCGCTTATTGCTCTGAGCGGTGCACGAAGATCATGTGAAACGGAATATGAGAATGATTCAAGTTCTTTATTTGTAACTTCAAGCTGATGAAGTTTATCTTTCAATTCATTATTCAGCTTCTTTATTTCTGCATCAGCAATCTTCTGCTGGGTTATATCTTTTTCAGTAACAGAGATTGATTTTGTATTTGAATCATTATCTACAATTACTGATGAAGAGAGAAGCACATCAATAATTTTTCCATGCTTTGTAATTCTTTTTGTTTCTACTGAATTGAGAGACTGCCCTGCACGCAGATTATTTAATACTGTTAAAGTTTCCTGGTGAAGATATTCAGGAATTATGTTCCACACCTTCATATCAAGCGCTTCTTTTTCTGTATAGCCGTACATTTTTGTAGCACCGTCATTCCATGATATTATTGTGTTTGCATCATCTATAATATAAACCGAATCATTTGATTGTTTAACTATTGTAGCGAGATAGTTTCTGATCTTTTCTACTTCTTTTACTTCTGTTATATCACGCGCGTTAACAAACCACTTTCCGCTTTTGTTAATTACATTCCAGTGTAGCCATTTGATTGATCTGTCTTTTGCATAAACACGTGTTTCAAACGATAACTTTTCTTTTCCCTGCTGGATTAAATCCTGAAGTTTAATCCTATCTTCATCGGATAAAAGCAGCGAAAGAGAAATGTTATTGCTCTCCTCTTTTGAATAGCCAAGAATAGCAGTGAAAGCGCTGTTAACTTCTTCAAACCTGAATGCCGCAATATCAACAATTCCTATAATATCGGCGGAGTTTTCAATAAGCAGAGCAGATTTGGCAAGAGAATTATTTTTTTCAATTAATTCTTTTCTCTGCTTCTGAATCTGCAGCATAACAGAAACTTTAGCTTTTGTTATTTCAGGATCGAGAGGTTTGAAAAGATAATCAATTGCTCCTTCTTCAAATCCCTTCATAATTGATTTCTGTTCTTTCTTTTCTGCAGAAGCAAAAATGATCGGAATATCCTTTGTTCTTTTATTTGATTTAAGAAGCTGTGCAACTTCAAAGCCATCCATGCCGGGCATATTAACATCAAGAATAATAAGATCAACCTGCTGATTGAAAGCAATTTTAAGTGCTTCATTACCGTTGAGAGCCTGCAGAAAAATTCTGTTTTTATTTTCAAGCAGTTTCTCAACCGAAAAAATATTTACCGGTTTATCATCTACAATTAAAATTTTCTGTTTTTCAGTTTTTTTCATTTTCATCATCAGAGCTTCAGTTTATTAAAAAATTAATTATTTCAGTTAACGTAAAAACATGTGAAATACCGCCAGAGTTAATTGCAGCCTGCGGCATTGCGGGAAAATTTGCTTCGGCCGGTGATTGTGCAATTGTGATTCCTTTAAACTTCTTTATCATCTTCATTCCCTGCGCACCATCCTGGTTTGCACCTGTTAAAATTATTCCGATAAGTTTTTCTTTATAAGCAAAGGCTGCACTTTCAAACAAAACATCTATTGAAGGTCTGCTGTAGGAAATAGCTGCATCAGCCGAAAGCGAAAAAGTAAAATCATCTTCTATCAGCAAATGATAATCAGGCGGAGCAAAATAAACTGTTGATGGTAAAATTTTTTCTTTCTCATCTGCCTGTTTTATTCTGATTCTGGATTTATGCTGAAGAACTTCTTCAAGAACAAAGTTAGATTCCCTTGAACGGTGCTGAACAATAATAACAGGCAGAGGATAATCTTCAGGTAAACTTCCTGTAATTGCTGCAATCGCATTAAATCCCCCGGCAGATGCACCAATAACAACAGCAGAGTATTTGTTTTTTATCATTATTTAATTTTTCTGAAAATCTTTTCTTTTTTATCAATCTCATCAAAACAATCTTTCCTGCTTGTAAAAAGAAGTGATTCTTTATTGCCAAGCCCGAGAAAACCAAAAATGCACAGACTGTCATAAAAAAGTTCAATTACCTTATCCTGCAGCTGCCTGTTAAAATAGATAAGAACATTCCTGCAGATTACAAGCTGAAATTCGTTGAACGATTTATCAGCAGTAAGATTATGCGGAGAGAAAACTATATTTTGTTTTAAGGATTTATCAATAAGAACAGAATTATACTTTGCAATGTAATACTCAGAAAAAGATTTCTTGCCGCCGCTCTTTATATAGTTCTCCGTAAACTTCTGCATAACATCAAGCGGGTAAATTCCTTCCCTTGCTGTTTGCAGAGATTTCTGATTTATATCTGTTGCATAAATTATAGAACGATCAAGAAGATTTGCTTCTTTAAGAAGAATTGCAATTGAATATACTTCTTCACCGGTTGCGCAGCCTGCAATCCAGATTTTAATTACGGGATATGTTTCCAGGCGCTTCATTACTTTTTCAGAAAGGCTTTTGTAAAATGAAGGATCCCTGAACATCTCGGTAACTGTAACAGAAATATTCTGGACAAACTGCTCAAATAATGGTTCATCTTTCAAAAGCGCTTTGCCGAGTTCTTCTATTGAAGCAAATTTAAATGCGTTCATAAAATGCGCAATTCTTCTTTTGATTGAAGCTTCTGAATACTCGGTAAAATCATAACCGTAAAAAAAACGGATTGCTTCTGTTAATTCTTTAAGAGCACCTGAATCGATATTGTTATTCATGAAATAAAGACATTCAATTCTTCATAAGCCGTAATGTAAACTAATTTATAATCAGCCTACAGCACACGGATGATGATAAAAAAATCACCGTTAATTAATTTTTATTTTTCTTACAGATACCAAAATAGAGAACCGGATCATTTATAAAGCCATACACGCATTAAAGACAGAAGCTGTTCAACATTAACCGGCTTGGAAATATAATCTGACATTCCGGCATTAAGACATTTTTCTCTATCTCCCTTCATTGCTTTTGCAGTAAGTGCTATGATAGGAATTTTACTGAAAGCTGGTAACCCTCTTATTTCTCTCGTAGCTTCATAACCATCCATCACAGGCATCATAACATCCATAAGTACTATATCTATATCCGGATTCCTTTTAAGTTCATCAATTGCTGCTTTACCATTTTCCGCAGTAATGCAGATCAATCCTTCCTCTTCAAGGAAGTTAGTTAAAGAATAAATGTTCCTGATATCATCATCAACAACGAGAACTTTTTTATTATTCAGCACCTCATCTGTTTTATGTAGCTTACGGATAATATTCTGTTTTTGTACCGGAAGTCTCGATTCAACCCTGTGCAGGAAGAGCGTGGTTTCATCAAGCAGGCGCTCATGAGAATTTGCAGTTTTTAATACAACTGTATTTGCAAGCTTATGAAGTCTTACACTTTCCTCTTTTTTCAGATCCCTGCCAGTGTACACAATCACCGGAATTTTTTTCAGCCGTTCATCTGCTTTTAGTTTTTCAAGCAGATCAAAACCAGACATATCCGGCAAACCAAGATCAATTATTATGCAGTCAAAATCTTCCTTGGAAAGTGCTTCAAATGCTTCAGCACCTGAGTAAGAAGAATAACATTTAACATCTCCGTTTCCAATTAAATTTTGGATTGCATTATTTTGTTCAACATTATCTTCAATTATAAGAAGCTTCTTTAATTTTTTGCTCACAAAATTTTCAATCTTATCAAATGCCTTCTGAAGGTCTTCAACAGATACAGGCTTCTTAACAAAATCAAAAGCACCAAGCTCAAGCGTTTCCTTTCTTTTATCATATCCTGAAATAATCTGAACCGGAATATGCCTTAACTCAGGATCATTCTTTAACAGCTTAAGAACTTCTGTTCCATCAAGAACGGGAAGTTTTAAATCAAGAAGTATTGCATCCGGCTTATAGTAACGTGCATAACTCAATCCGGTGTTGCCATGCATAGCAATTATTCCCTTATAACCGCGCTCACGCACAAAATCAAAAAGCAGCTGAGCAAAGTCCGGATCATCCTCCATTATCAATACTTTACGATCATTCTTTGAAATATTATATCTATCATCTTTTATTTCATTTTCATCTTCACTTATTTCCGGAACGGGCACTTTCTCAGATACATTTTCAACAACAGGAGCGGTTTGAACTGGTGTGCTCGTAATCCTGATGTTTGTTTCCGGTGAAATAACCGGATCAAAAGTGAGCGGCAGGTATAATGTAAAGATACTTCCTTTAACAGGCTGATTTCTCAGATGAATTTCCCCGCCAAGATAATTTGCTAACTCACGGCTGATTGAAAGCCCGAGTCCTGTTCCGCCATACTGCCTTTTGGTTGAACCATCAGCCTGCTGGAAAGCTTCAAAAATAATTTCACGTTTATTTTCAGGGACACCAATTCCTGTATCAGCCACAATAAATTCAATTATTTCATTGGCATTATTCAATTTGTTTTGTTTAAAGTTGATTGAGCCGGGAACAGTTTTGTTTATTATAAGATCAACCTTGCCTTCAGACGGAGTGAATTTAAAAGCATTGGATAAAAGATTGCGTAAAATTTGTACAAGCCGCTGTTTATCTGTGGTTATAGTTCTTGAAATTAATTCACCGCTGAGTTTTATATTAAAATCAATTGATTTGTTTGCAGCAACTTCGGAAAACATTGAAGATATATCTTCAGTAATCTCATCAAACTCAACATCAGAAATTTCAAGTTCTGTTTTGCCTGCTTCTACTTTTGAAAGGTCAAGAATTTCATTAATTAAATTAAGAAGATCAGTACCGGAACTATTTATATTTTGTGCATATTGAATTTCCTTTTCACTCAGCAGCTGATTTTTATTTTCAGCCAGCAGCTGTGAAAGTATAAGTATGCTGTTAAGCGGTGTGCGGAGTTCATGAGACATGTTAGCAAGAAATTCAGATTTATACTTGCTGATAGCTTCAAGTTCACGCGCCTTGGTTTCAATTTCCATTTTTGCATCTTCAAGAATTCGTTTCTGTTCCTCAAGCATATTAGCTTTTTCTTCAAGCTCTTCATTCGTCTGCTGAAGCTCTTCCTGCTGGGCTTTAAGTTCAGCCTCTGATTTTTCAAGCAGAAAAGTTTTTTCCTGAAGTTCTTCATTTGACTGCTTCAACTCCTCCTGCTGGGCTTCAAGTTCCTCTGCCTGGCGCTGGGTTTCTTCAAGCAGTTCATTAAGTTTTGTGCGTGATAAAGAAGAGTTAAATGCAATTGCAATATTCTCTCCGACTATTTCCATAAACTGCAGATGAAGGTCAGAGAATTCATTTATACTGCCGAGTTCAATTACACCATTTACTTCCCCGTCATACAGCAAAGGAAAGACGAGAATATTTTTCGGCGGTGTGCCGCCAAGCCCTGAAATTATATGAACGTAATCATCCGGAATATTACTGAAGATGATTGGCTTTCTTTCAAGCGCTGCTTGTCCTACAAGTCCGTTTCCAAAAGTAAAAGAATTATGATTATCCTTTCGCCTGTCAAAAGCATAGCTTCCGATCAAATTAAGACTGCCGTTTTCACGCAGATAAACAGCACCTATCTGTGCATTAAGATATGTTGTTAACTTGGTAATAACATCACCGGCAAGAGTGCGGATATCCTTTTCACCGCGCATGATATCATTCATCTCACTGCCGCCGGTTAAAAGCCAGGTTCTTCTTTCGTTATCAACGGATAATTTTTTAAGATTATCCTTCATGCTGCTTACGGCTTTGCCAAGCAAATCATATTCACTTCTTATTTTAATCTCAGGTGAATAATCTCCGCGTCCTATTATATCAGCAATCTTTGCAAACTCTTTATTTGCAGAGATCATTTCATTAAATGATGCTGCAAGACTTCCTATCTCATCTTTTGAATCAACATTAATTGTAAGATCAATATTTCCATCAGCCATCTTAAGAGCGGCGTTTTTTAAAATGGAAACAGAATCAACAATCATTTTAACAGTGTAATAAACTATAATTAGAATGATAACAACAATAACTGCAGCAAGAATTATATTTTGATAAACGCTGCTGTTGGCTTCAGCAAGTGAAATCTCAGCTTTGGAGCGAATTAATCCGTTTGAAAAATCCTCGGCTTCCCTGAACAAATTTAAAGTTGTTGTTGATACGGAAATCCATTCTTTAAATGGAAGAGGAAATTTATTTATGGATGGATCTTTATAAACTGCTTCAATTGTTTTAAAAGTCTCCTGAACCGGAACTATTTGAAACTTCTTTTCAAAAAAATCTGCAAGTTCAGGAGAAGCAAAAGTTTTAAGCTTACTATAATTATAATCAAACAAAGCTCTTACTAAGGAGAACTCGCCGTAATCTGCGGTAGTAAATTTATTATTGATTAATGAATTTGAAATTAAGATTCTCAACCTGCCGAGATAATCTTTAGCAAAGATAAGCGAGAGATGATCATCAATATTATTTTTTAAAGCAAGATTTTTTGAATCACGCAGCAGGCGGTTTGTTTCTTCAAGCAGAAGTTCCTTACCTTCAAGATAAACCTGGTAATCCTGCGCACTATATGTACCGTTATCTGCTTTTGTACGCAGGTAAGGCAGGCTGTCAATTATCCATGTATTATTTAATTTGCGGTTGTTAGCCGAGAGAAAATTAGTAAGCTCAAGGATGGCTCTGTTAGTCTGTTCCCTTTCGGAAAATTCAGAACTATTAATTAAAAATTCATCTTCACTTTGCTGAGCTCCAAGCACAACATTCAGCCGTTCTTTCTGGATTTCATGTACAAGATTAGAAATACGTTCAACAAGAGCGGCATCAATAAGAACTTCCTGCGCGTTTTCTTTTTTCTCAAGTTCGTTTGATATATCAGAAATAAGATAGTACAGAAGAACTGAAAGAGGAATGAGAGAGATAATAATAAGTTTTGATTTGATAGAAAGATTCTTCAGAAAGCGCATTTTTTACCACCCTTTAAATGATAAAATAACCTTGATAATAATTAAGTAGTTAGATGTTACGGTGTTGAAATTCCAGACTCAAGAAAACACAAAATTTTTAATTAATCAACAAAAAACTGAGGTTACTAATTCATACCCTGAATTATAAATGAGGATGGTTTGCCGGATTTATATTTTAATTATGCGGGTAGTAAATGACGGAATGCTGATTTTTACTTCTGATTCAGTCTTTCAATGATCTGCCTGAAACTATCTAAACCAGCTTCCAGATTTTCTACTATCTCAATTGCAAGCGTATCCGGACTGGGAAGATTTTCTATATCCCCCAAAGATTCATCCTTTAACCAGAAAATATCCAGATTGGTCTTGTCTCTTGCTGTTATTTCATCATAGGTAAATTTTTTGAAACGTTCAGTTTCTTTACGTTTAAATCTGTTTTGTGGATTGTAGCATTTAATGAAATCTTCTAAATCATCATACTCCAATGGCTGGGTTTTAAGTGTAAAGTGCATATTCGTGCGGAGATCATAAAACCAGATTTCTTTTGTCCATGGAGTTTTTGAAGCAGGTTTATTATCAAAGAAAATTACATTTGCTTTTACACCCTGGGCATAAAAGATTCCTGTGGGCAGTCTTAGAATTGTATGCAAATCTGTTGTTTCAAGTAACCGCTTTCTTACTTTTTCTCCGGCACCTCCTTCAAATAAAACATTATCGGGAACAACAACCGCAGCTTTACCATCTGCTTTTAACATGGAACGGACATGCTGAACAAAATTTAACTGCTTGTTTGATGTTGTTGTCCAGAAATCCTGTCTTTCATAAGTCAGCGATTCTTTTTTTATTGTGCCGTCTTTGTTTGTTATTGTAGTACTGCTCTTTTTGCCAAAAGGAGGATTGGTTAAAACATAATCAAATTTTTCTGATGGAGCAGCAAGCAGGCTGTCTGCTCTGTCTATCGGCGGTTCACTGTTTAAATCACCAATGTTATGAAGATATAAATTCATTAAACATAATCGTGCTGCATCGGGAACAATATCCCATCCTTTAAAGGTTTTATACTTCAGATATTCTTTCTGATCTTTATCTAATTTATAATTGTCGGAGATATAATCATAAGCAGCAAGAAAAAATCCGCCTGTACCGCAGGCAGGATCCGCAATACTTTTATTAGGTTCGGGTTTTAAACATTCAACCATTGCTTTAATTAATGCTCTCGGCGTAAAATATTGCCCCGCACCTGATTTAATATCTTCCGCATTTTTCTTAAGCAGCCCCTCGTATATATCACCTTTTACATCAGCACCGAGCACAACCCAGTTTTCATCATCAATAAGGTGAACCAGTTTATAAAGCTTTGCCGGGTCTTTTATTTTATTGCCTGAATCAAAAAAGATTTCACCTATCATCCCTTTTTCTTTTCCAAGCTCATCAAGAATTTTTATATAGTGAGCCATTAATTCGGCACCGCTTTTATTAAGCAGACTTTCCCAGTTTAAATTTTTAGGGATATTAATTTCTCTGCTGTATGGTGGTTTGGAATATTCATCTGCCATCTTTAAGAAAAGCAGATAAGTAAGCTGCTCGAGGTAATCACCATAGCTCACACCATCATCTCTTAAGGTGTTGCAGTAATTCCACACGCGTTGAACGATTGATGCTGTCGTCATTTATTATTCCTTAAAAAGATTCAGATATTCGGTAAATTCAAACTCACGATTTCTTCTATATCCCGTTTTTTCTTTGAGTATTTTAAGTCTCTCAAAATCCGATATCAGCGAGTTAGCTGTTGGTAATGATACTTTCAACTCATCCTGAATTTCCTGGACATTGATAACAGGTTTTCTGTATAAATATTTCATTAATTGTTTGGCTTTTGGCAATTTCTTCCCGAGTTCAGGTAACAAATTATCTTCTGTTCTTTCCTTAAGAACCAGTATTTGTTTGAACGTATTAATTGCTTTATCACTTGTTTCGATAATTCCAACCAGAAAAAACTTAATCCACTGAGCAAGATCATTTTTTATTCTTACATTATTAAGATTATCATAATAAAGCTGACGATGCCTCTCAAAGTAGTCTGATAAATAAAGTGACGGTTTCACAAGCAGTTTTGTACTCACTAAGTAAAGAGTAATCAGCAGCCGACCTATTCTTCCATTTCCATCAAGGAACGGATGGATCGTTTCAAACTGGTAATGAGCAATCCCTGCTTTAATCAGAACAGGTACATCAATCTGATCATTATGCAGAAAATTCTCCAGATCACTCATTTGTTCATTAATTTCTGTATGGACAGGCGGTACATAAACGGCGTCCTGTATTGCTGCCCCACCGATCCAGTTCTGGGTGATGCGAAATTCACCGGGATTCCTGTTCTGACCTCTGACACCCCGCATTAATATTCTATGTGCATCTTTCAACAGCCTAGTTGAAACCGGTAAGGTTTTAAGTTTATTTATTGAACTGTTCATCGCATCAATATAGTTGCGAACTTCCCGCCAATCATCTTTTCTTTCAGGGGTAATATCTGATTCCTTCTTTATTACCTCCTCAATTTCTGTTTGCGTTCCTTCAATTCTGCTGGACTTTGCAGCTTCTTTAGCAATGTGCATTTCTATAAAGATATCAATATCCGGAACCTGTAATGCAAATGTGTCTAATGAACCAAGTTTCCTGTTTGCCTCGGCAAGCAGAGTATTGATTTTACCCTCTTCCCATGTCCATTGCTGATTAATTCTGGCAGGAGAGAAGCTCTTATACCCCTGCTGTTGAATATACCTGCCGCTTTTGAATTCTTCAAATTTCATCTGGTTTTGGGGTTCGTCTTTAAATATAAAAATTTATAATTAAGTATAGTGAGTTTTTCTTAATTATCATAATTTATAATTAAATTTATTTGGGTTTCTTTAATTATGTTAATTTATAATTAAAGAAGCTTAATTATGAAAATATCTTGATTGAAGCCCGGCATGGTTATACCAATCTCCCTTCAAATGCCTTTTTTAAAATACTTTGCCTGAGTGCTTCTGATTTTTGCAGGCTTTCATCAATTGCTTTTTCAAGATTGTCTGCCTCAGAAAAACGCTTCTCTATTTCTGAAACGATTTGGTGTTGTAGGACTATTGGACAGATTGGAATTAAAAGTTTAGATAATTTTGTGCCATTTACATTTGGTTGTCCGATACCAACTTGTCCTTCTGTAATTTGTTTCCAATAATTTAAACTCTGAAAAAAGAAATAGACATATTTTTTATTTATGTCAGCAACCAGTTTAATTCTTATTAAATAAGAAGCAAAAATACTTTCTGGAATTTTTCCTGTAATCAAAAAGCTTTTACCAACTGTGGCGCCTGTTCTTGCAAACACAATATCCCCTTCATTTAATAGATATTTATGTTTCTGGTCATCTGATATCTTACAATAAGGAACTTCCATCCAATTTACATTTCCATTTTGAATATCTGTTATTCTCAAAAACTTCGGACCAATTTTTTCTGATGAAGCTGACTCAGTAAAACCATATTGAATTTTACTACTAATATCCCCCAACTTCACCCATTTCCATCCATCCGGTAAAGTCTGGCTGTTATATTTTACTTGTGGTTCTGCTGCTTTGCCGCTAAAGATGGCATCTTTTAGCTTGCTGTTCTGTTTCTGAAAGATGTCATCTTTCCCTAACAGACGACCTGAGAACGCAGCAGCAAGCACACTCTGCCTGTAGAGTTTAATTTGCTCTTTAGCTTTCTTAAGAGAAGCAGCACCATTATACAGTTCACTGAAGAGTTCTTCAATCTTCTCAACAATTTTTTTTTGCTCGTGGAGTGGTGGAAGGGGGATGGATATTTGCTTCAATTCTTTAACCCCAGCTATATTTAACATAGCTGAACCGCGTGTTTCAACTAGTATTTTCTTTTGGAACCAAAAGGATTTAAATAATTCAATAAAATATTTTTCTGCAATTATTTGTTCCTTTAATCGTATTCTAAGAAGCGCTTGATTGATAATACCTCTTGGAGCATTGGATGGTAACCGATAGATTTTTCCAATAGTTCCTGAACAGCTTACTATAAAATCACCAGGATTAACTTCAAAATCATTAAGCTCTTGAAACTTTTCCTCATTAATAAAATAATTACCTAACTCATATGTATGATAAATTGCGTTTTTTTGTTCGTAGACTTTATATCCTTTTGATACAAAAAATGATTTCTTTATTGCACTTCCGAAAGGACCTCTTTTAAAATTATCGACAACATCACCAAGTTTAACCCAGGACCAGTGAGGGGGAAGGTTAGAATTCATTATTAAGTAAATTTTTAATCTTATTATTTAATAAATCTGATTGTATATATTCTGAGGCTTGAATAAATAATTTTGATGCAATCTTTCCGGTTTTTCTGATAGCCATTTTCTATGTCGTCCCTAAAGGGACTTTGATTTATTATTGTTGTATAAATTTTTCTATAGATATTTTGTCCCTATCGGGACAATTCAGAATAATAGATTTTTTATTTTCATCATTAATAATATCATTCTATCTCTTCTCTGTCCACAGAAGGTCAGCCCAAAGGAATTGTATAATTTATTCTATAAATATTTTGTTCCTATCGGGACAATTTAGAATAATAGGTTTTCCCTTTTTATTAATTATTTCATAATTGATTTTCTTATCCCTTTAGGGATAAAATATTTCTAGAAAATATATAACAGAAAAAGAAACCTCGTCCCGTAGGGACGACATATAAAAATAATTTATGCTGCTAATTCTTTATTTATTTCTTCAATAATTTTTTCTGTAACTGTCTGAACCGGGATTTATCGGATTAACCGATTTACAGGATTTAAGATTCGCAGGATTTTTTACTCTTTAATCCTGATAATCCTCTAATCTTGTGAATCGTGGTTCAGACATTTTATGTCGTCCCTAAAGGGACTTTGGTCTATTGTTCTATAAAATTTTCTATAAATATTTTGTCCCTAACGGGACAATTTTAGATTAACAGGTTATTTCTTTTGTTAATTTATTCCATAATGATTTTTATTATCCCTTTAGGGATAAAATATTTCTAGAAAAATATGTAACGGAAAAAGAAACCTCGTCCCATAGAGACGACATATTTTTATTTTCATCTTTAAATAAATCATTTTCTATGTCGTCCCTAAAGGGACTTTGGTCTATTGTTCTATAAAATTTTCTATAAATATGTTGTCACTAACGGGACAATTTAGATTTAACAGGTAATTCCTTTTTTTATTTAATTATTCCATAATTGATTTTTATTATCCCTTTAGGGATAAAATATTTCTAAAAAAAATTTAACAGAAAAAGAAATCTCGTCCCATAGGGACGACATATAAAAATAATTATGCTGCTAATTCTCTATTTATTTCCTCAATTATCTTTTCTATTTCTCCGCCAAAGAGTTGATAAAATTTTCCCAGTCCACCCTCATCAACAAATGGTGCGAGTTCAAAATCATCCTTTTCAATTCTTACAGAAGAAATTATATGGTCTTTAATCATTCTCAGCCATTCCATTTGCTCTTCTGTAAATTGCACGGGTCCTGCATTTCTTCTGAATACCCACTCCTTAAAATTGCGGTTAATAATTTCACTGTAGGGTTCCAGAAATTTATCAATACCAATTTCAAATCTTATAAGTGAAATAATATCCGTTAACATTCTTTGCGGTGTTACTGTTTTTATAAGATTGGGCTTAACTCTCTGGTAAGCATTCCAAACCTGTTCAAGAGTTAAATTGTACGGAGGATTAATTAATGCATCACGAAGTTCTTTTATCATTTTATATGTTAATTCTTTTCTCCGCTCCGGCTGGGAGTAAAGAATCTTCAATGCTATTATTTCATCTTTATTCTCTTCAATAAATTTTCTGAAGTTATTAATAATTTCATCCGCATTTTCTTTTGCTGAAGAATCAAAAGCAGAATGGATTATCCTATCAATATTTGTTTCATCAATTATCTGGTAAATCTTTTTGCGGACAGTCTCGATGAAATCACGGAACTCCGGATTATCAAATGGTTTTATGACTGATTGAATTACCGGCTGAATGGTTGACCGGATTTGTTCTTCGGTAGGTTCTTCATCGTGGGACAGATTATTAATCTGTCCCACTAAAGCAATCTGGAAATCGGGATCATAAATATTTGCGAGATCATTGGCTATTTCAGTAATATCTTTTCCGCCGGAGAGCTGCTTAAATTTTTCTCTGTCTGTTTCGGATATTTGTTTATCGAGTCTTGTTAACCTTGAAGCAAGAGAAGTAACATTATCCTCATCGGGCTGCAGTATAACCATTTTCATAAGATCCTTCAGAGGCACGGAAGGTTTTTTATCTACGATGGGATAATCAACTTTAACCGATTTAAAAACACCTACTGCATCAATAATATAGAATCTTTCCTTGTTCAGTTTTGCGCCCGGAGTTACTTTAACAAGTTCATCTTTTGAAAAAGAGCGGGTTCCTCTTCCGATCATCTGCTGGAAATAATTGCGTGAACGGACATCGCGCATAAAAATTAAAACTTCAATCGGTTTTACATCAGTACCTGTTGCAATCATATCTACAGTAACTGCTATACGCGGGTTGTATGATGTTCTGAACCTCTGCAGAATTGATTCGGGGTCTTCATCTTCAGCTTTATAAGTAATCTTTTTGCAGAAATCATTTCCTTCACCAAACTCTTCACGTACAATATGAACAATATCTTCAGCGTGACTATCGGTCTTGGCAAATATTAATGTTTTGGGAACCTCAAACCCGGGATCCCTTTCAGGAAAGAATTCTTCATTCAGAACTCTTTTATATTCTCTTATTATTTGTCTTATTGTACTTGGATTAACAATATCCCTGTCAAGCTGATTTCCTTCATAAACAACTTCATCCTCAAGCTGGCGCCATTCTTTTTTGCGTGTCATTTTATTTCTAAGGTTCACATATTGTTTTGCTTTTATCGCTGCACCTTTCTTTGTTATCTCGGTTTCAATTGTATAAACATCATATCCTACATTTACTTTATCAGCAATTGATTGCTTAAGAGTATATTCACTTACAACATTCTCATGAAAGAAAGCAAAGGTGCGTTTATCGGGTGTGGCAGTTAAGCCAATCATAAAAGCATCGAAGTAATCGAGAACCTGTTTCCACAAATTATAAATTGAACGATGGCACTCATCAATAATAATGAAGTCAAATGTTTCAATGGGAACATTGGGATTATAAGCTATCTCGACAGGTTTATCTAATATTTTAGATTCATAAGGAGAATTTTCTTCAAGGGATTCATCAAGTTCTTTTCCTTTAAGAATTGAATACATCCTTTGAATAGTACTTATGCAAACCTGTGCAGAGGGATCAATAAAGTTTGATTGCAACCTTTGAATAGTATAAAGCTCAGGAAAGAGGCGCTTATCATCAACAGGTTTATATGCACAAAATTCCTGCTCTGCCTGTTTGCCAAGATTTCTTGTATCAACAAGGAATAATATCTTTCTTGCTTTTGCAAATTTCAGCAATCGATATACAGAGGTAATGGCTGTAAAGGTTTTGCCGGCACCTGTAGCCATTTGAATAAGTGCACGGGGTTTATTTAAGGCAAAAGATTCTTCGAGATTTATTATTGCATTGAACTGACATACCCGCAAACCGGATGAACTGAGTGCAGGAAATTTCTTTAACCTTCCTCTTAGTGAATCTTCTTCTTTACTCCATGCGTGAAGAGTTTCAGGTTTATGGAAATGAAAAATTTCTCTCTGTCTTGGTGAAGGATCTAAACCATCGGAAAAATATGTTTCAGTTCCGGTTGATTCATACTTAAAGCGGAGATCTTTAATCTGTTTTATATATTTAAGCTGATCTGATGCATATCTTACAGTCTGTTCATGAACCTGGCTTAATGTATGTCCTTCTCTCTTTGCTTCAATTACACCTACAGGTTTGCGGTCAATGAATAAGATATAATCAGCCGAACCTGATCCGGTTGGATATTCCCGTACAGCAATTCCAAAACCGTCGGAAGGATTTAATGATTTAAAATCCTGGACAATCCATCCTGCCGCCTTAAGCTGCTTATCAATATTTTCTCTCGCCCTCAACTCGGGAGTCATGTCTGAATAACACCCTTCATAATTCAGAACATTAAAATTTAAGGAAGAAAATATGGAATAATTTTAAAACTGCACACATTTTTCTAAAATAAAATCCCTGAAAATTTTTTATTCTGATTTGCTCCTTAGTGAGTATTATTTACTTCCCTCACAAAGAAAAATGCATCCTGGGAATATTCAGAATTATTTGTGCAGCTTTTTGTGCTGTATTATCTACGAACTTAATTCCCCCCAACTATTCCACATACTCTTATCCTCCGTTTATCCACCGTTAACAAGTCCTTACAAATGGCTTACAAAGTGCTTTTAAAGTGTTTTTAGTGTGCTTGCTGCCTGCTGCATTATTTGGTCTTTTCAATCTCCTGCAAACAGGTATTTCTCTGAAGTTTAGTAACAGGTATGTATTTAAAATAAAAAAGCAGGCTTGTACCTGCTTTTGTTTATGCGGAGAGTCAGGGATTCGAACCCCGGAAGGACTTGCATCCTTAACGGTTTTCAAGACCGCCGCATTCAACCACTCTGCCAACTCTCCGTAACTTTAAGAACAATTTACGGGTTTATGCTACCCGGTTATTTCAAAATTTGAGCTACAAATATAGTAATTCTTCTCAATGAGACAAAGATTATTTACACTCCTCATTACCATTTTTTAAATATGAAAAATACCGCTGCTATTATTAATACAAATCCAACAGCATAGTTCCATTTAAATTCTTCTTTTAAATAAAGAACTGAAAATACTGCAAAAACAATTAATGTTATTACTTCCTGGATTGTTTTTAGTTGTGCAGCATTGAATTGCCCGTGCCCGAACCTGTTTGCAGGCACCTGGAAGATATATTCAAAAAATGCTATTCCCCAGCTGATTAATATTACTCTCCACAATGGTGAATTTTTATATTTTAAATGCCCGTACCAGGCAATGGTCATAAATATATTTGAAATGGTTAACAGAACTATTGTTGTCATACATTATCCGTTTTTTTGATCCGCGAAATTAATGTTTTTTTTCTAATTCCTTACTTATAATTTGTTAAGAATGAAATTTCTATTTACCGGGTTAATCAAGAGTAATATCTTCATTTCACTTGCGGCTGCGGTTCTTGCTTTCGGCACGCAGGTTCAGCTTGGTTTTGCACCGCACTTTCATCCGTATATCTGGCTTATCTTTTTTGCCGCATTGTTTGAATATAATCTGCACAGGCTTGTAACTGTTCTTACAAATAAAGCAGCATTAAACAGTGTTAAACACAGATGGGTGAAAGATTATCCATACGTCTTTTATTTTCTTGTTCTTGTTTCAGTGGCAGGATTTGCAACTACTTTATTGTATGCAAAAATTGAAGTGCTTATATCTCTCATTCCCGCGGCAGTATTAACTATTTTTTATTCCGTTCCTGTATTTAAATTTTCTGATAGACTTTACCGCCTTCGTGAAATTCCTTTTATAAAAATTTTTTTAATTGCATTTGTCTGGAGCGTTGTAACAATTATACTTCCTGTTATTGAATCAGGTTATAACGGAAGTTTGGCAAATTTGAGTTTTGTGCTGGCAGAGAGATACGTTTTTATTTTCGCTATCACTATTCCGTTTGATATAAGAGATATGGAACAGGATAAACGGTATAATCTTAAGACAATCCCGATTGTGTATGGAGTTAATAAATCATATAAGATTTCAAATGCAGCGTTAGTAATTTTTATTTTGATTTGTTTGATTCACTACATAAGCAATGATGAACTTTTTATTCTCCTGGCAATGATTGTTTCCGGAATATCTACTCTTGCAATTCTGAACAGTAAAACTCTGCGCACTCATTTTTATTACCACTACGGCTGGCTTGATGGTACAATGCTTGCGCAGGGAATGCTTATTTGTTTATCATACTATATTTTTTATTGAAGAAATTTTTGTTTTAAGATTTATATCCAACAACAGTTATACTGAAAATGCCTTTTAGATTTTCTTTGTATTCTTTCAATCCATTTTCATTTAGATATTGTTTGAGAAGTTCATCAGGCAAAATAATCTTTTTCCTTTTTTTGATTTCAATCTTTTTAAATCCGGTTTTTTCTATTATCTGTAAATATTCATCCTGCTGAATTGCACCGGCAACACATCCTGCATACATCTCGGCTGATCTTTTTAATTCTGAATTCATCTCACCCTGGATTACAATATCTGAAACACAAAAGTGAGCACCGGGTTTTAATATCCTGTAAATTTCTGAAAATGCCTTCTTCTTATCCGGAACAAGATTTAACACACAGTTGCTTACAACAACATCAGCGGCATTATCGGCAAGCGGAATATCTTCAATTTCACCCAATCTGAATTCAACATTTGCAAAGCCAAGTTTGGAATTATTCCGTTTAGCTTTTTCAATCATCTCCTCTGTCATATCAATCCCAATCACTCTTCCTTCTTCACCGGTAATTGCGCGCGCAACAAAAACATCATTACCAGCACCTGAGCCAAGATCCACCACTGTATCACCCTTCTTAATTCCGGCAAATTCTGTTGGAAGCCCGCAGCCAAGGTTCAGATCAGCTTCTGCTACATACCCGGGCAGATTATCATATTTATCCTTCATTATATAATAATCTACAATCTTACCGCTGCCGCAGCATGAAGATGTTTGTTCAGCAATTGCCCCATACTTTTCTTTTATTATATTCTTTAATTCTTCAGCAGATTTTTCCTGATATGCTTTCGGTGATTGCACTTCGTTTTTACCGGAACAGCATTCAGGTCCGCAGCAATTTTTACCTTGAGTTTCTTTTTCCGTATTTGTGATTTTTTTTTCCATTTTTATTCCTTTGTTAAATTTATTGTTTATCCTGCACACAAATGACGCAGTTTATGCTGATTGATTGAATCTTCAGCAGCAGCCTATCTTTTCAAATAACTTATCAAGTTCTTTTTTTGCTTTTTTCAGATTTTCACCATTTACGCAGTAGCAGATTTTTGGTCCATTAATCTCTCCTTTTATTAATCCGGTTCTTTTTAATTCTTTAAGGTGCTGCGAAACAGTTGCCTGCGCAAGCGGAACTTGCTCAACAATATTCCCAACCATGCATGAATCCATTTTAGTTAAAATTTTGAGTATCCTTATTCTTGCCGGATGAGCTAAGGATTTAGCAACATCTGCCAACCAGATATCTTCTTGTGCAAATTCTTCTTTTTTTGTTACTGCCATTTTAGCTCCTTAATCGTTCATCGTAAATATACGATAAAGGGCTAACGAATGTCAATATCCGATTAAATAAAAATCGTTCCGGATGTTTTCCGGCAGCCTAAACTTCTCACGCAAATCATCCAAATTTATATGTTTTTAAAATTTTGAGATTATCCCGCTATGATTCTTCCCCACGGGTATAAATTTTTTTTCTATCAGAAAACTTCAAATTCAGTTTAAATTCAAAGATAATTGCCTCTACTTAGTATCATCTATCACTTTTTTTATTTTATATGTTGCAACATTCAATGTTATAACATATATTTGAGTTGTAATTATTTTGAAAATTAACAGGAGACAGAAAAATGGAACAATTGCATGATATACAAACAATGGATTGGGTAGTAGATAAAGCTCATTCAAAAATAGGATTCACTGCCCGACACATGGTGGTTTCACAGGTTCACGGTCAATTTGATTCGTTCAATGTAACAGCGCAATCAAACGGGGAAAATTTTGAAGACAGTGCAGTTCAGGTTGAGATTGATGCTGCAAGTGTAAACACAGGAATTGCAGACAGAGATAATCATCTCCGCTCGGCTGATTTTTTTGATGTGGAGAAATACCCGAAGATAACCTTTAAAAGCAAATCATTAAAAGTTGTTGATGAGGAAAACTTTAAGCTGGTTGGTGATCTTACAATTAAAGATGTAACAAAAGAAGTTGAACTTGATGTGGAATACGGCGGAAAGGTTAAAGATCCCTGGGGAAATAACCGTGTTGGTTTCAGGTTAACCGGAAAATTAGACCGCTTCGATTTCAATCTTAAATGGAATAATCTTATTGAAACAGGCGGAGCCGTAGTTGGAAAAACAATAAAGTTAGATATAGACATTGAATTAATTAACAACGATAACAACAAATAAGTTAAAAGGAACAAGTATGAAAATATTAAAATCCTTTGCATTCTTTATTCTGGCTTCTGCCGCTGTATTTGCACAAAAATCCGAATGGTCTTTTGACAAAGCACATTCACAGGTTAAGTTTACAGTTACACACATGCTGATATCCGAAGTTGACGGCCATTTCAAAAGTTTTGATGGAAAGGTTATAACAAATGGTAATGATTTTACCGATGCGGAAATCAGCTTTGAAATAGAAACTAAATCAATTGATACTGATAATGAGAAAAGAGATAATCACCTCAGATCTGATGATTTTTTTAATGCAGAAAAGTTTCCTAAAATTTCATTTAAAAGTAAATCATTAAAGAAAACAGGCAACAACAAATATAAACTGGTTGGTGATTTTACAATTCGTGATATTACAAAGGAAGTTGTACTTGATGTTACTCAGGGCGGAGTTGTAAAGGATGGTTACGGCAATGAGAAAGCAGGATTTAAAATAACAGGTACAATTAACAGGTTTGATTATAATCTTAAATGGAATGCCTTTATGGAAACAGGCGGAATGGTTGTGGGTGAAGATGTGGATATCGCTTGTAATATTCAGCTTGTAAAAAAAGCAGAATCTTAATTGCACCTTGTTTAATTCAGATTGGGGCTCAAAAAGCCCCTTCTGAAAATCCGCATCTTCCATCACCAAAATCTTCTTAAAACATTTTTTTAGTGAACTTTAAAATTTTATCAATTATTTTCAGACAACAATTCACAAAAAATCATGACACTTGAAAAAGAAATTTTCCAGGAAAAATTTAAGAGCAGCAAACATAAAGCTATCTTAAATATTTTTTACACGTACAACTGGCTTTATGAAAAACATGTGCGCGAACTGAAACCTTACGATTTAACCGTTCAGCAGTTTAATATATTAAGAATTCTGCGTGGACAATTTCCCAAACCGGCATCAATTAAATTGTTGAAGCAAAGAATGATTGATAAGATGTCCGATGTTTCCCGTCTTGTTGAAAAGCTGAGAGTAAAAGGATTGGTTGAAAGATCAACATGCTCGAATGATAGAAGAAATGTTGATGTTAAGATAACAGAAGAAGGACTGGAACTTCTTTCAAAATTTGATTTGATTGATGATGCACTGCAAAACAGTATCACAAATTTATCGGAACCGGAAATTGAAAATTTAAATCACCTGTTAGATAAACTCCGCGGATAGTTTATTTCTTTTTCAAGTTTGATAATATCATCAAACATCTAAGCAGCTTCATCTCCTTTTTAGCTTCATCATCTTCTTCAACTTCTTTTAAACACAACACACTGTGAATACAATCAAAAAAATTCCAGCCATTAAAATTATATTGCAATCAATTATGAACAGTTAATTGAACTACGATGAATAACACAAGCCCGCATGATAAACTCGGCGTATTAATTCCCGGATTAAACGGGGCAGTTTCAACTACATTTATTGCAGGCACTCTTCTTATAAAAAAGAAACTTGCAATTCCTATCGGCTCGCAAACTCAATCAGGTATCTTAAAAATTAAAGATAATGGAATAACAATAGTTGATAAAATCAAAAACCTTCTTCCGCTTGCAGAAATTGATGATCTTGTCTTTGGCGGATGGGATATTCGCAATGAGAATTGCTTCTCCTCAGCACTTGAAGCGCGTGTGATTGAGGAAAGAATCATTGAGCCTGTTAAAGATGAATTAGGCTCAATTACTCCAATGCCCGCAGTTTTTGATCCGCAGTATGTAAGAAGATTATCCGGGAACCGGATTAAAAATTCCACCAACAAATATGAATTGATGAATCAATTGCGTGATGATATAAAAGAATTTAAAATTAAAAATAATCTCAGCCGTGTTGTTGTAATGTGGTGCGGAAGTACGGAAATATTTTTAAATGAAAGTCCTGTTCATTACAACTTATCTTCCTTTATTGAAGGAATGAAAAATAATCATCCCGGTATTTCCCCCAGCATGTTATATGCCTATGCAGCAATTGCAGAAGGCGCACCGTTTATAAATGCAGCGCCAAATTTATCAGCGGATATTCCCGCACTTATTTCTTTTGCTGAAGAAAATAAAGTTCCCCTCGCCGGTAAAGACCTTAAAACCGGGCAGACACTTCTGAAAACTGTCCTGGCTCCGATGCTTAAAGCAAGATTGATTGGATTGAACGGCTGGTTCTCAAGCAACATTCTTGGAAACAGGGACGGTGAAGTGCTTGATGATCCTGCCAGTTTTAAAACGAAGGAACAAAGTAAACTTTCGGTTTTAAATGGAATTCTTCAGCCGCAAATTTTTCCTGAGCTTTATGGAAACTATCATCACTCAGTAAAGATTAATTATTATCCTCCGCGCGGAGATAATAAAGAAGGCTGGGATAATATTGATATCTTCGGCTGGCTTGGTTATCCGATGCAAATTAAAATTGATTTCCTCTGCCGTGATTCAATTCTTGCCGCACCGCTTATACTTGATCTTATACTTTTTGCTGATCTTGCACAAAGAAATAAAATGGCTGGAATACAGGAATGGCTTTCATTTTATTTTAAATCTCCAATGCATAATTCAGGTTCACGGCAGCAGCATGATTTGTTTTTGCAGTACAGGAAATTTAAATCAGCACTAAAAAAGATTTACAAATCCTCACTTCAGGCTGAAAAGAACAAGCATGATGCTGAAGAAAAAAATAAAGCAATTGTTATTCCCTGACAAATAAAAAATTTTATGCCCGGAACACTTGAAAGAACATTGCAAAATCCAGGAACAAAAGCAGAAAGAAAAATTGCTGAACTTGGACCATGGTTTCATAACCTGCATCTGCCGGATGGCACGCAAACAGCGCCAGGTCATAAGCTGGGTGATTTTCCAAAATTTAAATGGGAAGCAATTGCACGCCATCTTCCTGCAGATCTTTCAGGCTGGAAAGTACTTGATATTGGCTGCAATGCCGGCTTCTATAGTTTTGAACTTGCCAGACGCGGTGCGGATGTTCTTGGCATTGATGTGGATGAACGTTATCTCAAACAAGCTGAGTGGGCTAAAGAGATTTTCAATCTGCAAAATAAAGTTCAGTTTAAATACATGCAGATTTATGAATTGCTAAAATTTAAACGAGAATTTGATCTCGTTTTGTTCATGGGAGTTTTTTATCACCTTCGTTATCCCCTTCTGGCTCTTGATATTATTTCAAACATCTTTAAAAAATTATTAATCTTTCAAACCTTAACCATGCCGGGAGATGTTTTTTTACTGCCGCCTGAAAATTTAAACATTGATGAACGTTATCTTATGCTGAATGATAACTGGCCTAAAATGGCATTCATTGAAAATAAGCTTGAAGGTGATTTTACAAACTGGTGGGCGCTTAATAACACATGTATTGAAGCACTGATGAATTCCTGCGGAATAAAAATAATTAAAAAACCTGCACACGAAATTTATATGTGTGAACAAATTCCAACTTTCAATAAAATAATGATAAACAATGAACTTGATTTCTTTTACTCATTAATTAATGAAAAGAAAAATAACGGAAAGAGCCGATGATTGAAGCAATAAAATTCTGGAACGAACCAAATAATCTTTCTCACTGGGATTTTGAAATTGATCCGCGCTGGGAAGAATTTTCATTTATGATTGGTTACGCTGCAGATGTTGTGAGAAAAGTCTGCCCTGATTTAACACTCGTCCTCGGCGGCATTTCACCTATTGATTCAATGTTCATGACATTAATGAAAGATTACGGACTGCTTGATAAAATGGATGCGGTTGCTGTTCATGGTTTTCCATTAGATTGGAATCACTGGAACATAAATGAATGGCCTGCAAAAATTGATGAGATAAGATCGGTTACACACCTCCCTGTCTGGGTTACAGAAGTTGGTGCATCATCATTCGGCGCAGATGAAGTACAGGTTTTTGGTTTAAAACGAATGACAGAATTGCTGCTGAATTATGCAGACCGTATTTTCTGGTACAGCTTGCTTGATCTTCCTCCGGCATGGGAAGCAACAACACGGCACAGAGAGAGTGAAGGAAGTGCTTATTACAGGCATTTTTATATGGGGTTAATCCGCGCTGATGGTACACCCAAACAATCAATCAATTACTTTAATCCTGAGCTTGGAATGTGCCAGTGGTTTCATTATGAAGATCACCGTCTTGAGTTTGCAGTTGAATGGCTTAAAAAACTCGGCGTAAAAAAATTAAGAACAGGAATTAGCTGGGCAGATTGGTACAGGCCAAATGCACTTGATTGGTTTGATAAACAAATGGAAGCAATTAAAGATTTTGATACAACAATTACTCTTTGTTTCACTCCTCCGTCAAGAGGTAAAAGAGAACATTACACAAGTCCGCCTCATCTTCCGGAAGAATTCGGATGGTTTGCCGAAGAAGTTATAAGAAGATATGTACTTAATGAAAAAGCAGTTGATGCAGAGGAAAAATCAGGAAACATAAAATAAATTTTTGGGAATTATCTCTCCGTATTCTATGAATGAAATAATCATCAAAGATTGGCTTGATCTTCAATCCAGGATTTTTGAAGAATCATGGATAGAAGATATCAAACGTTTCCGTTCTCCGTTTGCATTCCGCGGTATGCCGGTAAATCATGAAAAACTATCAACTTCATTAATGCACATTGGTGGTAACTTTGCAGAGATGGAAAAACATCTGTTAAGAAATTTTAAGAAGTATGCTCACGAAGTGATTACTGATAATAATTCATTCTGGAACTGGGTTTCCCTTGCAAAACATCACGGGCTTCCAACCCGCATTCTTGATTGGTCTTTCTCACCTTATGTTGCAATGCATTTTCTTACGCAGAATTTAAAAACATATTCCCATGATGGAGTAATCTGGGTAGTGAAGTATAAAGAGATTCACAAATTACTTCCTGCGTTATTAAAAAATATTTTGCAAGAAGAAGGTTCGGATGTTTTTACAATTGACAATCTCTCTTCTGTATTAAAAAACTTTAATGATTTTGATTCGCTCAGTAAAGATATCCTGCTTCTCTTTTTTGAACCGCCATCACTTGATGAACGGATTGTAAACCAGTATGCACTCTTTTCGGTTCTCTCCAAAGCTGATTATTATCTTGATGAATGGCTGCAGAATCATCCTGATGTTTATAAAAAATTAATCATTCCTGCTGAATTAAAATGGGAAATACGCGATAAGCTGGACCAGGCAAATATTACAGAGCGTGTGCTTTTTCCCGGGCTTGATGGTTTAAGTAAATGGCTGAGAAGATTATATACATCAAGATAAATTTTTTCTTTCCGGAATCACATTTCTTCTGTTAACCGCTCTCTAATTTCATCTTAAAAAATAAAGGAATGAATATGGACTGGATGAAAATAATAACGGATGAAGGAAATAACCTTGATTCACTCGAAGTAATCTTCAGAACAATAATTATTTTTATTGTTACTCTTTTTTGTGTGCGCATTGCAAAGAAACGTTTCCTTGGAAAGAATACTGCATTTGATATTGTACTCGGAATTATTGTTGGGTCAGTAATAAGCCGTGCAATTAATGGATCAGCAAAACTATTGCCGTCTGTTACAGCAGTTCTGGTATTGGTTGGAATGCATTGGTTAATTTCAGCAGTTGTTTCCCGTTCCGGAAGCTTTGCGCATCTTGTTGAAGGAAGAAATGTGATGATTTTGCAGAACGGTAAGATAAACGAAAAAGTTTTACTTGAGCATCATCTGAGAAAAAATGATCTGGAAGAAGCAGCCCGGCTGGGTCCGGGTATTTCAAATCTTGAACAAATTCAAGAAGCATATCTTGAATCTAATGGAAGGATAAGCATAATTAAAAAAGATAATTAATCCGGTGCTTTACACCTATTGATTTACTTAAGCCAGTAGCCAAGAGCAACGCCTAAAAATGTTGCAGTTGCATATCCCAGAGTTCCGCAGAGTACAGCAGGAATAACAAGCGCATCCCATTTACGCGCAACCGCCATAGCGGCGGCTGTTGTTGGTCCCCCGATATTTGCATTTGATGCAATTACAATTTCTGATAAATCAAGTTTGAATATTTTTCCCGCTAGAAAAACAAAGATAAGATGAATAGTTAAAATTATTCCGCAGAAGAGAAAAAGAACCGGACCATAATCAAGAACAATTTTTATACTTGCACTTGCTCCTATTACAGCAAAAAACACCTGCATAAGCATTGTACCTAATTGATCTGCATCTGCTAATTCTTCCATCTTTTTAGGAAACAAAGTTGCCGCAGATACAATTAATGCAGTGATGAATAAAATTCCCGTTCCTTTTAATCCCGTTAAATCCTGCAGAAGAAATCCCGCAGCGCATACAGATAATGCAATTGCAAGTGCGGCAGTTAAATTCAGGATATTAAGTCCGCCCTCCGGGTTTGATAAATCTGCATTGCTGCTTTTTATTGTTCTTGCATTATCATCATGCCAGGTGGAAAAACTTTTCCTAAAAAAAGTAACTGAAGGAATTGCAAACAACACAAGAAAATAAAATGTCATTACAAGATTATCTGCAGCTATACTTGCTGCAATTAAGTCAGCGGATGCAAGCTGCAATGCTTCTGCAACAGCAACAAAATTCATTGAGCCGCCGATGTATGTTGCAGAAAATATTCCGGCAAGTTTCCAGCCCTCTTCTCCAAGTTCAATTAATTCATACGCCGTTATTGTACCGATAATGGTTCCGATTGCGCCAAAGATAAATGCAAATAATGTTGGTCCGGCTTCACGGATAATTCTTCTGAGATCAGCTTTAAATAGTAATAACGGAATTGCAAGAGGAACAAGGTAAGACCAAACAATATCATACGCAGGTGCTGCTACGGGAATGATGTTAAGATTTGCGAGGATAAATCCACCCAGTATAGTAATTACAACCGCTGAAAGTTTAGAACCAACTTTTGTTTTTTCAGCACGGAGCCCTGCTGCTGCTAAAATGAAAAGTACAGCCCAGATAAGCCAATGATTATCCGCAGAGATTAACGTTCCCTCGTTCATCTGAATTCCTTGTTAATAAATAATTTGGTTGGAATAAAAGTTAGATATTATAAATCAGGCTTGCAAGAATTATAATGAGTTGAATTTCAGTGGTTTGCAAATCTATTTTGAGTAATCCGAATAGGGATGAAATATTTCCAGCAATGAAAAACTTAAACGAAATCAATCCCTTTAGGGATGATATTGCATGTTTTAATTATTGGGAATGAAAGGATAAGCTTTACCCGGCATGTTGTTAAGCTAACCACAACACGCCGGATAAAACAGAAATGGTTTTTAATTTTTTGAGATCAGGTATTTTTCAAAAAGGAATTGAATATTCTTCGGCACTGCATTTATGATTGTTAAAATATCATCTTTAAAATCATGTTTATCAACAAATGCATCCGCACCTGCAGCAAAGGCAGCATCGCAGTATTCCTGGTTATAGATTTCGCTTGTAATTAAAATCCTGGTTGAGTTTGTTAACCTGTTTATAATCTCTACCGCATCAAAACAATTTATATCTTCAGGCAGAAGATCAAGCAAAATCATATCAGGTTTATGTTTGCTGATTTGTTCAAGACTTTCCTGTACTGTTGAAGCTGTAAGAACATTTTTTATTCCGGCTTCTTTGAAAAGAAATTCGTTCATTCTGTTTATGAACTGCTCATCGGTATCTACAATAAGAACATTTTTCATCTGTGTTGTACCTCCTGAATGTCAATGCTTTTAATCACAAATCCTGGTACAACTTAAAATTTTATTGGTTCCGTCACAATAGGGATTTTCCTGATACGGTATCAGGAAAAACCTGAGTTGAGATTGGATTATTTCATTATTTGATTAAAACAAGCTTATTTGTTTGTGAGAATTGACCGGAACGAAGAGTGTAAAAATAAATACCGCTCGATAATTCCCCGGTTGAAGCATCAAAAACTGTTTCATAAACACCGGCAGATTTTTCCTCATTTACAAGGGTTGAAATTTCATTTCCTAAAAGATCATAAATCTTAAGAGTTGTATATCCCGGCTCCGGAAGTGAATAACGTATAACCGTTGCCGGATTAAATGGATTTGGATAATTCTGATAAAGTTTGAATTGCGAAGGAATAATTTCCTCTTCATCAACAGCAGATGGTTCATTCTTATATTTCAATCGTAAATTATCCAGGTAAATTGTTCCTGTATATTCCTGGTCATTTACAGAAGTACTTCCCAGAGCAATTGCTATTCTGCTTAAAGTTAAAGGATAAACAATCTGCGATGCTGTTGAAGGAAGTTTTCCTTTTATAGTTTCAAACACTCCGGCATTATTTGCTATTTTGTTTGTGTTTACCCGCGGGACAGCACCTGCTGCGTCTTTAAAATCAAAAAATATTCTGTGCAAAGCTCCGTCCGAAAAAACATCAACCAGTATTGAATCGGGGATTCCGAATATCTGCAGATCACAATTCAGATATGCCCAGTTAAAACTTCCTGATTGATATTTAAAAACATAATCCAGTTGAAGCGAGCCTGATCCTTCCGTGCTTTTTTCAGTACTGAAAGAAATTGCTGAGCCAGTGGTATCAATGTTAAGGCCGGTTAAATTCCAGCTATCTAATGATTCAAATGAATCAAGTATCATTGTTCCTTCGCCAATCTGAACAAACACCTGTGAGCTGTCACTCTTTCCCATGTAAACACCTTTAACATAGGTTGAACCTTCAGCCTTACCCTGGAATTGTCCTGCGGCATCAATTTTTCCAACAGCAGTATCACTAACAGACCATTGAATATTTATCGTACTCACATTCTGTTCAACATTTTCTGTATCATAAACTTTAGCTGAAAAATTTATTATCTGGGAGTTATCGGTTACTGCCTGATCGGGAAGAATATCAATTCTGTCAACACCTTTTACAATAACCAAAACTGAATCTTTAATCTTATTATCATATTCAACAATTACATATCCGGTATCGCTCTTTGTTGAAGCAGTAAAAAGTCCATTGCTGCCTATCAATCCTAATGAAGGCTTGCTTAAAGAATATTTAATAAGTGATGGACTTAAAACAACAGGATTAAAGTAATCATCAAATCCTTCAACGGTAAACTGCAGAATATTTCCTATAAAAATTTTTACGAGTGAGGGTGAGATCTTTAACTGGCTTACGGAACCGGCAGGCGCGGTTGAAATTACCATCAATGCATTTGCAACATCTCTTTCAATTCCATCAGAAGGTGAATTTTCAATCTCACCTCTTACAACCATTGTTGATGATCCGCCGCCATCAAGATTCATTGCATTATAACACCCTATGCTCAGCATGTAATCAGCAAGTTCAAAAAGTGTCATTCCGGCACTTGTTACCTGTCTTCCATCAACAACGATAATATATAGTTTTGATGTATCCTGGTTTATTCCCACTGCAGTTCGCGGGTGGCGGTTGAAAACAAGTGCATCATCAGGATTCATATCCACAACGCCGTTAATTATCATCCGCGGATGCCCGCCAATCATTTGATCAAGCCGTGGAATTGAAGGAGTAATATTTACAAGAATTTTAACAGTATCACCTTTTGAAATATTTCCTTCAAGCGCCTGTTCAAAATTTCCGCTTGCCGATAAAACCATCTTTCCTTTTTGCAGGTTCATGCTTCCGTCTGAAACAGCAATTGAATCAACAACTGCATAAACTGTATCGTTAGTTGTCCATACATCAACAGGGGAAAGCAGAATTTCTGATCCCGAATTATTTGTTCCTGTGTTTGTTCCAAAAAAACTGTTGTAAGAAATCAGAGCATTATCACCGCGTGCTGTATTTATTCCTGTAATCGAAAAAGACATTTCATCAATTATTAATTCTGATGCAGAAGTTACAGTTCCAAGTATAACCTGGTTGAAATTGTTGAATCCGATTGCGGGATAATTCGCTCTTTCTTTTATAATAACTTCACCATCAGCAATCTGAATATGATTTATTCCGCCGTCTGCCAGATTAAAAAAATCACCGTTAACCGCACCAACTACCCAATGCCCGGGTGAATCACTTCTTGAAGCCATCGAAGTTGTTTTCTCTCTTCCCCCCGCAAATCTGTCAAACGCTTTTTTTGTTTCAAGTTTTATAAAAGGATTTTTCAAATCCACTTCAAGAAAATTTATTTCCCACGGCTGGGTTGTTTCATTTATTTTGTAGTGAATAACCCCCGGACCTACAACATTAACTTCAAGCGTATCAAAATTGTATTGTGCAAAACTTTCAGCGGATATTATGAAGAGAATACATACGGCAGGCAGAACAAGTTTGTAAATAATACTCATGATTACTCCATACAAAGAATGAAAAAATCCTCTGTTAAATATATAGAATTGAATATTGGATATAAACGCCGGGGAAATTTTTTACGGAAAGAAATTAAATATTCTTTTTAAAGTAAGATGAATTATTCATAACTATTAATTTTTTTGAATCACTTCAAGTTTTGAAACCGTAATAATTATCTTTTCCAGTTATTCAAAAACTTTCTTGTTTCAATTATCTGCGCTGCATGATATGAGTTGTGATCAATTATCAAAAGAATCTCTCTTAAATAAGTATGATTAGTTGTATGAGGAATTACAGAGGTTAAATCAATAGCAGGATCTTTTATAAGCGCGGTCAGTTCATCCATATCAGCATTATACTTCTCAACGGTTTTCTGCAGCTGAATTTCATCAGCATCATTTGTTGGCCAGTATTCATCCGGCCAGACAGGTGATTTCCAGTCCGGATCAACCATATATCTTAAAATATCTTCCTGTGATATTCTTATATGTTCAGCAAGCTGCCAGATTGAATGAAGTGAATCCGAAAGTTTTTTATTAATTAATTCCGGATTAACTCCGGATACTGCTTCAGTAAATGAAGCATGTGCGTGTTCTTCAGTTAAAGCAGAAATTAATTCCGTCCTTAATTGTGCATCATTCATATAATACCTGCAATTATAATTTTGCATTAGTATAACACAAAAATTTTTTTGTGCCGGTGATGCAGCGCTTTAAATTAACCCGTTGCTTTTTAAGATGAACAAACCGAAAGAGATTGTAAGAATTGATCCAAGTGTGGTGAGCAGAACTATATTTCCCGCAAGCCTGCTGTTTGCGCCCATCGCTTCTGCCATTATAAAACTTGCTATTGCAGTTGGACTCGCAAACAAAATAAAAAGAATCCCAAGATCTTCATTTGTATAGCCGGCAAAGAATGCAGCAATAGCAGCCCCGGCCGGAAAAATAATCAGCTTAAGCGCGGTGGAATAGAACGCCGGTGCGGATGCATTTTTAATATCTGTAAAACTTAAAAATCCGCCAATGCCAACCAGCGCCAGCGGAAGCGTAAGTGCGGCAAAGTAATCAATTGTAAGTGTAATTATTGAATTTAATTCAATTTGAAAATATGAAACAGGAAGTGCAAGCAGCACTGCAATGATCAACGGATTTTTTAGTATCTCAAAAAAAGTGCGGCTGAGATTTAACTGCTTTTCTTTTCTTACCGGGTATGTAAGCGCAAAAACAGATAAAATATTATAAAGCGGAATTACGCATGCAAGTATAATAGATGCTTTTGCAAGAGATCCCTGCCCGAAAATATTCATGATTAATGCCATACCAACAATTGCAAAGTTTCCGCGGAAGCTTCCCTGAATGAATGCAGCCTGATCAGCACTTTTGTTGAGAAAAGGAAATGCAATAATCCAGCTGATGATGAATGAAATTATCGTTCCTGAGTAAACAAAAATTATCTGGTTAAGATTAAATACTTCATTAATTCTTATTCTTGCAATTTCAGAAAAGATTAGTGCGGGAAGTGAAACTGTGAAAACTATTTTGGAAGATACCTTAACAAAATTCTCATTAATAATCCCCAGTCTTTTTAACAGGTATCCGATTCCAACTATTAAAAAAACCGGGGCAACAAGATTAAAAATGATAAGCAGGTTTTGCATTAAAGAAAATATTTGTAAATAAATCTCACAGTTATCAAATCTTTAATGCAAAGATACTAAAATCCGCCTACTGTTATTGTCATCCCGTTAAATTCAGTTTCGTTAAAATTCCCGCTAAAGTATTTTGTACTACAATATTCAACATCAAAATGATTCATTATATATTCCAATGCTGAATTTTGCATTGCGAGATTAAGCAGTTTAAGAATCCCTTTTGCTCTGAAACCGAATCCATCAGTCTTGCTGTTAAAAAATCCGCGTCCCGAAAATCCGCCTGATGCTAATGTAAATATTTCAAAAAACTCAACCATGAAACCTTTGTGCAGTACAACTTCGGGGTTACCTTTTCCAAGGAATAAATTTCTGCCGAACCTGATATCCCCTAACAATCCCTGGTATGAAGTTTCGGAAGAAAAACCATTGTAAGTTTTTTTAATGAGCAAATCTTCAGAATCAATTGAGTAGGATAATTTGAGCAGTTGAAGTTCAAAAGAAGGATCTTTGTATGTTTCTGCCAATTGCAGACTATGACCAAGTCTTGCAGCTCTTCCAATCGGATCAGCCTGCGATCTGTCTATATAATAAATTTTATCACCAATATTTTGTATGGCATAACCCAATGAATAATTTGCATCAGTTATAATTGCAGCAGAATTTCCAACATAAAAACTAAGCGGATTATTTAAAAAATTGTTAAGTGAAGCACTGACCAGTAAACCATAATCAAGCGCTGTAAATTCAGCAGTACCTTTACCAGCTTCCTCAATAGATGGCGGGCTTAGTTTTGATGTAACATCTTTGACTGAAAAGCCGAAACTAACATCTACGATTGAGTGATAACCAATACCGATAGAATATATTGAATACTCATCCTTTGATTCAAAACCTTGCTCACTATCCATCATAATGAATCTGCCAAAACTCATTACATTTCTCCCAAATCCAAAACCAACACTCAATGGAACATCGGGAAAAAATTTCTGCAAATTATAACCAGCGTTAAACACATAGCTGTTCAGCGTTATATCTGCCGTAATAGTTGGAGCATAATTAATTTTGGACGGATAAAATCCGGAAGAAAAATTTATACTGCGGCTTGAGTAGCCAAGATGAGCTGGATTAAAATAAAACTTGTAAGGATCGCTCTCAATTGAAGCAGTACCCGCTGCACCCAATGCATTCATTTTGGGAGAAGTTGGAAGATTAAGAAACGGAACTGCGGCTTCACCCTGAGGAAATATGTGGATGGATGAGAAAAGAAAAAATACAATACAAGCAAAAGTAGTTTTCATATCGTCCCCGAATATTTATGATTGAAGAAACTATAATCATTCCTTTTAGCACACAATAGTAAAATTAATCACCCGAAATCTGGACCGGCTGAACCCACGCCTGCTCATATTCTCCCGGCTGATAAGGATTTATTTTCACCTTTGATGAAATAATTTTTGCACGTACATAAAGTTCATCTCCTTTAAAATTGAAGGAAGGATTTAAACCACTTACTTCTGAAAAAACAATTCCTAATTCATCACTGAATTTTCCGGTTACCTTTGTTCCCGCTGAATCTTTTCTCTCCTCATATAATTTTGTGTAATTCTTCTTAGTGCCTATGAACTGTGTTTTAAATTCAACGCCTTCTTCCGGTTTGATTTTAATATTTATTGAATTACCTGAGATATTAATTTCTGATAGTTCAACTCCGGATGAAGCATAAAAATTTCCTGTTTCCATTGAGTGAATAAGATTTTCTGGTGTTAATGAATCAGCTTTTACAACTACCCATCCCCTGCCGGGATTACTTTGCTTCGGATCGAAAGAGAAATAATTATGCGCATCATCTACTGCAATGCCGTACATAATATCTTTTCCGGATGATAATCTCTCAGCTAAAATTATATCCCACATTTCTTCCGTACCTGCATGAATTGAATCACCATAATTATGCACAAGCGGATGCCCGTTATAAATTTCAAAAAGTTTATCCCCTTTTAAATTGATAATATCTTCAGCAGTTACTGCCCAAACAAAATTGGGATGATTAACATGCGGCATAATTATTTTCCCCGTTCTATTACGCTGTTCATTTATTGCATCAATATTATTCTGCATAACTTCATAAACTGAATTGCCATGCTGCGGTTCAATCATTTCATGTATGTTTGTAGCATTTATGTGAATCGGTTTTTTCTCAAAACGATCTGTTAATTCTTCACTTTTTATAATCAGAAATTTACCCGGAACCTCAAGCAGCTTTTTAAATTCATCATAAGTTTTTAATCTTACATGGAAGGCAGTATCCTTTTTATATTCAACCCATTCCTCTCCAAACATCTGCAGATATTTTTTGAATGCAGTTGAACTTTCCGCCATTGTTACCCATTTCTCACCTTCTGCAATAATGTTATGATCTGATAACGCAACAAAATCATAGCCCTGTGTTTTGTACCAGTTAATTATCATTTCGGGAAAATCATCTCCATCGCTCCATAATGAGTGAGTATGAAGATTACCTTTATACCAATTACTTTGTGCGCTGATTACCTGGGTCATCAAAAAAATAAAAAGTATTTTCTTCATATTAACTCCGTTATTGTTAGTTGAATTGATGTCACACAGTGACAATTCTCACCCATGAAGGAAGGATCATATAATAAATTTATTATCACAGTACTTATATAAAATGAGGATAAAATGTTTAAATCAAAATACATACTTACAATAATTTTAGCGCTGGTTTTTATCAACCTTTCGTTCGGCAATGATTCCAAAGCTGAATTTAAAAAATATTTGAATGATAGAGCGCAGGAAGTTAAAAAGACAAATGATCCGCAGGAGAAACGGGAAATACTTGATAACATGTTTCACAAACTTCTGGAAGCGGCAGAGTACGCAGAAAACTGGCCTCTCTTTTCTGATAATGATAAAGCCGGGATTTCTGAACTAAAAAATAAAATTGAATTAAAACATGATGAACTAAACGGCTACAATAATTTTAATAAGGTTGACGATTCCAGTCTTGACAGGTTTGCAGATTACACAGTTCAGGAATTTGAGCAGGCTGCTCAATACGTAACTATAAGTGTTTTAACCCTTGTATTAATAATAATTGTTGTGGCAATTCTGTTATGATTAAATTCTTTTTAAAATATTTTCTGCCTGCATCCGTTTCATTATTTATTTTTGCATGCCAATCAAAAGAAGTGATAAAAGAAAATTCCGTAATTGATGAAACGCATGTTGCAAACTCCGTTATAATTATAATTCACGGTGATGGTGATTATTTATTCCATAATAAAAACGGAGAAGCACAGCCTGCAGATGAAGCCGTTCTGAAGAAAGCAATTGCAGCAGCAGAGCAATTGTTTAATTCTGAAGTTTTTATCTTTCATCAAAAGCCGAAATCATATTCATTTCTCTTTTTCCCGGAAGATGATGAAGAATATTATTACTTCAAAAATGGTAAGCTGCGGGTTAAACAATCCTTAAAAAGAAATGATTTTTCATTTAATAATGAAGCAGATTTTTATAAAAGATATTCATCTGGCACAGGCAGAAATATTCTTCTTTATTACGGACATGAAATTCCGCTTAATGAAGGTTATGGTTATAATAGTTCTTACCCGGATAATGCTTTTAACATTTCAATTTTTTCAAAAGCAGTCAGCAAGTTTTCAGAAAAAGAAAAGATGGGTCTCGTTATTCTATCAACCTGCAATAACGGAAATCCGACGGTTATAAAAAATTTAAAAGCAGAAACGGATTATATAATTGCATCACCGGAGAATCTTCATTTATCATATATGAATCCGCTTTCCTTAAAGAAATTAAATTTCATAAACGATACCGAAGAATTCACAGTTGAGTTTGCGCGCTCTGCATTTTATGACCTGAGAAATTCAACTGAAACTGTAACCGCAGTTTCTGCATATAAAACAGCAGATATATCTGATAAATTTTTAAGAATCACTTCTGCTGTGCTGAAAAACGCGGCAGGCAGTTCAACTGAAAACTGCGATTGTGAAGAGCTTCCTGTTTTTAATGAAGAAGAAAGTGAAAAAGGCGTACTTGTTTTTTACAAGCCGCCTTCATTTGGTAAATCACAATTCAAACTTGAACATTCTGGCTGGGGCTGCGTTAAAGAAAAAGTAAATACTTCTGCTGTAAATTTGATTCAGACTGCGCAGCACCAAAACCGGTAAGAATTGTATCAATTAAAATTCTTTTCCTGGAAAAGATAAAGAATAAATACAGGTTCATCAGAATGTTTACACCTGTTTATAAATTATATTATGCTGTTTTAAATCTTCAATAATTTTGTTGAAGCAATTTTCATCCTCTCCGATAAATTCAGGCGGACAAATTCCTTTCCTGTTAAAGCTTCCGTTTAGAACGAGTCTTGCAGCAGCAGTACAAGTGTAACCTGTAGTTCTTGCCATTGATGAAGTTTTTGTCTTTTCGTCAAACTGATCAAACAAAATGTATTTATATTCTTTATTGCTGCCGTTCTCTTCACCTTTTATCAAGATTTCCATTGCTGTAAATTCACGTTCTTCATGTTCAAGCTGCCATAAAGGAAAAAGCAGTTTTGCAGTTACATCAATCGGGCGGATTTTCTTTCCCTGCACATCAATTTCATCCTTGCTGAAAAACCCGGAATCTTTAAGCACCTGCATATATTCAATATGACCCGGGTAACGGAGAGTTTTTTCCTTCATATTTGGAATCTTCATCGTCTTCAATAAAGTGCGCAAGCCGTCAGTATTAAATGATACAAGTGTTCCAATGGGATCAGCTTCTACATATTCGGGATCGGACAGGGCAGGTTTTATAATTATTTTTGAATCTTCAACAATTCTTGCCGGACGAGTGTACTCTTCAATTACATCAATAGGTGAGAAAGGCGCTTTGTACTGAAAAGGCCACGTACGTTTGAACGGGAGTCCGCCGACCATACATTTAAATTCTTTCACCTTCATTCTCTTATTATGATAACCCAAAATAATATTGCTCATACCCGGCGCAACTCCGCAATCAACTACGGCGGTTACATTGTTTTTCTTTGCAAGTTCATCAAGTTCAAAAGGATCTTCATCAAAGAATGAAATATCAACAACATCTTTTTTAGCTTTAATAACAGCTTCAAGAGTTTTGAATCCCATAAATCCCGGCACTGCCGCAATTACAAGATCAGCATCGGCAGCAACTTGTTTTACCTGCTCTTCATTTGATAAATCTGCTTTGCGCGTGTTTATTCCTGCAGCGGATAGTTTGCTTAATCTTTCTTCGCTTAAATCAACGGCTGTTACATTAAAGTTTTTTTTCATATCAATAGCCATGGCGCTTCCCACCATTCCGGCGCCAAGTACAACAACGTTTTTCATTTTTCTCCTTTTTTTATTTTAAAAATAGTAAAAACATTTCATACCTTTCTTTCAGGTGGATTAATGAATTAACGGATTTGCGAATGCGGAACACCATAATCATCGATGATACAAGCTATAATTTCATTGTTTCTCTGGATTATGACGGTAATGAAAATTGGTTATATAAAATTGAACCCTAAAAGGACATAGAGTTTGCCTGGATAAACCATGGAATCGTTTGTGACCCGATGTTTACATAGTAATCTGCGCCTGGCGAACCCCTGAGGTTTAAGGATTGTAAGCAGCTAAAAAAGAGAATTGAATTAACCAGTTTCCGGGGGTTTTCATACAAGGCATACCCCGAACGCCGGGGTTTTAAATAATCTTAAAGTTGAATACGCAATCCAAATGATACTGCATGGTAAGCATCAGCAAAAATAAAAGCGCAGATAATCGTTATTAAAACAAACTATCCGGCCTTCAATTTGGTTTGTTAAACTGCTTGTTTCGATTGCAGCGCCGCAACCTTTTCAATAACATTATCCAGATGATTTTTAATTATTAATTGAAGTTTTTCTTCCCTAACAAAATTTTTTATTATATCAGGCATATCAAATTCAATAATTATAATTTCATCTTTTATCTGAAGAAAACCTTTCATCCTTCTTTCAAGAAAACTTTGTTTTATGTTAAGAGAATAAAGCATCTCATAATTGTTCCAGTTCCGGTTAAAATCAGAAATTTTAAAGTTGCTGTAAAATTCCATTTTATTAAGTTTTGAAACATACTTATCAATTTTTTGTTTGAGTAAATCTTTGTTAAGATTATGCGGATATTCAATGTACATTTTTCTCTTCCTTTTATTTATTCTTTCCTGCTTTTATTCTCTTCATCCCCATCAACCAGCGGCTCTATTGAATAAGCTTCGGGGTTATCAATACTGCCGTCAGCATTAAGAATTACAATATGAATTTCTCCGGCAGCATTTTTCTTAGCCGCTTCAATTGCTTCCTCCTTTGTTTCATGAACTGACTCCGGTTCTTCCTCAGCTTCTTTTTTAACAGCCCATACACCTTTATGCGGCATAACATAGATATTCGCTATCATTAAAAACTCTCCGTAATATTTGTTAATAAAGATAGAGTTACTTTACTCAGATTCAGTGAGGAAAGTCATTAAGATAAGGTGAAAAATAAATCTGAATTCCCGGTAACATCCGGCAAAACATTATACCCGGGGGATTCTGCTTACTGCACTGGGTATTACGGATTTAAACTGTTCTGTTTTTGCAGGCACCGGAGATGAATCGGCCGGGTTTTTAATTTTTGAAATTAACTTTTATGTTATCATTTTAACGGAAGGATTTACACAATTATAAGTCCTGAATGTTCAGCTTAATTAAAAATGAAACCAGACAGGATATTTGTTTGATCATTAAAGCAGCAGCGGCACGCATTATTGGGGATATTCAAACGGATGCTGAAATAAACTTATCCTCCGGCAAAGGAATGACATACTCCTTAATTTATATGTTCTATACTGCAATACCCTCATTAAGTTTTATCACCACTATTAAAGAAAAATCTTTTAAGTTAACAATTAATAAAAATTGCACAGGAAACCATTTAAAGGAGAAAACACATGGATGTTTCCACTGCTGCCCCGCAGGTAAATAATGGGGTAAACCATAATAATATAAATTATACACCGGCTCTCATAGTACTCACTTCCCTTTTTTTTATGTGGGGATTTATAACCTGCCTTAACGATATTCTTATCCCCCACTTAAAAGCAATATTTGATTTGAACTATACCGAAGTAATGTTAATCCAGTTTACCTTCTTTACAGCTTACGCAATTATTTCACTTCCTTCGGGAATGCTTGTTGAAAAGATTGGTTATAAGAAAGGAATTATAACCGGGCTGCTGATTGCAGGTGCGGGGTGTTCATTATTTTATCCTGCCGCTGATTACCGTTCGTACGGAATATTTTTATTTGCACTCTTTATACTTGCATCGGGAATTACACTTCTGCAGGTAGCAGCAAATCCTTACGTTGCAATTTTAGGCAAACCGGAAACAGCATCAAGCAGGTTGAATTTATCCCAGGCATTTAATTCACTTGGTACAACAATAGCGCCTATAATAGGATCAATATTAATTTTATCTGTTGCTGTTAAAGGCGCAGATGAACTTGCAAAAATGAGCACAGCAGATGTTGAAGCATATAAGATTGCAGAAGCTAATTCCGTACAGGAGCCTTATCTTATGCTTGCAGCCTTATTAGTGCTTATTGCTGTTATTATCGGGCTATTCAAACTTCCTAAAATTGAAGCATCTTCACAATCATCATCAAACGGTGCAGCAGGTACAGACCACCTGCATAAAAGCGCATGGCAGTATAAGCATCTTGTGTTAGGCGCCGCTGCAATTTTTGTTTATGTAGGCGGTGAAGTTTCAATCGGTTCCTTTCTTGTAAATTATTTTAAAGAACTTGTTGCAATGCCTGAAGCCGAAGCCGGTAAATATGTTGCATTGTACTGGGGCGGCGCAATGATAGGAAGATTCTTCGGAGCAATTACGCTATCGGGCATGAAAAACTCCGGGAGAAAAAATATTTACATCATACTAATATTTCTCCTGGCTTTTATTCTTTCTCTTTATGTTACAAGAGAATATCAGAACTTCAGTAATTTTTCTTTATCAGGATTTTCCAGCACACTTATTTTTCTTATTCTTGTTTTACTTAACTACATTGCCTTTAACCTGGGTAAACCAAAACCCGGCAAAACATTAGCCATACTTGCTGTTTGTGCCTCGGTACTTGTTGTTATTTCAATGCTTACAGAAGGACTGGCAGCTATGTATTCAATTCTTGCAGTCGGATTATTCAACTCAATAATGTTCCCAACAATATTTACGCTTGCAATTGACGGGCTGGGAAAACACACCGGGCAGGGTTCGGGAATTCTTTGTACAGCAATTGTTGGCGGGGCTGTTATCCCTCTGCTGCAGGGATTTTTTGCAGATAATATCGGCATTCATCATGCTTTCTTTTTGCCTGTTCTTTGCTACATTTATATAGCTTACTACGGAGCTAAAGGACATATCCCATCAACTGTTAAGGTATAAAATGAAAATTGATGTAACTCTTGGAATTGATATCGGCGGAACCAACACAGTTTTTGGTTTCGTTGATAAAGAAGGAAATCTTATTGCGCATTCTTCAATACCCACAAATTCACACGAAGAAGCAGAACTTTTATTTGCACGCCTTAATGTAAAAATAAATGAGCTTCACAAACAGATTTCAGACAAATATCATTTTGCCGGAATAGGAATAGGAGCACCGAATGCAAATTATTATACGGGAACCGTTGAACAGCCGCCCAACCTGAACTGGGGAACAGTTAATATAATTGAACTCATAAGCAGGTACTTTGATCTTCCTGCAGCAATTACAAACGATGCAAACGCCGCAGCAATTGGTGAGATGAAATTCGGCGCCGCTAAAGGAATGAAAAATTTTGTTGTGATTACTCTCGGCACAGGTTTGGGCAGCGGTATTGTTGCAAATGGTGAACTGATATACGGGCATGATGGTTTTGCCGGGGAAGTTGGGCATACTATTTATGATCCAAACGGAAGAACCTGCGGCTGCGGAAGAAAAGGCTGCCTTGAAACCTATGCTTCTGCAACCGGCATTAAAAGAACAGCCGCAGAACTTATGGCTGAAACAACACTTGAAAGTGAACTGAGAAATATTCCGTTCAGCAGCCTCTCAGCAAAAATGATTGCAGATGCTGCTGCTAAAGGTGATAAACTTGCACTCCGGGCTTTTGATGTTACAGGTAAAATACTGGGAATTAAACTGGCTGATACTGTTGCTTATACAAGCCCGGAAGCTATTATTCTTTTTGGCGGTTTGGCTGCTGCCGGTGATCTTATCTTCGTTCCTGTAAAAAAATATATGGAAGAATACATGCTTAACATCTTCAAAAATAAAGTTAAGCTTATTCCATCCGGATTAACATCAGGAAACACCGCAGTGCTTGGCGCCGCCGCTTTAATCTGGAACGAACTTGATAAGCATAATTGATTTGTTCTTTCAGAACTCTTTAGTAAAAATTAGTTCAGGGTAAACATTAAGCATTCGGCAGATGTAATTTCGCCTAAGATCCGGCTTCGCCGGAACCTGCTGCGGCAGGTGGGAAATCTTAATATTCGAAAAGATAAATTTCTTTTGAGTAAAGGCATTACCCTGAATGAATTTATCTGGAAGGCTGAATAAAAAAAACAGGCTGATGAGAAATCAACACTTCTCATTTATGCACAGCAATGCCATTTAACTTTTATTCAGCCGCAGATTATGCTTCCATTTCTTTAAACTCACCCAGTGTTTTTGTAAAGATGTAGAACAATAAAATTCCAAGTAAAACATTTGCTGCAAGAATGTACCATATAAACTGCGGGTTTCCCGAATCATTAAATGAACCATATAAAGTTGTATAGGTAACACCGCTCAAAGTACCGCCTAAACCCACAGCAAGAAAATTCGTTCCCATATATAAGCCGGCTTTCTCCTTGGGTGCAATCCAGGTAATGTATTCCTGTATTCTTGGCGAACAGATCATCTCGCCTATTGCAAAAAGAAGTATACCGAGGAATACAAGGGCGGGAGTAATAACCGCAAAACCAATTAATATAAATCCCAGCGCTGAAATAAAAAGCCCGATTGAAAAAGAAGACATCGGTTTAAACTTTTCTGATATTCTTGATACAATAAGCTGAAAGATAATAATAATGTATCCGGTGTTTGCAATAGTTTCACCAAGCACCCTGTGAACGCCGTTATCATCAACATGTGAAAATATGCTTGCAAACCCGCTGCCGAACACTCCGGCAATTGCAGCGTAAAGTGCCGCAGTATCAAGATTAATGTCAATATATATCGGAAGCACATTAAAGAAAGCCCAGAACGGAAGCCAGAATAAAAAACCGAGCATTATTAAAAAGAGAAGAAATTTAAAATCAGAAAGTGCAATTACAATATCTTTCATTTTTTTACCGAGTGTTTCACCTTCAATTTCACGCGGCGGTTCTTTATAAAAGAAGATTGTAATTAAAAGCATTACACCAATGCCTATTGCCGCGGCAATAAATGCATTGTTCCATGAAACAGCACGGAGCTGCCCGGCAACTATAGGCCCGAATGAAGCACCCACATTTACCATTGCGTAAAAAATTCCGAATCCCACCGTTTTATTTGTTTTATCTGTAACCGCTCTAACCGTACCGGAAATCAGAGGCTTGAATATTCCCGCTGCAAGACCAATTGTAAGCATTGTAAGCGCAATTCCTGAAAATGATTTTGTAAATATCAGCAGCAGGATTGAAGGCAGGTAAGCAATGTATGCGGTAATAAGCATTTTTTTGAATCCGTACCTGTCAGCAAAGGTTCCGGAAAATACAGGAACAACATAGGAAAACAGAAGAAAAATACTTTGTACAATTCCAAGCTGTGCTCTTGTATAACCAAGATACTCCATGTAAATACCAAAACTCAGGTAGATGCCGTAGTATGCAAACCGTTCAATAATTTCTATTGTGTTTGCAACCCAGAAGACAAACGGGAAAGGTGTACGGTTTTTCATATTCCCTCTAATATTTTTAATACGCCTGTTAAAATAAGATATGCTGATTTCAAATAGTAATGATTTTTATTATTTAAAATTAATAGCAGCTGCTGGCACTATTAATCTACCGCCTTTAACGAGGCTAAATCATTTCATTTAACACGCTAAATCCCGGTAGGGATGAAATATTTATAGCAAAGAAAAACGATAGCAAAAACAAAATCCCTTCAGGGATGATAACACGCAAAATCATTTGTTGAACACCTAACGGAGTTATTTCAATACATCCTGCCAGAAACTTGATTTGACTAATCTAAATTATTATTTGAGAATTGTTATTTAAGTATTAATAAAACAGGTGGTACGCATCAATTATTATTTTCGTTTATAGATTATCTTTACAAAAAACTGCGTAAAAATTATGCGTACAAAAGCGGTTATTAAAGGTCATCCAATTCATCAGATGATGATCCCGTTTCCTATTGCATTTTTTATTGGTGCTCTTATATTTGATATAACGGCACTGCTTATGAATGAACCAACATTCCGCATTACTGCTGCATATCTTTCAATAGCGGGAGTAATAACGGGCATTGCGGCAGCGCTGCCAGGCTTCATTGATTATCTGCTTTCAATTCCCCCAAACAGCACAGGTAAAAAAAGAGCAGCAAAACATATGATAGTAAATTTAAGCGCCGTTCTTCTTTTTCTCATTTCATTTTTACTCAGATTGCCGGTTGAATCTGAACCCGGAATCTACATTCTTATACTTGAAACAGCCGGAGCCGGATTTTTAACAGCAGGCGGATGGATGGGCGGCACATTGGTTAACAGAAATTTTATCGGACCGGATCACCGTTATGCTAATGCAGGCAAATGGAGTGAAGTACAAATTTCAGCAGAAGCAGGCACGGAGATTAAAGCCGCAGAAGCAGATGAATTAAAAACAGATCAAATGAAATTAATAAGAGTTAACGATAAAAGAATCGTTCTTGCTAAAACAGAAGATGGCTTTGCTGCATTTGATGATTCTTGCACGCACCGCGGCGGTTCACTTGCAGGCGGGGTTATGATTTGCGGAACGGTTCAGTGTTTGTGGCATGGTTCCCAGTTTGATGTTAAAACCGGGGAGGTTAAGGCAGGTCCGGCTGAGAAGAAAATTTCAACATATTATACAGAAGTAAGAGATAATTTTGTTTATATAAGATTATAATTTTTTCATCCACCAGCTTTCCACAAATTCCCTTTAAATCTTTGGCAGGTTATTTGAACCAACTATAATACTTTACAATTATTGGCAATATCAAAATCCTTAAAAATAAACTGTATTTGCGGATTTTTGATTAATAAATGGAGCTGATAGTTGTTATAGTTTGATTAAAATTCTCAATATAGTACAGATAATCTGAGGTAAGAATTGTATAAAAAACTTCTCTATCTATTAACAATACTCACTGCTGTTACAATCACTTTAAAAGCACAGGCAGGAAATGTATCTGTAAAAACCTGGGCAGATGATAAACAATCAGCTTTCTCCTTTACTTTTGATGATGGTTTTTTATCCCAGTATGAAATTGCCCTTCCAATATTAAACAGCTATGGATTCAAAGGAACATTTTTTGTAATAACAAGCCAGCTTACTCCTGCTCTGCCGGGTTACTGGAGATACGGCTCATGGGAACAATTCAGGGAAATTGCAAGGCAGGGCCATGAAATAGGTTCACACACTGTTACCCATCCTGATCTTCTTACAATTCCTGCAGGCAATAAAACAACCCCGGGAACTATTCATTATGAATTTTACCAATCAAAGGTTGAAATTGAATATCAGATTCCGGAAATAAAGGTGTTAACAGTTGCTTATCCCTACATAACACACAACAGTGAAGTTGACAAGATTGCCGACAAATATTATGAAGCAGGAAGAACCGGCGGAAATACTCTTAATAATTCAATCTTATCAAATAATAACCGGCTTGGTTTATTTGCAAAGAAGGTTGAGTTTCAGCTTCCCAGAAATTCTATGCAGGATGATGAAGATGATATGATTGAATTTAAAAATTATATTCAAAGTTCAATCAGTGACAGGAAATGGGGTGCAATAATGATTCATGAGCTGTACCCGTTTTCCCAGCTTCAGCATGCAATTGAACTGGGCGCATATTACCCGATGACTGCAGAATGGTTTACCGAACTTTGTGAGTTCCTTAAAGAGAAATCCGATAACAATGAGGTCTGGGTTGAAACTGCTGCAAACATTTTAAAATATTCACGTGAAAGAGAAACTTTTAAATCAAATGTAGTAACACAGAATAATTCATTAATAGAACTTAGTGTTAGTGATGATCTTGATGACAGCGTTTATGATTATCCCCTTACAGTTGATATTGTTGTTCCAAATGATTGGTTAAATGTCAGAATAAAACAGAACGGGAATGAAGTTACAGCACTTTCATATAACAACGGATTGAATCGTGTGGTGCGTACGTATATTACTCCGGATAAAGGAAATGTAATTTTAGAAAAGATTTCGGAATCAGAACAGCTTTATACTGTAACAGGATCAATCATGTATGCAGATTTCGGAAAAGTTGTCAGCGGTGTTAGTATTATTCTTCCGGATGCAGATAAGGTTACAACAAATGATCAGGGAGAATTCAGAATAGAAAATCTTGCAAACGGAAATTATCAGTTTAATTTCAGCAAGAGTGATAACTGGGGAGGTGTTAATGCAACAGATGCATTATGGGCATTGCTTTATTTTACTTCTTCTGCCGAGCTTGATACTCTGCAGATTCTTGCTGCCGATGTAACGAATGACGGAAAGGTAAATGCAACAGATGCACTGCTGATACTTAGAAGATTTTCCGGATTGATAAATAATTTTGAAAGACCTGATTGGATATTTAATCCAGCATCAATTGATGCAGTTATAAATGGTAAAAATGAGAACTACGAAATTTATTCCATTTGTGCAGGAGATGTTAATAAATCTTTCGTACCATAAACTGAAAATTCATTTCTACCCCCTGAAATCAGCCCTTTCGGCCGCATTTTTCTGTTTGAGTAATGATGGCATGATAAGTGCATCATTACTTTCAAATGGAAAATAATAGACTACTTAAATCAATAAATAAAATACTTTACTTAAAATCAGAAGGTAATGTTATGATGAAAAATATTCATCTGTACCGAATATTATTCATACAGCTTGTATTAACGATTGTATTATTATTTTTAATTAAATGATGTATCAGAAACGCGATACGAATTATAAAACACAAAAAACGAGGTGACACTATGAGTACGACAAAAGCATTCAACAAACTTGCTGCATTTCTTGTAGCTGCATTTTTAGTTTTTTCATCTGCAAATATTTTTGCACAGGAAAAAACTATTGATGAAACCCAGCAAGATCCCGCAAGAACACAGCAGGACCCTGGTGTAATTCAACAGGAAGATCAGAACATGCAGGAAAATGAGAGTGATGATCAGTTTAGAGCTTCCGCAGAAGAATTAACTGAAAGTCTTTCAGCCCAGGTAACATTGAGAGACGATCAGAAGAGTGATATCCAGGATGCAATAGTTGAATATCAGCAAGCTGTTGTTACAAACAAAGGTAATGAAACAGATGTAACCGGTGAAAATCAGAACCAGGATGTAACCGGGCAGCAGGCTGCAGAAATGGAACAATGGTTGAACGATGAGATAGAAAGCATACTTGATGAATCACAGAAAGCTCAGTGGCAGGTTGCCAAAGCAGATTTCTTGAATCAGTTGAGAGATAAGGTTGCTACGTTAAAATCTAACACTGAAAAAGACAGAATGTACTAAGAACCATTGTTCACTAATAAGGCACATTGGAATTTTTCCGGTGTGCCTTTTTTTATTTTAAATTATCCTTCTCAAGATTTTGTAAACATGCTTTAACAATCGCTCCAAGCTCAGATGAACCTACCGGCTTTAAAACATATTCATACGGATTGAGATTATAAATTTCAACAACTCTTTTATAATCTTTATAAGCAGTTATATAAATGAACGGGACTTTGTGGCGTTCCTGAATTCTTGCTATGGCTTCAATTCCATCCAGTTCCCCTCTCAGATTAATGTCAGAAATTATTAGTGTTGGTATTTCTTTTTCTATTTCCTGTACGAGAGCTTCTCCGCTTGATACTACTGCAATAACATTATAGCCAAGTTCCTGCAGCGTTCTTTTGAAATCCATTGCGGTAATTTGTTCGTCCTCAGCAATCAGAATTTTGACTTTATCATTTACCATCGTATCAGCATTGTTATCATCGAATCATTCATAAGGTAGCAAGATAACTTCACATTTATTTTGTTATTAATCATAATTGAACGGATATGCTTCACAATTATTGCAGCTGTGAAAACGATAATTAACATGTACAGAAATTAATTTGAATACGCGGAGTGAATATGAAAAAGATTTCGTTATTATATAAAACTACTTTTTGATTATCCTGATTTTATTGCAGGTGTTCAAATCTCTGACGGAGATTTCAGATATATTTTTCCTGGTCATGATTTTAAAGAATAGATCAGATTAATCTGAATTCAGATGTAAATGCAAATTTTGTTTCTATACCGGCGGGGTATTATTTATGTTTTAAGATTTGTGATATAAATTACATCATTAAATCTGTAATTTCTTTTCTTAGCGGATTATGAAATCAAAAGTAAACATAAAAATAGATTTAACCCGGAAGGATTTTGAGAAGAGAATCTCAAAACCTCTTATTCCTAAAGTGATGAAGGAAATAGTTATGAATAACATAACAACCCGGGAACTTCTGGAAGTAATGAACAAAAAAAATTAATCCCTGCCGCCGGCAATAGTTGGAATTATTTTAAGCTGATCTTCTATCCCGATAATCTTTTCTTCATCTCTCAGGAATCTTACATCCTTTCCATTGAGATAAATATTAATTGTACTTTTAATTCTTCCGCCGTCAGTGCCGATAAATTTTCCAAGCCTGTAATATTTTTCAAATAAATTATTAATCACTTCACCAACAGTTTCACCTTCAAGTTCAATAACTTTTTTACCGTTAGCAAGTGTACGGAGCGGCAGCGGCAAAAATACTTTTACTCTCATACGGCAACAGCAGCTTGGTTGTAAAATACCTCGTTAAAAACTTCAGCATCCAAAAATTCAAAAAAATCTTTATCGCTGTTAAACTTCCATAAAGTAAAATTAACTTTGTGCCTGCCGCTGCAATTGAATAACAGATAAACAAATTCCGGCAGTGCATGTTTTTTATCGTACTCGCCCGGTTCAATAATTCCCGATGAATGATAAAAACCAAGCAGGTTCAATCCTTTTTCTGCCGCGCTGTTTTCTGCAGACTCATATTGAGCGGGTGAAATCAGATATCTTGAATTTCTTAATTCATAATTTTCATTTTCAAGATTGATTACAGAATCAAGAATTAAATCACTTCCTGAATTAAAGCCAAGGATTGCACCGCAGACAATTTCATTTTCCTTTGAATGAAAATGCTCAGCTAATGAGTTTAATAGTGTACTGTTCACTTTAATCATTTGATTTCCTTTAAAATAAAAAACCCGCTGCAGGTGCAAGCGGGTTCAAATTAATTTTTTATCGTATTAAATATTAATCATCCGCCGCTGCACCATTACAGGTACACATTAAACAACAGCAGATCATCATATTTAATTTTTCTGTTTTCATCTTTTTAAAAAAATGGCTGAGAAAAAGTATGCAGGATAATTTTTTTTGTCAAGCTAAAACCCCGTGCCATGTTATTTAAAGCAACATGTGTCAGATGCTAAATGTTATTTCTTAAAACCTCTGCAATTTACCTGCAGAAAACAGATGATTAGGCTTTGGGCTGATGATTAATACTGCTTTGGATTTCTATCTGCATTGAAAAATAAAAAATAATCTCCGCTGGAATATTAAATTAAACTTAGAGGGACCTATGTATAATATTTTTATACGATGCTTAATTCTATCTGTATTGTTTTCAACTGCATCACTTTCCGCCACCTATTACATAGATGCAATAAACGGCAATGATAACAACACAG
>JBIQJD010000019.1:0-59791 GCA_044507695.1 Ignavibacteriales bacterium | reverse complement strand
CATATCAAATCATTTATTGATGAAAAAACTGCGGATATATTTGATGAATATCAGCAAAGATTAGCTGAGAACAATGCAATGGATTTTGAAGATCTTCTTTTAAAGCCCATTGAATTGTTCAAAAAAAATCCAAAGCTACATCAGAAATACAAAAGAAAATTCAGTTACGTTCTGGTTGATGAATTTCAGGATACGAATAAAGCACAGTATGAACTGCTGAAGATGCTTGTTTCACCCAATGGAAAAATCGCAGTAGTTGGAGATGATGCGCAAAGCATCTACAGCTGGCGTGGTGCTAATATCGGCAACATGCTTGATTTTGAAAAAGATTTTCCGAAACATAAGATCTTCAAACTTGAACAGAATTACCGTTCAACAAAAACTATTCTTGCTGCTGCTGATTCTGTTATTAAAAATAATAAAGGGCAGATTGTTAAAACTCTCTGGACAGAAAATAATGACGGAGAACTTTTAACCCTTGTTAAATGTGCAGATGAGAAAGATGAAGCCGCACAAATTGCAAAATTTATTAAACAGGAAATTTCAAAAAAGAAAATTGCTTTAAAAGATTTTGCAATTCTCTACAGAACCAACGCGCAATCAAGAGCACTTGAAGATGTTTTCAGAAGAGAAAAAATTCCTTACAAAATTATAGGCGGAATTGAATTCTACAAACGAAAAGAAGTAAAAGATGTTATCGCGTATCTGCGTGTAATTTCAAACCAGAATGATGAGGAAAGCCTTCTGCGCATAATGAATTTTCCTCAAAGAGGAATTGGAAGTACAACAATCAAAAGAATGATTGCATTTGCACGCAAGCACGAGCTTACCTTGTTTGAAACCATGGCGCGTGTTTTTGAAGTGATAGATATAAAAGAACGTATTCAGAAGAATGTAAAGAATTTTAAAATACTGCTGGATAAATACATCGGCCTGAAAGATAAATTATCTGTTGGTGAACTATCAAGAGCATTGGTTGATGAACTCGGAATATTAAGAATGTTCAAGGAGGAAAATACTCCGGAATCAATGTCAAGATGGGAAAATATTAATGAACTTCTTTCTGCATTGAGTGAATTTTCAAATGCAAATAAAGATGCCAGGCTTGAACAATATCTTGAGGATGTATCACTTGTTTCTGATGTTGATATGTTTGAAGGAGAAAAGAATGCAGTTACTCTGTTAACCGTACACAGTGCAAAAGGATTGGAATTTCCCATCATATTTATATCAGGATGTGAAGAAGATATTTTTCCGCTTTCAAATAAATTCAGTTCTGATGCATCTCTTGAAGAAGAAAGAAGATTATTCTACGTTGCAGTAACAAGAGCAAAGCAGAAAGTATATTTATCCCATGCACGTTCACGCTACCGTTTTGGTGAAGTTGCTTATCAAAGCCGCTCAAGATTTATTGATGAACTTGAACCAGGTTTATTCAGTGAAGTGAACGGAGGAATAGGAAGAAAATCTTCCACGCGTAAATCCAAAAAGGAAATGTACTACGAGTATTTTGAAAATGTTGATTATGAAAATTTTGATCAGGAAAATAAAACACTGCGTCCCGGCAGCAGGGTAATGCATGATAAATTTGGGCTTGGCAAGGTAACTCAGGTAACCGGTGCCGGTGAAATGCAGAAAGCTACAGTTGTTTTTGAAGGTAATAACGTAAAGCAATTAATGCTGAAGTTTGCAAAATTAAAAGTTCTGTAATTCTCCAGTTTATCCGGCTGAGCAGTATCAACTCAGCCGGCATTTAAGGATTCAAAATAATCCTTTCTATACTCCTTCAAAAAAATTATTTTTCAGGATATTTTTTTTCGGTATGTAATATACTTGTTCAATTATGTATTAATTTTTCTGTTTGTAATAATTAAAAGAAAATAAATTTATTTTTTCAGAAGGAGTTGATTAAAATGTCTATAGCGCCAAAAAAGCTTGCAATAATTGTAGGCGGCGGACCGGCTCCGGGTATAAACAGTGTAATTGGAGCTGCTACTATCCGGGCTATTGTTGAAGGTGTAGAAGTTATTGGAATTAAAGACGGATTCCGGTGGATAATGGAAGGGGATATTTCCCACGTTAAAGAATTAAATATACATAATGTAAGCCGTATTCATTTCAGAGGCGGATCGTACATTGGCATTGCAAGAAATAATCCCACCAAAGATAAAAAACATCTTGAAAATACAGTAACATCATTACTTCGTTTAAATGTAGATAAGCTTATTACAATAGGCGGAGATGATACAGCTTTCAGCGCAATGAAGGTTAATGAAATGGCGGCCGGCAGAATAAGAGTTGTTCATGTTCCCAAAACAATTGATAATGATCTCGATCTGCCGCATGGAATTCCAACATTTGGTTTTCAAACAGCACGCCATATTGGCGTTGAAGTAGTAAAAAATTTAATGGTGGATGCGCAGACAACTTCACGCTGGTATTTTGTTGTTACAATGGGAAGAAAAGCAGGGCATCTTGCGTTAGGAATTGGCAAAGCAACCGGTGCAACATTAACAGTAATTCCTGAGGAATTTCCTTCCAGTACAATTTCATTAAATCATATTGTTGATATTCTTGTTGGTGCCATCATAAAAAGATTGAGTTACGGAAGAACTGATGGTGTTGCTATTCTCGCTGAAGGTCTGGTTGAGCATCTTGATCATAAAGATCTTGAAAACCTTGTTAACATTGAGCGTGATGCGCATGATAACATCCGTATAGCTGAAATCAATTTCGGAGAAATTCTGAAATACAGAGTCCAGGAGAGATTGAAAGAGTTCAATATAAAAGCAACAATCGTAGCAAAGAATATTGGATATGAATTACGCTGCGCTGATCCGATTCCTTATGATATGGAATATACACGTGATCTCGGATTTTCAGCGGCTCAATTTATTTTAAGCGGCGGAAGCGGCGCAATGGTATCAATTCAAAACGGGCACTTTGTACCGTTATACTTTAATGATATTCTTGATCCTGTTACTAAAAAGACAAAGGTAAGAATGGTTGATCCTACATCAGAATCATTTTATATTGCAAGAAGATATATGTTAAGATTAAACCAGGCTGATTTTGATGATCCGCATGAACTTGCAAAATATGCTGCAACCTGCGGCTTATCTCTGGATGAATTCAGAAAGCAGTTCTATTATCTAATTGAAAATGATCTGATGTATAAACATGTTGAGAACGGTAAGATTGGTCTTGCTTCATCTGATTCAAATGCCCAGTATAAAGCAGTTCCAAATGCAAATGTGAATGATGATGAAGATCATGCAGGAAATGTAATTTCCTGATTCCGCATTTCAGTTAAGCCTGAATTATTCCATGTAGTTCAGGCTTTTTTATTTCCTTTCTGATTTAAATACTTTTGAGAAGCAATAAATAACAAGCGATATAATTATTCCCCAGCCAATGGCCATAAAAATTATTCCGGAAGTTGATAATACCATAATTCTGCCTCGGTAAATTATCTTTTTTAAAATTTCCAATTACTTTTACAAGATATTTACAGATGATAAATATGTCAAGTTGAGTTTTAACGGGTCATCTTTAATTTTAAAGACGATGAACCCGGGTTTAATCAGAACCAGGCTCAATTCAGAATCATAAGCATATAAGAAATTAATATTGCGTCTGATAAGGTAAATTACTAATTTACAAGAGCTTAAGAGGGCTTAAAACTATAAATCTTAAGCAAAAATAATACTCTAAACGCATCCTTACACGTTATCGAAGATTATTGCCTTTAATCGGAATAATATACTTTAAGTAGAATAATGATTAATTGTTTTCTAATTGAAGGATATTTTCGTTGTTGAATAATCCTGTAAAAGCAAGAAATCGACTAAAACTATTTTCAATAAATAATAAAAGTGAGGGAACTATGCATTCTTTCTTACGTGTTTTGTTAATCATTGCCCTGGCGGGGGGCACATGGTTAAACACATTTGCACAGGTTCATATCGGTGGAAATGACTATCCTACTTTAAAGGCGGCAGTTGATGCAGCAACCGCAGGTCAAACCATTACCATTGATGCAGATGCGGTTATCAATGAAGCTAGTCAAATCCAGATTACGCAAGATGGATTAACTATTTCCGGAACAGATGTAAATACAAGTATTATCAACTATTCCGGATCTGCACATTTTATTGTGATAAAAGCAGACAATGTAACCATCGAAAATCTAACTTTTGACGGTTCATCAAGTACAAATGGATATGGATTTGATCTTACCAGCCCTGAATATAATGGTACAAATCTTAGAAATTTAATCGTTAAAAATTTCAAAAAGACCGGTATTAACATTAACGGTATCGTTGGTATTTTCTTAGAAGATATCCAATCGTTAAACAATGGCGGCGCCGGAATCTTTATGACAGATGTGAAGGGTGCTAACTTAAGCAATATCACTACAAGTGGTAACCCCTGGGGTGGTTTAGCTATCGGAACTAAAGGTCAATACTATCCAATTGGTGTTGAAGAAGTTATAATCAGCGGTACAAATAGCTTTGGTGAAAGCAGTGATAAAAACGGGGGAATGTATTTTGAGATGTTTAATTTTAAACCAACTGATGATCCAACTATTACATTTAGCACAGATTTAGTTGATAATGCAAACGTAACTTTTCAACTTGATGATTTTGGATATGCATTGCATATGAAACCAAGCAGTCAGGCTGGTGTTAATGAAGATGGTGATTCACTCTTCTATGATATGATCAGGTTTTATGATACAAAGGAAAATGTTGATGCCGCAATAGCTGAAGGTCCGGAACACTATGTTCCTTCCACTTCTTATTTAGTTAATTTATCAGATAATAACATCATCGTTACACCTGATCAGGATTTGCAATTTGTAATTGATGCCGCATCACCAGGTGATACAATAGTAGTTGAAAGCGGAACATTTGGTGATATTGTTCTTGATAAAGAAGGAATTGTAATAACCGGTCAGGCTCCCGCTTTAGCAAAAGGAATTAATGCCGGAAAAATTGCAGTTGTGCCCGGACCAACTGTTGGCAGCATTAATATTGCAGCTAATAATGTAACTGTATCTTACTTCAATCTTAATAATCCTGGCGGCGCTGGAATCTTTAATAGTATACCTGTTACAAATTTAACACTGGATTATATTGCTGCAGACGGAACCAGCGACCAGGGAGGTATTTTTGATGATGTAACTACATTGTCAATTTCAAATTCCACATTTGATAACAGCGCGAACAGTGATGGGCTGGTGATTAAAAATTCGAGTGATATTACTTTGAATACCGTTTCTGCTGATGGTAATTCAAGAGATGGTATTGTACTTGAATTAGTAACCAATGTAAATGCAACAGATTTGGCTGGTACAAATAATGGCAGATATGGTTTGAATCTTGGTGAAAGCTCACTCTTAAGCTTTACAAACGGAACCTTCGATGGAAATCTCGATGGTATGCATATTCACCCCCATTTTGATTCGGATGTTGATGCAGATGATAAGATCACTGATCTTGAATTTACAGGTGTATGGTCAATTTCCGGAAACAGCAAAAGGGGAATTGTATTAATGACAGATGGTACAGTTGTAGGAAGTGCCAATGATACATACATTGAAGATCCGGTTTTCAATGGAGATATTACACTTGCTGCAAATGATACCGGTGCTGTGAATATTTTGGGAAATGTATCTAACCCATCTTTTGAAGGTTTAACTCTTCAGGGTTCTTCTTATGGTTTTGCAATTCATGGATTAGATGGATCAACAAGTCAGCCATCCGGAGTTAATATTCATAACAGTACATTTGATGGTTATGGTAATTCCTGGGCTGATTACGCGATTTCCCTATCCTATTTTGATGGCAGATTCAGCACTAATGATGTTGATGCTACATATAATGTCTGGACAGGTAATCCCGTTTATCCTGTAGTTGAAGATATTGTTTATGATAAGAATGATGATGCAGCACTTGGACTTGTAATATTAGGTATCCCAACACTTTCATATCCTCCTAATGGCACAACAGGACATCCATTGAAACCAAGACTGGAATGGAATGCTTTTGCAGGTGCGGTTGCATATGAAATCCAGATAGATACCGATGGTATGTACGGGTCACCGGATACATACGAAGTGAGTGCGGCATATCTCTATTTTGATGTACCTGATAATTTATTAAATGGTACTACATATTACTGGAGAGTAAGAGCAAAAGAAACATTACTGCCATCTTACAGCTCATGGTCCAGTACGTGGAGATTTACTACCACAACCTCCGGTATAAGTGGAATTTCTTATCCTGTTCCTGTTTATCCTGTAAACAGTGTTAAAGTTTATGTGTCAAATCCACTGCTCTCTTGGTCATGGTCAACAAGCCAAAACGGAATAACATTTGTTGAAATCGAATATAAAAAAGGTGATGATGATTTCAGCACCGGTACTATTTTTTCAACAACCGCTGCAAGTCCGTTCCTGACCCAGGCACAAATTTCTAATCTTGATGCAGGATCAGATTATTACTGGAGAGCACGTTCCTATAATGCCGCTTTAAATTTATATTCTGCATGGTCAGCAACAGCACATTTTCAAACCGATGAAAGTGTAAGTGGTGCACCAACAAAACCAAAGACATTATACCCTAAAGATAATGTAATAGTTTATCATGATGATACACCACTGCTTCACTGGTATGTTACTTCTTTTGATTTAGATTTAAGATTTGATGTTGAACTTGATCATGTTACTGCTGGTCCTACATATACTACTATCTTCTCAGGATCAACAACTACTTCTCAGTTCTACATTGAAACGGGCGTAAAGCTTGAAGCAGGTGAATATTACAGATGGAGAGTAAAAACTACAAAAACCGGTTTTACCGATTCTGACTGGTCTGATTATGCATATTTCTATATGGATGAATTTTCAATCGGTGCACCTGTTAAACCAACTCCTCTGTACCCGCTGAACAACGCAGTAGTTTACACTGGCAATCCTACACTTCACTGGTATATAACTTCACATATTCCCGGTGTTGAATGGGATGTTCAGGTTCAGGGAGTTTCAGTAGTCTATGATGAAACATTCACATCAAATTCATACCAGTATTATTTTGAATGGCCAACCGCTTTAACAGCCGGTGAAGATTATCAGTGGCGTGTTAGATCAAAGAGAAGCGGTTATGCTGATTCTGAATGGTCAGACTGGGCACAATTTTCAGTATATGAATATGCAAATGGAGTTCCTGTTGAACCAACACCAGTTTGGCCCGTTGGAAATGCAACAGTTTATTTAAATCCTCCAATGCTGCATTGGTATGTAACTCCATATGTTCCAAATATTGAATATGAAGTTGAAGTTAAAGAATTCAGCGTACCATTTGATGAAACCGGTACATTCCTTACAAATTCATATCAACAGTTTTATCAATTGGTTGGAAACTTAACTCCGGGCGGACACTACCATTGGAGAGTGAGATCTTTCGTTGGTGCTAATTTCTCATCATGGTCTGATCCTGCTGAATTTACGATTGATGCTAATAATGCTATTGGATCGCTCCCGCAGCCGGTACTTGTTTATCCGACTGGTGTTACCGTATTTACTACACAGCCAATACTGAGCTGGTATGTAAGCAGCCTGGCAAGTGTAACAAGTTTCAGATTAAGGGTTGCAACAGATCCCGCAATGATAAATGAAATTCCGGGATCTCCATTTACAACCACAACAATGCATTACGCATTTGCTTCCAGCTTAACACCTGGTACAACTTATTACTGGACAGTAGAATCTTCTAATGGTATTGCTTTCTCAACAATATCTGCTATAGGAGAATTTACAATTGAGCCGGGTAGTTCACCGGTTGTTCCTCATATTGGCGGTCCTAATGGATTTGCACTTACTACAAACTCAGCAAAATTGAACTGGTATTTGCCGGCTAAATCAACTTCCCAATTAAAATATCAATTGGAATACGCAACGAACAAAGATTTTGCTGGTGCTGTAGTTGTAAATAATATAGATAACATGAATTATACAATTGATAATCTGCAGGCTGATACTAAATATTATTGGAGAGTAAAATCAATAAATAATCAGAATCAATCTTCAGGATATTCATTTAAAGGATCGTTCAGAACATCCGGAGTTACCTCTGCTGAAGAAAATATTGTTATTCCTGATAAATTTTCTGTAGAGCAGAATTATCCGAATCCGTTCAATCCTATAACAACAATAAGGTTCAATCTGCCCCAGGCATCTTATGTATCAATTAAAATATACAACATGCTTGGACAGGAAGTTAAAACCCTGTTAAATTCAGAAATGAATCCTGGTGTGCACACTGTTCAATGGAATGGTGATAACAATGCAGGACAGAAAGTAAGCAGCGGAACATATACCTATCGTGTTGTTGCGGGAGATAATGTTCAAACAATGAAAATGGTTCTGATGAAATAGTAATCAAGTTAAAATCTGATTTGCAAAAGCCATGTTTTATGCATGACTTTTGCATTTAATCGGGTTTATACAGGTGCTTATCGATAGAAATCAAATAATGGTAGAATTGCCATTAATATGTTAAAAAGAAAGAAATATTTTTGGTGTTAAATATAAAGGGTGAATTTTTAGTTCTTTAATATATTCAATCATAAGTGGAGGGACTCACTATGAAAGCATTGATAAAACTTTCAGTTTTAATGCTTTTATTGCCGTTTTTGTGGGTAGACAATTCGGCAGCATTCGCACAATCCGCACAGATTAACATTGGCTCTACCGCAGGATATACAGGTACACGTGTTACCATTCCTGTTGAGCTTGATGTTACCGGACCTTTTTCAATGAAAACCTTGCTTCAGGGCAAATTTCATTTTGATCCGGGTAAATTAAAATTCAGGGCAATTTCTATTGCTCCGGGGACACTTACTTACAGTAATGGCTGGGCAGTAATTGCATGGCCAACCGGTACTGCAGGTGAAGTTGAAATACAAGGAGTTGGAAGTAATCCTATCAGCAGTGATGGAATACTTTTCTATCTCCATTTTGATATTGTAGATACCAATCCGGGTTTTGCTCTAGTGACAGGAAATCTGAATGATTGGTCTGCATTTTCAATCTCCGGGTCATTCAGCGCAATAAATCCCGGATCAATAGTTTACACCCATCCTGTTGGTATTTCCGATGTTCGCGGAGATGCTAATCTTGATTATGTAGTTGATATTAAAGATGTAGTAGCAATAATTTATCATCTGTATTATGGCGTTACATTAACGGGACAGGCATATATTAATGCAGATGCAGATTTAGATTCCAATGTTGATATTTGGGATGTTGTTCAGATAAATCTTTATATAACACTTGGTCATTATCATCATAACATTCAATACATACCTAACAATGTTGCATCATTAGAATTTGATACAGAAAAAACAGATAATGTTGTTACAGTACCTATTGAAATAAAGAATGCTGAAAATGTTATCTCTGCTGAAGTTGAATTCAGATATGATCCTACCAAAATAAGCTTTGAAGATTTTTCATCCGATATTCAATCAGAAGGTAAATTTATTTTTGCAAAAGAAGTTGCACCGGGTATTGCCAGGTTTACCTATGCGTCTTTCAGCTATGCAGAAGAAGATTTTACAGCAGGCAGGGTTAATTTCAGGTTGAAAGACGGATCAGCAGGTGATGTAACTGTTACCAGCACATTCAGGATAAATGATGGTGATGAACAACAGGGTCCTGTAGTATCTTTCTCTCCAACAGCAGCAGAGGATACTGACCTGCTTCCTCAATCATTTGAAGTTGCACAGAATTATCCGAATCCTTTTAATCCAACAACAACTATTAACTTCAGTTTACCGGAAGCATCTTTTGTAAGTGTTAAGATTTACAACTCTCTAGGTGAAGAAGTAAAAACATTGGTTAACAAGGAAATGAATCCGGGCTTCCATTCCATTAATTGGAACGGAGACAATAACGAGAATCAAAAAATTTCCAACGGAACCTATATTTACAGGGTTACTTCAGGAGACAATGTTAAATCAATGAAAATGATTCTGATGAAATAATATCTTCATATATCTATACCCCGCTGAATTTTTATAAGTTCTAGAAATAAGCTGCAAGCAATTGCAGCTTATTTTTTTTGCGTAAGAGGGATGAAGTGGCAATTAATTAAAATTCTTGATACAAATAGATTTAAAAATAATAAATGTAATCTTAACGCTGCCATCAACGTCAGAAATCTGTTATTATATACCATAATTATAATTATTCTATTTGCATTTTTAGTAGTTTAGAAATATATTTGTTGCTCGTTTCTAAAAACGGGCGGACGCCGGAGTTGGAGAGCCGGGGCGGACTGTAAATCCGTTGGCTGACGCCTTTGGGGGTTCGAATCCCTCGCCGCCCACACATGATGAATGGACGTAAAGAGGGAACATCCTTATGGTATTGATTCCCTTATTTTTTGTTCTTTAAATGTTGAAATTAAAAAACTGCGGGAGTAACTCAGTTGGCTAGAGTCACAGCCTTCCAAGCTGTTGGTCGCGGGTTCGAGTCCCGTCTCCCGCTCAAAAAGTTACGGAAGTATTCATTCTAAGTTCTTATTCATACTGAAAAGTTTGAGACGTAAAAAGAAGTGTTAAGCGGGAAAGAATTTGAAATCTCTACGAATCATTGAATGATTTTTTAAGATTAGAAATGCAGTTGGCTGATATCCCGGAAAGCTGGGATGGTCTCGCGGGTTCTCCCAAAGGGATTCCTTCGGAAGAGTCCCGTCTCCCGCTCACAGCATTAAAGCTGCTGATGTAGCTCAGTTGGTAGAGCACTTCCTTGGTAAGGAAGAGGTCACCGGTTCAATCCCGGTCATCAGCTCTATTCCGTTTAATAAGACATTTCAGAAACTATAATAATGATCGAGTTCCGGCTTTCAGAGAGTATAACTAACAAGTAAAAAATTATGAGAGATATTATAACTTTAGAGTGCACAGAGTGTAAAAGAAGAAATTACACTACAACCAAAAACAAAAGACTTCATGCCGGCAGAGTTGAGTATAAAAAGTACTGCCGTTGGGACAAAAAGCACACTATTCATAAAGAAACAAAATAATTTTTTGCTACGGCAGTGGCTCAATTGGCAGAGCAGCGGTCTCCAAAACCGCAGGTTGGGGGTTCGAGTCCCTCCTGCCGTGCTGCCTTATCAATCTAATATTCAAGGGTTATGAAAGAAAAAATAATCGGCTTTTTTAATGATGTTGTAAAGGAAATGAAAAAAGTTACCTGGCCAACAAAAGAAGAATTAAAAGATTCAACTACTGTTGTTATTGTTGTTTGTCTTATCATTGCTGCCTTTACCTACATTATCGATATGGCTGTTACACAATTATTTAAAGGAATTTTTTAGGTTCAGAGAATATGGATTTAAAATGGTATGTGGTAAGAACTTTTTCAGGTCATGAGAATAAGGTGAAAAATCTTCTTGAAGCCGAACTGCATGACAACGAAAAGCTGCGTGCAAAAATTCAGGAAATTCTCGTTCCGATGGAAAAGGTATTTGAAGTTAAGGATGGTAAGAAGAAAAGTAAAACAAAAAATTTCTTTCCGGGTTACATTTTGGTTCAGGCTGATCTTGATAATCAGGTTAAGGAATTCATTTTAAATACTCCTTCTGTTATGGGATTCCTTGGAACAAGAAACAATCCTAATCCTTTACAGCCGGAGGAAGTTAAACGGATAGTAGGCAGGATTACTCAGGATGAGAGCAGTGAAAGAATGGAGACCATGTTCCGTACAGGAGACGTGGTGAAAATTATTGATGGTCCATTCAATAATTTCAGCGGAACCATTCAGGAAGTGAACGAAGAAAAAATGAAAATTAAAGTAATGGTTTCAATTTTTGGAAGAAAAACACCTGTAGAAATTGATTTCGTTCAGGCAGAATTAGAAAAATAATTTAGATTCATTCGATAGGTAAATATTATGGCTAAAAAAATATCAGGTTATATTAAGCTTCAAATTCCGGCTGGAAAAGCCAATCCCTCTCCACCTGTTGGACCGGCGCTTGGTCAAAAAGGCGTTAACATTATGGAGTTTTGTAAACAGTTTAACGCCAAAACCAGCGATAAGGATGGATTGATCATTCCTGTTGTTATTACTGTTTATTCTGATAAATCTTTTACTTTTATTACCAAAACCCCGCCTGCTGCAGTTCTTCTTAAAAAAGCCGCAAAAATTGAAAGTGGTTCTGCTGAGCCAAACAGAACCAAGGTAGCAAAAGTTTCAAAAGCACAGGTTAAAGAAATTGCTCAAATGAAGATGCCGGATTTGAATGCCTACGATATTGATCATGCAATGAGTATGGTTGCTGGCACCGCAAGAAGCATGGGCATTACTGTAGAAGATTAATTAAATTTCAAGATGATGGTATAGAAAATGCAAAAAACAAAAAGAAATAAAGCAATCCTTGAACAAGCCGATACAACACAGGAATATTCACTTCTTGAAGCCATAAAGAAATTAAAAGAGGTTTCAAAAGTAAAATTTGTTGAATCACTTGACTGCGCGATACGTCTCGGTGTAGATCCCCGTCATGCCGATCAGATGGTAAGAGGAACAGTTTCTCTTCCTCATGGAACCGGAAAACAGGTACGTGTTCTTGTTATTGCCAAAGGCGCAAAAGCTCAGGAGGCACTTGATGCAGGTGCAGATTATGCCGGTTTCGAAGAATACCTTGAGCAAATTAAAGGCGGCTGGGCTGATGTTGATGTAATTATCGCTACACCGGATTCAATGGGTGAATTAGGAAAGCTGGGAAGAGTACTCGGACCAAAAGGTTTAATGCCAAATCCTAAAAGCGGTACCGTAACAATGGATGTTGGCAAAGCAGTAAAAGAAGTGAAAGCCGGTAAGATTGAATTCCGTGTTGAAAAAACCGGTATTGTTCATACATCTTTAGGCAAGCTTAATTTTGAAGCTGAAAAGCTTGAGGAAAATGCAAAAGCTTTTCTTAATACCATAATTAAGTTGAAACCTGCTTCCGCTAAAGGCCAGTATGTTAAAAGCCTTTATCTTTCAAGTACGATGGGACCGGGTTTAAAGATCAACAAGGAAGAAGTTGCACATTAATTATTTTAATTGCTCTCTTGATGCAGGGAGCAATAATTCAACTAAAGTTTACGCACTCAAAACAAATGCTTCAAAACTGTCCCTTAATAATAGGGTCGACTCGATTAATTAAAAATCTGGTATGGTAATAAAATGAACAAAACTGAAAAAGCAGACATCGTTTCACAAGTAAGGGAAATGATTGAACAATCATCTGCAGTATATCTTACCGATTATAACGGAATTTCTGTAAGCGATATTAATGAAATCCGGAATGAATTCCGTAAAGAAGGCGTTAAGTATAAAGTAATCAAAAATACTTTGTTCAAACGCGCAATTGAAGAATCAGGTAAATACGATAAACTTGCGGACCATCTTGTTGGAATGACTGGATATGCATTTACTTCTGATAACCCGGTTGCACCGGCAAAAATCATTAAGAAGTATTTCGATTCCAAACAAAAGCTTTCTTTAAAAGCCTGCTATATAGAAGATCAATATTACGATGGCAGCCGTTTAAATGAACTGGCTACATTACCATCTAAGAATGAAATTATTGCAGGAATTTTAGGAAGCATACAATCACCGGCATCGGGAATAGTTGGTGCTATCAATGCCGTTTTCAGAGATCTTGTCAGTGTTGTTGATGAGATCGCAAAGAAAAAGGCAGCGTAATTTTAAACAGGAACAAAAAATTTAATCAGGAGATAAAAGAAAATGTCAAAAGTATCAGAAATAGTTGACAAAATAAAAGAGTTATCACTTTTAGAAGCATCTGAATTAAAGAAAGCTTTAGAAGATGAGTTTGGTGTAACTGCAGCAGCACCGGTTATGGTTGCCGGCGGCGGTGCCCCGGCAGCAGGCGCAGCAGCTCCGGCCGAAGAGAAAACCGAATTCGATGTGATTCTTGCGTCAGCAGGTGATAAAAAGATTAACGTTATTAAAGTTGTCAGAGCGCATACTGGTTTAGGTCTTAAAGAAGCTAAAGATTTGGTTGATGGTGCTCCTAAAACAGTAAAAGAAGGCATCTCAAAAGACGAAGCTGAAAAACTTAAGAAAGAGTTTGAAGAAGCTGGCGCTACTGTAGAAATAAAATAATTAGATTATACATATATCATATTAAGATTCGTAAATCGCATTTTTCAAAAAAGTGATAAGTCGGTGAAGTCCGTCTTATCGCTTTTTATATTTTCTGCTATCGATGTTACATGTGCGTGCAGTTAAGATTCAGAAATTGAAAATAATTGGAGGATTAAATTGGATAACAATAATAAAAGAATCTCCTTCGGTAAAATTCCTTCCGTAATTGAAGCTCCCGATTTGCTGAGTATACAGACAGATTCATTTGAAGAATTTGTTCAATTAAAAACAGCACCGGGCAAAAGGGAAAATAAAGGGCTTCAGCAAGTCTTTAATACAAATTTCCCTATCTTCGATAATAAAGAAAATTACCGCCTGGATTTCATGGAGTATTACATTGAAAAACCAAGATATTCAGTTCAGGAATGTCTTGAAAGAGGTTTAACATATGCCGCACCTCTTAAAGGAAAACTCAGGCTTTCGACCAAAGACCCTGAGACTGAAGATTTTGTAAACAGCGTTGAACAGGAAGTATACCTCGGCAATCTTCCTTTCATGACTGAAAAAGGTACGTTTATAATTAATGGTGCCGAAAGAGTTGTGGTTTCACAGCTGCACCGTTCACCCGGTGTTGCATTTGCACAAACTGTTCATCCAAACGGAACTCCTATCTATTCCGCAAGAATTATCCCTCTGCGTGGTTCATGGGTTGAATTTGCTACAGATATCAACCATGTAATGTATGTTTATATCGATAGAAGAAAAAAATTCCCTGCTACTACTTTATTACGTGCGCTTGATTATGCATCAGATGAACAAATACTGAATCTGTTCAATCTTGTTGAAGAAGTAAAGGTTAAAAAGGTTAAGATTGAAGAATACATAGGCAGGGTAATTGCCAGCGATGTGTTTGATATGTCTACAGGAGAAATTTTCCTTACAAAAGATAGTGTGCTTTCTGAAGAGGATATTGAGAGACTTAAAGAAGCTGAAGTAGATGTTCTTAAATTCATAAAATCTGAAGCTTCTCCGGAACAGGATTTAATCGTTAATACTCTCAAAAAAGATACTTCTCATACAAAAGAAGAAGCGCTATTTGCAATTTACAGACAGCTTCGTTCTGGTGAAGCTCCTGATGTTGAAACTGCCCAGGCATTAATTGAAAAAATGTTTTTCAACGATAAGCGGTATGATCTTGGTGAAGTTGGAAGACACCGTATGAATGATAAACTTAAAGTTAATGTTGATGAATCAATAACAGTTCTTACTCCGGACGATATTCTTGCCATAATGAAATATATCATTAAGCTTAAAAACGGAAATGAAAGTGTTGATGATATTGATCATTTAGGCAACAGAAGAGTTAGAACAGTTGGTGAACAACTTCAGCAGCAGTTCAATATTGGTATGTCACGCATGGCACGTACAATCAAGGAAAGAATGAACATGCGTGATTCTGAAAACTTTACTCCGCAGGATCTTGTAAATGCCAGAACTATAAGCAGTGTAATAAATGCTTTCTTTGGTACAAACCAGCTTTCACAGTTTATGGATCAGACAAATCCTCTTGCAGAAATGACACACAAGCGGAGAATGTCTGCATTAGGTCCCGGCGGCTTAACAAGAGAGCGTGCCGGATTTGAAGTCCGTGACGTTCACTATACACATTATGGAAGATTATGTCCGATTGAAACACCAGAAGGTCCGAACATCGGATTGATCTCATCTCTCACTATTTATGCAAGAGTTAACAAATACGGATTTCTTGAAACTCCTTACCGTAAAGTTGAAAAAGGTAAGGTTCAAAATGAAGTTGATTATCTGACTGCAGAGCAGGAAGATATTTATACAATTGCTCAGGCAAATGCACCGCTTAATGAACAATCTAAGTTTATTAATGAAAGGGTAAAATCAAGAAATAAAGGTGAGTTCCCGATTGTTACTCCGGATCACGTACAGTATATGGATGTTGCGCCGGCTCAAATTGTAAGTGCTGCAGCAGCACTTATTCCATTTCTTGAACATGACGACGCTAACCGTGCGCTGATGGGTTCAAACATGCAGCGCCAGGCAGTGCCGCTTTTAAGACCTGAAGCACCAATTGTAGGAACCGGGCTTGAGAAAAAACTTGCAACAGATTCAAGAGCTGTAATTGTTGCAGAAGATGATGGTATTGTTGAATATGTTGATGCAAATAAAATTGTTGTCAAATATGATGTAAATCCAAACAGCATTGAAGCATTAACAAGCTTTGATGATTTCAAAAGAGTTACCTATAAACTGATTAAATTCAGCGGTACAAATCAGGAAACCTGCGTAAATCAGAGACCGATTGTACATGAAGGGCAGCGCGTTACTAAGGGTGATGTTCTTGCTGATGGTACATCAACTGAAAATGGTGAACTTGCACTTGGAAGAAACGTGCTGGTAGCATTCATGCCATGGCGCGGATATAATTTTGAAGATGCTATAATCATCAGTGAAAAAGTTGTAAGCGAAGATGTTTATACTTCAATTCATGTTGAAGAATTTGAACTTCAGGTAAGAGAAACAAAACGCGGTGAAGAAGAATTAACAAGAGAAATTCCTAACGTTAGTGAAGAAGCAGTTAAGAATCTTGATGAAAACGGAATAATAAGAGAAGGTGCAGAAGTAAAGGAAAATGATATCCTAATCGGTAAAATCACTCCTAAAGGTGAAACCGATCCTACACCTGAAGAAAAACTGCTTCGTGCAATATTCGGAGATAAAGCCGGTGATGTAAAAGATGCATCACTTAAAGCACCTCCCGGACTTAAAGGCACTGTTATCAGAACCCGTTTATTCAGCAGAAAACGCCGTGATGGTGATTCAAAGAAAATTGAGAAAAAACAGCTTGATACACTTGAACAAAATCATAAAAATGCTGTAAACGCGCACTATTCAAAGTTAGTTGAAAAGATTACCAAACTTACTGAAGGAAATACCACAACAGGTATTCGTGATCTTGATGGAAGCGTGGTGCTTAGAAGCGGTACAACAATTAAAGAGAATACTTTCTCTTCAATGGAAGACATAACAAAGCTTGATTATACGCTTGATTGGTTTGAATCAAAGAAAACAAATAATCATATAAAAGCTTTATTCAAAAATTATTTTGATGTACTTGCTGATCTTGAAGAGGAGTACAAAAGAGAAAAAATAAAAATTACCAGCGGTGATGAACTTCCTCCGGGAATTGTTCAGCTTGCAAAAGTTTATGTTGCAAAGAAGAGAAAACTTTCAGTTGGTGATAAAATGGCAGGCCGCCATGGTAACAAAGGTGTTGTAGCAAAAATAGTTCCCCGTGAAGATATGCCTTTCCTTCCGGATGGAACACCGGTTGATATAGTGTTAAATCCGCTTGGTGTACCTTCCCGTATGAACCTTGGACAGTTGTATGAAACTGCACTTGGCTGGGCTGGAAAAGTACTGGGGACAAAATTCGCAACTCCGATTTTTGATGGTGCAAAAATGGAAGACGTGGATGAATGGCTTGAAAAAGCTGGTCTTGAAAAAGGAAGCAAGACTGACCTTTACGACGGCCGTTCCGGAGAAAAATTTCATCAAAAAGTTACATGCGGTTATATCTACATGCTCAAACTAAGCCATCTTGTTGATGATAAAATTCATGCGAGATCTATTGGGCCATACTCACTTATTACCCAGCAGCCGCTGGGTGGTAAAGCTCAGTTTGGCGGACAGAGATTTGGAGAAATGGAAGTTTGGGCTCTTGAAGGTTATGGTGCATCTCATATCCTTCAGGAAATCTTAACTGTAAAGAGTGATGATGTTGCCGGTAGAGCAAAAGTATATGAAGCAATAGTTAAAGGTGAAAACTTACAGGAACCAAATATTCCTGAATCGTTCAACGTGTTAATTAAAGAACTCCAGGGCTTAGGTCTGGATATCAAAATTAGTTAATGCAAATGAACATGCTTGTCCTGCAGACAAGCTTCACTTAGAAATTAGGAGATAAAAATTATGCCTTACAGAGTTCAAGAAAATGCAATGCGTGATATCAATAGTATCACTATTAGTCTGGCAAGCCCCGATGATATTTTAACCAGATCTTATGGAGAAGTAACAAAGCCGGAAACTATAAACTATCGTTCATTCAGACCGGAAAAAGACGGATTGTTTTGCGAGAAAATTTTTGGTCCAACACGCGATTGGGAATGTTTCTGCGGTAAGTATAAAAGAATCAGGTACAAAGGAATAATTTGTGATCGCTGCGGCGTTGAAGTAACACAAAAAAGTGTAAGACGCGAACGAATGGGACACATTGCTCTCGCAGTTCCTGTTGTTCATATATGGTTCTTCAGAGCTCAGCCTTCTAAAATCGGTAATATAATTGGTGTAAGCCTTAAAGAATTAGAAAAGATTATTTATTATGAATCCTATGTTGTAATCAATCCGGGTCCAACAGGGTTAAGCAAGAAAGATTTAATATCAGAGGATCAATACTTTGAGGTATTAAATTCTCTTCCTGCAGGAAATGAAAAACTGGATGATGATGATCCCAAAAAATTCGTTGCAAAAATAGGCGGCGAAGCAATAAAGGATATTTTAAAGAAAACAGATATTGAAAAATTATCCAAAGAGTTAAGAGATCAGTTAAAAGTTGAGACTTCTCAGCAGAAAAAAGCAGATCTTCTTAAAAGATTAAGAGTTCTTGAAGCTTTCAAAGAAGAAGAAGGAAAACCTCAGAATAAGCCTGAATGGATGGTGTTAAATTATATTCCTGTTATTCCGCCGGAACTAAGACCGCTTGTTCCGCTTGAAGGAGGAAGATTTGCAACATCAGATTTAAATGATCTTTACAGACGGGTTATTATTCGTAATAACCGTTTAAAAAGATTAATCGATATCAAAGCTCCTGAAGTAATTTTAAGAAATGAAAAAAGAATGCTGCAGGAATCAGTTGATGCTCTGTTTGATAATTCAAGAAGAGGCAGTGCTGTAAGAAGTGATAATAACAGACCTTTGAAATCTTTAAGTGATATGCTTAAAGGAAAACAAGGGCGCTTCCGCCAGAATCTTCTTGGTAAAAGAGTTGATTACTCAGGCCGTTCAGTAATTGTTGTTGGTCCTGAATTAAAACTGCATCAATGCGGTTTACCAAAAGATATGGCAGTTGAATTGTTTAAACCATTCATCATCAGAAAATTGATTGAAAGAGGTTACAATAAAACTGTTAAGAGTGCAAGAAAAGTTGTTGATAGAAAAGATCCGATTATTTGGGATATACTTGCAAAAATTATAGAGGGGCATCCGATACTGCTGAACCGTGCACCTACTCTGCATAGATTAGGTATTCAGGCATTCCAGCCGGTATTGATAGACGGCCGTGCATTACAGCTTCATCCAATGGTATGTACAGCTTTCAACGCAGACTTTGATGGTGATCAGATGGCTGTTCACGTTCCGTTATCATATGAAGCTCAGCTTGAAGCATCACTGCTGATGTTAAGCAGCCACAATATTCTTTCTCCTCAAAACGGAAGTCCGATTGTAGTGCCAACACAGGATATCGTTCTTGGCTGCTACTATCTCACCAAATTTAAAGAAGGTGAGAAGGGTGAAGGAATGACATTCGGTTCAACTGATGAAGTGATAATCGCATACAACTCCAGAGTAGTCGGGCTTCATGCTAAAATAAAAGTTAGAATTGATGGACAGATAATTGAAACAACTGTTGGGCGTGTAATATTTAATCAGATTGTTCCAAAGGAAATGGGATTCTTTAATCAGCTTCTTATCAAAAAGACATTTGGCGGATTCATTGGCCAGATGTTCATGAAGCTTGGAAATAAAGTAACAGCAAAATTCCTTGATGATCTGAAAGATCTTGGCTTCAGGTATTCAACCGCAGGTGGTTTATCTGTAAGCTATGCCGATATGATTATCCCTGAAGAAAAAGAAAATCTGATTGCAAAAGCAAATAAAAAAGTTGAAGCAATTTTAAACGAGCACGAGCAGGGTGTTATTACAGATGCCGAACGTTATAACAAAATTATTGACGTTTGGACTCATACAACGAATGATGTTGCGCGTGCATTGATGGATAAAATCAGAACCCATAATCAGGGCTTTAATTCACTGCACATGATGGTTGACTCCGGTGCGAGAGGTTCACAGGAACAGGTAAGGCAGCTTGCAGGAATGAGAGGCTTGATGATGAAACCACAAAAAACATTATCGGGTCAGGCAGGAGAAATTATCGAGAACCCGATTGTTGCAAATTTTAAAGAAGGACTTTCGGTTCTTGAATACTTCATCTCAACTCACGGTGCAAGAAAAGGTCTCGCAGATACTGCATTGAAAACAGCAGATGCGGGTTATCTCACCAGGAGATTGGTTGATGTTTCCCAGGATGTTATTATTTCTGAAATTGATTGCGGAACCATTCTGGGTATAGAAGTAACAGCATTAAAAGATGTTGAACAGGAAAGAGAGCCGCTTGGTGAAAGAATAACCGGACGCGTTGCTCAGGAAGATGTGTATGATCCGCGCACAGATGAACTAATAGTTGCTGCCGGTGAAATGATTACCGAAGAGATCGCTGAAAGGATTGAAGATTCCAACATAGAATCTGTTTATATAAGAACTGTTTTAACCTGTGAATCTAAACGCGGTGTATGTGCAAAATGTTATGGAAGAAATCTTACTAACGGCAAACTTGTTGAAATTGGTGAAGCAGTTGGTATAGTTGCCGCACAATCAATTGGTGAACCCGGAACCCAGCTTACACTTAGAACATTCCATCTTGGTGGTACATCTTCACGTATTGCAAGCCAATCACAGGTGGAATCAACTTCTGAAGGTACAGTTAAATATGAACGTATATCATACGTTGAAAAATCTGATTTCCTCGGAACTGTAAAAGTAGTTACCGGGCGCCGTGGTGTGCTTGGAATTTATGATGAGAATAATCGTCAGATTAAAAAATATGATGTTCCTTACGGTGCAGAGATAGTTGTTAATGATGGGCAGTTCGTTAAGAAGCGTACTCCGCTTTATAATCACGATCCTTATAACTCAGTTATTCTTACTGATATTAAAGGTAAGGTAAGATTTGTCGATTTGATTGATGGCGTAACTCTTCAGCAGGTTACTGATGAACAAACAGGCCACGTACAGAAAGTTGTGATTGAATCAAAAGATAAAAATCTTACGCCAAGCATTGCAATTGAAGGTGAAGACGGTACAAAGAAATCATTCAACCTTCCTACAAGATCTTATCTTTCTGTAGAAGAAGGTGAAACTGTTCCTGCCGGAACAATTCTGGCAAAAATTTCAAAACAGACTACAAAGAGCCGTGATATTACGGGTGGTCTGCCAAGAGTTACAGAATTGTTTGAAGCAAGAAGTCCACAGGAACCAGCAATTGTTTCTGAGATTGAAGGTAATGTTAAATTTGGTGCACGCAAGAAAGGTTCAAGAGAAATTATTGTTATTGCACCGGATAAATCTGATGAGAAAAAATATAATGTACCTCTCGGTAAACATGTGTTAGTTCAGGAGAATGATGAAATTCCTGCCGGAGAAAAAATTACAGACGGCCCTATAAATCCGCATGATATTCTCAAAATAAAAGGTACAAGTGCGGTTCAGGAATATCTTGTAAATGAAATACAGGATGTATATCGCTTGCAGGGTGTAAAAATTAATGATAAGCATATTGAAGTGATCGTACGCCAGATGCTTCAGAAAATTAAAATTGTTTCTCCCGGTGATACCAGATTCCTCGAAGAAGATATAGTTGATAGAAATGAATTCATTGAGGAAAACAATAAAATAATGAGTATGGTTTACATTGAGGATAAAGGTGATTCTAAATATAAAGAAGGACAGCTTATTCCAAAAAGTAAACTCAGAGAGATAAATGCCGATCTTAAAAAGAAGAGCAAAAAACCTATAGTTGCACGGGATGCAGAACCAGCTACATTCGAACATATTCTGCTGGGAATTACGCAGGCTGCACTTTCAACAGAAAGTTTCATATCTGCGGCTTCATTCCAGGAAACCACAAAAGTTCTCGCCAATGCAGCTACCGAGGCTAAAAAAGATCTTCTGCTTGGACTGAAAGAAAACGTAGTTATGGGGCATCTCATTCCTGCCGGAACAGGCCTTAAAAAATACAAGAACATTATTTTAAAGGTTGAAGAAGTACCGGTAGAAGAAAACAAAGAAGAAGTTCAGGCATAATAAAATCTTTCTTACATAATTGATCCGGTCATATGAATTATGACCGGATTTTTTTGTCAAAAAATTAAATTATTTCTTGCGTTTCTTGACAAAATTTGTGCTATAGTATATATTAGAAGTCTGAATTTTTTTTAGAAAATGATAAGATTGGAGTAGTTTAGTGCCCACAATCAACCAGTTAGTTAGAAAAGGCCGGGTTCAAATTCTGGCAAAAAATAAAGCTCCGGCGCTTGATGCTTGCCCGCAAAAGAGAGGTGTATGTACAAGAGTTTATACAACAACACCAAAAAAACCAAATTCGGCATTAAGAAAAGTAGCAAGGGTTAGATTAACTAACAGCATAGAGGTTACTGCTTATATTCCCGGTGAAGGGCACAATCTGCAGGAGCACTCAATTGTTTTAATAAGAGGCGGCAGAGTAAAAGATTTGCCAGGCGTTCGTTACCATATCATCAGAGGTACGCTTGATACAAGCGGTGTTGAAGATAGAAAAAAAGGCAGATCCAAATACGGCGCTAAAAAACCAAAAGCAAAATAATATATGAGAAAGAAAAGAGCAGAAAAAAGATACGTTAAACCTGATCCAAAATTTAAAGATGTTTTGGTTTCAAAATTTGTTAACTCGCTGATGTATGATGGCAAAAAATCAAACGCGCGTAACGTTGTTTACAAAGCATTTGATCTTATCGAAGAAAAAACTAAAAAACCGGGAATCGAAGTTTTTAAAAAAGCTATCAGCAATACCCAGCCAGTTATTGAAGTAAGAAGCAGAAGAGTCGGCGGCGCTACTTATCAGGTGCCTACAGAAGTTCGCCCTGAAAGAAGAATTGCACTTGCAATGCGCTGGATAAGAACATATGCCCGCAGCAGAAATGATAAGTCAATGTCATTAAAACTCGCTTCCGAACTTATCGCTGCAGCGAATGGTGAAGGTTCTGCAGTAAAGAAAAAAGAAGATACTCATAAAATGGCAGAAGCAAATAAAGCATTTGCTCACTTTAAATGGTAATTAAACTAAGATACAAGTAGGAAAGAATTAAAATTTAGATGGCTGGAAAACAAGTAAATATAGATAAGGTTAGAAATATCGGTATCATGGCTCATATAGATGCCGGTAAAACTACAACTACAGAAAGAATTTTATTTTATACCGGAAAATTGCATCGCCTTGGTGAAGTACATGAAGGCGGCGCAACTATGGACTGGATGGAACAGGAAAAAGAACGCGGTATAACAATTACAAGTGCCGCAACTACCTGTTACTGGAATAATCATCAGATAAATATTATTGATACTCCCGGACACGTTGATTTTACAGTTGAGGTTGAGAGATCATTAAGAGTTTTGGATGGTGCCGTTGCATTATTTTGTGCGGTAGGCGGTGTAGAACCACAATCCGAAACTGTTTGGAGACAGGCAGATAAGTATAGAGTTCCGAGAATTGCTTTCATCAATAAGATGGACAGAACAGGTGCTGATTTTTATAACGCCGTTCAAATGATGAGAGAAAGATTAGGCGCAAATGCTATTCCTATCAATCTGCCAATTGGCGAAGGAGATATGTTCTCCGGTGTTATTGATCTGATCTCCAACAAAGCACGCATGTATCATGAAGAATCTTTCGGTGCTACGTATGATGAAATCGAAATACCACATGATCTTCAGGAAGTAGCGGCAAAGTACAGAACAGAAATGCTTGAAGCAGTTTCAGAAGTTGACGATACGCTGCTGGAAAAATATCTTGAAGGCAAAGATATAACTGAAGATGAAGTTAAAAATGTTTTAAGACGCGCAACAGTTGAGCTTAAAATCGTTCCTGTTCTCTGCGGTTCATCATTCAAAAATAAAGGTGTGCAGAAATTACTTGATTCGATTGTAGACTTTCTTCCATCACCGGTTGATTTCAAAGAGATTGAAGCTCATCATATCGGCATTAATGATATGGTGAAAAGAAAAATTGATACAAATGAAAAGTTCACTGCGTTGGCATTTAAGATTATGAATGATCCTTATGTTGGCAAGCTTACCTTCTTCAGAGTTTATGCCGGCACATTAAAAGCAGGATCATACATTTATAATTCAACCAGCGGCAAGAAAGAAAGAATCAGCCGTTTACTTCAAATGCACGCTAATCACCGTGAAGAGATTGACGAAGTGAGAGCGGGAGATATTGCTGCAGCAGTTGGTTTGAAGTATACAAGAACCGGCGATACACTTTGCTCTGAAGATGATCCGGTTGTAATGGAAAAAATTGTATTTCCTGAACCGGTTATTCAAATTGCTATTGAACCAAAAACAAAAGCTGATCAGGATAAATTATCTGATGCTTTGGTTAAACTGGCTGATGAAGATCCGACTTTCAGAGTTAAAGTTGATGAAGAAACAGGACAAACACTTATAAGCGGAATGGGTGAACTGCATCTCGAAATTCTTGTAGATAGAATGAAGAGAGAATTTAAAGTTGAAGCTAATGTTGGTAAACCTCAGGTTGCTTATAGAGAAACAATTACTCAAACAGTTCAATCGGAAGGTAAATTCGTTAAACAATCGGGCGGTAGAGGTAAATACGGGCACGTTTGGGTTGAGTTATCGCCCAACGAACCTGGAAAAGGTTATGAATTTACAAATGCAATTGTTGGCGGTGTGGTTCCTAAAGAATACATTCCAGCAGTCTCTGCCGGTATTCAGGAGGCAATGCGTAATGGCGTTGTTGCAGGTTTCCCTGTTGTAGATATTAAAGCAAAAATTTATGATGGTTCCTACCATGATGTTGACTCTGACGAAATTTCATTTAAAGTCGCCGGGTCTATTGCATTCAAAGAAGGGGCTAAAAAAGCAAAACCGGTGCTGCTGGAACCAATTATGGATGTAGAGGTTGTTACTCCGGAAGAATATCTCGGAGATGTTATGGGAGATCTTAACTCCCGCAGAGGAAAAATTGAAGGATTTTCTGCACGTAAAGATGCACAGGTAATAAAGGCTACGGTTCCATTGTCTGAAATGTTTGGTTATGCTACAGTATTAAGATCGATGACTCAGGGAAGAGCTATTTATACAATGCAGTTCGCGCATTATCTGGAAGTTCCCAAATCAATAGCTGATGAAATTGCAGAAAAAACTTTAGGTAAAAAGGTTACAGCTTAAAAAAATTATTAATTAAAAAGAAATAATTTAAAGGAGATTTCGATGGCAAAAGAAAAATTTGATAGGAGTAAACCTCACGTTAATATAGGAACTATCGGTCACGTAGATCATGGTAAAACTACTTTAACAGCTGCCATCACCATGGCTCTCGCTAAAAAGGGCTTATCAGAAGTTAGATCATTTGATAGTATTGATAACGCACCTGAAGAAAGAGAAAGAGGTATTACCATTGCAACTTCTCACGTAGAATATGCTACTGAGAACAGACACTATGCGCACGTTGACTGCCCTGGCCACGCTGACTATGTTAAAAACATGATCACCGGTGCTGCTCAAATGGACGGTGCAATTCTTGTTGTTGCCGCAACTGATGGTCCTATGCCTCAAACAAGAGAGCATATTCTCCTTGCACGTCAGGTTGGCGTTCCTAAGATTGTTGTATTCATGAATAAAGTTGATCTTGTTGATGATGAAGAATTGATTGAACTTGTTGAAGTTGAATTAAGAGATCTTCTCAGTTCTTATGAATTCCCCGGAGATGAAATTCCTATCATTAAAGGTTCAGCATTAAAAGCTTTGGAAGCTGCAAGTTCAAACGCTCCTATTGATGATGAAAGATATAACTGCATCTGGGAACTGATGAAAGCAGTTGATGAATATATTCCAATTCCTGAAAGGCAAACAGATAAACCATTCCTTATGCCTGTTGAAGACGTTTTCTCAATTACCGGCCGTGGTACAGTTGCTACCGGAAGAGTTGAAAGAGGCCAGGTAAAAATACAGGAAGAGGTTGAACTTATCGGTTTGGGCGTTCACAAGAAAACAGTTGTTACCGGTATTGAAATGTTCAGAAAAGAATTAGATTCTGCTATGGCTGGTGATAATGCAGGTATCTTATTAAGAGGTGTTGATAAAAATGAAATTGAAAGAGGGATGGTACTTGCAAAAACCGGTTCAATCACTCCTCATAAATCTTTTGAAGGTGAAGTTTACATCCTTTCAAAAGAAGAAGGCGGACGCCATACACCATTCTTTAACGGATACAGACCTCAGTTCTATTTCAGAACAACTGACGTTACCGGCGTTGCTACACTTCCTGAAGGAACTGAAATGGTTATGCCCGGCGATAAAGTAAAGCTTACAGTTGAATTGATTTCTGAAATTGCGATGGAAGAAGGCTTGCGGTTCGCTATCCGCGAAGGCGGTAGAACAGTAGGCGCCGGACTTGTAACAAAGATTATAAAATAAAAATTTAAGTCCTTAAAAAGGGAGTGCGAGCTCCCTTTTTGTGTCTAATATAATTAAGGAGTATTTAAGTGCCTGGTCAAAAGATTAGAATTAAGTTGAAATCGTACGATCATATTTTGATTGATAAATCTACCGAAAAGATTATTAAGACGGTAAGAAGCACCGGTGCTGTCGTATCAGGACCAATTCCGCTCCCTACCAGAAGAACAACTTATACAGTTTTAAGATCTCCGCATGTGGATAAAAAATCCAGGGAGCAATTCGAAACCAGGGCACACAAACGAATTATTGATATACATAATTCGAATAATAAAACCGTCGATTCATTATCTAAATTAGATATACCGGCGGGTGTTGATATTGAGATAAAGCTTTAATGAATTTGGGAGTTCAGATGTCTGGAATCATCGGTAAAAAAATAGGTATGTCAAGCGTTTTTAACGCAGATGGAGAGCTTGTTCCTGTAACTGTTATTCAGGCAGGTCCCTGCAAAGTTGTTTCTCTGCGTACAAAAGAAAAAGACGGGTACTCTGCTCTTCAGCTTGGTTTTGGAGTAAGAAAAGAAAAAAATGTAATAAAACCTGTTCTCGGACAGTTCAAGAAAACCGGACTTGCTCCTGCTGCTGTATTAAAAGAATTCAGACTTGAATCTGATTCCGAATTGAAAATTGGTGATGAAGTAAAGGTTGATTTATTCTCTGAGGGTGAAAAGATTAAAGTTAGAGGGAAGAGTATTGGTAAAGGTTTTCAGGGTGTTATGAGGAGACACGGCTTTGGCGGTGTTGGCGGTACAACTCACGGACAGAGTGATCGTCTGAGAGCTCCGGGTTCAATCGGTGCAAGTTCCTATCCTTCAAGAGTATTTAAAGGTACAAGAATGGCAGGAAGAACCGGTAATAAGAATGTTACAGTTTCAAATTTAAGAGTTGTTAAAATTATTCCGGAAGAAAATCTTATTCTGGTAAAAGGTGCTGTTCCCGGATCAGTTAACTCAATTGTAGAATTGATTAAGAAGTAATTGGTAATAAAATGAAATTAGATATTTATAAAACAGATGGTTCAACTTCAGGGCAGCTCGAATTAGCGGATGATATTTTCGGAATAGAACCGAATGATCATGCAATTTATCTTGCTGTTAAAGCTTATCTGGCAAATCAGCGTCAGGGTACTCACAAATCCAAAGAGCGCGGTGAGGTAAGCGGCGGCGGTAAAAAACCCTGGAAACAAAAAGGCAGAGGCGGTTCTCGTGCTGGTACTACAAGATCGCCTCTCTGGGTTGGCGGGGGTACTATTTTCGGTCCAAAACCAAGAGATTACCGCCAGGATCTTCCTAAAAAAGTTAAAAAACTTGCCCGGAAATCTGCCCTTAGTTACAAGGTTAAAGATGAACAATTACTGGTAGTGGAAGATTTTAATTTTGATAAACCAAAGACAAAAGAATTTTTAAATGTTCTTAACAATCTGAAAGTTAACGGCAAAAAAGTTCTTCTTCTTACTAATGGAAACAGGGAATCAGTTTACAAAGCCGGAAGAAATATTCCTAAAGTAAAAATTCTTGATGCAGCAAAAGCATCTACTTATGATATACTTAATAATCAGGTGCTGATTCTTCAGCAGGGTGCAGTGGAAGAAATTAAAAAATCATTTGGAAAGAGTGAGGAGGCTGCAGCGTAATGCATCAGATATTAATAAGACCGCTCATCACGGAAAAGATGACAAACATTAGTGCGGCTTCGCCGGGAAAATATGGATTTCTTGTTAATCCGAAATCAAATAAAATTGAAATTGCAAAAGCTATTGAGCAAAAATTTAATGTGCATGTTGTTGAAGTAAAAACCATAAACCATCCCGGTAAAACCAAAACACAATTCAGAAGAAGCGGAAGATTCACCGGTAAAACACCAAAATTTAAAAAAGCAATTGTAACGCTTAAAGAAGGCGAAACAATAGAATTATTTGAGCAAGCTTAGATACTGAAATTAGGATAAAATTATAATGGCAATTAGAAAATTAAAACCTGTAACACCCGGAACGAGATTCAGAAGTAATTTTACGTTTGATGAAATTACCAAAACTACACCGGAAAAATCTCTTACTGTATCATTAAAAAAATCCGGCGGAAGGAATAATCTTGGGAGAATAACCACCCGTTTTATTGGCGGCGGGCATAAAAGAAAATACAGGATTATAGATTTCAAAAGAGATAAACACGGAATTCCTGCAAAAGTATATTCAATTGAATACGATCCCAATCGTACCTGCAGAATAGCTTTGCTGCATTACGCTGATGGTGAGAAAAGATATATTCTTGCACCTGCCGGATTAAAAGTTGGCAGCACAGTTGTATCCGGCCCGGGAAGCGATATAAATGTTGGAAATGCACTTCCGCTTAAAGAAATGCCGCTCGGTAGTTTCATTCATAATGTTGAATTAAAACCGGGAAAAGGCGGACAGCTGGGAAGAAGTGCCGGTTCCGCGCTTCAGGTGATGGCTAAGGAAGGCAACTATGCTCAGCTAAAATTGCCATCAGGTGAAGTTAGACTTGTTAGATTGGAATGCATGGCTACATATGGAACTATTGGAAATGCCGAACAGGAAAATTTAAGCCTGGGCAAAGCAGGCAGATCACGCTGGCTTGGAAGAAGGCCGCATGTAAGAGGTGTTGCAATGAACCCTGTTGATCACCCGATGGGTGGTGGTGAAGGTAAAACTTCAGGAGGCGGGCACCCTGTTTCACCGTGGGGTCAAAAGGCTAAAGGCCTCAAAACAAGAAAGCACAAAAAAGCTTCGAATAAATTTATTATTAAAAGACGGAATAAATAGAGAATAATATGCCAAGATCGGTAAAAAAAGGTCCTTTTGTTGATCATAATTTGTTTGAAAAGATCAACCAGTTGAATCAATCAAACCAGAAGAAAATAATTAAAACCTGGTCAAGAGCTTCTACTATTTTACCTGACTTTGTTGGGCATACAATTGCTGTTCATAACGGCAATAAGATGATTCCGGTTTACATTACTGAAAATATGGTTGGTCATAAACTCGGTGAATTTGCTCCTACAAGAATTTTCAGAGGGCACCCGGGTACGAAAGCCGAAAAAGCATCTAAAGCAAAATAATTCTAAACAAGGATTTTATTATAATGGAAGCAAAAGCAGTATATAGATACATTGGTTCATCCCCAAGAAAGATGAGATTGGTTGTTGATTTAATCCGCGGCATGTCTGTTGAAAAAGCTATTGAAGTTCTCCACTTCCAGCCAAAACATGCTTCTAAAGATGCCGAAAAAGTTTTAAGATCAGCTGTAGCTAACCTTATGCAAAAGGATGAAGCTAACCGCCATGAGCCATCTGATTTTTTTGTGAAGGAAGCGTTCGTTAACCAGGGACCAACTTTAAAAAGAATTTCACCAGCTCCTATGGGGCGTGCTTACAGAATAAGAAAAAGATCTTGTCATTTAACAATTGTTGTTGCTACTAAAGCATAATTTTTTAGGAGGATATTTTTTTGGGACAGAAAACTCACCCGGTTGGATTAAGAGTAGGAATAATTAGAGGATGGGACTCTAATTGGTATGAAAATAAAAGCTACGCAGTTAAACTGAAAGAAGACGATAAGCTGAGAGCGTATGTTCGGAACAGATTAAAGAAAGCCGGTATTTCAAGAATTGTTATTGACAGAACATCTAAAAATATTATCCTCACTATTCATACTTCAAGACCAGGTGTGGTTATTGGTAAAAGCGGTAAAGAAATTACACAGCTTGAGCAGGAATTAAAACAAGTTACCGATAAAGATGTTAAGGTTCAGATTTCTGAAATTAAAAGACCGGAACTGGATGCTTACCTTGTTGCTGAAAATATTGCAAGCCAGCTTGAAGGAAGAGTTTCATTCAGAAGAGCTATGAAGATGGCAATTACAGCAGCAATGAGAATGGGTGCTGAGGGTATAAGAATTATGTGTTCGGGCAGGTTAGGCGGCGCGGAAATGGCACGAACCGAACAGTATAAAGAAGGCAGAATTCCCCTTCATACATTAAGAGCAGATATTGATTATGCAAACGGCAGAGCTGAAACAATTTATGGTTCAATTGGAATTAAAGTTTGGATTTGCCGCGGAGAAATTTTAGGAAAAAGAGTTACAGAATAAATTACCGGATTTTATGATCCGCTGATTTCATAAATAAACGGAGAGTTTTAGAATTATGTTAATGCCCAAAAGAGTAAAGTTCAGAAGAGCGCAGCGCGGCAGAATGACCGGCAAAGCTTATCGTGGAAGTTCAGTTGCTTTTGGTGATTTTGGCTTAAAAGCTTTAGAACCGCACTGGATTACCAGCCGGCAAATTGAAGCATGCCGTGTTGCTTTATCTAGAAAAATGAAAAGAGATGGTAAGGTTTGGATTAGAATTTTCCCGGATAAACCGGTTTCTAAAAAACCACTTGAAACAAGAATGGGTAAAGGTAAAGGCGCTCCTGAATTTTGGGTTGCTGTTGTAAAACCCGGAAGAATCCTTTTTGAGGTTTCCGGTGTTTCAAAAGAACTTGCTTATGAGGCATTAAAAACCTGTGCTTATAAACTGCCTATTAAATGTAAGGTGGTTACAAGACCAGATTATGAATAAAATCCAAAAGGATCTGTTAAATGAAATTGTATGAAATTAAAGAATTAAAAACCGAAGAGCTGGTTAAAAGAATTGAAGAAGAAGAAAAAAATCTGGTTGATTTAAGATTTGCTCACCAGCTTAAACAATTAACAAACACAGCTAAATTAAAATTGGCAAGAAAAGATATTGCTAGAATGAAAACCATTCTTAAAGAAAGAAAAATGGCAGAGAAGAAAACTGCTTCCACAAGCAAAGGAGCTAATGCTTAAATATGGAGCAACGTACACTAAGAAAAACCAGGATAGGTGTTGTAGTAAGCAATAAAATGCAGAAAACAATTACTGTAGCTATTGAAAGAAGAGTTTCACATCCTATCTATAAAAAGTATTTTAAGAAAACCACCAAACTTATGGCTCATGATGAAAAAGGTGAATGCCAGATTGGTGATAAAGTAAAAATTATGGAAACACGCCCCTTAAGCTTAAAAAAGAGATGGCGTTTAGTTGAAGTTGTAGAAAAAGCCAAGTAAGCAAAGGAGATTAAAGATGGTTCAGGAAGAAACAAATTTAGTTGTTGCCGATAATTCCGGCGCTAAAAGATGCAGATGCATCCGCGTACTTGGCGGTAGCGGTAGAAAATATGCAAGCGTAGGCGATATTATTGTTGTTGCCGTTAAATCTGCTATTCCAAACGGTACAGTTAAAAAGGGTGAAGTTTCCCGTGCTGTAATTGTTCGTACAAAAAAAGAAGTTAGAAGAAAAGATGGTTCTTATATAAGATTTGATGAAAATGCTGCTGTGCTTATTAATCCGCAGAACGAACCAAAAGGTACACGTATTTTTGGTCCGGTAGCCAGGGAATTAAGAGAAAAACAATTCATGAAAATTGTTTCATTAGCTCCAGAAGTTTTATAAAGATTTGGGATATAAATGAAAATTCGTAAAAATGATAGTGTGATGGTAATAGCCGGTAATGATAAAGGAAAAACCGGTAAAGTACTAAAAGTGTTCCCTAAAAATTCAAGAGTAATTGTTGAGGGAATTAACATTAGAAAAAGACATACAAAACCGAATCAGAAAAATCCTCAAGGTGGAATCATTGAGAAAGAAGCACCAATACATGCTTCAAACGTGATGCTTCTTGATCCGAAAAGCAATGAACCTACAAGGCTGGGTTCTCAAATAATTATTGACGATAAGACAGGCAAAAAGAAAATTGCACGTGTCAGCCGGAAAAGCGGAGAAATGGTTTAACATTCAACTTAAAATTACTTAAGGTTAGATTTTAAAATGGCAGATAAAAAAACTAGAAAAGATAAAGCTGAAGCTCAGGCAAGTGCACAGGCAAAAGGTTCTACTAAAGAATCAAAAAAAACCGAAGCAGCTCCTGAAATAAAAATAAAAATTAAGCCCAGATTAGCTGAAACTTATAAGAAAGAAATTATTCCGGCTCTTCGTGAAAAGTTTGGCTACAAAAGTGTAATGCAGGTTCCAAAGCTTCACAAGATTGTTGTTAACATGGGTGTTGGTGATGCTGTTTCTGATGCAAAATTAATTGAAGAAGCAGTAAGAGAACTTGAAACAATAACCGGGCAGAAAGCAAGCATCAGAAAAGCCAAAAAAGCAATCTCAAATTTTAAATTGAGAGAAGGTGTGCCGATTGGTGCAATGGTTACACTAAGGCGTGAAAGAATGTACGAGTTTCTTGATAGATTGATAAATATAGCTCTTCCGCGTGTAAGAGATTTCAGAGGTTTATCAGATAAATCTTTTGATGGAAGAGGAAATTATACGCTCGGAGTAAGAGAACAGATTATCTTTCCTGAAATTAATGTTGATAAAATTACAAAGGTGCTTGGTATGGATATTACCTTTGTAACAACTGCGGAAACCGATAACGAAGCTTATGAACTTCTGCAATCATTCGGTTTTCCTTTTAGAAAAAAAGAAATTAAAACAGCTTAATTAGGAGAATTAATGGCACGTAAAAGTTTAATAGCACGAGAAGAAAAAAGACGCAAGTTGGTTGAAAAATATGCAAAGCTTAGAAAAGAGTTAAAAGAAAAAGGTGATTATGAAGCATTGCAGAAACTGCCAAAAAATTCTTCTCCTGTAAGGCTGCATAACCGCTGTATGTTTACAGGCAGGGCAAGAGGATATCATAGAAAATTTGGTGTATCCCGTTTGGTATTGAGAGAAAGAGCGCTTAAAGGTGAATTACCCGGCGTTCAGAAAGCAAGTTGGTAAAGGAGATAATATGCCGGTAACAGATCCAATTTCAGATTTTTTAACAAGGGTTAGAAATGCTTCACGTGCTAAAAAAATACGTGTGGATATTCCCGCTTCAAACATGAAAAAAAGTCTGGCTGAAATTCTTAAGAAACAGAATTTTATTCAGGATTATACAGTAATTGAAGATAATAAACAGGATATTATCAGAATTGCTCTTAAATACAGAGATGGTATTCCTGCAATAAGTGGACTTAAAAGAGTTAGTACACCAGGTTTAAGAGTGTATAAAAATTCTCACGATCTGCCGCGGGTATTGAATGGATTAGGGATTGCAGTTATCTCTACTTCAAAAGGCTTGCTTACAGATAAAGAAGCAAGAACCCAATCAGTGGGCGGTGAAATAGTTTGTTACATCTGGTAATATTCCCTTTATGGGATTTAAATTGAATGGAGTTTGAAAAGTGTCAAGAATTGGTAAAAAACCTATCGTAATTCCTAAGGGCGTTACTGTTACAAAAAACGGCAGCGAACTAAAAGTAAAAGGTCCTAAAGGAGAATTGGAAAGTAAATTTCATTCTAATATTTCTATTGATATTAAGGATGAAGAAATTACAGTTACAAGACCTGATGATTCCAAAGAGAACAAAGCTTTACATGGATTAACAAGAGCTTTAATACAAAATATGATTCATGGAGTAACCGAAGCATATACTAAAACTCTTGATATTGTAGGCGTTGGTTACAGGGCAGAACTTAAAGGAAAAAATCTTTTAATAAATATAGGATATTCTCACCCTATTTACTTTATTCCGCCGGATGGTGTTACACTTTCAGCTCCACAGCCAACACAGGTTGTTGTTTCAGGAATTGATAAGCAGCTTGTAGGAATGGTAGCAGCAAAAATAAGATCGATAAGAAAACCTGAACCTTATAAAGGCAAAGGAATTAAATATTCTGATGAACAAATTGTTCGTAAAGCCGGTAAAACAGCAGGCAAATAAATAGCGGAGTATAATTAGAAAATGATTAAAAGAAATAATAATTCCAGATTGCGTTCCAAAACAAAAATAAGAAAACATATATCGGGTACTGCTGAAAGACCCCGTTTAACTGTTTACCGCAGCTTAGATAATGTGTACGCACAATTAATAGATGACGTTAATGGTAAAACCATTGCAGCGGCTTCCTCACTTTCAAAAGAATTAGCTGAAGAACTTAAATCAGCAAAAGGAAAAGTTGCAAAAAGCAAGTTAGTTGGTTCCTTGCTTGCCAAAAAAGCGATAGATCAAAACATCACATCAGTTGTTTTTGATCGTAACGGTTACAGATATCACGGCAGAATTCAGGCAATAGCCGAAGGTGCCCGTGAAGGCGGATTGAAATTTTGAGGAATGCCGGGTCGTCTAATGGCAGGACTACGCCCTTTGGAGGCGTCTGTAGAGGTTCGAGTCCTCTCCCGGCAGCTAATTAAACTGCCGTGGTTAAAGAAGTTTATTCTTTTTTAGAAAAATAATTTATTAAGAAATATCAGAGTAGCTGGAGAATTAATTGAAAACTGCAAAGTCAAATGAAACCGAAGGACTTAAGGAAAAAGTAGTTCATATAAACCGAGTTGCAAAAGTTGTTAAAGGCGGCCGTCGTTTCAGCTTTAATGCCATTGTGGTGGTTGGCAACGGAAACGGTACGGTTGGTGTGGGATTAGGTAAGGCTAATGAAGTTACCGATGCAATATCAAAAGGTATTGATGATGCTAAAAAAAGCCTTGTAAATGTTTCGGTTATTAAAGGTACAATCGCTCACGAAACAATCGGTAAATTCGGGGCGGGTAAAGTTCTTTTGAAGCCTGCTTCTCCGGGTACCGGATTGATTGCCGGCGGTGGTGTACGTGCGGTTCTTGAGGCTGCCGGTGTGCAGGATATTCTTACAAAATCTTTAGGATCCAGCAATCCCCACAACCAGGTGAAAGCAACTCTTAATGGTTTATTAAATATAATTGACGCCCGTAAGATGGCTAAAAAAAGAGGAACGACAGTAAAAGAATTATTTAGCGCTTAATTGAGGAAATAATGGGAAAAATTAAAGTAACACAGGTTAAAAGCATAATTGACAGACCCAAAAAACAAAAGCTGACAATTGAAGCTTTGGGTTTGGGCAGGCCAAATTGGGAAAAAGTTCATAACGATACTCCTCAAATCAGAGGCATGATTAATAAAGTTAGTCACCTAGTTAAAGTTGAAGAAATTAAATAAACAGGTTTATAATGGATATTTTAAGTAATCTTAAATACGCGGCTGGATCAAGAAAAAACAGAAAAAGAGTTGCACGCGGTGCCGGATCAGGTCACGGTAAAACTGCTACCAGAGGAATGAATGGACAAAAGTCCCGTTCCGGTGCAAAAAGTAAAGCATGGTTTGAAGGCGGCCAGATGCCGCTTCAAAGAAGAATTCCGAAATTCGGTTTTACAAATATTTTTAAAGTTCAGTATCAAATTGTAAATACCGGTGATCTTCAGAAACTTGCTGAATCGACTAAGGCAAGTTCAATTAACAGAGATGTATTGGTACAAAACAGATTAGTTGCAAAAAATAAAGGTCCGGTTAAAATTTTAGGAAACGGAGATTTAAAAGTAAAGCTGCAGATAGAAGCAGATGCGTTCAGTAACTCAGCCAAAGAAAAAATAGAAGCTGCTGGCGGCTCAATTAAAAAGATATAATCCGAAGATAAATGGCAAATTTTACAGATACATTCAGAAATATTTTTAAGATTCATGAGCTGCGCCAGAGAATTTTATATACACTGGCTTTGCTCGTAATTGTCCGGATCGGTGCCCACATTACAATACCGGGCGTTGATTCAGCTTTACTTGCAGAAAGTACTCGTAATGCAACATCAGATAATCTTTTCGGATTATATGATTTGTTTGTCGGCGGTGCTTTTTCCAACGCAGCAATTTTTGCACTCGGTATAATGCCATATATTTCGGCATCAATTATCATTCAGCTTATGGGTGCGGTTGTTCCCTACTTTCAAAAACTTCAGCAGGAAGGCGAAGAGGGAAGAAAGAAAATTACCCAGCTTACCAGGTATGGAACGGTTCTCATTTCTGCAATGCAGGCATGGGGTGTAACAATAAGATTGTATAACATTAATGTTGAAGGTTTGCCTATTATTCCTGCTGCTGTTCAGGGATTTGGATTTACAATTACCACCATTATCATTCTTACTGCAGGCACAATCTTTATGATGTGGCTTGGTGAGCAGATAACTGATAAAGGAATTGGGAACGGGATTTCGTTGATTATCTTTATAGGAATCATTAATAGATTTCCATTTGCAATTCTGGATGAATATAGATTAATAGCAGCAGGCACCAGAAGTCTTATAATTGAAATTGTTATAGTTGTATTCATGGTATTAATTATTGCCGGTGTAGTTTTAGTTACACAGGGAACAAGAAGAATTCCGGTTCAGTATGCTAAAAGAGTTGTTGGAAGAAAAGTTTACGGCGGCGTAACACAGTATATCCCGCTACGAGTTAATACTGCCGGAGTTATGCCGATTATCTTTGCGCAATCAATAATGTTTATACCAAATACGGTTTTATCATTTTTCCCGGATAATGAATTTTTACAAACCTTATCAGGGTATTTTGTTTATACATCTCCCGTATATTCAATTATTTATGCTTTAATGATTATCTTCTTTACATACTTCTACACTGCAATTGCTTTTAATCCGAAAGATGTTGCAGATAATATGAAGAAACAGGGAGGTTTCATTCCTGGAATAAGACCGGGTAAGCAAACATCAGAATTTATAGATAATATTTTAACAAAAATTACATTGCCCGGATCTTTCTTCCTGGCAATAGTAGCAATACTCCCTGCATTTGTAAGTGCATGGGGAGTATCCGGACAGTTTGCACAATTTTTTGGCGGAACAAGTTTGTTGATTATTGTTGGTGTAGCATTAGATACGTTGCAGCAAATTGAATCTCATTTATTAATGCGCCATTATGATGGATTTATGAAATCCGGTAAAATAAGAGGGCGCAGATAGTTTTAATTGTGATTTATATAAAGACAAAAAAAGAAATAGATTTTATTCGTGAGAGCTGCAGAATAGTTGCTGAAACCTTGCTTTTAATGAAGAATGCTGTAAGGCCGGGTATATCAACAAAAGAACTTGATCTTATTGCTGAAGATTATATACTTAGCAGCGGTGCCAAAGCTGCTTTCAAAGGATATTCGCAGGGAGGTGCTTCTGCATTTCCTGCAAGTATTTGTTCTTCCATTGATGATGAAGTGGTTCATGGAATTCCCGGTGACCGCATTCTAAAAGAAGGTGAAATTATTTCTTTAGATGTTGGTGTTTATAAGAACGGATATTATGGTGATGCTGCATTATCAGTTGCTGTTGGTAAGATTGATGCAGAAAAACAAAGATTGATGGATGTTACTGAAAAATCATTATATGTTGGAATTGAACAGGCAAGAGTAGATAACCGGGTGCACGATATCTCAGCAGCGATTCAACAATATGTTGAATCAAACGGATTTTCAATTGTAAGAGATTTATGCGGCCATGGAGTAGGAAAATTTCTGCACGAAGATCCTTCTGTGCCAAATTTTGGTAAACCTGGTACAGGTGCCAAACTGAAAAAAGGAATGACACTTGCAATTGAACCAATGGTTAATGCAGGTTCTTTCCGCGTAAAAACAGCCAATGATGGCTGGACAGTTGTAACAGCAGATGGATCAGCATCAGCCCATTTTGAACATACAATTTTAATTTCTAATTCCGGTTCAGCCGGGGAAATTTTAACAGTTAGTTAATGGCTAAACAAGGACCAATAAAAGTTGATGGAGTGGTAACGGAAACTTTACCAAATGCGCATTTTAAAGTTAAGCTGGATAATGGTCATGAAATACTTGCGCATATTTCCGGTAAGATGAGAATGCACTTCATTAAAATATTGGTTGGAGATAAAGTCTCAATAGAATTATCTCCTTATGATTTAACAAAAGGTAGAATTACCTACAGATATAAATAGCGGAGCTTCAATGAAAGTTAGAGCATCAGTAAAAAAAATATGTGACAACTGTAAAATAATTAAACGCAAGGGCGTTGTTAAAGTTATTTGCAAAAATCCAAAACATAAACAGCGTCAAGGTTAATAAAATTAAGGAGAAGATTAATTGGCTCGTATAGCTGGTGTAGATTTACCAAAAAACAAAAAAGTCCTTTTCGGGCTGCAATACATTTACGGCGTGGGTAAAAAAGTATCTGCAGATATTCTTCAAAAAGCTGAAGTAGACCCTGATAAAAAAGTTGCTGATTTAACAGATGAAGAGGTTGCACACATCAGGGCAATTTTAACTGCTGATTATAAGGTAGAAGGTGCTCTCCGCTCAGAAGTTCAGCAGAACATTAAGCGTTTAATGGATATTGGTGCTTACCGTGGAGTAAGACACCGCAGAGGTTTACCTGCTAGAGGACAAAGAACACGTACAAATTCACGTACACGTAAAGGTAAAAGAAAAACGGTTGCTGGTAAAAAGAAAGCTCCGTCTAAGAAATAATCTTTATTGCAGATATGAATTTTTAATTTTTACTATTAAAGTTCATTACTGCAAATCTTGAACGAAATATTAAAATAGAATAAGGTAAATTGGGATGGCTAAAGCTGTTAAAAAAACAAAAAAGAAAGCGCATGTTGACGCAAACGGCGTTGCACATATCAAAGCAACATTTAATAATGTAATTGTAACATTAACCGATATTTACGGTAATACAATTGCATGGTCTTCTGCAGGCAAAAACGGTTTCAAAGGCTCAAGAAAAAATACACCTTTTGCAGCCCAGGTTTCGGCAGAAGCCGCCGCTAAAGAAGCTTATGATGCAGGCTTGAGAAGAGTTGATGTTTATGTTAAAGGACCGGGCTCAGGAAGAGAAGCCGCAATAAGAGCTTTAAATACAGCAGGATTGGAAGTAAGTTCAATAAAAGATGTTACACCAATTCCGCATAACGGCTGCAGACCGCCGAAGAGAAGAAGAGTTTAAATTTTTATTTTGGAGAATTAATTAATGGCAAGATATACTGATTCAGTTTGTAAACTGTGCAGAAGAGAAAGACAGAAACTTTTTCTGAAAGGACAAAAATGTTATACTGACAAATGTCCTGTTGAGGTAAGAAATTACCCACCCGGTCAGCATGGCGTTTCAAGAAGAACAAAAGTTTCTGAATACGGAGTTCAGTTAAGAGAAAAACAAAAAATTAAAAGGCTGTACGGTTTACTTGAAACTCAGTTCAGAAATTATTTTGAACATGCCAATAAAACCAAAGGTATTACAGGTGAAAACCTGATTAAAATTTTGGAAAGCAGATTAGATAACGTTGTATTTAGATTAGGCTTTGCCTCTTCAAGAAAGCAGGCAAGACAGCTTATAAGACATAGACACGTAATTGTTAATGACCGCCTTGTTGATATTCCTTCATACATCTTAAAAGCCGGCGATGTTATTAAAATTAAAGATAAAAGCAAAAAACTTGACGCTATTCACAGCTCACTGAAAAGAGTTAAAGATAATACTTATTCCTGGCTGTCTGTTGATAAAGCTTCTCTTTCAGGAACATTTGTTCAGGTTCCCGAAAGAGCCGACGTTCCTCTAAATGCCAATGAACAATTGGTTGTTGAGCTTTATTCCAAATAAAATCAATTTTTATGAATTAATTTTTAGAGGATTATAAATGAGTGTTTCATATTTAAAGATGCCTGAGGCCGTAGTACTTGATGAGATATCTTACACGAATACTTTTGGCAGATTTTTTCTTCAGCCGTTGGAAAGAGGATACGGAGTTACTCTTGGAAATTCCTTACGAAGAGTTTTACTTTCTTCTTTAACCGGCGCTGCCATTACATCCGTTAAGTTCAGCGGAGTACTTCATGAGTTCAGCACAATTGATGGTGTTGTTGAAGATGTATCAGAAATTATACTTAACCTTAAACAGGTTAGAATGAAATTTCTGAGCAAAAAACCGAATAAGATCGATATCACTTTTCAGGGTGAAGGCGAGTTTACTGCTGCCGATATTCAAAAACACAGTTCTGAAATTGAAATTCTTAACCCTGATCTTCATATAGCTACTTTAAACAAAAATGCAAAGTTTGATGTAGAAATCAGAGTTGGCAAAGGCAAAGGTTATGTTCCGGCGCATGAAAATGTTTCTCCCGAACATACAATCGGCGTAATTCCGATTGATTCTATTTTTACTCCAATAAAGAACGTTAAATATGATATTGAGAACGTAAGAATAGGCGATAAGAACGATTACGAAAAATTAACATTGGAAATTACAACCGATGGTTCAATTACTCCCGATGATGCGCTTACTCAGGCTGCAAAAATATTGAGAGATCATATTCAGTTGTTTATTAATTTTGATATTGATCAGGAAGAAGAACAGGCAGTAAGCCAGAAAGACAGTGAGAAAGAAAGAATCAAAAAAATTCTTTTAACTAATGTTGATGATCTTGAATTAAGTGTAAGGTCTCATAACTGCCTGAAAGCAGCAAACATTAAAAATCTTGCTGAGCTTGTAAGAAAAGATGAATCAGAGATGCTTAAATTCAGAAACTTCGGAAGAAAATCATTAGCCGAATTGATGGAGATTGTTGAGAATCTTGGACTGGAATTCGGAATGGACGTTGATAAATATCTTAAAGACGAAACCGAAGTTGTTTAACTAGCCCGCTTTAACAGGCGGAAAATTATTCATTAAAATTTTCCTGGAATTTTATGAGACATAGAGTTAGAGGCAGAAAATTTAACAGAACATCAAGCCACCGTGCAGCATTAATGAGAGCGCTGGCTACTTCTTTATTAAAACATAAAAGAATAAGAACAACTCTTGCTAAAGCTAAAGAAGCAAGAGGTTATGTTGAAGCTTTAATTACAAAAGCAAGAAAAGGTGATCTGCATTCAAAAAGACAGATAATGGCAGTTATAAATGATAAAGAAGTTGTTAAAGAATTGTTTAGTGAAATTGTAGAAAAAGTAGGCGAAAGACCGGGCGGATATACCCGCGTAATTAAACTCGGTAACCGTAAAGGTGATGCAGCTCCAATGGCAATTCTTGAACTTGTTGATTATAACGATGTTGCAAACCTTAAAGCTGAACAACAGAAAGAACAGAGAGAAGCTAAAGCCCAGGCTAAAGCTGAAAAAGAATCTTCAGAAGTTGAAGAGGCCCAGGTTGTTGAAGAAACTAAAGAAAAATAATTACAGAAAATTTATTTTTTCAAGCCCAGTTTCAAATGAGAAACTGGGTTTGTTTTTTTAAATCATCTATATGTTTGAAAAACAGGAATTCATAAAATCAGTTTATAATCTGAATGATCTTCCAAAAAATAATCTTCCGGAGATAATTCTCTGCGGAAGATCTAATGTTGGAAAATCATCATTCATCAATTCTCTCTTCAATAAAAAAAATCTTGCAAAAACAAGTTCAACTCCGGGTAAAACAAGATCAATTAATTATTACATGATAGATGATAAATTTTACATTGTTGATTTGCCGGGATACGGTTATGCAAAAACCAGCAAAAAGGAACGTGAACATTGGGGAAAACTGATAAATAGTTTTTTATCAACTTCAAAAAATATATTTATAGCTTTTCATTTAATAGACAGCAGACATAAACCAACAGAGCTTGATATTAAATTGAATGAGCTGCTTCGTTCAAAAGGAATTCCCTACATAGTTCTTCATTCAAAAGCAGATAAACTTAATCAGGCAGAAAGTGCCGCGGCAAAAAAAGAAATTATAAGTATATTTCCCGAACTGGTTCCGGGTGAAAGTCTTATTTCTTATTCATCAATAAAAAAAACCGGAAAGAAGGAAGTACTTGGCTTTCTTGCCTCGTCTTTTTATTCATCATAAAAATTTGTGCGGAGCGCTTGGATATTTTCCTTCAATTTTTTTTATTCGTTACTTCATTATAAATTGTGGGTTGTTAATTCAACAACTATATTTATTTCAGTTTTTCATCATCTCCTATGCAACTTAAAATGGACCGCAGGCAAAGAAAAAGAATACTGATTTTTTTAGTTGTACCTGTACTTGCCTTAGTTCTTTTCCTGGCTGATGATTTAATTATCAGAATTGTTACACTTGCTCTTCTTGTAATCTATATCTTCTTAATAATCTTTTTGCGTGATACTCTCCGTTTTAAAAGCAGTTTTTCACCGAGTTATGATGATGAACATGATGAAAATACGGATGAAATGCACGGTGAAAATTTTGATGAATCATTTGAAATTGTTTCAAAGAATAAAAGCATTGAAGTAATCACATCAGAAAATTTCGTACCTGAATTCAGAGTTCCTAAAACAACTTTAAAGCCGCCGGATTTAAAAGAAAAATTTGAAGAGATAGCCAATGAATCACTGCCTAAAGAAATCGGGCATGATGGTCAGTTTTCATTTGTGCTTGAAAAAATGCTCACGTTAATTAAAGAGGCATACAACGCGCACACAGCTATCTTTTTTTGGTATAATAAAAAGAAAGAAAAATTATCGGTTGAAAAATACATTTCAAATTCTACCGAAATTGCTGATAGAAGATTTGATCTTGAGGATGATATTTTAAGTAAGATTGTGCAGAAAGCAGAACCGGAATTGTTAAGCGATATTTCACCCGCTGCTGAAGCAGATGTTATTCGTTATTATACCGCTCCGCAGGGAATAAGAAGTTTTGTCGGCGTTCCGCTTTTTTATGATAAGCAGTTAATTGCAATTATTGCGGTTGATGCAAAAGTAGGAGATGCATTTGGTATTGAAACAATTTATTCTCTTGGCAGGTTTGTTCGCGTTATTACAATGCTTATTTCAATATTTGAAGAAAAGCATTCAGATACAATTTCTCAGCAGCGGTTGGAAGGATTGCTGAGCATTATAAATCCGGAGATGAAATTTGATAATCAAAAAGATCTTCTTTTAAGTTTTGATGAATCAATTGGCAGCCTGCTTTACTGGGATGCTTTTGCGTTTGTGTATTATAGTCCGTTAGAAGGTAAATTCAAGATTTCAAAAGTAACCAATAAAACTTCTCTTAAATATGTTGGTGAAAATCTTGAAATAGAAATTGCAGGCACGCTGGTAGGAAAATCAATAGTAACAGGAATGCCAGTAAAAATTGATGATACATCAAGTGAAAAGTATATTCGTTATTCTAAAGTTGAAGATGTGAGTTTCGATGGATCGTTCCTTGCTATTCCGCTTGTTTACGGAAATCAGAATTTTGGCGTACTTTGTTTTGAAAGTTTGAAGAAAAACGCCTACACAAATAATGATGTACAATTCCTTAAAAGCTCATCAAATATTTTTTCATTTATTGTATATTCATTCTCTACACATTCACTTCTTAAAAGTTATCTTGCCGTTGATATCGAAACAAAGGCGCTTAACGCACCCACATTTAAAGAGCGCGTTGCATCTGATCTTATAAAAGCCGAACAATTAAAAGCTCCCGGTGCATTAGCATTAATTAAAATAGATGATTTTATTGAACAGGAATCGTTGTTTGACGGCAATCCTTTTCCCAAAGTATTATCAACCATTTCTGAAACAATCTCAAAAGAAATGACACCGCTGAATATTTTTGGAAGAATTGATGAGAGAGTTTTTGCAGTTTATTTCTTTAATGCTACAACCAAGGATGTTTTTTTATGGGCAGAAAAACTGCGGGTTAAAATAGCACGTCAGCCGATTGCTGTTGTATCTAAACAAACAACATATACCGTATCCATTGGTATTGCCTCTGCAAATAATAAAACTGATGCCGATGAAGTGCTTTACAACGCAACGCTCGCATTAAATAAGGCAGTTGAAAGAGGCGGCAATACAGTTAGAAATATTAATTAATTTACCTTCCGCATGAATTTTCTTATCAGAATTTTTATCTTCTTATTGTATGAATAATTTTTTCCTAATAGTGCTTGATGGTGTTGGAATCGGGGAATTACCTGATGCTGCTCAATATGGTGATGAAGGCAGCAATACATTAAAAAATATTGCTGATGCAACAGGCGGGCTGTCTCTGCCTAATCTTGAAAAACTCGGTCTAGGCTTGATTGATGATATAAAGGGAATTGCTAAAGTTAGAAATCCATTAGCAAGTTTTGGGAAGATGCAGGAAGTTTCAAAGGGAAAAGATTCAACAACCGGGCATTGGGAACTTTCAGGATTATATGTAGATATTGATTTCTCTTATTTTCCTGATGGATTCCCTCAAGAATTACTCAATAAATTTTTAAAACATACAGGCTGCAAAGGTTATCTTGGAAATAAAGCAGCCTCCGGTACGGAAATAATTAAAGAACTCGGTGATGAACATGTTGCAACAGGATTTCCAATTGTGTATACAAGTGCGGATTCGGTTTTTCAAATTGCTGCGCATGAAGAGATAATACCATTAGAAAGGCTTTATGAAATTTGCCGGATAACACGGGAAGAAGTTTTACAGCCTCCAGTTAATATGGGAAGAGTAATTGCACGCCCGTTTATAGGTACCAGCGGAAATTATACAAGAACCACTAACAGAAAAGATTTTTCAATTAATCCTCCTTCGGAAACAATTCTCGATTTGCTTTCCACTAACGGAATTACAACTGTAGCTATTGGTAAGGTAAATGATCTTTTCAATTTCCGCGGGATAAAAATTAATGAGGTAACAAAATCTAATAAGCAGGGAATGGATAAAATTCTGCAATACTCAACTGAGGCTGAGGGTGCATTCATCTTTACCAATCTTGTTGATTTTGATGTTTACTTTGGCCACAGAAATGATCCGGAAGGATTTGCAGATGCCTTGAAAGAATTTGATGATTATCTTCCCCAGCTAATAAATAATCTTGATTCAACCGATGCATTACTAATAACTGCTGATCACGGAAACGATCCGACAACACCAAGCACAGATCACAGCAGGGAATATGTTCCATTAATATTTTATAGAAAAGAAAAACAGGGCAAAAATTTAGGGCTTAGAAAAACATTTTCGGATGCTGCAAAAACAGCAGCTGATTTTTTTAACATTAAAAATAATTTGCACGGAAGCAGTTTCTTAGCTGAATAATAACATTTGAATCAATCATTCATAAAAAATATTAAATTGAAATTGATTTGAAATAACTTCTGATAAACTTTTGAACAAGCCGTTTTAAATGAAGTGTAAAATCTTCAAAATTGAAAATTAAAACAGAAGCCTATATATTAGCGTTAAATTTACTAGCTACATATAAAAAGAATTTATTTTGATATTAGGAAAAGTAATCGGAACAATCTGGTCAACCAGGAAAGATGAAAATTTAGTTGGCGCAAAGTTATTAATCGTACGCCAGTTAGATCTTAATCTAAATGAAAAAAGTAATTTTGTAATTGCGGTGGACAGTGTTGGTGCCGGTGAAGGAGAAGTGGTAATTGTTGCAACAGGAAGTTCTGCCCGGCAAACTGAAACCACAAAAAACAAACCTGTAGATGCGGTTATTATGGCTATTGTTGATAAGCTTGATGTTTCTATAAAAGAAATGATTGAGCATGAAGCAAAAGCTTAATTGACTTTTTAATTAAACTAACTTTAAGTTATTTTTGAAGTGAAGTTAAATCCTGAGAGGATCTATTAAAATTCTGATTAAAAGTTTTAATAGATTTTCTGGAATTCCCGGTAACTTCCCAGATGGAAGAGAGGAATAAATTGTTCCTTGGTAAAGTAATAGGTAATATCTGGGCAACTAAAAAATACGAAGCTTTGGAAAGCTTCAGATTAATGTTAGTCCAGCCGTTAAATTCTGAAAAAGAAAAAGACGGCGAGCCAATTATTGCAGTTGATACAGTTGGAAGCGGCCCCGGTGAAATTATTTTTTATATAACAGCATCGGAAGCAGTAATTCCCCTGCCGGTTGATTTTGCACCGGTGGATGCTTCAATAGTTGGAATTGTAGATACAATAAACCTGCAAAACTAACAGCGAGGTGTTTTTTGAGAATAACCAAGCAATTTACTAATCGGGAGAGCCAGTCTCTTGATAAGTATCTCCAGGAAATCGGCAAAGTAGATCTGCTAAATCCGGATCAGGAAATTGAACTTGCCATCAGAATAAAAAAGGGAGATCAGCGTGCGTTGGAACTGCTGACAAAAGCAAATCTAAGATTTGTTGTCAGCGTTGCAAAACAATATCAGAACCAGGGTTTATCTCTTGGTGATTTGATAAATGAAGGAAATCTTGGACTAATAAAAGCTGCTAAACGATTTGATGAAACACGCGGCTTCAAATTTATTTCTTATGCCGTTTGGTGGATTCGTCAATCAATTCTGCAGGCACTTGCTGAACAATCCAGAATAGTAAGACTTCCGCTAAACCGCGTTGGTGCACTGAATAAAATTGGTAAAGCATACAGCAATCTTGAGCAGGAATATGAGCGTGAACCAAGCGCTACAGAGCTTGCGCAGGAACTTGATATGGATGTTTCGGAAGTTGCTGATACATTAAAAATATCCGGACGCCATGTTTCAATGGATGCACCATTTGCGCAGGGTGAAGACAACAGGCTGCTTGATGTTATTCAAAATGAAATGCAGCCGCCGCCCGATTATATATTGATGAGTGAATCTCTTAAAACAGAAATCGAAAGAGCATTATCAACTTTATCAGAACGTGAAGCCGAAGTTATTAAATTATATTTTGGTTTGAATAAAGAACACTCGCTTACATTGGAAGAAATTGGTGAGAAATTTAATTTAACTCGTGAAAGGGTAAGACAGATTAAAGAAAAAGCAATACGGAGGTTAAGACATGCATCAAGAAGTAAAAATTTAAGAGCATATCTTGGCTGAGATGAATTTACAAAATTTAAAATTGCCGCTGATTGCTGTATTTGCTCTTGCTGTCTTGCTGCTTTACGGCTGCTCCTCGTCTTCCAACTCGCTTCGCTATAAACATGAATCAGAAAAAAAATCTGAGGAAAATTCTACAGTAAGATTCACATCTGAAGATAAAAAGAATAATAACGAAAAAGAGATAGCAGATAATTCCTCCTACACTGCTGAGGAAAATTTTAATGATACAGATGATGATTCAGAAGAATTCCCGGATGAAGAATCAGGCGTTGATATTTCATCTGTTATTACAAGAATAAACTCTTCAGAATCCAGCGCTGATCTTTCCGCAGATAACAGCACGAATAAAGAAAAAATTCTGATGGAGATAATTAAATATCTGAATACTCCATATAAATACGGCGGAAATTCTAAAGATGGAATTGATTGCTCTGCATTTACACAAACTATTTATAGAAACTGCCTTAGCATTCCTCTTCTCCGTACTGCCCGGGATCAGTTTACAATGGGAATTAAAATTGAAGACAGGGAAGATTTACAATTCGGTGATCTTGTGTTCTTTAACACGCGCAGAAGAGTGAGACCCGGACATGTAGGAATATACATTGGAGATAATCTTTTTGCCCATGCAAGTTCTAAACATGGTGTTATTATTTCTTCATTAGATCATGAATATTACTCCAAAAGATATATGGGTGCACGACGGATAGAAGGTAAACTGAACGCTCAACTATAGCATTGAAATTATACTTTGATTCACTCCTTTGCCTCCTCATTTCTTTTCATTCCAAATTAACATAAGTATAAGTATATTTATCCGAATTTATGAAATACAGATTAAAAAATATTACCTGTTCCTCATGTGCCGCAAGAATAGAAAATGAACTCCGCAATCTGGATGAAGTAAATGAAGCCTCCGTAAATTTTGCCGCATCAACACTTATTATTGATTTGAATGATGTTGAGAAAATACGAAGCATTATTAAGAAAATAGAACCAGGTGGTGATATAGAGAAACTTGAAACAGCATCATCGGTAAAAATTTTTAATAAAAAAGAATTTTACACTCTTGCATTTGTATTTATTTTATTCATTGCCGGATTATTCTTTAATGAAGAATTGAGCCGCACGAATTTTTCATGGGCTGAATATTTAGTATTCCTATCAGCATATTTTATCAGCGGAAGAGGAGTTCTTGTAAAAGCATTAAAGAATATCTATCACGGAAAAATCTTTGATGAAAATTTCCTGATGTCAATTGCAACGCTTGGTGCAATAGCAATCGGTGAATTGCCCGAAGCAGTTGGAGTAATGCTGTTTTATAATATCGGTGAATTTGTTCAGGGAATTGCTGTAAATAATTCCCGCAAATCTATAAAAGCGCTTCTTGAAATAAGACCTGATTATGCAAATCTCAAAAAAGGTGAAGAGATATTAAAAGTATCACCGGATGAAGTAAAACCCGGTGAGTTAATACTTGTTAAACCGGGAGAAAAAATTCCTTTGGATGGAATTGTTACTGAAGGAAATTCTTACGCAGATACATTTATTTTAACCGGAGAAACTGTGCCCAAAACTATCCGGCCGGGACTTCAGGTACTTGCCGGAATGATTAATAAATCCGGCTTGATTACTGTACAAACTACAAGCTCATTTGCTCAATCTTCTATCTCAAAAATATTAGAACTTGTTGAGAATGCAGGAAAGAAAAAAGCAGAGACTGAAAAATTCATAACAACATTTGCAAGATACTACACACCGGTTGTAGTATTTATTGCTTTAGGTATTGCGCTTCTCCCTCCGTTGTTTTTCTCTCAATCATTTGAAGAATGGATTTACCGTGCATTGGTTATTCTCGTAATTTCATGTCCGTGTGCACTGGTGGTAAGTATTCCGCTTGGATATTTCGGCGGTATCGGCGGCGCTTCAAAAAGGGGAATTCTGATCAAAGGTTCAGCTTATTTAGATGCATTAACAAAGATTGGCGCAGTTGTGTTTGATAAAACCGGAACGCTTACAAAAGGAGTTTTTAAAGTAACTGAAGTTATTCCCCAAAATGATTTTACAAAAAATGAAGTTCTTCATTTTGCTGCATCGGCTGAACATAATTCAAATCATCCTATTGCTGCATCAATCAGAGAAGCAGAAAATAGAGAAATTGATGCATCATCAATAAAAAACTACCATGAAATATCAGGGCATGGAATAAAGGCACAGGTTGATGGAAAAGAAGTTATTGCCGGAAATGATAGATTGCTCCATTCGGAAAATGTTCCGCATGATGTATGCAATGTTGAAGGTACAGTTGTACATGTTGCAGTTGATAAAAGTTATGCCGGATATATTATTATTAGTGATGAGCTGAAAGAGAATGCAATATCAGCCGTTAAAGAATTAAAGAACGCCGGTGTAAAATATGTAATCATGCTTACCGGCGATAATTATTTCTCTGCAAAAGCAATAGCAGAAAAGCTCGGTATAACAAAATTTATTGCTGAACTGCTTCCGCAGGATAAAGTTGAACAGCTTGAAAAAATAATGAGTACTGTTTGTCATTTCGAGCAAAGGGAAAAATCTAATCTTTTAAAAAGATTATTCACTCCGATAAATGTGGACTTCGAAATAACAAAGAAAGAAAATGTCATTTGGAGCGAATCCTCGAGTGAGAAATCTAAAAAGGGGATGATGCATAAGGTTGCTTTCGTTGGAGACGGCATAAATGATGCTCCCGTTATTGCGCGTGCTGATGTAGGAATTGCAATGGGCGGACTCGGTTCAGATGCCGCTGTTGAAGCGGCAGATGTAGTAATCATGGAGGATGATCCATCAAAAGTTGGTGAAGCAATTCACATTGCAAAAAAAACAAGAACAATAGTTTGGCAGAATATAATTTTTGCTTTAGCTGTTAAAGCATTTTTTATTGCTCTTGGTGGATTAGGATTAGCTTCAATGTGGGAAGCAGTTTTTGCGGATATGGGTGTTGCAATAATTGCAATTTTTAATTCAACAAGAATGCTGAAATAAATTTAGAATAACCTGCGAGGTTTTCCTGAACCTCGCAGGTTTGACATTGTTCTTGTCTTGTATGCCGGGTACCGGCAGTTTAAAAGTTCCACCCTTCTCCTTACTCACCATTTAAAACTACATATGAAGGAGAGGGAAAAATTTAAAAATCAATGCGGGCGATAGGCGAAGCAATCTTACCGCAAATGGTAATCCCGCCAGGTTCCCGAAATCATTCCAGTTACAAAGCCGATTACACCGCCCACCACAGCGCCGGGAAAAGTTAATGTATATGCTTTCCTATCATCACCAATATTTATTAAAGTTCCGGCAATACCGCCGGCAAAAAATCCAATTCCCAAACCGATGAGAGCGGTTGAAAGATGATTTTTTATGCTGATTTTTTTAATGTTATCCGTGGGCATTTTGATTGGAGATTCATTCAAACTAAAAAATGAAACAGACGTATTATCTGCTTCAATCCGGCTGCCGTTAATGATGTTACCGTTTTTCAGTTTGATTATTGCCGAGTTATTATAGCCGCCTTCTGTGTAAGTAACATTTTCAATTTCTGATTTTCTTAAAATGGTTTTCAATTCCACGATGTTAATCCATGAAGTTGAATCTTTTCTAACTGCTAAATTTTCCGCGGTAAATTCAGTCTCATCTGTTGATACTATTTTTACTCTTTCTCCGGCGGCTGCATTGTTAATTTTTTGAATGTATTTATCATCAGGAAGCATATTTGAGGATGAACAGCCGGTTATTATTATTAGAAAAAACAAAAATATTACCGGAATATATTTTAAAAATGTCATCTTATATTCTCCTCGGATTATATTGGATCTAAAAAATAAATGAATACTGAAGTCCTAAAACCATAATTCCGTTATTGATTTTATCATAACGTTGAATATTACTTAAATCATTCACCTGGTTATACCCGTAAACTTTATGGGTCGGGAAATATTTTAGATATCACTGGAATACCTCTCTTTCCCATTGACAGACCGGAAGTGACTAAAACCCCAACCACCATAGGTTATAAACTCTCCACATCCAAACCCATCCTCACCAACTATAATTGTATCCTCCCCCGGAGGTTTTGAAAGATTGCTTAATTGTTGCTCAGTAGTTGTTGTATTAACTGCGTCTTCATTACACGAAAAAAGAAGTAATGAGAAAAGAAATAAACAGAGAGAGAGAGAGAGTTGGAAGTGAAGTTTTCATAAAGCCCCTGAAGTTAGTTAGTTAAAATGCATTTTATCTAAAGAACTCAAGAGCAAACTAATAATTTTATATTTAAAAAAACAAGGAAAAAAAGCCGCTCACTGAGCGGCTTCTAAATACGTTTACCTTTTTCTCTTATCCTATGACCTGCCTTAACTGCAACCCGAAGTGGAACCGCAAGTAAGGCACTTCAGACATGTTCCGTTTCTTACCATTGTTAAGCTCTGGCACTCGGTGCATACATCTCCTGTGTAGCCGGCTTCAATTGCGCGTTTAACTTTAGCTTTCATTGAATAATGGATTAAGACACTTAAAATATATAAATATATGAATGACCTATCACAGCACCAATTATCCCCCCTAATATTAACCCAATTAAACCTCCATAAACTGCTGATGTAAACTTGTCATATCGTGGAGACCCATCATAAGATTCCCCTACTTTAGCTTGAAATAATAATGCGCCAAATATTGCACCGGTGGTAGTACCAAAAAAAGATCCCTCCAGTCCACCTAAAAAATTATTATCATGACAAATAGATTTTAACTCCGATAGGGGCAGTGATTTTCTTAAAAATTTCTCACTAAAAAAGCGGATACTGTCCTGATTCTGATTGATATTTACAGCATTAATTATCAATCCCGAATTTAACTCAATTTGCGCATTATTATTATCTCCACTTTTTACAAAAATAACTTTCTTTATATCGCTTAATCTCATAGCATGGTATATTTTTTTAGTTGTCTTGAAAATTATACTATCATGCTTCAATTCTCCATCTACTGCATTGTAATTTTGCTGGTTTAAGGTTTCAATAATTATTTCTTTATTACTTATATTATTATTTAGCTCCGTTAAATTTTTATCGTTTGAGGGAGTCTCAACAACCCTTACTGAACTACAACTATTAATCAAAAGACACAAGAAGATTATATTTAATATTTTTTTCATTTTACAAACTCAATTAAATTATGGATATACTTCTATTAGTTATTTTCTGATCAGTAGTTGTTGTATTTACTGCGTCTTCATTGCAAGAAAATAGAAGAAATGTGATTAAAAAAGAAAGGATGAAAAGAGGAAAGTATTTCATAGATAGCCCCTTTTATTTTTAGGTAGATGCAATCTCGCAGAAAAATATTTGGAAGTCAAGACTAAAATAAAATTTATAAAATCTAGCGAAAAAATTTAAGTCAAAACCGCTATAATTTAATTACCAATAAAAAAAGCCGCTCATTTTAAGCGGCTTTTTTTAAGCAATCAATGCTAAAATATATCAGCTGCATCCCGAAGTAGATCCGCAAGTCATGCACTTCAGGCATGTGCCGTTGCGTACCATTGTAACACTCTGGCATTCGGTACAAACATCACCTGTATAGCCCGCTTCGATTGCACGTTTAATTTTAGCTGACATTGTAGAAGCGCCTTCCGGATGACCAATGCTTTCATGTTCGGAAAGGGAAGTGTTGTATCCTTTAATTTTATCCCTGTCTAGTTCAACTACTTTTTCACTAACAACTTCTTCACTTACAAATTCAGGCTCAACTAATTTTTTAACAATCCCTTTTGAAGCTTTTGCATTAACATCTTCAGGTTCAACATGAGAGAGATCGGTTCTTCCGAGGTATGTTACTGCTAATTCTCTGAAGATATAATCAATAACAGATGTGGACATTTTAATTTTATCATTTCCTGTAACAATTCCGCTCGGTTCAAATCTTGTAAATACAAATGCATCTACAAATTCTTCAAGAGGTACGCCGTGCTGCAAGCCGAGTGAAATTGAAATTGCAAAGCAGTTCAGCAGGCTTCTGAATGCGGCGCCTTCACGGTGCATATCAATAAAAATCTCACCAAGTTGTCCGTTTTCATATTCACCAGTTCTTATATAAACAGACTGCCCGTTGATTTTTGCTTTCTGAGTATAACCTGTTCTTCTATCTGGCAGCCTTCTTCTTTTTGCAATGTAGCGGTGAATAATTCTCTCGGCTACTTTTATAATATCATTTTGTTCTTTCTCTTCCATTATAGCTTCGAGTTCTTCTTCGCTGACAGAATTTAACGGCTGTGATAGTTTTGAACCATCACGGTAAAGAGCGTTTGCTTTTATACCGAGTTTCCAGGACTGCATGTATGCATCTTTAATATCCTCAACTGAAGCCTGATTTGGAAGATTAATAGTTTTTGATATTGCGCCTGATATAAACGGCTGAGCTGCTGCCATCATTTTAATATGTGCTGAAGGGCGGATGAACCTTGTTCCTTTTTTGCCGCATTTATTTGCACAATCAAAAACAGGATAATGTTCATGCTTCAGGAAAGGAGCGCCTTCAATGGTCATCGTTCCGCAGATGTAATCATTTGCCGATGCAATTTCCTGTTTAGAAAAACCAAGTGCCGAGAGTAAATTAAAATCAAATGAATTTATTTCTTCAGGAGAGAATCCTAATTTCTTTACGAGAAAATCTGCACCAAGAGTAAATTTGTTGAATGCAAAACCAATCTCAAAAACCGAAGGAAGTGCTTTTTCCAGTTTTGCTAATGCTTCTTCTGTAAATCCTTTTGCACGCAGAGATTCAGGATTTATATAAGGGCATCCGCTTAATGTTCCTGCACCTTTTGCATATTTAACTATTTCTGCAATCTGATCTTTATTGTATCCTAATCTCTCAAGTGCAGGCGGAATTGATTGATTTATTATTTTAAAATATCCGCCGCCGGCAAGTTTCTTGAATTTAACTAAAGCATAATCAGGTTCAACACCGGTTGTATCGCAATCCATTACAAGACCGATTGTTCCTGTTGGAGCAATTACAGTTACCTGTGCGTTTCTGAATCCGTATTGATTTCCAAGTTCCAATGCTTTATCAGCATCTTCACGTGCTGCTTTTAAAAGATCTGATGGGCAGTATTTGGGATTTATTCCAACCGGATAAATAGTTAATCCTTCGTATTCTTCATTAGGGACGTTATACGCTGCACGCCTGTGGTTGCGCACTACCCTAAGCATATGTTCTTTATTTTTATCATACTTAGGAAATGGTCCTAATTGTTTAGCCATTTCTGCTGAAGCTGCATATGCTGTTGAATGCATAATTGCAGTTAAAGCACCGCAAATTGCAAAAGCTTCATTGCTGTCATACGGAATTCCCTGCTGCATTAAAAGTGAACCGAGATTTGCATATCCTAATCCAAGTGTTCTGAATTCATAACTAAGCTGTGCAATTTCTTTGCTGGGGAACTGAGCCATCAATACGCTAATCTCCAGAACAATCGTCCATAATCTTGCTGCATGCCTGTAAGCGTTAATATCAAAACGTTTTTCTTTTGTGTTATAGAATTTCACAAGATTTAATGAAGCAAGATTACATGCAGTATCATCGAGGAACATATACTCACTGCATGGGTTCGAGGCTTTAATCTCACCATCTTCAGGGCATGTGTGCCATTCATTAATTGTTGTGTGGAATTGAATTCCGGGATCAGCGCAGGACCATGCCGAATAAGCAATCTGATCCCACAGTTCTCTTGCCTTTAAAGTTTTGCACGGCTTTGGTGCGCGTCCTTCTTTTTTTGCTTTACGCTTTTCAACTCTCCAGTAAAGATTCCAGTCACCATCATTCAATACTGCGTTCATGTATTCATTAGTAACACGGATTGAATTATTTGAGTTTTGTCCTGATACTGTAGCATAAGCATCAGAAGTCCAATCAAGATCATAAACAGGAAATTCAATTGATCTGAAGCCGAGTTTAGCGAGATGAATTACGCGTTCAATATAATTATTCGGTATTTGTGCTTTCCTTGCTTCAAGCACTGCATGTTTTAATTTTTTATTCAGTTGTTTGTTAAAGCGGTCATTTTCAGGATGTTCTTCATAACATGCTTTCATTATAGCATTAAGATGATGATTGCAAAGTTTTGAACCTGCAACAATCGCTGCCACTTTCTGTTCTTCTACAACTTTCCAGTTTATGTATTCTTCAATATCTGGATGATCGAGATCGAGAGTAACCATTTTAGCTGCTCTGCGTGTTGTACCGCCTGATTTAATAGCGCCTGCGGAGCGATCACCAATTTTTAGGAAGGACATTAAGCCTGATGATTTTCCGCCGCCGCTTAATGGCTCATTTGATCCTCTTAACTCAGAAAAATTTGAACCGGTGCCTGAACCATATTTAAACAAGCGTGCTTCACGAACCCACAAATCCATTATCCCGCCTTCATTAACAAGATCATCTTTTACAGATTGAATAAAACATGCATGTGGTTGAGGATGTGTATATGCATCGGTTGATGCTGTAAGTTCACCTGTTTCATAGTCAACATAATAGTGTCCCTGAGATGGTCCGGAAATTCCATATGCCCAGTTTAAACCTGTGTTAAACCATTGAGGAGAGTTTGGAGCTGCCATTTGATTTGCAAGCATGAAAACGAGTTCATCATAAAAAGCTTTGGCATCTTCTTCAGTATCAAAATATTTTGCTTTCCATCCCCAGTAAGTCCAGCAGCCGGCAAGCCTGTGAAATACCTGTCTTGAATCAGTCTCAGAAGCATATCTTTCTTTTTCAGGAAGTTGTTCTATTTTTTCAGTATCAGCTTTTGATGCCTGAAGCCAGGCGGGAACGCCTTTTTCTTTAACCTTCTTTAAAAGCTTGGGCACGCCTGCTTTACGAAAATATTTCTGAGCAATAATATCGGTTGCAACCTGAGACCATTCAGAGGGCACATAAACGTCTTCCATTCTGAAAACAATTGAGCCATCCGGGTTTTTAATCTCAGATGTTCTTTTAACAAATTCAAAAGATGAGAGCGGATCTCTGTCGGCTGAGGTAAACTGCCTTTTAATCTGCATTATACACTCCCTTGCTTAAATGGTTTAACGATTTATTAATTAAAGGGGATTTTATTTGTAAACTGTTTGAAAATGCTGCTAAAAAAATTAGTGGTTTTGCCATCATCAATTTTTGTGGTAAGTAAGGTGTTAATATCAAAATAAAAAATCTTTAAAAAATAAAATTCAATTTGAAAATATTTTCTAAAGAATTTTTATCACTTAAAACTTTGAACAAATCTGATTAATAATTTTTTAAAAACCAAATTAAATTTCTTTATAGGATACAAGAATTTACAAAAAAAATTTATGCAGCAGAATTTTTTTGATTTTTGTTTTCTTTAATTTTGATCTGAGGGAAGAAAAAAAGGATTTTTAAGCTTTTGCCGTTTATATAAATTCCTCCATTTTTAAAATGCAAGAAATTTATTTTTGAACAGCATAAAAATTAATTAAGATCACAAACCGGAAAAATTTTGGATGATGAAAAAGTAATTGAAGTAAAAAATCTTTCCAAAAAATTTAAAGATTTAAAAGCTGTTGATAATCTTAATCTTACAGTTTACAAGGGAGATGTGTTTGGGTTTTTAGGACCAAACGGCGCGGGTAAAAGCACAACCATCCGAATGCTGCTTTCCTTAATTTCACCAACCAACGGTGAGATAAAAATATTCAACAAACCGCTGAGGCAAAACCGCAGAGAAATACTTAAGCGTGTTGGTGCAATTGTGGAGAAGCCTGATTTTTACGGCTATCTTTCAGCTTATAAAAATCTTGAAATACTCGGCAGGCTTTCCGGTACAGATACATCAAGAAAAAAAATTATGGATATGCTTGAACTTGTTGGCCTGGATAAAAGATACAGAAGCAAGGTAAAAACATTTTCTCACGGAATGAAACAAAGACTAGGAATTGCACAGGCGCTTCTGCATGATCCTGACCTGATAATTCTTGATGAACCAACTACCGGGCTTGATCCGCAGGGAATGAAGGAGATACGTGACCTTATAATTTTTCTCAGCAGGGAAAAAGGCAAAACTATTTTTCTTTCATCTCATATTTTATATGAGGTTGAACTTGTTTCAAACAGGATGATAATTCTCCATAAAGGAACCACAAGGGTTGAAGGATACGTTCAGGATTTACTTAACTCAAATAATCTTAGAGTAACATTTGAAGTTGATGATACTGCAAAAGCGGATAACCTGGTAAAAAATTCTGAGTGGTCTTCAAAGATTGAATCAGTTACATCTAATAAAATTATTATGCTGCTCAGCCCGCAGCAGATTGCACCCTTAAACAAATTTTTGATACAAAATGATATTGCAGTAAGTGCAGTAATTCCTGCACGTTCATTGGAAGAATATTTTCTGAATATTACTGAAAAGGCTGCCGGATGATTACTCTTATTAATGTTGAGCTTTTTAAGATTTTTAAGAAATGGCGTACGTATATTGGTTTCATGGCAATTGCTGCGTTAGTTTTAATTATTCAGATTGCAATGCATGTAGAGGGACAGCAATCATTAAATTTTATGACGCGTAACCTGAAACAATCTTTTGTATTTGTAGGAAATCTTCTTAACGGTTATTTAATTTCTTATATAATTCTAAACAGCCTTTTCATCCAGATTCCTTTTCTCATTACGCTGGTGGCGGGTGATCTTTTAGCCGGTGAAGCTACCGCCGGAACTTACCGCCTGCTTATTACAAGACCGGTTTCAAGATTCAGTCTTGTAACGTCAAAATTTCTTTCAGGTTTGATCTACACAACTATACTTGTTTTTTGGCTGGCGCTGTTAAGTCTTGGAATGGGCTTGCTGGTATTTGGAGCAGGAGAGTTGATTGTTGTAAGACCTGAGAACGTAATAATATTTGCAAAGGATGATATACTGTGGCGTTTTCTTTTAAGCTATGGAACTGCAGCTTTCAGCATGATGGTTGTTGCATCACTTGCATTTCTATTCTCATCACTTGTAGAGAATGCAATTGGTCCCATTGTTGCAACAATGGCAGTTATAATTGTATTTCTTATTATATCAAATCTTGAAATAGGATTTTTTGAAACAATACGCCCTTTTCTTTTTACAACATATATGTCCACATGGAGATTATTTTTTGATGATCCGATTGATTATCAGCAGATAATTAATTCATTATTAGTTTTATGCGGGCATATAATCTTCTTCTTTGCAATTTCCGCATTTATTTTTAAGCGGAAGGATATTTTATCCTGATTTTAAAAAATTCAACTCCTTAGAGAGGTGTATCAGAATTGTCATTTCCACTGAAAGGAGAAATCTTTTCTGCCAAATAATGAAAGATTTCTCAGGTGAAGACTCCTTCCGGCAAAGCCATTGAGACTATTGTAAATAAAGTCATTCCCCTGTAAACACACACGCGTCAAGCTAATTTTTATATATCAATTTATAAGTGATTAAATATAAAATTGTCTGCGTTTTTAATTCTTATAAATTCATCCTCTACGAGGATGCCGGAATTGTAATTGTATATTTTACTACAATAATAAAACTTCTACGAAGTTTTTTCTCCTGACCTAGTAGAGCTTGCCAGTCCTGCAGGAAAGGTAAAATTATTGTAGAAAAAAGTTCGTTTCACATACGAAATTCTCGCAGTGGATTTATTATATCCTTTGTAATGAAAAGATTTCAAAACAATTTTTTACCAATTTTATTCTCTCACTAATTGTCAACTTGAGAATGACAATTGCTAATCTCCATTCCAATGGGAGAAATAATATATTAAAAGTTCGGCAACACCCTCTCTTAAAGCGTTCAAAAAAAATTAGGATAAAAATTTTTTACTTCATTAAAATCATCGGGCGGATTATTCTTTCACCTTTTGAAACAAGACTATAATAATAGACTCCGCTTGAAACAATTTGGCCTGAACTTGATCTTCCATCCCAATCGATTTTATGATTGCCATAATTAGTCCACTCATTATCAATCAACCTGTTTATCTCCCGCCCCATCGCATCATAAATAACGAGTGAAATATTTCCGGAATTATGCAGATTAAAACTTATTGTAGTTGATGGATTGAATGGATTAGGATAATTTGGATAGAGTTCAAATTGAGCAGGAGAATTTTCTGAAAAGTCCTCTATTGATGTGACAATATTAGTAGTTGTAATGCTTCAGAAGGAAAAGGAATTTCTTAAATTTGTTTAATGTAACAAC
>JBIQJD010000018.1:0-71560 GCA_044507695.1 Ignavibacteriales bacterium | reverse complement strand
CTGTTGTTACATTAAACAAATTTAAGAAATTCCTTTTCCTTCTGAAGCATTACACTAAAGCAAAATACCAACGGAGTAAAATGGCAAAAAGATTATTATGACCACATTATCAGAAATGAAGAGGATTTGAGAAATCAAATTAATTACATATTGATGAATCCCGTTAAAGCCAATTTGATTGATCATTGGAAAGGCTATCCGTTTAAAGGTTCCACTGTTTTGGAGCTTGCAGATTTTGTGTAATTTTTGAGAATGTTTTTGGCATTTGTAACAATTGTAATTTTAAAATTCCCCCAATTTCCTCAGGCATAAAGCCTGAGGCTACAACGGTTTAATTCCACCGATTAATTTTAAATTTATACCTTTTGTAAAATTAAAACTGCCTTTCACTCATTGGCTGTTGATCCACTTTCTATGTAATAATATGTTCGTATCAACTGATTACGAAACCAATTGACCATATTAAAAAATCTCAAATCATTTTTTGTAAAAAAAAAGAAGAACTCAGTCCCTCTATTTATAATAAAAAAGCGGGCCGATGTCCCAACTGAGAAAGAATTTATTTCTATGGAAGAAATAATTTCTTTAATGGAAAATGATCCGAACATACCTAAAGATAAGCTTGAAAAATTAAGATCATCATTAAACAGATTGAAGAATAATAATGTAATAAAAATTAAAAATGGCAGATTATGAAAAAACTTTTTTTACTTTCACTAATATTATTTTATTGCCGGATTGCTTTTGCACAGGTAAATGTTCAGGTAAAATTAACCCAGCCGCCGCCAAACCAATTGCGTGCCTCTGATATTTGGAAGGTTAATATTTTTAATCCAAGCAGAGCTGCATTAGATGTTATAATTTATGGTACGCTTGAAGAATCAAGCGATGGAATAATCGTAAACGGAAATTCCAGAACATTAAAAATTCCACCGGGAAATAAAATTATAACTTATGATGATGTTAAATCCGGACAGGTAAATTTTAAATCCGGTAAATGGCGTGAGGCTTTTACACGCACAGGAAACGCTCCATCAGGTGATTACAAAATTTGTATAACGGTGAAAAATACTTCCGGGGAAGAATTAGGAAGTGACTGTATTGATCAAAGAGTAGAAATCTTTTCTTCACTCACTCTCCTTTCTCCTAATGATGAAGAAACAATCAATGAGAAACAATTGCCGGTATTTACATGGCTTTCATCGCCCGCTGCCTCAGAACAAATTTATAAACTAAAAATAGTTGAGATACTCGGCAATCAATCTCCGGAAGAAGCAATATTGAAGAACAAACCATTCTTTGAAAAAGAAGAGATCAGATTATCGATGTTTCAATATCCTTTATCAGCCAGAAAGTTTAACCCAAACAAAAAATATGCATGGAATATTCAAGCAATTGGCAGAGATGGAAAACCAATTGGTGAAAATAACGGTACAAGCGAAACTTTCTCATTTACAGTAGTTACACCTGTTAACGCTCCTCCTACAATAAAATTATTATCTCCGGCTGATCGAGAATCTGTTCAAACCGGACGATCTTTAACTTTTTCATGGCAATCTTCTTCTCCATCCGGGCAGGCAAGAGGATATAAAATTGAAGATATAATTATTACCAGTTATCGCTTGAAAATAGTTGAGGTGATCGGCGATCAATCACCTGAAAATGCCTTAAAAGGAAACAAGCCGTTTTTTGAGAAGGATAGTATATCATGGCCTAGTATTGAGTATCCTTCGTCTGCGCCCAAATTTATTAAAGGGAAAAAATACGCCTGGCAGGTTTATGCACTTCATAACGGGGAGGAAATTTCTGCCAGTGAAACGAGAAACTTTAGTGCTGATTCGGGAGGCGGTGTCCAAAAAAGCTTATCAATAACCAGCGGCAATCAATCGGGACAACAGGATGATTCGTCATCAATAAATAATCCACAGCTTCCGCCTTCAAGCTGTCAGGCATCTCAAAATCCTGCGGTTGTAACAAATCAAATTCCATCTTCAAAAAGCGCATCTGATTTTGAGAATGAATATATAAAGGTTGGACATTTTACAATGAAGATTCTAACTGCTTCCGGAAGCAGCACAGCTTTGACCGGAACAGGATCAATTGTTGTTTCATGGTTGAAAACCCCGATAGCAGTTGAGTTTAAAAATATTAAAGTAAATACTGCTGATGAATTATTCAGCGGCTCTGTAATTTCCCAGATAGATCAATCACCCGAAACATGGCCGCAGCAATGGCTTATTAACGGTGCAGGATCATTTAACTGGACAACTTCAACAGTTAAAAAATTAGATAACTGGCTTCACAATACATTAAATAGTTATCCCGTTACAAATAAGCTTGTAAAAGATTTTGATTTAAACCAGATGATACAGGATAACACAAACACTCCGTTAAAACTTCCTTTGGGAATTAATAATGCACAAGGTTATACGATTGCAATTTCTGAAATGAAGTTTGATCCGACAGAAGCAAAATTAAACTGTGTAGCAATTTTTCCTGTTGATGAATATAATGACAGCGTTGGATTTAAAGGATCAGATATAATTTTTTCAACCGGTGGTCCTTCAGTACAATCCGGCAGGCTTGGCTTGATTGACAATGTTACTTTTACCGGAAATATTCCTAATGGTGATTCTTACAGTGTTGTTTTTAAAAAAGAACAATCGGATTCTGACGGCACTTTTATATCATGGGATTGTGAAGGTTTCCGTGAATTAAATGTTGATCTTGATGTGCTCTTTCCCAGAAGCTGGTTGAAGCCCATTCCTGACAATGGAACCAATAAAGCAAAGTGCAATATTAAAACCAATATTGTTAATTGGGATGATTGGATCGTTGAAGCAAATCTTCCAAACACTACAATCTCCGGAACGCAGGGAATGGAACTCCAGGTAACTTCATTTTATTATGATCATTCAATTGTAAGAAATCCTGATAACATTGTTTTTCCGGCAAATTATCCTGATGGAGTAACCGGAGTAGATTTTACCGGCTTCTTTATTAAAGCAGCTAAGATAAAATTCCCTGATAATTTCAAAACATCTAATCAAAATATTACAGTTAATATTGATAATTTGATTATTAATAAGCAGGGATTAACAGGAAAGATCACCGCAAAAGATATTTTTACGTTTCCAAACGGAAATATATCAGGTCTTGGCGCCAGCTTAGATACACTTAAGCTTGAAGTTATTTGCAGTTCAATAACAAACGCATATTTGCGCGGTAAAATTGTTCTTCCGGTTTCTGAAATCAACGCATCTAATTCCCTTCCCTTCAAAGCAACTTTTGCTGATGGCAATGGCTATCAATTTACTATTCAGCCGCAGGGACCAATAAATGCAAAGTTTTTTTCTGATGCAAAATTAGTCTTGGCTAATACTTCTTCTTTTAATCTTACTATAAATGACAGCGCCAGTTTTGATATTAAACTTAACGGTGATTTTGAATGGGCAAATATTAATATCGGTCCAGTAAAAAATGTTAAAATGAAAATGGGGTTTCAAAATGTTGGATTAAGTTATAACAGCGCCAGCACGAACAATAATTTTACTTTTAACAAAGGTACATGGAGCTTTGCAAGCCCGCAAAAATCTTTTGCAAACTTTCCGGTTAGTATTGAGAATGTTGATTTTGGGATGAAACCAAATCAAGGGAATGAAGTTCTCAGAGGCGCACTCTCATTTTCTGTAGTTGTAAATCTTGATGATAAAATCGGCGGATCATCTGCTCTTTCTGTGGTTGGTGCAATAGATAAAAATCCTTCTACCGGAAAATTTGAACCGAAGTTTGTTGAGGTGGATATAGATACGATTAAAATATTTGCAAATTTATCTGCTGTTAAATTAGATGGCAAAATTGCTTTCTTTAATGGAAGCCCGGTTGAAGGAAATGGATTTAAAGGAACAGTACAAGCCACAATAAATTCTATAAAGAGCGCGATTTCTTCCACCCTGATAATGGGTTCAACAAATCATCAAAATGGAAATAACTTTTTCAGATACTGGTATGTTGATGCAAAAATAATCCTTCCTAAAACTGCAGCAATTCCATTTATGTCAGGTCTTGCATTTTACGGTTTTGGCGCCGGCATCTGGAAACATATGACTGTAAGCGCTGTTCCTCCGCTAGATTTAGCAAGCGTTCAAAATGCAACGCAGACAAGCAGCCAAACAAACTCAGGTGCAACTTTCACTCCGGATAAAAATACCGGCCTGGGATTAAAAATACTTGCAGTAATCGGCACCTATCCTGAGCCTAAAGCTTTTAATAGTGATGCTTCATTGAGTGGGGAGTTTAACCAGAATACGGGGGGACTTAATAAGATAGAATTTAATTTTGATTTTTGGTGCCTTACAGATTTAACTAACAGAAGCGAAGCAACAATTTTGGGAAATGCAAACGTGCAGTATGTTCCGCCAACAAAAGTGTTTACACTTCAATCCTCTGTTCTAATAAACCGGAATCCCATAACTACTGTTGGAATCGGAAATCAGAATGACCGTGTGAGTTTATCTCTTTATATAAACGGAAAAAACAGTAAATGGTATTTTATTTGTGGAACTCCCTATCAAACAAATAAAGTAAAAGTTTTGGGAGCTACTGCGTGGGAATACATTTTAGTGGGTAATGATATAGGGCAATTTGTACGAACTGGATTTCAGCCGGCCACAGTTACAGAATTAAATAGTGTAGGGATGTCTTATTCAAATCCTTCAACAACAATTCCATCTCAGTCATCAACAGGAAAAGGATTTTCATTCGGGGTTGGAGTAAATTTTCCTAATTCAAAATCTAAAATAATTGCTTCGCTCCCAAGAGGTAATGTTTATCTTAATTATGGAGCAAACGGTGGTTTTGAAGTTAATTTGTCTTTGCTTCAATATCCCGAAGCGACTGTTTGCGGCAGCACTACTCCCATTGGTTTTAGAAATTGGTACGCACAAGGCGGAGTTGCTGCATGGTTTCGCGGTTTTGTAAACGTTACTGTTCCCAAAAAATCAGGTGTCTGTTTAGTCTGCTGCGGCTCCTCAGGTGTTTGTGTTTATCCGTTTATTGATATCAAAGCAGGCCTATGGGTTCAGGCAGGATTTCCAAACCCTGTTTGGGTTACAGGACAGGCAAGAGTTTCCGTAAGCATTTTAAAATTAATTGATTGGTCTGATGATGTTGATCTAAGCTATGGAGTGCCATGTACACCCAGCCCGCTTCCGGATAATCAAACATACGCTCAAGAGGATGCAACTCAGCAAATTGGTGATATGATAATCAATATTGATACTCCTCCATCTTCTGAGAGATTTGATCCTGCAAATAAAATTGGTGCTACTCTTGGCTTTACGCCTAATGAAGTTTTTGATGTTCAGGAAAGACAAACAGACGGCTCGATAATTAATAAAACTTTTCAGGTAAGATATTCTGCTTCCTTAGTTGTATTAGGAGCTGCGCCTATGAATTCCGGACTGGCTATAAATTCAAACACACAAGTCAATCAGCAGACAAGCACATTAAATACTGCACTGAATGGTTCAAATTTTCAAACAATTACATCGTTTAATCAGATATCTAATAACCAGCTTTCAACCAACTTAAATTCTAATAATTTATCCGCAAATAATTTTGCTTCAAATAACCCAACAAGCTTAGCTCAGCAATATTCTTCAAGCTCTGTACAAAATCTTATTATTTTATTAAGAACACCGGCACCGAACTCTATTGGGCAATATGGATATTATATTCAACGCAACAATTCAAATATTCATTTAAACGGCAGCAGAAATCTTGAAGACACAACACGGTATAGATTTACTTTAACCGCTGAATTATGGACACTGACAGGAGATGTTTGGCAAAAAGCAAAATCTAAAAACGGCAGTTTTATTTTTGAAAGCCGTGTAGCAGTTTTCAGCACGGGAAAATTAGAGCCATCAACCGGAAATCAGCAGGCGTCAAACAATTACCAAATGCGGCTTAATTCAAACGCTAATACAAACTCAATAAATAATCTGCAGCAAATAAACCTGCACCCAACAAATCCACAGAGAAGATAAAATGAAATTAATAAATATAATTTTGCTGATAATTTTTATTAAAACCATTTCTTTTTCACAAAACGATACTGCTATAATTGAGAAAGACAGCGTTAGCATGGAGGAATTGAATGAAGGATTGCATTATAAAATTGGAATTGCCGCCAGATCATACTCCGATTCAATAATTATAAGATGGGCTGTTTCTAAACCTGCAATATGGAAGTTGTTTAAGAACGGCGGTTTTATTCTTGAACGTGCTTCGGTTTTACAGGATGGTACTTACGGCAGTTTTAAATCTGTAAAGGAAGGCATTTTTAAACCCTGGACAGATGAACAATGGGAAGAATATTTTATTTCAAGAGCCGAAATTGACACAACTGAAATTGATTATGATAATTTTGCGTACATATTTGGTTCTTCTGAAGAAGAAACTGATAATATTACACTCGAAAGTTCAGGAAACGAAATACAGGATATAAAAGACAGAAAGAGCAAATTAAACTGGCAGGTTCTATTTGCAGTTTTATCTGCAAATGCAAGTACAGGCGCTGCTGAGGGGCTTGGTTTGAGATATGTAGATAAAGATGTAAAGCCGGGAGAAAAGTTTGTTTACAAAATCTCGCCGGCATTTAATTCTCCTGTTTATATTATTGAGCCGGGATTAATTGAAGCAAAAGCTGAACCATATAATCCGGATTTTGCAAAACAAATTTTAACCTCTGCAGAAAATGAAGGAAGCATCGGTATTAATTGGAAATCCAACAACAATCTGATGTTTTACAATGTTGTACGTTCTGATGATGAAGGAAAAACATTTCATAAACTTACCAAAACACCATTATTAACTTTTAAAAGCAATGTAGTTAATGATTCTACTGAAGGTTATCTGGATACTTTAATAATAAATTATAAGCCGTATGTATACAGAGTTTACGGATCAACTACTTTTGCTGATGAAGTTTTGGTTGGTGAAATAAAAGCAATGGGCAGAGACCGTACTCCGCCGGAACAGCCTTTTGTTCCTCAGCCTGATCATATTTCTGATAATGAAATTAAAATAAAATGGATGATGAATTCTAATCCTGCAAAAGATTTAAAAGGATTTTATGTTGGGCATGATACTTCCGTTTATGGTGAATTTAAGTATATAACTAATCTGCTGCCGCCCGATTCAAGAGAATATATTGATACGAATTTTATACGGGGCGGAAATAATTTTTATTTAGTTGAAGCAATTGATACTGCCGGAAATATAAGCCAGTCTTATCCTGTATTTACTGCTCTGAATGATTCAATTCCTCCGGCTAAACCTGTGTGGGTTAGCGGCGTAATGGATTCAACTGGCGTTGTTGCTTTGGTTATAAATCCCAACACTGAAAAAGATTTAATGGGTTACAGAATATTAAGGTCAAATTCTCCTGAGCATGAATTCTCATCAATCATTGAATCTTTTGGAAATGATTCTTTAGACTACACAGGCATAACAGAATTTAAAGACACGGTTTCATTAGAAACCACAACTCCTTACGTTTATTATTGCATAACTGCGCTCGATAACCGTTACAATGAATCAGAATTATCAGAATATATAGCAGTTAAAAGACCTGATATAATAGCGCCGGTAACACCTGTTATACTTGATGTTACTGTTACTGATAAATCAGTTAGTTTATTATTTGCGCCAAGTACGAGTGAAGATATTTCTTACCACATTGCATTCCGCAGAATAATGAATAATGAAAAATGGGATAGTCTGGCAACACTCGGTTCTGCTGATTCAATTTTCATTGATTTAAATTTGAAACCAAATATAATGTATGAATATGCTTTGCTTGCTGTTGATAGTTCAGGTTTAAAATCTGAATTATCTTTTCCCGTAAACGCCAGGCCATATTATACAGGCGTACTTCCGGTTGTAAAAAATTTATCGGTTCTTTTTGATGAAGAAAAAAGCAATTCAATTTTAAAATGGGATTATGAAAATCTGGAAAATGTAAATTTTGTAATCTACCGTGTGTTTGAAAATAATCCTCCGCAAAGATTTGCAACGGTCAGCCAATCAGAATCAAGAAATTTTATTGATTCAAAATTATCTCACGGAAAAGGTAAATATACTTATTGCATAAAAGTTTTTGATAAACTTGGCGGAGAATCAAAAATGAGCCAACCGGTGGATGTATATGTTAAATAAAATTTTACTTCCACACTATTTTGCAAATAGATTTACATTTTTAATTATAATTCTGAGCGTATTTTTAGGAAACGGATCAACTACTTCTGCACAGATAATTGTTCAGCTAAAACAGCCGCCGCCATTTCAGTTTAAACTTGAGCACATGTGGAAAATTACCCTGATAAATCCAACGCCAACGACTTATAATGTTTATCTTCAGGGAACCGCAACGGAATTATCAGAAGGCCAAATTGTTGAAGTGACAACTTCTGAATTTATTTTACCTCCGGGAACAAAAATTATAAGCACACACTATCTTATGCCGATGCATATAAATGTAACCAATGATAAATATGCAGATGTTGTGCAAAATATTAATGCAGTTCCAACCGGAAATTATGAGATTTGTATTTCTGTTATTAATGTGGAAACCAATCTGCAGATTGGTATGCAATGTGTGCAGGCACAGGCACAAAACCTTTCACAAATTGAATTACTTGAACCGGAAAATAATACTCATTTTTCTTCTGGTATAATTGATGATTCAAATCTAATTGATGATCTAAAAATTGTTTCAGGATCGTTTATAACTTTCAATTGGCTTCCTCCTTCTCCTTTACCCCCGGGCGTAACTGTAAGCTATTCAATAGTAATAACTGAAATTTTAGGCAATCAGTCTGCTTACGATGCAATGCTATCTAATCCGGCTTTTTATAAAAATCAAAATATTTATGCTAATCTTTTTTTATATCCGGTTGGAGGAAGAAAATTTCAAAATAAAAGATATGCCTGGCAGGTAAAAGCTTATTTAAATAACATTTTAGTTTCGGAAAGTGAAGCCAGGGAATTTACTTATCAGGATAATCCAGAATATAATTCTGACAATAATGAAACCTCATTTATAAATCAAGATAAAACCGAAACAGCTTCTTATTTAAAAAAACATATGCTTGTTGCTTCGATAGATAATTCACAACTTAGCGGTTTATTTTATAATGAAGATATAGATGAGAACATAATTAAACCTTTAGTGTTTTCAGGTGAAGCTAAATTAAATTTTGATGCTGGTTATAAAACTCTTCCCTTTTCTGAACTTCCTAAAAATGTTTTTACCGCAGAACTTAATCCATCACTTGTAATTTATGGACTTCCTTTCACTGCAAATTTTCTTTTATCAAATATGCAGAATGATCAGCGGCAGAGCATAAATAGTTTTTCCTTTAATATTGATTTTGATACTTTCAAGGAAACACTTAAATCCCGGGCAGAAGATGAAATTCCGGGATGGGCAAATTTTATTTCTATTGTAAATACTTTGGGAATAGGAACAACTTATCCATCATACTCGGAATTCACTTTAAATGGTGTACCAGTAACCGGGATCAATACTGAAATAAATCCCGGGATTTTTTACGCCGCTTTTACTGGATCTAAAAACCAGCGCGCAATTGAGCATGTTTCGTATCGAAGAAATCTTTATGCCGGTAGAATTGGAATTGGCAAAAAGGAGGGAACCAATTTTATTCTCACCGGACTATATGCAAAAGATGACGAGAACTCTGTTTCAGCTTCAACGGAGAATTCAGCATTATCTCCCGGCAATCAAAATACATTCACTTTACCACCGCCAAAAGCAAATTATGTTTTAGGTACGGAAACAAAAATATTTTTGTTTGATGATAAGTTAGTAATTGAAGGTTATGGCAATGCATCTGTGTTAACCCGTGATACCCGCGATGCAGATCTTGAAATTGATGCAATGCCAGGATGGATAAAAGGTTTGATAACGCCAAAAATCAGCACTTCGTTTGATTATTCCTATGCGGGTAAAATTTCCTATAACAATTCTCAATCTCAAACTCGAACTTCATTTGGAATAAAAATGATTGGTCCCGGTTATACTTCTTTAGGTGTGCCGAACTTAAAAAATGATCAGTTATCTTTTGATGCAAAAGTTGAGCAGAAATTTTTTGACCGCCATCTTTCATTCAGTACATTTTTTAAAAACTCACATGATAATCTAATTGAGTGGAAACGTTCTAGAACAACGATAACTGCATTTGGTATAACATTAGGTTTAAATTTTTCTGATCTTCCCTATCTTCAAATATCGTATTCTCCTTATCTGCAAAAAAATAATGATCAAGTTGAATCAAATAAAATTGAAAATAAAACAACAATGATTTCAGCGGCAGCAGGTTATACTTTTATTGTTAAACAATTTAATTTTACTACAAATCTTTCTTTTGTAAGGAATGATGCTGAAACACTCCAGGGAATTTCAGATTTCAATACAAACTCATTTTCAGTAACTGAAGCAATCAGTTTTGATATGCCTGTTTCATTGGCAGTAACATGGGGTTCTATAAAAGCAAAATCTCAGTTGATGAATTCATTAATTACAAATTTTGATCTGAATATAAACGCAGTATTCTTTGAACCTTTAACTCATACATTTGGATTTAACACTGCAAATGAAAGTGAATTAAATAAAAAGAACGGTTTCTATTTTGATAATTCAATTTCTATGTGGAATTTGAATTTGCAGACGAGAATAGAAAAAATTAATTATTGGAACCTGGCTGATGGTTCCTTTAGTTACAAAGAGTTGTTGTTTAATTTTATGTTAAGATATAACTGGTAGATAAATTGTAAAACTTTTCAGCCGAAAATTATACCGCTGCAACTTTAATTGAAGTATTACTTTTTTGTGGGATATGAATTCTGCGCATCATTGAATAGCCTGAACAGAAAACAATGCGGAAAGAATAACCACTTTTATTCTCCCCTTTATAAATTTATTTTCTATCTACCCAAAAACGAACTTATATCCAATTCAATTTTTTCTTCACAGAAAAACGGTTCGCCGTACCGCTTTCCAATCTGAAATCCATAAAATTCAGCACGTGAACGGATATAATCCAGAAATCCCGGTCTGCTGATAAAAGTTTCCGGCTCCTTACTCTTCGGATTGAAGAACTGGCTTTCATAACAATTAACCGCTTTCATTTTAACTTCAAAACATTCTGAAATATCTACGATAAAGGTAGGTTCAAAGGTGTATGTCTGCATATAATAAAACAAGCGTGAAGGTCTGAAAGGATCCTGCCCAACTTCTTTATCAAATGTTTTTACTTTCGCCAGACCGCTTGAAAACATAGCCTCTTTAACGAGCATTCCTGCATCAATGTGATCAGGATGGCGGTCATTAAAATATGGAGCAAAAACAACTTTCGGTTTGTACTTTCGCATCATCATTATAACCTTCATCAGGTTTTCTTTATTCCGTGCAATATTACCATCCGGAATATGTAGATTTTCTCTGACAGCAGCCTTTAAAACTATTGCCGCCTGAAAAGCCTCCTTCTGCCTGGTTTCCGGTGTACCTCTTGTTCCAAGTTCACCCCGGGTAAAATCAATTATACCAACTTTAAAATTATTTGCGGCCAATTTTGCAATGGTACCGCCCATGGCTAATTCCCCGTCATCCGGATGTGCGGCAAATACAAGTACGTCAAGATTCATATGAACTTCCCTTTTTTACAGAAAAAGTTATGAGTGGAAAACATAAAGAATTTTTTAATCCAATTCCAATTAAAGAAAGTTGTGAATTTTCGAATTGCGAATCAGCGTATCTGCTAATTGAGGATTATGCATTAGTAATTTATCTTTATAATGAATTGAGAAATCATCATATACAGATATTAACATCCGGATTTTTATTTTTAATGATTATCGTATAATTTTAAGAATCTTCTTCTTCGTCTAATTAACAGGAGTTTCAGATGTTAAGAATTCTACTTTTACTTTCCGTATGCCTTTTAGTGTTTGTTAACCTCTCATCTGCACAGATAAAAAAAACAGCATTTATAAACGGCAAGATTTATACCGTGAACAAAAAACAGCCTTTGGCAGAATCTGTTGTTGTGTATGATAATAAAATAATTTTTGTAGGATCAGATTCCGATGCTAAAAAATTTATTGATGACAACACAGAAGTTGTTGATCTTACCGGCAAACTTATGCTGCCGGGATTTATTGATAATCATGTTCACTTCACCAGCGGCGGTTTTTATTTAAATGGAATTGATCTTCGCCCTGCAAAATCAATAAAGGAATTTCAGGAAATTCTCCGCAATTATGTTAAAGGAAAAGAAGGAAAATGGATTACCGGTGGCGAATGGGACCATGAAGCATGGGAGGTAAAAGAACTTCCTACGAAGGAATTAATAGATGATATTACTCCTGCTACTCCCGTTTTTATAACACGCTTTGATGGACACATGGGCCTTGCAAATTCCTATGCTTTAAAGCTTGCAGGAATTACAAAAGATACTCCGAGTCCCGATGGTGGTTTGATTGTTAAAGATCCCAAAACAGGTGAGCCAACCGGAATCTTAAAAGATAACGCAATGGCTTTAATCTATGAGCATGTTCCTGATCAAACAGAAGAAGAAGTTTATAACAATACCTTAACAGCGCTTGAAGAAGCAAAACGTCTTGGAGTTACTGGTGTTCATGATATTACCTACATTCCTGATTTAAGAGCTTACCAAAAGATTGAGAAGGACGGGAAATTAACCTGCAGAATCTACACACGTATGCCGGTTTCAACTTATAAGAATCTCGCTAATGAAGGTATTCAATACAATTTTGGAAGTGATAAAATTAAACTTGGTGCATTAAAAGGGTTTGCTGATGGTTCTCTCGGCTCGATGACTGCATGGTTCTTTGAACCTTTCACTCAGGATACAACTACAAGCGGATTGCCGATGGATATCATCACCGATGGTTCATTAAAAAAATGGGCATTTGATGCCGATAAAAATAAACTCCAGCTTTGTATTCATGCCATAGGTGATAGAGCAAATTCATACATACTTGATATGTATCAGGAAATAAAAGAGAAAAATCCGGAGTGGGATAGAAGATTCCGAATTGAACATGCACAGCATGTAAGATTCCAGGATATAAAACGTTTTGCAGAAATAGGTGTTATAGCTTCTGTTCAGCCATATCATGCAATTGATGATGGAGTTTGGGCAGAAAAAAGAATTGGTCCTGAACGGATAGAATATACATATCCATTCAGATCTTTTATTGATGCAGGCGTTAAACTATGTTTTGGAACTGATTGGGTTGTTGCGCCATTAAATCCGCTGCTTGGAATTTACGCAGCAGTAACACGCAGAACTCTTGATGGGAAAAATCCTGATGGATGGATTCCCGAACAAAAAATAACTATTGAAGAAGCAATTGAATGCTACACAATCAATAATGCCTATGCATCTTTCCAGGAAGATGAACTTGGCAGCATTGAACCCGGCAAGTTTGCAGATATGGTTATTTTAAGTGACGATATTCTTACGATTGATCCTATTAAAATAAAAGATGTGAAAGTTGATATGACAATTTTTGATGGAGAAATTATTTACGGAAAGAATAAATAATTATATTATTCAATTTGCCTGTCTTTCTTGAGACAGGCAAATGATTTCAAAATTCAACATACATTATAATCATTCCCTGCTAAACACAAGTGCAATCCATTCATCCATCTGCTGCTTTTCATTAAATGATAATCCAACTTCTGTATACTTTGAAATAATATCCTTTTCATCAGCATCAAGCAAACCGGACAGAATTACAATTCCGTTATTTGCTATACGGTTATATATTTCTCCTGCTATCTGTAAAAGAATATTCTTCTGGATATTTGCAGCAATAAGATTAAAATCATTCTGTTCTACAACTTTAATCTCACCGGTGATAATTTGGATTTTATCATTCACTTTATTCAAAACAGCGTTTTCATTCGCGTTATCAAGACACCATTCATCTTTATCAACAGCAACAGCAGTATCAGCGCCTAATAGTATAGATGCAATTGCAAGCACACCTGTTCCTGATCCAACATCAAGCATTTTCATTCCGGGAGTTACATATTTTTCAAGCAGGCTCAGTACAAGTTTTGTTGTTTGATGTTCACCTGTACCGAATGACATTTTAGGATCAATTGTAATTACGAGTTGATCTTCTTCAGGTGTATATTCTCTGAAGGTTGGTTTGATAACTATTTTCTCTGAAACATGAATTACGTTTATTGTTTTTTCCCACTCTTCATTCCAGTTTTTATTTCCGATAATATTTTCTTCTGCATTGAACTCAGTTACAAGGTTTTCAGATTTTAATCTTTGCAAAATTTTTTTCACATCCTCTGAAGTAACAGCACTCCCTTCTCCGGCAAATATTCGCAGACAATTTACATCTTCCTGAATTCCTTCGATATTCAGTTCCCATAAAACGCTGCTTAATATTTCAGGATTAAACGGTTGTGCTGTAACAATAATTTCTTTGTATGTTTTTTTCATTTGAATTTTTAATAATTAAACTTTAGTGAATAAATAACGTACGTTAAAACTTTACCAACCTGATCAAGTGTTTCTTTTCCAATATTATCAATAACATCATTTTCTGAATGCCAGTAATTTCTTCTTTCATCCGGAGTATCAGCACCAATCAATTCAAGGTCAATAATATCAATCGTTCTGATACCGGCCTGGTTAAGCGGCAGATGATCATCATAAATTTCATTTGCTTCTTTATCAATAAAAAATGAAGCACCAGCAATATCGGCTGCATTCCAAACCATGTTTAATACATCAGCAGCAAATTTTTTGGAATAACCCTCACGCGGAAAGAAAGCATCTTTATCACCAACCATATCAAGTAAAATTCCAAATGCCGGTTTGTAATTTATTGGAAGGTTAGCAGAAAAATATTTTGAACCAATACAATAGTTTGATAGATCATTCCTTTGTCCGTAATCTTCCCCATCAAAAAAAACTATATCTATTCCGAAATCCGGTTTATGCTGCTTTAACAAACTTGCAATTTCAAGCAGCACAGCTACACCGCTCGCTCCATCATTGGCTCCAAGCACGGGAAGATTTTGTTTACCCGTATCAACAGCCTCTTCAGCACGGGGACGAGTATCCCAATGAGCAGCAAGCAGAATTCTGTTCTTTGCTTCAGGATAAAATCTGCCAATTATGTTAGTAAGAAAAAGATGTTCATCATATCCTGTGTAATTAAAATTTTGCAACTGAACTTCATCTGCGTACCGGCTTAATTCATTACGCAGATAATTTAGTGCCTGTGCATGTCCTGTTGAACCCGGGTTACGCGGACCAAATGAGATTTGCCGTTCAATGTATGCGTAAGCATCATCAGGATTAAAAACAGGAATGTTATCCTTCTTTACTAATTCAAACAATGGTTTGGGAGGCGGATGAATTTCTTCTTTCTCACAGGAAATAAAAAGAAAGGGGAAAATTATAAGTAATAGAATTGATTTAAAAAATTTCATCTTGCAAATAATCATTGAATGGTAAAATTAAGATAATTTATAACCGATCTGAAATCATGAATTGAGAACTTTAAGATGTGCAGAAATACTGCGTGATAAAGCCTCGTAATTGTAACCGCCTTCAAGCAGCGAAACAATTCCAATATTGTTTCTATCAGCAAAATCCTTCAGCAGCAGCGTTAATTCTCTGTAATCGGCATCGCTTAAATTCATTTGCGCAAGCGGATCATCTTTGTGAGCATCGAATCCGGCTGAGATAAATAATAATTCAGGTTTATATTTTTCTAACTGCGGAATGATTTCATCTTTAAATATGCTGATGTATGTTTCACCATTTGTATTTGGCGGCAGCGGAAAATTAATTGTAAACCCTTCACCTCTTCCCTCACCTGTTTCGTTTTTCACACCGGTTCCAGGATAAAGCGGATGCTGATGCAAGCTGATGAATAGTACTTCTGATGAATTATAAAATATTTCCTGTGTGCCATTGCCATGATGAACATCGAAATCTACAATTGCTGTTCTCTGCAAATTATAATTTGATAAAGCGTACGCTGCGCCAATTGCAACATTATTGAACAGACAAAATCCCATTGCGCGGTATGATTCAGCGTGATGACCAGGCGGGCGCATTAAAGAAAAAGCTGCATTGTGTTTTTTGTTCAAAACAAGATCAACCGCATGAACAGCGCTCCCTGCTGCAAGTCTTGCCGGCTGCATTGAATCTTGATTTACATATGTATCTTCATCAAGTTTGCCGCCACCTGATTCAACTTTTGTTTTTACATTTTTAAGATGTTGTTCAGTATGGACAGAGAGAATTAGTTCATCTGTAATTTCAGGAGGAGAATAAATTTTCAGTTCATCAAGAAAAGCACTTGTTTTTAAGAATTTATAAACTGCATCAATCCTACCAGGATTTTCCGGATGATTAAAATCTGCTTTATGCAGATTTGTTCTTTCATCATAAATTAATGCTACATCCATTTTACCTTGTTAAGTTTCAGAGAAAAAATGTTGAATCATTTCAACAATAAATCATACTAAATTGGTTTAATAATAGCTTCACCTGTACTCTGCTAGCAATCTGCATACTTCATTCTGAAATGCAACCGCGGCTGCAGTATTTCTAACATGGTTTTGAATCAAAAGAGAAAAAGCAATCTGATTACCGTTAGCTGCCGTTACATATCCAGAGAGACAACTCACACCGCTGAGAGTTCCGGTTTTTGCGTGAACATTTTTTTCTGCCTTCGTATTTTTCATCCTGTTTCTCAAAGTTCCATCAACTCCTGCAGCCGGAAATGAATTATACAATATTTCATATAACTCAGGATGCTGATAATAAAAATATTTTAATATTCCAATCAGCAGTTCAGCGCTGATTAAATTATAATGAGAAACTCCCGAGCCATCAACTAATCTGTAAACAGTTGGGTCCAATCCTGCAAGCACAATCATACTGTCAATCATCTTTATCCCGTCTTCAGCGGTTGAAGGCAGTTTGTTATACTTTGCACCAAGTGCACGAAGCGTCATCTCAGCGCTTAGATTATCACTCGTCTTATTCAGATTAACAATAACGGAATCAAAAGTGCGTTCAAATGTATAAAGCGGAACAGCAAATGAAGGAACAGATGAAAAGGATTTTTCGCCCTCCGATTTTATTCCAAGTTTATTTAAAGATTCCTGAAAAAGTGTAAGAAAGTATAATTCAGGTTTAAACACATTAACACGGTTTAATTCCTTTTCCCTGTTCAATGCACCTTTAATGATGATAGTATTTTTTCTGTAGAGCCAATCCCGGGTTACTTTTAGTGTGTTTGAAATTCCTGAATCAACTGAAATGGCTTTGTTATCAATCTGAACATATTTTGTTTCCGGCAGGATTGATACTTTAATTAATTTTCCGGGGTTCGTCCGCTCAGCTAAAACAGAGATTGCATTATCATTAATATTTAAAGCAGTAAGATAAGGTTCATCAGTTGATGGATCATCGTCCCACATCCAGCCGGAGCCCCAGAACAGGCTGTCAATCATTGATACATCGCCATAAATATTTCCTGAGATTTCTTTTATTCCCACTGAATTTATAGCATAAACAAGTGAATCAATATCTTGAGATGTAAAATCCGGATCGCATCCGCCTTTAATGTAAAGATCACCGTATAAAGTTTGATTAACTATCTCGCCTGTATAATATAATTTTGTTTGGAACTTATAATCAGGACCAAGAAATAACAGTGCCGCCGCAGTGGTTAATATCTTCATGTTTGATGCGGGATGAAGCAGCATTTTATTATTCTTCTGATATAAAATCTGCTGTGCTGTTAAATCATAAATATCAACTGCGGCTAATGTTGTTTCAAAAAAATTATCGGAAAGGAGTTTATCAATATTTAATTTGAGGAGTTCTTCATTCTGCGAAAAAGCAAAATGATAATTTAAAAGGAAGATTAACAGAAGATATTTTATGCGCATAATAACCCTACTTTTTCCTGACTAAATTTTAAGGAAGTATTTTAAAAAATTATTTATCTGAATTAATAAAAATATTCCCTCACTCTGAATTCAGCACCGATTTTATCTTCAACAACTTTTCTTGCTTTTTCAATTTCAACTTCATCAAATGAAACAACAGACATTATAACTTTTTCAACATAAAGCTTTGCCTGTTTTGCAAAGAAGATCATCTCATTATACATTCTTGGTTCCACCTGCATAATCTTTGAGTATTCTCTTGCATCACCGGCATTTATGCTGATTGAAACTGTATCAATCAAGCCGTGCATTTCAGGAGTAATATCACGATGATTAATATTATTGCCATGACCATTTGTATCTAATCTTGTTCTGCCGCCGTTCTTCTTAACATATTTTGCAATTTCTTTTACAACATTCCATCTTATTGTTGGTTCACCATATCCGCAAAAAACAATCTCCTTGTATTCTGATGGATTACCGATTTCTTTTATATAAACTTCTGCTTGTGGTTCATTATTTTTATCCATTCCCAAATTATATCCTTTAAGAAATGGATCAGTTTTTCTACGGCAGAAAACACAATCAGCATTGCAGCGGTTTGTAACATTTATATAAAGTGAATTACCGATTTTATAAGTATAACTTGTTTCCGGTTTTGCTCCAATGCCGAATAATCTGAATGCATTCAGTGAAGTTATTCTCGCCGTATCTTCAACAGAAATTTTATGAACTTCTGCAATTTTTTCAGCTACATATTTTACGTATGATGGTTCATTTCTTTTTCCGCGGTATGGAACAGGAGTCATGAATGGAGAATCTGTTTCAAGCAGAAGATAATCAAGTGGTATGCGTGCCAAAATCTCACGCAGATTTTCAGCATTTTTAAAAGTTATATTTCCTGTAAAGGAGATGAAATGGTGCATGCTGATTAATTTTAGTGCATCTTCTGTTGATCCGTTAAAACAATGAAACTGTGCACGCAATCCGCTTCCTGCATAATCACAAATTATGTTTAAGATATCTTCATCCGCTTCCCTGTTGTGAACAATTATCGGAAGATTAAGTTTTAATGCAAGTTCAATCTGATCTCTGAATGCTTTAATTTGTTTTTCTTTTGGAGAGAAGTCATAAAAATAATCCAGACCGATTTCACCGATGGCGAGAATTTTATTGTGCTGCGCTAATTCTTCAATTTGAGGGATAAAAGATTCATCCCAATCTTTGGAATCATGCGGATGAACTCCAATTGCGCCGTAAATCATATCAAACTTATCGGCAAGTTCAATTACTTTTTGTGCTGTTTGAATATCCGTAGCAGGAACGAGAATATGATCTACAGATGCATCTTTTGCCCGCTGAACAACTTCATCAATTTCATTTTCCGGAAAGCCGGCTTTCTCGGAATAATTTTCATAAAATAAGTGAGCGTGAGTATCTACAAACATTATGAATCCTTTCCCCAAAAAATTATTAATATTATCGGAGAGCAAAATTAAAAAATTAATTCTGCACTTAAAGAGATGTTCCTTATCGGAGCAAGATTTCCGATCAGTTCAACATAATTATAATTAAATGCATTCTTCAAATTCAGAAACACCCTGAGCGGTAAACCTGAATTAATAAAATTATATCCGGCACGGAGATCAAGAACTGCAACATCTGTTCTGAGTTCTCCATCAGGCACCAAACCAAGATCAATCAATTCAAAATCAATCTCTTCAACCTTACTCCAGAAACGAAAATCAGCGCCAAATTCAGCCCCGGCAAAAGAGTATTCAACTCCGGCAAGTGCCAGATGCCGCGGTCTGTATTTCAGAAATTTCTTTTTCTGAATATCTCTTGCCCAAAGATACGTGTAGCTGAAATAAAAATTAAGATTATTACACGGAACCAGATTTGTATTCAATTCAAAGCCTTGAATTCTTGCTCTTGTAAGATTATCAAAAATCACCCTGCCGTCTTTCGGGTCAATTCCCGGTTCAATAAAATCATAAAACTCGTTATGAAAAATTGCTGCATCAAAAGTTAAATCATTCATTGGCTGATAATTTATTCCCGCCTCAAATGTATAATTTGTTTCAGGCTGAAGTTCCGGATTTGGTTTGATTGTAATGCCGCTTGCAGTTGTTGATGTAAATGCTTCAGCAACTGAGGGTGCTCTGAATCCGCTGCCGAATGAACTCCGTAAAATTATTTTGTCATTTACGTTATAATTAATTCCAAGTTTTGGTGAGAATGCTGAAAATGAATCAAGATTATAAAGCTGTGTATAATCATATCGGATTCCCGCGCTAAACAATAGCTCTGGTGAGAAGTGAATATCTGCCTGTGAATAAACTCCTGCACTTTTACCATCCGGTTTATTAAAGATGTTTGAATTTACTTCAGTGAATGAACCTTCAACTCCTGAAACAATTATAACATCTTCATCTGTGGAATAAGTTGCCTGAACTTCTCCTCTGAATAAATCAGTTTTTGAAAAGTTTGCTGATTCAGTTTGATCTTTCCAATCAGTGCGGTAATAACTTGTTTTGATATTTAACTGCAAATCGTTACTCAGTACTGAGTTGAAAATTAATCCGGACATGTACCTGTTTGTTGCAATTCTCTGCCCCTGATCTGCATCAGGCGGAACAAGTGCGTTATGTGAATCTTTCCAATAAATAAAATTTCCATTGCGCTGATTAACGGAATTGAAAATCAAACTTAATGAAGTAACAGGAGTAAATTGGTACCTTCCTTTGAAGTATCCAATGTAACGATGATAGAATCCGCTTTGTTTATAACCTTCATCTTCAAGTCTGGTTAACGCAGCAGTAAAACCAAAATTATTTATTCTGTTTGAGTGAGAAAAAGTAAATCCGTTAAATTTTCTGTGTTCACCGGACCAATCCCACTCTGAATAAGATGGTTTATCATAAAATCCAAAATTAGTTTTTATATAAAATGAAGGTTCATCAGAAATTTCTTTTGTAATCAGATTTACAACTCCGCCAATTGCCGATGATCCATACAATGAACTTGCAGCACCTTTTATAACTTCAATCCGCTGTAACTCAGTAACCGGAACGATGTACCAGATAATTTCTCCCGTATCACCGGTAGAAAATGGAATGCCATCAATGGCAAGTAAAACCCGCGTGCCGGCACCACGGCTGTATCCGCTTGATCCGCGGATGCTTAACTGATCCTGTGTCATGTTCAATCCCGGAATGTATCTCATTGCATCTTCGAGATTAGTAAGATTTCTTTTCATCATTTCTTCCACAGGCATTATCTCTGCGCTTACAGGCAATTCGGAAATCCGCTGTTTATACTTTCCGGCAGCAACAACGATTTCAGCAGATTCAACCGCTTCTTCTTTTAAAATTATATTCAACTCCATATTTGAATTGATAATCTCAACTGAAGCAGATTTACTTTTAAATCCAAGAAAGGAAAAAACGATATTGTATTTACCGGGAGAAATATTTTCAATTGTATAATTTCCATCAGCATCAGAAGCCGTACCGGTATGTGTTCCTTTAATCAGAATATTAACGCCGGGCAGCGGAATATTTTTTTCATCAGTTACTTTACCGGAAATTTTAAATTGTGCCAGACTAATTATATATGAGCAAAAGAAAATGAGAACAAAATATTTCATCATTCTCCTCCCGGCGGCTGCGGCGGAAGATTGTTAAAATCGCAGTTGATATTAATATTTTTCACCAATGTTTTTTCGGGAATGACAAGCGTACCAGGTTTGGTCGTATCGCCTTCATTATAATAAACTCCGATTACATACCATGCGCTTCTTTCAAGCACTACTTGCGGAGTAGCTGATTGTGCTACTGCAACGTATTTGTATGTACCTTCTTTTATTGAAACGATTGATGAATCAGTTGAATTAAAATTGAAAGTGGTTGAACCGAAAGGAATTTCATTACTAATATATTTTAAATTGAGAATATTAAAATCAGCAGCCGAAAGCAAAGGGTTTTCAAAGACAACAAGATGAGTACGTTTTGCACTATCAGGCCATTCACCTGTAAATGTAATCGTTCCGCTGAATCCGGCTTTTTGTTCTGCAGGAATTTCCGGAAGAGGTTCTATTCCCTTATCACATCCGGTATAAATAAAAAGTAGTAAAAGGTAAAAAACTAAAACTGATTTCATGTTAAAAATATAGAAAGGATGTAAATTACAAACAACACGCTGAATAGATTTGCCGTTTACTTAAATGTTTTTACCTGTGGAAACCTGTCATCTATCGAAGGATTATCGCTTAATGTAAATTCTTCCCTGGTAAGTAAATTTATTTTTTTAATCTCACCCAAACCATTTTCATTTATTGCTGTGTAATAAATGTTTTCATCTCTGGCATCAAATGAAATTTGGGGAAAAGCTTCATCTGTAAATCCCGCATCATCCGCCAGCATTGTGTGTTCTTTTGTATTTAGATTATAAAGCATAAGAAAACTCGGCAGCATATCTGAATCTACCTGGACAGTACTATCTTTCTTAATTACGAGATAAGCAATTTTATCTCCCAGATCAGACCAAACAGGAACAACAGCCATCTCACCTGGTTTGTTAATTATCTCCGCCGTACTAAAATCCATTGAATCCTGAATAACAACATCAAACTCCTCTTCACCGGCAGCTTTGTTGTATAAAATTTTGTTTTGATTTTTATGCCACAGCGGATGATAAATCCACTCGCCGAAAGTAATTAGTGAATCATTTTTAAGATCAAATAAAAAACATTTTTCTTTCTCAATATCATAATATGAAATTTTTGAATCATCCAATGACCATGTGATTGTAACATTTGGCCATGCTTCAACCATTACCTGGTTAATAATTTTTCCGGAAGTATCAGCTATGCCGATTCCATCATTATTATAAAAAGCATATTTGGTTTGATCATGAGAAACAGAAATCCGGAAACCATCTTCACGCTGTTTTAAATTTTCTCCTGTTGTATCGCATTCCCAGATGTATGTATCACTGTTATAAAGAATTTTATCACCAAACCAAACAGGCAAATATGTCTTTCTGAAGCCTAAATCAATACGATTGTTTCCATTCTCATTAAAAACCTGCGCACGTACTTCATCGTTTGAAGCATCAACAGATGTAAATACAATTTTTGTCTGAGAGAAGATTGTAAACGGAACAAGTATTAGAAGAAGTTTTAACATGTTAAAATTTAGAGATTAGCCGAACACATTTCAGAATAGATTCTTGTGCTTATTTAATTAATAATTATTCAACTTCGCCGATTACAATCGGGTGTTCATTCACTTCACTTGATAAACGCATAATTTCATTTTCATCTTCTTTGGAAATAACTGCAATTAACCCGATTCCCATATTAAATACATTGCGCATTTCATCATTGCTTACATTTCCGGCATCCTGAATTAATTGAAATATTGGAGGAAGTTCCCATGAATCCCAGTGAATATTTAAGTTCAGTCCTCCAGGAATAATTCTCTTTGTGTTACCAATTATTCCTCCGCCGGTAATGTGAGATAATCCTTTTACATTCATATTTGTTTTAAGATGTTTAATCAATTTCAAATATGATTTATGAACAAGTAAAAGTGTTTCTCCAATTGTATCGTTCAGTTCCTCCGGTTTATCATTTACAGAAAATTTCTCAAACAAAATTTTACGTGCAAGTGAATATCCGTTTGTGTGAAGCCCGTTTGATGAATAACCAATCAGCAAATCACCTTTTGAAATATTTCTGCCGTCAATAATTTTTTCTCTCTCAACAATACCTACAATTGTTCCTGACATATCATACTCATTCACATCATAAAGACCGGGCATCTCTGCAGTTTCACCGCCGATGAGTGCGCATCCGTTTTCTTTGCAGGCGATGGAAAATCCTTCAATTATTGAAGCTGCTTTTTGCGGAACAAGTTTCCCGAATGCGAGATAATCGAGAAAATAAAGAGGCTCTGCGCCGCAGACAGCAATATCATTCACGCAATGATTAACAAGATCCTGTCCGACTGTGTTGTGTTTATCCATTGCGAATGCAACTTTTAATTTTGTACCAACTCCATCAACACTTGAAACTAGAACAGGATTTTTATACCTGGCAAAATCAAGTTCATAAAATCCGCCAAACATTCCTATATCAGACAGAACATTCTTATTAAAAGTAGATTTAGCAAATCCTTTAATTTTTTTTACTGTTTCATCACCGGCTTCAATATCAACTCCGGCTGACTTATATGTGTTATTCATCGTTCACCATCTTAAAAAAATGAGTTCAAATTTAGCACATTAAAATTTTATTAACCAATCAAACCAAGGAATAATTAAACTGTAGAAAAATTAAACGTAGAATAATTCAGCCTTTATTTTCCTTTCTCTTTAATTGGAAATTTATTTTTCTGATTTCTTACTAATAGAAAATATTTTATGATTTAATTTCATTTACTCTTTTTAACATTAAAATAAATTGCGGAACGTTTTTTGTTCATGTGCAGCCGTATGTTAAATTTAACCAACAAGGGGTAAGATGAAAAATGTTCTACGACTCGTTCTTTTACTCTCATTCGCTTTAAATTTATCTTATGCTCAACAGGCAAAAATAAAAATTGAAGCAGTTACACCACACAAATTAAACTCTCTTGGACTTAGTGCAACAACCAATTCAGTCTCAACAGGGCTGCCGGTTGTACCAAATGAGACCTTTGTTTATTTCTCACCACAAAACATCGGTAACACAGATGCAATAACAAACGCTGCCTATGAATTCGTATCAAAGCCAACGGGTTCTGCAGCTTCATTAACAACCTTTAATACAAACTGGGCTTATTTCAAAGCAGATGTTAAAGGAAAGTTCGATGTAAAATTAACAATTACTACCGCCGGCGGAACAGATGATACAACCATCTCTGTTTATGCCGCTGATTTTGTAGGTGTTGGCGGATATCAGGGTGTTGCCGGCGATTTCCCAAAATGCGCAACCTGCCATTCAGCAGGATTTTCAGCAATTTTTGATAAATGGAAATCATCTGGACACGCAAAAGTTTTTGAAAGAGAACTTGAAACAAGCGATCACTATGGAACTAGCTGTATTAAATGCCATACCACAGGCGCCGATCATAATGCTCCCGCTAACAACGGCGGATTTGATGATGTTGCTTCATCATTAGGATGGCAGTTTACAGTTTCAACTCCTACTTCATTTGATTCTATTGTTTCGAATTATCCAAAACTTGTAAACCTTGCAACAATTGGGTGTGAATCATGTCATGGGGCAGGAAGTTTACATGGAATGAGTCCTAACAAATCCAATATTTCAATTTCAGTTGAATCAGGCGCCTGCGCTCAATGCCATGATGAACCATGGAGACACAACAAGGTTGCTGAGTTTGAAAATTCACTTCATGCAGAAGCACTCTATTCTTCATCATTTAAACGCACAGTTACTTCAAACAATTTAAGCAACTGCGCAAGATGCCATGATGCAAACGGATATATTGCTTTTACAAAAGGAGAATTATTTGATCCTTCTAATTTGATTGAAGCTGATCATACACCCATTACATGCGCAACCTGTCATGATCCCCATGATTTAACATTACGCGTTGCACCAGCAAGTTCTGATACTCTTGCAAACGGTTATGCTTACACAATTGGCGGTGCCGGTAAGACTTGTATGAACTGCCATAAAGCAAGAACTAATGGTTCTGATTTACCAAATGTTACATCTTCACATTGGGGACCACATCATTCAACTCAGGCCGATGTTTTACTCGGCGAGAATGCAGCAGATTTCGGTGTTCCATTCCAGAGTGGTGCACATAAATTTGCTGTTGAAGACGCCTGCGTTGGATGCCACATGGCTGTATCACCTCCAAATGGTGATGAAAACAGGGATAAAGTTGGCGGACATACTTTCAGGCTGCATAATCCTGATAACGGTAAAGATTATACTGCAAGCTGTGAAAGCTGCCACGGACCAAAAGACAGCTTTGCTGATTTTCAGGCTTTAGCAGATTATGATGGTGACAAAACAATTGAAGATATCGGCTCTGAGATTGACGGCCTCCTTGAAATACTTGCAGATTATCTACCGCCAAGAGGTCCGGAAATTTCATGGGAAGCTATTCGTGATGCTTCTGATCCTAATATGAAAAAAGCTTATCATAACTATCAACTGATTGCATATGATGGAAGCCGCGGTATGCACAACACAAAATTTGCTGTTGATGTTCTTACCAAATCAATCATTGCAATCGGCGGTATTGTTCCTGTTGAATTGATTTCGTTCAATGCAACTGTTGAAAATGGAATTGTAACTCTTAAATGGGAAACAGCAACAGAAACCAATAACAGAGGTTTTGAAATAGAGAAGAAAAACGGAACAAGCTGGGTAAAAATCGGATTCGTTGAAGGTAAAGGAACTTCAAGCAATTTGAACAGCTACAGTTTCTCATTCAGTTTTGAAGGCGCTGCTGTTTACAGGTTGAAACAAATTGATCTGGATGGTACTTTCACATATTCAAAAGCAATTGAAGTTGGTGCAAATATGCCCATTCAATATGCATTGTTACAGAACTACCCGAATCCGTTCAATCCATCAACAACGATTAAATTTGCATTGCCATTTGACAGCAATGTAAAAGTAACGATTTACAGCATGACAGGTGAAGTTGTAAAAGTTCTCCTGAACTCTGTAGAGACTGCCGGAAATCATGAAATTCAGTTCAATACAAATGAACTTGGAACAAGTGTTTCTTCCGGAATTTATTTCTATACACTGGAAGCAAATGCAGTTTCAGGAGCTGCTTCATTCAGACAAACCAGGAAGATGATCTTAATGAAGTAAGCTTTGTTTTCTCCTATATGAAGGCGGGAAATCTCCCGCCTTTTTATTTTTTAAATTGATTGGTTCTAACAACTTCCAAATAAAATCATTCAATTCCTCCAGCACTCCATCATCACGCTTCCGCTTCCTGATTCATCTGATATGTAGATAATTTCTTTATTTTGCTATTCTGCATTTCAAAGACATCACAAAAAACAGCATTAAGTAAATTACCATTTTTGAAATGTGCTTTTACTGTTCCCTCTGCAATAACAACATCATTTTCTTCTATCATACGCAGAAGTTTTATTTCAGGTTTTCCGGTAAAAGCATCATTCTCAATTTCTTTATCAAATGCTTCTTTGCCGCGGAGATTGATAAATTCTGGCATTATCCATACTACATCATCAGTAAGACATTCAAGAATTTTTTGATGATCACCTTCGTTAAATCCTTCAATATATTTTTCTACAGTTTTTTTATTTTTGGTCATATCCAAATTAATTTTGCTGTTAAAAATTTTCTTTTAGAAACAGATTTAAATTATTATTGATTCCGGGAATTCTTATCAAAGTTGATCATCCATTTAATACCGAATTTATCTTCGAGAGAACCGTAGTATGCACCCCAAAATGTATCCTGCATTTCCATTTCAACCTTGCCGCCAACTGATAAACCATTGAATAATCTGTCAGCCTCTTCCCTGCTGTCAGGAGAAATTGATATGTAAAAATTATTTCCTTTTTCTACTTTAAATCCCATTGAAGCCAGTGCATCTGTTCCCATTAGCACATTACCATTACCGATTGGAAGCGAAACATGCATTACTTTGTTTTTATCTTCTTCAGATAAATTTTCAGCACCGGGTGCATCTTTGAAGCGATAAATACCCCCGGCAAATTCACCTCCAAAAACTGATTTGTAAAAATTGAATGCTTCTTCAGTTGTTCCGGGAAAATTCAGATATGGATTAATTACAGGCATAAGAACTCCTTGATTTTAAGTGGTAAGAAAATTTTATTTTTTGAATTAGAATTTATAGCCAGAAATTTTTATCAATCTTATCTTCAATATTTTTTAATTCAACCAACTTACCCTATTATATTGATAGACTACTCCATTCAACTCAATTTTTCTTTTTTGTAAAGATTAATCCCAAACCAAGCAGCAGAATCATAACAGAATGTAAAACAAGATCAAGTGATGACTGCAGGCCAACACCAATAATAATTGTAAACAAACCAATCAGTGTTCCGGCAAGAGCAATCCAAAGAGTAATTCGTGCTGCTTTTTCAGCAGCGGCCGGATTAATAATTCCTGTTATAAATCCTATTGCCAATATTACTGCTATAATAAGTTCCGCAACACGGGCTTTATCATGTTCATATCCTCCAATCAAAATCCCAAAATGAACGAGTGAAGCCAGTACAAATATTATTATCAAAAGCAGAATTATAATTCTGATCGTTACAATCTTTTTCATTTTAAACCTTCACATTTTTCCATTTACCTTTTTTGAACAGCCACAATGTAAATAATCCTACAGAAGTTTCAGATACAAAAATTGCCCAGAAAATTCCGGGGTAACCCAGATCAAGAACTTTTGGCTTCCTTTAACAGGATCGGCTATCTGCTTCCATACTGAGCTGTCTGAATCAGCATGTTTTTCATCTGCATGAAGCTGTAACTCTGTTTCTTCATTCATAATTTTAAATTATTGATTTGCCGGTGATGTTAAAATTATCTCAACGTTTGGTTTTATTCTTAGAAATATTTTCTTCTACTCTGAACCTTACAATCTTCCTTATCAAATCTAACGGTACCCGTTGGTTAAATGGAAATTGCACAGATCCTCTGCCTGTTTTATAAGCTGATAATAAACTTGTGAATTTAGTGTGGCTGGTTGGTATGCCATAAAATCCAATATGATTTTTATTCACCGCAAAATAAACAAGCGGACCATGAAACTTATATGCAGGCATGTTATAGCTGATTGATTCTTCTGCCTGCGGTGCAGCGGATTTAATAGTTTTTCTAATATTGTTCAAAATTTTCTGCACATCTTCCGTATGGCTGTTAATGTATTCATCTACGGTTTTAAATTTTGTTTTTATTTGCATACTTCATTTAATAAATTTTCTTAGATGACATCCCTACAGTTTCATTTCTTAATTTGAAGAGATGTCATCTGTAAATGCACATCAAAGCTGCATCTTTTCACGAATTTTCCGCGAGAGCCTTGACTTTATTCAATGCTTGCGGCCAAAGTTTTAAAAACATGTCCGAATATTCATCATCGGAATCCATATCCACAAGAACTTCAGTTTTACCATCTTTCTCAATGAATGTATAATTTTCAAGTGCACCTGCCCAGTTTTTTACTGTATCACTTGTAGTATCTTCAACTCCATCCTGCAAAACACCAAAATGTTCTATTGAGATGAACTTATATTCTTTATTTTCTTTAATCCGGCTGACCATTCCATCCAGTTTACCATTTTTGTTGGGAGCTACGAAAAGAATTTTACTTCCTTCCTTCCAATCACCCTGATAATTTGAACCAGGACCGAAAATATCTGTCCACTGCGGATATGTTTCTTTATCAAGCATTGTGTGCCATACTTTTTCTTTGGGAGCGTTTATCTCAATTTTAAAATGAAGTTTCTGCATATAAATTCTCCTTCTTTAAATGTTAAGAATGATTTTTATAAATTATTTTTCTTCAGCTAACTATTAAGCAAAAAGAGTTTTTTCTCTTTGTTAAGATTCAGATTATTGCATTGCCACTGGTTGAAGCATTCCTACGCGGTTACCTTCAGAATCAAAAAATGAGATGTAATTTCCTATTCCGGGAATATCCTGAACCTCACCGATAACTTTTCCGCCGTTGTTTTTTATTTTTTCCATTGATTCATTTAAATCATCAACTGCAATAACAACTGAAGGATGATTCATTGCAGGATCATCCATCTTCTGATAAAATCCGCCGTTAATTCTTCCGGGATCTTTAATCATTCCATTTTCATCTGTCTCTGTTGTTGATGCCAGAATATATCCGCCAAATTCCTCACCAAGCTGCTGCGTTTGCCAGCCAAAAACTTTTGTGTAAAACTCTGCCATCCGTTTTCCGTCTTTGGCAGCCATTTCAAAATGCACTACAGGATTCATCTTTGTCATGATAACTTTCCTTTTAAAAGTTTAAGATTGTTCTTGAATCAATATTTATGAATTATTCAGATTTTTTATTCTGATATTTTAAAACAACTCCGCCATTTTCAAGCGGCTGTGCTGATATTAGAATTAAATTATTTTGTGCTGTTCCGGGTTTGAACAAGTGCCTTCCGCTGCCTAAAATTACAGGTGCAACGCCGATTCTGTATTCATCAAAAAGATTATCGTCTACAAAAGTTTTAGATAAATCCGCGCTGCCGAAAAGGTACATATCCTTTCCATCCTGCTCTTTTAATTTTTTAATTTCTGCGGAAGCATTTTCTTTTATCAATGTCGTATTATTCCAATCAACAGAATTTAATGTTGTAGAAAAAACAATTTTAGGAATTGCATTCATCAAATCGGCAATTTCACCTTTTTCTTTTTTCCAGTAAGCAGCCATTCCTTCATAAGTTACTCTTCCAAAGACAAGATAATCTGCGGAGTTTAATTGCTCAAGACTTAACTGCTGAAGTTCAGGTCCCCACACAAGCTCATGAAAAGATAATTCCCAGTTTTTATCGGTGTCAAAATATCCATCAAGAGTAATAATGTTCCACATTATGAGCTTTCTCATTTACTATCCTTTTTAATTATGAGTATTTATTTCTGATTCGAGATCACGCTTTGCATTTTTATTATTTACCGGTTTGTAATAATGAACAACCGCACCTGAACCAAACTGTTTTGTTCTAAGAAGTTTAAGTGTAACCTGTTCATTTATATTTTTAAATAACGGCAATCCTTTTCCTGCAATTATTGAGTGAATGCATAACTGGTATTCATCAATTAACTGAAGAATTGTACATTGTGAAATTAAACCCGGACTTCCAACAAAAATATTTTTCCCTTCCTGCTGCTTTAAATCTATAATTTCATCTTTAAGATTTTTTTTTGCCAGGACAGAATTTTTCCATTCCAGATTTTTTAATGTACGTGAAAAAACTATTTTTAAACTATTATCTATTGTTACAGCAAAATCATCCATTGATTTATTGCCTGTTGGATTTTTCACAATCTCTGGCCAGAATTCCATAAGCTGATAAGTTATTCTTCCGTACAAAATTGCTCCGGCATTTTTTATCAATTCAGTGTAATGATCATGTAATTCTTCATCTGCAATTACAGAAGTATGATCGCAAAATCCATCAAGCGTCATGTTGATTGCAGCGATAAGTTTTCTCATTTAGCATTCATTTTTTTTGTTGAATAATTTTCTTTTGAACTTTCTTAAAATGTTTATTCCTCAAAGAAACTTTTGGGTGTTTCGCCTTTCAGAAAAGGTTCAATCAACGAAATCAAAAGATCAGCCTGAGTAATAACCGCCGTATGCGATGTTGCAGGCAGAATTGCAAGACGCGATTGCGGCAGCGGCTGACCCATATCACCCATCTCACCACCGCCAAGAAGTCTGAACATTGAAACCGTATGTTCAAGCGTAACTACATCAGCATCACCTGCAATCATCAATATTGGAAGTTTTAATTTTTTAACATCTTTTTCCCATGCCATTGGTTCTTTTTCAAGTGCAATCATCTTTTCAAGAAATGCAAGATAGGCATCAGGATCAGGAGATTGCTTATGCTTTTCTGCAAAGTAAGGCATTGATAAAAACATTTCTGTACTCATTTGCGGAATAAACTGATTGTATATAGGCTGCCAACCTTTAAGATCATACGAACCGGAAGCAAAAATCAATTTTCGTACTTTTTCAGGATTACGGACTGAAAGCTGAAGCCCAACTTCTGCACCCATCGAATAACCAAAAACGTCTGCTTGTTTCAAACCAACTGCATCCATAAATGCAGCAACATCATCTGCAAGATTATAGTAGGTAATCGGTCGGTTGATATCTTCAGTATGACCATGCCCTTGAAATTCAATTGCATATACTTTATGATTTTCTGCAAGCATGGGAATTATTTCTCCCATTGATTTGATATCCATATGAGCACCGGGCAATACTATCAGCGGTTCACCTCCGCCTGAAACTTCATAATATAATTTCATTCCGTTTACATCGGCATAATTTCCGGCAGCTTGCTGCTGAGAAAGTGATGAAGGAGTTACAAAGATCAAGTAAACAAGAAATAAGGTGAATGAAAAATTTTTACTAAACATATTATTCCCTTCCGGTTTTTAATTTCTCTGATTAATGAACTGAAGAAGTTGATTAACTCCTTATTTGATTTTTTAAATTCTCCGGAAAACTTATACCAATATTACAAAAACAGTCTACAGTCTAAAAGGTATGCCTACGGCAATTTTAGAGGTTGAATACGGCAACGAAATCTACTTAACTTCAAAAGCATTCATTTATCAGCAACATTTATTACAATTAAATTTTTAACAAATAATTACATATAAAAAACGTTAAATTTATGTCCATCGGGATCAGCAAAAACAAAACCATAATATCCTTCACCAAATTCTTCCGGTTCGGAAATAATTGTTCCTCCGGCTTTCTCAACTTCCTTTGCCCATTCGTTTACCTCTTCTTTCGTATCAGCAGAAAGAGTGAAGATAATTTCATTACTTTTTTGTGAATCAACAAAATTGATAGAAGTGTTAGACTGAATAACATCTTTCAGGAAAAAGTGAATAATAAATCTATCTTCACCGAAGAAAAAACTTGTTAAATCATTTGATCTTCCGTTTGATTTAAAACCTAATTCAGAATAGAATTTTGTAGTGCGGTCTAAATCTGCCACAGAATAGTTTGCCCAGATTCTCTTTGAATTCATATTTCTTTTTTCCTCTATTTTTTATAGAACAATTAATTTGCTTCTGCCGGTTTAATTGTATGTTTGCTTTTATGAAACATTAATGAAATTGGTAATCCAACAAGGAACATTATAAAAGCCAGGCCGATTATATTTTGAATAACTCCGGGAGAAAATTGCGGAGTGTTTGAAAGCGGAACAACAATCAGATTCATTATCAGCCAGATTATAATTCCATAAATCAATCCGCTAAAAATTTTAGATGATGAAGAAAGTTTCAATTCAGGATAGATGAGGAAGAAAATTACCGTCCATGAAAATGCAATGAAGTAATGAAAAATCAATCCGAGCAAAGCAGTGAAAATTCCCTGCTCAAATGATCGATCTCCCAGAACTCCGCTGGCAATAAACTGAAGCACGATTTCAGGAGTTGATCCCGATCTTAAATAGGTATTGATAAATGCAGCAGTAATATCCAAAGTTCCGGCGAGCAATGCTGTTTTTAAAACAGCCATGAACGGAAATTTTTCTTTCATCTGTTTTAATTTCTTTCCACATAATTTTTAAAATTATCCAGCATTGCTTGCCAGCCGGTTTTCTGCATCTCAAGTGAATTTAGATTTTCAGCATCAAAAGTTGTTGTTACCTTTGTTTTATCTCCAAGATCTTCAAACTCAGTAACTGCATGTCTGCCATCCGGCATTGTATAAGCAATTTTCTTGTGATCAATTACTTCATCATAAAAACCTTCGAAATCAAATCCGGCGCTGCCGTCTTTAGCTTCCATTCTGCTTTTAAATCTGCCGCCGGTTCTCAAATCATTTTCTGCACTGGGGCAATGCCAATCATCAACAGCGTAATTCCATTGTGTAATATGTTCCGGTTTTGAAAAATAATCCCATACTTTTTTTGTATCAGCAGAAATTACCGACTCAACTTTAATTTTTGTGAAACTCATGTTCTTCCTCTATTTTATTGAATGATTAATTATTTAGTTGTTCTAAATTCATACTAACTGTTTGCAGCCTCTTCCAATTCAGCAATATTTAATTTTTTTGATTGAAGCACTTTCTGGGTAACTGCTTTTGCATTTTTGCCGCTAAGCAGCTGTGGTAAATTGGCTGGAACGATTTGCCAGGAAACGCCGTATTTATCCTTTATCCATCCGCATATTTCAGCCTGCGGCACAGCGGAAAGTTTATTCCAGTAATAATCAATTTCATTTTGATCCTTACAATTAACAACTAATGAAACTGCTTCATTGAATGAAAAATCATGTTTATGTCCGCCATCCATTGCAGAGAACAATTGTCCTTCCAGATTAAAATCAGCATAAGCAATTGAGCTGTCTTCATCAGGTTTTTGTGCAGGCTCAAACCTAAAAATATTTCCCACGGAAGAATTCTTAAAAACTGAAGTATAAAAGTTGATTGCTTCTTCAGTCTTGCCGCTATTCTTTGTGAACATTAATGATGGAACTATTTTTTGCCTGATTTCATTTTCAGTAAACATTAATTGCCAGGATACACCAAATTTATCCTGAACCCAGCCGTACTTAGTGCTCCAATCATATTTATCAAGCTCCATCAAAGCTAAACCACCATCGGAAAGTTTTTTCCACAGTTCTTCAATTTCTTTTTCATCATTTGAATAATAAAAAAATGAGATTGATGGGTTGATTTTAAAAGCAGGCCCGCCATTAATAACTGTAAAATCAAATCCGTCAATTTGAAAATTAACCGTCATAACTGTGCCTGGCTGCATTCCGGATGCCTGCGCACTTTCTTCTGTGAATTTTGTGATTGAACCAGCTTTTGAATTTTTAAAAACTGAAGTGTAGAATTTAACTGCATCTTCAGCCTGGGAATCAAACCATAAGAACGGGATTAACTTCTGCATAGATTTTCCTTCCAAATTAATTTTAATATTGTGATTTTTTTATTTTCAAATTCAAACAGCAAAGATAATTACTTAACACTTTCAGTTTTATTGTAGATCATTTCGGCATCTTTAATCCAATTGATATCATCTTCAGATAACTCCCAAATTCCGTTAATATTATTTCCATCATTGCTTATCGTTCCTGTGAATCTTTGAGAAAAACCTGGAAAATTTCTAAACAAACTCCAGACATTATCACTGAATTTCATCTCAAAAATTCTCGAAACGCCTCTAACATCATGATATAACATTGATAAAGTTCCGGCTTTATCATCACTGCCAATTACAGCAACACTGTTTGGCGGACCTGATTGGTTAAAATCCGTTTCCATTTGTATAAATGATTCCCCACCAATCCATTTGAAATTTACCTTTCCGTTTAAAGGATCCGGAATAAGACGATGTTTGCCGCTTACTTTCCATTCACCGATCAGAAAATTTAATTTTTCCAATTCGGGATTTTTAAACACGGTGTTATTTTTTTTCATCATTAATTTCCTGGCAGATAATATCTCTGTTAATAAATTTTTATTAGTTTGAAGATGATCGAATTTCAAATATAAACTTAAAACCGTATCAAGAAAGTAAAAAGGAGCAATTACGGCAATTTACATGGTTGATTGCGGCAGCACATTATTCAATTAAAAATATTTCACGGTAACCGCCATCTACCAAATCCATATAGCCTTTCATAATTGATTCCATCTCAGGCTGCGGTTTTCCTCCGCCGCGTATCTCTTTCATAAATTGCCCGATATCTTCAACTTCATATTGCATTACAACCGTCCAGTAAGCTCCGGTAATATCAGTCATCGTTCTTAAATTACTTATTCCCTCCTCTTCCATAAACTTTGAAGCCTGTTTGAATTTATTAACAAGTTCTTTTGCTTTACCCGGTTTACAATTAAAAACTTCTCTAACTAAGTACATAATTTCCTCCTGTTTTATTGCTGGAGTTTTAAAAGATTTTTTTAAGAAATTGAATTATCACTTTTATTCATCATTATGAAAAGTAACATCAACAATATACGAGGTAAGCTTCAATACTTTTCCTTTATTTAAGAGATAAACATCACAGTATGAAGGATGATTTGATTCCGGGCTTGTATTACAAAATTCATCATCTGTTGAGCCTGAATTCTCAACCACAACGTAATTACCTTCAGCAATAATATTTTTGAATTTTATCTCTCTAAAATTTTCTCGTTCCATCATTTGCATAGTTTTAATGAAATTAAATTTGCCTCGTATCTCGGGTAAACCAACAATATTCCATTTTATGTTTTCATCAAGAAATTTTGAAACTGTTTCAATGTTTCCGTTAAGAAATGATTCCATAATTTTTGTAACGATAGCTTTGTTCGCTTCAGACATTTTAAAGAATATTAAGTAAGAAAGACTGCAGCTCAGTCTTTATGATTTTTATTTTTGTTAATTAATTTATGACTATATCAAACTTACCACCATGTTCTAAAATTGGGAAGGTACAAATACGGCAAATTAAGGGGTGGATTGCGTCTGGCATATAAAACCTTGGGTGAAGCGATGAAATGTAGGAGTTATGAAATTAATTTAAATCAAATGTGTTTTGATTAATTCAGTTAATCCAATCATTGAATCATCAAATAATTTAATTGTTTTTATAAATTGATAAATATCATGTCCGATTTTATCAATGCCAATCAATATTATTAAATATTGATTTCAAAAATTTCTATCATTCATTAATCAGCAAAATTAAAAATTAATAGGAAGCATCATGCACAAAATCACTTCAATACTTTTTACATTTTTTTCTTTTTGCTTGTTCAGAATATTTATTCATAAACAACAGAGATCGACAACATGAAAATTATTCACTCAAAAATATTTTTTGATGATCAGGACAACTTATTAATTTTTTATACAACCGTACACAAATAGTTCAATTTCATTAAAATTATTTTACAACAAATCATAAAGACCGCTGTCAATCTTAATTTTTTTGATTTGAATTATGCAGCTTTCAGGAGTTGATTGGAACAGCGGGTTTATTTACTTTTGTTCAATTTTCCAATAAAAAGAGATAACAAATGAAACGGATTTCAATCCTTGTTACAAAAGGAGCTATTCTGGGTAACATTGAAGGACCGCGCCAGGTTTTTACAGAAGTAAATCAATTTTTTACAAGTATGGATCAACCACCACTATTTGATGTTCATCTTGTTGGATTAAAAAATGAATCTTTATTAAACGATGGATTATATACTATTGCAACCGAGCCGATTAATAGCGTTGATAAAACTGATCTGATTATTGTTCCTGCAATGTATGGAAATCTCCCAAAAGCAGTTGAAGATAATAAAGAATTTATTCCCTGGATTGTTGAACAATATAAGAAAGGTTCAGAGGTAGCAAGTCTTTGTCTCGGTGCATTTCTGCTTGCATCAACCGGATTACTTAAGGGAAGAAAATGTTCAACTCATTGGCTGGCAGCGCAGGTATTCCGGCAGATGTTTCCGAATGTTGAATTAGTTGAGGATAAAATAATAACAGATGAAATGGGAATTTATTCAAGCGGCGGTGCTTATTCATCTTTAAATCTTGTGCTTTATCTTGTTGAGAAATATGCAGGAAGAGAAGCAGCAATATTTTGTTCAAAAGCTTTCCAGATAGATATTGCGCGTAACAGCCAATCACCATTTATGATTTTCAAGGGACAAAAGGATCACGAAGATGAGCCCGTAAGAAAGGCGCAGGAGTTCATTGAAAATAATTTTAGAAACAAAATTACTGTTGATGAACTTGCATCAATGCTTGCGCTGAGCCGAAGGAATCTTGAAAGAAGATTCAAGAAAGCAACTTCAAATACAGTTTCTGAATATATTCAGCGCGTAAAAATTGAAGCAGCAAAATTAAGCCTTGAATCATCGATGGAAAATGTGAATGAAGTAATGTATAATGTTGGATACCAGGATCCAAAAGCATTCAGAGGAATATTTAAAAAAATTACAGGCCTGTCGCCGGTTCAATACCGGAATAAATATAATCGCACCTTCGTAAATGCTTTATAATTGATTAGAAATAAAATGCATCAAAATGTATTGCTTACAGGCTTGAATATGCTTCTAATAATTTTTTCTTGGTTGTAATCAAATCTTGTGAGATTACTTTCACTTCACCAAGTACCGGCATAAAGTTAGTATCACCGTTCCAGCGCGGAACAATATGAAAATGAATGTGCTCTTCAATTCCGGCACCGCTGACTCTACCAAGATTTGCACCAATATTAAATCCCTCTGGATTCATTATTGCAGATAATGCTTTTTGTGCAGTTTGCAGGTTCCTAAAAATTTCAGCGCTTTCTTCTTCTGTAAGGGAATTAAAATCGGCAGTATGGCGGTAAGGTACTATCATCAGATGCCCGCTGTTATATGGAAAGAGATTCAATACTGTAAATGTAAATTTATCTTTATAAATTAAAAGATTATCCGGACTGTTCACTTCTTTTCTTGCTGATTCACAAAAAATACAGCCGGTGTCTTTCTTTTCGTTATTAAAAGATTCGATATACTGGGAGCGCCAGGGGGACCAAAGTTTATCCATATTTCCTCAAATAATAATCTCTGTGCCGCCGCCTTCCATAACATAAAACGCACATGCACAGAGATATAAGAATTTATCAGTGACCTTCTTCGCGGGACTTTTTATACTCCTCAACAATTTTGTTTTCAACTTCTTTTGGTACTTCTTCGTAAAAAGCAAAATGCCGTTTATGAACACCTCTCCCCTGCGTTAAACTGCGAAGCTGTGAGGAATATTTGTACAATTCAGCTAAAGGTACATGCGCTTTTATAATCTGGAAATGTCCGTCCGAATCCATTCCTAAGATTTTACCTCTTCTTGCCGAAATATCTCCCATTACATCGCCCATATATTCTTCAGGTACTGTAACTTCCACTTCATAAATCGGTTCAAGGAGACAAGGTTTACATTCCATGAATCCTTTTTTAAAACATTGAGATGCGGCTATCTTGAATGACATTTCATCTGAATCAACAGAATGGTAAGAACCGAAATGTAATGTAACTTTTACATCAACAACCTGGTTACCTGAAAGCGGACCTTTAAGCATTGTTTCCTGTATTCCCTTTTCAACTGCGGGTATGAATCTGCCAGGCACTACACCGCCAACAATTGCGTTCACAAATTCAAAGCCTTTTCCGCGCGGCAATGGTTCCATTTTAAAATGAACATGTCCAAATTGTCCCCTTCCGCCGGATTGTTTTTTATGCTTGTATTCAACATCATCAACAGAACCTTTTATAGTTTCCCGGTAAGGAATTTTTGGTTCAACAAGATCAACTTCAACACCATATCTTTCTTTTAATCTTTTAACGGCAAGCGCCAATTGAAGCTCACCCTGGCCTGAAATGATTGTCTGTGATAACTCCGGATCAAACTTTACATTAAAAGATGGATCCTCTTCATGCAATGTATGAAGTCCGGAAGCTATTTTATCTTCATCACCTTTTGCTTTAGGCAGAATTGCACCACGGATTACAGGTTCAGGAAATTCAATTTGTTTAATTATAACGGGAAAATTTTTAGAAGCTAATGTATTGTTTGTGTGAGTATCTTTTAATTTAACAACTGCACCAAGATCACCGGCACACAGTTTAGAAACTTCTTTTCTGTTATGTCCGTTAAGAATTGAAAGCTGGCTGAGTCTTTCTACCTTACTATTTGCTTCGTTCACCAGATCCATTCCAGCCTGCACACATCCGGAGTAAACTTTAAATAAAGAAAGTTCACCTACATGCTGTTCAGAAACGGTTTTAAATACAAACAGAACCGGTTCACCTTTTTCATCAGGTTTAACAAGCACCTTGTCATTCTTATTTTTATAATTTGCTTCCTCACCTTCACGCAATAACGGAGATGGAAAATATTGTGATGCAAAATCAAGAAAATTATTTAAACCAGCTGCTTTCAAACCAGAAACAGCAAATACAGGGGTAAGACTTCTTTTAACCAGCGCCTGTGTAATTCCCCTATTAAGATCATCATCAGATAAACTTCCTTCTTCAAAATACTTGTTCATCAATTCTTCTGTTGTCTCCGCAACCTTTTCAATAAGTTCCGTCCTGTATTGTTCAGCTTTTGCTTTCAATGCATCAGGAATATCAGCTTCCGTTACCTTCTTAGAGCCAGCATCACCATATGTGTAAGCTTTCATTTTAAGAACATCAATTACGGTATCAAAATTTACTCCTTCCTTTTCAGGAAAAGTTACAACAATTGCTCCGCTTGTTAATCTATCTTTAGCCTGGGCAAATGTTTCTTCAAATCGTGAATGTTCATTATCAATTTTATTAATAATGATTGCCGAAGGCAGACCAAATTCATTAACAAACCTTCCTGTTGTTTCAGAGCCAACTTCAACTCCCTCTGCTGATTTTAAAACCATTACTGCCGTATCACAAACCTTCATAGCAGCTTTAACATCTCCTATAAAATCTGTGTAACCGGGAGTATCAAGGATATTTATTTTTGTGTTGTTCCATTCGAGGTGAAGAAGAGAGGTAGAAATTGAGATTTGCTTTTCAATCTCATTCGGGTTGTAATCGGAAACTGTGTTGCCTTCTGAGATCGTTCCGATTCTGTTGATCTCTCCGGCAGTAAAGAGCAGGGCTTCAGACAGGGAAGTCTTTCCACTTCCTCCATGACCAATTAACGCAATATTCCTTATTGCGTCTGCAACATATTCTTTCAAGGGATTCCTCCTTAAGAATCAAGGGTGAGATTTAATTTATGTTTTATGGTTATTTCTGTAGGCATTCCAAAAAGTATTAACGCCGTTAGCAACTGCAGACAAATTTTTAAGAACAACATTCACAGGTTCTTCAATACCGGTTCTAACTTTTTCTTCAAGTGAGATTATCTTATCAGCCGTAACACGGAAATCATTAATTATTCCCTTCGTTACCTGTAATTGCCCCTTTACCTGGTCTGTAACATCAACTAACTTTTCGCTCAGATTTGTAGTTGAAGCTATTAAAGGTTTAAGCTGCAGTGAAAGATCTTTTATATCTGATTCCACCTCCTTTATTGATCTTGTTATTCCCCTAATATAAAAAATCAAAGCAATGCAAAGCCCGGATGCGGAAAGCAGAAGCAAGATATAAAAGATCGTTACTACATCCATATTATTTAGGAATTTTTTGTTTCTTTATAAGCATCCACGCCGGCTTTGAATGCAGATTTAATGCGGTCACTCTCTGTATTCACTACTGATTTGCCTTCAGCAACTAATTGAGCTGATTTACTTTTTGCATCATTAAAAATGCGCTCAGCATCTTTCAGCAGTTCATCAGATTTTATGCGTGCTTCACTGATTAATTTTTCTGATTTTTTCTTTCCTTCGTTAATTAATGTTTTAGCTTTTTCTTTAGCTTCTGACATATATTTATCTGCTTCATCAAGATAGTCATCAGCTTTTGCTTTTATCTCACTTCTTAATTCTCTACCGCTTTTAGGTGCATAAAGAAGTGCAATTAGTGCTCCAATTGCACCGCCAGCTAACAGGCCAACTAATAATCCTTTGCTCATTCCATTTTCGCGAGACATATCTTCTCCTTTAATTTTGTTCGTTCAGAATATAACAAGCACTGTCTGCAAAATCAAGAATAGAGGTCATGCTATAATTCAATTAACTTTTATAAATCAGAAATTACGAACTCATAAACTCATGACATGTTCTTAATAATTTCCTGCGCAAATTGAGAAGCTTTAACTTCCCTGGCGCCTTTCATCTGCCGTGCAAAATCATAGGTAACTACTTTTGATTTTATAGTTTTCTTCATTGCACTTTCAATTAATTTTCCAGCTTTGGTCCATCCAAGATATTCAAGCATCATTACACCAGAAAGAATAACGGAACCAGGATTGACTTTATCAAGTCCGGCATATTTTGGAGCTGTTCCATGAGTTGCTTCAAAGATTGCAGTTGAGTAACTGATGTTTGCACCGGGAGCAATCCCCAATCCTCCAACCTGTGCGGCGGCAGCATCAGAAATATAATCACCATTCAGGTTTGGAGTAGCAATTACATCATACTCAGCCGGGCGCAATAGGAGCTGCTGAAACATGCTGTCAGCAATTCTATCATTAATCAGAATTTTACCTTCAGGCATTTTACCATTGTATTCTTTCCACAATTCATCTTCTGTAACAATTTGATCTCTGAACTCCGCTTTTGCAATTTCATACCCCCATTCTTTAAATGCACCCTCGGTAAATTTCATTATGTTTCCTTTATGAACAAGAGTAACTGTTTTTCTTGTATTTGCAATTGCGTATTCAATAGCTTTCTTAACCAATCTTTTTGAACCGAAAGAACTAATTGGTTTTATTCCAACACCGGAATCTGTACGGATATTCTTATCAAATTTTTTGTTGATATATTTTATGAGATCTGTTACTTCCTTCGTCCCGGATTTAAATTCAATTCCGGAATAAACATCTTCAGTATTTTCTCTGAAAAGAACTATATCCAAATCCTGAGGTCTTTTCATGGGGCTTGGAACACCGCTGTAATATTTAACCGGACGAACACAAGCAAAAAGATCAAGCAATTGGCGAAGTGCAACATTTAAACTTCTTATTCCGCCGCCAACCGGAGTTGTAAGCGGGCCTTTAATTGCAACAACATATTCACGGATTGCATCAACTGTTTCATCAGGAAGCCATTTATTTTTGCCATAAATTTTGAGAGCTTTTTCACCGGCATAAATTTCCATCCATGCAATTTTCTTTTTTCCGCCGTAAGCTTTTTTAATTGCAGCATCAAAAACCATTTTTGAAGCACGCCAGATATCAGGACCGGTTCCGTCTCCTTCAATAAATGAAATTATTGGATTATCCGGAACAACCAATTTTCCATCCTGAACTGTAATTTTTTCACCATCTTTTGGTATAACAATTTTTTTGAATTTAGCCATTAGAAAAACTCCTTAAAAAATTAACCGCCGTTTGCGGAGTTGATAGAATCTGTTTCAACAATAATTCTGCCGAAACGTTTTTGATAAAATGTTACGTTGATTATTCCAACTAAAACTGCAAACCAAAGTGTAACCACTCTCGCAATAAATGTAGATGCAACCGCTACATCTTTCGAATAATTTTCCTGGATGAGAAGAAGGGTTAGTGATCCTTCGGTTACCCCTAAACCGCCAGGAAGCATTGATATGGCACCTACCACTGTTGCAAATGCATAACTGAATGATGCCCACATTAAATTAACATCTATTCCAAAATTAATTAGAATTAAATAATATCCAAAACATTCAAAGAACCAGGAAAATAAGCTAAGTACGCTCATTTTTAGCAGCGGTGCCGGCCTAAGCATTGTGTATGAACTTTCATACAAATTATGAATTACAGAAATGTGTCTGCTCAGGAACTTTATTTTTTCCAGCCAGCCGATTATTGATAAAGCAATTTTTTTGTTTGATATAATTATAATCAGTATTATAAAAAATAAACTAACTCCCGCAGAGATTGTTCTTCCGTAATTATAAATATATGCGCCAGCCAGAGCGATTATCATCAGTGAAACAAAATCAGTGATTCTTTCCGCAAAAATTATTGGCGCAGTTTTACGCACCTGCGTTCCGCTTACCTGTTTTACCAGGTAACACTTTAATAATTCACCAAATTTGCCCGGGGTAACACTCATTATTAATCCGGACATGAAAATTGAAAATGAATCTATTTTTGTCAGAGGAACATTAAGCAGGGATAAATAATAATCCCATTTTAAAAATCTTATAAAATAATTTATTAAAGAAAGTATAAGCAGAAGCGGAAAAATTAACCAGTTAAAATTAGTAAATGCAGAAACAACGTTTTCAAAATCAGCATAAATTGTAAAACCAAGATAGAGTAATCCGGCTATTGCAAGAGAGATGAAAATTCTTTTTTTGATTTTCTCAATCAATTATTGTTATCCTTAACAATGAGGAGTAAAGTTTAGAGAGAGGCAAACCCACAACATTGTAATAACATCCATTTATTTTTTTTACAAACACTGCTCCAAAATCATCCTGTATACCGTACGCGCCTGCTTTATCCAGAGGGCTTCCTGATTCAACATAATCAGAAATTTCTTCCTGAGTTAAATTTCTGAAGGTAACTTCGGTCTTTTCAAAATCAGTAATAGTTTTTTTAATTGCCGAATTATATATTGAATAACCTGTATAAACGACATGAGTTTTTCCGCTAAGCATTTTTAAAATTCTAACCGCATCTTTTTTATTTTTTGGTTTTCCCAAAACTTTATTCCCAAGCACAACAATTGTATCAGCACTAATTATTATTCCGTTTCGCACTTTATCTTTTGCCTTTTCAAGTTTTGCAAGTGAAAGCCGTTTAACTGCATCAGCCGATTTTTCGTTTTTATAAATTACTTCATCAACTTCAGCATCAATTACTTTAAATTTTAGATTCATCTGCTGGAGCAGTTTTTTTCTTCTTGGAGATTTTGAGGCAAGATAAATTGGGATGGAAGTATTGATCATTTGAATTCTGTTTTATTGAGGAATTAAAATTCAGATTTTTCCGATTTGTGTACCGAGGAAATAATGAGATAAAATCTGCCGGAATGTTCTTCCCTCTTTTGATTGCACCATTGCGCCCCATTGGCACATTCCAACTCCATGTCCGCTGCCTTTTCCTTTTATTGTTATTGTATCACCATCAAAGGAAAAATCAATCATTACACTGCGTAAAATGCCTGTATTTTTTTGATTACGTATTATGCTTCTGATTTGATTACCGTATATCTTTACTGATTTATCCGCGCCGGAATTTCCTTTAAAATTCAGCTCAAGTTCATTAACTCTGCCAGAGTAAAATCTGCTGTTAACGCTAATTGAATTTAATTTGTATTCATATGAAGGAAGCAAACCTTTATCAACAAATCTTTTTACAAACTCTTCTTCGGGAAATTTTTCAACCCAGTTAAAATGCGGTGATGCACTGCAATAAAAATCTTTACCATCCTTAATGCTTTTTAAGTAAGGAATTGGTTCGGATGAAAAAACATTTTCAACAGCTTCTGTATAACCGCCGCAGGTTGATGAATAATAGATTGTGCACAATTCACCTTTATAGGTTAACACCATTCCACGTGTTTCATCAACAGCTTTACCTGAAATTTCTATTTCAGCATCAACACCTTTATAAACCTGGTCACGAACATCAATATGCAAATCAAAATCATGGTCCTTATTCAATCTTTGAAGTGTATAAGTTCTTGCACAAATTGCCTGAGCTTTCAGTGCTTCAAAATATTCTGTGCCTGAACCAATCGGCATTTCAGCGGGAACAACACCTTTGAGATAATCTTCCAGCGGTAAAATATTTATTATCTGATTTTTTGAGTTAACTGCAATCGTTCCCCTGTACTTTTTATTGTTGAATGAAAAAATATCACCGGAATTTTCCCCGGTAAATCTGAATTCCTCACCGGAAATAAATCTGTTATCTATGATTAATTGAAGTTCCACTCCGGAATTTGTAATAGTTATCTTGCTTCCTTTTTTTATTCTTGCAACAGTAAAATCTTTATCAGAGGCTTTCAGTGAAGTTTCTGCAGTGAATGAAATTTCGCTAAAATTATCTTTCATCAACAATCTAACCGGAGCTGAAATAATTTCTTTTGAGATTGTTGTTGATTCATCCGAAGTAAATTTTTTTGATGATGAACAGGATGATAAAAATAATATTGAAGAGATTAGTAAAAGATGAAGGAAAAGTTTTCTGATTAATTTAGATTTGTTAAAGATATTTTTTAAAGAACGGGATTGATGGCAGGATGAACTCATTAACTTATCTGAACATAGCCTTTATACTGCCCCAGGTTCTTTTAACGCCCGAAACACTTGGTGTAACAGATACTCCTTCGGTGTAAGAAATCTGATCGGCAACAATTTTCAATCTGTAAATGAATACTATATCATTCGCTTTATAAACAGATTCATCAAGATAACTATAAACTGAGTTATTACCCTTCGGATTTATGGAAGCAATTTCCATATATTCGCTTTGCGGAGTCTTTCTTTCTATGACGTAATTTTTAAGAGCAGATTCATCGCCCACTTTCCATTCGAGTCTAACATTTTCTCCTTCAGAGCGGGCATTAAAAAATTCAATGAATGCGCCTGCAAGCGCAGTTGAAATAACCGAAAATACTATCAAAAATATAGTAGACTTTAATTTCATGGCTAAAATATATCCCCATACTGCAAAAATGTCAAGCGATTTCTTTTTAATATTAATGGGATATAGCCGGCATCATTCAATTTAGATGCAATTCTATTCTTTCAGGCAATCTTCTTAAATTAAGCTGTGGTTTATGGGATTTTATTTATTATTTATAATTAATGATCGCCTGGAGAAAAAATCTTTTCATTGTCTGGATTTGCCAGTTTCTTGCAATGGTGGGGATGAGTTCAATTGTTCCTTTCCTTCCTTTATTTGTCAGAGATCTTGGAGTTAATAATCTTGAAGAAGCCGCAAACTGGAGCGGACTTGTATTTGCAGGACCATTCTTCATTTCGTTTTTTCTTGCGCCTGTTTGGGGAAGCGTTGGTGATAAGTACGGAAGAAAGGTGATGACATTGCGCGCAGTTTTTGGTTTGGCATTAGCACAAGTTATAATTGGATTTTCACAAAACGTAACTCACCTATTCCTGGCAAGAATGCTTCAAGGGGCTTTAAGCGGATTCCTTCCGGCAGCAATGGCTTTAATTGCAGCTAATACACCGGAATCAAAAACCGCGTACGCACTTGGAATGCTGCAATCCGCAACTGCGGCAGGTAATGTTTTAGGTCCTCTGATAGGCGGAGTAATTTCGGATATAATCGGATTCAGAAGTGTATTTTTTTTAGTTGCTGCTTTGTTGTTTTTAACCGGTTTGCTTGTACTGTTTTTTGTTAAGGAAGAAAAGCGGTCTGATTCGGAAGAGATATTTTCATTCATAGAAAACTGGAAATATCTTTTAAAGAATGATAAACTACTCTTTCCCGCAGTAATGATAACTCTTACATCGTTAGGAGTTTCTTTTGTGCGGCCTATTTTTGTTTTCTATATTGAAAGTTTACACATAAATACATCTATGCTGCCAACAATTACAGGTGCTCTTTACAGTATAGTTGGAGTGTTCTCAACAATTTCTGCAGCATGGTGGGGAAAGCGTGTAGAATCTACAGGAATAAAAAAGAATTTGATTTATGCCGCACTTATTACAGGAATCATGTATATGATTCATTCACTAATTACAGATCCCTTCACCTTAATTCCTGTAAGAATTATGTTGGGATTTGGATACGGCGCACTGCTTCCATTATTGTTTACTACAATCAGCAGAAATATTTCTGTTCAGCGGAGAGGCGGAGTACTTGGTGTTGCTTCAAGTTTTCAAATAATCGGGAATATGGTTGGACCTCTTGCAGGCGGATTCAGCGCCGGAATAATTGGATTAAGATTATCATTTTTATTAACCGGATTTTTTTTCTGCCTGATTGCTTTTCTTTCATTCTTTAAGATTAAAGATAAAATTGAAATAAACCAGAAAGAGATTGCCGAATCAGTTCAATGAAGTTCAATATTATAATGCCACTTCCCTTCCCTGAATTTCAGAAAGATTACCAGTGAATAAATTATTATATAAACAGGAAGTGCAACCCAGGCCCAGGATAATCCAAGCCCAAGAAATACTCCTAAAAAATAAGCAAGAGGTACGTATATAAACAGATTTGTTATAACTTCTGATAACATAACAAACATGGTTTTGCCTGCCGCCTGTAGTGCGTTTGCAAGCACAACTCCAACTGCATAAAATATCTGGGCAAATCCTGAAATTCTTAAAGCAGGTGTTGCGGCTTCAATAATTGATTTGTCCGTTGTAATTATCAGCAAAACAACATTAGGAATTGAAATAAAAATTACGGCAAGAAATAAAGTATAATATGTTGCCACTTTTGCAGTTTCAAATCCATAAATTTTTGCAAGCTGAAATTTTCCCGAGCCAAGATTATTCCCCACCAAAGTCTGTGCAGCTATTCCAAATCCAAAGCAAGGAAGAAATGACATGAACAAAGTACTTACAACTGCCTGAGATGCAGCCTGTTCCTTTGTACCAATTAATCCTGTGATTGCCATGAATGAAAGAAAGCCAATTAAGATAAATACATTTTGAAATGAAACGGGAAGAGAAATTTTATAGATGTTCTTTAGAATGGCGGAATTTATCCTAACATTTTTAAGAGGTCTGTACCTTGATCTGTATAATGGAAGGAGGAGAATGAATGTGTAAAAAATAAAATCAAATCCTGTAGCCAATGTTGAACCGAGCCCTGCACCGGCTAATCCCATTCGCGGCATACCAAATTTACCATAAATAAACATGAAGTTGAAAATGATATTCAGGACATTAGTAAATATTCCTGAATACATAAAAATCTTTGTCTTGCCTATCCCAAAAAAGAAGCCGCGAAAAGAAACTGAGATAAGCAGAAACGGGATTCCTAAAAATCTATAAAAAATATATTCTGATGCATAATTACCCACAATTTCATCTGCCGAGAAAAAATGTGCAATGGGATCTGCAAGAAAAACTCCGATTGCTGCAACAAAAATTCCAAATAAAATTGCGATGAAAAGTGAGTTATTAAGCACAAGGCTGCAATCCTCATAATTTGTTGAACCGAATTTCCGTGCTGTAAGAACATGAGTTCCGGTAGCCAGACTTGAAAAAAAACTTATAAGTGCCCAGGTGGCAAGAACGCCTATTCCCATTGCAGCAAGCGCATATTGAGCTTCATCAAGTCGTCCAACCATGGCTGCATCAACAAGAGAGACAACCATTTGAGTGGAAAGTCCTGCAATTGCCGGAATTGCAACGCGGAGTATTTTTTTGTAATAACTGTTAAGAGGAAGTAGATTCATAAGTTTCAAAGATAAGAAAATGTTACTGATGCGGAAAAATTATTCAGAAATTATTAAGCTTATTCTCACTTTTAATTTAATTACAAGAATAAGTTATGTTTAATAGTAAATCACCGCTTGACATTTGAGGTTATTTTTAGAAAATTCAATTCACTTTTCCATAACATTTCTAAAATACCGGAGGCAAAATGAATAAATGGTCTACTCTTATTTCTCTCCTTACCTTGGTTATTATTTTTTCTTATAACAATAAAGCTCAATCATTCGATGGCGAATGGACCTGTGATTATGCAACCTATGATACATCTCCTGATGATAATGCTATAGGACAAAATTGTATTGATGTCGCAGTAATAAGTGAGAATACATTCGTTGCTCTTTCACAAAGAGAACCTTCTGCATCCGTGCAAAGTACAAATTATTTAATTGGTTATTCGAATGCTGATTCTGCTAATGGAAGAATGGGAACACATTACGGCTCCAGGGGTGATAGACAGTTATGGATAAATGGTTTTGATCAGGTTGAAATGGAACAGGCAATGGATATTGCAGCTAAAGATTCCTATATCTTTGTTGCCAATAACGATGCTGAAAGAAACATCCTTGTATTTCAACTTGGTGCAGATTCTGTTGAATCAGCTCCTTACAGATTAGTAACTGGTGCAGATTCTCTCTGGGCAATTCATGTAGATGGTCAGGGCAGAGTATACGTTGCTTCACTTAAAACAGATGCACCTGCCGAAATTTTAGTTTTTAATTCTATTGAAAATGATCCTGCTTGGCAAACTTCTCCATTCACAACTACTCCATTACAGACAATTACACTTCCTGATACAGGATCAATCAGAGGAATTACAACAAATAGCGAAGGTACATTACTGTACGTTTCTAACTATACCACAAAAGAAATTTACTGCTATGTAGGAAGCCCTGAATCCGGCTACACACTTTATGATGGTTTCAATCTTCAGTTCAGTGATGTTAAAATTGCAGATACCGGAACAGATACTTTGAATCCGGGTCCATTAGGATTAACCTATTTAGATGGCAATAATATCCTTGCTTTCGCAGCAGATATAAGCACTATATTTTCTTTAAGTTCAGTTTACTATCAATATGGTAAGATGTTTTTCGTTAATCCAAATACCGGAGAACTGTTAGACACCATTGATGTAGCACAATGGAATTTTGATATGACCGGTTCTTACTCAACCCGTTCCGGCGGTAATACACCGGGAAATGCATCCGGCTTTACTTCAACCTTTAATGTTGATTTTGATGAGAATGGAAATATTTACTCACAATCATACAATGGATGGACAGTTGAGAAATGGTCATTCTCTGGTGAACTTCCCAACATTCCAATTACAATAACCGGAATTGAGAAAGATGAATTTTCTGTTCCTGATAATTTCTCACTCAATCAAAATTATCCAAATCCGTTCAACCCAACTACAACAATTGAATTTTCAGTACCAAAAGAATCCGATGTTAATCTTGCTGTATACAATATAAATGGTGAATTGGTTACCACATTAATTAATTCACAAAATTTCAGCCAGGGCACATATAAAATTACGTTTGATGCTTCCAAACTCGCTTCAGGTACATACCTGTATGTATTAAGAAGCAATGATCAGCAGTTTACAAAGAAGATGACGTTAATTAAATAATAAAAGTGCCGGTGTAATGCCGGCACCATTCTTTTCTCTAAATAATTCTCGGAGGTACTATGCGATTAAAACACTTACCGGCTCTGTTTGTTTTAATTCTTCTAATTGGATTATACAACAATCCGGTTAAAGCAAATGTATATCCTTTCGATATACACATCAGCCAGCCGGGTTCAGAAGATCCTTTTGACGGCAACTTTCTTGATGGAACTGCGGCTGAAATTCATTTTATGCTGCAGGATACTGTGCAGGCTTCAGATGTTGCGGTAAAAATTAAAAGTGGATCAACAGTTGTTCGTACAATTAATCTTAATATAAAAGGCGGCTTCCATACAGTTCCATTTGATGGAAGAGACGATAATGGTGATCCTCTTCCTGTAGGAAGTTACACTATTGAGATTACTGCTTCACAAGCAACCGGACATAATGCTTATACAATAATTTATAATGCAGGTTCAGATGCGGCTGGAATATCAACAAGAGGTGTTACAGTTTTAACTAATCCTGCCTGGAGAAATTTTGGGTTTGCATACGGTGTTACCACACCTGGCGGCGGCGCTTGGAATTTTACCGGCGTTGGCCGTGTTGGCTCCAATGGTTTGTTGTATGGTGATGTACTTGGAAATGCGCAATTAACTACTACAGGAGAGCAACTTGGTCCTTCAGATAAAAGATATGACCCTGTAACGGATGAAGATGGTTACATTTATGTAATCGGCAGAACTGCAAAAGAAATTTACAGATTCCATCCTGATTCACTGGTAGTTACAAAACTTATCGATACAATTCCAACATCAGGATTATTAAATGGTATATGTGTGGTTGGAAGCGGCGCAAACAGATATTTATATATTGCATCAACAACTGCAATACTTGGTGCCGCAATCGGTAACTCTGCCGTTTACAGTGGAACAGTAGATTCGTTAATTGGCGGTGATGCATCTACATTCTTCTGGGGTGTAACAGCCGGTGATGGCGGTGCACTTTATGCCACTTACAACGCTACCGGTGGAACTGCTTCTGGTTCAGCAGGACAAAGCGGTGTTCTTAAATTTAATATGCCAACTCCAACTCCGCAGACATTAGCAAATGCTGTTTGGAAATTCCCATTTGAATCAGGTGATGCTGTTTCAATGGATATATGGAGAGGAGCAACAGATGCTGCAACAGATGATATTTTGTATGTAACTGCTGATCAAACCGGAAATGAAGATGGTGCAGGTGGAATTTATACTCTAACAAATTTAACTGCTGCAGCGCCAACCAGAACTCTCGCTTTTGCTGATTTGCAGGGTAATGGTTCGAGAACAAGAAGTAAAGCTGCTGTAGATTACGCAGGTAATCTTATCTATTTTGAAAACTCAAATGAGGAAATATTAATTATATCTCCTCCATCCGGACCTAACAGCGCAACTATTACAGCAATTGATCCATTCATGATAGATGTACCGGTACCGGTTGAATTATCTTCATTCGCTGCTCAGGTAGCAGGCAGTAAAGTTACACTTAGCTGGTCCACCGCAACTGAATCAAACAACCGCGGTTTTGAGATTGAAAGGAAAGCTGTTGATGGTGAATTCAGAACCATAGGATTCATTGACGGAAAAGGAACAACAACAGAGGCTCAGAAATATTCTTTCATAGATGAAAATGTTTCTGAAATGAAATACGTTTATCGTTTGAAACAAATCGATTTGGACGGAACATTCTCATACTCACAGGAAGTTGAAGTTGATGTTGTACTTCCAAAATCATTCAGCCTTGAGCAGAACTTCCCCAATCCATTTAACCCTGTAACAACTATAAGATTCAACATTCCCGCTGAATCAAATGTTACATTAAAGATATTCAACACATTGGGTGAAGAGGTTGCAACATTATTGAATAATGAAATGATGCAGGCCGGAACTCATAACGTTTCGTTTGATGCTTCTAATCTGCCAAGCGGAACATATATCTACTCAATTCAGAATGGTGATCAATCATTAACCAAGAAGATGATCTTAATGAAATAAACAAGTTCATTTTTTAAAAGTTAAAGGCTGTCTTCTCAGACAGCCTTTCTAATTTTAAAATTAAAATAGATTTACGATTTCTCCCTTAAGCCGAAATGATGAAATAAATATTAATTTTTAATAATTATTTCAACAAGTATGTTGATAATGTCTCTTTAAAAACAACTTCCCCATTAACTATTGTTATCCAACCTGCATAACCAATATTTTCAGAATATAAAATATTTACTTCTGATCCTGTTTTATCAACAGTTTTAAATACGATGCATTTTATTTTAGTACCATCCTGAAGAGTAATTATATAATCCTTGTTTATACAGGTCCATGTCCAGGTATCAGTCTGGCTGAATGAATGATTGATATCATCATAAGTAAATCTTGGCTCTGTAAAACTTTCTCCGATTTGAACCGGATATTTTGCCCATTGTTTTTTAATGAATAAGGAATCACTTCCGATTATCTCTCCGTAATGCCACAAACCGTTTACACCAGTATTTACAAGATTTGTACGCAGCAGCTGATTGCCTCCAAAAACCTGCCAATTGAATACTTCTTCTCCACTCAAAACAGATTTTGCAGAAACTTTGATTATCGTTTCACCCGTTGAAACTGTTCCGGATTTATAAATTGAATCAATAAAATGCCATTCATTGCCTACAGCCAGCGGCTGAATTCTGCCAGCAATCTCTTCGGGTGAAACAGGTTCATCATCACAGCCAAAGAATAAAAAAGAAATTAAAAGACATGGCAGTACCAAATTTTTGAACATTAATTCCTCTGCTTTTTCATTAAAATTGATTAAGAAATGGGTGAAATATTGGAACAAAAATTAAATCTTCATATTTTAATTAACAAATTTATCGGGGCTATAGCTCAGCTGGGAGAGCGCTTGAATGGCATTCAAGAGGTCAGGAGTTCGATCCTCCTTAGCTCCACAAACAGGCTCAAAAGTTTTTGAGCCTTTATTATTTTGATGGTATGATCTCATGAAATTTTTATTAGCCGGCTTATCAACAATATTTCTCATTTTAATTTATTCAGGCTGTAAAGATACAATCAGTGGAGAAGAACTGGATAAAAGAATTATTCCGGATAAGAATGTGAGTTTCACACAGCACATTCAGCCGGTATTTGAAGTAAAATGTGCCACATCAGGCTGTCATGAGGATGCAACAAGAGCCGGCGGATTAAGCTTAACTTCCTACATTAACACAACGGCAGATCCATCAATCGTTTTTCCGTTTGAACCAAACAGCAGCAGGTTGGTCTGGGCGATTGATCCTCAATTTGCAAGTCCAACTCCAATGCCTCCAATTCCATATCCGCCTTTAACTGAAAACCAGGTAAAAGGGATAAGAACATGGATTGCGGAAGGGGCAAAGAACAATTGATAAGTTTTCATTTAATTAAAGCCAGTTCATCTCTTTGTACCAATCGCAGGTTCTTTTAATCCCTTCCTCCAAAGAAATCTGCTGCCTGTATCCAAAATCTATAGTTGCTTTAGAAGTATCACAAATCCATGCATGCTGAACTAAATCTCTGGCTTTTTCAAGATTAAGCGTAGCAGGTTTTGAACTAAACTGCGCAAAGAATTGAGCAATGCCAGCAATTATATAAACAATTAAATGCGGCACTTTAACTTTTAATGGTTTCTTATTTAAAACTTTTGAAGTAATATCTCCAACTTCTTTCCATGTATAATATTTTTCTGAACTGATAAAATATGTTTGTCCAATTGCCTTTTCACTCATTGAGGCAAGATAAAATCCTCTTACAAGATCTTTAACATGAATAAGGCTTACTCTTTTTCTATCAAAACCAACTTCGGTCATCAATCCTTTATTAAATGTCTGGAAGAATATAAATATTTCTGTATCACGTTCACCATAAACAGCAGGTGCACGGCAGATAGTAATTGGAAGTTTATCCATGTAAGCCCGTGCTAATTCCTCCTGAGCAAGTTTACTTCTTCCGTATGTTGTTATTGGTTTACATTCATCTTTTTCATTTATAACTTTTCCGTTTAATGACGGACCGCATGCAGTCTGGCTGCTTACAATTAAAAATCTTTTTAAAACATCTTTAAACTCAAGTGCAGTTTCAAGAAGCACCCTTGTTGTATCAACATTTCCTTTAAAATAACCATCAGGAGTTTTTGATTTTACAACTCCGGCAACGTGGTAGATATACTCTGCACCATAGAATGCTTTTTTTAACGCCTCTTTATTTGTTAAACCGCAATCAAAAATTTCAACATCTTTTCCTTTAAGCCATTTCAAATCACTTGTTTTACGTGTAATACATTTAACCGTAAAATTTTCTTCAAGCAGGTGATCAACCAGGTGGCTGCCTACAAATCCGTTAGCACCGGTTACAACCGCAATTTTCTTATTATTCATAAATGTTTGATTTTAAGACTATTATATGATAGATTTCTTGCCGAAAATTAACAAAATAATTCCTATTAATTTTATCTACCTGGCTAATACAGTATTTTTTCTCGAGGAGGATTTTTGGATCTATTCAAAAAGTGTTATGATTTTACAAGAGCTGATGAAATAAAAGCACTGGGTTTATATCCCTACTTTAGACCTATTGAAGAAAATGAGGGGCCGGTTGTTACAATAGAAGGTAAAAAAGTTATAATGGCAGGATCCAATAATTATCTTGGATTAACTGCTCATCCCAAAGTTAAAGAAGCTGCAGCAAAGGCAGTTGAAAAATACGGTACAGGCTGTTCAGGCTCCCGTTATCTCACCGGAACCCTTGATCTCCACATTGAACTTGAAGAGAAACTTGCAAAGTTTTTTAATAAGGAAGCAGTGCTGCTTTTCAGTACAGGCTATCAAACGGGACAAGGTGTAATTCCAACGCTTGTTCAGCGCGGTGATTATGTAATTTCTGATAAAGATAACCATGCATGCCTTGTTGCAGGTAATTTAATGGCTAAAGGCGCTACTGCTGATTTTGTAAGATACAAACACAATGATATGGATGACCTTGAAAGAGTAATTAAAAAATTACCTGAGAGTGCCGGAAAATTAATTGTCAGCGATGGTGTATTCAGCACAGGCGGAGAGATTGTTGATCTGGAAAGATTAAATAAAATTGCAAAAGAAGTTGGTGCAAGAATATTGATTGATGATGCGCACGCTGTTGGTGTTATAGGAAAAGGCGGAAGAGGAACTGCAAGTGAATTCAATCTTGAAAATGAAATTGATATGACAATGGGAACTTTCAGCAAAACCTTTGCTTCATTAGGAGGTTTTGTTGCTGGTGAGGCTAAAGTTATAAATTACATTAAACATCATTCACCGGCGCTTATTTTCAGTGCTTCACCTACTCCCTCTTCCGTTGCCGCTGCAATTGCCGCACTTGAAATTCTTGAAGCTGAACCTGAAAGAGTTACAAGACTCATCCGTAATGCAGCCAAGATGAGAAATTCCTTGAAAGAAGCAGGCTTTACTGTTCTGGAAGGCAGAACAGCAATCGTTCCCGTAATTGTTGGCAATGATGAAATTGCTTTTAAAATGTGGAAGATGCTATTTGATGCTGGAGTTTTCGTAAATGTATTTATCTCGCCGGGTGTTCCCCCTGGAAGACAAATGATGCGCACAAGCTACATGGCTACTCATGAAGATGAACACCTTGATGCTATACTTAATATCTTTACAGATACAGGAAAGAAATTAGGTTTAATATAAAGTTGATAATTAAGAATTATTCATACAGGCATACCGGCACTAAAGCGGTATGCCTTTTTTCATTAATAGCAGGAATCTGAAATGAACTCAATTACCATCTCAACAGTAAACTCTAAAAAAGATCTTTTGAAGTTTATAAAATTTCCGTGGAAGATTTATAAAGGAGATGAGCATTGGGTTCCTCCTCTTATTATGGATAGAAAAAAACTGCTAGATAAAAAGAAGAATCCATTTTACAAACACGCTGAGATGGAGATGTTTCTTGCATATAAAAACGGAAAGATTGCCGGCAGAATCGCGGCAATAAAAAATGATCTTCACAATCAGCACCATAGTGATAATGTTGGATTCTTTGGATTCTTTGAATGCATTGATGATCAGGAGGTTGCAAATCAATTATTTGATGCTGCTGCTGATTGGCTTAAACAAAATGGATTGAATGCAATGCGCGGTCCGGCAAATCCTTCCAGCAATGATGAGTACGGAATGTTAATCGAAGGATTTAATGATCAGCCAAGACTGCTGATGACTTATAACCCGCCATACTATCTTCAGCTTTGTGAAAATTACGGCTTGAAAAAAGCAAAAGATCTTTACGCTTATAAATTGCAGAATGAGAAAGTTGTTTCTTCCGATAAACTTAAAAGAGTTGCTGATATTGCGAAGAAAAGATCGGGAATAAAAATTTCCCAGCTAAATATGAAAGATTTTGATAACGAACTCGAAAAAGTAAAGTATGTTTACAATAAAGCATGGGAACCGAACTGGGGATTTGTCCCGATGACAGATGACGAATTAGATGCAATGGCAAAAGATTTAAAACCGCTAGTTGAACCTTCGTTAGTCTTGTTTGGAGAGATTGAAAATCAGCTTGTAGGCTTTGCACTTGTTATGCTTGATTATAATCAGATATTCAAAAAAATTAACGGCAGGCTCTTTCCATTTGGTTTTTTAAAATTGTTTACACAGAAAAAAGAAATTACATGGGTAAGAATTATTACTCTGGGAATTGTACCGCAATTTCAACGCCGCGGACTTGATGCAGTTTTTTATTGGGAGATTGTAAACCGTGCACATGCATTGGGAATTGATCTTGGAGAAGCAAGCTGGGTGCTTGAAGATAATGAAATGATGAATCGAGGTGCACAGGTAATGAACGGAGAAATTTACAAGAAATACCGTATTTATGAGAAGGACATTTAAACTGATAAAAGTTTAATCATATTCTTTTTATAGAACAAATATTTTATAATTACTTTATATGATTTATCCCATTGCAGTATCATACTTTGAAGCATGAGCCGGATCAATTTTTTTCAGTTTTTTAAGTAATTCAACTTTATCCGGATAATCTTTCAGATACTCAATTATCTCTGCATGTTTTGCATCAAAAAATACTCTTATCAGCACGCTGTTTAAATCTACTTTTTTGCGGAGCTCATCAAGATTATCAACAAGCTTAACAATATAGCTAATACCTTCTTCAGGTTTTTGAGGAAAAATATCTATTCCATAATAGTAATCATAATAAGAAAGTCTGAAAGGTCTGAACTTATCATTAGTTAAATCTTCCACAAGTCCGCGCCTGCTGTATGAACTGCTGTTTTTTTCCCACCCTGCAGAAAACCGGCTTGAAGCACCCAGATTAACGAGATCAAATGCATTGGAAAAGAATTGTGAACCGCCGTACTCTTCCCACGATTCCATATAAAATCCCATTATAACAAATGCATAGTAATCAAGAAAGCTTGTAAGCGGATCAAAAACAGTTTGGTTATAATAAAGAGGTTGATTCTTTTCATACATAAAAGACCAGCTATTGTCATTCAAACTAAGAAGCAGGCTGTTCTCAATAGAATTATATATCGGCCGCTGAGCAGAGATTACTGCTTGTGCCGTATAATTAATTTCACTTGAAGCAGACAGAATAAATATGTTAAAAGTGCAGTTGATTTTCTCATACTGCCAGTTATCTGTAAATCTTGTTTTGTTAAGATAATCTTCTACTATTCTGGCAAAATCAACTAAGAGTTCACGGTTAACTACGGGCAGGCTTTCATAATTTACCGTTACTTTGCAATTCAATTCTTGTGCGTAAACGAAAGCAGTAAGAGTTAAGCATAGAAGAATTATTTTTAACATTTCATGCCCTTTATGTTAGATATTTATTGATTTAATATATGAATTTCGATATAATCACACAATCAACTTTAAAGTCTCTTAATGCATCTTAAACTACTAACTGCTTTCTTTGTTTCATTTACATGTTGTGTAATTGCACAGGTAAATCCGGGTGCAAGGCAGGCGGCACTTTCCAATTCAGATATAGCCTTAAGTGATGATGTGTTCAGTCTTTTTTATAATCCTGCAGGACTTTCACAAATTAACTGGCGTGAAGCAGGTGTTTATTACTCACCTTCTCCGTTTGGGCTTTCAGAACTTGCTAACGGTTTCGCTGCTTATAATGAACCATTGCCATTTGGTTCTGCTGCAATTGGCGGAATGACTTATGGTTTTGATCTTTACCGCGAGAACAAAATTACTGCAGGTTATTCCTATAACTACAATAATAAATTTTTTATCGGCGGTGCAGTAAATTATCATACTGTTTCGATAAAGAATTACGGAAGTGATGCCGCATTTTATTTTAACATCGGCGGATTAGTTTATATAGCAGATTTTTTAAGATGGGGATTTTACTTTCACAATATAAATCGTGCAACTTTCTCTGCCGAAGAAAATCAGATTCCCGTTATTCTTGGCTCAGGTTTAAGTTATGATGTTTTAGAAAATATCTCGTTCAATATTTCCGTAATTAAAGATCTTGATCGTAAAGCATCTTTAAACGGCGGAATTGAATATAACCTCAATGAGTATCTCTCAATACGTTCAGGTTTTTCTAATGAGCCTTCAAAATTTTCTGCAGGAATTGGAATAAAATATTCACTTATCAATTTTGATTATGCAATGTTTACACATCAGGATTTGGGATTAACGCATCAGGCAGGCATAATAATCAGATTTGATTCTGAAAAAAATTAACTAAATCCATCTGCCATTGCAAAGATTTTTTCTTAAATATCAAATTATAGCTATCTTATTTTTCCTCCCGGTTATTTCATTTGCACAAACTGATTCACTGCAGAATGAAGATATTTTAAATGAAATTCTAAATGATCAGATTGAAGATTCAGAAGATGAATCTGTTACAGATGCAGTTGAATTTTTATTGAATAATCCAATCAACATTAACAAAGCAGATATTAATGAGCTTCAAAAAATTCCTTATGTTGATTTTGCAACAGCCAAAATAATTATTGATCACAGAAATAGGTACGGCGCTTTCTTTTCCACCAATGAATTATATTCTATCAATGCGATACCAAAAGAATCAATGAGCAGGATCATTCCGTTTTTAACTGTTGAAAATCCTGAGGGGAAAGAAGATATCAGCCACCAAAATGTTTATCCTGAAACCTCTCCACTTACTAATCTCAAAATAATTTTGAGAAGCCGCATGTTGAATGATCTTCAGGATAGAAAAGGATTTAAAACAAATAAGTTTAATGGTTCATCACACAAAATTTATAACAGAATTATTGCAAGATACGATTACAATTTTCAGGCAGGAGCAGTCATTGAAAAAGATGCAGGAGAAGCTTCATTTGCAGATTATCAATCATTTCACATTGCAGCGAAAGAAATTGGAATTTTAAAATCACTCGTGCTCGGTGATTTCAGTATTGAATTTGGACAAGGACTTGCTTTGTGGAGCGCGTATGGATTTTCAAAAAGCAGCGATGCAGTTTATCCTGTTAAGAAAAAAGCAGCAGGCATTAAACCATACACCAGTACAGATGAAAACAATTTTTTCCGCGGCGGCGCAGCAGGCTTTGAGTTGAACAATCTTTCAGTTTTCCTCTTCTACTCAAATAATAAATTTGATGCAAATATTGATTCAGCAGCGGGAATAATTTTATCACGCCCGATTGATGGGCTTCATAGAAATCAAAACGAACTTTTAAAAAAGAATTCTGCCCGTGAAAAAATTTATGGTGCAGCTATCAATTATTCTTTTCTTAACTCAATTAGCGCTGGTTTTGTTTATTATAACAGTTCATTTACAAATCCTTTTATGAAGGATGAAGTTTTTGATCTGGATGGAAATGAGTTCAGTTATTCATCTCTTTTTTATGATGTAGTGTCCGGCCCATTCAATTTTTTTGGTGAGTTTGCTTTTAATCTTTCTGATAATAAAATAAAAACTCCTGCATCAATTAATGGTGTGCAAATTTCTTTCAGCAGAGATTTTATATTTGCGGCTTCAATCAGGAATTATCCCTGGAATTACACAAACCTGCATGGGCAAGGTTTTGGTGAACAATCCGGCAAAACAGAGAATGAATTTGGAATCTACACAGGATTCAAATGGAGAATGCCTTTAGGTATATTCAATTTTTATTATGATCAATTCAAATTTCCTTTCTCAACTTTTGATAATCCTTTGCCTTCAACCGGAGATGAATTTTTATTGAGCCTTTCTTCAAAACCAATTTACAAGTTTGAAACAAAATTATATTTCAAGTATGAAAGAAAGGATGTAAGCATCAATTCTGAGAAAAATAAAATTTCTGTGAAACGAAACAGACAGAACAGCAGAATTGAATTGATATTTGAATTATCAAAATCGATAAGATTAAAAGGAAGATTTGATTATAATGTTTACAGGGTTGATGATGCAAACACTCTTGAGGATGGTATTTTATTTTATCAGGAAATTAAATATGCACCGGTTTCTGTGCTAAATCTTTATGCGCGTGTAATTTTCTTTAATACGGATTCATTCAACTCAGCAGTTTATGAATATGAAAACGATCTTACCGGCGTACTTTCAAATTTTGCAATGTATGGAGAAGGAATGCGATGGTATTTAGTTTTAAGATGGAAGCCGATAAAAATATTATCACTATCTTTTAAATACAGCGAAACATACAAACCACGTGAAAAATTTTTGAGCTCGGGTGATTCACAGATTGATGGAAATCTGGATAACCGGATTGGGCTTCAGCTCGATTTTAATTTCTGAATTAATTCATGAAATGTTCTTTAACACCCCTAACAAAAAACATATCAATTTTCCCCTTCCCTTTTACAACAAGCTTACCGCGGTATTCACAATCAAACACATCTTTTATTAATGCATAGGTAGTTTGAGAAATATTAATTTTACCCGGCTCTGATAATTTTTCTAACCTGCTTGCAACATTAACAGCATCTCCCCAAACATCATAAGTTGGTTTGTTGATGCCAATTGTTCCGGCAACAACCTGCCCGGTATTTATTCCGGCTTTCATTCTCCATTTATATCTTGAAAATTGATTTCTTTCCTCAAGAAAATTTTTCATTTCAATTGCAGCGTGAATAATTTTTTCTGCATGATCATTTGTTTCAACAGGAAGACCGCCGCAAATCATATACATATCGCCATAGGATTTCAGTTTTTCAAGACCATAACTTCTCACAATTAAATCCATGCGCGCAAACAATTCGTTCAATTCATCAATTAAAATTTCGGCAGGAATTATTTCATTTGAATCTGAACATGCTTCAAAATCTGAGAATAAAATTGTAGTACTTTTATATAATCTCGGAGAAACAATGCCGCGATCTTTTAATTCACTTATTACTGCTGATGGAAGAATACTCCGGAGAAGCTGATCATTCTTTTTCTTCTCCTGTTCCAGTTCCATTGATTTTTTTTTTAATTCTGATTCAATGGAATATTTGTAAAGCGCCATTTCAATAGCACTGAGTAGACTTTTTTCATTGAAGGGTTTTACAATATAGCCTGATGGTTCTGTTTGTTTAGCACGCTCCAGAGTATCAGAATCGGTTAGTGCTGTTAAATAAATGATGGGAATTTCATAATCTATTCTTATAATATTAGCTAATTCGATTCCACTTTTTTTACCGTTAAGCTGAATATCCATTAAGATAAGATCAGGCTTTTTTTCATTAACATTTTCAAGTACTTCATCAGCATTATATACAACACCGGAAACTGTATATCCTAATTTCTCCAGTGTAACCTTAATATCTAAAGCAATGATACTTTCGTCTTCCGCAATTAAAATTTTGATCTGTTCATTGTTCATGAAAAAATTCCCTCATTTATTAAAAAAATATTAGATCGATTGGAAGAGGATGAGTGTGAACCAGTGTTAATCAATTAGAAAAATATTTCGCAATCAAATTCTTCTTTATGCTTTAAAGCCAAAATCTGTGCCATAGAATATATCGCAGGGAAAGTGTGATTTTGAACCAGAAGTAAGTAGCGGGTATGAAAATTTTATTACTTCCCGAAAAAAATGACGCCGGGAGCGAAATTAATTCAGAGTGCAGAGCTTTTGTAGTTTAATTCTCCTTCAGGAATTTTCTTCATTCCATTTACAAAATACATATCAACATTTACATTTTGAGCAACCTCAGCGTTTCCGCGGAATTCACATTCAAAATAATCCTTAATTAAACCATAGGTTACAGAAGTAACATTAATTTTTCCGGGCTCGCAGTACCGCTCCATCCGGCTGGCAATATTAACAGTATCTCCCCAAACATCATACGTAAATTTATGTTTGCCTACAACTCCTGCAATTACATTTCCGGAGTGAATGCCTGCTCTCATATTCCAGCCAAATTCAGAATTTTTATTACGCTCTTTGATGTACTTCTGCATATCAATAGCTGCTAAAACAACTTTAAGTGCGTGATCATCAGTTTCTCTCGGCAATCCGCCTGCAGCCATATATGAATCACCAATTGTTTTTAGTTTCTCAAGCCCATAGTGTTCCGTTATTGCATCAAAATTTTTAAAGATATCATTTAACTCCTGAACAAGTTTATCAGGCGGCATGCGTGAAGAAAGATTTGTAAATCCCTGAAAATCAGTAAAGAGCAATGTTGCCATTTTATATTCACGCGGGGTAATGATTCCTTTATCCCGTAATTCATGAATTATATCCGCAGGAAGAATATTATGCAGAAGCTGGTTTGATTTTATTCTTTCCTCTTCAAGTTCCTGAGTTCTTTGTTTCAGTTTATAATTAATTTTATGCTTATATAAAGCCATTTCAATTGATGAATGAAGTGAGCGTTCATCAAAAGGTTTAAGTATGTATCCGAATGGTTCTGTTACTTTTGCGCGCTGAAGTGTTTCTTCATCAGCAAGCGCTGTAAGAAAAATGAAAGGAATATCGAGCGAGTTTTTAATAAGTTCGGCGGCTTCAATTCCTGATAATTCCCCATCCAGCATAATATCCATCAAAACTAAATCGGGATTAAGTTTTTTAGCATATTCAAAACCTTCTTCACCAGTTCTAACCATGCCAATAACATTATAACTCAGTTTCTTTAAAGTCTGAGCAATATCAATTGCAATAATACTTTCATCTTCGGCAATTAAAATATTAACTTCGTCCTTCATTAACTTAGCCTTTCATTTCATAAATCTTCGGTTGGAAAACAGGGTCTTGTCAAGCTTTAGACACCAATATAAACCAAATTAGTTCAAAATCAAAAAAAAGCATGGTCTGTGTAAATCCTTAATTATGGATTACTTAATAATATTTTGCACTATTCTTATCTACAATTAATCTTATTCCATGGCGGAAAGTTATATAATACCATGCCCATTCCGTCATCACTCTTACTCTGTTTCTGAATCCAATTAATACCATAATGTGAATGAACGTCCAGGCAAGCCATGCTAAAAATCCGGTAAGTTTCAATCCTTTAATAAAAGCAATTGCTTTTGCTCTGCCAATAGTAGCCAGAATTCCTTTATCTCTGTATTTAAAGGTTTTTTTACCAGATGCATTATTTTTCAACAAATCTGCCACAAATTTTCCTTGCTGAATTGCAACTGGTGCAACGCCCGGTAAATAATTACCATTCTCATCTTTAAATGCAGCAGCATCACCAATAATAAATATTTCAGTTGAACCGGGAATGCTTAAATCCGTATTTACAATTGCTCTTCCGGCTCGATCAAGTTCTGTATTCAATTTCTTTAAAAGCGGGGATGCAGCATTTCCTGCAGCCCAAATTACATTTTTACTTTCTATAAATTCATTACCAACAAATACTCCATCCTGATTAACTGCCGTTACCTTTGTATTCAGCAAAACAGAAACGCCAAGCGATTCTAATTGCTTTTGTGCTTTTAGAGATAATTGTGGAGGGTAAGGAAGAAGAATTCTATCAGCAGCTTCAATCAGGTAAACCTTTGTTTTTGATGCAGAAATATTTTTAAAATCACGCAGCCAGCTTCTTTTAACAATTTCAGCAATAGCGCCAGCCATTTCAACTCCGGTTGGCCCGCCGCCAACAACAACAAAATTCAGATACTTCTGATAATCAGCAGGGTTCAATTTTTCTGCTTCTTCCAATGCACGTAAAATTTTCTCTCTGATTATTAATGCATCACTTAAAGTTTTTAATCCGGGTGCGAATGGTTCCCAGCTGTCATTTCCAAAATATGAGTGCCTTGCACCAGCAGCAATAATCAGATAATCATAAGAAATTTTCATATCCGGCAGTATTACAATTTTTTCATCTTTATTAATATCAATTACCTCATCCATTATAACTTTAATATTTTTACTACCGCTGAAAATTGTTCTTATTGGTGCTGAAATATCTCCCGGAGAAAGTGCTGCAGTTGCAACCTGATAAAGCAATGGCTGAAAAACATGATGATTAGTTTTATCAATTATTGTAACATCAAAATCAGTATTAACTAAATTTTTTGCGGCGTTTAATCCACCAAAACCGCCGCCAACAATTACTACTTTTTTCATAATTAAAACCTTATTTGCAAAATCAATGTTTATAAAATTTTTACTGCTGCCCAATAATCTTAACCAAAGTTAGTGCGGAATAATCGCTATTATTAATTCAGCACTACTTGCACAAACTTAAATTGCTTTTTAAAATGAATGGCAGCGATTAAACTTATTTAAATTGATGTTATTTTTCAAAGCAGAAGAAGGACTGATTTGAAAGCCCAAAAGAGGGGTTCATTTTTATAAATCCCTTTTTCTTTTTTGAATTCTAAATTTTTATATTTGCATGTGAACTAATTTTTCAAGTATTTTTAATTGCCACACAGACAGGAAATCAATGCAAAGTTCAAAAATCGATTTTCTCACGAAGTATAATGAATTACTTACCTCAGCCCTGAATGCTTCAAATGAATTTCCTGATAAACTTAGCGAATATATCGTTGAAGAATTTGACTTTCAGGCAGTAGTTGTTTGCAAAATTATTGAAGGTACAAATCTCAAAATCCTGGGTAAATCAGCGTCCGCTAAAAAATCATTAATTAAAAATACTCAAATTAGCTGCTCTGTTTGTACTTGCTTAAAATCTAATACCGCTCAGATTCAATTTAATTCTCAGAATGATTGTGAAATTCAGACTTCCGAATATGTAATTTATGAAGGCTGCCTCTACATTCAAGGCTCTGCAAATGAAGAAGTACTTATTAAAGTTGCAAAGAAAACTCCATTCTCTAAGGTTGATAAAGAAAATCTTGAACAAATCGGTTCAATTATCAGAAATCTTTACAACATTTGGGCGGGAAATAAAGGAAGCGTTAATGCTTCATTAAGTGAAATAATTACAAACATTGCGCATGAACTCAGAACACCAACAAACAGTGTAATGGGTTTTGCTTCACTGCTGAATGAAGATAATTTGACTCCTTCACAAACAGAATATGTTTCCACTTTAAAAGAAAGTGCCTATAACCTTCTTTCACTTATAAATGATTTAATTGATATTGCAAAAGTTGATTCTGGTGCAATTAAGGAAACATTATCCAATGTTGAATTATCTGCTTTCATTGATGATATCTTAAAACTCTTTGCAGATAAAATTGATAAAAGTAAGATTGAATTTATTGTAAATCTTGATGAAAATATTCCTAACCAATTAAAAATCGATACACAAAAACTACGCTACATTCTTTTAAATATCCTCACTGTTTCTTTAAGATTGACCGAGAAAGGAAAAATTTCAATCTCGGTTTCACCGGTTGGAGCAGGAAAACTTAATTTTAAAATTACAGATACAAGTGCAGGAATTTCATCAAACAAATTGAAAGAAATTTTCAGTCCGTTTGCAATTACAGAAATGGGCAATACAAAAATCGGAAGCCTTACCGGACTTGGGTTAAATCTTACCAAACGATACGTAGAGCTGCTGAAAGGAAATATTGAAATAACAAGTTCAATCGGCAAAGGCACAACCTATAATTTTAATGTTTCAATGGAAGCACTTTCACCGATTGAAGCGCAGATAAGTTCACTTCCAAAAGCCGGAAAGAAAAATAAAGTTCTTGTTGTAGAAGATGATTATGCAACTTCTAAACTTTTAAGTAATTATCTGAACAAATGGGGATATGAACCAACAATTGTCAATTCAGCGGAACAGGCGTTAAAAGCAATTGATAAAGAAGTATTTCTTGCAGTGCTAATGGATATTGTGCTTCCTGATTCAAATGGTTTTGAACTTCTGAAAGAAATTCGTGAGCATAAAAACGCAAAGAATACTCCGGTTATAGTTTGCTCTGTTGAAGCTGAGCAGCAAAAGGCATTTTTAATGGGGGCTGTTGAGTATTTCGTAAAACCAATAAAGTACAAATTTCTTGTTGAAGTTTTAACAAGTTACAGGTTAAAGAAAGATTCAAATATTCTTATTGTTGATGATGATCTTCCAACATTAAACCTGATTAAAGAAGCAGTTGAACAAGCCGGCTATACTGCAATAGCTGAAAATCATTCAGCAAAAGTAAGCAAGCTGATTGATTCAATGAATCTTGATCTGGCAATTATTGATCTTGACATGCCGGAAGTAAATGGATTTGAACTTATAAAACAGATTAAATCAAAACCAAATTTTGCAAAACTTCCTGTAATAATTTATACGGGAAAAGAAAATTATCAGGAAGAAATAAAAAAGATAGATGGATTGTTCGAAGAACTTCTTGAAAAGAACAGCACAAACATTGAAGATCTTGCTGAAACAATTAATCAAATGATTAACAGATACGATGAACCGGCAAAACCTGAAGAAGTAAGCAAACAGAAAGATGTAACCAAAATTCTACTGGTTGAAGATTATAAGCATTCACAAATTATTGTAACGCGTTTATTAAAGAAAAATAATTTTGAATCAATCGTTGTAGTAGAAAACGGCGCTGAAGCATTGGAGGAAGTAAAGAAACAGAAATTCAATTTAATTTTAATGGATATGCAGATGCCTGTAATGAACGGTTTTGAAGCAACCGAAAAAATCAGGCAGCTGCCAGAATATAAAGAAACACCCATAATTGCGCTCACAGCTTTTGCCATGAAAGGTGACAGAGAAAAGTGTCTTGAAGCAGGCGCTACTGATTATATTCCTAAGCCGATAGACAGCCAGGAATTTATAGAGAAGGTTAAGTTTTATACTGAATCCAGAGTAAGCGCATAATCTTTTTCTCTGCTTTGAAGATAAATCTCTTTGCACACCATTTATTCCAATAATTTATTATTGTTAAGAAAATTTTTTTTGATATGATTAGTGAAAATGTTCGCGTCCGTTTCGCTCCCAGTCCTACAGGATATTTGCATGTTGGTGGTTTACGCACCGCACTTTACAACTACCTTTTTGCTAAAAATAAAAACGGCAGATTTATTCTTCGTATTGAAGATACTGACCGCAGCCGTTATGTTGAAGGAGCTGTGGAAAATTTAATTTCATCACTTCACTGGGCAGGATTGAAATTTGATGAAGGTCCCTCCATAGGCGGAGATTACGGACCTTATATGCAATCTCAGCGGCTGAAAATTTATAATGAAAATGCTGAAAAATTAATCAGTGAGAAAAAAGCATATTACTGTTTTTGTACACCGGAAAGACTGGCTGAACTTAGAGAGAAGCAGCAGAAAGAAGGCTTGCAGCCGATGTATGATAAACGCTGTCTTCATCTTTCTGATGAAGAAGTAAAGAAAAATCTCAGCAGCAGAATTGCAAAAGTTGTGAGAATGAATATTCAGCCAGATCAAATAATTGAGATTGATGATATCATTCGAGGTAAAGTTGAATTCAACAGCAATACAATAGATGATCAGATATTAATTAAAAGTGATGGTTATCCAACCTATCATCTTGCAAATGTAGTCGATGATCATCTGATGAAAATTACCCATGTTATACGTGGTGAGGAATGGCTTCCTTCAACACCAAAACATGTTTTGTTGTACGAATTTTTTAACTGGGAAAAACCAAAATTTGCTCACCTCCCTCTCCTGCTTAATCCTGATAAATCAAAATTAAGTAAGCGCCAGGGAGATGTTGCTGTTGAAGATTACCGCGATAAAGGTTACCTGAAAGAAGCTTTAATTAATTTTGTTGCTTTACTTGGCTGGACTGCCGGAGATGATCAGGAATTCTATCAATTAGATGAACTTGTACAAAAATTTTCTTTGGAAAGAGTAAACAAATCCGGTGCTGTATTCAATATTGAAAAATTAAACTGGCTGAATGAAGAACATTTGCGCAGCAAACCTGCGAATGAAATTCTGCAAATGTTAAGAACAGAATTGGCTTCATCAAAATACAAGGATGAAAATTATTCAGATGAATACCTGCTGTTAATAATTGAAGCAATGAAGGAACGTGTGAGTTTCATTAGAGAATTTATTGAGAAAGGATTTTATTTCTTTGAACGCCCGGAACAATATGACGAAGCTGTTCTTAAAAAAAGATGGAATGAAAATACTCCGGAACATCTTAATAAATTAATAGAAAATTTTTCTCAGCTTGAAAATCCTGATAAAGAAAATTTTGAAGCAGCACTTAAACAAACTGCAGAAGAATTGAATGTTGGTGCAGGGAAATTAATTCATCCTGTAAGATTAGCGATCTCAGGTATTGGCGGCGGCCCCGGGTTATATGATATACTTTTCATTCTTGGTAAAGAAGAAAGCATTCATCGAATAAAAATTGCGCTGGAAAAATTAAGCGGGAAATAAAATGAGCGATGTAAAATCAACAAAAGAATCAGCAAACAGCGGAACAGTTTCTTCATCAAATTTTATAAAAGAAATTATTAATGAAGATTTAGCAGCAAATAAAAATAATGGAAGAGTTCACACGCGCTTTCCTCCTGAACCAAATGGTTATTTACACATTGGTCATGCGAAATCAATCTGTTTAAATTTCGGACTTGCAAAAGAATATAACGGATTATGCAATCTCCGCTTTGATGATACCAATCCCACGAAAGAAGATGTTGAGTATGTTGATTCAATAAAAGAAGACATTAAATGGCTGGGATTTGATTGGGATGAAAGAGAATATTATGCATCAGATTATTTTGATAAACTTTATGAGTACGCAGTACAGTTGATCAAAAAAGGCGTAGCTTACGTTGATTCCTGTTCATCTGAAGAAATAAAAAATATGCGCGGCACACCAACTGAACCGGGAACTGAAAGTCCTTACAGAAACAGAAGTGTCGAAGAAAATCTTGATCTGTTTGAAAGAATGAAAAAAGGTGTATTCAAAGATGGCGAGCATGTACTTCGTGCAAAGATTGATATGTCATCACCAAACATGAATTTGCGTGATCCGATAATGTACCGCATCAGGCATGCTGAACATCATCGTACAGGAAATAAGTGGTGCATTTATCCAATGTATGATTGGGCACATGGTCAGTCGGATTCTATTGAAGGTATAACTCACTCAATATGTACACTTGAATTTGAAAATCACCGCCCGCTTTATGATTGGTTTATTGATCAGCTTGGAATTCATCATCCGCAGCAGATAGAGTTTGCAAGGTTAAACCTAACCTACACAGTAATGAGCAAACGAAAACTTCTGCAGCTTGTGGAGGAAGGGCATGTGAGCGGATGGGATGATCCGCGAATGCCAACAATTGCAGCTTTCCGCAGAAGAGGTTACACTCCGGAATCAATCAGAAATTTTTCCGAAAGAATTGGAGTTGCAAGAAGAGAAAACTTAATTGATGTTGGTTTGCTTGAACATAGTATCCGGGAAGATCTTAATAAACGTGCAAAAAGAGTTCTTGCTGTTCTGCGCCCGCTCAAAGTAGTTATTGAAAATTATCCGGATGATCATGTTGAAGAACTTGAAGCGATAAACAATCCGGAAGATGCTTCTATGGGAGTAAGAAAAATTCCTTTCAGCAAGGAAATTTTTATTGAGCGTGATGATTTTATGGAAAATCCGCCAAAGAAATTTTTCAGACTCTCACCCGGCCAGGAAGTAAGATTGCGTTACGCATACATTATTAAATGCGTTAATGTTGTAAAAGATAGTGAAGGAAACATTACTGAACTTCGCTGCATATATGATCCGGAAACAAAAAGCGGTTCTGGAAATCAGAGAAGCGTTAAAGGAACAATTCACTGGGTATCTGCCGCACATGCAATAAATGCAGAAGTAAGATTGTATGATCGCCTGTTCACTGTTGAAGATACATCTGCTGATAAAGAAAAAGATTTTAAGGAATTTTTAAATCCAAATTCACTTGAGGTATTAACCAACTGCAAACTTGAGCCTTCATTAAAAGACGCCCAACCCGGAATTGGATTTCAATTTGAACGGCTTGGATATTTTTGTGTTGACAGCGCTGATTCAACTCCGGATCATCCTGTTTTTAACAGAACAGTCCCTTTGCGTGATACATGGGCTAAGATTGAAAAAAAACAGAATTAATAATCGTTTGATCATTACTTAATGCTTATTTAAGCTTGATAATAAAGTAGTTTTCCTATTATATTTCATGTTCAATTTTGAAAACGAAACACTGCTCTTTTACTTATTGATTGATTAAAAATTATTTTGCCGGGATGGCGGAATTGGTAGACGCGCTGGACTCAAAATCCAGTATGGCTTAAACCATGTGCCGGTTCGAGTCCGGCTCTCGGTACTAAATATTCATTTCTCAAAAATATTTTTCAACTTGATTCTAATCTCCTGCCATAAAATTGGTTTCGTATTCTAAATTTTAATCCTAATAGGATTATGTATTTTGTTTATGCAATTAAAAGTTTAAATAGGAATTATATCTACGTTGGAATTACAGATAATCTAGTTAGAAGATTCTACGAGCATAATTCCGGGAAAAACAAAACCACAAAACCTTACAGACCCTTTAAATTAATATTTTCTGAAACTCACTCTAGTAGATATGAAGCTCGTATAAGAGAGAAAGAATTAAAAAGCGGTTTCGGTAAGGAATTTCTTAAAAATTTGAATTAATGTTTTTTCTGGCGGAACCTGCCTGCCGGCAGAGTCTGTTGCATAACTCAAGAAATTGGCAATAAAATTGCGGTATAAAATGA
>JBIQJD010000007.1:211229-225332 GCA_044507695.1 Ignavibacteriales bacterium | reverse complement strand
GACTTCTTTGATAAACCAATAAATGAATTTCCTGATATTGGCGCCGTGGAGTTTGCAGATACGACTCCGCCTGCTGTTGAATCACTTGAAATTATAAATTCTAATTCATTAAGAATTACGTACACAAAAAAAGTTATGCCTGACTATGCTGAAACACCTTCAAACTATTTTATAAATAACGGAGTAAGCGTAAACAATGCTGCATTGGCTCCCGATCAGACGGAGGTATTACTTACAACAACAGAGCATGCACCTAATCAAACATTTACAATAACTATAAATAATGTGCGCGATATTTATGGTAATTTAATCGTGCCGCCCGGCAATTCCACAACGTACGTAACGCCGGGTTCATCCGGCGGAAATTCAATTCTGATAAATGCAAACACAGCAGTCTTATCAGGTGATGCAAGACTAGGAAGCAAAACCGGAATGAAAAATACACGGGCTGTTTATTTCCAGGGAACGAACGGCGGTGCATCTTATGAAGTTAACATCCCCAAAACAGGAACATGGTACGTTTGGGCAAGAATGTTTTACTACAGTTCCGGCGAAAAAAATTCATTCTTACTTAAAGCTAACAACCAGCAATTTGTTCTTGGAGATGATGATTCAAAGTATAATGTGTGGCACTGGGATGGTTACCAGGGAAGCGGAATTAATATTGGAACACTGAATGCCGGCATTAACACAATTATGATTTCCGGGCGCGAACCCGGACTTACGCTTTGGGTTGATCAAATAATTTTAACAGATGATCCAACTTATATTCCAACAGATATTAATCTTCCTGTAAAGCCGGTTACAATTCTTTTGAATGCAAATGAAGGATCGCTTTCCGGTGATGCACGCTTAGGAAGTAAAAACGGAATGAAAAATACGCGCGCTGTTTATTTCCAGGGAACAAACGGCGGCGCTGCTTATGATGTTCACATTCCCAAAGCTGGCAACTGGTATATTTGGGCAAGAATGTTCTACTACAGTTCCGGCGGAAAAAATTCTTTCTTCTTAACAGCAAACAACCAGCAATTTATTTTGGGTGATGATGATTCAAAATATAATGTGTGGCATTGGGATGGTTATCAAAGTAAAGGTATAAATACCGGCAATCTTGATGCGGGACTGACTACTATTTCAATTTCAGGAAGAGAGCCGGGCTTAACTTTGTGGGTTGATCAGATTATAATTACAAATGATCCCAACTTCATTCCAACCGATGAAAACACTTCTATTGAACCTGTAGTGCTTTTGATAAATGCAAATTCAGGAATACTTTCCGGTGATGCAAGACTCGGCAGTAAAACCGGGATGAAAAATACGCGCGCTGTTTACTTCCAGGGAACAAACGGCGGCGCAGCGTACAATGTTAATATTCCCAAAGCCGGAACATGGTATGCATGGGCAAGAATGTTTTACTATAGTTCCGGTGAAAAAAATTCATTCTTCTTTACTGCAAATAACCGCAGACTTGTTTTGGGTGATGATGATTCAAAATATAATGTGTGGCATTGGGATGGCTATAACAGTACCGGATTAGTCATCGGCAGTATTAATGAAGGCAATCTGGAAATCCTGATCTCGGGCAGGGAGCCCGGCTTAACTTTATGGGTAGATCAGATAGTTCTCACGAATGATCCCGGTTATAATCCAAATGTCTCTCTGGGAAAAGAAAATACTGCCGATCCGGATTTAACGGAAAGCTCTGCAGTTCCTGCAGTGTACAATTTATATCAGAATTACCCTAATCCGTTTAATCCTTCAACAACAATTAAAGCGGATATTCCCGATGATGAATTTGTTACAATTAAAATTTATGATATTCTCGGCAATGAATTGAAGACATTGGTAAATGAATATTTAACTGCTGGAATTCATGAATTCAATTTTGATGCTTCAGCAGGCGGCGGGCAGGCACTTTCAACCGGTGTTTACATTTACCAGATTAAAGCGGGCGGTTTCATCAAAACAATGAAGATGCAGTTGATTAAGTAATTTATCTCTCCACCCGGCAGGAGAACTGCAGGGAAAAAATATTTATAAGTTGTTTTTTCTCTCACGTTCTCCTGTCTTTTTTTTTGATTTCGCTAACAAGCCTTCTCAATTATTTTAAGAATGTTTGAATGAACTATCTGATTTACTTTATTAGAAAGATAATGAAACAGGTGCTCCTTTTACTTTTTTTACTTTTGCAGTTTTCATGTGCCCCAGCAGTTAATTCAACTTATTATGTTGATGCATCATCCGGAAATGATTTAAATGATGCTTCATCTCCTTCATCAGCGTGGAAGAGCATTGAAAAAGTAAACAACACAAAATTTAAACCGGGAGATAAAATTCTTTTTAAAAGAGGGGAAGTATGGAGAGAAGAACTCCGCGTGAATTCTGAAGGGGCTGATGGAAATCCAATTACTTACGGCGCATACGGAAGCGGTGATATGCCTGTTATTAAAGGCTCAGACAGGATTGCAGCTTTTAGTCCTGCCGGAAATACAAATATCTGGCGTGCACAATTAAATACAGAACCATCATGGATCTGGTTTATAAAGGATGATGAAATTATTTGGGGAAACAAGCAGGCTTCACAAAATTCTGTTACAAAAGATTTTGATTGGTATTATGATGGCAGATTTCTTTTCATCTACGCCCCTTCCCCGCCTGATAAATATTATTCATCTGTTGAAGCGTCTGCAAGAAAGTATTGCATAAACGCGGAGGTAAGAAATTTTATAGTAATTGAAAATCTTCATCTTCAGTTTCCACAGTACGCCTGTATTAAGGTTTACGAAAATACTGTGGTGAGAAATAATATTCTTGAATACAGCGGAATAAATGATACTGAAAGAAGAGGAGACGGTGTCTGGATTGTCGGATCAAATAATGAAATAATAAATAATATAATCAGCAATCATTCCAGCCACGGAATAAATGTTAATCCTTCAAGATATGAAACGAATAACAATATAATTCAATACAATACAATCTTTAATAATTTTCATAACAATCTTGATATACGCTCAGGTGAAAATGGATCAGCGGAAGGCAATATTATAAGATTTAATCATCTTTACTGCACAGATGATTTTCCGCGCGCATCCGTTAACGGAATTTTTTTGCAGGGATATTCTGATTCAAAACAAATCAGGAATACTGAAATTTATAACAACATAATTCACAATCAAACCGGGAGCGGAATTCACTTCAGCAGATTTGTTGACGGGGTTGATGTACAAAACAATACTGTGTACACAACAAAGGATGAAAACACCGCATGTTTTTATTTCTTTAACGGAAACGGGCATGTTAATATGAAGAATAATATCGGAGCTGATGGTGCAGCGTGGATTGTAAGGCTTGAAACAACTGCTAATAAATCATTTGATCAAAATCTTTATTTTCAAAATCCGGGCAAGAGGCAAAATACGGCACGGATTGGAAATCAAACGTTTGAAAGTTTTGCAGATTATAAAAGCAGGGCAAAGCTTGATCAGAATTCAAAATGGGAGAACCCGGATTTTGAGCAAACAGCAAAAGGCTTGTTTAAATCAAGAAATAAAATTAGTGCAGGAGCTTTGAGCGGAATTCCGGATGATAAAAAATCACAGGTTACTGAATTACGGGTTGGTGCTTCCTTAAATAAAACAAATTAAAACATCTTCTCATAATTTGTTTCTTCATCCTTTTTTATCCACGCGGAATTTGATTTTCTTCCCCATTCAAGATCTAAAAATTTTTTACCTGTAAGTTTTGCAAGAAATGCAACAGGCGTTAGAATTAAAAAGAAAAGCAGAGTTAAAATTACTCTTGAAACAATCCAGCCAAGAACAAATGCAATTCCCATCCAGAATTTATAAACTGATTTTAAGTTTGACGGGAAGAAAATGCCGCCGGACAGCAAGATAACTCCCGCACCAAAACAAAACCATCTCAAAAAAGTAAAAATATCTGCAGCAATGAACCAGGAAAACAAAAGCAGAAAAACTGTTCCAACAGTTAAGCCGAATTTTTTTAAACTGCTGAATGATAAATCAAGTTTATCCATATCATGTTTTACATCGCTAATCCAGCTCATACTTTTCCTTCCAGTTTACATCATCTTTAAATGGCGGCTGATTCTCTTTAAGCAAAAGAAAATTACCAAGAACAAGCGCATCCATTTCTGTGCGCATAAAACATCTGTATGCGTCTGCCGGAGATTCAACAATCGGTTCACCGCGCACATTGAATGAAGTATTAACAATTACCGGGCAGCCTGTTTTTTCTTCAAACTTTGAAATTAGCGCATGATAAAGCGGGTTATCTTCTTTGTTTACTGTTTGTATTCTTGCCGAATAATCAACATGAGTTACTGCCGGAATTTCTGAACGGACAGTGTTGAGTTTATCAATTCCCCAAAGATTTTTTTCATCTTCTGATAAACTGCGCTGTTTATTTTTTTTAATATCAGCAACTAAAAGCATGTACGGACTTTCTTCATCAAGCTCAAACCATTCACTAACTTTTTCTGCAATAACAGACGGCGCAAACGGTCTGAAACTTTCCCTGTACTTAATTTTTAAATTCATCTTCTTCTGCATTTCCGGAGAACGTGCATCACCAATAATTGATCTGCTGCCAAGTGCACGCGGGCCGAATTCCATTCTGCCGTTAAACCAGCCAATTACTTTTTCCCGGGCAATTAAATCTGAAACTTCATCAACAAGATTTTTATCATCTAAAAATTTATACGGAAGATTTGATCCATCAAGAAATTCTTTTACTTCATTATTGCTGTAAGATGAACCGAGGTACGAACCTTTCTGTAAATCGCTTCCTTTTTTTGCCTGCAATTGATTATTCAAATAATGATGATGAACGATTAAAGCCGCTCCCAGAGCGCCTCCCGCATCACCGGCTGCAGGCTGTATCCATATTTTATCAAAAATTTTACTGCGCAAAAGCTTACCGTTGGCAACACAATTAAGTGCCGCACCGCCGGCAAGACATAAATTTTTTTCACCGGTTTCTTTTTTTACATGCGCAGCCATTTTCATAATTACATCTTCAGTTACTTCCTGAACTGATCTTGCAAGATCCATTTCACGCTGTGTTATTTTTGTTTCCGGCTTTCTCGGCGGGCCCAATAATTTATCAAGCTTTTTGTTCGTCATCGTTAATCCGGTTGTATAATTGAAGTATTCCATATTCATCCGGAGAGAACCATCTTCATATACTTCCACAAGATTATCATAAATCGTTTTAACGTATTTTGGTTCACCGTAGGGTGCAAGCCCCATTACTTTATATTCACCTGAATTAACCTTGAATCCGGTTAGATAAGTAAATGCAGAGTAAAGTAATCCAAGTGAATGAGGGAAATGAAGTTCAGCCAGAATTTTTACGCGGTTATTTTTTCCAATTCCGTAAGAAGAAGTTGCCCACTCTCCTACTCCATCAATAGTCAGGAATGCTGCGCTGTTAAACGGTGAAGGGAAAAAAGCCGAAGCTGCATGAGATTCGTGATGCTCGGGATATAAAACTTTTCCGGTATAATTAATTTCTTTTTTTATTATATCAGAAATCCAGAGCTTTTGTTTGAGCCAGACGGGGATTGCCATCAAAAAAGAATTCCAGCCTCTTCCGGGAAATGCAAGATAACTTTCTAATATTCTTGAAAACTTTGTAATCGGTTTATCATAAAATGCAGCATACTCAACCTGGCCAATTGTTATGCCTGCATAACGCAGACAAAAATTTACAGCATTAACCGGAAATTCCGGATCATGTTTTTTTCTTGTAAAGCGTTCCTCCTGTGCGGCTGCAATTATTTCTCCATTACGCAGCAGGCACGCGGCGGAATCATGATAAAACGCTGATATGCCAAGTATGTACATTCAACTCAATGTTAATTGAGCTACAAACTTACTATTTCAATATTTAATTTGGAATAAGATTGAATTGATTAAAGAATTGTTTCCCCGAAAAGAAAGGAATGTCAGATTTGCTGTACTGCTGCAGATTTATTTCCCTGCAACTGAAAACTTTTTGCCTGATGCAACCGGCGTATTGTTTACAAGTTTTTTCCACATTACTATTTTTTCAACGGTACCGATATGATACCTGTGGATATCTGTAAATCCTAATATTTCATAAAGTGCGTGTGCTTTTGTATTCTGCCCGTGAACCTGCAGAAAACATTCATCATATTTTTCGGCTAATTTATTCTGCACTTCAATCAGCAAGCCGGTTCCGATTTTCTGGCTCCTGTAATCAGGATGAACAGCCATGTACAATAATTCCTGATTGTAATTAATATTTTTTGTTCTTCTGAATCTTCTGAAGATTGCCCTGATAGTTGGAACGTACGCGCTGAAGTATAGCAGAATTTTCCCTGCATTTTCTTTAAAGAATCTTTTCAGATAATTATTCTTATCACCCGAGGAAAAAATATAACCAAGCACAAGTCCGCTTTCATCCTTATCAATCAGCAGGATTGTTGAATCATACCTGCTTATTGTTTCATAAAAGAATTGAATGAATTTAAGACTGCTTCTGCTCAGAAAATATTCAAGATGCCCAAGACCATCCTTATGAAGTTTTGCAAGCTGCCTGAAATCTTCTTCTGTTTTTGGAGTTTGTATCATAATTTTTTTCGCAATTACAATTAACCTTTGCTCGTTCCTGTTTTTTTCAATATATGAGATTCAATTACCTGCTCAGGCTTTGCCTTGCCGTTTCCTTTTCCATTACCATTTGATTTGATGTTTACGTTCTCAGCAATTGAAGAAGTTTTATCGATAAAGAATTCATTTTCAATTTTCACGCCGCTTTCACGGATGAACCACCACTCAGCCATTTCACGTGCAAGGCAGTGCCATGCGTTTTCAACAGTCTGTAAATGTGCAAGCAGATCAGCATACATGTTGAATTGTTTTTTTGTTATAAGATAATCGGGATGAGTAAGTGTAAGTATCATTCCTTTATTTTTTATAAGCCAGTCAATTTTGTTTATCCAGATTCTTATATCATTTTTTTTAAGTACATAAAAAATTGTATGATCCTGCGGAAGCGTGTAAGGAAGCTCAACAAACTTTCCGGCAATAAAAGGCCAGATTAATCCGGTTGAATTCGGGAAAGGCTGGAACGGATCATAATCAAAACAGGAAGCATCGTATCTTATATCAAGTTTCTGAAGCCATTCAAGATTATGATGCACCATAGGTGATCTGAATCCGCGTGCTTTAAAATTTTTGATTGCCATATTTATAAAAGGAACGCGCGCATTAAATACCTTGGATGAAGAATAAAGTTTGCCATCATGATTATAACCGTGAACGCCAATTTCATGCCCCGCATCTTCAATCAATCTTATTATCCCGTGATCAATTTTGTATTTATAAGGAACAATATTCCAGGAAGATTTAAATCCATATTTCTCTTCAAGCTCAAGTACTTTTGGTATGTTGTTAAATCCTATCTGATGATCAACATCATGAGTTAAAATAACTGCTCTTTCATATCCCTCCGGATAAAAAGTTTTAACAACCTCATCGTAATCATTATGTTCTTTAACAAAATTAACCAGCCTGTCATCAATAAAATCTTTTTTAAAAGTAACTCTTGCATGATAAAGAGTCTGCATCCACTGTCTTATTTTCATTGGCAGTGTTGGGCGCAGATAGACGTAATAAAGCTTGTACTTAAAGGAAAACTTCGGCACAAGATTGTCTATCAGGTTATCTACAAACAATTGCTTATCAATAATCTTGAACGGATGTATGATTTTCATATTGTTGTTAAATTGATGGGAAATATTTGTAGGCAATTTCACCTATTAGTTTGCAAACGTAGTCCGGTGATGATTTAATCAACGGAGCTACAATTTTATCTTTTAAAAAATTAAATGAGTGTTCATTTGATTTGAATGAAGGATAGTAAGAATAGTAAAGCGGCTTTTCAACAGCAGCCCAGCCATCTTTAAATGATCTCAATCCAGTGTTTGAAAGATCTGATTTGCCGAAATCAAATAATTTATAGCCGCGTTTTATTCCTTCCTGCATTGCAGACCAGATGATGAGATTGTTCGGTCTGTACTGCAGATAAGCAGGGTCGGAAGCATTATACTTATATGTTAACGTTTCGTTGAATCCCATAAATAATCCCGCTGCAAGATTTATTTCTTTACCGGAATTGTTCTCATCATCTTTTGAAATAATAACTATAAAACCGAGTTCTTTACTTATGATTTCATCATAGATGTGATCAAAAAATTTCTTTGGCTGAATAGGAACACCAAGTTTCTTTCTTGTTTTAAGATGAAGATCATAAAAAATCTGTATGGCATCATTTTCTGTTGAAAAACGTGCACGCAAACCCTGCTTTAGTGATTTTGCAATTCCCTGGTTTTTTGTACGGTGAAATGATTTGTACAACTCAGCAGGATCATCATTCAATTCTGTTATATGATAAACATAGGATGAATCAACAAAAAAGTTTTTGCCGTTTTTACCTCTTTGAATCTCCCAGCAAATCTCAATTGATTGAACGTTATGATTTTCATGTTCGTTAATTATAAACCCGGTTAACTCATTCAGTTGATCAGAACCGCAGTAAAGCGGCAGAGAATAATCAGAAAAAGGAAGCGATACCCATTTCTTTTTTCCTGTAACTCCGGTTACTTCACAGAAAGGAATGCCGGCAGTAATTTTATCATCATTAAAAATGCAGACACAAAAAACTCTGAAGCCGTATTGTTTGCTTAAAATTCTAAGCCATGAAGGATGATGAAAAATATTAGCCCGTTTATCAGCAGAAATAAATTCAAGCCAGTGATTATCTGCTAACGGATCAATAATATATACAGCCATATTGCTTTTTGTTATTTGAAAGTTAGTTATTCAGAGGGATATCCGCAGCTTATTCGGCGGCAAGTTCATTTAACAGCTTCAGATATTTCTTTTTCTCATTGAGCCAGACAAAATTTTCCCTCAGATCAAGTACTTCGTTACGTTTACTCAATAATAAGGAACTATCTTCTGCCAGCCTGTTAAATACATCAACTATCGTATCAATATTATCGGGATCATAAAAGAAACAGCCGCTCTGCCCAAAGTAATGGCTCACAGCTTTGTTTTTAATTGTTAAAACCGGAATGCCTGTTGCAATGTATTCAATCATCTTTGTTGATAACGCTGTATCCGTATGTGGAGTAAGTTCAAGAGATGCCACGCCGAGATGATAATCTTTTAAGTATGATCCTATTTCTGAAAAGGGATAAAAATTATTATCAAAGCACACAACTGATTCAAGATTATTTTCTTTAATAAGATTTGTTATTTCATCGCTGAAATCACCTTCACCAATAATCCTGAACTGAAATTTTTCTTTTTGTTTAATCTTTGAGAGAGCAAGAATAATTTTTTGCAATCCCCATCTTTCAGCAATAGTACCGTGATAAATCATTCTAACCTTGCCGTTAATTTCATAACCGTTATTAACTTTAAAGAATTTTTCATCAGCAAAATTGGCAACAACTGTTAATTTGTTATTATCAACCCCGTCTTTCAGAAGTGTATCCCTGAAAGTTTCAACAGCCATAATTACCCTGTCTGCAAACTTTGTGCTTAATCTTTCCTGCAGTACAAGAAGTTTATGGAGGAAGTTATGTTTTTCCGGCATCTTTGATAGAAAAACATTCGGCATCGGATCGTGAATATCAAGAATTACCTTTGTGCCGAATAATTTCAGAAACATTACAGAGAAGACCATGAAATCGGGCATATTATTAACATGCGCAATTACGTATTTTCTTTTTAAATAAAGAGGAAAAGATTTAAACATTACGCGGAAGAAAAACTCAATGTAACCAAGAATATATTTAAACTTATCCGCGCCCCTGTACCTGTACTGCTTTACGCGGATTACATTCACACCGTTTAAATTTTCATCCGGTTTATCGCCGGGACGCCTTAGTGTAATAAAATCAACATTAAAGCCGCCGCTTACAGCAGCCTCTGCTTCCTTTACCACCCGTGCATCTGTTGAGTAGTTGGTGTATGCAACCATTAAAATATTTTTGTTCATTTATTTTTTATCCGGAAAAGTTTTGAAATTCAGAATGCTGCGGTTTAAATAAATTTGAACTAAAGAAATAAGAAATCAGAAAGCTTTGTTTTTAAAGAAGAATACCTTCCGGAGCCTGAGTTTTTGTTCATGCCTTATGAATTTGAAAAAATCCTCCGGAACAGTTGGTGTTTCTTTTTTTAAGTATGAATTCCAGTAACCGGCAAATCTCAGCGCCGCACCAATGATATACGGTTTTTCAAAAATTCTTATACAGCATTTTACTGCCTGGTAAAGAGGATGATAACCCAGGGAATGTTCAACTATTCCCTGCCTGTATTTATGCTGAAAAAGATTCATTGATGAAGTGCCGGTGCAGCGGTGATGCAGAACTTCGGCATCAAAAAATGTTTTTACTTTCCAGCCGTGTTTGCGCGCGGATATCTCGGCAAAGGTATCAATGCCGCCTTTCCTCAGCGGAAGCATTCCGTTTACATCTTCATAACACTCTCTCCGGAATAACTGCACTGCACCGCGCACGCTGTGAACACTTGGATTTACTTTATGTCTTTTGCCGTTGTAAACATCATAAAATATTCCGCCGGCAATTCCAAGCTTTGGATCTTCAGCAAACTTTTTCATGATTGTTTCGATATAGTCGGGCTGAAATGTAACATCTGCATCAAGAATACCGATAAAATTATACTCAACATTGCGTATGTGTTTATAGCCGATGTTAATAGCAAAAGCTTTTGAAGCAAAATTTCTTTCAGCCTGATCCGCTGCCCTTACATATTTTATAAAAGAATATTGAGCCGCGTACTCTTTTATAATTTCATCTGTTTTATCCGTTGAGGCATCGCTTACAATAACCCATAATTCCGGAGTTATGTTTTGTGCAGCAACAGATTCAATTGTTCCGCGAATGTAATCTTCTTCGTTTTTTGCAGCAGTAATTAGAACATAGGAAAGATGATTTTTTGATTGTCCCATTTGATTGATTGGTTGTGATATATTTTCAGAAATGATTAATTCCATTATCATGCAGCATAACTGCTTTCAATATCTTCTTCAATTTCATCGGTTTCTTCATAAGCTTCCAGTTTTTCAATTTCATAAATTCTTCCAATGACAATCCACCCTACCCAAAAAAATATTGCTCCTATTGAGTTTGCCGAATCAAGAGCCGATTCTGCAAAATTTTCAAGAAGCATCATTGCCATTATTGAATATGCAAATGCTTTGTAGTAAGAAACACTTGTTGATAATCCGCGGATGAACGGAAGGAGTAAAAGAACTATCCATATTAGAATACCGATAATTCCAACTCCCAATGCAATTGATAAATAACCGTTGTGAATTGAAGTTCGGTTGCTGCCTGACCAGAGAGCATAACCCGGAACATAAAATCTTGGATCGGAAAAAACTTTTCCTTCAACTGCATAGCCGTAGCCGGTAAGAGGTTTTTCAGTGATAAGAATTTCAGCGGAGTCCCAGAATTTATCACGTCCGGTTACATCTGTAATTTCTTTTGATTTTTCTCTTTCAAAACTTTCCGGGTTGATCTGAATAAGTATAAAAGCAAAAAGACTGATTGTTAAAACACTTAATACAATTTTCACTCCTTGTTTCTGGGCAATAAACCATGCGCATATTCCAACAAGTGAAGCAAATAATGATGTGCGCGAGCCGGTCATAATGTGCATAAGCAAAACAATGATGAAAAGAAAAACGATTAATATTTTTCCATACCTGTTTGTGTGATTGAATTTCCAAAGCAGAACCGGGTAAGCAGTAAGGCAGAAAATTCCGTTTGTATTAGGATGTCCCCAAATCCCGATTAGCCTGTTTGAAATATTCCACCACCATACACGTTCCGGCATAACTGCTAATCCGATTAAGCTAAGTACAATGAATGCAAGAATAACATAGTAAAGAGAATTTATTGCTCTGTAAAACTGTTCTTCTTCCTTAAGCCAGGCGTACAAGCCAAGCAGAAAAGCAAAAAATGCAATGAATGTTGCCGCGCGTATCATTGTTATCTGCTGATCAATTGAATATATAATTGATACTGATGCAATTATCAAAAATATTCCAAGTAAACTAAAATGGAGCGGAACTCTTCCTTTATGCCTTGGAAAGTATTTTATAAACTTGATCAATCCTACCACACCCATTGCTACAACAGTAATAATTCTGAGATAGGAACCGATTCCAACCTGTTCCTCAATAATGCTTTCGATTGAGTTTTCATAGAAGATGTAAGGCATCCATGAAGAAAATGCAACAATGAATATTGCCCATTCAAATTTTAAGTATGATATAACAAGCAGCGCCGCAATTGAAGCTATGCCAATAACCGCGCCGAGTAATAAGTAAAGATCGCTCATAATAATTTTTTAATTATGTGTTCTGCTGTGAATTTAAATTAGTGCTGCTCCTCAGCAGGTGAAAACGCGAGATGATTTTATTCAGTAAATCTTTAATGATGAACTTCTCTCTTGAATCAAAAAATCCACCATTGTAATAAGAATAAATTGTAATCAAAAACAGCAGTGGAATTATTGAATAAAAAAGATATGATGAAGAATCATGCAGCATGTAGATTAATGAAAGGAACAGTACGAATGTAAAAGCAATTACTGAAAGGCGTTTCTTTTCAAGTGCAACGGGAAATTGTTTTAATCCCAATTTCATTAACACTAATGCCATTGAAATCCAGACGAGATTATAAACAAGCAGAAGCCCTGCCATTCCCCAAATCTGAATAAGAAAATAGTTCATAACCACACTTGAAATACTGAATAGTGCAACAGCAAATCCGGTAATGTGAGTTTTTCCTTTAACATGAATTAATGACTGCGCCACATAGAACAATCCGCTGAAAGCCATACCAGGCATTAAAAGAAAAATTATATAGTATGCGGGAAAATATTCCGGCGGAGAAATAAGTAAGATCAAATCCCTGAAAACAAACGAGATACTGACTGCTACAATTGTAAAGGCAAGAAACATGTATGTGGTTAACTTGCTTACAATTTCTTTTATGTTGGGCTTATCAAGATTTGCAAACAAGAATGGCTCATACGCAAGCTGAAACGGTAGTACAATTACCATCGAGCCGATTTGTGCAAGTCTGTAGCCAAGGTTATAAATTCCAACCTGTTCAAGACTTGTAAAATAACTGAGGAAGTATGCAGCGGTAGTTTCCATTACAGAAAATCCACCTGTAGCAAAAACAAGCGGTGCACAGTACCTGAACATTCTGGAAAGAACAGGAAGAGAAATTCCAAAACCGGTTTTGGCAAATACACTTACTGCTACTATCAAACCAACAATGCCGTAGCTGATGATATACGCAAGCAGTGCGCCGTAAATTCCTGCATCAAAAATTATGAAGAGAACAAGATTGGCTAATATAAGAATTGCCGCAACTGTAAGATTCCGTATCATGAACTTTCTGCCCTGGTTCATTGCGCGATAATATGATGTAACATTTAATGAAACAGACTGTACAACTGCTGCTATGCATGTAAAGATAAGATATCCTGTTACATCTTCTGTATGAAGAACGCTTACAAATAAAGGTTTCAAAAAGAAGAATGAAACTGCAGTAACAAAAATTCCGCTTGTTAAATTAATTACAACAAGACTTCCGATTAAATATTTTAATTTGTTCCCTGTTTTATATTCAGAAACAAAACGCATCAATCCACTGCGCACACCAAGATCAACCAGGGTAATCATGAAGTGAATTGTAAGCAGCAATGTTGCAAGCAATCCGTATTCTTCAAGTGAAAGAAAGTTTGTGTAAATCGGTATAAGAAGAAATGCGGATGCACGCAATGCAACCGTGCCGATTGAATATACTACAGCATTTTTACCAAAAAGTTTTAGCATTAATAAATTTTTATTGAATAAATTTCAGAATTTTTTAGAAGAAGTTATTTTGTTTTAGCGAACAGGAATTAGCACGCTGATAACACAGTTCGTGCAGAGCCACGCAGATAATTAATCTGCAATTATCTGTTTTAGCGAACAGGAATTAGCACGCTGATAACGCAG
>JBIQJD010000007.1:125282-211129 GCA_044507695.1 Ignavibacteriales bacterium | reverse complement strand
ATCGTGCAGATCCACGCAGATAATTAATCTGCGATTATCTGTTTTAGCGAACAGGAATTAGTACGCTGATAACGCAGATCGTGCAGATCCACGCAGATAATTAATCTGCGATTATCTGTTTTAGCGAACAGGGATTAGCACGCTGATAACGCAGTTCGTGCAGATCCACGCAGATGATTAATCTGCGATTATCTGTTTTATCGGTGTCATCTGTGTGCCGGGATTTTTTTAGAATTGGTGATTTATCGGAATAAATTTTACCCTATCTCAGAAACAACATTGTTTTCGATTTTATATTTCTTTTTTGATTTCTGGCAGAATGCAATTCCATCATGATCGAAATGAAGTCTTTGTCCGGCTTCACTAACCCATCCAACAATTTTACCCGGGTTGCCAATAACCAGTGCATAATCAGGAACATCTTTTGTTACAACAGTTCCTGCACCAATCAAGGCATGTCTGCCTATTGTATTGCCGCAGACAATTGTTGCATTTGCTCCGATTGATGCACCTTCTTTTACTAATGTTTTAATATAAAAACTGCTTCCAACCTGGGGATATTTACATTTCGGATCGAGAATATTAGTAAACACCATTGAAGGTCCACAAAAAACATAATCCTCCAATGTAACACCTTCATAAATTGAAACGTTGTTTTGAATCTTACAGTAATTGCCGATTGTAACATTATTGCCAACGTTAACATTCTGCCCAAGCACACAATGTTTTCCAATTTTAGCTCCTTTTTGAACATGGCAGAAATGCCAGATTTTAGTTCCCTCTCCAATTTCAGAAGGTTCATCAACATAAGCGGATTCATGTTTAAAGAAGTTCATTACTGTATTCCTCAATATTCAGCAGTTTTTTTATTGCCGGATGGGCTGTTTCTGTTACTGCCGAAAATTCCGAATTTCTGATTTGATTAACAAGCTTAATAGAAGCCCGTGCATCATCAATCCCAAATCCTCTGCCGGCAAGAATTTCCTGATAAACATTTTTGTAAAGGAAATTTCTATCAGTATTAAAGAGAACTTCTTCACCATCAATATTAAATGAATGAAATTCTGGTTTATTTTCCGGCAGATCATTTTTATCAATTGAGAAGTACCAGCCAACTTCTGCACTTTTCAATTCAAGAAAGCCGCCTGCACGGTAATCATCAGCATAATGCACAAAAGATGATTCAACTTCACCAAATAACCAGATTAGAACATCAAAATAATTTATGCCTAATTCCGTAGCTATGCCGCCTGATTTTTCTTTCATTCCCTTCCAGGAATATTTGTACCAAACTCCTGCAGGCAAAATGCTTGTAAGTGATACACGGAATTTCCTTCCGTTCCTGCTGTTATCAAGTAAATGTTTTAATTGTTTTATTACAGGGCTGCACCTGAATAGAAGTGTTAAGTAAACTCTGCCTGCATTCTCAGCTTCAATTTCCTGAATAGCATCCAGATTCCATGGATTGAGTGAAAGCGGCTGTTCGCAGATTGCATTCATGCCGAGTCTTAATGCAAGCCTTGCATGTGCATCATGTAAATGTGTAGGCGAGCAGATGCTTAAATATTTAACCCAATCATCTGAATTTCCTCTGCGGATTTTTTCAAGATGCCTGTCAAATCTTTCAAACTCGGTAAAGAAAGCTGCTTCGGGAAAATATGAATCAAGTATACTTACTGAATCATGAGGATCCAGCGCTGCGGCAAGTTCACCATTATTTTCTTTAATAGCTCTTAAATGTTTTTGAGCAGTACTGCCGCCAATACCGGTAATTGCAAATTTATCTTTAATCATAAATCAATGATCTGTGTTTATTGTTCACAGCAATAATTTTTTTCATAATTGCTTCAATGTGATATTCCCTCACCCAGCTTCTTGCAAGTTTATCTTTATCTGAAATAAAGATCCTGTCATCATTAACTGCAATGTTATTTATATATTCCGCATTAAGTTTTTTGGATGAGACTTTTTCAAACATCTGAGCAAGCTCTTCATTAAGATGCCCGTCTTCTGCTATTACAAGTTTAACTGTACTTTTCAACAGTGCCGCGCTTATAATCAAATCAACAGCTTCATCAATGTACAGAAGATGAGTTGTGCTGCTTTTATTAATTTTTATCTTCTTACCGTTAAAAGCACTCTCATATAAATTGCTCATTAACTGAGAGGGATGCTCACCTTCAGAAGCAACGGAGCTTAATCTTAAATGAGTAACAGGAAAGAATGATTTAAAATATGTTGAGAAGAAATTTTCAGCCGCTAATTTCACAATACCGTAAGGTGTATCCGGTTTGGGATCATCATCAGCGGAGATAAACCCTGTGTTTTCTTCTCCATAAATTTTTATTGAAGAAACATTTACAAAACTTTTGGGTGGATTATTTTTTAATAAATCCCACAGATGACGCAGACGGTAAATATTATAATCGGTTTCAAAGAGAATCTGTTCAGCAAAGTTTAGGTTCCGCTGAACACGCCAGTGCAGATTTATAACAAAATCCGGCTTCATACTTTTGAAATCTGCATCTTCATAAATAATTGGAAAAGTCTTTGCCTTCCAATCAACTCTGTGCGGTTTTTCAAAATAACCGGGTGTAACAAGCGGAATAATTGATGCGCCTAATTCTTCTAATCTTAAAGAAAGATCAACTCCAAGTCTTCCTGTAGCACCGGTTATTAAAAAAGTTTTTCCGGTAAGAAAATTATCTATTCCCAATTTCTAACAACTTCCTGGTTTAAAAGCTCTTCAGGTGAATACGGCAGCGATTTGAACCAATCAATAGTGCGCTTAATGCCTTCTTCTATTTTTACCTGCGGTTCAAAGCCGAGCAGTGTTTTGAATTTTGTGTTATCACCGAGATGCCTTTTTACATCACCCGGGCGGGGCGGCTGTTTTTCTATAAATTCATTTTTATCAAGATTAAAATTCTCACAAATTAATTCTGCAATTCTTTTAATCTGAGTTTCTCTTCCTGAACTGAAATTGATTGTGTTAAATCTGCATTCTTCATTTTCCAGAACTTTAAGAACAGCTTTTGCAGCATCTTCAACGTAAATAAAATCCCGTGTCTGGTCTCCTTCACCAAAAATTACAAGCGGCTTTTTGTTCATTGCACGTACAATCATTTTTGGAATCAGTTCACCGCGGAAACCCTGCCAGTGAGAATTTGGGCCGTACATATTAAACGGGCGTATTGTACTCCATGTTAATCCAAATGATCTGCCGTAACTGTGAACATACATATCCTGTGCTACCTTTGCTGCCGCGTAAGGAGTTTCCGGTCTAAGCGGATGTCTTTCATCCATCGGCACATAATCGGCTGTGCCGTATGCTTCTGATGAAGAGCAGTTGAGAAAAAGTTCAATATTATTTTCAAGTGCTGTATCGAGCAGATGAAGTGTTCCGTTAACGATTACTTCATTAACTCTGTGCGGATCTTTTAATGATTGGCGCAAATCCAGAACAGCAAGATGAATTACAGCATCGGCACCGCTGAGAGCTTTCTTAACATCTTCTTTAATGGCAATATCACCAAATATTATTGTTAAATTTTCATTTTCCTTAACCGTATCAAGGTGCGCCATTTTGCCGTTTGAAAAATCATCAAGCACAACAACTTTATAATTATTATCAAGAAGATTTTTAACCACGTGGGAACCGAGAAATCCCGCACCGCCGGTTACAACAATATTTTTTTTGTCATTCATATAAACTCCGTTAAACATTATTTATTACACGCTTTGGTTTAGCAAGCTTTGTATAATCTGCCCGCCCGTTGCCGTTTGAATTTTCTGATTGATAATAATTATCACTGTACTTATAACCGTATCCGTAACCATATCTATGTTTAAAAGTAGATTTTTCAATTTCGGCGGCGTTAATAACCGTACCGTGAACTGTTATTTTTGCCTGCTCAAGTTCTTCCAGTCCCCACTCAATGCTGTCTTTGTATGAATGTCCCGGACGAATAACAAGTATTGCATCTTTAATAGTTTTGCCGAGAACAAGCGCATCAACCACACGTGTTATTGGCGGAGTATCAAAGAGTATATAATCATAAGATGATGAATTAATTGTGTTAAGAAGATTTTTCATTCTGTCTGTTGTAAAAAGATCACTTGAGTTTTCACTTATACCTCCTGCCGGAAGTATATCAAGCGTACGCACAACTTTATTGTAGATATACGGTGCATCAACATTCTTTTTAAGATATGTAATTAAACCGGGTGCATCTTTAGGAATATCAAACGCTTTTGATAAAGCTCCTTTTTTAAGATCGCAGTCAACAACAAGAACCTTCTTTTTAGCCTGTGCAATTGAAATTGCAAGATTGGCAACAACAGAAGTTTTGCCCGTGTTTTCTTCGCAGCTTGTGAACATTAATACCTGCCTCTCAAATTCAAAAGCCGATGAAAGTTTTGTCCTTAAAACACGGTAAGTTTCTTTGTAACCGTCCTGTCCATCCATAAGTGTAACAAAGCGGTCTTCATATTCAATTGCTTCACTTATTTTTTTCTGGATGTCTTTATTGTAATCAGGAATGAGTGCAAATATCGGCAGGTGGAAATCCTGTTCAATATCATCAAGACTTACAAGTTTTCTGTTTTTAATTTCAACAAAGAAGATTAAAGTTAATCCTGCAACAGTGCCAAAAATTAATCCGGCTATAAGATTAAAGATCTTTCTTGGCGCAACCGGTTCAACCGGAGTATGAGCGGAATCTACAATTACTATATCCTGCAGTTTGGATAACTCTGCAATTCTCATTTCTTCTCTTTTATCAAGCAGAAGAGTGTACATTTTTGCATAAACACTTCTCTCACGTGTTAAAGCAGCAAGCTCTGTTTCCTGTTTGGGAAGTGTGCGCATTCTTCCTTCATACTTTGCAAGAAGATTTTGAAGCTGCCCGCTTTTCTTTTCCAGTGAGTTTGAAATTATCTGGTATGAGGTTACAGTGTTTTCATTATAATCGGCAAGTTTCTTCTTTGCCTGTGCAATTTGTTCATCAATATTTTTTACATCGGGATGATTTTCTGTACGCTTCTGCAAAAGTTCAAATCGTTTCAATTCTAGTTCTGAAAGCTGTTTCATCATTGCGGCAAAAGGAGAATTACCAAGATCATTTCCTGATGCGCCAAGAAATGATTGATCAAAATAATCCTTCTCGTTCATTTCTGATCTTATTTCAGAAAGTTTATTGCGGTATTCTGTAAGCTGAAGATCGGTTGATAATTTTTCCGCTTCAAGATCACTTATAAATCTTACAAGATCTTCAGAACTTCCCTGCAGATCCATTATGTTATGAGTTGCTTTAAACTGGCTGAGCCTGTTTTCTGCATCTTCAAGCTTTGTTTTTATATCTTCAAGATTCTGATCAACAAATTCAAATGAGTACCTGATAGTTTGTTTCTGCTGGTCAATTCTTGTCTGCCTGAATTTATCAGTAATATTATTTGCTATTATCTGCGCAGAATGAGGGCTTGGAGCTTTAACAGTAATTGAAAATACATCTGTTTTCATTCTCTGTTCAACATTAGTATTCTTGCGCAGCTTTTCCATCACATCATAAAAGCTTGCTATTTTAAAATAAACCCTGCTTCCGGGCTGAACATCAGACCAGTAAATTGTAAGATCAAGATTATCGAAATGAAATTCGGCTGCTGAAGCATCTGTAGCTGCACGAATTAAACTATCATTTGCGGCATTATATAATTCAAACCTGTTATCAATCGATTTGGTTATGTAAAGTTTATATTCTTTGTTTGATGGTTTAAGATTGCTTTCAAGGAATCTTGGAAGAACGGCATTTTCGGGAGTTGTTTCCTGGCTTCGGAAATAATTATCATTGTAATCCACAAGAAGCTGATTGAGTTTATATTCCTTTCCGCCGCGTTCAATTATTTTTTCAACAGTCAGGTAGAGATCAAGTTCTTCAATCACCTTGCTCAGAACTTCCCATGTGTTAACAAGTTCAATCTCTGTTTCAATTTCATCGCGGGTTTTAAGTTCAAATATTTCACTTAGCTGATCAACAGGCTGCGGACCTTCGGTATTTTCCTTTTTAAGAACAGTTGTTGATTCATAAACAGGCGGCGTGAAGGTGTTATAAAGGAATGCAAGGATGAGTACTGCGGCAATTGTTCCAATTAAAAGAAATTTGCGCCTGCTTAGAATGTTAAGTATGCGGCCAAGGTTCAACTCCTCCCGCTGCATCATTTTACTTTGTTTAATTGATTTCCCATCTGATTTATTTATCATTTTAAATTCCTCATTAATTTCAAACTCAATACGAGCTTATTTACCGGACGAAAAGACTTATAATTGTAACAACAACTGCAAGACCTGAAATAATTACAGCAGTATTTCTTGCACCAACCCACCATTGCCTTGGAACAAAGATTCTATCACCTGACTGCAGTCCGAAATCCTTAGCAGTTTCACCTTCTTTAATTATTCTTTCTGCATCAACTTCTATTTCTTCATCATTGCGTACTATGTAAAGATTATCCAGATCAGCATCTGCAGTTTCTCCGCCGGCAAGCGCAATAATGCCCGATAATTTTTCCACATCTGTTACATAGTAGTAACCCGGTTCTCGTACTTCACCAAGTATATTAATTCTGAAAAGTGGTTGAATTGTAAGTTCAGGATCTTTGTAAAGTTCTTTATACTTTGTCTCAACTTCATTTCTGAGTTGATTGAAATCTTTATTCTCAGTTGAGACTAATCCAAGGAAAGGAAGCTGGATATTACGATCCTGTTGAATGTAATAATCACCGGAGATTTTTTCTGTGATGTTATAGAACGTTACTCGTATTCCATCTCCGGGATTTAACTGCTGCGCGGGAGCTGATATTAGAAGTGTACTGCTGAAAAAGAAACCAAATAATGTTATGAACCTTTTCATTTTAAACCTCTGAATTTACTTACTGCTAAAACGGGGCTGAAAAAAAATTAAATAAAATCAAACAGCCAGATTCATTTTAGATTGTTTTAATACTTTTGCCGGAACGCCGGCAACAACAGTATCAGGCGGTACATCCTTTGTAACAACTGCGCCGGCACCAACAATTGCGTTTTCACCAATTGTAACACCGCATAAAATTGTGGCAGATGATCCTATTGAAGCGCCTTTCTTTACACGGGTTTCAATAACTGCCCAATCAGCTTCTGTTTGAAGGCTGCCATCATTGTTTGTTGCATGCGGATGTTTATCATTTATAAATGTTACATTATGACCGATGAAAACATTATCCTCAATATGTACTCCTTCACAGATGAATGAGTGTGAAGATATCTTACAGTTTTTACCGATTGTAACATTCTTCTGTATCTCAACGAATGCACCAACTTTTGAGTTATCATCAATTGAGCACCCATAAAGATTTACGAAATCAAAAATCTTTACGTTGCTGCCAAGCTTAACATTGTTGATATTTTTTTTATCCATAATTAAAATCCTACCGCTTTTTCAAGGTGTCCGTTTGATTTTACTTTTGATCCTGGCTGTTCAGGCTGAACTTCTGCTTCTTTGTAAATATCAACCATTTTGCCCCGGTTTTTAATTGATTGATCGGCAGCTTCAAGAATGCGTACAACTTTAATTCCTTCTTTTGCACCTGTTAAAGGCTGGCGGTTTTCTTTTATGGCTTTAAAGAATTCTTCAACTCCCAATGCAAGTGCTTCTGTCTGTTTAACTTTGGGAGAATACATATCCCCGATGCGGTATTGTGCAAGTGCGTTATGGATTTTTTCAGTTGTCAGCATTTCAATTCCGCAGTCATAAACTTTTATCTTTTCAAAATTTTCCATGTCATCAAAAACGAGCATTTTTTTAGTTCCGCCAACAATCATTCTTCTTATTTTAACCGGTGAAGTCCAGTTAACATGGAAGTGAGCAAAGCAGCTTTTATTTTCAAAATGAACGGAGATGTGAGCAATGTTTTCCTGCTTGTAATAATTAGCAACACCGTTTGCTGTTACACCGGAGATTTTCTTGGAATCAAGTACATAATCCATAATTGAAAGGTCATGCGGAACAAGATCCCAGACAACGTTTACATCATGCTGAAAGAGTCCGAGATTAATTCTTACCGAATCAAAATAAATTATATCACCAAGTTCACCTGCTTCAACAATTTCTTTTATTTTTTGAACTGCGCCGGTATAGATGAATGTATGATCAACAAAAATCTTTAAACCTTTTTTGTTTGCCATCTCCATTAGTTCCTCACCCTGAACAGAAGTGGCTGTGAAAGGTTTTTCAACCCAAACGTGTTTTCCTGCTTCAAGTGCTTTTTTAGCAAGATGATAATGTGTGTAAACCGGCGTGGCTATTGCAATTGCATCAACATCTGATGCAAGCAAATTATTATAATCATCGGTTAATTCAACTGAAGGAAATTTTGATTTAATAAAATTCAGCCGCTCCTCTTCTCTATCGCAGCCAATTATTTTTGTTACTTCATTATTAGCAAGAAAATTTCTTACTAAATTTGGTCCCCAGTATCCCAATCCAACTATACCAATTTTCATCTTCTTCTCCTTTTTCATTCTTAATTCTCATCCCTAAGGATGGTTGTGTTAATTACTTTGAATCTTTTAAATAAATTTCCCTGAGCATTATTTTTTGTGTGTGCCTGCAAACTGCTGTTAGTTAGTGATCTGTATTTCATTGCAGTTGATTTCCATCTTTTCCTGTCTCTTTCCAGGTAAATCATATAAGCTATCATGCAAACAAATACCAAGGCCGCAGCAAATATTACTATTGAGTTAATCATGATATTTGAAAGCTCCATCCGCTATTATTTACCTCCTCTTGCAAAAAGCATTACGGGAATAGTTAACAATATCATTTTAAGATCAAGCAGCAGTGAAATATTGTAGAGGTAATAAATATCAAGAATTGTCATTTCGTTAAAAGTAACATCGCTTCTTCCTGTTACCTGCCAAACGCCTGTGCAGCCGGGAACGCATTTAACTCTTCTTTTATGCCACTCTTCATACATATCATACACGTAAGGAACATCAGGACGGGCGCCAACAAGACTCATATCTCCCTTTAACACATTATAAAGCTGGGGCAGTTCATCAATTGATGTTTTGCGGAGGATTCTGCCAATCTTGGTTACACGTGAAAGGTTAACAACCTTTGCTTCGCCGGATTCAAGTTTGTTCTTCTTTAAAAATTGTTTCATTACTAGTGCACGTTCTTCATCCTCTCCGGCAAACTGGTACATTGAACGGAATTTATAAAATTCAAACAGCCTGCCGTCTTTTCCAATCCTCATTTGCTTGAAGAATACAGGTCCGGGAGAAGTAAGTTTGATGAGTACTGAAACGATCAGGAACAGCGGAGATAATATGATTAACCCGATTAATGAACCGGCAATATCAAGTGCTCTTTTTAATCCGCTTTGAACATAGAAGGAATTTTCTTTTGAAAGATTTACAACCGGAACGCTGCCATAAGTATCACATTTTATTTTTTTTATCACCACATCAAAAAGCGGTGAACATACTTTTACTTTTACATTTTGATTTTTACATTCATCAATTATTCTGAAAAGCTCATTTGGATTGTCTGTATCGCACGCAACTACAAGCTCATTAACCTTATACTTCTTAACAAGCGCAGGCAAATCTTTTAATGAACCGAGATAACCATTACTGCTTTTGCTGACTGATAGATTAACCGAACCAATTATATTCAATCCGTTTTTACCTGCAGCATTAATAGATGTAATTAGTTCTTTTCCTTTCAGCCCATCTCCAACAATCAATACATTTTTATTAAGATCATCATTGTTAAGATACATTGGAGTAACTATCTGAACTCTGTATAAGTACAAAAGCACAAATGTAATTACTGTAAATGTACCAATGAACATAGCTGCTTCAATAATGCTTGATGATTGCAGCACAAGTGAAAATAAAATCAATCCAACAGAAACATAAAGCACTGCTTTTACCACAGCATTAAAGTGCGCAGATTTTTTTAAGATTATATTAGGAGCGTAAAGTTTATTGCTTTCAAATATGAAAAGGTAAAACGCGCCGGCAATAATAAAAGGCATAACTGCAATGCCGGTTGATGATTCAGCAGTGAATAAAACACCTTTTGCACCATTCTCAATAAAGTAAATTGAGAAGAACGCTGATAAAGTCAGGATGACTAAATCAGACAGAGCTAAATAGTATTTATATCTTTTCGGCTTTATCATTTAATTTTTAATTAATAATTTCCACTGTTCAGCTTAATGCTGCGGCGGGTGTTAATTCCTTGCTCATAAAATCTTTAATATGCACGGCAATATATTTTATCTGATCTTCCGTCAATTCAGGAAACATAGGGAGGGATAAACCGTTTGATGCTAATTTTTCAGCGTTTGGAAAATCTTCTTTCATATATCCCAAATGATTAAAACATTTTTGCAGATGAAGCGGAACAGGATAATGAAGCCCGGTAGAAATTCCTTTTGAGTTAAGATATTTTGCAAGTTCATCTCTTTTTCCATTATTAACCTGGATCACAAAAAGATGATACACATGCTTTGCATAATCCATCTCGGCCGGCAGTTTAATTTCTTCAATTCCAGAAAGATATTTTGAATACAATTGTGCTGCGTTTCTTCTTCCTTCAGTCCATTGTTCAAGATGATTCATCTTAACACCAAGTACAGCCCCCTGAATTCCATCCATCCTGTAATTGTGGCCGTATATTTCATGGTTATATTTTTCAACTGCACCATGATCACGAAGCATCTTTATTTTTTTTGCAAGCTCCGGATCATTAGTCAGCACCGCACCGGCTTCACCGTAAGCGCCAAGATTTTTTCCCGGGTAAAAACTGAATGAAGCAGTTATACCAAAACTGCCTATCTTTCTTCCTTTATATTCTGCAAGATGAGCCTGTGCACAATCTTCAACAACATAGAGATTATGCTTCTCAGCTATTTTTAGTATAGAATCCATATCTGCCGGCTGGCCGTACAAATGAACCGGAACAATTGCTTTTGTTTTCGGGGTTATTGCTTCTTCAATTTTGGAGGGATCAATATTATAGCTGTCATCTGTGCAATCAACAAAAACGGGAACAGCGCCGAGCAATGTTGCTCCCCACGCTGTTGCAATAAAAGTGTTGGCAGGAATTATAACCTCATCGCCCGGCTGAATACCGAGTGACCATAATGCCAGATGGTTAGCATCTGTTCCGGAGCTTACACCAATGCAGTATTCAACATTATGTGCGGCTGCAAATGCTTTTTCAAAATCGTTTACCGGTTTTCCTAAAATGTATGCTGTATTATCAAGAACATTTTGAACAGCCGGAGCTATTTCCTCTTTTATTGAATTGTATTGGGCTTTAAGATCAAGAAAAGGTATTTGCATTTTTCATTCCTGTTTTTGTGATTATCCATTTGATTAGTTTGCACACTGCTCCGCCTCTTGAGTCACATAAACTCAATATCCAACAGAATATTTAATATGATTTTCTGCCGGGTTAGCCGGCAGTTTTGCAGAAAAATATTAGCGAGTAAAAAGAACTAACTATCTTTAGTTTGTTTCTTCGTAGTATAAAATTCAATTATAAAATGAATTTCTTCGATCAACTTCTTATTAAGTTTTTCAATATTTTCAAGATTAGAACGGACATCTTCAGGCAGAATATTCTTATCAATAATTGATATATAACCCAGCACTTCAAATAACCGGGAATGAACCCTATGAGAGATTGCCTCTTCAAATTCAAGATTCTTAACAACACTTAAGATATGTTCTTTGTTTATGGTCATATCGTTCATCCCGATACTCTTATTTATTTATTGCTATTTAATAACAGTCTTTGAAAATCAGGCAGCAGCAAGGTTCTTCCTTCAAAATTAATTGTGCCCGTAAGATACTCTTCAACTTTATCACTGGTTCTTGGAACAAATGTTAATTTATCCTTAAACTCTTTGCTCATTGTAAAAATTTCTTTCACCCTATCCACAAAAAATCCGAACATAGAATTATCGGGTTCAATAATCAGTATGCGCTGGTCTTCAGTTTTTTCATTTAGCTCAACAGAAAAAAATTTATGAAGCGGCACAATGGGTATATTCAAATTATTAATTACAACATGAGGATTATCATTCATTCCCAGGTTTTCTTTTTGATTGAGTTCAGCAGGATTCACAATTGCGGAAATATCACGTATATCAGCGCAAAACTCCTGATCTGCAATTTCAAATAATACCAGGCCCGTCATCGTTTCAATAATAGCTGACTGATCAATCATAAATGAATTTTTTTTGAGTTTATTGGATACGATAACTGTTGCAAGATGAGTGCCAGCAGATAGTGTTTGATTTTTTGCTGTATTAAAGATTTACATAAGAAGATAATTTACTCTGAGTTCAAAAAATGAAATGTCAGTTCAAAATTTGGTTTGTCGTTTTTGTAAAATTATTTTTGCACTGCTGATTTTGTGATGCAGAAAACACTCATGCTGAGCTCAAACAGATTGATAATTTCACCTATAAAATTCCGCAATTAACCGATATATAATTCATCAGCCGGTGAATTTGAGATAAATTTGAAATTGTACATTTGATTAATTTTCTTTGTTTTTCAAAACTTAAAAGAGTCTTAAAAAAAATTTATTTGCTTTAAAAGCTTATATAAGTAATTTATGCACCTTCAAAAATGATTCAGGACCAGTATGCAAACAAAACATGCAGATTTATCCTCTTTAAAAATAGATAGATCAGAAAAACCGGCAGAAGGAAACAGAAAAAAGTATGTACTTATCTCGGTAATTGCAGGTATTATTCTGCTTGCTGTAGTTATTTATTCATTTGCGGGATCAATATTAAATCCACCGCTTGAAGTAAAAACAATTACTGCTGTTATGCAGTCACCCGCACAAACAAGTGCATCGTTAATTGCAAGCGGATATGTTGTTGCACAAAGAGAAGCGGCAGTTGCATCAAAAGGTACAGGCAGGCTTGTATATCTTGGTGTTGTTGAAGGAGATAAGGTTAAAAAAGATCAGGTAATTGCAAGAATAGAAGATGCTGATATAAAAGCCCAGCTTGAACAGGCAAAAGCTAATCTGATGCTTCAGCAGGCTGATTTAAAAGATGCTGAAAATTCTTTCAATCGTTCCCAGGCTTTATTAAAAACAGGCTCGGCAACTCAAATGGAAGTTGATGCGGCAGAGGCAAGATATAAACGCGTTCTCGCTTCAATTGATGTGGCAAAAGCCGCCGTTACTGCTGCAGAAGTTGCGCTTGAAAATACATTAATCCGCGCACCATTCGACGGAACAGTTCTCACCAAGAATGCTGAAGTTGGTGAGATAGTTGCACCGCTTGGTGCAAGTACAACTTCACGCGGCGCTGTTGTTACCATGGCAGATATGAGTTCACTTCAGGTTGAAGCAGATGTTTCCGAATCTTACATTGAAAAAATACAACCTAACCAGGATTGTGAAATTACTCTTGATGCATATCCGCAGAACGGGTATGCTGGTTATGTTGCTAAAATAGTTCCAACTGCCGATCGTTCAAAAGCAACGGTTATGGTTAAAATCGGATTTAAGGAATATGACAGCAAAGTACTTCCCGAAATGAGTGCGAAGGTAAGTTTCCTTTCAAAGCCGATTGATGAGGAAGAAGCTGCCGCAGGACAGGTGCTGGTTGTGCCGTTTACTGCAGTTGGTGAAAGAAATGGAAAGAAAGTTGTTTTCCTTGTAAGGGATAACCGGGCTGTTCAAACACCGGTTACAACCGGTAGAGATATGGGTATGTTTGTAGAAATAAAAAGCGGTATTAACTCAGGGGATAGAGTTATAGAACGGGTAACACCGGATATTGAAGATGGTACAAAGGTTCAGGTTCTCTAATTAATAATTTTGTTCATATTTAAATTGCTGAGTTCGTTAAGCCAGCCCGGCTATCAAAATATTTTTTTATTAACCCGGAGTAATTATGTCATCAATTATTCAAGTCCAGAATGTTTCTAAATCATATTGGCGGGATAGCCTTGAAATTCCTGTACTCAACAATATTAATATTGAAGTAAACGAAGGTGAATTCCTTGCTTTAATGGGTCCGTCAGGTTCTGGAAAAACCACGCTGCTTAATCTTATTTCGGGAATAGACAGACCGACAAAGGGAAAAATTAATATAAACGGAGTTGATATCGCATCGCTCGGAGAATCAGCTCTTGCAAAATGGCGGGCTTCAAATATCGGTTTCGTGTTCCAGTTTTATAATTTAATTCCTGTATTAACAGCATACGAAAACGTGGAACTTCCGCTGCTTCTTACAAAATTATCTAAAGCAGAAAGAAAGCAGCATGTTGAAACAGCATTAAGTATTGTTGGATTAGCAGACAGAATGCATCATTCTCCAAAGCAGCTTTCAGGCGGGCAGGAACAAAGAGTTGCAATAGCAAGAGCTATAGTTACTGATCCGCTCATTCTTGTTGCGGATGAACCAACCGGTGATCTTGATAAAAATTCCGCAGAAGAAATTTTAACCTTGATGGAAAGATTAAACTCAGAATTTAAAAAAACTATTATCATGGTTACGCATGATCCTCATGCTGCTGAAAGAGCCAGCCGCCAGCGTCATCTGGAGAAAGGTGATTTAATTGAGGAGCTTGTATGAAAGTCTTAAAATTAATTTTTAAAAATGCTCTCCGGCATAAGCTGAGAACATTTCTTACAATTGTTGGAATTGCAATTGCCGTTATTGCTTTCGGCGTTTTGCGTACGGTTGTTACTGCCTGGTATATTGGCGTCGATTCAGCGCAGGCAGACAGGCTTATAACACGCCACTCAGTTTCATTCATCTTCCCTCTTCCTTATGCATACATGGAAAAAATCTCACAGGTTGAGGGCGTAGAAAAAGTAACATTTGCAAACTGGTTCGGCGGAGTTTATATAGATAAAAATCAATTCTTTGCACGTATTGCGGTTAATGCCGATAATTTCTTTGATGTGTACACAGAGTTTGATATTTCTCCCGAACAGCTTGAAGCATTTAAAAAAGAACGTAATGCGTGTGTACTTGGTGAAGCAATTGCCAATCAGTATAATTTAAAAATTGGTGATGTGATGGTTCTTGAAGGTGATATTTATCCCGGCAGATGGGAGTTCGTTGTCCGCGGAATCTATAATCCAAAAACTAAAATTACTGATGCTTCACAAATGCTCTTTCACTGGGATTATGTGAACGAGCGGCTGCAGCAGGAAACTCCTGGGCGGGCTAATGATGTTGGATGGTACATTGTTAGAATCGATAATCCCGATAACTCAGGCGCAGTAAGCCAGAGGATTGATAACCTGTTTAAGAATTCACCTGCCGAAACAAAAACAGAATCGGAACGGGCTTTCCAGCAAGGCTTTATTGCATCTACTAGTGCAATTATTACAAGCATGAATATCATTTCGTTCGTTATAATCGGAATTATACTTCTTGTGCTTGGTAATACAATGATAATGTCTGCACGTGAACGTACAAGAGAATATGCAGTTTTAAAGACACTTGGATTCTCAGGCAAACACCTTTTCGGATTAATTCTTGGTGAATCAATGCTGATAAGTTTTGCAGGCGGCGGACTTGGTTTGCTGCTTACATTCCCGATTGTTTCAACCATTGAACAGATAATTCCCAAAGGCATGTTCCCTGTTTTTCAGATTGAACCGGTAACAGTAATACTTGCCGTTAGTGCAGCAATAATAATTGGAATTGCCTCGTCTATCCAGCCAATTTATAAAGCTCTTAATACACAGATTGTCGATGGATTCAGATTCGTTGGTTAAGATGAAGAAAAATTTGCTCTTAATATTGAAGAGAATAACAAAACAATTTTGACCTTTAAACTTTGTCATTTAAAGGAGTTCAGATGAAGATTCCACTTAAATATACATTTAGAAATTTTACTGCCAGAAAATTAACAACCATAATTACAGCAGCAGGTGTAGCACTTGTTGTTTTTGTATTTGCTGCAGTTTTGATGATGGCTTATGGAATTCAAAAAACACTTACGGCAACCGGGTCACCGGACAATGTAATGATCTTAAGAAAATCTGCTTCCGGTGAAATAGTAAGTATTATTGATGGCGAAACACAAAACCTGATTAAAACTCTTCCGTATATTGCAGTAAACAGTGCAGGAAAACAAATTGTATCCGCTGAACCTGTTGTTGTAATTAATCTTGAAAAAGAAGGAGGCGGATTAAGCAATATTCTGGTTCGCGGTGTTAATGAAACTGTAACAGATTTAAGACAACAGGTTAAATTGATTGACGGCAGAATGTTCAATTTTGGAAGCAGAGAATTAATTGCCGGTGAATCAACAATGAAAAATTTTCCGGGCGCTAAACTCGGCAGCCAGATTAAAATTGCCGGAGCAATGTGGAGTATTGTAGGAATATTCTCAACAGACGGCAGCGGATTTGATTCAGAACTTTGGGGTGATTCCAGACAGCTTCTGGATGCATTTAATCGTGGTAATTCTGTTTCAACACTTACATTTAAACTTGATGATCCCGCAAACTTTGAATCATTCAAACGGGCATTCGAATCAGAAAGACGCCTGATTCAATTTGAACCGAAGATTGAACAAACATTTTATGAAGAACAATCTGAAATGATGGCAGCGTTTATTAGAATTCTCGGAATTTTTATTACAATAATTTTCAGTTTTGGTGCAATCATTGGCGCAGCTATTACTATGTATTCCGCAGTTGCAGGCAGAACAGTTGAGATTGGTACCTTGCGATCGCTTGGTTTCAGCAGGCGCAGTATTTTAGCAGCATTTTTAATGGAATCATTATTTCTCTCGCTGATTGGCGGTGGTGCAGGGCTGCTGCTTGCATCAACTCTTCAGTTCTTTTCAATCTCAACATTAAACTTTGCTTCGTTTTCCGAACTGGCATTTTCATTTTCACTTTCTCCAGATATAATTATTTCATCACTTATCTTTGCAGCAATAATGGGAATAACAGGAGGATTTCTTCCTTCAATCCGCGCAGCAAGATTAAATATTGTAAAAGCTTTACGCGCAATTTAATTTGAGAGCAGGATAGATCTGCTGAAAATTTAAGGCTCCTGTAAATGGAGCCTTTTTTTATTTCTCAGTGAGTCCGTAAGATTCAATTTTATTGTACAATGTTGTTTTGGCTATTCCCAAAATTTTGCTTGCTTCATGCTTATCCCAGTTTACATCATCAAGCACTCTTTTGATATGAATTTTTTCAAGTTCGGCAAGACTCATTCTCGGCGAGATTTCTTCTGTTGTACTTTGCAGTTCAGATTTCCTTAAAAGAATATACTCCTTTTCAAGAACATCTCCTTTTGCAAGAACAACAGCCTGAAGCAATGTATTTTCAAGCTCGCGCACATTTCCAACCCATTCATAATTCTGAAGCATTTCCATTACATCATAAGGAATCTTCCAGACATTTTTATGAAGTTCTTTATTAATTTTTTTTAAGAAATGAACAACAAGCTGCGGAATATCCGCCTTTCGTTTTCTTAAAGGAGGAACTTCAATTGTAAAAACTTTAAGCCTGTAAAATAAATCTTCCCTGAACTCACCCTTTTTTGTTAGCTCAGCAAGATTCCTGTTGCTTGCCGCAACAATTCTTGCCTTCATCGGAATTGTTAATTCACCGCCAACCCGTTCAAATTCTTTTTCCTGTATAACTCTTAGTAATTTTACCTGCAGGTTCGGTGATATTTCCGAAATTTCATCAAGAAAAATTGTGCCTTCTCCGGCTAATTCAAATTTTCCTTTTTTATCACGCACAGCTCCGGTAAATGCGCCTTTAACGTGGCCAAACAATTCACTCTCAAGCAATGTTTCTGAAAGAGCTGTACAATTAACAGCAATAAACGGCTGGTCTTTTGTAATTCCTGTATAGTGTATAACCTTTGTAACAAGCTCTTTACCAACACCGCTTTCACCTTGAATAAGCACATTAACTCTTGTTGATGAAATCTTACCTATCTTCTTAAATATTTCCTTCATTGCGGGAGTTTTACCAACCAGACTATTTTCAAGCTGAAATTCAGATGTATCACCAAGCGTTGCAATCTCAAGCCGCTCACTTAATTTTTTGCTTTCAAGTGCACGATTAACTATTGATTTAATCCGTTCAAGCTCCATTGATTTTTCAATATAATCATACGCACCAAGCTGCATGGCTTTAATTGTAGTCTGCATATCTTCAAATGCAGTAATAAGAATTACCTGTATGTTCGGATCAAATTCTTTTGTTTTTAAAAGAACATCAAGACCGGAAATACCGGGCATCTTCAAATCAGTAATAACAAGATCAGGGTGTTCCTGTTCAACTAAGGCAAGTCCCTGTTCTCCGGTTAATGCGCGGTTTGTTTTAAATTTTAATCCTGATAAAAATATATCAAGTGTCTCACCAAATGAATCGTCATCATCGATGATTAATATATTAGCCATTGTTACTTTTTAATTGTTGAAAAATTGAATTTCAAAAATTGTTTCACCCGGTTTTGATGAAACAAGAACTATCCTGCCATCATGCTGTTCAATAATTTTTTGAGCGATTGACAATCCGAGTCCCGTACCTGAAGCTTTAGTTGTAAAGAAAGGATCAAAGATTTGTCCGGGAAGTTTTATTCCGCTTCCGTTATCTTTTATAAAAACTGAAACGCGGTTATCTTTTTTATTTTCTGCAGAGCTTATTTCAATTATTCCTTTGCCATTTATAGCCTGTATTGAATTTTCAACAAGGTGATGCAAAACAGTTTGAAGTTTTAAATAATCGCCTTTAATGTAAACCTGGCGTACATTGTTTATAAAGCGGATATGTTTTTCATCAAGCACAGGTTTCAATAGCTGGCAGATGTTATTTACAAGTGTGAACAGGTTTATCCGCACAAACACAAGATCAACTTCACGTGAAAACTGAAGCACATTTTTAAGAAGCTGGTTTAATCGCTTCACTTCTTTCTGAATAATTGAAAACGATTTTTGTTTTTCTTTAGGAATGATTAATTCTCTGCTAAGCATATCAATATTCATTTTAATTGATGCAAGCGGAGTTTTAATTTCATGTGAAAGATACGCCGCCATCTTACCTATTGCTGCGTGTTTTTCATTTTTTCTTAACTCTTCTTCAACTTTTTTCCTTTCAGTAACATCACGAAAAATTGCAAGCAGTAGCGGCCGGCCTGTTTCAAACTCTATCATTGAATATGTAACATCCAGATCCAGAGTTTTGCCGCAGTTGAACGAAGAACGGGAATGCTTGTGTGTTTTAAAAGATCTTGCAGCAAAGTTTTTTTTGTATACGGTGAGAGATTCGTTTATATAATCAGTATTTGAATAAACTGTGTTAAATGGTTTACCAATTAAATCATGTTCTTCTGTTTCAACAAGTCTGCAGTAAGCTTTATTAACTGCAGCAATATTTCCGTTTTCATCTGTCAATCTCATCCCATCGTTCGAGTTTTCCCAGATTGAACGAAAGCGCATTTCGGAATTTTTCAATTTACTCTCGGCAGCTTTGCGTTCAGTTATATCACGGATAACTGAAATGATTTTATCCGGCATACCGAGTTTATTTACAATAATGGAAGCGCTTATTTCTGCGGGAAAACTTTCACCGTTTTTTTTCAGCAGAGAATATTCTGAATTAACAATTCTTCCCGCTTCAAATAATTCATTTGCATCATTAAGCACATGTTTGCGGTCTTCTTTTTTAATATGTCTGAAAATATTTCTGCCGATTATTTCTTCAACAGAATCAAATCCAAACATTTCAAAGAGCAGGCGATTCCCCATCAGAATTTTACCTTCCGGATTGACAAGCACAATTGCATCGGGAGAAGTTTCAAATAAGCTTCTGTAACGCTCCTGCGTTTCAAGAAGAGTCTGCTCAATGCGCTTATTCCTGGTAATATCATTTGCAATAATTGAAATGCCAAGAGTATTTCCGGAATTGCTTTTTATGGGTGAAACTGCGGCAGAGACAAAAATTTTCTGAATGCTTTTTGTAAGACAGGCAGTTTCAAAATTTTCTGTTCCTTTACCGGCAAGTGCTGTTCCCAAAACATTTTGAAATTTTTCTGCAAACTCGGGATGAACAAGACAAAGAACGGGCTGATCAATAATTTCTTTTTTAGAATAACCAAATATTTTTTCTGCACCGGAATTCCATGATTTAACTGCACCATCCGTTGATATTCCGATTATTGCTTCATGAGAAGTATCAACAATCTGCTCAAAAAGTTTTTCAATTTGCTGCGCGTTTTTTTTATTTGTTATATCACGAAAAATTGAAAGCAGCAGGGCAGATTCATCATCCTCTGTTTCTGATTCATCTGCGGAGACAAAAGTATTAACAACCTCAACATACTTTATTCTGCCGTCAGCAAATTTCAGTTTCTCTTCATAGGATGCATGAATTTTTCTTTCACGGAATTGTTTTTCAAAATTGAAGATAAATTTCCCGGGATCATTTGCTATAATATGTGCGCATGCGTCTTCTGCAGAAAAGCCGATTAATTCATCAGATTTTTTTTCGATTAATTTGCAGAAGGAATTATTAACTGCTACAATTTTGCCTTCCCTGTTTAATAAACGCATTCCGTCTGATGAATTATCCCAGACTGTTTTAAGTCTTTTGCGTGAATTTGCAAGTGCTTTTTTGATATTCCTGCTTTTTTTTATTTCATGGATAGTAATTAAAATTTGTTCATTAACAGAAGGAATAAAGCGTGCCCTGTAATATTTCTTTTTTGAACCCGAACCGGCAGCATAAGAAATTGCAGTACTTTCATCATAACGCACAGCATGGAAAATTGATTCAAGTACTTTGTTCATTATTCCCGGGGGAAAAATTCCATCTACTTTATTTCCTTGAAGTGAAATAAAATCATCCGCATCACCGGCATTGTAATCACGTATAATGCCGTTGAAATCAATTCTGATGAATAAATCAGGAAAAGTGCCTAATACATCTGCAGCCGTTTCTGAATTCTGTAACGTAGTTTCAATACCCTTCATAAAAATTAAAATAAAGCCGATTTCTCTAGTATCGAATCTTAAAAGAGAAAAAAAAAGAGTTAGTTTTTTAATTGATTACCAATAATATCATTTAAATAATTATATGTGTGTTGCAGAAATCATGTAAAGCATAAAATTTTAATTCATATAATTTGTACATCTGGTATGATGTAAATCATAGCGCAGACAAAAATAAAATTAAATGTCAAAAAATCGGTCGTTCCGCAGAATCTTTTTCCTGATTTTACATCTTACTTTAATTCAAATTTTATTTTTTTGAAGGGACGATTTATGGAAACTATTCAGCGTTCTTCGTTATTAGACCAGCTTCAATTAAGAAAGGATAAATTAATCCGGACAATCAGAAGTGTGCCGGAACCTTCAAAACTTGTTAATCTTCTTCAGCAGGTTGATGCTGCGCTTGAAAAGGCAGAACATGGGGCTTACGGTATTTGTGAGATTTGTAATGATCCGATTGAAGAAGAACGCCTGCTTGCTGATCCGTTAGTAACAGTATGTCTTGGCTGTTTAAGTGAACATCAACAGAAAGCACTTGAGAATGATCTGGAGTTTGCAGCGAAAATTCAGCGCAACTTACTTCCAAAAAAGAATTTAAAAATTGATGGGTGGGAGTTCAGTTATCATTACAATCCTGTTGGTGTAGTAAGTGGAGATTTTGTTGATCTTATTCCGCTGAATGATGATTCATTAATCTTTGTGATTGGAGATGTTGCAGGCAAAGGAATTTCTGCATCATTAATGATGACACATTTGCATGGATTAATTCATAGCCTTGTTTCATTTGGAATGCAGGTGAATGAAATTGTAAGCAAGGTTAACAGATTATTTTGCGAGAGTACACTTTATACAAATTATGCAACATTGATAATGGGAAAAGCAAACACGAACGGAACTATAGATATTTGTGTTGCAGGCCATAATCCGCCGCTTGTTTTAAAATCCGGTGAATTAATAAATGTGCCTGCTACAGGACTTCCAGTTGGATTATTTTGTGAATCAGAATATGAAATGAAAACAATCTCACTTCAAAAGAATGATTCAATTCTTTTATATACAGACGGATTAACAGAATCAATGGCAGATGGAATTGAATACGGTGAAGAAAGAGTTAAATCTCTGCTTATGCAAACAAACGGAACTGCTCCAAAAGAATTTATTGATCAGCTTTTATCAGATCATAAAGCATGGCTAAGACAATCCCTGCCCGCAGATGATTTAAGCATAATGATGATTAAAAAAAATTAAACAGACAAAAACCCTTTTAAACAGCCTGAATTTTTCAGGCTGTTTTAATTTCCGGTGCTTTTCCTTCCTTCCGGAGTCTTCCGCCAAGCCAGACTCCAATCGCGCCAAGAATTGGATTTAAAATCAAAATTGCATCAGGCTGTTTTGCATTCTGCATTGCTTCCATATTGGAAGTATCACTGCTTCTCATCAAATCTGCTGCTTCATTATAACTTCCTAATTCAGGAACAGCGATGATGATTCCAAGAACCAAAACAATTCCTGCCAGAATTAATATAGTGTTTTTATCTTTTCCTATAAGCATGCAAATATAACCGCCGATAAGAGAAGCAATTAAACCGAGGATGATACTTAAAATAATCCATGTGGTGCTGACACGGTAAGAATTTGGCTCGAATGATCCATCAGCCCCAAGAATAAAATAAAGAATGGTGAACGTAATAAAGATTATAATTGCAGTAGAAATGTAACCGGTAATTACTGCTAAAATTTTACGGCCCATCGGAACCTCCGGTTTTTATTGATATTGGAAGTGCTGCCGGAAATTAATTAATTATTTTTGATAATTCACATTTTTTTTGCAGATGAATTGAAGTAGTAAAACAAAAAGCCTTCGTAAATTACGAAGGCTCTTTTATTTTTCTTTAAGAGAAAAATTATAAAATGAACTTACTCAGGTCTCTGTTCTTAACAATTTTATCAAGCCTGGATTTAACAATCTCTGCATTAATCTTAACAACGTTTGATGGAATTTTATCCGGCACATCAAAAAGAATTTCGTCAAGCAGGGTTGTTAAAATTGTATGAAGTCTTCTTGCCCCGATATTCTCAACCTGTGAATTAACTTCCGTTGCTATCCTTGCAATTTCACGGATCGCATCAGCAGAAAATTTAAGTTTAACACCCTCTGTCTCAAGCAATGCACTGTATTGTTTAAGCAGAGCATTTTGAGGAGTTGTAAGAATCTGAACAAAATCTTCCTCGGTTAAGCTGTTCAACTCAACACGAATTGGAAATCTTCCCTGAAGTTCCGGAATAAGATCAGACGGTTTGGAAACATGGAATGCACCCGATGCTATAAACAGAACATGTTCTGTGCGTACAACGCCGTACTTAGTATTAACATTCGATCCTTCAACAATAGGGAGAAGATCTCTCTGCACACCTTCTCTTGATACATCCGGCCCCTGTGATTTTCCACCGCCAGCAACTTTATCAATCTCATCAATAAAAACGATCCCGCTGTTCTCAACACGTTCAATAGCTTCCTTCTGAACAGCCTCCATATCAATAAGTTTCTGTGCTTCTTCCTGCGTAATAATGTTACGTGCTTCAGCAATTGTTGTTTTTCTTTTCTTCTTTTTCTTGGGAATAAGGTTGCCCATAATTTCCTGGAAATTTATTCCCATATCATCCATACCAAGCGGACCAAGAACCTGCATACCGATTGCAGGCTGTGTGTTCGCATCAAACTCAATCATCTTTGAATCGAGTTCACCGTTTTTAAGTTTAGCACGCATCCAATCGCGTGTTTTTTGGTTTTGAAATGCTTCTGTATTTTCTTCATTTTCTGATTCCTGTACTGCTGCATGTTTTTTAACCGGGGGAATCAGGATATCTAGAATTCTTTCATCCGCAAGCTCCTGAGCTTTTGCCTGCACTTCTGCAGTCTTTTCAGATTTTACCATGTTCACTGCATAATCTGTTAAATCACGTATCATTGATTCAACATCTCTTCCAACGTAACCAACTTCGGTAAATTTTGAAGCTTCAACTTTTACAAACGGAGCGTTTGCAAGTTTTGCAAGCCGGCGTGCAATTTCTGTTTTACCAACCCCGGTGGGACCAATAAGTATAATATTATTCGGCAGTATTTCATCTCTGATCGTATCAGTAACCTGCTGTCTTCTCCACCTGTTACGCAGTGCAATTGCAACTGCACGTTTAGCTTCTGTCTGGCCAATTATATATTTATCAAGTTCTTTTACAATTTCTGAAGGTGTAAGATGTTTATTTTCCGTGCTCATTTAATTACTCTTTTATTTTTCAATTACTTCAACATTAATTTTATTATTTGTGTAGATACAAATATCAGCAGCAGTTTGTAGTGCTTCAGCTACAATTTCTTCTGCGGAAAGTGAACTGAATTTCTTCAGCATTTTGGCAGCGGCTAATGCGTACATTCCGCCTGAACCAATTGCAACAATCTGATCATCAGGCTCAATTACATCACCATTCCCTGAAATCACAAGCGCTTTATCTTCAGTAATAACAGCAAGCATTGCTTCAAGCCGGCGGAGGTATTTATCAGTACGCCAATCTTTTGTAAGTTCAACAGCGGCACGGTGAACATTTCCGCGGTACTGCTCAAGTTTATCTTCAAATCTTTCCATCAAAGTAAACGCATCTGCTGAAGCGCCTGCAAAACCGCAAAGCACTTTTCCATTGGCAATTTTTCTGATTTTATGCGCGTTGTGTTTCATAACCGTGCTGCCGAGCGAGACCTGACCATCTCCGCCAATTGCGGCTTTACCATTATGAATTATACCGAGAATAGTTGTTGATCGAATTTTATTTTCCATAGCTCCTTCTCTTTAAATTAAGGATTTTCATGAAGACTCCGCATCCAGTCATCAACCCATTCTGTAAATCTAAATGTTGATGGTACTGCGGGAAGCCTTCCTCCGAATCCCATATATCTTATTGCAAACATATTAAAATCTTTAACAGAAATGGAATTCAGCAGTTGGGAATTAATTTTTATTCCGTGTTTGCGCGCAAGCTGGACAGTTTTTTCAATAATCTTTTCAGATAATTTTTGAAGTTTTAAATTTCTCCGAACTTCTTCTGAAGTATTTGCACCGGGAATCAGATTGTCTTCTTTTTTATCAATCAATTTGAAAATGAGATAACCATTATCAGTTAACACTGGACCGTAAACTTCTCCAACTTCCATTGATGAAGCTATTGTTCCTATTTCTCCGCGTTCAGAAGAAGGGAAATATCCGGATTCATAATTATTATTCTTGCTATATCTTTCAGCCAGTTCACGGAAATCTGTCCCCTTTTCATTCTCATCAAGAATTTTTTCAATTACATTCAGGCTGTCTGTTAATATTTCTAAAATATTTAAAAAGATAATTTTAGCAGAGTCATTATCTGTAACATTAATATCCGTGTTATTCACAAAATAATTTTTATAAAGCTTTGCAAGATAATTTTCCCGCCACAAATTAATTGCGTTTTTTACTTCGGGAAGATTCTGCAAACCTCTTTTGTATCCTTCATGAGCAAGAAGTTCCTGTTCAATTAAAGTGCGCACACGTGAATTTAATTTTGCTGCAATAATTTTTTCATCAACATCTGTTGTGTAAAATCCTTCAAACGCAAATGAGCGCAAAAACTCCTTCATTGTAAGCGGATCAAAATCAAAAATAATAAAAGGCATTGCAAGTGTATCCGTGCCAAGCTGATTTTCAATTGAAATAATATCCGCTGTTTCCAGGCGTACATCAATTGAATCAGGAATGTTGCCGAGCTTCTTTTTCTGCTGAAGAATTGAAATAATTTTATCAGCCGCAGCCCAGAACAGATTTCCATCAGCTTCAATTTTTTTATCATTTAAGAAAGAAGATTTAAACGTACGATAAAGACTATCAGTTTTTTCTTCTTCAAGCGCATTCTTAACCTTGCTTAATGTTTTGTTAATATCTTCTGATGTAAAAGATTTCTGAATTTTCTTTTCAACTAAAAAGATCATCCAGCCGTTATTTGATTTTACAGGAGAAGAATATTTTCCCTCATCAAGTTTGAACAATTCATTTTCAATTTCTTTTTTCATCTCACCGGAATTTACTTCCAGCGCCGGAAGCTGAAATTCATTTATCGAATAAAGCGAATCAAATTCAGCTCCACTATTCAGCTTTGAATAAAGATCATATATTCCTGCTGAATCAGGAGAATACAATACGCCCAGATACAACGTGGTAAAATGCTTAAACATTGCATCCGTTAGTTCCTCTTCGGATATCGTTATTTTATTTTTTATTTCAAGATTAAAAAGAGCATCACGCACAAGCATTTTTTCAATGAACTTAAAAGTAATGTTCATTACTTCTGTTGTATCAAGTTTCAATTCTTCCGCTTCCTGCGCCCAGAGTTTTTCCGCAATTAAGGAATAGAGAAGATTTTCCTTCTTTTCATCCTTACTCATTTTCAATGTCTGCGGAATTAATTCATATTTTAAACGGAATTCCTGAACGCTGATTGATTTATTTCCGGCTGATGCAATAATACTATCACTCTGAATTTGAAAAGCATTCAGTGAAATACAAGGAACTGAGAGAAATAAAATTACTTTAATCAACTTCCTAAAATTCATATCGGGTAAATTTAAGATTTGTATGGTTGAAATGGTTTTAACGGAATAAGCCTGGGAATTGTTTCTCTGTATTTAATATAATCATCATTAAAAATTTTTATCAGCTTTTTTTCTTCATATTCAGAACCGATATAAAAATAAGCAATGATGCATATTAAAATGGTTAGATAAAACAAATCCATTATTGGCCGGAAGATCAAGATCATCATTGAAAAAAAATAAAGCGGATGCCGAACAAATTTGTAAGGCCCATTAATTCTTAAAGTATAATGTTCATCAAGTTCCTCAGAATTATAATTTCTTTTTAACCATCTTTCAATCTGCTGAATGCCTATAAATTCTTTCAGGCAAATATATCTGAACGTCCAAAAAATTCCGGCAAGTCCGGCAAACTGCGGAATAAGGACGAGCAGATCATAAGGAGGATTGAGATCATAAATAATAAGATTTGGTTTTGGCATAATTAAATATGCTAAATACAAAAGGAAAAGTGAGAGAATATTAAATCCCAGCCGGTAGAATGCTATCTTATCTCCAACAAGCTCAAACAGTTTTTTCTTAATTTCAAATGAAGCAGTAAGTGAATGGATGTAACCGAAAATTGAAAAGATCAGAATGATGAGAAAAACATCTACGGCATAGTTTATCATAATTCTTTCCGGAGGCGCGCAATTGGCAGGCGGAGCTGCTCACGGTATTTTGCAACCGTTCGTCTCGCAATATGAATTCCTTCTTCGTTTAACATTTCTGCCAGTTTATCATCACTGTAAGGAGCGCTTTTATCTTCTGCATCAATAATTTCTTTCAGGCGTTCTTTAATGTGTTTGTTTGAAACTTCTTCACCTGAATCGGTGCTCAATCCTTCACTGAAAAAATATTTCAGTTCATGAATTCCCATCGGGCTTTGAACATACTTACCATTAACCACGCGGCTGATTGTTGAAATATCCATCTGTATTTCTTCAGCAATATCCTTATAAATCATCGGTTTGAGAAACTTTGGACCTTTATCAAAAAATTCGTACTGCTTCTCAAGAATTGCCTGCATTATTTTCATCAGCGTTTCTCTTCTCTGCTGAATGCAGGCAATAAACCATTTTGCAGATTCAAATTTTTCTCTTAAAAATTTATATGTGTTTTTCTCGCGGTCATTCTTCTTGCCGCGTTTGCCGTTCTGAAACATTTCAAGATAGGTTTTGCTTACTGTAACCGAAGGAACACTCTTATCATTCAAAGTGATTATAAAATTATCATCAGATTTTTCAATAATAAAATCAGGTGTAATCTGATTCATTTCTGCCGATTCAATATTTCCTTCTCCCGGTTTCGGGTTAAGGCTCTGAATCAATTCAACTGTAGCTTTTAAACTTTCATCGGTAAGATTCATTTTCTGCTTAATTGCTTCAAATCTGCGTTTGGCAAAATCATCAAAATAATTATTAAGCAGTTCTCCGGCTAAGTATTTGTAGTAAGGATCGTGAGATGAATGTTTTAGCTGAATCAACAAACATTCCTGTAGACTTCGTGCTGCAATTCCAACAGGATCAAATGTTTGAATCTCTTTTAAAATTTCCTCTGCTTTTTCAATCGGTATAATCACATTCTCAAACATTGCAAGTTCATTAACAATCTCTTCAATTGATCTTTTAAGATATCCGTCTTCATCCAGATTTCCGATAATCTCTTCACCAAGCATGTAAAGATCATCATCAAGATTGAGCAGTTGCAGCTGGCTGCGCAGGTGTTCAGTTAAAGATTGTCTTGCTTGTGCGAGAGGCTGGTAAACTTCATCATCGCTGCTTTTATTTGCCCGCTCAACTTCATAATCACCTTCATAATCATTCATGAAGTCTTCTATTTCAAATTCATCATCCTTGTTGTACTCTTCAAATTCCTCTTCATTTTCATCCTTCTTATCTTTTTCAAGCTGATCCTGGAGCATTTCCGGTTCTTCTTCCATTACTTCCTCAAGAATAGGATTTATTTCCAGTTCATTTTTAATTCTTTGTTCAAGAGCAAGTGTATTTAACTGAAGCAGTTTTTGATACTGGATCTGCTGCGGTGATAATTTCTGTTGTTGTGATAATCTTTGACTTAACGATAACATTATTTACTGTTTATTTCCTTTAATTTTAAATACCAATTTTTTCCGTACAAGCGGATTAACGATTCTTTACAGAAATCAACAATTTTGGTTTTGGTTTTAGAACCCTTTTCAATTGCCGGTTTACATTCAGAAAATTTTTCAAACCGTAAAACATCCCCGCCAAATTTTCCAACTCTAATTGGAAAAAGATGACAGGAAATCGGTTTTCTGAATTTAACTTTCCCTTCAAAAAAAGCCTTTTCAATTCCGCATTTTGCAATATTGCCATCAAAATAAACAAAAACACAGGAGCGGTTGTTTACACTTTTTATCATCAATTCCCCATCTTTAACCTCATAAAACCCGTTTAATTCAATTTCTTCAACATGTTCCTGCGGAAGATTTTCTTTTACAATATCAAGAATATTCTCAATTTCTTTGACTTCTTCGGGTAAAACGGGTGCTCCGTATTCACTTTCCAGTGTACAACATGCGCCTTTGCATACTTTTAAATCACATTCAAATTCTTTTTCAACTATTTCAGGACTAACTAATACGTCTTCTATAGCTATAATATTGCTGACAAACATTGGAATAATTTTTGCTGAAAGATAATAATTACTTTAGTAATTGAAAAGATAATTGAACCTGTATAATAATTTTATCATATCTTTACAAAATTTTTCAATCGTTTTTAGCTTTCATCAATTAAATTCAAACTTTCTTAAGAATTAGAATGGAATTTTCTGAAAAAACAATTTTAATTACAGGCGCTTCCAGCGGAATTGGTTTTGAACTGGCAAAATTATTTGCAAAAGAAAGCTGCAAAATTGCACTGCTTGCAAGAAGAGAAGATAAACTTAATGCTTTAGCGGATGATTTAAGAAAATCCGGCTCGGTTATTCTCCCATTAAAATGTGATGTTACAGATAAAACACAGGTGAATGAATCAACAAAATTTATTAAAGATAAATTTGGTGGAATTGATGTTGCCATTTTAAACGCCGGAGTAAGTTTCAGGAATCCAATTGAAGAATTTAATGTTGAAAATGCTGAATTAACTTACAAAGTAAATGTGTTAAGTTTTATTTACTTCATAGAAAACTTACTGCATGATTTTAAAGAAAGAAAAAATGGAGTAATTGTTGGTGTATCAAGCTTAGCCGATACAAGAGGGTTTCCCGGAAGCGGAATTTATTGTTCAAGTAAAGCTGCAGCAACTTTGCTTCTTGAAAGCTGGCGGATTGAATTGAAAAAATATAATGTAAAAATTATAACCGTTAAACCCGGATTTGTCAGAACTCCGATGACAGCTAAAAACCGATTTAAAATGCCGTTTCTTATGAATCCAGATAAAGCCGCAAAAATAATTTTTAACGGCATTAAAAAAGAAAAGTCTGTAATTGAGTTTCCGCTTCCCACAGTGCTGGGAGCTAAAATTTTAAAATTGCTGCCGAATAAATTATTTGATCTTTTTGCATTAACTGCAGCTTCAAAATAAATATCATCTTTGGCTTGCTACTTTCTTAAAAATTTAAGTTTTTTTGTATACGCATTTAATTAAAGGATAGAAATGAAAAGTTCATTTGCCATCTTTTTTATTGTTTTGTTAATAGCCGGCTGCGCTACAGATACAGTTGTTGAAAATGTCAGAATTGACTCGAATGTTCTTTTAACTTTAAAAGAAGAAATTTCAAATGATGGCAGAAAGTTTGTTCTTGAAGCAGAAACGGATTCAAATTATAACTGTTCCAATTACAGCATTGCATATCAGTATCAAAAAAACGGAAATGTTATTGATGTAAATTTCACTCACATAATTGAGCCATCAACATGTGCAACCGGAATTGGCCCGGCAAAAGCCAAAGTAAATTTGGGTTCACTGCTTCCCGGTAATTACACAATTCAATTCCTGGTAAATGAAAGTGTTATGCAGGCGCCGCTGATAATTTCTAATGAAGAATTTAAAATTCTGGACAGTTCACGAGCATGGATTGAACTTGTTAATCCCGTGTTAAATAGAATTCCGGAAAACGGGATATGGGGACATGTTGGTTTCTCATCTGATTCTTTTGTAGTTAAACAGGTAGAGCCATTTTTTGATTCATTAAAAATATTAGGCGCGCAGGAATATGATTTTGTACCAGGCGAATACACATATTTTGAAGTTGATTCATCCGGCGCAATTCACACGTACGAGGAACCTGGAACAGAAAACGTACGCTCGTTTGCGTATATCTTTAATGATGACATACAAAAATTAAGAGATTTAATTAAATGGTACGGTAAGAATTCACCTCTCTCAATTGCACTTTTTACCACCAAAGGAGATGCCTTTTATACGTGGCAGTTAGGCGCTGAGCCTTAATTACAATTTTTAAAGTACATTTTTTTTATCATTTAAGATTCGCTTCATTCATCATGAATGAAAAACCGTTTCGCCTTAACTAACTAATAATTTTTCGTGAAAAAATTTTTCATTCTCCTGATTTTCATTCAGGGATTTTTGGTATTTGCCCAAACAGGATCTGATATTGTATTATCAGAAATAATGTTTAATCCTGTAAGCGGTAATAATGAATTTATAGAATTATATAACGCCGGAACTGAAGCGGTTGATCTTAACGGATTCAAAATTAAATATTACACATCTGCAGCAGATGTTATTACCGGGAGTTCAACGATTCTTGCACCTGGTACATTCGCGGTAATTTTTGAAGGCGATTATGTTTTGGAATCCGGAATTTACAATTCGTTAATTCCACCCTCAGCATTAATTCTTAAGATCAGCGATAACGCATTTGGTTCATCGGGAATGGCAAATACAACAGGCAGGCAAATTTCCCTTCTTAATAATTCTGATGATACTCTTGCTGTTTATACTTATAGTGCAAATAACACTTCTTCTTTTTCTGATGAAAAAATAATTTTAAATAAGGATGATTCAGAATCTAACTGGACAAATTCATTAGTTCCAAACGGAACACCGGGATTCCGGAATTCTGTTTCGCCTTTAAATTATGATCTGCTTGTTTCAAAAATTAATATTCAACCAGTCAATCCTTTTAACGGTGATGATATTGAAATAAATATCTCTGTGAAAAATAACGGCTCACAAACAGCTCAAAATTTTACGCTGAATTTATTTAATGATTTAAATAAAAATTTCACAGGTGAAAATGATGAATTATTAGCATCAGAAGAATACAATAATTTATCATCGGGCGATTCAATTCTTTATGTATACAACTGGAGTGCAGTTCCGGCAGGTAGCTATCAAATCATTGCTTTGGTTGAATATGAAAATGATGAAAACACCGTTAACAATTCTTCAGCATTAATTTTCAATGTTCATTCTCCGGCAGCTGCTTATAATGATATTGTAATAAATGAAATAATGTACGCTCCTTCATCAGGTGAGCCTGAATGGGTTGAACTGTTTAACCGGAGTGATGCAACTATCAATTTAAACCGCTGGAGGATTGGTGATAATTCAACCTCTGTAATTCTGCCGGAAGTTTTTCTGCAGCCCGATTCTTTTTTGGTAATCAGCAGAGATTCTTCAATTTTAAATTTCTACCATGTTAAATCAAAAATAATTACAGTTAATCTGCCCGCTCTTAACAATGGTGGTGATGCTGTTGTTTTAAAAGATTCATCATTTTTTATTGTTGATTCATTATCATACCTTCCTGAGTGGGGAGGAAATTCAGGTGGAAAATCATTGGAAAGAATTTCAACAGAACTTCTTTCAACTTCAGCAGATAATTGGGAAACTTCAACAAGTTTAAACAAGGCAACGCCAGGAACAATAAATTCAATCACTCCAAAAAATTATGATCTATTAATTTCAAACCTTAAATCCCCAAATGATTTTGTTGTGGCTGGCGAAAGCACTACTATAAATTCCATAGTAAAAAATAACGGACTTCAGCAGAGTGATAATTTCACTGTTCAATTTTTTTATGATTCGGATAAAGATTCAATTCCTGAATCGGAAGAAATGATTGATCAAAAAAATATTTCATCATTAGCTCCCGGGGATAGTGTTGAAATAGAATTTACTACCGGAGTAATTAATTCGGGGAAAAACATTTTTATTGTTGTAATTAATTTTCCCGCAGATGAAGATCAATCCAACAATATTGGAATTAAAATTATTACCGGTGCAGAAATTAATGAAGTAAGAAATGATCTTATCATAAATGAAATTATGTACGCACCTTCTGCCGGTGAGCCGGAATGGATTGAACTATTTAACAAAAGCAGCAAACAGATTTTTTTAAACGGATATAAGATTGCTGATAATTCAGACACAACAACTCTAAAATCCGGGAATATATTTTTAAATACCGGCGAATACTTAGTTATTGCCGCCGATAGTTCAATTGCTGATTCGTTCAACATTACTTCAAAAATTCTGATCAGCAGTTTTCCTGCATTGAATAACAGTGCAGATAAAATTATTCTGATTGATTCACTCAACAGAACAATTGATTCGCTTGAATACAAATCAACATGGGGAGGAACAAACGGCAAATCTCTTGAACGAATTGATCCACTGGAATCTTCCATTGATTCAACAAACTGGAGTACAACAAAAAATTTATCCGGCGGAACTCCCGGTTTTATAAATTCTGTGACTCAAAAAGAATATGATATTGAAACAGCGGAGATAATTACTCATCCGGAATTTCCAATCAAAGGAGATAATATTAACATCTCAGCGAAGATTAAAAATTCAGGAAAAAGCAGCGCAGAATTTTATCTTCAGCTTTTTAAGGACAGTAATCTTGATTCAGTTCCTGATTTACAAGTTGAAACAACAGCGGCAATTATTCTGGCAAGCGGAGATTCAACAATAATTCAATTCAATTATGTTATTGAAAATTTAGATAAGCCCGAAGCAGTTTTTGTTAATGCGATTTGGGAATCAGATGAAGACACAAGCAATAATCATACTTATAAAGTTATTGAAGCAGGTTATCCCGCTTCTGTAGTTCTGATTAATGAAATAATGTTTCTGCCAACCGGCGGCGAGCCCGAGTGGTTTGAAATTTATAACACATCAGATGAAATAATTAATTTAAATGGCTGGACAATCAGTGATGTTTTAACAAATCCCGCTTCATTCAAAATAACAACGGATGTTTTCATTCAGCCGGAATCTTATCTTGTAATCACAAAAGATTCATCAATTTTAAATTATCACCGTATCATTCCATCTCCTTTAGCTAAACAGAATTTTGCGGGATTGAATAATGATGCAGATGGTTTGGTTTTAAAAGATAAACAGGGACAAACGATTGATTCCGTTTTTTACAATACAAACATCTCTGTTAACAGCGGATTTTCAATTGAACGAATTTCATTAAATGCACCATCAGCACTGCTGCAAAACTGGGGAAGCTCAAAAGATTTTGAAAGCAGTACTCCCGGAAGAATCAACAGCATTACACCAAAACAAATTGATGCAGCGGCAGCAGAGATTTCTTTCAACCCGCGTTTTCCTGTTCCCGGTGATGATGTATTTATCTCTGCAAAGATTAAAAATTTCGGATCTTCTGCCGCAGAAAATATTTCCGTTCAATTTATTATTGATACTGATTCCAATAACGTTGTTGATCTTCTGCTTGATGCACAAACCATTTCATTTTTTGAAGCAGATGATTCTGTTACAGTAACTTCTGCTTCTGCTATTTCTCAGATACAAAATAAAATTCTTGCCGCAGTAAGAATTGTTCAATCCGGTGATGAAGATACATTGAATAATTATATTGAAAAATCAATTGAGCCCGGAATTCAAGGCGGTAAAATTTTAATTAGTGAAGTTATGTATGAACCTGAAAACGGTGAACCTGAATGGATTGAGTTTGTTAATGTTTCTGATGATTCTATTAATCTGAAAGATTGGTCTGTCAGCGATATTCTTCCTTCACCGGGCAAAAGTTTCATTACTAATTATGATTTATACATTGGTGCCGGTGAGTATTTTATTATTTGCAGAGATACATCCTTTTATAATTATCATCCTGATCTTGAAACAAAAATTATAATAAGCAGCTTTGGTTCATTAAGCAGTTCCACAGATGGTGTTGTAATTTATGATTTCAGAAACGGAATAATTGATAGTCTAAAATATAATTCAAAATGGGGAGGCAGAAACGGAAGTTCACTAGAAAGAATTTCATTTACCGGAGCAACGAATGACAGCAGCAACTGGACAAGTAGTTTATCAAAATTAAAAAGTACTCCCGGGAAATCAAATTCTGTTGTTGATACCAAGCCCGGAGTGAGAAATCAGTTAACCATTAATGAAATTATGTTTGATCCTGATACCGATAACAATGAGTTTGTAGAATTTTATAATGCTTCAACTGATTCAGTAAACATTGGCGGTTGGAAATTAGAAGATGCTTCGGGAAGTTCATTTAAATTATTTGAAACAGGATTTATACTTCCGCCGGAAAAATATTTTCTGCTTGCCGCTGATTCCACTGTTTTGATGAAGTATAATTTATCAGCTAATGAAAACATAAATGTGGTAAATGTTTCTTCATTTGGATTATCAGCATCCGGAGAAATAATTTATCTTAAAGATATAAGAGGAAATGTTATTGATTCAATTAATTATTCTGATAAATGGCATAACAAAAATCTTACATCAACAAAAAATATATCACTGGAAAGAGTTAATCCTTATTTAAATGCAAACGATGCTGCAAACTGGAATAGTTCTGTTGATCCGCTTGGGGGAACTCCTGCGCGAACCAACAGCATCTATACAAAAAATGAAAACAGCACATCTGGAATTTCAATCTCACCAAATCCATTCTCCCCCGATAATGACGGCTTTGAGGATTTTACAATATTCAATTATTCTCTGACTCAACAGGTTGCACAGGTAAGAATAAAAATTTATGACAGCCAGGGCCGGCTTGTTAGAACACTGTTGAACAACAGCGGAAGCGGTTCATCCGGCTCTGTAATTTTTGATGGGCTCGATGAATCAGGCTCGCCATTAAGAATGGGAATTTATATCATTTTCCTGGAAGCTTTAAATGATAATTCCGGTTCAATTGAAACTTTTAAATCTGTGCTTGTAATTGCCCGGAAACTTTAGTTAATCTTTTATTTTTATATTGTTCTTTTCAACAACATTAAACGGTAATTAAAATGTTAAAGGATATATTAATCGAAATCTTTGAACGCGATCTTGGGAAACTTAAACAGGAAGTTCAGCTTTATCCCGATGAACAAAGCTTGTGGGTGATATCAAAGGATATAAAAAATTCCGGCGGCAACCTTGTTCTGCACATTACCGGGAATCTGAAACATTACATTGGTGCCGTACTTGGTAATTCCGGTTACGTTCGTCATCGTGATTTGGAATTTTCGGAAAAGAATGTTCCTAAATCAACCCTGCTGAAATATATTGATGAAACTCTTGAAATTGTTCGGGTAGTAATTTCATCTTTAACAGAAGAAGAACTGGTAAAAATTTATCCAGAACATATTTTTGAAAAAGGGATGACTACTGCTTTTTTTATTGTTCATTTAACTTCTCATCTTAATTATCATTTGGGACAAATAAATTATCACAGGAGACTTCTTGCCTGAAATAAAGATTGATCGGGCGGAGCGCGGTGATGCGTTTGAAATTTTTCAGGTGGTGCAGCAGTGCCGTGATTACCTGCGCGAATGGCTTCCGTGGATTGACGGAACCAGAAGTCCGGAAGATACTTTATCATTTATAGCAGATAACGTAAATAAAAATCTTTTTAACGGCAGAGAGATTTATGTCATCCGCATAAACAAAAAAATTGTTGGAATGATTGATTTGCAAAACGGAGATAAATTTAACAACAAAGCCGAAATTGGTTACTGGCTTGCAGAAGAACATCAGGGGAAAGGAATTATAACTGAAGCATGCAGAAGAATAATTAATAAGGTTTTCAATGACTATGGAATAAACAGAATGACAATAAAAGCAGCAGTTGGAAATTTAAAAAGCAGGCACATTCCGGAAAGATTAGGTTTTGTGATGGAAGGAGTGGAAAGATCCGGAGAATTTTTAAATGGAAGATATGTTGATCTTGTTGTTTATTCAATGTTGAAGGATGAATGGATGAAAAAAAATTCTAATGAATAATATTAATAAAAATATAATTGCCGCTTCATTTCCTCCTGAAAAAATTAAATTTGCAGATTAACAATGCCGTTTACTTTTTCTCATCCTGTTGCCGTTCTGCCTTTTAAAAAAATCAATTTCATAAAATTCTCAATTACCGGTTTATACTTTGGCAGTATTGCGCCTGATTTGGAATATTTTTTCCGCATGAGACTTGAATCAACTTTAAGTGAAACTTTTGCGGGATTTTTTATTTTCAACCTGCCGGTGGCAATTTTCTCTGCATTAATATTTCATCTGCTGATAAGAGATGTAGTAATCATTAATCTTCCTTCCCCGCTTGATAAAAATTATTCACGTGCGGTGCGGTTTAATTTTGTAAGATATCTGCACTATCATTGGTTTATTTTTCTTCTTTCATGCGTAATCGGAATTTTATCACATCTGTTTCTTGATTATATTTTTGATAACCAGGCAGCGGTAAGAGATATTATTTCTTTTGCTTCTCCGAAAAATTTATTTGCATTAATTAGTGTTAGAACCATGCGCATCGCCGAACATCTCTTTTCTTTGTTCGCATTTATTTTTTTAATCTACTACTTTTATAAAAACAAAGAATACAAAACAAAAGATTATCAGCCTATCCCATCAAAAAATAAATGGTGGTTCTGGTTAAGAATTATATTTCTTACAACTGCAATTACAATAATCAGAATTGAAACAAGCGTGTATATATTCAGAGCGGGAGCAGTAATTACAGTTATCATCAGTGGAATTATGATCAGTTTGTTTGTTATATCTTTGTATGAAAGATTCATCAAAAAAACTGTATGAAATTCTTTCATCATATTTAAAATCATTTTAAGTTTTAACGTTAGTAAATTCAATATAAAAATTGATTGGAAGAGTTATGAAAATATTTCAGAGCACCACGCAAACAATTCTGTTGATTCTCCTCTTTATCTTTTCAGCAGCCGCACAATCAAATAAAAATTATGATGAGCTTGATAATTACATTGCTGAAGCAGTTAAAGATTTTGAAATTCCCGGGCTTGTAGTTGGAATTATAAAAGATGGAAACGTTGTCTTTACTAAAGGTTACGGCTATAGAAATATTGAAACAAAAGCGCCTGTTACTCCTGAAACAATTTTCGGGCTCGCATCAGTTTCAAAAGCATTTACAGCAGCTTCAATCGGTATTCTTGTTGATGAAGGAAAATTAGATTGGGATGATAAAGTTACAGAGCATCTTCCATGGTTTAAACTTTATGATCCTTACATAACATCAGAAATAACTGTAAGAGACTTGCTCTGTCATCGTTCCGGATTAGCAACTTATGATGGAGACCTTTTGTGGTATGGAACTGATTATGACAGAAAGGAAATTGTAAGAAGGATAAGATACCTTCCATTAAAAAATCCATTCAGAGGTAAGTACGGCTACCAGAATATTATGTTTATTGCTGCCGGATTGGTTGTTGAAGCTGTCTCCGGTAAATCTTGGGATGAGTTTGTAAAAGAAAAAATCTTTACTCCGCTCGAAATGAATTCAACAAATACAAGCAACAATTATTTTTCAAAAGATGCTGATTGGTCTCTTCCGTATTATAATGGAAAAGTAATTGAGATGCTGAATTATGATAACGCCGGACCAGCCGCTTCAATTAACTCAAATGTAGATGATTTAACAAAGTGGATTCAAATGTGGCTGAACAACGGAAAGTATAATGACAAACAAATTTTATCAGAGAATTCCGTCTCTGTAATTACGTCTGCAAACATGGTTCTTCCTTCACCTGCAAATACAGAAAAGTTTGGAACACACTTCCGCAACTACGGTTTGGGATGGAATTTATGGGATTATTCCGGCAGAAAAATAATTGAACATTCCGGCGGACTTCCCGGAGTTCATACAAAGGTGTGTTTCGTTCCTGATGATCAATTGGGAATTATAATTTTATCTAATCAGATAAACGGATTGATCAATCCACTTCTTAATAAGATTCTGGATTTTCATCTTAATGAAAATAATATTGATTACGCAGCAGAAAGTTTTAAACGAATTAAGGAAAGAGAAGAAAAAGAAAAACCGGAAGAGAAGGATAAGATTATCTCATCGGAAAATTCTTTAAACCTTCCACCTGAATCATACACAGGAATTTATGAAGATAAAATGTACGGAAAAGCTGAAGTTGTTTTCACAAATAATGAACTTGTTTTAAAATTTCTTCCCGCAGAAAAACTATTTTCCACCAAATTAGAGCACCGGCATTTCAATACATTCAGAATAAAATTTACTGATCCGTTTTTGCCGGAAGGATTTGTTACGTTTGATATGAATTCAAAAGGAGAAATTTCCGGATTCAAGATTGATTTGCCGAATCCCGATTTTCATTTCTATAATCTGAACTTTATAAAAAAATAAAATATAGCGGAGGCTTTAAATCGTCTCCGCCCAACTTTTACCATCCCTGTTTCTGCAGAACAATGCATTTCTTTAACTGATTTTTTTTAGTTTTGATCAACATTTTTTTTACAGCATGATTGAAATATCTGATTTATATAAAAGCTTTGGCAGCAAAAAAGTATTGAATGGCGTAAACCTGCGCATAGAAAAAGGGAAAACCCTTGTTATCATTGGCAGAAGCGGCGAAGGAAAAAGTGTCTTAATTAAACATATTGTTGGATTATTAATTCCGGATGCCGGATATGTTAAAGTAGAAAATAAAATTGTAAGTGAACTTGATACAAATTCACTTTATGAGTTGAGAAAAAAGTTTGGCTTTCTTTTTCAGGGTGCAGCTCTTTTTGATTCAATGACGGTTGAAGAAAATGTAACATTGCCTTTGGTTGAATCTGGCAATGGAATTTCATCGGCAGAAATAAAAAAAGCAGCCGCGGAAAAACTTGAACTGGTCGGGCTTCCGGGAATTCAGAAACTTAAACCGGCAGAACTTTCCGGCGGAATGAAAAAAAGAGTTGGACTTGCACGCGCACTAATTACTAATCCGGATTACATCCTATACGATGAACCAACCACAGGTCTGGATCCGATAATGTCAGATTCAATTGATAGTTTAATAAAAGAATTATCAAACAAACTGAATGTTACATCAGTAGTTGTTACTCATGATATGTACAGCGTAAAAAACGTTGCTGATAATGTTGCAATGATGCACGAAGGAAGAATTTTCTTTACCGGAACTCCGGAAGAACTTCTCCAATCACAAAATCCTGTAATAATTGATTTTATAAAACGCACAGGTATTTAACCCGCCTCAATTTTATTGAGTAAATCACATTTAAATTAAAACCAAATTTTTAGATTCAATCCGGTAATTGAACCAAATTTATTTTTAACAATTAAGAATTTTATATGAAAAAAATTCTTGTGGTAACAGATTAACCGAAAAAAAGTTTATTATTCCGTATTGCAGAAAAATTATTTTTAAACGAATCTGTTGATTGTGAATCAGGAGCGGAGGCAGAAAACATAATCCGGCTTGAAATTCCGGATTACGTTTTGCTTGATATTATTAAACCCGTAAACGGCGATGATATGATGCATATGTTGAGCCATATGAACAAAGATAACCGTTTACGGGTTGCGATTTTTTATATTGGATATTCGAAGAAAGAGCTTTTCAAATATAAGCCGCACACCGGCACAACTCATTTTCAAAAGAGCCGCTGAACAAGCGGCTTTTTTGTTCCTGTTTATATTTGATATTTATCTGATTATTTTTCATTGTGAATTTGATCGGATAAAATATGATTGTTGATATTATCCAGCTAATGCTGGCTCCCGGTTTAATGATTTCCGCCTGCGGACTTCTCCTGCTTGCCATGAATAATAAATATTCACTTGTTGTAAACCGCATACGCCTTTTAAATGAAGAACGCAGGAAAATGATTATTCATGCTGCAGGCAGAGAATTAGAATATGAAGAAAACATCCGCCTTGAAAGCATATCAAAACAACTTTTAAAACTTGTATACAGGGTTAAACTTGTCAGGAATGCAGTATTCTCTTATACGCTTGCTGTTGCACTTTTTATTATAACTTCACTTTTCATCGGGTTGGGATTCATATTTGATTCAAATAAAATTGATGTTATCGTTATTCCAATTTTCCTTATGGGGATGATTTCTGTTTTATGCGGAATTATTTTTGCCGCGTATGAAACTTTAAAAGGTTATGAAATAATTCAGCTTGAAGTTAAGATTGATGAATAAATGCTGTTTATTTTATTAAAATGAAAAGAAACGAACTTAAGGATGATGATTTTTTAAAGCCTGAAAATATGATAAGGCTTTATGCAAGCGGTGCCTTTCCAATGGCTGATGAAGTAACAGGAAAAATAAACTGGTATCTTCCCGAAACAAGAACAATCATTCCTTTAAATAATTTTAATATCCCGCGTTCACTTAAAAAAGCCGTTTCTAAATTAAATTTTGAAATAAGATTTGATTTTAATTTTCTCTCTGTAGTTGAAGGATGCAGGCAGCGTGAATCAACCTGGATTTCAGATGAATTGGTTGAAGCATATATCCGCCTTGAAAAACTTGGCTACGTTCACACAGTTGAAACATGGCAGAACGGCAAATTAGTTGGCGGATTGTATGGCATAGCTTTTAAAGGAGCATTTTTCGGTGAATCAATGTTTTCATTCGTATCGCAGGCATCAAAAACAGCTCTGGCTGAATTGCTCCATCATCTTAACAAACAAAAATATCATCTGCTTGATGTTCAATATATGACCCCGCATCTTAAAATGTTTGGCGCAATAGAAATTACCTTTGCTGAGTATAATAAAATGCTTTACAGATCATACCTGAAAGATTGTAAATTCATCTGAGAATTCTACATCAACTTCTTATCAGCCAAAGTTCTTTCTGCGGATCTGAAAGGAATTCGCACCCATTCTCTGTAACAATAACTTCTTCCTCAAGTGTGGAAACTCCGTAACCTTTTACAGGAAGCCTTGGTTCAATTGTGAAGATGTTATTCTCTTCCAGGGGCAGAAACGGAGCATTGCCATATTTTTCCCACGCAGGAAATAAACCTGCGCCGCCATCATGCACCTGTGTTCCAACCTGATGCCCCAGGCCGTGAGGATATTCTTCATATCCTTTTTCAGTTATATAATTTCGTGCAATGCTGTCCATATCTACCCCTTTTACTCCAGGCTTAATTGCATCGGCAACCTTTTGTATTGCATCACGGATAACATTAAAACCGCGCTGCACTTCCGCCGGAGCTTTATCTTCATCATCTCTTAAAACATACCATGTTCTTTGAAGATCAGCACAATAACCATTTACCTTCACTCCAAAATCCATATTAATCATGTGGCCTTTTTCAATAACTCTGTCTGTTGGTCCTGAATGAGCGCTTGCAGGATCTGGCCCTGTGAAAACAGCAGGACAATGATCTTCATCCCACGCTACTTCGAGTCCGCGTTCTTTAACAAGTTTCAATACAAACGCTGCAATATCTTTTTCTGTTTTGCCCGGTGAGATAAATCCGGTTACTTCATTAAAAATTCTTAGTGTTTCTTTTATTGCCTCCTTCATTATAGCAACTTCAGATGGCGATTTTCTTCCTTTCAATGCGGCAACTATTTCTTCAGAAGAGATAAACTTTTTCTCATAACCTGAATCTTTTAAATAATCATTTAAGGTAATGAACATTCCGTGTGTTAAGCCATCAGCCAGGTTTGAATCAAGAGAAAAATTTAGAGCAATCTGCGCTGGTGATTTTTCTTTTATATAATCAACTAAAATTTCTCTTATTGCCTGCGTATAACCAATTACCATGGAATAAGCACCGCACTTCTGAATATTCTCCTTCTCCATATCTCCAACTATTGCAGCAGTTTCTCCGTTTTTATTTAAAATAAGAGCAGAGTGCCAAGTTAAATTAGTTCCTGCAATCATATCAAGTGCAGGATCATGAATGTTTGAACTTTCCCTCACGAAGGTTAGCCACATATCAATATTTTTTTCATTTAAAATTTGAATTGCCTGCTGAACTTTTTCATTAATTATCCCGGTTTGCATGCTTCACCTTTTTTAAGATTTGAATAAAATCAGACTTTAACAGCCCGGATGTATGTATTATTTGCCAAGCTTTTTAGATTTATAATTACTATGTTTCCCTTAACAAAAAGAAATAATTACATACAAAATATGTAATTAAAAAGTTAATGGGTATTGAAATTTAAGAGGTAAATTCAATGCAGTATTATCATCCTTCTTAACAACTTTGTTAAATTCATACACATCAACACAAAATTAAATTCACAATATTTAATAAAAAAAGTTATACAAAGAGGTATATCATGTCCGATTACGTAAATAATCTTCTTGCCGAAGTAAAAGCAAAAAATCCAAGTGAACCGGAATTTCACCAGGCAGTTGAAGAAGTTGCAGAATCACTTGAACTTGTATTAGAACGTCATCCTGAATACAGATCAGCAAAAATTCTTGAAAGAATGGTTGAACCTGAACGTGTAATTATGTTCAGAGTTCCCTGGATGGATGATCAGGGTGAAGTGCATGTTAACCGGGGCTTTAGAATCGAAATGAACAGCGCTATTGGGCCTTACAAAGGTGGGCTTAGATTTCACCCTTCAGTTAATCTTGGTATTCTTAAATTTCTTGCATTTGAACAGGTATTTAAAAATAGTTTAACAACACTTCCAATGGGCGGCGGTAAAGGTGGATCAGATTTTGATCCAAAAGGTAAAAGCGATAATGAAGTAATGAGATTCTGCCAGAGTTTTATGACAGAGCTGTTCAGACATATTGGTCCAAACACAGATGTTCCCGCAGGTGATATTGGAGTCGGCGGAAGAGAAATAGGATATTTATTCGGACAGTATAAAAGATTAAAAAATGAATTCACCGGAGTTTTAACCGGTAAAGGTTTAAATTGGGGCGGTTCATTAATCAGGCCTGAAGCAACCGGTTTTGGCGCCGTTTATTTTGTATCAGAAATGCTTAAAAGTATTGGACATGATATTGAAGGAAAAACCTTTGCAGTTTCCGGCTTTGGAAATGTTGCCTGGGGCGTGGTACAAAAAATTGATCAGCTTGGCGGAAAAGTTGTTACACTTTCAGGCCCGGATGGATTTATTTACGATCCTGATGGCGTTAAAGGTGAAAAAATAGATTATATGCTTAAATTAAGAGCAAGTGCTAATGATAGAGTTAAAGATTATGCTGATGAATTCAAAGTTGAATTTTTCCCTGGAAAACGCCCGTGGTCTGTTAAAGTAGATGTTGCAATGCCATGTGCTACACAAAATGAACTTGATGAAAATGATGCAAAAGATTTAGTAAAGAATGAATGTCTTTGTGTTTGTGAAGTTGCAAACATGCCAACAACACTTGCCGGCTATAAAGTATTTCAGCAGGCAAATATGCTTTTTGCACCGGGTAAAGCTGCAAATGCAGGTGGTGTTGCCGTAAGCGGTTTGGAGATGACTCAGAACAGTATGCGGCTTCCATGGCCAAAAGAAGAAGTTGATGCACGTCTGAAGCAAATAATGAAAAGTATACATGATACATGTGTTCAGACTGCACAAAGATTTGATTCTCCTGGCAACTATGTTAAAGGCGCTAATATAGCCGGATTCTTAAAAGTTGCTGATGCAATGCTTGATCAGGGTTTAGTTTAAAGAGTGCTGTGATTCCTGAAATTATTAATCAACATAACCAGTTCCATAAAATGAATAAGACAAAAGCGATCGAATTTCATTTAGAGGACATGATCACGAACAGGCTCAAACGTTTTCAAAAATTAATGAGCTACAAAATTCGTGAGATACTTCTGGTTTCAAGTCTGTATGATTATTACCTCTTTGAGGAAGACGGCAGACTGTATGAATTAATAAGGCAGGAATACCAGGTATTGAATTTAAGCCAGGCGCCGGAAATAACTCATGTTACATCAGGCGCTGAAGCACTCGATCTAGCTGCTGAAAATAAGTACGATCTTATAATTACTACATTACATATTGAGGATATGCATGTTATAAGGCTTGCCCAAAAATTCAGAGAAAGCGGCGTGCAAACTCCAATCATACTTCTTGCTTACGATAACAGGGAAAGAAAAGAACTCGTTTCACATTACGATACTTCAATTTTTGATAGGATTTTTATCTGGCAGGGTGATTATAAATTACTTATAGGAATCATAAAATATCTTGAAGACCGGATGAATGTTGAGAACGATACATTTGTTGCGGGAGTTCAGGTAATTATTCTTGTTGAAGATAATGTTAAATTTTATTCCACTTACGTTCCTATCATATACGCAGAAATATTTAATCAAAGTCAGCGTTTAATTTCTGAAGGAATCAATCTCACTCACAGATTTTTACGAATGAGAGCCAGGCCAAAAATTCTTCTCTGCTCAACTTATGAAGAAGCATGGGAGAATTATAAGAAGTATGAAGATTATGTTCTTGGAATTATTACCGATAACAATTTCCGCAAGGATGGAATCCGCGATCCGGAAGCAGGAATTAAGTTTGCTATTAATGTTAAGAACGAACACAATGATATTCCTATTCTTCTTCAATCAAGTTCTGCTGATTTTGCTGGAAAGGCAAAAGAGATCGGCGTTTCATTCCTGCTGAAAGGTTCACCAAGACTTCTTCATGAGCTGCGTGATTTTATGATGGATAATTTCGGTTTCGGCGATTTTATCTTTCAAACTCCTGATGGAAAAGTTGTTGGACGTGCAAATAATTTAAAAGCGCTTGAAGAACAGCTTAAGATTGTGCCCGATGAGAGTATACGTTACCACGCTGAACGAAACCACTTCTCCAACTGGCTAAAAGCTCGTACTGAATTCTGGCTTGCCCATAAATTACGCCCAACAAAGGTTTCTGATTTTCAATCCATATCTGAATTACGGAATGAATTAATTACTGGAATTAGATATTACCAGGAATCGCGCCAGCGAGGCTTAATCACTGATTTTGATAAAGAAGCATTTGACCCCAAGAACAGCTTTGCAAGAATAGGCGGCGGATCATTGGGCGGCAAGGCAAGAGGGTTAGGATTTATAAACAGTTTGATCAATAATCATAATTTAAGATACAAATACAGCGATGTTGAAATATCTGTTCCTTCTGCAGTTGTAATTGCAACAGATGTTTATGATCAATTCCTCGAAGAAAATCAGCTTGAGAATTTTGCACTCCATGAAAATGATGATAACGAAATAGTAAGAAGGTTTATTGATGCACCGCATTTTTCTAATGATGTTATAAATCGCTTAAGAGATCTTCTTGAAATTTTTCACGAGCCGCTTGCAGTTCGCTCATCATCGCTGCTTGAAGATTCACAATTCCAGCCGTTTGCCGGTGTTTATCAAACGTACATGATTCCGAATAATAATCCGGATCTGGAAGTACGCCTGCGAGAATTGATTGAATCTATAAAGTGCGTTTATGCTTCAACATTCTTTAAGCGCGCAAAAGATTATATGAAGGCAACATCTTACCGGCTTGAAGAAGAAAAGATGGCAGTTATAATTCAGCGGCTCATCGGATCTCCGCATAAAAACAGGTTTTATCCTGATTTTGCAGGAGTTGCCAAATCATATAATTTTTATCCGATACCGCCGGCAAAATCAACTGATGGAATTGCACTTGCAGCGCTTGGTTTAGGCAAGCAGGTTGTTGATGGCGGAAACTCAGTCCGGTTCTGCCCAAAATATCCTAAACATCTTCTTCAATTCTTTTCAACAAAAGAAACTATAAGAAATGCACAGCAGGAATTTTATGCACTTGATCTTCACGGCTCATTAAATCATAAAGAGAATTTAACTGCAGAACAATTAGTGTTGAGATATGATCTTGCAAGTGCAGAAGAAGATCATACTTTATATCATGTTGGTTCTACGTACTCTGCAGAGAATGATGCGGTTTATGATGGTGTTTCAAGGCCGGGTAAACGTGTTGTAACGTTTGCTCCAATATTAAAGCACAAAGCTTTTCCTCTTGCAGAAATTCTTGATGTACTGCTCGAACTTGGTACATGGGGAATGGGCACTCCGGTGGAAATTGAATACGCAGTGAACATGAATGTTAAGCCAAAGGAATTTGCAATGCTTCAGATGCGGCCGCTCGTTATAAGCCATGAGAATGAAGAACTTGATGTTGAGGCAAATAAAGAAGATATGATATGTTCAAGCGGCCAGGTTTTAGGCAACGGTGCAATTAATGATATTTATGATATTGTGTTTGTTGATTTTCATAAGTTTGATCGTTCAAAAACAAGGCAGACTGCAACAGAAATAAGCATATTAAATTCAAAACTTGTTTCACAAAACAGACCTTACTTATTAATTGGCGTAGGCAGATTGGGAAGCTTTGATCATTGGCTTGGGATTCCTGTTACATGGGATCAGATTGCAGGTGCAAGTGTAATTGTAGAAACAGGATTTAAAGATTTCAGTGTTTCACCTTCACAAGGTTCTCACTTCTTTCAGAATATAACTTCATTCCGTGTGGGATATTTTACAGTTAACTCTATAGATGATTCAGCATTCCTCGATTGGAACTGGCTGCTTTCACAAACTCCAGTTGAGGAATTAACTTATACAAAACATCTTCGTTTTGATAATCCCTTAACAGTAAAAATTAACGGGCATAAAAATAAAGGAGTTATACTTAAACCAGGCAAATAAATTCTTTAGGAAAAATTCCAAGCGCCCTAAATAATTCAGCAATCTCTTCAAATGCTGGAATCAGCAAAAAACTTAAAGTAAACAATATCAATCAGTAAATTCTTCAGAATTCAATCTTCACACCTAATGCCCCTGTTATCTGAAAATCTTTTGCATTTGAAACACCTTTACTTAGCGGTTCAATATATTGAACAGCTCTTGCTTCAAGATAGGGATATACCGGATGAAATACAGCAAATTGTAAACCTGCCGCACTGCCTGTTAGAAACGAGCCTTTATGATTATCATTTGCTTTTAACCAGCCATAGCCAGCACTTATCATTGCATATGGCTGAAACAATTTCAAAAACAAAATTCCTTCTAATGAAACATGAACATTTTTTTCGCTTAATGTTGTGGTTGGTCTGCGTATAGTTTGATCAAATAAAATTCCATCTATTCTTATTCTGAATCCTGCAAGCGGAAATTGAAAAGGCAAAGCTCTGCTTATGGTGAAGCCAATTCCCTTTTGCGGATTATCATTCTTTAGATTTGCTGATAACCCTGCAGCCCATTGACTGTAGGTTGAAACAGGAACTAATAAAAAAATGATTAATGTGAAGGCGGCAATTTGTTTTCTCATAATCTGAAGCTTGACAAAATAAGAATTAATTCAAAATGAATATCTCACATTTTAAGCAATATTTTTTTTAAGCCATTGCTGGAGAGGAAGCTGATCATTACAGATATTAAAACAGAAATCCGTGAAATCTTCATTTAACACAGGTTTAATTTTTTCAGTAAGAAATTCTGAATAAAGCCCTGTGAATAGATAAAGATCAGCGTGTTCATAATCAGCGGAATAATTTCTCGGCACACGCTTCAAAGTTTTTCCTTCTGTATTATAATTTTTCTCTTCAAGTTCAGAAATGATTTGTTTCAATTCTTCTGCTTTTCTTTTATTTGAAATTGTCTCACGGAATTTTTTCAGATGTTCATCGCAAAACATATACATTCCGGTAGCTATAAGAAATCTTTTGGGATCAATATGAATATAAAAAGCAGGGCATTCAAGTTTTTTACGCGTTCCTTCCCAAAACAGTAACCCCAGATTTGTTTTATACGGAGATTTATCTTTGCTGAACCGTACATCTCTATGCAGCCGGAAGATAGATTTATCAGTTTTTGGGATTGCATTTATTGCGGGAACAATGCTTCTTAATCGTTCCCCAAATTCTGTTACAAACATTTGCGCAGGAATGAAAAGATGAGTTTCAAACTCCTCTCTGTGCTGTTCAAACCATTCTTTATTATTATTGGAAGATAACTTTCTTAAAAAATTAAAAGCGGATTTTGGAAAATCTATAACATTGTTATTTGCCATTCTATTCTCCCGGCCTAAGATTATTCTAAATTAATTTCATTCGCTTATCAAATGCAGAGGCAAATCTTTTTGCTGCTTCATTATCCATATTAAAGTAGAGAGAAGGTTCAATCAGCTCAAGCTCCATTAAAGCATATTCATCAGCAGGAGTTCTTATCAAATCAATACGTGCGTACAATGGATTTCCATCAATCCGTGAAAGGATATTTTCCGAAATATTTTTTAGATGAACATCTGGTTCTGTAGTGGTTAATTTTCCGCCATGTTCTTCCTGCACCCGGAAATCATTTTCCTTTGGCTTCTTTAAAATTGCATGGCTGTACTCCCCATTAAAATAAAAAAGTGAATATTCACCTTCAGTAATTATATTTTTAATGAACGGCTGAACCATAAATTCACGTTCTTTGAATATTTGTACTAGTTGATTATCACATTCATGCAGACTCTCTGAAGAAAGAATATTTTTATTCAGACGGAATGTATTATCAGCATTGCCGCTTATATTTGGTTTGATAATTATTTCATCACAATTAAGTTTATCAAAGTATTCAGCAAGTTTGCCCATATGGTGTTCTTTCTCCCAGAACGATTCAACTATCGTAACACCCTTCTGCTCAAGATCAGAAAGATATTTTTTATTCATGTTCCATTTAAGAATTGATAATTCATTTTCAAGATGAGCAGATGATTGATTTATTTCTTCAAGTACATTTAAAAAATTTTTGTGATCAGATTGATAATCCCATGTAGAGCGAACAACAACTGCATCATAATCATTCCAATCAACATATTTATTTCTCCAAGAAACTTCATCAACAATCCAACCAAACTGATTAAGCGGCTCAAATGCGAGATGATCATAGCATTCAAAATTTTCCAGTGAATCCATTGAAAGAAAAGCAGCTTTTTTCATTTAGATTTTTTCCTTTTTTGAGTTCACAAACTTATAAAAAAGTTTTTCTTCTCTCTATTATTTAAAAGGAAGGCGTTAGAATTCACCTTTTACCGGCATGAAATGAAATTCCAATTATAAAATTGATTTGATATTCCCCTTAATTATAAATTCAAAAATTATTTTACCCTGAAGTAACGGTAGGATTCCCGGTCACAGTGTATCCTTGTTCTTTATAAGTAAACCACTGCAAAACCGCCCCGACCATGAATAACAAAAACGAAAACCAGAATGCAAACAGATAATTCAGTTCAACAATTAATTCGCTTCCGGCAGTAATATCTCCATCAAGATCAGCTTTAAGCAGCAAAAGGAAAATTGCGCCTGCCGCAGAAATAAACATTGTGATAAGAGAAGATGTTTTCTTCTTGATAAAACTAAAAACAAATCCTGCTAAGGCACACACAAATGAAATTACTGCAAGCGGCTGCGATTCAATACTTTTATTCGTCATTTGTTCATCATCATATTCCATATCAAAAAAATCATTGCCAAATGAATTTGCAGGTACATAATCAGCGCCGGTTATTAACTGAAATCCTGTTAGGTTAATAACTGTTTGCCCGCCGCATGAAATATTAATAAATGGCAGAAAGAAACAAGTAATAATAACTGCAAAAACTGCAGGTGAGAATTTTTTAAGAGAATCCATTCAGAACCTCCTTAAAATATTAATAAGCGGCAGGAATTTTCAATTTTATTTATCAAGTTAACCGGAGACTTTATCAGAAGCAATCGTTAAATAATAATTTTAAGAAGAATTCCTGATTAAAGAGAAAACAAATAATTCCTCTTGAACTTAACAACTAACTTTAACAATTTTCAATCAAGGGGAAACAAAAATCATTTTACAAAATAAAGGAGCACAAATGATTTCAATACTTTCCCTTTGGCTTCCGATACTGCTCTCATCCGCAGCAGTTTTTCTACTCAGCTCCCTTGTGCACACAGTTCTAAAATATCACAACAGTGATTATAAAAAACTTCCTTCGGAGGATCAGATAACTGATGCAATCAGAAGTGCAAATGCACAAGCAGGAGATTACATATTTCCTTACTGCGAAACAATGGAAGAAAGAAACTCAAAAGAGTTTAAAGAAAAAGTTGAAAGGGGACCCGCCGGTGTAATAACAATTTTTCCAGCCGGACCGGTTAGTATGGGATCAAGTTTGTTTCAATGGTTTATCTATTCAATTATTGTTGGAATTTTTGCTGCATATGTTTCAGGAAGAGCGCTTGGTCCCGGCGCTGATTATCTTGAAGTGTTCCGATTCAGCGGCGTAACCGCTTTTACAGGTTACAGTCTTGCACTCATGCAAAACAGCATCTGGTTCAAACGTAGCTGGGCAACAACAATTAAATCAATGTTTGATGGATTGATATACGCACTTGTAACTGCAGGATTTTTTGGATGGCTGTGGCCCTCTCTTTAATTTTTATTTATATGGGATTAACAATCAGTTGATCCCTTTTTTTACAACACTATTTTGCTTATATAATAAATGATTATCTTATAGAAATTAAATTTATAATGCCCGCTTAAAAACTAATGTTTGAATTTTTTTCTTCCGGCAAAAATAAAATGCTTTTAAAAGCCGGCGTTATCTTATTGATTTTTTTTATTCTGCTTTTACTTCCGGGAAGAAGAAATTCAATTGATTACAGCTTTGAGCAACTCTACTCACTTTCCGCAGGCCAGCCAAAACCTGATACAAACATTGTAATTATTCACATCACTGCGGAAGATATTGAACGCATTGGTCCATGGCCGGTTAAACGCAGCTACTATGCACTCCTAATCAATTCACTTTCAAAATATGGTGTTAAGAAAATAGGACTGGAAATTTTTTTAAGTTCAAGACTTGTTACACAGGCAATTTATGATAATCTCTTAACGAGAGAAATTGAAAGGGCCGGAAATGTTGTGCTGAGTTCTGTTTCAGGAAGGATAGAAAAAGAAAACAGATTTTTTGTTACTGACTCGATGAGTTTTCCAACTCCTAAATTAATTAATGATAACGCACAAACCGGACATATAAATTTTATTGATGAAGAAGGAATTATAATTCCAATTAAAATTTACGGGCTTGGAAATATTGAGAAAGCTTTTTCACATGTGCTTGCAGGGAATGAAAATATCAGTCTGCCGGATACAAGTGAAATAACAATCAATCTTTTTAATTCATGGAAAAATTTTAAAACATATTCTCTGCTGGAATATTTTGATCTTGTTCAAAATGCAGACAGCAGTTTGTATCAATTAAAAGATAAAATAGTTCTGATCGGTGCAAGCGATCCCCAGATTGCTCCAATTTTCAAAAGTTATTTTGAAGATGATATTCCCGGTGTTGCGCTGCATGCTTTTGCACTGGATAATATTTTAAATTACAGATCATTCAATACAAGTACGCTTCTCCCTTCAAAAATTATTTTTATACTGTTTGTAGTTTTTATCATGTTTATCCAGCATAAAATGAAATGGGGATCTGTTTTCTTTTATTTCATAATCTTCACGCTTTTTGTATTTGTTACATTTGTGATGTTCAAATTTTTTCACACACAGCTTTCATATTCATCATTCATTCTTCCGCTTGCGGTATTAATAGTTACAGATTTTATCATTTCATTTGCTGATAAAAAAAATCAGCTTAAAATATCAATGGATGAAGGTCTCGCTCTGCGTAATACTCTCATTAAAAAAGAAAATGAATTGAAACTGCTGGAAAATGAATTAAACATGAAGCAAGGTGATAATCAGCCGCTGATTGATAAAGTGAGAGCGTTAAAAGATCAAATTGAAAAGTTAAGGAAGGATGAAGATGACAGTGAACCTGCAATAATAAACGCTTCAGCAGAGATTAAAAGATTTGAGGGTATTGTTTATAAATCAAAAATGATGGATAGCATTGTTGATCTGATTAAAAAAGTTGCGCCGGAAGATGCAACGATTTTAATTCTTGGTGAAAGCGGTACGGGAAAAGAACTTGCTGCTCGCGCAATTCATTTAAATAGCAGAAGAAAGAATGAAAATTTTATTACAGTAAACTGCGGCGCTATTTCTGAAACATTACTTGAGAGTGAATTATTCGGCCATGTGAAAGGAGCTTTTACAGGTGCGTCAGCAGATAAAATCGGGCGGTTTCAGGCGGCTGATAAAGGAACGATTTTTCTCGATGAAATCGCTGAAACTTCTGAAAACTTCCAGGTAAAATTGTTAAGAGTTATTCAATCAGGAGATTTTGAAAAAGTTGGTTCATCAAAAACTGAACACGTTGATGTAAGAATTGTTGCCGCAACAAATAAAGATCTTGAAGCCCATGTGAAGGAGAAAAAATTCCGTGAAGATCTGTATTACAGATTGAATATAATTAAAATTGAGCTGCCTCCGCTGCGAGAAAGAATGGAAGACATTGAAGCGCTTGCACATCATTTCATTTCAAAAGAAAATAATAACCTGATAATTTCCAATGCTGCTTTGGAAGCACTTCAGAATTACGAATGGAAAGGAAATATCCGGGAGCTTGAATCTGTAATTAAACGTGCTGCAATTTTTGCCAAAACTTCCGGCAGAAAATTAATTCAACTGATTGATTTGCCGCAGGATGTTGTTAAGGAAAGTAAATATTCATTTGATGATCTTGTAATGGAATCATTGCGCAATAAAAAATTTTCACATTCATCAATTATTGAAACTGCAAAGGAGCTTGGTAATGTTAACCGCACACTTGTTTCTGAAAATTTCCGCGGCAGAGTTTTTAAAACACTGGTTGAAAATAATTTTTACGAAGCAGAAAGCATCATCAAAATTTCAGGTACTGATGATGAATCTGTGAATGAAAAAGTAAGATTAAAGATGCAGACGTTCACTAACAATATTCAAAATGATATTCATAAAACCGGGACCAAAAATTTTGATGAGATAAAAACAAGGTTTGCATCAAAGTACAAAAACCTTCCGCAAAAATTTCATTTTTATCTTGATGAAGTAATCAGGCATTATCTTTCCAAAATGTAACCAAATATAGTTTCAGAAAGTCTTAATCTTATGTCTTAGGATTTTTATCGTACAAAACACAGGAATAAAATTGTACTTTTTGTTAGGCATTAAATTTCCCCTGATTATTTTTTGGAACGTAAATAAAAATTTTAGCCTGGCACAAAGCTTGAGTGAATAAAAGGAATCTGATTTTTAGCCTATCTGGTTAAAAACAGCACAACAAGTTTTTTCTTAAAGGAGGATAAATGTTTATAAAATATACTGTACTTCTTTTAATATTTTTTGCTTCTTCTTTTTTAAGCGCACAGGAGAAAGACACATTAATAATAAAGAATGAAGAAGGTGTAAATGATACAATTATAATTGAAGATGATGATTGGAATGATGACTGGGAAGATAATTCAAATGAGTGGGATCGGGATTGGGATGAATTCAAATGGGAATTTGATTTTCATAATTTTCATTCAAGTCCCGCAATTTCTGTTACGTATGGATTAAGTGAAATTAAGAGAGATGATATTGCAGCAAAATTCGGCAAGCCAAATTTATTTGAAGCAAAGCTGGGATACGCCGGAATGCGTACTCAATGGGCAGACAATATCATTAAATATAAATTCAGTTTCTTCAGAATAAGTAATATCTCAACAAAATTATCCGGAAAGGATTTTTCAAACTCCGAACTCGAATCAAGCACTTGGCGTTTTGGTTTGGGCAGTGAAAAAGGTTACGGCTGGAGATTTGGTGAATCGGCAATCATTCCTTACAACTCTTTTTCACTCGATTGGACACGGCTTGAAATGAAGGATCTTCCACCGGCTGAACCTGTACTTATTTTACTTGGCGTGAATAATGACAGGGAGCGTGTATTGAATTATCATGAAACTTTCAGATTTGGCACAAGTGCACAAGGCGGAGTTAAGTTTAAATTGATTTCAGGAATTACTCTTGAAGCTGCTTATGAGAGAAGCATCGTTTTTGAAAGACATTTATTCTGGAAATGGACTGGCAGCATTATAATTGAAGCTGCGGGGCAAGGATTACTCGATAAATTTATAAGTGAAATAATGGATTCCTCTCCTTATGCAGCACCGATTGTTAATTTCGTTTTGAAGAATGCACTATCATACGGAATTTATGAACTGAGACAGGAAAAGATGAACTGGCCATTTGATTCCGCTCCTCCGCTTTCTTATGATCAGTTCAAATTTGGGCTTACATTTATGTTTTAATTTTAATGAGCTGATTTAATTTTAAAGACGGGTTTAATTCCCGTCTTTTTTTATCATTCCACAAATTTTATTTTCAAATTAACAATCTCACTGTCACTTCCGATGCGAACAGGCGGACCCCATGTTCCAACTCCTGATGTTACATAATAATGTGTATTTCCTTTTTTAAGATATCCCCGGCTTACTTCATAAATTAAACTTGTAATAAGGTTCCCGGGGAAAATTTGTCCGTGATGCGTATGCCCGGAAACCTGGAGTGAAATATTATTTTGTTCAGCTTCTTCAAGATTGAGCGGTGTATGATCTAATAGTATTGCCGGATAATCGTGGTTGATGCCAGAGATAATTTCCGTTAATGATTTACGTTCAAAGCCGGTGAAATTTTTTCCGCTTCTGTCATCTCTTCCGATTATATAAAAACTATTATCAATCAGGATAGATGAATCCCGCAAAACCTGAATTTGATTTTCCTGCATGAACTTTACTGCTCCATCAACTCCGGTTATAAATTCATGATTACCGTTTGAAGCATACACACCATATTTGGTTTTAATATCTTTAAAAGCATTCCCGATGTTTCTGTGTTTTAAGATATCTGTTTTATCATCAACTATATCTCCCGGCATCAATAAAATATCCGGCTGCAGTGAATTAATTTTTTCAACAATGAAATTTAAAAGCTTTCCATCATTTACAGGTGTAAGATGAAAATCTGCGGCGAGGATTGCGTTTAGCTCATTCAATTTGCCGGAACGTTTTGGTAATTCAATATTAACTGTCTTAATAGAAATTATTCTTGTGTTTATAAATCCATAAATAATTAATGCAGAAGTAAGAACTATTACTACAATTGCAGTGATTAACTTTAACTGTTTATAACTTGGCGAAACTGAATCCGGCAAAAATTGAAATTTGAGGTTTATTAATCTTACAAAATCAATTAATACAATACACAAAAAAAAGTAAACCATAAAAGCAAACCAGAAAGAACCAATCCATAAAAGAGCATCATAAACAAAGGCTGATAAATATTCACCAATAAATTTTGCAAGCAGATAAGATAATGAAGCGATCAAAAACAGAATTAAGTAAACTGGTTTCAAGTACGGATACAAAGCTAATACCTGCCATCCCCTTATGAAAATGTAATAATTCATCGCACCATAAAGAGCAAAGAATACTGAGAAGAAAATTATCATCTTAAAAATCAGTTTGTTATTATTGTGGGTAATCAAAATAATCAAATATTTTCTTTTCCGTAATTGCGGGTTAAACAATGATTAAACTAATTTTTTTAATTCTCACTCTTCTAACATTTTCCTTTGCGCAGAATAATTCTTTAAGGATTATGACCTACAATATTCATCATGGTGAAGGAATTGACAGCATAATTGATCTCTCACGAATTGCCCAACTAATAAAAGATAACGAAGCTGATCTTGCGGCATTTCAGGAAGTTGATAAGAATGTTAATCGTTCACACCAACTTGATATAATGAAAATTCTTTCTGACTCAACCGGAATGTTCTTTTCATTCGGAAAGAATATTGATTATCAGGGCGGAGATTACGGCAACGGAATTCTTTCCAAATATAAAATTGAAAAAGAAGCGAACCGGCATTACAAAATGTTAAGAGAAGGTGAACAGCGCGGACTTCTTCAAACATTTATTAATATAAAAGGAACTAAAATTTTATTCATGAATACTCATATTGATTTCAGGAAAGATGATGCAGAACGTTTACAGAATGTTGATGAGATAATTGAAGTTTTGAATTCAAACAAAAATCTGCCTGTTATTATCTGCGGAGATTTTAATGATGAACCCGGCAGCAGAACTCACAAAAAAATGAAAGAATATTTTATTGATGTGTGGGAATATTTGAATGAAGAAGAAACCGGCTTCTCATACCCGGCAGAAAACCCGGTTAAACGAATTGATTACATTTTCATTTCAAAAAATTCATTAGAGATTTTAAAGCCGGTTTCAATAAAGGTTTTGAAATCTGATGCTTCAGATCATCTGCCGGTAATTGCGGAATTTGAGTTGATCAATTAGAAAGCACTAATTGTATTCATCCCAGCTTTTTACTAAAAGTTCATCACGTTTATATCTGCGGATAGCTTTAATAAACCGTTTAGCGATTTGAACGTTAGTAATTAAATTTACATTCAGGTCAACGGCTTTTCTTCTTATTGTATAATCATTATCAAGTTCTTCTTTTTCAGAGCTTTTAGGAATATTTATAACCAGATCAATTTTACCTGCATTTAAATATGTAATAACGTTTGGTTCTTCTTTTTCATCAGGCCAGTAAACTATTTCCGATTCAATTCCATACTTTGCAAGAAATTCAGCCGTACCTTTTGTTGCGTAAAATTTAATTCCGGTTTGATAAAGTTTTGTAATATCATCGAGCAGTTCTGCTTTATCCTTCGGCGTTCCGGTTGAAAGCATAATTCCTTTTTCGGGAATTTTAAATCCGATTGATAAAACACTTTTCAGAAATGCTTCATTAAAATCATCACCTAGGCAGGCAACTTCACCTGTTGAAGCCATTTCAACACCAACAACAGGGTCTGATCCTTTCAATCTTGTAAAAGAAAATTGGGAAGCTTTTACACCAACATAATCAACATCAAAAGATGATTTGTCAATCTTTGGTACTTTTTCACCAAGCATCAGCCTTGTTGCAATTTCAATAAAATTAATTTTTAATACTTTGGAAACAAACGGAAAACTTCTTGAAGCGCGGAGATTACATTCAATTACTTTTACTTCATTATCCTTTGCAATAAACTGAATGTTAAACGGCCCGGTAATCTGCAAAGCCTTACAAATTTGTTTTGTAATCATTTTAACCCGGCGCATTGTTTCAAGGTATGTACGCTGCGGCGGAAGCACAATTGTTGCATCTCCGGAATGCACACCTGCATTTTCAACATGTTCAGAAATTGCATAGCAGAATAATTCACCGTCATCTCCAACTGCATCAACTTCAATTTCTCTTGCATCATTAATGAATTTGCTGATTACAACGGGATGCTCTTTATTCAGCTCGGTTGCTTTTCTTAAATATTCTTCAAGTTCATTTTCTGTAAGAACAATGCTCATTGCGGCACCGCTCAAAACATAACTCGGCCTGATCAGCACAGGATAACCGGCGCGTTCAGCAAATTGTTTTGCATCATCAAGTGATGATACTTCACTCCATTCAGGCTGATCAACATTAATTGTATCAAGAATTTTAGAAAATTTATGCCGGCTTTCAGCATTATCAATCTGCTCAGGTGAAGTGCCAAGTATAGGAATGCCGGCTTTGAAAAGTTTCATTGCAAGATTGTTAGGCACCTGCCCGCCCATTGAAATAATTACTCCTGCAGGTTTTTCTTTATCACAAATATCAAGCACGCGTTCAAATGTAAGCTGTTCAAAATAAAGTTTACTGCAAATGTCATAATCAGTACTAACGGTTTCAGGATTACAATTTATCATTATGGTTTCATAGCCCATTTTATCAAGAGCCATTACTGTATTCACGCAGCACCAATCAAATTCAACAGATGAACCAATACGATAAGCACCGCCGCCAAGAACAATAACTTTTTGCTTCTGATTTTTTTCTTCAAACTGAATATCATTTTCTGTTCCGTGATATGTGAGATAGAGATAATTTGTTTGTGCAGGAAATTCAGCGGCAAGTGTATCTATTTGTTTAACAACAGGAACAACATTAAGTGATTTTCTCTTGTCTCTCACATCCTGTTCCGCACTGTTTGTAAGCTGCGCAATCTGGAGATCAGAAAAACCTTTTTGTTTAGCTTCAAGTAATTCATCTTTGCCGAGTTGATCCAGAGTTTTTCCCAGAAGGTTTTTCTCCGCATCGATGATGTTCTTCATCTTATAGAGAAACCACTTTGTAATTTTGGAAAGCTCATGAATTCTGTCAACAGTATAACCGCATTTCAGTGCTTTGGCAATTGCAAACATGCGTCTGTCCGTTGGTTCTTCTATTTCTTTATCAAGATCATTAAACTCAAGATCATTCCCTGTAAAGCCCATCATTCCTGTATCAAGCATACGTATAGCTTTTTGAAGAACTTCTTCAAATGATCTGCCGAGAGACATTACCTCACCAACAGATTTCATTTCAGAACCAAGAAATGTACTTACCTGTCTGAACTTCTGAAGATCCCAGCGGGGAAATTTTAATGCAACATAATCAAGCGCCGGTTCAAAGTTTGCTGAAGTTTGTCTGGTTATAATATTTTCTACTTCATTTAATGCATAGCCGAGAGCGAGTTTGGTTGCAATAAATGCAAGAGGATAACCTGTAGCTTTTGAAGCAAGTGCAGAGCTGCGGCTTAAACGTGCGTTAACTTCTATTATCCTGTAATCATCAGAATTCGGATCAAGCGCATATTGAATATTGCACTCACCAACAACCCCAAGATGCCTGATTAATTTTATTCCAATTGAACGTAATTTAAAATTCTCACGTGCTGATAAAGTTTGAACAGGAGCAATTACAACGCTGTCTCCGGTATGAATTCCCATCGGATCCACATTTTCCATTGAACAGATTGTAATGCAGTTGTTGTATTTATCACGCACAATTTCATATTCAACTTCTTTCCAACCGTAGAGAGATTCTTCAATCAAAATTTGATTTGTAAAAGAAAATGCTCTGCGTGCTTTTTCAATCAATTCTGCTTTATTATTTACGATGCCTGACCCCAATCCGCCCAATGCATAAGCAATTCTAACCATTACCGGAAATTTAATTTCTTCTGCTGCTTCAACTGCTTCTTCAACAGTTGCAGCGGTTTTGCTTATTGCAACTTTTAAACCGATTTCTGTAACACGGTTGGCAAACAGAAGCCTGTCTTCGGTATCTTTAATTGCTTCAACGGGAGTTCCTAAAACTTTTACATTGTATTTATCAAGAATTCCCTTTTCGTAAAGTTCAACTCCAACATTAAGTGCTGTTTGTCCGCCAAACTGAAGCAGTATTGAATCAGGTTTTTCTTTTTGGATTATCTTTTCAACAAAATCAGCTTTAATAGGAAGGAAATAAACTTTATCGGCAAAATTTTCTGAAGTTTGAATTGTAGCAATATTAGGATTTATAAGAACAGTATTTATTCCATCTTCTTTTAACGCTTTAATTGCCTGGCTTCCGGAATAATCAAACTCACCTGCCTGCCCTATCTGCAATGCACCTGATCCAAGTATCAGAACTTTTTTTGGTTTACCTTTTTTTATCATTTAGATGTTTAAAGATTTCATTAATTGCATTATTAATTATTTAATATCATTCCGTTACTTCAACGCTCTCACAAACAAATCAAAAATAAACTCACTGTCATCCGGCCCGGGAGAAGCTTCAGGATGAAACTGCGCTGCAAAAAATGGTTTTGATATGTGGATAATTCCTTCATTCGTTCCATCATTATCATTTATGAACCATTCACGCCAATCTTCAGGCAGCGTTTCCGTTTCAACAGCATAGCCGTGATTCTGTGATGTAATGTAGCACCGGTTTGTGCCGCGTTCATTGCACGGCTGATTATGACTGCGATGTCCGTATTTCAATTTATAAGTGTTAGCACCTGCAGCAAGTGCAATTATTTGGCTGCCAAGACAAATACCGAGAAGTGGTGTTCCCTTCTCCATCACCTTCCTGGTATTTTCAATTGTTGATTTGCACATTTTAGGATCACCCGGACCATTTGAAATCAGAACACCGTCCGCATCTTCTTTACTAAAATCATAATCATAAGGAACACGTAGAACAGAAATATTTCTTTTAAGAAAAGCCTGAAAAATATTATTCTTCGCTCCGCAATCAACAATTATAACTCTCTTGCCATCACGTTTATACTCAACAGGTTCCTTTACTGAAACTTCTGCAACAAGATCTGTTTTGTTGGGATCTTCAAAATCTATTTCCTCAGTTTCATTAATAATTACTTTACCGAGCATCGTTCCGTTTTCACGAAGCTTACGCGTAAGCATTCTTGTATCTATTCCATAAATGCCTGGAATTTGTTTTTCATACATCCAATCAGATAAAGAACGGGAAGCATTCCAGTGAGAATATTCATCAGAATAATCAGAAATAATTAAAGCTCTGCAGTGAATATTATCTGATTCAAAATTTTTAAGAATTCCATTTTCATTTACATCATCCGGCACGCCGTAATTTCCAATCAATGGATAAGTACAAACAAGTATTTGTCCGCGATATGATGGATCGGTCATTGTTTCAGGGTAACCCACCATACCAGTGTTAAATACAACTTCACCATTTGTGTTTTTAGGATAACCAAAACATGATCCCGTAAATTCCGTTCCGTCTTCAAGAATCAGTTTTGCTTTTTGCTTTTCCAATTTCATAAATATTTGTTCAGTAAAGTAAGGTTAAAAAAATAGCCACTCATAGGTGGCTATTTAAATTGCCGTATGGCAAATAGTCTCAAATTTTTTTACAGTGATTATTTTTTTAATTCTTCGCCGGAGCAATGATCTTTCCAAATTTGATGCGAAATATAAAGTAAAGCTGTTTTAATAGCAATGCTGGTTTGATATATGCAGTCTCATTTGTGTTTATTTAGACAACACAAACTTTTTTGCCTGCATAAATTTACCGGATGAGATGCAGTAGATGTAAACAAAAAAATTAAAAATCGCACACAGTCAAACTTTTATTTACTAAACAAACTTCTTTACAGAACATATTAAATTTTGTTTATTTGCAAGGAACAATAATTAAACTACCTGATGAAGACAAAAAAATCCTCCCAGCCTCCTAAAACTTTCATACTTGATACAAATGTAATTCTGCACGATGCCAGTTCAATATTACATTTTAAGGAAAATGATGTAGTAATTCCTTTAACCGTAATTGAAGAGCTTGATCATTTCAAACGAGGCAGCCAGGTTATTAATCTTAATGCACGTGAGTTTGCCCGCACACTTGATTCAATGACGGGTACAGCTTTGTTTAACGGCGGTATCTCAATGGGGAAAGGAAAGGGAAAGGTACGCATTGGAATTGCACGCGGTATTAGTGATGAGATAAAAGAGATTTTTAAGGAAGATACTCCTGATCACCGAATACTAACGGTTGCACTTGATTTTGCCAGGAAGAATCATAATCCCGTTATACTTGTTACAAAAGATGTTAATCTCCGGATGAAGGCAAAAGCTCTCGGCATTCCCGCTGAAGATTACACAACAGACAGGATCAACAGTGTTGAATCTCTTTATACAGGTAAAGAAATTATTGAAAATTTTGATGATGATATTATCGTAAAATTATTCCAGGTGCCGTTTGAAATTCCGGCAAAACAAATCATAAAAAAAATTAAGAGCGAAATAATACCAAACAAGTATTATATACTGAGAAACTCCAGCCGTTCTGTTCTCGGTTGTTTTGATCAGGAACTTGAATTATTTAAGAAGATTGATAAAAATATTATATACGGAATTAAACCGCGCAACGCTGAACAGACATTTGCAGTTGATGCATTAACTAATAATAATATTCCGCTTGTTTCACTAACAGGAAAAGCAGGCACAGGAAAAACACTTCTTGCTCTTGCAAGCGCTTTGCATATCAGAAAATATTACAGGCAGATTTATATTGCCCGCCCTATCGTTCCTTTAAGTAATAAAGATATTGGTTATCTGCCGGGAGATGTACAAAGCAAACTTGAACCTTACATGCAGCCTCTGTGGGATAATCTGCGCGTGATTCAGGATCAGTTTTCAGAAAATGATAAACAGTTTCAGGCAATTAACACAATGATAAAAGATGAGAAACTCGTAATTGAACCTCTCTCATACATCAGGGGAAGAAGCCTTCAGCGGATATACTTTATTGTTGATGAAGCTCAAAATTTAACACCACATGAAATTAAAACAATCATCACGCGAGCCGGTGAAGGATCTAAAATTGTTTTCACAGGAGATATTTACCAGATTGATCATCCGTATCTTGATTCTCAATCAAATGGCTTATCTTACCTTATTGAACATTTTAAGGGACAGAAACTTTATGCTCATATTAATTTAGAGAAAGGTGAAAGATCGGAACTGGCAGAACTAGCCAGCAACCTTTTGTAGCTCAACTTCCTGAAGTACATAATAATTATTTTTTTTCACTTCACTAATGAGGCATCTATGAAAAATTTTATCCGCAGCTTTTTGCTTATTGGTTTGTTTTTATTTTTCACCGGATGTATTGATCTTCAAACTACTGTAAACATTAATCCGGATGGAAGCGGAACTATTGAAGAAGTTCTTTTTATGAACAGTGCAATTGTAGAAATAATTTCCCAGTTTGCAACTTCATTCTCTGATGATTCAACACAAACTGCTGAAGAGTTCTCTTTATTTAATGAGGATGAATTAAAGGAACGTGAGGCAAAATTCGGAACTGCTGTTCAGTATGTTTCCGGTGAAAAAATTGAAGAAGAAGGCAAAGAAGGCTACAGAGTGGTTTACAGCTTTGTTAATGTGAACGATCTTATAATCAATCAAAATCCGGGAGATAAAATTTCTTTAGGTAATATGGATGATGGAGATATGAATGAAGAGGAAACAGGCAGCGAAGATAATATCGTTTTTCAATTTCGGCCGGGAAATCCTGCCGAAGTTATAATTAACATGCCTTATGCTGAACCGGGTGAAATGGATACATCAATGAGTGATGAATCATCCGGGCAGGATTCATCATCATTAAATCAGGTAATGAATTTCATGAAAGACATGAAAATAGCTTTTTATGTAAATTTGAATGGTGAAATTACTGAAAGTAATGCTTCATACGTTGATGGCTCAAAAATAACATTGCTTGATTTTAATTTTGCAGATCTTTTTAAGAACCAGGAGAAACTTTCTTTATTTAAAAAGAAGAATCCGCAAAGCCTTGATGAACTAAAGGAAATTTTTAAGGATATTCCCGGTATGAAAATGGAATTTAATAATCCTGTTACAATTAAATTTAAAGATTAAAAAATATGATGAATAAAAATTTTCTGTTAAGCTTATTTATCATTTCACTAGTTAGTTTTAGTTTCGCGCAGCAAAAACTTGGCGCCGGTGTTTCGTTAGAGAATAAAACTGCTGTGTCAGATATTCTGCACAATCCTGAAGAATATGTTGGCAAAAAAGTGCTGATTGAAGGTGAAGTTCTTGATGTCTGCAAAATGGCTGGCTGCTGGATGGAAATATCATCCGGCGTTGATGATAGAAGAATAAAAGTAAAAGTTAAAGATGGTGAGATAGTTTTTCCGGTTGAGTCAATCGGCACAAATGCACTGGTTGAAGGAGAGGTTTATAAAATAGAATTAGATAAAGAAAAAGCAATTACTTATTATGAACATCTTGCAGAAGAAAATGGTGAAGAATTTGATCCCGAATCTGTCACCGGTAATGTTACTTTATACCAGATTAAAGGCTCGGGCGCGGTTTTAGAAATTCCTGAACAACAATAAAACAGATGATCAAACTTATTCCCGATTTGGCAAAACCATTCCGGGAATAAGTTATGATAGAAAGACAGTTCAACATTCAATATATGTACACTCATACTTATCCTTTATTTTTTAAATTGATCTATCGTTATGGAAATATTCCAATAACTCTTTTGTTTTTGTTATACCTGGTTCCATCGGTAATTAATATTGATAATAATTTGTTATTTCTCATTCCAACCGTTCTACTTTTGTTCTTCATTTATTTTATTAATAAAAGATATCTCTCTTTGTACAAAGCTGTTCCCTATAAAATAATTTCAGATGATAGAAAGCTGACTTGCAGTGATTTTCTTTTTTCCAAACGTGAACTAACAATTTTTTATGAAGATATTACAGTTTTAGAAGGTGGAATTTTTGACGGCAATCTGAACGGCTTAATGAAAATATATGACGACAAGAATAAAGTGCTGATTGGATTCTATCCAAAAATAAAAGAAGCAAACAAACTGCAGACACAAATCTTAAGCCGCGTTAACCAATCAGTTTATGAAGAAGTTGTGAACAAAATTAGTACACGCAGAAATCCACAGAAGAAGAAATAATTTGTCTAAATTTCTGATCCTGATAAATACCCGCCCTTTTTTTATCTTTATGAAATTTCTTTTTAAAAAATATGAAGATAGCAGTTTTATTATCCGGCGGAGTTGATAGTTCTGTTGCGCTTAGGCTTCTTAAAGAAGAAGGGCATGAACTAACCGCTTTTTATTTAAAGATATGGCTTCAGGATGAATTCTCATTTTTAGGTGAATGCCCCTGGGAAGAAGATCTGAATTTTGCCAGAGGAGTTTGTGAGCAGGCAAATATTCCGCTTGCGGTTTTACCGCTTCAAACAGAATACTGGGATTCTGTTGTAACTTACACAATAAACGAAATTAAAGAAGGAAGAACTCCAAACCCGGATATGTTCTGCAACAGCCTGATTAAATTTGGACAATTTTATGATAAGATTGACAGTTCATTTGAAAAAGTTGCAAGCGGCCATTACGCAAAAGTTGTTCAGCATAACGGCATTTATCAGCTTTTCAAATCACCTGATGCTGTGAAAGACCAAACATATTTTCTTGCTTATCTAACACAGCAGCAGCTTTCACGTGCATTGTTTCCGCTTGGAGATTTTACAAAAAATGAAGTAAGAGCTTTGGCTGAGAAGTACAACCTGATCAATAAGAACAGAAAGGACAGCCAGGGAATTTGTTTCCTCGGACAAATAAAGTTTAATGAGTTTGTTAAACATCATCTTGGTGAAATTCAGGGTGATATAATAAATATTGATAATGGTAAAAAAATGGGGACGCACAACGGCTATTATTTTTTTACAATCGGGCAGCGTTCAGGATTGGGCTTATCGGGCGGGCCATGGTATGTTGTTAAAAAAGATGTTAAGAATAATATCGTTTACATTTCAAACCAAAATATAGCTGAACGCAGCAGGGATACTTTTCATGCAGGAAAATTTAATTGGATTTCCGGAATGCCGCCTGAGAAGAAAAATCTTCAGATAAAAATTAGACACGGTGCTAAATTCTACAACTGCACTTTTAATTTTATTGAGGAGGATGTTGCAGAAATAAAATTGGATCATGCTGATCAGGGAATTGCTGCAGGCCAATTTGCTGTTCTTTATGATGAAAATATTTGTCTCGGCGGCGGAGTAATTTTAAATGAGGATTTCCCTGCCAACAGATAAAGTAATTTTTAAGGAATTTTGCTGAACGCTAAGGGATATAACATCACTTTTCAGTAAAATTGAAGCAAGTTCTAAGGTTTTCTCTTATTGATGCCGCAGTTTTATCATCTTACCTTTGTAGTGCAAACTAAGAACATTAATGAAAATAAGAATTTTAATAGCAGATGATAAAATTCCTTTTCTGGATACAGCTATCAGGTATTTAAATCTTAATGATAAAGTTGAACTGATTGCCTGGGCTTTAACCGGGAAAGAGGCAATTGAAAAAACAAAGCAATTCAAACCCGATTTGTTATTAATCGACCTTTCACTTCCCGAAGGCGGATGGGAAACAATTCAAAAGATGAAACAGGTTAATCAGAATTTGAAAATTGTTGTGCTTACTATTCACACAGATTCTGTTTATAAATACCAGGCAAAAGCTGCAGGTGCAGATGGTTTCATTTTAAAAGATGAATTTGTAGTTGATTTTAATGATACTGTAGATAATCTTTTTAAAGAATAATTTTAATCTGCTTTTTTCATCCATTTTTTATCAATCAATTAAAAACAAAAAAGGCATCTATAACAGATGCCTTCTCAGAAATCAACTATAAAATATCTTTTTAGCTGCGGGGTTTTGCTTCGTTTACTACGATATTTCTGCCTTTAAATTCCGAGTTATTAAGTGCACTTATTGCACTAGATGCTTCAGTGGAGTTCTCCATTTCAACAAATCCAAAACCTCTGGATCTGCCGGTATCCCTGTCTCTTATAACTTTTGCTGATACAACTGTACCATGGTTTTCAAAAGCTTCTTCTAACTGTCTGTCATCAACAGACCATGGGAGAGAACCCACAAACAACTTTGTACTCACTAGAACCTCTAAAAATAAATTAATAAAAAATATCCAGCCTAAACTGGAAGTGTAAACATATGCAGAATGTTCCGATTAACCTAATTAATTCTTAATTATTTTGATGCAAATATTCCTGCGCACAATTTAAGCGCTAACTCAGATTTTTTTCATAACATACACTTTCCGGATCTTCTGTATATCTTCCGTAGCAAGGCATTCTTTTATACTTAAATTGTTCATAAAGCTTCATTGCAGGCATTTGCCGTAATCCTGTTTCAAGAACCATTCTGCTGAAATTTTTGTTTAAAGCAGATTTTTCTAATTCTTCTAAAATTAATTTTGATATTCCTTTACCTCTAAATTCCTTTTTAACATACATTCTTTTTATTTCTGCTGTTTGCTCATCAAAAATTTTAAGAGCACCGCTTGCAGCAGGTTTACCGGTTTCATCTCTTACAATTATAAAATCAATGAAGGCTTCATTTTCTCCCGTAAAGGTTTCAATTTTTCCTTCTCCGTATAGAAGTTCAAGTTCAATAAACAATTCGTTTGTAAGAACAAGTGCATCCTCAGAAACAGGATTAATATGCGAGATTGTAAAATTCATAAGCCAGTAAAAAAAAGCGGCAGATTTTTTACTGCCGCATACTAATTATTATGCTTTAATATCAACTGCTGCTGCTTCCGGCGGAAGATTGTTCCTATCCTTTTTATCGAAAACAGCGCGATAAATTAATAACGCAACCGCGGCTGTAAACCCGATTGCCGCAAAGTAAAACCAGATATAATGTGCATGATCATAAGCTGTAGCAAGTTGATCAGGTGATAATGTTGCGGGATCAGGTGCGTACGCCGTTAATAGATATCCTGAAATTCCAAAACCAAGTATTGAAGAAAGGAATGAATGAAGATGACTGAAACCAAGGTATAATCCTTCTTCACCTTTTGGTGCCTGCAATGAAAAATACTCAAGATATCTCGGACTGATAAAGCACTCTGCTAATCCCTGAACAACTATTCCTGCAATCATCATTATTGTAATTGGATGTGCTGAAAAAAGCCCGAACACTGAAGCGGATTCACCAGTGAAAGATTCAAGTATTGCACTTGAAGCCATCAGTAAAGCGGAAATGGGCATGAGAAACATTCCAATGCTCATTGATGAAACCGCACGTACATTTTTCATTAAACTTGTTATAAAGACAACTGTTGTCATCACAACAAACGGATTAACGTTAGCAATCCATTCCGGAGACGCATGTTCACCAACAGTACGCAAAACATATTTTGGCATTGTAGCATAAAGCTGATGCTGAATAATCCAGAAGCCGGTTACAATTAAAATTAAAACAGCTAAACGTAAATTTGTAACAACACGTACAAATCCATCCCAGGCCTCTTTAAAAGTTTTGCCTTCACCGTGCACATCTACTGCCTTATACCAGATTATAACCGTTACTAGTGCAAGTAATGACATGAACGCAGCGTAATAATTAATTGAAACAACTCCCCACTCAAGCCTTAGCGGATAAGCAAATGTTTTACCAAGGAATGCACCAACATTCACCATACCATAAAAAATTGAATATCCACGCGCGCGTGTTTCTGAATCAGTAGTTTTTGCAACCGTTCCGGTAATGATTGATTTAATAAATGATCCGCCGAACATCAGAATAACCAATGCGGGAAGTACAGTAACTTTATAGGGTAAAGCGCCAAGAGTAAAATAACCGAATGACAAAAGTGAGAATGCTAAAATTATTGCTTTGCGAAAACCTATCTTATCTGCAAATGCGCCGGTAAACGGCGGAAGAAAATACAAACCCGCAGCAAACACTCCGCCAATCCATCCGGCATCAATATCACTAAAGCCTACTACTCGTGAGAGATAAAGCGTGATTGCAATAAACATCGCGTAATATGCTGCGCGTTCAAAAAGTTCAACTATATTGGCAGTCCAAAATGTTGAAGGAAATTTCCAGTTACCTTTTGCTTTTGTTTTTTCCTGGTGCAAGATTCACCTGCTTTTTTATTTAAAATTGATTTTGGGGCAAACATACAAAAAATCAACTAAGATTTGGAACAATAATAAATTCTGTATGAGATTCTTTCAATCGATTTATTTAAATTAACTTCAACCAACTTTATGATACTGCTTTTATTTGAACAGAATTATTTCAACATATCTGAATATAATAATGATTGCTGCTGCAGTTTCTGCTGTTTTTATTTTAAATTCTTGCTCTGAATATAAATCAGAAAGTATTACTGAGAACACTGTAAGTATTTCTTCATCATGGTACAGGCAGGCACAAGTTGATCTAGGCACACGAATTAAAATGTACTCTCTTTCCGAAGGTTATGCAATTTCAAGAGGACGCGGAGAAATTGAAGGAAGAGCATATAAATTTACCGGCGGTAAATGGGTTCCATTTTATTCATTTCCTTATTCTGATTTTCCGCAGATCATCAAAAACGGAGAAGAAATCTGGACAATAAATCACCTCGTTCATAAAGGATTTTACAAACCAGTACTTCATTCCTTTGGTTCAGAAAAAAAAGAATTACCCTTACCTCTTATAAAATGGGATGATACTGATTTTTCTATGTGGAAATCAATTCATGTTTTTGATGATAGAACAGCTCTGCTTGCAGGACAGCAGGGAAATCTTATTTATTTCAACGGGAATAATTGGGAACAAGTTGAATCAACTATAAACAGAGATACTTTACAGAATCTTCTTGCAGGAGATATTAATGATTTGTTCATGTTTGATAAAAATAATGGCTGGGCAGCCGGTAAGGATGGTATGATTCTTAGATGCGTTAACGGAAAATGGATAAGAGTAAATTCACCTTCGAAAAAACACTTGTTAAAAATCTGGATGGCTGATGAAAACACCGGCTGGATAGTAGGTATGAATGGCACATTGTTAAAGTATGATGGAATGAACTGGCAGGATGAAAATATTGAGATCCCCGGGAATTTAAATTCAATAAAAGGATTAAATAAAAATTATGTATTTGCAGTTGGAGATAATTCAACTCTCCTTTTGTTTGATGGAACAAAATGGCATCAGGATATCAGCATTAAAAACATTGAAGATTCATTCCAGGATGTTGATATAATTGAACACAATAACGAAAAGCATATCTGGTTAATGGGAGCGGAAGGCATTTATACTAATTCAAAATCAATCGGATTTTCATTTACAGATTACACTAATCAATCAGGTATAAGAAGAACAGGAACTGTAGGTTTGTTCTTCAAAAAAAATTCTGATTTCCAGGATCTGCTGATTTTAAATGAAGAATCAATTCCAACATTTTACAGCAACGCCGGCAAAGGAATTTTTTCAGAAAAAATAATTGAGCCATTGATTGAAAATCCTATAATGGAAGTCTACGCATCTTCAATTGGCGATATTAATAATGATGGTGAGATGGATATATTTCTTCTTTTTTATGGAAATAAATTTAAACTGTTATTAGGAAATGGTAATGATTTTATTGATTTCAGCTCCGAATCACAATTAAACTTTGATGAGATTGATTCACACTCATACATTTCTGCGCGCTTGGTTGATTTGAATAATGATGGTAATCTTGATTTGTATATTGCAAACTTTGAGAAACAGGATTTTTATTTTATTAATAATGGTGCAGGAGTATTTAAGAAGAAAATTTTTAATTACCTCAAACCTGCAGATGGGCAAAGATGTCTTGCTACTGTTTTTGCTGATTTTAATAATGATGGATTCATTGATTTGTTCAAAGCTTATCAGACTGCTGTAAACGGCAAACTGTTTTATCTATTTCTGAACAAAGGAAATTTTGTTTTTGAAGAAAAGGAAAATCCTGAGTTCATTGATAATGCTCAAACTTCGATCATGACAAACTCAGCGCTTGCTGCTGATTTTAATAATGATGGGCACAGTGATATTCTTTTAATGAATCAGAAATCACCGCCGATTCTTTTTATAAATGATGGAACAGGTTCATTCAAGGATTGTTCTGCTTACGCCGGATTTAACGAAGTAATTTATCATCCTGAACCGTTTAACGGAATTGCAAACACAGCGGATGTAAATAATGATGGTTATCTGGATGTGTTTATCAGCTCCCGATTATTTTTAAATTCACCTGAATTGAAATTCACTGATGTAAGTGAACAAACCGGTTTAAACTTTTTGGGAAATCCTTCTTTTGCTGATATAGATGAAGATGGTGATATGGATTTATTTATCGGCAGCTCGAGACGGGCACTTGGCAAAGGCGATAGAACTGCTTTGTACAAGAATAATCTTAACAATAAAAATTTTTTAACCGTTAACCTTAATGCGGATAAAAGCAACAGAGCTGCGGCTGGTACAAAATTATTTTTACGCGGTTTCAATAAAGATGGCAAACTTATCTTTAACCAAAAACAGGAAGCTGGATTAAACTCTTCTCCATACGTTCAGCAGAACATTTCACAGTTTCATTTCGGGCTTCCCCAGGCAGCTAAGTATGAATTGCATGTGATTTTCCCTTCCGGCAAAAACCGCACATTTAAAGTACAGCCATCGGATAAATTAACAATTCGTGAATCAAGTTTGCTGCAGCATTTGTTTATTAATACATACAAATCTATTGTTCGCACATTTTTGCTGATTGATCTTCGTACAGAGTTAATCAGGTTTGCAATTGCATTAATTCTTTTAGTACTAATAATTTTTGCAGGAATAAAATACAAAGTAAAAAAATTAGTGCTTCATCCGTTGTATATTTCTTTTTTAATTCTGCTGTACTTCATTCAAATTCATCTTACAGTTTTGAATGATCTTCTTTTCTCTTCTCTGGTTTCATTTGGTATAATTCCCGCAGCCGGCGGAATATTAATCTTAACCGCCCGTAAAATATCTGATAAAAGGAAACAGCAATACATCTCACATTATAAAATCCTTAGTCTTGTGGGTGAAGGCGGAATGGGAAAGGTTTATAAGGCGGTTGATATTCATTCAAAAAAAATTACAGCAGTAAAAATTCTTAATAGTGAATTATTGGATGATCCTGAAAATCAAAAAAGATTCCGAAGTGAAGGTGAACTTCTCTCCGCGTTTAATCATCCTAACATTGTAAAAATTTATGAAGCCGGACAAACAGAAGGCAAAGGATTTATTGCAATGGAATATTTATCCGGCGGTACTTTAAATGTTTACCTGAAAAATAACTTTCCTCTGTCTCCGGAGGAGATGAAAAGAATATTATTACAGATTTGTGATGGCTTAATTGAAATTCACAAAGCCGGAGTTGTGCACCGCGATGTTAAAACAAATAATATTATGCTTGATGAAAACAATAATATCAGGATCATGGATTTCGGTTTATCAAAATCAAATTTGGTTTCCACGATGACATCGCTCGGGACTGTTATTGGCACGCTCGGCTATGTTGCACCCGAGCAAATCACAAATGTCTTTGTTGATCAGCGGACAGATATTTTTTCACTCGGTGTTGTTATGTTTGAACTGACTACAAACTCACTTCCATTTAAGGGTGAAAATGAAATGGCACTGATTCATTCAATCTTTAATACTATTCCGCCGCTGCCTTCTTCTTTAAATCCGGAATTGAATAAAATTTATGACTCAATAATTATGAAGTGCATGGAGAAGGATATTAATTTGCGTTACACCTCGGTTGAAGAATTAAAAAATGATTTATTAAATTTAGACGCAGTAACAATCAATCAAAACCCGGGATATTAAATGAAAAACATTCTTTACAACTTTGCCGTTTTAATATTATTATTTCTTGCCGCAGGCTGCAGCAATGAATTTAAAATAATCAACAAACCAATTTCATTCTCTGAAAACAGAATTGAGCTTACCAAACAATACATTGAAGAACGTTACGGTATTGATGTGTTTCAACCTTATATGGAAGAGCCAAAAATTATCGTGCTTCACTGGACTGCTACTAACAGCTTCAATGCTTCATTCAATACATTTAACCAGGAAACACTTGAAGGCAGCAGACCGGATTTAACTTCTGCAGGACAGGTAAATGTAGCGATTCAGTTTTTAGTTGATATGAATGGAGATGTTTACCAGCTAATGCCAGAAACAAAGGTTGCTCGTCATGTAATCGGGTTGAACTACAGCGCAATTGGTATTGAAAATGTTGGAGGCGGAAAAGGAATTGATAATTTAACCGATGATCAGATTGAAGCAAATATTCAGCTTGTTCGTTATATCAAAGAGAAATTTCCTTCGGTTGAATACCTGATTGGCCATCATGAATACAGAGAATTTGAAGGACATGAATTGTGGCTTGAGAAGGATGATTCCTACAGAACAAGAAAATCGGATCCCGGTGATAGATTTATGAGCAAGGTAAGAGAAGCTGTAAAAGATTTAAATTTAAAAGGTGTAGAAGATATAAGGAAAGAAATTGCGGCTAAAAAATAGTTTTCTTTTCTTTAAAGAAAATTTAACAGCATGGAATGAGAAATCTTTGCATAATAAAGATTTCTCATTTCTTTAGATCGATATATATTTTAAAACAAATCTAATCTCCCCTAAAGAACCATTTTAATAACTACAAATCCACCAATCAGCAGAACTGTAAACGCAACTGCAAGTGAATTAAAATATTTATCAATAAATGATTTTATCTGCGGACCGAATTTCCATATAAGAAATGCTACAAGAAAAAATCTTGTACCGCGGCTGATTACCGAAGCGATCACGAACATCAAAATATTTATATTAAATGCACCTGCAGAGACTGTTATTAATTTATATGGGATTGGTGTAAAACCAGCCGTAAAAACAATCCAGAAATTATAAGTATCATACATTTCCTGAATATTGTAAAAAGCATTGATTGAAAAACCAGGAATATTATTGAAGAAAAATTGAGCAAGTCCTGTGAATTCATTGTTAGGTGTCCACCACAATAAGTGCCCGATCATATATCCGAATAATGCGCCGGTTACAGAAGCAATTGTACATGATGCTGCATACTTGAAGGCTTTTGATGATGCACCGAGCACCAAAGCAATTAAGAGTGGATCAGGCGGAATAGGAAAAAATGAAGATTCGGCAAAAGCAAGAACAAAAAGAGCAAAACCTCCATATGGTGTTTCTGCCCACTTCAACACCCAATCATACAAACGGCGTAATATTTTCATTTAACAGAATTATTGTGAAAGAATTTTACAAACATAAAAAATAATTAGCAGGATTTATTATGCACTTCATCAAAATTAATTTTCAATATCATTGTTCTTATTTGAAGAAGAATGAAAGTATTTTCCAAACCTTTTACTTCTGCTTACTTTATTATGAAACCATGTTGAGGCTTTGGCAAAGCAAATTACAGCGGGAATCAAAAACAGGAAGCCCGGTATAATTGGAAGAAATAATCCAATCAATCCTATAAAAAAGAAAAGAAAACCAAATGATAAATAAATCATCCGTACTGTTTTATATTTTGATGGCTGAAATCTCATTTCAGATTTTTTGAGTTTTTTTAAAAAGTGAATACGCTGCAAAAGTAAACACAAATGCCGCAGCAACATCTATTGTGTAATGAACGTGCTGCATTATAACACAAACAGCCACTGCAATTGTCCCGAATAAAAAATATAATCTAAACTTCTTCTCTGCTGTTAAATAAAGAATGAAAAGAGTTGCAGTGTGGCCGGAGAAAAATAAATCCTTGGTAAGCAGCCTGCCCGTTCCAAAAATCTCAACAATGGGATCTGAAAGCGGAATCATTTTTTCAGGCGGCTCTAATGGAAGAAGATACATTGCAGCAATCCTGAATAGCACCATTAAACCATAAACCTTCATTGTCAAAATAAAACGAAAAGGTTCTTTAGCTAATAAAAATAAGCCGCCGATAAGAAAAACATAAATAATTAAAAACGTGAGCCAGGTAAGATCAACCGGATTAAACAACATTAAAACAGGATCAGCAAACCTTACTCCATTTCTATTTTCAGCATAAATGAGAAAACGTGTAAGCAGAAAAATTGTAACACTTAATGATAAGACAGTAACCAGAAATTCTATTCTGTTTTTAGAATTAGCAATAAATATTTTCCAGTTATTGATGATATGAAATCCCCTTTATTAAATCAGATGTTCAGATTATCAAGAAAATAAGGAAGCATCTTTCTCCAGGTAGGCCAATCATGATCAATATCTGTTCCCCAAAGGTCCAGCCAGTGCGGAATTTCTTTGGAGTGAAGAATGTCAGATAATGCTTTTGATGCAAACGGATCTTCATAAGCTCCCTGTCCGCTTGCTATTATTATATTTTTATTTCTTAACGAATTAATAATATTTTCATCGGTAAGATTTTTCAGATAATCAACGGGTGAATTGAAGTAAACATTATCATCATAATAACCATTTGCATAGGCTTTAAGATCATAAACTCCGCTCATTGCAATTACACCTTCAAAGATTTCCGGATTTCTGAAAAATGTATTTGCCGCATGAAATGCTCCAAGCGAAGCGCCTGTTAAAACGATTGGCAGTTTACCGTTGCAATTATTATAAATGAATGGAATAACTTCTTCAATTACATATCTGTTGTACTGCTGATGACGAATTGCACGCTGCTCCGGCGGAATACTTTTATTGAGCCAGCTTTCATCATTAATACTGTTGATTGAATATGCTTTTAATGTGCCGCTGTTAATTTGATCTCTTATACTTTCAATAAGATGGAAACGTTCATATTCAAGATAATCTGCCGCAGCAGTTGGAAACATTAATAATGCATAACCATAATGGCCATAAACAGCTATCCTGCATTTCTTTCTGAAGATTGGGGCTGTGCCATTTGTGAATTTCAGCTTTCATATCAGCTCCGCTGATGTGTTTAAGAATTAATATGTTAGAAATGTATTAACCGGATTACTTCTCATTCTGTTCAGGATGACTGCATAATTCTATTAAAACACCATGAGTAGATTTTGGATGAAGAAAGGAAATATTCAAACCTTCTGCGCCGGTACGAGGTTTCTCATCTATCAATTCAATCCCCTTTGCCTTAGCTTCATCAAGAGCATTTTGTAATTCATTAACTGCAAATGCAATATGATGTATTCCTTCTCCATTTTTTTTTATGAATTTTGAAACGGGACTGTCCTCTTCTGTTGATTCAAGTAATTCTATTTTAGTTTCACCAATTTGAAAGAATGCAGTTTTAACTTTTTGATCTTTTATTTCTTCTATCTTGTAACATTTAAGTCCAAAAATATCCTCATAAAATTTTATTGATTCTTCAAGATTTTTTACAGCAATTGCAACATGTTCAATATGTGTAAGCTTCATCTTTATTTATTACTTTGCTTTTATGATTATTAAATAACTACTGTTTCCCTGTATTCACCGAAGACTTTACGCATTGTATTGCATATCTCACCAACGCTTGCATAAGCTTTTACAGCATTTAGAATGTACGGCATAAGATTTTCATCTGAATGCGCAGCAGTTTCAAGATCGTTGAGTGATTTGTTCACAATATCATTATTTCTTTCTGAACGAATCTTTTTTAAAAATGCAATTTGCTGTTCCTGAATTTTGAGATCAATTTTAAGAAGCTCCGGCTGCTGATCTTCCTCCAGCTGAAATTTATTTATACCAACAACAATTTTATCCCCGCTTTCAAGCTGCTTTTCAAATTCATAAGCAGATTTTTGAATTTCAGATTGTACAAATCCATTTTCAATCGCAGCAATCATTCCACCGAGCGAATCAATCTTATTTATGTAATCAATTGCTTCTTTTTCTATTTGATCAGTTAAAGCCTCAACATAATATGAGCCTGCAAGCGGATCAATTGTATTTGCTGCACCTGATTCATACGCTACAATTTGCTGAGTACGCAAAGCAGTTCTTACAGATAATTCTGTTGGAAGTGCAAGCGCTTCATCTTTAGAATTTGTATGAAGACTTTGAGTACCTCCCAAAACGGCAGCAAGGGTTTGGATTGTAACACGAACTATATTATTCTCAATTTGCTGTGCGGTCAATGTTGAACCGGCGGTTTGTGTATGAAAACGCAGCATCATCGATCTTGATTCTTTTGCACCGAATCTTTCCTTCATAATTTTTGCCCAGAGTCTTCTTGCTGCCCTGTATTTTGCTACCTCTTCAAATAGATCATTATGAGCATTAAAAAAGAATGAAAGCTGTCCGGCAAATTTATCAACATTTAAACCGGTTTTAATTGCAGCATCCACATAAGCAATTCCGTTTGCAAGTGTGAATCCAACTTCCTGCGCAGCAGTAGATCCTGCTTCACGAATGTGATAGCCCGATATTGAGATTGCATTCCACTTCGGAACTTCTTTTGAACAAAATTCAAAAATATTTGTTATCAGCCGCATTGAAGGCTTAGGCGGATAAATGTATGTACCACGGGCAATGTATTCTTTTAAAATATCATTTTGAATTGTACCACTTATTTTATCTTTTGATACTCCCTGCTTTTCTGCAACTGCAATGTACATTGCAAGCAATGCTGAAGCGGAGGCATTAATCGTCATTGATGTTGAAATTTTATCAAGCGGAATTTCTTTGAACAATATTTCCATGTCAGCAAGAGTATCAATTGCAACACCAACTTTACCAACCTCACCGTAAGCTGCAGGATCATCGCTGTCATATCCGATTTGTGTGGGAAGATCAAAAGCAACTGAGAGCCCTGAAGTTCCGTGTGAAAGAAGATATTTGTATCGTTCATTCGATTCTTTTGCAGTTCCAAAGCCGGCATACTGCCGCATAGTCCATAATCTGCTTCTGTACATAGTTGTTTGAATTCCGCGGGTAAACGGATACTCACCTGGAAATCCTGATTTATCCAAATACTCATCATCGCTGAAATCTGTAGGAGTGTACAGCGGCTTTACTGTTTTGAATGAAGCTGTTGTAAAATTATTTTGTCTTTCGGGATGTTTAGATAGGGATGAGTTAAATTTTTCCTCCCATTGCTTATATGCATTCTGAACCTTGTTTTTTAATTCTTCAACGCCGGACATAATTTCCCTTAAAACAATTGTGCATTCAAAATAAAAAATTAAAGTTTTGTTTTAAAATGCGGCGGGCATTGAAATCGGGTTAGATGAAATTATTATATCACCTCTTCAAGTGCCTTCATAAGTTCTTTTTTAGAGAAAGGTTTTACCAGAAATCTATCTGCTCCGGCATCTAAAAATTCTTTTATCTTCGCATCAATAAATTCACTTGAGATAACAATTATCGGGCGCTTGTGCGTATCACTTGCTTTTAATTCTTTGCATATTGTAAGATTCTGATCCCATCGGTTCTGGTTTACATCAAGAATAACAGCCTTAAATTCGTTGGCATTAATTACCATCTCAGAATTAAAATCCATGAATGCGCATGATTTTATTTCATAAGAGTTTTTAAGGAATGCATTGAGCAGATCAAATGATTCATTTGAATCATCAATCATAAATATTTTTTTAAGAAGACCTGTGCCTGCTTTATTTAATTTTCTTTCATTATTAATTGCAGAAAGCGGCAGTGTAAAAGTAAAAGTAGAACCAACACCTTTTATACTATCAACCAAAAGTGAACCGCCCATTTTTTCTATGTATCTTTTTGCAAGTGCAAGTCCAAGTCCGTTACCTTCATAATTTCTGCCAATGTTTAAATCTTCCTGGCTGAAAGGATGAAAGAGATGATCGAGATAATTTGTTGAGATGCCAACTCCTGAATCTTTAATTTTACATACTGCAAGATCTCTTTCTTCAAGAATGCTTGCTTCAACTTCAACAAATCCCTGCCTTGTAAATTTAACAGCATTGCTAAGCAGATTATTTATTGCATTCTCAACACACTGAGGGTCAACATCCACATAGATTGTTTTTTCTTTGAAGTTATTTTTCAGATCAAGATTTTTTGCTGAAGACTCCGGCTTAATTGTTTCAATTGAATTTTTCAGCAGTGAGATTAACTCTACTGTTTCAATATTTAACTGGTAATTGCCAGCTTCAATTTGTGCAAACTCCAGCATCTGGGTAATTGTTTTGAAGAGGCGTTCACTTCCACTGTAAAGATTATCAAGATAAACTTTATCTTCATCAGAAAGTTTTGTTTCCATGCTTTCTTTAAGAATGGAAGAATATCCGAGAATGATATTTAACGGAGTACGCAGCTCATGAGAAAGCACGTTAAGAAACGTGTTCTTCAACCTCTCTGATTCTTTGTGTGCATCACGTGATTTTTTTACTTCCTCTTCAGCAAGCACCATTTCTGTTTTATCTTCATGAAATAAAACCACGTAATCCCTGCTATCATATTCAACTTTGAATAACCTTGTTTTGAAAATCGGAATTGTTATTTCTTTATTTTTTAAAAGCGAATCTGAATATCCTTCAACTTCAGTATCAAGATCCTCATCAAATGTTTTTAAAATTACTGCATGCACTCCGCTGTTTTTTAATTCTGTATCATTAAAGATAGAGTACTCGCGGAGTTCTGATATATTATATCCCCATTGAGAGGTAAATGCCTGATTTACAAAAACAATTTTTCCTTCTTCATTAATAATCTGCACCGGAAAAGGAAGCCGGTCATAAAGAAGTCTGAAATATTTTACTATTGATTCCGTCATATTACTTGCAAGGAATAGAGAATTGAATTAGTGCGCCGCCGGTTTTTTCCAGAATTTTTATTTCACCGTTATGCCTGTCAAGAATACTCTTACACAAAAATAAGCCATAACCTTTCTTTTCTGGTGAAGGAAGCCCGAAATAATAATCAGTTTTACTCAGATCTATTCCCGGGCCGTTATCTTCAACCTGAACAATAATATTTGAACCGCGCACATAAGAGCGAACTGTAATTGTTGCATCATCGCGGGCTTCGGCAGAATTAGTAAAAAGATGAACAAGCAGATGTTGTATCTGCTCGGAATCATAATTGCACATTGGTAATGAATTGAATTCAGTTTTAAAAATTATCTTAAGGAATTTTTTCATCGGTGATAAATATCTTATAACAGACTGAATGGTTTTATTCAGATCACCGCTGTCTTTATTCAAATTCATTACAGAAGTTTCAAGCAATACCTGTGCATACTTCTGAATGTTCCTTATACTATCTATGGCAACTTTTGATTTTAATTTTAATCTGTCAAAAAGAATAGAATCAGAAGATTTTAATTTTCCTTCATTTTCTTTCTGTGATTTTTCTATCGTACGCATCAGGCTTTCAGTTTCAAGCAGCGCAAGATGCACAAGCCCCTGAAGTGATTGGCCAATTTCAGAATCAATACTTGATTTAAGTGCTTTACGTTCTGCCTGAATAAGCTGAACATTTGCTTCATTCAATGCGTTATATGCCTGAAGCTGCCCGTTATACAATTGCGCATTGCGTATAGCAGTTGCAGCCTGCCCGGCAAGAATTTCAAAAGTATCTGTAATTTCTCTTACTTTAATTTTATGAAGGTGTTTGCTGTCAACATATATCACGCCGATTTTTTTCCCTTCGGCAATTAACGGTGAACATAGAATTGTCTGAAGTTCCAATCTTAAAATACTTTTGCTTGGATCATTGTTTGTATCACTCTGCGCGCCTTCTATAAATTTTGATTGCCCTGTATTAAATACATCTTCAACAACAGTATTACTAATGTTAAATAATTCCTCCGGTAGATTATTGCCGGACGAATCGAGTCCGAGTTTATATTCCAGTTTTCCATCAGAATTTTTAAGAACAATAAACCCACGTTCAGAACTAGTTAGTTTAATTGCATTTTTAAGTACAAGCTGTAAAACATCTTCAAGAATAAGCGAGCCGTTAATACTTTTTACTACTTTTAAAATTACTTCAAGATTTTTAACGCGTTCAGATGTTTCATCACTTCTCAGCGGAAACTTCTCGCTTGAATCTATTTGTTTTTTAAATTCAGAAAACTTCATTTATCTGTGCAAATTTAATCCTGAGAAATATAAGACATTAGAGCTAAATTAGAAATAAAGTTTAGATTATAAGAAAGGATTTTATTGATTAGTTGTAAATGTTTGCCTTCAGCAGAGCATTTATTTTGCTAATCATATCTGCAACGCCGGTTTTCTTGTAATATTTTAATGATGCGTTAAGAACTTCTGCTGCTTTTTCCAGACTGCCGGTCTGCTGATAAAGAATACCCATTTCCAGAAGTGTTTCGGCTTCGTTAAGATTATTTTCAAGTTCCTGATTAATACGAAGGCTTGAGAGGAAATAATTTTCTGCTGCGTTGTAATTTTTCTGGCTGCGTTCAATAATTCCTTTTATCTTGTAAATATCTGCAATAGACAAGCGATCATTCAGCCTGGTACAAACTTCCATTGCTTTATCCGCAAAAGCATTTGCAAGCATAAAATCATGAAGCCTTGTATAAATGAAAGCCTTGCTGAGATATGATAATCCCAATGTTGGTGAATAACCCGAGTTCATAGAAACAGCAATGCTTTGATCAAATTCTTTTAATGCTGCTTCGTATTCTTCTTTCTGTGTAAATAACATTCCAAGGTTATGCCGCGTTTCTGCAATACGCCTCGGATTTTCAAGCTGCTCATATCTGATTAATGCACGCTGGTAATACGTAAATGCCTGATCATAATTTCCCTGAATATTATTCAAAACGCCGAGATTAATTTCAAGCATACCCATTAAAGCACTGTCTTTTTTTGCATCAAGATAAGAAAGACTTTTTTCAAAATGAACATTTGCTTTCTTTAAATTTCCTTTTTCACCTTCAATTGTACCGAGAAGGTTTTCACACTTTGCAATTCCTTTTAAATCCTTTTGCTTTGAAAATATTTTCTTTGCAAGATTTATATACTTGATGCTGTTCTTCCAATCAGCCTGGCGGCTATGAACATCTGCCAGCGAGAGATAAGAATGAGCTACAAGATTTGCAAGTGAAGGTTCATCTTTAACTTCAGATATTACATAAAGAAATAATTTAGATGCTGCGGAATTTTCACCCAAAGAAATAGAAGTTTCTCCAAGGTGAAGAAGCATTTCAACAAATTTGTTTTTAGGCAGTTTATATTTTGTAAAAGTTACAAGAGTATCCAGAGTTGCCTGGTATTTTTCTGAAGCTGTAATCTGTGGTTCAAGCTGCTTTTTTATTGAAGCATTACCTTTGTACTCGTAGGAAGGCAGAAATTCGGAAAGCAGTTTTTTGTATTCAGAAATCTCACCGGCACCAAGATAGTGTGATAAGATTCTCTCTAAATTTTTAATAATATCTGCCACAAAGCTTATTTTCTTTTATATGAATATAAGGAATTTAAATTAATTGATAAACTTTTACATCTTTTTTTTGACGACTGTAAGTTCTAGTTTCTTAACAGTTTATAAGAAATAAAACATTCCCAGTCTTTTGTATTTTCATTCCAGCTTTGCGCAATTCCTGCAGATAATGTGGATTCAAGATTGAACCAGTGTTTGAAGATAAAATTTATTTGTGCACCAATATCAATCCATCTTTCCGCAACCGGAGAATTGGCAATTAAACTCTGAGAGTAAATTGAAAAATCTATATGATTCAAATAATGCTGACCAATTCCGGCGCTTCCAAATCTTATTGGCGGAAAATTATTCTCAACCAGCAATTTAAAAAAGCTTTCTGCCGGAAGACTATAAATTGGAATGCCGGGAAATCTGAACAAACTTCTGTATTGTTTAAAATCAACATTCTCAAGTGCACGGTTTCCGAATCCGCCAAAATAAAATAAAGCCTGGTTAAGCTGTTCATTTTTAGTTCTGTAGCCTGCACCAAATTTTACATGCCATATATTATGCGGCGAAATCCATGTCCCAAGATTTGCAAAATCAGAAAAGAATTGAACTGAATATTGAGGATCATGCGGATCAGCGCCAAAAACCATAACCGTTCCGGTTAGTTCCTGCCCATATTCAAAATCAGAACTGCCAATGCTTCTTCTAAAATTGCGCATATTAAAATTTGTTTGTGCAACAAAAAAATCAGGTTCAGAAACACGCACAAGATTATCATTTATAAATTCAACATCTGTGTATACTGAAATTTCTGTATTCTGTTTCATCTTTAAAGGATTATCATACATCCAATAATTAGTATGACCGAATCTCCATTTTGTACCGATCATTCCTCTTTTTCTATCGTTGAACAAATCATAAAAATCCGGAGCGTTATGATCAATACCAAAATCAAACTTCTTTAAATATTCATATCTTCCTTTAAAATGAAATTTTGGAGAAAGGGGATTTTCATTAAATGGAGAGTATCCAATTTCTAAAGTTAAATCATGTGTGTAAAGCGGATCAGCAATGTGAGTAAAAAATCCTAACACTTTTTGTTTTTGAAATCCGCTTATTATCGGAACAAAAGCATGGATATTTAAATTTGCAAGTCCGCTGTATTCCTCAGCATCATTTTTTACAGCAACCACAAATGAATCTGATGGTACATATTTCAATGCCCAGTTGGAGAGGTAAGGATATTTCTCAAGAATTTTTTGCCCGAGGTATTCAATTGCCGGAAGATATTCAACCGGTTTGTTTTCTATTATTGCGGGAATAAATCCGTTTGAGGAAAATTCAAAAACAAAAAGAGAATCTTCATTTAGATACACTGGTTTAAATAATCCGCTAAAAGTATGGCTTACTGGCTGCGGTTCATCTTCATTAATATTCATCCGGTAAATGTTTGAAACGCCATTTATGTAAGCATTCCAGAACAAAGTTTTGCCATCAGGACTCCAGGACGGATTTTCCGGTGAACCTGATTTAGTAATAGTTTTAAACTCAAACTTACCCCCGTTTTTTAGATTATCGCATTCAGTTATAATTATGGATTGTTCACCGGAAGAACGATGGAGAACGGCTGCAAGATTTTTACCGAAAGGATCAATTGAAAGATTTGATATTTCATCCCCAACGTTAAATGATATCAAAGGAATAATTGTGCTGTATGGATAAGGGGAAAATATTAAAGATATTTTTGCTTCATCATGCTGAACTCCCCAAAGCTCGTGAGTTACCGGTGAAACAGTAATGTCTCCAATTCTGCAATCTTTAAATAAAATTTTATCCTCTTTTGATGCTGCATCCATTACACGGATATCTCTGTACAACTGATTATTATTTGTTGTGTAGAAAAATAAGTTGGTAACGCTGTCATACGCAGTTGAAGTAACCTGCTGAATACTAGGAGTAGGAAGTGAGGCAATTTTCCGGCTTTCAAAATTATTTAAATCAAAAAACTGAATGCCCGCCAACTGATGCGGCTTGTGATATCCCAAAATCATTGCTGAATCTTTTTTAACAAAAAATGGCTGCGATGGCCAGCCAATAATATCATCTGAAATACGGCAAATTTTAGACAGCGGTGATTTATTTAATCTCTCTAAATTTTTATTCTGAAATTCTTTTTCAAATTCAATAAACCGGCTCCATTCATCGTGAAAATCTAATCCGTATACGCTCTCAAATTTTGAAACAAAGCTGTCATAAAAATCATTATCCTGGGCAATAAACCATTGTAATAGTTTATCCGGACCGTAATTATAAAGCAGATAGGCACAGAATCTTGTTCCATAGAGATAGAAAGAATTTTCAAGTAAAAAAGAATTATGAGATGTTTTTGTATCCAAACTTAAATGGGTTGGAAATTCTTCATCCTCTAAAACCAAACTTCGGAAATACATTTCATCAAAATTGCCCAGCAGTCTGCCATAGCCGCCGCTGAACCATGTTTCAATAAACACTGCAATAGCTTCCTGATGCCAGCGTGGAGTATAACGGCTGAAATTTGTAAGCAAGCTGTAAAATACAGTTATGGGATGCGATTGTTCCGGCGCAACTTTTGAAAAAATTGAGCGGAAAAATGATTCAACATTTGAGGCATGATCATTCACCGCAATATGAACCAATTCATGGCTCAGCACCCATTGAATACGATCATTAAAAGGAACTGTTTCATATCCGATTTCGAATGGTTCGATTTCCAATCTTATATAATTTTGTGGAACTGTAGTTGCGGCACCGAAGCCAAAATCTGCCGCATCATAGGTGTTGATAACTATCTTTTCAGAAGGAGTATAATTAAACAACTTCTTTATTTCAGATAATGCGTTTTCTGCTGAATTAATAATTTTAGGGACAAGATGAGCATGCGCCGGCCGGTAAAGTACCAGAAAATTTTCACTCTCTGTTTCCAGCCAATCATTACGTGCAAATAAAAATTTTGAGCTGATGACAATAAGAAGTGCGAGTAAAAATGTCTTCACAGAAATATTAGATGATAATTTCACGCAATGAATCGAAGCAAAAAATAAAAAAGCCTTTAACCGAAATTAAAGGCTTTAAATTAAAAATCCTATGAATGTATGATTATTTTATAAATCCGTAACGGCTGCCAAGTTCTTCTAATTGTGAAGTAGATTTAATAAATCCGTAACGGCTGCCAAGTTCTTCTAACTGTGATGTTGATTTAATGAAACCATAACGGCTGCCAAGTTCTTCTAACTGTGATGTTGATTTAATGAAACCATAGCGGCTGCCAAGTTCTTCCAGCTGTGAAGTAGATTTAATAAATCCATAACGGCTGC
>JBIQJD010000007.1:48269-125182 GCA_044507695.1 Ignavibacteriales bacterium | reverse complement strand
CGGCTGCCAAGTTCTTCCAGCTGTGAAGTAGATTTAATAAATCCATAACGGCTGCCAAGTTCTTCTAACTGTGATGTTGATTTAATGAAACCATAACGGCTGCCAAGTTCTTCCAGCTGTGCGGCTGATTTATTCTGCAGAGTAACTATTGTAGCTGACTCTACATGCCTTGGACTTGTCGTAATTGCAGCATCTGATGTTTCGAGTTGATTTGTTGTTTGAATATGTCTGTGTCTTACTGCTTCTTCTATATTATTATTTTTTGGATAAGCAGAAACGACTAAGGCAACTATAATGACAGCAGAAAAAAAAGTTTTAAGCATAACACCCTCAATAATTAGACAAGTTTGAAAATAGTTGTTCACACTGCTGGTGAACCTGTTAAGTCATAATGAGTTGAGTAAATGACAAGGTTTATGCCATTTTAAAAAGGTGCAAAATGCTAAAAAAATAGACCTGCCCAGAAGTTTGATAGGTAAGATTTACATAAATAGGCGGAAAGAATACCTGTTTTGTAAAAATTTTTTACAAAGTATCTTCAAATTATTGGATTTTAGTTTAAATTCGAATAGTTTTTAATTTTCTCTGGTATTAATCTCCTTTTTTTGTTTAAGAATAATACAATTAAAATGCCAAAATGATTTACTTGCATTATCGAACAAAATCAAAAAAAGTTTAGCACGAGAATGGTGTAAAATGTTCTGATTCGGTACTTTTTACTTAATTAATGCATCAAGACTGGGCCTGGATATTCCCAGAATTCTGGATGCACTACTCTTGTTACCATCCATTTTAGAGATTATCTGCTCAGCATAGATTTTATCGAGTTTTTTAAGAGGAGTGGAATTATAATCAACCGCAATTGTAATAATATTTTTATCCGCTTCCAGAATTTTTGCTTTTTCCTTCAACGATTCAATTGTTCTGGAGAAATGTTTAAGCTTAAGATTGGCGCCGCTTCCAAGCAAAACAGCTCGTTCAATTGCGTTGCGCAATTCCCGAACATTACCAGGCCAGTTATAACTCAGAATAAATTTCTCAACATCTTTATCCAGTCTTCTAACTTTTGTACCGAACTGCTTGTTGAACATCTTAATAAAATATTTTGTTAAATGAATAACATCTTTTCCACGATCCCGTAAGGGCGGCAAATCAATTGAAACCACATTTAATCTATAATATAAATCTCTGCGGAACAGATTATCTTCCACCATTCCGGCAAGATCTTTATTTGTAGCAGATAAAATCCTTGTATTAATCGGAATATCATACAATCCGCCAAGTCTTCTTATAACTTTCTTTTCTATTGCTCTTAATAATTTAGATTGAAGGTTATAACTTAAATCTCCAATTTCATCAAGAAAGAGTGTACCATTTTCCGCAAGTTCAAATAATCCAAGTTTACGGCTTTGAGCATTTGTGAATGCGCCTTTTTCATGGCCAAACAATTCTGATTCAAGTAGATTTTCCGGAATGGCAGTACACAGCACATCAACAAAAGGCGCATCATTTCCAAAAGTAAGCTGATGAATTGTTTTTGCCAGCAATCCTTTGCCTGTTCCGGTTTCACCCATTATCAGAACATTCAACGATGGATTTTTAGCAACCTTTCTGGAAACATCATAAATTTTATTGAATGTTGGTGATGAAGCAGGAATTGAAAAAAAGTTTGGTTTGAAACTTCCTGTACCTAATAATTCATTCTGAAGTTTGATTTTATATTTTTCAATCAAATCAGACAGGTATGATGTTAACTTTAGTGATTCAAACGGAAAGACAAAAATATCTGTGAATCCCAATTTTACCAACGTGCTTATCAGCAAGGTTTTGCCATCCGGAATAATAAAAATGATGCGGTTGCTGAGTGAAGTTCTTAAATCAATTAATTTGGAAAGAAGGTTTGATTCCAGGTTATCAATATGAATAATTGCAATATCATTTCTATCAATTATAAAATCTTTTGAATCAGAATTAATAAGCTCAAAATCCATTGTATCAAGCTTGTTAATAGCAGATAAAACTGAAGCATTATCCCGCAGTTCTGTATAAAGCCTGATCTTAATTTTTTGTGAACTCATTTTTGAATTTCCGCCTCTTCATCTGTTAAATCTTCAAGTGCAGTTTTTCGCTCCGGCTTTGAGATGTAATGATTGTGTAATGCTGCATCTTTTATATTCTCCGCAACAAATTCAATAATTGATTTAGCATAAATACTATATTCAGAAGCTTTGCCGGAATTTCCTCTGCTGCGGTAGTACATTGTAATTGAATATAAAATTTTCCAGGTAAGTTCTGTTATACTTACATCTTCTATCAGTTCATAAGCTTTTAGATAATATTCAATCGGCGATTCTAAATTTTCACGCGGAAGTTTTTCAGTTATCTTACCAAGATAAAAATTTCTTTCAGCAGCCAGCAGATCATTTTGATTACAGATATCAACAAATTTTTCATCATTTAAATCAATAAGTGCATCTTCATAATTTTCAAGATTAATTTGTGTTTCACAAAGAAGAAACGCAGCAATTAAAAATTTATTCCTGTCATCAGCTTCTGAAAAATATTCTCTCATTTCACGCAGCTTCTCCGGTAATTCTGTAAAATTGTGTTCAGCAAATAATCTCATCATCCGCAGAAGCTCATAATTTATATTATGTTTTTCCGTTAAGATATTTTGATCAAGCATTTTTTTATAATCGGCAAGAGTTTCAGCAAGTAACTCATTGGCGCCAATTATAAAATAAAGCCGTGCAGTAATAAAAATAACCTCTGCCTCTTCTTCATAATTTTTAAGATCACTAAAAATTTTTCTCGCTCTTCTTAAAGAATTAAATGCATTCTGATAATCACAAACTGTAAGATTAACTTCACCCAGATTTACCTGTACAAGTCCTTCACCATTTTTATCTCCCAGACTTGAAAGAATATGATTAGCCCGCGTGTATTGTTCTATTGCAGTTTCAAAATCGAGTTTATCGTAATAATAAATTCCATAATTAAGCAGCAGTTTGGCTTCCTGTTCAAGATTGCCGATTGATAAATTAATCTGCATTGCTTTATTCCAGTGCAGTTCAGCCTGCGCAGAATCTCCTTTCATGTTATATATATTGCCGAGATTAACTTCCATTCCTGCAACGTTAAGCAGCAAACCTGCTTTCTGATAAACATCAAGCGCTTCTTCAAAATTGCTTATTGCACCATCCATATTTCCTTTTTCATAAATCTGGATTAAGCCAATAAGATTAAAAGCTTTGCCGCGTGTTTCAGCGGATGCATTTACATTCCGTATTATTCCCTTACTAATTTCATTTGCCTGTGCGTAGTTGTTAAGATCGAATTCAGCACTTGCAATATCAAAAAGTATATCCTGTTTCCGTTTTTCTGTTTTAATTGAAGGGAGAATTTCCTTTAAAATTGTTATTCCCTCTGCCGGTTCACCCGTGCTTAACAAGCAATTGCCTTTAATTACAAGTAATTCTACTTCATCTTCATTTGATAATTTTGTTTTAAGAAGTTTCTCAATTATATCAAGCGCTGATTTTTTATCCCCAAGTTTGAAGAGCGTCCCGGCCAGTTCATAATTGATGTCATTCAGATCTTTTTCAACAAGAGGAAATTCAAGAAGATGAGTCAATAATTTTTTCTTGTATGAAAGCGCTGAAACTTTTTCCGCGGCAGCTATTTCTTCCTTCATTACTTCAAAGCTGCGGTAAAATAATCCGGCAAGTTCAAACTGTCTTGCTAATTCAACCCGGCTGAAAGATGGAATGTTTTTATCAATTGCTTCGGCAGCTTTAAGATGAAATTCTGTTTTACTTTCAATGTTATTGTATAAATATTTTTTTAAACCTTCAGAAGTAAATTCAGGATTAGCACTAATATTTTCCGGGACAAGAATATTTTTTTCTCGTAAGGATTCAATTACAGATTGAATCTCATTTTCACTTTTTCCTGTTAATGATGTAAGACTTTTAGAATCAATAATTATTTCGAACAGAGAAAGAATTCTTGCTGTTTCATATTCATCATCATTTAACTCACGCAATCTTAGTTTATAAATTTCATTCTGTGAACTTTTCAACAAGTCAAGTTCTTCATCTTTGCCAAAAATTACCGGACCCTCGGGCGTGAACTGCAAAACATTAAGCAGCACAATATCTCTAAGAAATGCATCAATGCTTCCCGGAAGAAGATCAGCATACATCATTATTATTTTTTTTATTTCTTCTTTAGGAAAGAAAGATGCAAGACTTTTATCAATGTGTTCGATAAGATGAGCTTCTGTAAAAGGCGCAAGGTTTACAACGCTGAGATTGCTGATTGATTCTGTTAAATATGGATATGCTGAATCTTCTGAAAGTATCAGCCTGATATTATTCACCTGGAAAACCGGAATTATATTTCTCAATACTTCAAGGCTGAAATCATCAAAACGGTTGTATTCATCAAGCAGAAGAATAAATTTATTTTCTTTAACAATGTTCAGCAGAATTTTCTTTAATGAATCAAGTAAATCTTCCGGCTGCTGCTGAAGCAGATCAAATGCTGCTTTTAAAATTTCACCATTCAGGTTTGGATAAATATGATCTGAGAAAATTATTTCTCTCAGTAAAACCTGCCAGAAACTTTTGTTTAATCCAAAACGGGTATTTCTGATTAATATTGTTTTTTCATATTTAGCATAAACTTCATCAAGCAAAAATGATTTGCCTGATTCTTCAACTCCCCTGATTGTAAGCACTTCTCCATCTGTTTGTTTGTTAATAAAAGAATGAATAACAGCAAGTGCATCTTTTCTGTTTGTAAAAGTTTTTGAGGGAACCCAATCACGTTTGTAATCTTCTAAATTAATGTTTAAATCACCCAGCACCTGTAATGTTGTAAAATATCTTTTATCCTTTTCACGGGATAATAATTTTTTTATAACATTAATCAGTTCATCTGAATATGAGGAAGCCGGGAAATCAAATCCACCTTCTAAATGTGCTTTGTAAATATCAATCTGTTCAGTAAGATCAAACGGAAATTTGTTGTAAGCAATTTTATAAAGCAGCATTCCAAGTGAATAAAGATCAACGCGATGATCATGCGGTTCATTCTTTAAAATTTCCGGAGCAATATATTCGGCTGTTCCGCGGGCAGCAAATTCACGTTCATCAAATGTATAGCGGGCAAGTCCAAGATCAATAAGTTTTATAATACAATCTTCTTCATCATTGGAAACAAGTATATTTTCAGGTTTAAGATCATAATAAATAAAGTTTGATTGATGAAGGTAATAAAGAACAGAACAAAGCTGGGCAATTATTTTTCTAAGTTCATTTTCATTTTTAAAATTAGAAGATGAAAGTTCTGCTCCTTCAAAATATTCAAGTGTGATAAACTTGCTTCCGGTTTTTATTTCACTGCCGGGAGTATTGTTTCTTACAATTGTACCGTATTCATTTGTCTTAATTATGTTGGGATGATTTAACCTCCTCAGTGTAAAAAATTCATTACGGAAAGATTCAATTTCTTCAACAGGAGCATTATCCGGTAAAATTTTTATAGCAATATTTCTTCCGGGAAAATCCACATCTTCACACAGGAATACTTTGCTTCTTCCTTCACCGAGTTCCTTCTTTATTATATACTTTTCATTAATCATTCTGTAAACGGGGATTAAAATGTAAATTCAATTCTCTGCCGAGACTATTTGCCGTATACAAAGTTATAAAGAGTGCCGCACCGGGGAAAAAAATCATCCACCATGCATCAGTTAAATATTGCTGCCCGGCTTCAATCATTCCACCCCATGATGGATAAACATTTCCGGTACCAAGCCCAAGATAATTTAGCGCAGATTCCGCAAGTATAACATTGCCGTATTGAAAAACAAGATTAACAACAACAGGTGCAAGTATAACAGGAAATATCTCTTTCATCAATAAAGAAGAGAGATTTAAACCCGATAGTTTTGCCGATATGAAATATTCTTTTTGTTTGATTGAAATTACTTCGCTCCGCACTATCTTGAATAAACTCATCCAGCCTGAAAAACCAAGTACGATAATTACAGTAAGAAGTGAATTTCCGAATAACGCAAGAATCAATATGATAAGAAAAATTATGGGGAAGGAAAGAAACATCTCTGTAATTCTGCTGAGAACAGAATCAATAAATCCGCCGTTGTAGCCGGCAAGAAATCCGAGTGAAACTCCCAGCAAAAGTGTTAACGTAACAGCGCCTAATCCTACGAATAAAGAGATTCTTGTTCCATAAACTAACCGTGTAAAAACATCTCTTCCAAATTCATCAGTTCCTAGCAAATAAATTTTAGATTCTACAGAAACAATGTTTTCAGCTTTGTATTCTTTTTGTTTTTGATAATAAATTTTATTGCTGGATGAACTAACACTATCCGCAATAATTATATTTTCGTTAAAAGATTCTTTAATAATTTTTTTCTTTAATGAAAAGAAATCTGGAATTGTATTTTCTTCCTGATAATCCTTCATAAGAAAATAAACCTTGCTTAACGGCGGAAGAAGTTTTGTAACTCTTAAGTCTTTCTGAAAATCAGGATGAAATTGAGTTAACAGTGGAGCAAAAAGAAATATAATCATCAAAAATGAAACAATAAAAATGCTGAAGCTCAGATTCTTCTGTAAGAAATCTGATTTTCTTTTAATAATTGTTATTACCGGAATTAAGATAATAAGAAGCAGAGAAATGAAATGATCAATAAGTGAAAGATTAATTTGTGCAGATGCTGTTTCAAAATTTTCTGTTAAAAGAATGATGAAGTGAAAAAATAATTTAGAGATATTAATGAGGAAAGAAATATTTCCAAGAATAATTACTGCGGTGAAAAAAAGTATCAAATGCCAGAGTTTGTATCTTTTCAACATTAGTTTATAACTCCGGCTAATAATCGTTTATCAATTTTTACTTTAATTAAATCTGCAGCAATATTACTCAGAATCACAAAAACTCCTGAGATAAATGTACAGCCTATTACAAGCGGATAATCCCGGGATAATATTGCGTTGATAGTAAGCCTTCCCATTCCGGGCAAACCAAATATTACTTCTGTTATTAAGGCACCGCCAAATAAAATTCCGAGTTCAACACCGGCAACAGATATTAGCGGGTTAACTGCATTTGGAATTACATGCTTTAACAAAATTTCTTTTTCGGTAAATCCATTTGCGCGCAGATATGTTACAAATGTTTTGTTGTAAATCTCTTCAAGATTGTCTCTTAAATATTTAAAGTATACAGCAATTCCGCCAAATGTAATTGTTACAACGGGTAGAACAAGATGCACAATATAATCCTGTATCTTACCCCAAAATGAATAGGAATAATGGTTGTATGATTTTAATCCCGATGACGGAAAAATATTAAATGTACTTGAAAAGAGATAAATAAGAAAAACACCAACAACAAATGAAGGAATTGAATACATCATTAAACTAAATCTGGAGAGGAATTTATCCGCAAGGCCATGCATTTTTTTTACGGCAGCTACAGCTAATAAAAATCCAAATAAGATTTGTACAAACATACCGGTGAATGCAAGAAAAAGAGTAAACGGAACATGCTGCCAAAGCACTTCATTTACAGGCTGCATGTAGTTGTATGAAATTCCAAAATCACCCTGAACCGCATTTAACAGAAAGGCTTTATATTGTTCCGCAATTGATTCATTAAGATTGAAAGATTCTCGTACTCTTTCTGCAAGATGCGGACTAAGCTGCGGCGATAAATATTTTTGAACGGAACCGCCGGGAGATATGCGAAGCAGAACGAACAAAAAGCTCATTAGCAAAAAAAGAATAATTAGTGATGACACAATTCTTTTTATAAGCTGCTTTATTACAGTTCTGTTCATAATTTATTCTGCAGTTTCCCACTCCCAGCAATGATGTATAAATCCAAGCGGATTAACATTTACGTTTTTAATTCTGTTGTTATATGCTGTGATGTTATCAATCCAATACATGAATGAAACAGGCTGATCTTCATGCATTATCTTCTGAAACTCTTTATACAATTTATTTTTTTCTTCCGGATGAATTTTCCCTTCAAGCCTTAATAATATTTCATCAGCTTTACGGTTTTGGTAGTTTACCAGGTTTAACGGAGTAGATTGAAGATCAGAGAACCAGTATGTTTTTAAATCAACAGGAATTGGAACGAACCAGCTTGCAATCCATGCATCCATTTTTTTTGTATAAAGATTTTCAATAAATACACCAAGCTCCAGCGTTGAAATACTAACATCAATTCCAACTGCTTTTAAATTATTTTTAATAAGTGTGGCTGCAAATGATCTGCGTGGATTTCCGCCGGCAATATAAAGCGTGAACGCGAATTCCTCATTTCCTTTTTCAAGCACGCCGTCATTATCGGTATCTCTCCATCCTTCTTCAGCAAGAATTGCTTTTGCCATTGCAGGATTATATTCATAAGGTTTTAAAGAATTATCAACCGCATCTTTAAATATCGGAGATACAGGTCCTGAAGCAACTTCACCAAATCCGTTCAGGTATTCATTTAATATTTCATCCCTGTTAATTGCATAAGTTAAAGCTTTGCGCACCCGCGCATTTCCAAAAAATTTATGAGGAACTATTTTATCTTCTTCAAATGCTTTGAGATCAATATTACTCCAGCCAACGTATTCATATTCTCTGCCATGTAAAGGTGCAATTGTAAGATTTTCAATCTTTTTCAATTCATCTATATCATCTGGTTTGATATCTTCCATCATATCAATCTCACCATTTTTAAGCTGCGTGAGGCGGGAATTATAATCCGGCACAACTTTAAAAATTATTTCATCAACTGAAGATGATGAATAAAGAAATGATGCGGGATTTGATTTTAAAATTATGGATTGATTTTTATCCCATCTATCAAATTGAAAAGCTCCGTTAGTTACAACCGGCAAAACTTTTTCGCTCGCTGCAAAATTTTTCCGGTCAACATTTTCATAAATATGTTTTGGGATAATTGGAAGATCTATACTGAATAAATCAGGTACTGCTGTTTTGTTAAAATGGATTGTAAATATAAAAGGTGATTGAACAGTGAATGTTTTATTGAGATCAATGCTCATATCATTCTCTGCGTAAAAATCAGTGAAGGTGCCGTACATTCTGCTTTGAATATCGGGATCTGAATAAGCATCAAAAGAAAAGACAACATCATCAGCAGTTACCAGCATGCTGTCTGTCCAGTAAACATCTTCCCTTAATCTTATTGTTATTGAAGTTGAATCTTCATTCCATTCCCATCTTTCAGCAAGCATAGGAAGTGTTGATATGTTACCATCATCATTCCAGCGGTGTTCAACAAGACTGAGATAAAGCAATTCTGTAATATTTCCTTCAACTACATTAAATGAGTATAATGGATTTAATGATTCAACATCTGCAGAGATTCCAATAATTATTCTGTTGCTATCGGTTGGAGATTCATTATTGCAGGAAGGAATGAAGATGATGTTAAGCAGCAGGAAGATTAAGTGAATTCGCTTAATTATCATTGACAGAAAGATTCGATTATTGTTAATAATTTTAGGTTCAATTTATTATTTTGTTGTGTAATTACAAACAGCCTTTTACTTAATGTTAAGCGCAGAAATAAAAAATTTATCTCTCAAAAAAATTGATAACAGAACATTGCTGTCTGATATTTCATTCACGCTCAACAACGGTAATCTCTATTCTGTGCTGGGAGAAAACGGAAGCGGAAAATCAACCTTGCTTAAGGCTTTAACAGGATTGCTCGATAAACGCTTCTACAATATTGATGGCAAAATTTTAATTGATGGAACTGATATCCTTTCTGCAAATGAAAATGTGCTGCTTGAACTTAGGCGAAACAAAATAAAATATGTTATGCAGGATGCAATGAATAGTTTTGATCATCTTAAAAGAATGGAATATTATTTTAAAAGAATTGTTAAAGATTCTTCAGAGATTAATGAACTGCTCGAGTATTTTAAACTTCCTGAACAAACAAAACTTTTTAAACTTTATGCATACGAATTAAGCGGCGGAATGGCGCAGCGTGTAAGTTTTGTGCTTGCTTTACTATCTCATCCCAAAATCATTCTGCTTGATGAACCAACTTCCGGAATTGATTCCGCTTCAGCAAACCTGTTCCTTTTAAAATTAAAAGAATATACAGCACAAAAAAATAATTTAGTTTTGCTTGTTACACATGATCTTCAATTTGCTGAAAAATCATCAGATAAAATTGCTCTTCTTTCAAACGGAACATTATCAGATTTTATTCCGGTGCAGGAATTTTTTAATTCTGAAATTTACAAAACCGCTTACGCCTGATGAATAAAATTTTAGAAATAAAAAATCTGAATTATTCCATAAGCAGAAAAAACTTCTGGGGAAAAGAAAAAAGAATACCTATTCTGAAAAATATTTCTTTTGAAATGAATCGTGGTGAAATTTTGGGAATTGCAGGTGAATCAGGAAGCGGTAAAACTACACTTGCAAAAATTATTGCCGGAATAATTAAAGCAGATGATGGCTCACTAAAACTAAACAGCACAGAAAATTTTTCAAACAGCCGCATAAGTCCGGTTCAGATTTTATTTCAGAATAATGGGGAAATTTTAAATCCCTTCAGACGCATTTTTGATATAGTGAAAGAAACTTATCTCATCCGAAGCGGGGAGGATAAAAATCTTCTGGAAAATATTGATAAAATTTTTAACTCTGTTCAGCTTCGTCCTGAGCTGCAAAATAAAAAAGGATTTCAGTTAAGCGGTGGAGAACAGCAGCGTGCGGCTTTAGCAAGAATATTAGCCGCAAAACCCGAATTGCTTATTCTTGATGAACCTTTCTCTGCACAGGATCCAAAATCAAAAGAAAATCTTATAAAACTTTTTAAAGTGTTAAATCATGAATTAAAAATTTCGATGATATGCATTGCACATAATCTTGAACTGCTGAGAGAACTGTGTGATTCAATTTTGATTATTTATAATGGAGAAATTGTTGAATCTGGCAGATGTGATAAAATTTTTACTTCACCGGAAAATGATTACACAAAATATTTACTCAAAGCTGAAAAGTACGAACTTACAATTGATGAATTAAAATTTATCTCCGGCAGCTCCGATGAATAAAACAAATGTAATGCGTATTCTTGAAGCAAATAAAATTCCTTTCACAGCCCGCAGCTACGATGTTGATGAAACAGATTTATCCGGTGAAACTGTTGCAAAAAAAATAGGTGCAGAAGCAGAATCAGTTTTTAAAACTCTTGTAGCAGCAGGTGATAAGAATGGAATAAATGTTTTCTGCATTCCGGTTACTGAAGAGCTCAATCTAAAAAAAGCTGCAGCAGCAAGCGGTAATAAAAAAATTGAGATGATTAAAATGAAAGAGCTTCTGCCGCTTACAGGTTACATCAGAGGCGGCTGTTCTCCTATCGGTATGAAAAAAAATTATCCGACTTATATTGATGAAACATGTGAATTGTTTGATAAGATTTACATCAGCGCAGGAACACGCGGCATACAGGTTTGTCTTTCACCATCTGATTTAATTAAAATTACAGAAGCAGAAATTAAGGAATTGATTTAATCTTTCAGCCAATAATTTTTAACATTATTTACATAATCAGAACGAATGCTACCCAAAACATCTTCAACATAATCCGGTCTTCTCATTCCAACAAGTGTGGATGAAACTTCATTTAATGAATTTATCATTAAGATTGATTTTTGAGAGAGAGTTAATTTTTGCTGTTCTTTACTTAAATATTTATTTAAATCTGCATGAACTTTTTGATTCAATTTATTCTGTTTCACCGCAAGGCTGCTTTCCACCGAATCCAAAAGTATATTTGTTGTTACTGCGTATTTTCTTACGACTTTAATTAAATCTTCATCATCACGTTTTTTATTCACCAACTCTGAAATTGCATAATTGGCACGCGGAATAAGGTAATATCCTTTCATCTCCTGAAATTGATGCGGCGTTTCAAAGCGATTATAATTTCCGGAAATAATTGCGGCAAGTGAAAGACAATCATACATACTCCTCTTTTCGCTCGGAGCAAAATCAATTTTATCTACAAAGTTTTTTTTAAGATTCTCTTCCTGATCAGCAAGATCCGATATAAGATTATTTATCTCATCTATATTACGGTTTTCCTTTATATTAAAATCTGCAAGACGAATTATTTTATTATTCTCAATTGCATTCAGCGGGCGGTTAATTAAAACCCCGATGTTATTTTTATAGGCATACTCAAGTACAGTTTCAGTATTGTTGTTTTGATTCTTATTTACGGCCGCTCTTTTTTCATTCAGATTAAGCGGAAACTGAATAACAGCAAAGTGATTCTGCTTTGAAATTTCTTCGGCGATCTTTAAAGTCTTTTCAAGTGAAACGAAATTTATTTTTGTTGGTTCTTCACCAAAGGTATTAGAAGAAATTCCATAGAAAGAAATTCTTCCCTTCTCTACTTCTTTTTCAAGATGAATGAAAGCCATTTTAATGCGTGAATAAAATTCCTTCTCTCTTGCAACAGCATCTTTAATGTTAGAACATGTAAAGAAATACTCAGGATTGTGAAGAAGGTAAATATCAATTTTTTTTATTGAGAGTTTTTTTAAAGAAAGGGTTATTTGATCCTGCAGAAATTTTGGATGAATACAATGCCACAATTCCGGAGAGCATTTTACAACATCATTGTATGGCCTGCCCTCAGCTTCTTTCTGCTGTGCAAATTTTAAATTCTCACCCTGAATATATCCACCTTTAGTAACCAAAATCAGTTCATCTCTGTGCATTTCGCCGGAGCTGAACAGGTTATTCAGCACAGTACCAACAAGTGATTCACTTCCGCCATCTGTATAATTTGCAGAAGTATCAATTAGATTTATACCATTTTTAAGTGCAAGTTCCAGCGCTGATTTATGCCGGTTAATCCCCTGATCAATTCTATAAGAACCAAATCCGCAGATTGAAACCGTGTAATTTGTTTTGCCAAGAATTTTATATTTTAAGTTTTCAAATTTCAGTGAATATTTCTTCGTAAACTCTGCTTCTGCCATAAATCTAATTCTGTAAAAAATTGAAGCACAAACTAAAATTATTTTAGTTTATTGCAATTAAAAATAATGAACCGTAAATGTAAAACACTTTAGCTTTTATTTAAAAGTGATATTTAATATATTTGGCAACTTAAATTGAAGGAGATAAAATGGCTAAACAACAATCATTTGCTGATAAAGCTAAGGGAAAGAAAAAAGAAGGCGGAATTAACGTAAAACTTATTAAAACTGTTAAAACCTCCAAAGGCACATTCAAGTTCAATGAGAGATTTGTAAGGCTTGATGACATCAGCAAAGTTACTGATATAAAATAATTTAAGCGGTTTGAGCCGCTTTTTTTTTGCCCTCTAAATTACTTCCTGACTTGATTTCCTTCTCTAAAATTTTATATTATAAATAATTCTAGGCTTTAGGGCATAAGCTCACATATAAGCTGCTAATTACACTTTCAGAATTTTTAGTATCCATCCACAAATCCGGAGAATAATATGATTAATCCAATGAAAATGAAATTTTATGGTTTGAAGGATCTGGATAATATCCCTCAATTAAAAACTTTAAGCAAGGATGAGCTATTTGCCATTCGTGTTGTTTCTAATGTTCTTCCGTTCAGAACAAATAACTATGTTGTTGAACAATTAATTAATTGGGATAATATCCCCGATGATCCGATGTTTCAGCTTACATTCCCGCAAAAAGAAATGCTTGCCGAAAATCACTTTAACAGAATGGCTTCGTTAATTTCTTCTAATGCATCAAAAGCTGAGATTAAAGCCGCGGCTGCTGAAATCAGGCTCGAACTGAATCCGCATCCTGCAGGACAAATGACCTTAAATGTACCCTTTCATGATGAAGAACCGGTTTCCGGAATTCAACATAAATACAAAGAAACGTGCCTGGTTTTTCCTTCAACCGGACAAACATGCCATGCATATTGCACTTTCTGTTTCAGGTGGCCGCAGTTTGTTGGAATGAACGAATTAAAATTTGCCACTGATGAATCAAACAGGTTCCAGGAATATATAAGGCAGCACAGAGAAATAACTAACATTCTTTTTACCGGCGGAGACCCGATGATAATGAGTGCAAGAAATTTAAAAGCATACATCGAGCCTTTGCTTGAACCCGAATTTGAACACATTCGTTTTATCAGGATAGGAACAAAATCTGTTGCCTATTGGCCGTATCGGTTTATAACCGATAAAGACTCGGTTGAAATTTTACGGCTGTTTGAAAAAGTTGTTGAATCGGGAAAACATCTTGCAATAATGGGGCATTACAATCATTGGGTTGAGTTATCAACCCCGGCTGCGAAAGAGGCAATTAAAAGAATAAGAAATACCGGTGCGCAAATCAGAACTCAATCACCATTAATAAAACACATTAATGATGATCCAAATGTTTGGTTAAAACTATGGCGTGATCAGGTAAATCTTGGCTGTATTCCTTATTATTTCTTTGTTGAAAGAAATACAGGTGCTAAAAATTATTTTGCAATTCCGCTCGAACGCGCATACAATATCTTTAGAGAAGCATACATTCAGGTTTCCGGTTTGGCAAGAACAGTACGTGGACCATCGTTATCGGCTCTTCCCGGCAAGGTTATGATTGAAGGAATAACCGAAATTAAGGGTGAAAAAGTTTTTGTGCTGATTTTCTTGCAAGGCAGAAATCCTGACTGGGTTAAGAGACCATTCTTTGCTAAGTATGATCCAAAAGCAACATGGTTAACTGATTTAAAACCAGCATTTGGTGAGGATAAATTTTTCTTTGAAGATGAATTAAACGAAATGGAAAAAATGCAAAACGGGCAGTTCTTCTTTAATACTTTTCCTGAAGACCGCGTTGAATACTCACGTGAGATGGTTATTTAACCTATACAAATTTATGGGGAAGCAGCAGAAAATTTATTCAAATAAATCCGGGTTAAAACTTCCTTCAAGCTGGAGAAGTTTCAGCTTTATATCAAGTCCGGCAGAATAACCCCCTATAGTGCCATCTGCGTTTATAACGCGGTGGCATGGAATAATTACAGGAACAGGGTTCGCGCTGTTAGCGCCGCCAACAGCGCGAACTGATTTTATATTTCCAACTCTCTCAGCAAGTGTTTTGTAAGATATTGTTTTTCCGAAAGGGATTTTTTGCAGCTTACTCCAAACATTCTTCTGAAATGCTGTTCCTTCCAACCATAACGGCACATTAAAAGTTTTTCTCTTTTTGTTGAAGTATTCTTCGAGCTGGGTAAAAACCCCAAACATGTATGGATCATCTTCGTGCAATTTTGTTGCAATCTTTTCTGCTTCGGAATTGTATTTATTCAGCCAGATATGAGATATGCCATCAGGTGTGGCAAAGATTTCAATTTTAATTCCGTATAAAACAGAAGTAGAATAGAAAAGATGTTCTGAATGGAGTTTCATTTTTCATTTTTAGTTTGATTCAACTTATGAAAAAAGAAATAAAAAAAGGAAGAAATTAATTCTTCCTTTAAAATTTTGTTAACTATTTCTGAATCAGATTAAGCTGCAACAACTTCTAGAGTTGGATTTATATCTCTTCTAAGCAAACCTTCAATTGCCATTAAAGTTCCTGAAATTGCGCTCGGGCAGCTTCCACATGCACCCTGGTACCGAATCTTTACGATATTTCCTTCAAGACCAACTACCTGCAGTCCACCGCCGTCTCCGGCTAAAGCGGGACGCACGCGCTGATCTAAAATTTCATTAATTTTTTTAAGAAGTTCATCAGCATTCTCATCAAGCGGTTTTACTTCTTTTTCTTCCGGAATTAAAGTCTTATCAAATGTTTTTAAGAAGTTTATGAAAGGCCGCTGAATCTGTCCCCAGTTTGTGTCTTTGGATTTTTCTATCGTTACAAATTTATCCATATAAAACACTGAAACCACACCTTCAATTTCAAAAATTCCTTTAGCAAACGGATCATTCTGTGCTTCATCTTTATTGGAAAACTGCCTTGTTTCAACGGATAATAATTTCTCATTTAAAATGAATTTCAAAGCCTGCGGATTAGGCGTTAAATCAACATCCTGAACCATCATCATAATTTTTTACTCCATTTTAGAATTGTTCAAAAATACAAGAAGATTTACTGACCTGCAAGTCAGAAATCGTTTTCGTTATTTTTTAAACGGAATCAATTAAAATTTTATCCTTTTTGGTAAAACCTGATACAATTATGAAAATGTAATGTTTCTTTTAAAATTTAATTAATCATATATTTCTAAAAAATAAAAGAACTTCTACTATATGAAAAAAATCCTGGTAATATTCACCGGCGGAACTTTCTCAATGATGATTGATGAAGAAACCGGTGCTGCAGTTCCCAGATATTCTGGTGAGGAACTGCTGGAGAAAATTCCTCAGGCAAAAGAAATTGCCGAAGTAACCTGTTGTGATTTTGGAAAATATCCCGGACCGCACATGACTCCGGAACTGATGTTAAGACTTTCTAAAGAAATTATTAATCAAACAATGAAGGATGATTATGCAGGAATTATCATCACTCACGGAACAGATACACTTGAAGAAACTGCTTACTTTTTGGATTTAACTCTTAAGCTCGATATACCTGTAGTTTTAATCGGATCAATGAAGAATAGTTCAGAGCCGGATTGGGATGGCCCGCGCAACCTGCTTGATGCAATGCAAATTTGTTTGAATGAAAACTGCAAAAACATTGGTGTGCTGGTTTGTTTGAACGGTGAAATAAATGCAGCCAGTGAAGTTACTAAAACCTATACAGAGGAAATTGACAGCTTCAGCAGTTTGGATTTTGGTGCGCTCGGTTTTGTTCAAAACGGAAGAGTGATTTTAAACAGGCTGCCGAGAAAACTTGAAACAATCCGTACGGAAAAAATTGTTACCAATGTAGATATTATAAAAGTATATGCGGGAATGGATGAAAAATTTTTTAAATTTTCTGCTGACAGCGGCACCGAAGGACTTATAGTTGAAGCGCTCGGAGTTGGTAATGTTCCACCGGCAGCATTTGAAGGAATAAAATATGCAGTAGAGAAAAACATTCCGGTGGTACTTGTTTCAAGATGCCCGGGTGGTGAAACTCTCGATATCTATGGTTATCCCGGAGCCGGTAAATGGCTGCACAAAATTGGGGTAATCTTTGCGGATTATCTTAACGGGCAAAAAGCAAGAATTAAATTAATGATTGCACTGGGCGTTACCCGCAGCATAGATGAACTTAGAAAACTTTTTGAATAACATCTTACAAAATAAAAATAGAGGAACTGATGCGTTTTAAATATTTGCTTTCTGTTTTTCTCATTTCTTTTCTTATCAGTACAAATTTAAAAGCACAGGAATTCACGTTTGCGGCAATGTCTGACAGTCGCGGGAAATATAATGGCGTAAATGAACCTGTTCTTTCGGCATTGGTAAATCATCTTGTTGAAAATCAGCCTGAAGCAAAATTTTTATTCTTTATGGGTGATATGGCTAATGGAAGCAAGGATAATCCTGAACAAACTTATAACCAGCTTTTGCACTGGAAAAAAGTTATGGCACCGGTTTATAATAATCCAAATATGATCTGGCCGTACATCTGGCCAACTGTTGGGAATCATGAAATACAACACCGTGAAGATGAAAATAATTTCCGCAGAGTTTTTCAGGATGTTTTTATGAACGGACCGGATGATGAGAAAGGATTGACTTATTCATTTGATTATAACAATGTTCATTTTGTTTCTGTTACTACAGACCGCTGGTATTATGGGGATGCTGATGATACAACTGATGACAGCAGAGACTGGCATTATATCAAACATCTTGATTGGCTTGAAAGTGATTTAAAAGAAGCCAGGAACAGAAATGCAAATTACATTTTTGTCTTTGGTCATGAAATGCCTTTCCCGATTGGCGGACATTTAAGAGATGGGCTTCCTTTCCTTGGCATGGATTTTAAATTTCCAATTGATTCAACACGCCAATGGTATCTCGATCAGCGGAATAAATTCTGGAACCTGATGAAAGAGTACAAAGTAGCTGCATATATTTGCGGGCATGAGCATATCTACGGCAGAGAATCAGTTGATGGTGTTTACCAGATAATTGCAGGAAGTTCCGGCGCGCCTCTTTACTTTTTTAATTCGTTGTATGGCGATAATCCTGAACAGAAAAAACCGGGACAGGAATTAACGTACGATGAAGCAATTCCTTATTACAAAGCATTGAATTATAATTTCGGCCCGGGAAAAAACTCACAAGCCTCTGAAGATTTTTTTGGCCTGCGTGCATTTGAATATTTGATATTTGATGTTAAAGAGAATGAAGTGAATGTTAAAACTTACGGAGCTTTTCCTAAGGAAGGAACAAGAGATGAAATTGGAACTGAAATATCTTTGATTGATGAGTTTACAATTCCTAAGCCTTAATTTTATTGCAGCAAAGAATTGATCTGGTTTCTCAGCCGGATCAATTCTTTTTTTGTTGATTCAGACACGCTGCTTACGGATTCTTTCGTAAGCTGTGAATTGAGAAGATCAAACATTCTTTGTGCGGAAATAGTAAATGCATACCTGTAATGATCACGCTTCCATTCATCATCTTTTCTTTTTGAAGCAATTAGTTTAAAATCTTTTCTGAGTACTTCAATAATATTTTCAACACGCGGATAGAGATAATTATTTATCATATTTCATATTAGTTAATGATCAGACAGTGAGAGATTCAAGTTCAATTTTTTTAACATCATTTATTTCTGTTCCCAGGAACAACTCTGCTGTTTCTTTAAATTTGGTTGGAATATCACTTACAAAAAAATCCTTATAACCTACTCCATAACGGTTTGTGTGCAGTCCGATTCTTGAAATCTCCTGTTTAACAACTTCGGCGGATGCAATTCCGGAATCAATCAGCGTTACATTTTCTCCAATTACCTTCTGAATAACATTGGATAAAATCGGGTAATGCGTACAACCCAGCACAAGCGTATCAATCTTAAAATCTCTTAATTCTTTTAAATATTCTTCTGCTATTTCATAGGCAGCTTTATGATTAATCCATCCTTCTTCTGCAAGCGGAACAAATAAAGGACATGCTTTTTCAAAAACTTCTGCAGCCGGATTAATTTTTTTTATCTCATTTGAATATGCTTTATTTGCTATTGTAGAGCGTGTACCAATTATGCCAATTCTTCCGCCGGCTGAGTGCCTTACAGCCATCTTCGCCCCCGGTTCAATCATTCCAATTACAGGTACATTAAATTTTTTTCTTAGTTCGGCAAGTGCAACCGAAGAAGCAGTATTGCACGCAACTACAATTGCTTTAACATTTTTGTTCATCAGGAATTTTGCATCCTGAATTGCGTACTCAATTACTGTTGCATTTGATTTTGAACCGTAAGGAACGCGTGCTGTATCGCCGAAATAGACAATGTTTTCTTCCGGCATTGACGAAGCAATTCTTTTTACAACTGTTAAACCGCCGATACCGGAATCAAATACTCCAATCGGCTTTTCTTTTTCCATAAAATTCAAAACGGAAACCTATAAAATTTGATTAATTGCGGAGGTAATTTCTGATCTTATAAAATCATAATCATTGGGAGAAATCTTTTTGCCGCTGCTGTCAAGAACATAAAATGAATCAACGATATCATCGGCTTTGGTAGAAATTTTTGCAAAATAAATTGAAAGTCCGAGTTCATTCATTTTGCTTGTTACCTGATAAAGAAATCCAAGCCTGTCCGGTGAAGCAACATCTATAATTGTGTACTTCTCATGTTTCTCAAAAGTAATTTTAACCTTGCCTGATCGTTTAAAGAATTTGCTTTCTATACGCCACCACTTGGATTTCATTCTTGCAAATTCCTGGTTAAGCTGAAGCATACCTGAAACAACTGCTCTCAAATCTTTTTCTATTTTGCCGTAACGTTCCCGTTCAATTTTTTGCTGTGTTCTGAAATCTGTTACATTAAATGTATCTATCACAATTCCATCTTTACGGGTAAAGATTTTTGCATCATGAATATTAGCATCATTTATTGAGAATACCCCACACAGTTTTGAAAGAAGAGACGGAAAATCTTTGGTTATAACAGTAATGTTTGTAAAATCATTTAACTCTTTGAACATTGCAGAGAGTTTATCTCCCTTTTGGATTTCCTCTACATGTTCTGCAATTTCTTTATCACTAAACTGATATGCGTAAGCAATATCATTAATTGATTCAATGTGTTCTTTTACGTGATGCTCACTGATTGCTTTTGAGTGTTTGATAATTTCTTTTGGAATGATATACGTGCTGCTCATTAAATATTCTTCACCGGTAATTTGTGCTTCCAGCATTGCCTTGGATTTTGTATAAAGCTCCGCAAGAAGATCTGCTTTCCAGGAAGTCCAAACAGCAGGATTAACAGCCGAGAGATCAGCATAGGTAACAAGGTAAAGCATATCAAGATCATTTATGGAAGAAAACCTTGCCGTAAAATTATTTAATGTTTCAGGATCGTTAAGATTTCTTCTGAAGGCAACCTGCTCCATAACAAGGTGGCTTCTTACCAAAAAAGTAACATGTGCAATTTCCTCTTCACTATAACCCATTCTGTTCATAATTGAAGAAGCCATTTCTGATCCGATTATTTCATGCCCGGAAATATTAATCGGTTTTGCAATATCATGAAACAATAAACTGAGATAAAGAAGTTCCCTGTTTTTCAAATTGTTAAAAATCTTTCCTAACTGGCTCGTATCTTTTTCAAGTTTTTCAATATTCTGAATTGTAATGAGAGTGTGTTCATCTGCAGTGTAGCAGTGATAAACTCCGTGCTGTAAAAATCCGATCAAATCATTAAATTCAGGCATGAACGCACTTAAAACACCCAGTTCATTCATAACTGAAAGAGTTGTTCCTATATTTTTCGGAAGTCTTAAAATTTCCCTGAAGAAAACAGAGGATTCAATTTCCGGAACTGAATTCTGATTATAATTTTCTGCCTGCTCAACAATAAGTGATCGGAGTGTTTCATCAAAATGAGCGCTGTGCAAACCACGGTAATAAAATGCACGCAGAATATCAGACAGTGATAATTTATGATGCCCAATGTATGAGATCGTTTTTCCTTTCATTATGAAATCTTCATCAAGATCAATTGCAAGTGAATCAGGCAGAGGATTTGTAATCTCCTCCTGAAATTTTTTAATCATTGATTTTGAAAAACGATTAATAACATTTGCCGCTTTAAAATATTCCTTCATGAATTCAGAAAGAGAATCTTCTTTATGATTGTATAGTGCGGCAATTTTTTTCTGCATTAAAAACTCAAACCTGTCATTCTTCTGGTTTGATAATAAATGCATCATATTTCTAACAGCCATTAACAGCTTGTAACTCTGCAGCAGCCTTGCGCATTCATTTGGCGTTGTATAGTTATTTTCCTTTAGAAGATTTACAAAAGTCTCAACCTGGCTTGCTTCATTTTGTTTATTCAGGAATGTTTTATTCTTCAGTGTATACATCCACTCAATTGATTGAAAATCTCTCAAACCGCCGGCAGAAAGTTTTACATTTGGCTCAAGTACTTTTGGTGAACCGCCGTACTTTTCATAGCGCCTGTTTATATCTTCAAAAAGATCAAGCAGCATTTGATGCTGCACCTGTGGAGTTATCGCATCATATAATACTCTATTCCAATGGTCATAAATTTTATCTGAGCCAAGCAGAAATCTTGTTTCATAAAATTGAGTAAAGGTGTGAAGATCGGTGTTCAGATATTTTTCAATATCGGAAAACTCACGGATTGTATGTGAAACTTCAATTCCGTTATCCCAGAATTTTTTAACAAGATCTGAAATTTCAGCCTGATTTTCTTCAAATGAACTTGTAATAAACATCAAATCAATATCTGAAAAGGGAGAAAGCTCACGTCTGCTGAAGCTTCCGGCAGAAGCAAGAGCAAAGTTATATTTATTACTGCCTGCAAGCGTGTGAATAAATTCTTCCACAAGCATACTGTAATCCCTACTGAACTTAAGTGAGTTTTGCTGTTTAATGTTATTATTAAACAGTTCCTCTTTACTCTTCAGATAATCTTCTTTTGTATTTATTGAAGAAATCATGATCTAAAATTTCATATTAATATTCATCTTCGTAATAATCATCCATACTGTATTCAGCTTCAACAATTGAGCTGATTCCACCGCGCGTATTAAACTCCGCAGTAATCAGCATATAACGCGGTTTGCATGCTTCTACAAGGTCATCAAGAATTTTGTTTGTAACACTTTCAAAATATATTCCTTCGTTACGGTAAGAATTTAAATAGAACTTAAGAGATTTAAGTTCAATGCAAAGCAAATCCGGAACATACTCAATTGTGATTGTTGCAAAATCCGGCTGACCGGTTTTAGGGCATACAGAAGTGAATTCCGGCGCCTCATGAATTACAGTATAATCACGATCCGGATAAGCATTTTCAAACACTTCTAAAATTTTCTGTCTATCTTTCATATTATTTCCCTGGTTCCTTTCCAAAAAAATTAAAATTAATTAAATATTGAAATTTCAAATTGGTTATGAATAATCCGGTTTAAATTTATATGGAATCGGATCTTCATAACCTGCTTGTTTAAATCCTCTTAATCTTAATGCACAGCTATCACAAACTCCGCATGCTTCGTCTTCATTTTTATAACAAGACCATGTTAATTCCAAAGGCGCGTTTAATTCAATTCCTTTTCTTACGATATCTGCTTTAGAAAAATGAATAATAGGAGTAGAGATTTTAATTTGAATTTCTGGTTTTGTTCCAAGTTCAATAACTCTTTCAAATGCTTTAAAAAACTCAGGTCTGCAATCCGGGTAACCGGAAGAATCTTCATAAACTGCGCCAATAAAAATGGCGGATGCATTTAGTACTTCTGCCCAGCTTGTGCATACAGCAAGTATATTTGAATTTCGGAAAGGCACATATGAAGTTGGAATTTCTTTTGGATGAAGATTCGCTTCACTAACTTCAATAGCTGTATCAGTTAAAGATGATCCTCCGATTTTTGCAAGATGGGTAAGATCTACAATTAATCTTTTCTCAACCTTATAAAAGTCTGCAATATCATTAAAAGCCTTTAGTTCTCTTTTTTCAGTTCTTTGCCCGTAATTTGCATGCACAAAAGCAAGATCATAATCTTGTTTAGCAATTGCAGCAGTTATACAGCTATCCATTCCGCCGCTTACGGCAACTACAGCCAGTTTTTTTTTCATAAATATTTAGTGAAGGAATATTGATAAGAAAATTTCTGAACAAAAGAAGAAATTAACTTAACTCGATTTTCTCTAAAGCCTTTATTTATAGTAAATATCAAATGTTAAATTCACTCCTAATATAGAAAAATCCGTTTTTACATTAAAGATGCACAAATCTGCCCACAGCTTAACTGCAATTAAATAACAAGAATTATTCAACCGGCAATTGTAGCAGACTTCAGCCTTTCGTAATTTTGGATGCTTTAAATTAAACTGATTAAATACAGGATTAGAAATGAGAAAAAAAGTTATAGCCGGAAACTGGAAGATGAATAATGATTTGAGTGAAACTCAAAATCTTATTTCAAAATTAACTTCAGCATTATCAACCCTTGACTTCAATTGTGATGTTATTGTTTGTCCACCATTTACATCTCTAAGTGAAGCAAATTCACTACTTAAAGGAACAAAGATAAAATTAGGCGCGCAGAATATGTACTTTGAAGACAATGGAGCCTTTACAGGAGAAATCTCCGCATCAATGCTGAAGAGCGTTGGCTGTGAGTATGTAATCCTCGGCCACTCAGAACGCAGAACAATTTTCAATGAATCAGATGAATTGATAAATAAGAAAATTAAAAAGGCGCTGCAAGCAGGATTAACTCCGATCTTTTGTGTTGGTGAAACACTGGAAGAAAGAGAAAAAAATGTAACTAACGATATAATTGAACGGCAGGTTGTAAATGGTTTGAAAGATTTAACAGCAGAAGATTTGGGAAATATTATTCTGGCTTATGAACCTGTGTGGGCAATTGGAACAGGAAAAACTGCTACACCTGCTCAAGCCCAGGAAGTTCATGAATTTATAAGAAATCTTATAGTTAAAAACTTCCAGGCTGCGGCTGCAGATAAACTTGTTATTCAATATGGTGGAAGTGTAAAACCCGATAACGCTGCGGATTTACTCTCCCAGAAAGATATTGATGGTGCCCTTGTTGGCGGTGCTTGTTTAAAGGCAGATTCATTCATCGAAATTATAAAATCTGCTTAATATTTAAGGGGAAATCAGGAATTTTGACCAGCAAGTCAATTCAAAATTTACATTGATTTCCCCTCGTTTCTTTAGTATATTTGGCGGTTTCTGTACTACAAATAAGGACAAAAACTGCGGATGGGCAGCCCCAAAAATTTCTTCCTGATATTCACATCGTTGATTGTTCTTTTTTTTAATTTTTCTCTTGCGCAGGTTGTTTTTACAGAACTTCCGGTATATCAATTAAAAACAGAAGACGATATTTTCTTTGATATTACCGGAACCAGGAAAATCATTCCTTTAAATGGTGATTGGAAGGTTTATCCGGCAGATGATCCGAATGAAAAAGTAACAGTCTCCGTTCCTTCAATCTTCAGTGGAAAAGCTGATCTTGTTTTTGAAAAAAGTTTCTCGCTTACTCAATCCCAGATAGATAATTACAATATTAAAATTTTCTTTTTCGGATTAAACTATACGGCAGATATTTCAGTTAATAATGTAATAATAAACCGTCATTCCGGCGGTGAATTTCCTTTCAGCTTTTTAATTCCAAGAGATATACTAAGAAAAGATAAAAGTAACATTCTCACCGTGCGGCTTTCGTATGAACTTGATTCAGAAAACACGATTCCGCTTAAACAAAGATTTTTATTCCCGCAAAACTTTGGCGGAATTTTAAGAGATGTTTACCTTCACCTAATTCCAAATATTTCAATTACTGATTTAACACTTTCAAGAAATTATTATCCGGTTTCAAAAAGAGCAAGATTAAGTATAAATGCAAAAGTTGAGAATAAGCGGTTACAAAACCGGAATGATTCAATTCCTTCTTCTGATAATTTTACACTTCGCGCATCAGCAACTACTCCCGATGGTACAACGGCAGGATCTGTAAGTGTAGATTTTTCTCTGCCGCGTAATAAGGAAAAAAATATTTCTACTGTAATTGAAATCAATCAGGCAATTCCATGGAGCCCGGCAAATCCATTTCTTTATAATATTTCAATTGAACTTTGGAGAGGCGATAAATTAATTGATGCTTCTAAAAGCAATGCGGGATTCTATTCTCTTACTGCAGAAAATGATTCTCTTTTATTAAACGGTACTTCATACAGTTTGAACGGCACAACGTATATTCCATCATTTGGAGAATTTGGAAGCCTTGCGTTGTATGATCAGATGGAGCGTGATATCAGGCTGATAAAAGAAACCGGATTTAATAGTATTCGGTTTCATAAAGATGTTCCGCATCCATTTTATCTTCATTTATGTGATAAGTACGGGCTGCTTGCTTTTATTGAAATGCCGCTTCAATCTGTTCCGGGCTCATTAGCTGCAGATCCCAATTTTATAACAAGAAGCAAAAATTATCTTACCAATTTCCTTAAACAGTATAAACGATTTTCTTCCGCAGCCGCAGTTGGATTAGGCAGTTCATTCATTCCGCAAATTGAAACTCATATTAATTTTCTCAAAGAACTTGCCGCACTCTCAAAGGAAAATTTCAGTGCATTAACGTTTGCTTCTTTTACTGATTTAGACATTCCGCAGATTGAAAATCTTGATTTATACGGAATTGAATTTTTCAATAATACTGTTGCTTCTGCTGCCGATGATATAAAATCACTCCGCAGCAAATTAGGCTCTGGTAAAGTTTTTATAAGTTCAGCAACATATGTTGTTAACCGCGGAAACTCAGACGGCTATCTGAATGAAGGATCTTTTGAAGCTCAGGCAAAATATTTTGAAGAACTTCTTGATTACGCCGATGAAACAAATCTTGCGGGATATTTTATCAATTCAATGTTTGATTACCGCGGAGATTATAATTCAATCATCTCCGGGTATAATGAAAACAAAGTTTACCACATTGGAATTGCAGGAGAAGACCGCAGCACAAACAGGCTTGCTCAAAAAGTAATTTCAGCAAAACTACATAGCACTGAAAAGGTAACAATCCCTATTGGCAGCAGAAAAGATGATGCGCCGATGTTATATATTATTTCCGGATTGGTTATGGCGCTGTTTATGGGTGTACTCGTAAACTCGGGAAGAAAATTCAGAGAAGATTCCTCAAGAGCACTGTTAAGACCATATAATTTTTTTGCAGATGTTAGAGATCAGAGAATCATGTCCGGCCCGCACACCACAATGCTTATGATTGTTGTTGCAGCAGTTGGAGCTCTGATTATCAGTAATTTATTATCATATCTTAAAGAAGATTTATTCTTTGAAAAACTTTTACTCTCTTTCGGCAGTACAGGTTTGATGAAATCATTTAGTTATCTTGCTTGGCAGCCTCTGTATTCACTGCTATGGCTTACCATTTTCTTTATTGCTTTACTTTTAGTTTCTGCGGTGATAATTAAAATTGCATCTTTCTTTGTAAGAAACAGAGTTTATTTTTCAAGCGTTTATTTTACTGTAGTCTGGTCATTCCTTCCCCTGGTTCTGCTTATTCCAATTGGAATTATTTTATACAGAATATTAAATGCGGAAGCAGGAAATCTTTACATCTATATTGGATTAATAATTTTTGCTGTCTGGATTTTTTACCGCCTTATGAAAGGCATCTATGTTATTTTTGACGTGAATGCCGGCAGCGTGTACTTCTATAGTATTCTGCTTACTCTTTTATTTTTAGGCGGAATTGTTTTCTACTATGAAATTAACAGTTCTGTAATTGATTATATTCAGTTAACATTTAAACAATTTAATCCCATCGGATAAGAAAATTGCATTTATCCAAACTGGAAATATTAGGATTCAAATCCTTTGCGCAAAAAACAAATGTTACTTTCAACAGAGGTGTTACATCTATTGTTGGTCCCAACGGCTGCGGCAAAACAAATATTGTAGATGCTATCCGCTGGTGCCTTGGTGAACAGCGAAGCGGCGCACTCCGCAGTGATAAAATGGAGAATGTTATTTTCAACGGAACCGCTAACCGCAAACCAATGGGAATGGCGGAAGTATCTTTAACTATTGAAAACAGCAAAGGCATTCTTCCAACAGAATATTCAGAAGTTACTATTACTAGAAGAATTTTCCGCTCCGGTGAAAGTGAATATCTTCTTAATAAAAACATCTGCCGGCTTAAAGATATAACCAATCTTTTTATGGATACCGGAATAGGCGCTAATGCTTATTCTGTTATTGAACTTAAAATGGTTGAAACAATTCTTAGCAGCAAAGCTGAAGAACGCCGCACAATGTTTGAAGAAGCTGCCGGGGTTAATAAGTATAAATTGCGCAGAAGGCTTGCTCTTAGAAAACTTGATGAAGTAAAAGCTGATCTGACAAGAGTTAATGATATTGTTTCAGAAGTTGAAAAGAAAGTTAACTCACTTGAACGACAGGCAAAAAAAGCTGATAAGTATAATAAAATTTCTTCAACTCTGCGTGAACTTGAGCTTGATCTGGCTGAGCGTGAACTTGCTTTATTCACTCTTCAGAAAGAAGAGCATAAAGCAAGCAAGGAAGAAAATTTTAAAAAGAAACTTCAGCTTGAATCAGAACTTTCACAGCTTCAGGATGAAATTAAAATTATTAAGCAGGAATTAACCGAAACAGAATTCAATCTTAAAAGCAAACAAACAGAACTTACAAATCATACAGAGAAAATTCATAACGTTCAGAAATTTATTTCCGTAAGTGAGGAAAGACAGAAATCCTTAGCCGCAAATATTGATAGGTACAAACAGGAACTTGAAGAACTGAATCATCAGCTTCAGGAAACAAAGGAACTGATTGAAGACAGCCATGCAATAATTGAAGATATTAATAATAAAATTACCGGCAAAGAACTTGAGAAAAAATCAACAGAACTTACAGTTGAACAATACAGAACAACTCTTGAAGAAAAGCGGAATAATCTGAAAATTCAGCGTGAACTTCTGCTTGATCAGTTTAAAGAGATTACAGGCAAAGAGAATGAACTTTCAAATATTAATAGTTCACTTGAGGGGAAAAATAATTCAATAAAAAAACTGAATGAGAAAATTCAAACTCTCACAAATAACATTGCCAAAACAGTTGGTTTTATTGAAGAACTAAGCCAGGAAAAATCCGATACTGAAAAGCGATTAGCAGAAGCTGAAGAAATTTATTCAAAGAAACAGAGAGAAAAAGAAAATCTTGAAAAAGAATTAAACTCTTTAAAAGAAAAAGAGCTTGAAGATAAAAGTGTAATCAATGCAATTAAGGATAAAATTAATTTCATCCAGACTTTAATTGATAATCTTGAAGGAGTTTCCAAAGGCTCAAAATCTCTGCTTGAAAATGATGGCTGGGCAAAGGGTGAAAAAACCCTGCTTGCGCATATTGGTGATTCGGATGAACAATTCCGCTTTGCAATTGAAGCCGCTTTAAAAAATAATTTAAATAATATTCTTGTTGAAACTATTGATGATTTAAAAAGCGGAATTGAATACTTGCAACAAAACCAGGCTGGTAAAGCTTCATTTTACTTAACGCAGTTCCGGAATAAAAACAATACTGGCTTACTTACTAAACTTCAGAATTTTAGTTTAAGGAGAAACCGAAAAGCTGTTGCAAAAGAAGAAGGCTTTATTGGCTGGGGTTATGATTTTGTTCTCACGGAAGAAAGATGGAAAGAATTTTTCAAATCTATTTTAACCAATACTGTAATTGTTGATTCACTTGATAACGCATTTCACCTTTCTGCTAAATATCCGCGCTTTAACTACGCTACACTTAACGGAGATTATATTGAATCATCCGGATTGATTGAAGGCGGCTCTGCACCAAAACTTGATGATACATTATTCGGCAGAAAGCAGCTTCTTGAAAATCTTAAAAATGAATTTCCGCAGCGCGAAGCAGCACTTGAGAAATTGAGACTGCAAATTTCTGAAACGGAAGAGAAGATTAGTGAAATTGATCTTCGTGTGCTTTCAGAGCGCGGCAGAATGCTTGTGAATGATCTTGCAAATGTTGAAAAACAAATTGCTCAATTTGAATTTGAAAAGAAGAAAGCAGCAGATGAAATTGAAAAAGCAAGACAGGAAATTCAGGATCTTGCTGCCGAATCAAATAACCTTGATAACCGCAGAGCAGAACTCTCCGCACTTATTTCTTCACAGCAGGAAGAGAAGGAAAAATCTGAATTTCAGATGCAGGCGCTGGAAGATGAATTTAAAAGTTATGAAGATGAATTTAATACTGTGCTTTCAAAGCTTAACAATATTAATCTTGAACTTGAAAGATTGTATGGTGAGAAGAAGAATACTGAAAATGCCATTTCCAGAGCCGAATCATCAATTGAAACAATTAATAAATCTATTGAGAAAAGAAAAACGGATATTGAATCATCAACTGAAGAAGAATTAACACTTCAAAATGTTATTGAAGAAAAACGAATTGAGTTTGATGATCTTCAGAATTTGAAAACAGTACTTGAAAATGAAGAAGCTGAAATTGATGCTAAGTATAAATCAATCCGTGCGCAGATTACAGAAATTGAAACCAGGCAATCTCAGCTAAGAAATGAACGCGAAACAGTTTCGGATAATATTCACTCAAGTGAAATGAAGCTGAGTGAACTTGGGATGAAAATCTCAAACCTGCAGAATAATATTTCTGAGAATTATTCACTTACAATTGAACTAAAAACTTTTGATGATCTTGATACTTTTGATTTCAAACAAAGGACAGAAGAAGTTCATTCACTCAAACAGCAGGTAAAAAATCTTGGCCCGATAAATCTTCTTGCATATTCTGAATATGAAGAAGAAAAAGAACGGTTTGAATTTTTAAACAAGCAGCGGAATGATCTTCTTGAATCTGAAAAAGATATTGTAAAAACTATTGAAGAGATAAATACAACCGCGCAGACTCAGTTCATGGAAACATTTGAGAAAATACGCGGGCACTTTGTAAATATTTTCCGTGGATTGTTTAATCCCGGTGATGAAGCTGATCTTCGTATTGAAGAATCTGCCGATCCGCTTGAGGCAAAAATTGAAATTGTTGCAAAGCCAAAAGGCAAGCGTCCAACATCAATTGAACTGCTTTCAGGCGGTGAAAAAACTTTAACAGCAATTGCACTGCTGTTTGCTATTTATCTTGTTAAACCGAGTCCATTTTGTATTCTTGATGAAATTGACGCACCGCTTGATGATGCAAACATTGACCGCTTTACAAAAATTATAAAAGAATTCAGCAACGAAACTCAGTTTATTGTAGTAACGCATAATAAACGCACAATGGAAGCTGCCGAAACAATGTACGGCGTTACGATGCAGGAAGAAGGAATTTCAAAATTAGTTAGCGTAAGATTTAATGAGGATTTAAATTTTGTTTCTCAATGATCAGTCTTTGAATTTTTGTTTTATAGATAATAACTGGAATATTAATTACCTAACTTTAGCGGGTTTAATAATATTTCTTTTATTTGTATTTAATGCATCTGCTGTTGCACAGTGGGTAAATAATCCCTCCAAAAACACAAAACTTGTTGTTGATGCGGTTAATCCAATCAACATAACTTCAATTGATGATTTAAAAGGCGGCGCATTTATTTTCTGGCAGGAAAGAAAAGAAAATCCTTCTGATTCAACCAATCCTCAGCAGAATCAAATTTATTTTGTTCACATGGATGGCAACGGTAAAGTAAGCTTTAGAGCTGATGGTAAAAAAATTTCCGGAAGCAGTGGAAGCAAAATTAATCCTGTGGCTGTTTCAAGCCTGCCAAATACTGCAGTTGTGTTTTATACTGATTTTACAAATAACTCATCCGGTGATCTGTACGCACAAAAACTTTTAAATAACGGTAATTACCTCTGGCAGTATAATGGAATCAGAATATCAAATCTTAATTATGATATAATTGATTATACTGCGTCATCAGATCATCATGGAAATACCTTTGCAGCTTATCTTACAAGAAATATAGAAGCTTTAAATGAATATTCTTTGCTTATTCAGAAAATTAATAATGATGGCAAACTTCTTTTTAATGAAAACGGAAGGGAAATTCTATCAACTAATTATCATGTTTCCCAGCCAGCATTAATTGCTGATAAATCAGGCGGTGCTTTTGTATTCTGGCTTACCAGCTATGATAATAAATCAAGCATTCAAGCACAGCGGATTGACTCAACTGGAAAAGAAGTCTGGAAGCAGCCGTTAAATATTTCAGGTGAGTCAAAGCATGTAATTTCATATTCAGCACAGCTCACTGATAATTCAACAATTTACATTGCATGGCAAACAATCAACGGTAAGAAAAATATTTTTCATCAACTGCTCAGTACTTCCGGTAAAAAACTGTGGGGTGAGAATGGTAAAGAAGCAACAATGCTTGAAGGAAGCCAGGTTAATCCGCAGGTGCTTACAGGTGATTCTACAATTATTTTGAGCTGGACTAATGAACAGAATAACGATAGAAATATTTTCATTCAAAAATTTGATACGCAGGGAAAATCTCTTTGGCAAAAAAACGGTTTACCAGTTATACATCTTAACGGCGCTCAGTTTGGACAAAAAATAATAACAGATGGGAAAGGCGGAGCGATAGTTTCATGGATTGACAGACGTGTGGATTCCTTGCGCGGAAATATTTATGCCCAGCGTATTACTTCAAATGGAAATTTTGCGTGGGATTCTACCGGTATTCCTGTTGCTTCAAGCAAGAATACGGAAAAAAGTTATCTGTCTGTTCTCTCTGATAACAGAGGTGGAGCTATTTTTATCTTTAAAGATAAACGTGATAATAAAGGTGAGATTTACGGACAAAAAGTTTTTAATACAGGAACCTACGTTTCACAGATCATCGGTTTTACTGCTGAAGCCGAAAACGATTCAGTTAAAATTTCATGGTACTCAGCAAATGAAATCGGGAAAACAAGATACGATGTTGAAAGAACTTCACAATCAGATTCATCAAGCACCGATTGGCAGACGATTGGAACTATTTATTCTGATGGTGAAAGCTCCGCAAAATTCTATGAATTTTTTGATAAACCGGATGTTGCCGGCACTGTTTATTACAGAGTAATTCAAAGTGATGATCATGGAAATTTTCAGCCATCCGATGTTTCAAAAGTGAATTACCTTTCAGGTTCAACAGATATTACCGTGGCACAAAATTCACCTAATCCATTTTCAGATGAAACAGTAATTGAGTTTTATCTGCCTGATGAGCACAACGTTACGATAGAATTTTTTAACAGCCGCGTTGAAGAAGTAAAGAAGATTGATAATCAGCCTTTCCCTGCAGGGAAAAACCAGGTAATATTTTCTGCGGATGGACTTGAACCTGGAATTTATTTCTACCGTTTTAAAGTAGATTATTTTGTTGATGTAAAGAAAATGGTGATTACTAATTAAGATGGATAAGTCATTTAAAATATTTGTTGATTTTGATGGGACGATTACGAAGCGTGATGTTGGCGATTCAATTTTCCAGGAGTTTGGTGAAAAAGAAGAAGTTGATAGGATAATTGATCACTTGTTAAGCAATAAAATTTCTGCAAAGGAATGCTGGCTTCAGCTTTGCGGTACAGTTAAAAATTTTACAAAGCAAGACGTGGATGAATTCATCAACACAATTGAAATTGATGACACATTTCATCATTTCGTTCAGTACTGCAATAATAATAACTTTGATGTCTTTATCCTTAGTGATGGTTTTGATTATTACATACACAAAATTTTTGATCGGGAAAATCTTTCAAATCAGTTCAGGATACCCGAGAATATTTTCTGTAATAATCTTGAAGTAACAGACGGAAATTTTACTCCTTCTTTTCCGTATTATGATGAACATTGCAGAACTTCAGCAAACTGCAAGAGGAATCATATAATAAGCAACAGCAGCGATGATGATTACACAGTTTATATCGGTGATGGAAATTCAGATAAACATCCTGCACAGTATTGTGATTTCATTTTTGCTAAGGATGATCTTTTAAAATTCTGTGAACGTGAGAGAATTTCTTTTTTCCCTTATGTAAATTTTAATGATGTAATTAAGAGACTTGATGATCTTAAACAAAAAAGAAGATTAAAGAAACGCCACCAGGCTGAACTGAAACGGCGTGAAGCATACATGGTTGAGTAATCAAATAATAACAGAATAGAAATTAATTCATGAAAAATTTTGCCGGAAAAATTTTCAAATACAGAAGCTACACTCCAATTCCTTTTGTAATTGTAATGCTTCTGTTTGAAAATGCAAATATATGGAGCCTTGTAATCGGATTTTTAATTGCGCTTTCCGGTGAAGCTTTTCGTTTGTGGGGTGTTAGCTGGGCAGGAAGTGAAACAAGAACTACAGGAACCGTTGGCGGAACTTTTTTAATAATAAGCGGACCTTTTGCTCATGTACGCAATCCATTATATGTTGGTAATATTTTGATGTACACCGGTCTGGGCATAATGTCTTACGCATTGTTTCCATGGCTTCAGATTGCGGGATTTTTATTCTTCTCATTGCAGTATCACTTTATTGTAAAAGAAGAAGAAACTTATCTTAAAAAAACATTTGGAGAAGAATATCAAAAGTATTTGCAGAATGTGCCGGGATTTATTCCAAGATTAAGCGCATATAAATCAGGAAATGCAGAACAGCCGCCGTTCAATTTTAGAGCCGGGCTTCGTTCTGAAAAAAGAAGTCTGCAGGCATTTGGTTTTGTTGCTCTTACAATTTTGCTTTTGTGGTTCATCGGAAGATTTTGATTATGCAATCCATCTTATCAAAAAATATTCTGATGATTGCCGGAGAAGTCTCCGGTGATATGCACGGAGCTTCTTTAATTACTGAATTAAAAAAAACAGACAGCGATATAAATATTTTTGGAATTGGCGGAGATAAAATGCAGGCTGCCGGCTTGCAGCTTGAATATCATATTAACAAACTGGCTTTTTTAGGATTTGCTGAAGTTATTAAGCATATCCCTTTTGTAAAAAAAGTTCAGAGAGAATTAATTCAATTGGTTAAACAGAAAAATATATCACTTGCTGTGTTGATTGATTATCCCGGTTTTAATCTTAGCATTGCTAAAAAATTAAAGGCATTGGGAATAAAAATTGTTTACTTCATCTCGCCGCAAATATGGGCCTGGGGTGCGGGAAGAATTAACAAAATCAAACAGCTTGTTGATAAAATGCTTGTAATTCTTCCTTTTGAAAAAAAGATATTTGAAGATGCAGAAGTTCCTGTTGAATTTGTTGGTCATCCATTATTGGATAGAATTAATGAGCAACAACTTTTGAGCAGAAAAGAACTTGATAAAAAATTTAATCTTGAACCGGGAAAAGAAATTCTGCTCATACTTTCAGGAAGCCGGAATAATGAAGTGCAGAAAATTTTCCCCGCAGCAGTTCAGGCAGCTGAAAAATTAGCAGAAGAGTTTAACCTTCAGATTATTACTGCTTGCGCTGATAATATTAATGAACAACTGTTCTACAGTTTAGCTAATGTTAAAAACTTTAAAGTAGTTAAAAACAATATTTATGATTTTATGAATCACGCAAAGTTTGGAATAATAAAATCAGGTACTTCTACTCTTGAAGCCGGCTTACTTCAACTGCCAATGTTAATAGTTTACAAAACAACATATCTCACATACTTGATTGGGAAAAATCTTGTTAAACTTAAAAATATCGGGCTTGCAAATATAGTTGCCGGAGAAACAGTTGTTCCGGAGCTGATTCAGGATGAAGTTACGGTAGATAAAATTTATTCCGAAGCAAAAAAAATTCTTGATGATAAAAATTATTATGCATCAGTAAAAGAAAAACTTGGCAGAATAAAATCATTACTTGGTGAAAAAGGCGCATCAAAGCGCGCGGCAAAATCAATTTATTCATTGATGATGAATGAAGTTTAGAAAACTGCAGCAGAATGTATTAAGAATTATAGGACACTTAATACTCTTTTATATTGTTAATGTTCTTTGTAAAAGTTTAAGAATTACTTTTCAAAACAAAAAAGTAATTGATGACCTGAACAGCCGGAATGAAAAATTCATTCTCGCGTTCTGGCACGGAACAATGCTTCTTCCATGGTATCTTCACCGCAAGAGTGATTTTGCTTCACTAATAAGCAAGAGCAAGGATGGAGATCTTCTTGCAAAGATTTTGAAGAAATGGAAGTACGAAGTTATCAGAGGTTCAAGCAGTTCAGGCGGTGAAATTGCGCTTGCAATTATGATTGACTACGCAAAAAACGGCTACTCAATTTCAGTAACTCCGGATGGCCCTCGCGGGCCTGCTTTTCAAATGAAAGCCGGTGCAGTTATTACAGCTAAAAAAAGCGGATTGCCTTTAGTTCTTGCCGGAGTTGGTTTTGCTAAAAAACATTCGCTTAAAAGCTGGGATAAATTTCAGATACCATGGCTTTTCAGCCGTGCACAAATAATTTATTCTGACCCTGTTTACGTTGATAAAAATTTGAGTTACGAAGAAACTTCTGATGTGATAAAAAATTGTGAATCAGTTCTAATTGATTTGCAGGCACAGGCAGAAAAATTTTGATAATGTTTTTTAAAATAAAAAATGAATGATCTTTTTAAGAATAATATTACTTCCGTTCGTTCCGTTGTATGCAGCGGCTGTATCGCTGCGTAATTTGTTCTTTGATAAGAATGTACTTAAAGCAAAAGCTGTTGATGCAAAAATAGTTTCAATAGGAAATATTACTGTGGGCGGCGCAGGTAAAACTCCGCTCGTAATTTATGTTCTTAATCTTTTAAAAAATGAATTGAGAGCATCAGGAAAGAAGACTGCTGTTTTAAGCCGCGGATATGGAAGAAAATCAATGGGATATGTTCTTGTCTCAGATGGTAAAAATATTCTTTCAACCGTTGAAGAAGCCGGTGATGAAATTTATCATACAGTGCTTGATTGCAAAGTACCCGCAGCAGTTTCTGAAAACAGAGTTAGCGGAGCTGAAAAATTAATTGAAGATACCGGCGCTGATATAATTGTGTTGGATGATGCTTTTCAGCATAGATGGATTAAACGGGATATTGATCTGCTTATTTGTGAACAGCGTTTTTTAATTGAACGAAAATTCTTTAACAGACTACTGTTCCCTTCCGGTAATTTGCGTGAGGGATTTGGATCAATTAAACGCGCTGATGCAGTGGTTATTAACAGAAAGTTTTCTAACAAGGTTAATATTCCTGATGATCTGAAAATATTCTTTAGGGATAAAAAAATTTTTACAGCTTGTTACAAAGCAATCCGTTTTGTTGAATTGGCAAACGGTATGGAATTTACAATTGATGAATTTATCGGGCAGAAAAGCCTTGTAGTTTCCGGAATTGCAAATCCTTTTTCTTTTTTTAATGCTTTAAATCAGACGAAGGTTGATACACAGAACAGAATAATTTTCAGGGATCATAAAAAATATTCATTAAAGGAAGTTCAGGAGATAAGAAAGAAATTTTATTCAACTAATTCTCATTCAGTTGTAACAACAGAAAAGGATGCAGTAAAACTGATGCAGTTTTCCAAAGAGCTTGATGATATAGATATCTTCTATTTAAAAATTGAATTAAAGATGGATGACGAAGAATCATTCAAAAAATTTATAATCAATAAACTAAGTATATGAAAGGGGATAGATTATAGAACAAAAACTCAAAATCATTTCGGATCCCGAAACCGGGGATCAAAATCAAATAGATTTCTCTGCAGCTCTTCGAAATGATATGTAAGCAATGAGCGCACTCAAAATTAATTAAAGAAAAAATTACGATTATCTATTAGGAGGAAAAGATAGATGGCTAAACAACCAAAATACGTCTATTTCTTTGGCGGGAAAAAAGCCGAAGGAAAGGCTGAAATGAAAGCTCTGCTTGGCGGCAAGGGCGCTAATCTTGCAGAGATGGTTAATATTGGTTTGCCTGTTCCGGCAGGATTTACAATAACCACAGAAGTATGTACTTACTATTATGAGAATAAGAAAAAATATCCAAAACAGCTTCAGGCAGATGTTCTTGCAGCAATGAAAAAAGTTGAAGCGGTTATGGGTGCAAAGTTCGGTGATCCTCAAAACCCGCTCCTTGTATCCGTTCGTTCAGGTGCACGTGCTTCAATGCCGGGTATGATGGATACAATTCTTAATCTTGGTTTGAATGATGTTACTGTTGAAGGATTAATTAAAAAAACCAACAACCCGAGATTTGCTTATGATTCTTACAGAAGATTCGTTCAGATGTACGGCGATGTTGTGCTTGGTTTAAAACCGGTTGACAAACATGATGAAGATCCGTTTGAAGTTATTCTTCATAAGAAAAAAGAAAAACATGGTTTCAAACTTGATACTGAATTAACAGCAGAGCATCTTAAAGAACTAGTTGCAGAATTTAAAGCTGCAATTAAAGAACATACCGGGAATGAATTTCCAAACGATCCGATGGAACAGCTTTGGGGTGCAATCGGTGCAGTATTCGGTTCATGGATGAACGAACGCGCAATTGTTTACCGCAAGCTGAATGATATTCCTGCATCATGGGGAACTGCAGTTAATGTGCAGTCAATGGTGTTCGGCAACATGGGTGAAGATTCAGGAACAGGCGTTGCTTTTACACGTGATGCTGCTTCCGGCGAAAATGTCTTTTACGGTGAATACTTATTTAATGCGCAGGGAGAAGATGTGGTTGCGGGAACAAGAACTCCGCACCCGATTTCTGAACTTGCAAAAGAAAATCCAAAAATCTATAAAGAACTTGATAAGATTAGAAAAATTCTTGAAAAGCATTATAAAGATATGATGGATATCGAGTTCACTATTCAGCAGGGCAAATTATGGATGCTTCAATGCCGTGTTGGAAAGAGAACCGGTTTTGCTGCCGTTAAAATGGCGGTTGATATGGTTAAAGAAAAATTAATTGAAAAAGAAGAAGCAATAAGAAGAATAGAACCGAACCAGTTAAATCAGCTTCTCCGTCCAATCTTTGATATTAATGAAAAAAGAAAAGCAATTGATGAAGGCAGACTATTGGCAAAAGGATTGAACGCCGGTCCGGGTGCTGCTTCAGGAAGAATTGCATTAAGTGCACAGGATGCTGAAGAAATGGCAGCCCAGGGTGATCCAGTAATACTTGTAAGAATTGAAACCTCGCCTGAAGATATAAAAGGCATGAATGCTTCCGAAGGTATCTTAACAGCAAGAGGAGGAATGACTTCACACGCAGCGCTTGTTGCACGGCAGATGGGTAAGGTTTGCGTTGCCGGCTGCGGTTCTTTGAAAATAAATTACAAAGAAGGCAAGATTGAAGTTGAAGGTAAAGATATTGTATTAAAAGAAGGTGATTACATTTCGATTGATGGATCAACCGGTGAAGTTATTGCAGGTAAAATTGAAACCAAGCCTTCCGAAGTTATACAGGTTCTTATTGATAAAACTCTTTCACCAAAAGAATCAAGTATTTATCAGACTTATGAGAGCCTGATGAAATGGGCAGATAGTTTCAGAAGATTAAGGATAAGAACAAATGCTGATCAGCCTGATCAGGCTTTAAATGCAATTGCATTTGGTGCTGAAGGTATCGGTCTCTGCCGTACAGAACATATGTTCTTTGGAGGAGATAGAATTTTATCCGTTAGAAAAATGATTGTTTCAGATACTCTTGAAGACAGAAAAGCAGCACTAGCTGAACTGCTTCCGCTGCAGAGAGAAGATTTCTACGGCATATTCAAAGCAATGAAAGGATATCCGGTAACAATCAGAACTCTTGATCCGCCGCTGCATGAATTCCTTCCTCACAGTGAAAGAGAAATAAGAGAGCTTGCAATTTCATTAAATATACCTGAAGAAAAACTGGTTGCTAAAATTAACAGCCTTCATGAATTCAATCCTATGCTTGGATTCAGAGGATGCCGTTTAGGCACTCTTTATCCGGAAATTACAGAAATGCAGGCGCGCGCAATTATTGAAGCAGCATGTGATGTTGCCGCAGAAGGCATAAAAGTAAAACCGGAAATAATGATTCCTCTTGTAAGTGATTTGAATGAATTTAAACTGCAGGAAGCAATTGTTAGAAGAGTAGCTGATGAAGTATTTAAAGAAAAGGGAAGAAAGGTATCATACCTTGTTGGAACAATGATCGAACTTCCGCGTGCATGTGTTACTGCAGATCAAATTGCTAAGGGCGCTGAGTTCTTCAGTTTCGGAACAAACGATTTGACTCAAACAACATTCGGACTTTCAAGAGATGACAGTGGTAAATTTCTTCCAATGTATGTTCAGGAAGAAATTCTTCCAACCGATCCTTTTGAAGCAATTGACCGCAGTGGTGTTGGCGAGTTAATGAAAATAGGAACTCAGAAAGGAAGATCAACCAGACCTGATCTTAAAGTTGGTATCTGCGGTGAACATGGCGGTGAACCATCATCGGTTGAATTCTGCCATTTACTCGGATTAAATTATGTTAGCTGTTCACCATTCAGAGTACCGATTGCAAGATTAGCTGCAGCAAGAGCAGTTGTATCTCAAAACAATACTGTTAAAAAATCAGTTAAAAAAACTGCTGCTAAAAAGAAAAAATAAATAAATTCCTTGCGGGATGCAGAAGCAGTTTCTTTAATGAAGCTGCTTCTCCCCTTAAATTACCGCAATGAAATAATTATCAAAACATTAATGAGGTAACGAAGAATGAAATTATCAGACTTCAAATATAATTTACCCAAAACAGCTATTGCAAAGTACCCCGTTTCTCCCAGGGATAAAGCAAAACTGATGGTATTAAACAGAGAAACCCAGGAAATTGAAAATCATGTGTTTTCAGAAATTGTAGATTTTATGGAAAAAGGGGATTCACTTGTAATTAATGAAACCCGTGTGTTTCAGGCAAGATTGTATGGGAAGAAAGAAAAAACTAATGCAAAAATTGAAGTCTTTTTGCTTCGGGAACTTAATGCAGAGGAATGTATCTGGGATGTAATTGTTGATCCAGCCAGAAAAGTAAGAATTGGAAATAAAATTTATTTCAATGATAAACTCTGGTGTGAAGTAATTGATAATACAACTTCACGCGGCAGAACTGTTAGATTTAATCAGCCGGGAAATGTATTTAAAGCAGTTGAAAAAATCGGCTTAACTCCACTGCCGCCTTATATCAAAAGAGATCCTGAACCGGAAGATAAGGAAAACTACCAGACTGTTTACGCAAAAGTAGATGGTGCAGTTGCTGCGCCAACTGCCGGTCTTCATTTCACTCAAAAGCTTATGCAGAAAATAGAAAAAAAAGGTATCTCAATTGTGCCTGTAATTCTTCATATCGGTTTAGGAACCTTCCGTCCTGTTGAAGTTGAAGATCTTACAAAACACAAAATGGATTCAGAATATTTTGAGATCCCGGCTAAATCAGCGGAGGTAATTAATAAATCAATTACATCAAAACATAATGTTTTTGTTGTAGGAACAAGCACATGCCGTGCACTTGAAACAAGTGTTACAGCAGATGGTCTTGTAAAACCTAACAGGGGTTGGACGGACAAATTCATTTATCCTCCTTACGATTTTAAGATTACAGATAAGCTTATTACAAATTTCCATGCACCGGAATCAACATTGCTTATGCTTGTAAGCGCATTTGGAGGTGTTGATTTTGTAAATAAAGCTTATAAAAAAGCGTTGAAGGAAAATTATAGATTCCTCAGTTACGGCGATGCAATGCTGGTGCTGTAAATAGAAATAAATTTTTCAATTTAAAAATCCCAACCACGTTGGGATTTTTTTATTTTTAAATATGAAGATATTTGCAATTATTCCTGCAGGCGGAAAAGGTACTCGCAGCGGCTTTTCAATACCAAAGCAGTACATCAAAATTAATGGTAAAGAACTGATAGTTTACACACTTGAGGTTTTTCAAAAGAATAAATTAATAGATGAGATTATCGTTTCCGCTGATCCCACCTATTTTAAACTCCTCATGCGTTTAAAAGAAAAATATAATTTAACTAAAATGACCGGCTTGGCGGAAGGTGGAAAAGAACGGCAGGATTCTGTCTTTAACGGATTATTATCAATCTCTGCACAAAAAAATGATTTGATTGTGGTTCATGATGCAGCCCGGGCGCTGCTTCCGCAAAGTGTTCTTTCAAATGCTATTGAAAAAGCCCAAGAATCAGGAAACGCACTGGTTTGCTTAAAAAGCAGGGATACACTTCTAAAAGGAAAAAATACAGCAGATATATATATAGATAGAAACGAGATTAATTACGTTCAAACCCCTCAGATTTTCAAATATTCTGATTTACTAAAAGCTATGAAAACAGCTCAAAATGAGGGTTTTTATGGAACCGATGAATCAATGCTCATCAAGCGGATCGGTAAAAAAATTCATCTTGTAGAAGGCTCAATGTACAATTTTAAGATTACCACTGCTGAAGATCTTGAGATTTTTAAGAAATTAGTTTCATTGCAGCGCAACCTTAGATCATAAAATTTTTCAAAGAGATTCTTATCATTTGAAGAAGAATCTTCAATGCAGCGGCTAATGAATCTTTGCATTGAAATTCTAATCTTATATACTTAGTTTAACATCTCTTTGTTTATAGGAATTATTAATGTTTTTATTAGCTGCAATTATAGTACTTTCATATCTCATTGGTTCTATTCCCACAAGTATAATTATCAGTAAAGCTGTTAAGGGAATTGATATCAGAGAACACGGTAGCGGCAATGCCGGCGGTACAAATGTAATGCGTGTTCTTGGATGGAAGTATGGATTCTTAGTGATAATTCTCGATGCACTTAAAGGCGTACTTGCTGTTGTTGTAGTTGCCCGTTTGCATTACGGTGCAATGCCTTTTCAAAACTTAACACCATTTGATGATTTCACACTCGTTCAGATTATTGCCGGAATATCTGCAGTAGTTGGCCATATCTGGACGATCTTTGCAGGATTCCGCGGCGGTAAAGGAATTGCAACCGCACTGGGAATGTTGTTAATGATTATTACAATTGATATGCTTGTTGCTGTTGGTGTATTTGTAATTGTAGTTGCCGTATCAAGATATGTTTCACTCGGCTCAATACTCGGAGCAATAGCAGTTCCACTTACACTCGTATTCAGGGAAAATATTTTACACGTTGATATTCCCGGATATCATACATTGCTGCCTTTTGTTATAGCTGTATCACTTCTTGTTCTATACACACACCGTAAAAATGTTGTTCGTCTTCTTAACGGAAGTGAAAACAAAGTTAGTTTCAGGAAGAAAACACAATAACTGAATAATGAAAATTTCTGTACTCGGTGCTGGCGGATGGGGAACCACTCTTGCAATTTTACTTTATTACAACGGCCATAAGGTTTCTTTATGGGAATACAAAAAGAATTATGCAAAGGTTCTCGATAAAGAAAGAGTGAATACAAAATATCTTCCGGATATAGAAATACCTGAAGGTATTTTAATAACTCATTCCCTCAATGAAGCTACTTCAAATCAAAACCTGATTGTACTTGCTGTTCCATCTCAATTCCTCAGAAGTGTAATTAAAAATGTACCTTTCTCTAATATTAAAAATTCAATTCTTGTTAGCGTTTCAAAAGGAATTGAGAATACTTCACTGATGACAATGTCTCAAATGATTAAAGATGTTTTCCCATCTATTTCTGATGAACAAATCGGAGTTTTATCTGGACCCAGCCATGCAGAAGAAGTAAGCCGAAGAATTCCAACTGCTGTTGTTGCTGCATCACAAAGCGCAGAGACTTCACGCACAATTCAAGCGGCATTTATTACATCTTATTTCAGAGTTTATGGTTCAACCGATATTTTGGGTGTTGAACTCGGCGGTGCATTTAAGAATGTAATTGCAATTGGTGCGGGAATAGTTGATGGTGCTAAATTTGGAGACAATACAAAAGCAGCAATTATGACGAGAGGAATTGCGGAGATTTCGAGACTTGGTACTGCATTAGGTGCACAGCCTGAAACATTTGCCGGCTTAAGCGGAATGGGTGATTTGATTGTTACATGCATGAGCCGCCACAGCCGCAACCGGTTTGTTGGTGAACAGGTTGGTGCCGGAAAAAAACTTAAAGATGTTTTAAAACACATGAAGATGGTTGCAGAAGGTGTTGAGACCAGCAGATCAGCATCGCAGCTTGCAGATAAACATAATGTTGAAACGCCAATTACTCATGAAGTTTATAAAATTCTTTTTGAGGAAAAAGATCCTGTTAAAGCTACTACTGATTTGATGACGCGTGATATGAAGCCCGAATGACTCAGCTAATCATTTTATCTTCCCGGAAGTGAAATTCCTTTTATCTTTCTGTATAATGAAACCGCGTATGAATCTGTCATTCCGGAAACAAAATCTGTAATCTTTAAAATTCTTGTGTAAAGATCTTCATCCGGTTTGCCGGAGCTGCTTAAAAATTGTGCCGGAAGAAGTTTTAAAATCGTTTTGTTTTTTAAAGAAGTTTTTCCTGATTCCAGTTCATTAACAGCTTTAATATATGTTTCAAGGAGTCCGCCCAGAACTTCAAAACCTGCCGCTTCCCTTTCAACAACACTTTTGTAAGAATATATTTTATCAATGGATAAATTTTTTATATACTCAAGCTGATGTGCCTTATTAATTATTGAAATAAGATCCCGATCAAATTTTCCTTCAAGAATATTTTTTTCTTCATCAAGAAAAACTTCTGCAAGTTCTTCAATCAACGTTGATATTGATTTAGCACGAAGATAACCAATCTTATCATTTGCATCTCTTTCGTTGTAGCCTGTAAATTTTGCACCTTCACAAAGCGGCATAAGCAATGCTTCCGTATCTTCAAAAGAAAGCAGCCCAAGCCGGAAACCATCTTCAAGATCCATAACTCTGTAACAAATATCATCAGCAGCTTCAACAAGAAATGCAAGCGGATGCCTGCACCACCAGTTTTCTTTTCTTTTAATTAAACCTGTTTCCTCCGCAACTTCATTAAACAGATCTTTTTCGGCCTGGAAAAAACCAAACTTCCTGTAGAGTTTTTTATTAACAGGTTTATAACCATCATCATAACTAACAGAATCTTTTGGATACTTTGTGAAAGCAGCCAGCGTAGCACATGTAAGTTTTAATCCTCCTTTAATATTAGGATTCTGAAGTTTGGCAATAATTCTGAAACCTTGGGCATTACCTTCAAACTTTGCAAAATCATTCCAGCAGTTTCTTTTTGTAAAATACTCCTCAAATTTTTTTCCTTCACCAACTCTGAAAAATTCAGAGATAGCATCTTCACCCGAATGTCCGAATGGAGGATTACCAATATCATGCGCAAGGCATCCGGCTGATACAATTTCACCAAAGTTAAAACTTGTAAATTCATTTTGTAATTCGGGATATCTTTCAATTATAACTTTGCCGGCGTAATTGCCGAGTGATCTTCCAACACACGAAACTTCAAGACTGTGTGTCAATCTTGTATGAACAAAATCACTCTCTGGCAAAGGGAAAACCTGCGTTTTATCCTGCAACCTTCTGAAAGCTGAACTGAATACAATCCTGTCAAAGTCCCGCTGGTACTGGCTTCTGCCATCCTGTGATGCTGCTTCAGGAATTTTTTCATCGCCTAATAATTTTCTTGAAAGAAGTTTTTTCCAATTCATATTCTTATAAATTTATTTTTTTCATTACAAGACTGCAAACGGATTCAAATTTAAGAAGAATTATTGTTTATTCTTTACTCTTCAATTATTTTTCTCACATGAATAACTCAAACGAAAAAATGCTTAGCCGCCCTGTTCAGTATTTAAAATCTGTTGGTCCAAAACGTGCGGAAGCATTTGCAAAAATTGGCATTCAAACAATTAAAGATCTGCTCTTCTACTTTCCTTCACGCCACTTAGACAGAACCAACATTCTTACTGCATCAAAAGCTTACGGCTATGTGATGAATGGATACGATGGTGAATTGACTATTATTGCAAAAGTTTATGAGAAAGAAAAAATCCGTTACGGCAGAAAAGAAATTTTAAAAGTGCAATTCAGAGATAAAACAGGATTTTTTGAATGTGTTTGGTTTCAGGGAGTAAAATATTTTTTTGAAACTTTTTCAAGGGGAAATATTTTTGCAATTTCAGGTAAGCCTGCAATTTCAAAATACGGCGGAGTGCAGTTTACTCATCCCGATTTTGATAGAATAACTGAAGAAGAATCAGATAAGATGATAAACACGGGCAAGATAATTCCTTTCTACAGAATTCCTAAAGAATTGAAAAAAATGAACATAGGTGATTTGAGCCTTCGCAGAATAATTCATTCCGCAGTCGATGAATATGCATCTCTTTTAAATGAAACACTTCCGGAAAGAATCATAAAAGAAAAAAATTTATTAAACATTTCTGATGCTGTTAGGAATTTTCATTACCCTGCAGACAGAGATTTATTTAACCAGGCTGCTCATAGATTTAAATTTGAAGAAATATTTTACCTTGAACTGCTTGCAGCATTGCGTAAACATAATTATAAAACAAAGCAGCCTGGAATTTCACTTAAAGTGAATACAGGTTTAATATCAGAATTTCTAAAAACACTTCCGTTTGAACTTACTTCAGCACAGTTAAAAGTTCTGCATGAGATTAGAAAAGATATGGAAGCCGGAGCGCCTATGAACCGCCTGCTTCAGGGTGATGTTGGAAGCGGCAAAACAATTGTTGCGTTAATTGCAATGCTGATTGCAGTTGATAATGGTTACCAGGCTGCTTTAATGGCGCCTACTGAAATTCTTGCAGATCAACATGCAAAAAATATTTCAAATCTTTTGAATAAAATTAAAAGCAGACAGATAAAAATTTCATTGCTTATTGGCGGTCAAAAAAAATCTGTGCGGCAAAAAAACCTTGATGCAATTGAAATGAATGAAGCCGATATAATAATCGGCACACATGCATTGTTCGAAGAAAAGGTAAGCTTTAATAAGCTCGGTCTTGTTGTGGTTGATGAGCAGCATAGATTTGGAGTAACGCAGCGCGCAAGGCTTGTAAGCAAAGGCGCAGCACCTGATGTAATTGTAATGAGTGCAACTCCAATTCCACGCACACTTACTATGACTGTGTATGGAGACCTGGATGTGTCTGTAATAAATGAAATGCCGCGCAACAGAAAACCGATTAAAACATTACTCCGCGGTGAGAACAAGCTGCCGGATATTTATAAATTCATTCAGGATAAATCAAAGGATGGCTATCAATCATTTATTGTTTATCCTCTTGTTGCAGAATCAGAAAAATTAGAATTGAAAGCTGCAGAAACATATTATAATGAGTTAAGAGATACTTATCTCAAAAATTTAAAAGTGGGATTAATTCATGGAAGAATGTCATGGCAGGATAAAGAAGAAATAATGCAGTTGTTCCTTGCAAAAAAATTTGATGTGCTTATTTCAACAACTGTTATTGAGGTTGGAATTGATATTCCGGATGCAAATATAATTTTAATTAATGATGCGCACAGATTTGGATTATCACAACTTCATCAACTTAGAGGAAGAGTTGGCAGAGGCAGCATGCAGGCATACTGCATTCTTGTAACTAAGGATGAATATGCTGCCGCACAGGATAAATATAATTTAAATATTGAATTTCTTTCTTCTGCTCAAATTGAAAAGTATAAAGCTGCTTTACGCCTGCAAACAATGGTTAAGCATCTTGATGGATTTAAAATAGCAGAAACAGATTTGAAGTTAAGGGGACCGGGAGACATTTTCGGTACTGAACAGAGCGGCTTACCTGATCTTAAGTACATTAACATTGCAACAGATACGGAAATTATTATGGATGCAAAAGCCACTGCGTTTAATTTGATTGAGAACGATCCTCATCTTCAACATGATGGTAATTTGATGATAAGAAAAAATTTAATTGAGCATTATTCCGATAATCTGCGCTATGCAAACATCGCTTAATAAAATTATTCTTACCTGAAATTAATTTTTCTAATTAAAAAAATTTTTTCTCTCTTCTTCAAAAAATTGTTTCTTAATTTTTTTTGATACAAATTTGGCAAGCAAAATTTTTTTTATTGGTTCTTAAAAATTTTTTTTTGATATCAGTTGTACAAAAATATTTTAAAAAAATTTTCTCTGCATCACTTAAACTTGTTGACACTGATTATTTAAAAGTTATATTTGCTAAAAAATTTTTTTGAAGGAGAAAATATTTTATCCTCTTCTTTTAATGTAAGACTGAATGTTGCATTAACTTTTAATGTCAAACCTGAAAGTGATAATACTTTCCCCGAAAATTTACCCCCTGTTCCGAACTATCCCCGACAGAAAGAAGATAATTATGTTCAACCCGGTAAAATGAATGAAACATCTATTGATACTTATGCTGAATGGGATACCTGGGAAACAATCAACGCAGTAAAAGAAGCACTTGAATGTTATAACAACGTTACACTGATTGAAGCAAATGATTCTGCTGTTGAAAAACTTAAGAGCGTTAAACCAGATATCGTGTTTAACATTGCTGAAGGCTTCAACGGAGTATCACGCGAAGCGCAGATACCGGCAATACTTGATATGCTTCAGATACCTTATTCAGGCTCTGATCCGTTAACGCTTGCAACTTGTCTTGATAAAGCACGAACAAAAGAAATTCTATCCTATTATAAAATTCCAAATGCAAAATTTATAACTTGTTTTCCCGGTGATGCGGATGATTGCATTGATAAAATTTCCAAAAGCAATTTCTCATTCCCTCTTATTGTTAAACCAATCAGTGAAGGATCAAGCAAAGGAATTTTTTCTTCATCGTTCGTTAAAAATCTGGAAGAGCTTGAAGCAGAAATAAATCGTGTTACAGTTGAATACAATCAATCAGCATTAATAGAAGAGTTTTTACCTGGAAGAGAATTTACAGTTGCAATTTTGGGAAACGGAAGTGAGGCACAAGCTCTTCCGATTGTTGAAATAAGTTACACTGATTTTCCTGAAGACTTTATTCCGATTTATTCTTACGAAGCAAAATGGATTTTAGATACACCTGATAATCCGCTCGATGTCTTTTCTTGTCCGGCAAAAATATCTAAATCGCTTGAACAAAAAATTAAACAGACTGCTCTCAATGCTTTCCAGGTTTTAAGATGCAAAGACTGGAGCAGAGTTGATATAAGACTTGATGACAAAAATCAGCCAAATATAATTGAAATAAATCCATTGCCGGGTATTCTTCCTAACCCGGATGATAATTCATGTTATCCTAAAGCAGCGCGTACTGCTGGTTTAAATTATAACGATATGATAAACCAGGTTCTTTACGCTGCGGCCAAAAGACATAATTTGCTATGATTGATGCAAAGATATTAATCTGTTATAATTCTCCTGTAAGCATTTTTCCAATTTATAATGGAAAGCCGCTTAAAATTGAAGGATCAACAAAAACTAAATTGAATGATCTTTCCGAAAGCAGTTTTGCAAGAGAAATAGGAATCATTAAGAAAAGCCTTGAAGCACAATTTACAGAAGTAAAAACTTTTGCCGTTGATGGTGATCTTGAAAGAACAATTGAAAAACTTTTATACTATTCACCGGATGTAATTTTTAATTTTGTTGAATCAATCGAAGGCATTGCATCATACGAATACTGCATGGCAGGATTATTTGAACTTCTCGGTTTTCAATTTACCGGTAATACTCCGGCTTGCCTTGGCAATTGTCTTAACAAGTTAAGAACAAAAAATATTTTACGTTCGTTCGGCATCAGAACTCCGAACGGAATTACCTACAGACCGATTGATAAATTCACCTCTGAAAATTTCAATTTAAACTTTCCTGTAATTGTTAAACTGCTGAACGAAGATGCAAGCATTGGCATTTCGGAATTTTCCGTCGTTGATGATTTCACTAAACTCAGGAAGCAGTTGAATTTTCTTTTCAGAACTTACAGGCAGGATGTTATTGTTGAAGAATACATTGACGGACGCGAATTAAATGTTGCGGTACTTGGCGGTAGAGTATTACCCGTTTCTGAAATTCAGTTTAAAGGATTGCCTGATCATCTTCCAAAAATTGTAACATATGATGGCAAGTGGATTGAAGACAGTATCTATTACAACAATACAAAACCGCAATGCCCTGCACATTTAAATGAAAAAGTAAGAAAAAAAGTTGAAGAAACAGCATTGATGGCTTATGAAGCAATGCAGTGCCGTGATTATGCAAGAGTAGATATACGTCTTGATAAAAAAAATAATCCTTATGTAATTGAAGTTAATCCGAATCCTGATATCTCAACAGATTCAGGATTTGCAAGAGCTGCCGCGGCAAGCGGTTTAAGCCATCCGGAATTACTTGCAGCTATTTCCAAATTTGCTCTGGCAAGAACTGAAAAGAATGATCAGAAGATTAAAGCAAGCTGATACCGGTAAAATAGAAAAGATTTTAAAACGTATACCTAACTTTACTGAAGCGGAAGTAGAGGTAGCAATGGAACTTGTACATATTGCTGCAAACAATCCTGATCAACAGGATTATCATATTTTCGTTTATGAAGAAGGTAATGAAATTGTTGGTTACTACTGTACAGGCAAAAGGCCTTTAACAGATGCCGTATATGATCTCTACTGGATTGCTGCCGATCCGGAAGCCGGGATTAAAGGCATCGGAAAAAGTTTGTTGAACCATGCAGAAAAATTTGTTTCCGAACGGAACGGAAGATGGCTGCTGGCTGAAACTTCATCTAAAGACAGCTATGAAGCCACAAGAAATTTTTATTTGCGGAACCATTACTCGATCGTTGCGCAAATAAATGATTTTTACTCCGTTGGTGATAAGCTGATGGTGTTTGGGAAATATTTTAATATAAAACAAACAGAGGGTTAGTCATGGAACTGTGGCAGCAAATGATAAGAGACAGTGTTCATACTGTCGATCAACTTGTGGAAAGATTCGGAATTGACAGGCAGGTTGCCGAAGATCTCGATGAATTTTTCCAGGCAAGAATTAACCCCTACTACTTAAGCCTTATCAGGTATCCCGGTGATCCTATTTGGAAGCAGTGCGTGCCGGATAAAATTGAGCTTGAGGATTGGGACGCCGAAGAAGATCCGCTTATGGAAGACGCCATGAGCCCGGTACCAAACATCACTCACCGTTATCCAGACAGAGCGCTGTTTCTTGTTACAAGCCAGTGCGGTTTGTACTGCCGTTTCTGTACAAGAAAACGAAAAGTTGGTGATTATGAAAAGATATCTATGAAAGGACTTGAAAGTGCTTTCAAATATCTTGAACAGCATACTGAGATCCGTGATGTTATTTTATCCGGCGGTGATCCTCTTATGCTTACCGATGCAATGCTTGAAAAAATCCTGCAGCGATTAAGATCAATTCCTCATATTGAAATAATTAGACTTGGAACAAAGATGCCGTGCGTACTTCCCCACCGCATTACACCGCAGCTTTGTGAAATGATAAAAAAATATCATCCCGTTTATGTTAATACACATTTTAATCACCCGTGGGAAATTACTCCGGAAAGTTCAAAAGCCTGTACAATGCTTGCAGATGCAGGTGTACCTGTTGGTAACCAGATGGTTTTAATGAAAGGTGTAAATGATGATCCGGCAGTTGTTAAAGAATTAATGCAGAAGCTTCTTAAAATCAGAGTACGCCCGTACTATATGTACATGGCAGATGAAACAAAAGGCGCTAATCATTTCCGCACTTCAATTGAAACGGGATTAAATATAATTGAAAACTTACGCGGGCATACAAGCGGGTTAGCAATTCCTCATTTTGTGATTGATGCCCCGGGCGGCGGCGGGAAAATTCCGCTTCTGCCGAATTATGTGCTTCACCAGGATGAAAATAAAATTGTGCTGAGAAATTTTCAGCATAAGGTTTATTCATATAAAAATTATAAGGATAAAAATAATCTCGGTAAGAAAAATCTAAGAACTGCAGTAAAAATCGGTTCAAACGGAAGTAATGGGAAATCAGGAACAAATGGAAATACAAGAAACGGTAAAGCAAAAAAAGAACTTGCCGTAAAGAAAATTAAACTGCCGGTTTTAGAAGAGGTTAATAATTAAAATTGATCCGATTTAATTAAAAAACCCCGGTTGTGCCGGGGTTTTTTTTATCTATATAAATAGCACTATTTCAACATCAGCAGCTTTGCAGTCCTCTCAAATACATCACTTGTCTCAAGGGATTTTAACTTTAATTTATAGAAATAAATTCCGCTTGATATACTTTCACCATTTGAATTTAATCCATCCCAATAAATGTTTTGAGTACCCGCAGATTGAACTGTATTGAATGATCTTACTTCTCTCCCCATTATATCATATATCATCAATTCCACTGCAGACTGGTACGGCAGAGTGTAGCTTACTGTTGTGGTGGGATTGAATGGGTTTGGGAAATTGCCATTAAGCATAAATGATTTGGGAAGATCATCCCCGATCTGCTGCGATAATTCTGATCCAATTGTTCCTTGTTGTTCCTTTCCAAGCAGCCAGTAAGCCAAGTATACTTCATCATTACTTTTGAATTCATCAGGAATACTCTCAATTGTCTTTTCAGCTTGACTATAATCTGCTGCATTATAATAAATAAAGAACAGGTTCATCAAACCATTCTTTTCATGTACTGTTTGCTTGTAATCTTTTATAAGTATCTTATTTAGTTTTTCAGCCTCGCCGTTATTCTTTTCATAAATGTAAATCCCGGCTAATACTTCCAGAGCTATTGGCCTGATTCCATCAGGATCAGAGCTGCCTGCAATGATGTTCTCCAGATAGTTTATAATTGAATTATCCTTAGAATCCTTATAGTTTTTCCAGAGGCCTGCAATTTCTTTCTTCTTATCTGAGGATGAATTGATTTTAGACAAGGAAAGGTTAACTTCATTTTCAGGCTCGTTAGAAACTAACCGGTTAGCCTGTCCGGGATCCGAGGTTAAGAACGGCTGAAATGTTACCGTTGAATTATTGTTAATTATCATATCTTCAATTAAATCTAACCTGTATGTTCCCCACCAGGCATTTTGAATTGTTACTGTTGAATTTGAAGCATATAAGCTTGCAAAGGAATTATTTAGCAGCCTGTTATTGTATGCTACCCCGGAACCGCCTGCGTTTATGTTACTGTAATAATTAACGTACAAACCATAGTAACCATTCTGAAAAGTGTTTTGTCCATCTGTTGGAGATGAGGTAGCACCGAAAAGAGGTGTTGAGTAATAATCACAATAAACTGCTGCTCTCCCTGTAGTATTTGATGCAGTAATTGTATTATGCCTTAGATAAGCATTCCCATGATTATATATAAAAATACCATGATTACTGTTATTTAAAATGTCATTGTTATAAAGATATGAACTCCCATTGCCGATGACACTGATGCCGTATGTAGCTCCTGAGTTATTTTGGATAGTACAATTCTGAACTGTAACAGAAGTATTATTTATTGCAATTGCAGCACCGCCATAGGTTTGAACATTGGTAATTGTACAGCCATCTAAGTTGCCGCTGCTGCCGGAATTAAACCTTATACCACCCCAGTTTGAAGAGCTTGTAAATGTGGTGCTGTAAGCATTAAGTGTACCGTTAACAATTAAAGATTTCCCGCTTGTAAAATTTACCATAGCTCCAGAAGCAAAAGTAACGTTGCCTCCTGATTTAATTTCAATATCCTGATTTACAGTCAGATTCCCTTCTACAACTAAATTTCCGAACACTTCAAATGTCTTGCTGCTTTGAAATTCTAAATTTGTATTTGGGCGTAATGTTAAAGTTTTCCCGGTATTAACTTTAATATTATGAAAAACTTTTATGCTCTTATTCCAGATCGTATTCTCATCGATTGTGCCTGTAAATGTAAGAGCTTTATGTGCGTTCATTAAGCCATGCCCAATCTTGTCATAAAAATCAAAGCTGCAAGAATTTGTTCTGTTTGCATCTTCAACATTAGTGCAGGTCATTCTTATTTGATTAACCACACTATCATTTGTCCAACTTGGGTATTGTGATATTAATAAAGCAGCTAATCCAGATACCATTGCAGTTGTTCCGGAAGTATGCATACTGTAGCCATAATCAAATTGACCAGTTCCCGGATTATACCAGGGCCATCGAAAAGTAGTAGAGGCTAAAGCATCTAACTTATCATTTACATAAGTACTTAATCGCATATGTTCGCCATCATGATCCAGAACTGAAACACCTAATACATTATCATAAGCAGCAGGATATTGATAAAATGTTGAAGATGGACATCCAGTAGTAGTATAACCACCACAAGCAACAACAACACACCCTTTTGTATTATATGCATAATTTATAGCGTTTTGTGCAGCTTGAGAATAACCACTACCAAAGAAACTCATGTTAATAATATTTACACCAATGTCTGCTAAATAATAAATTGCCCCTATCCAATCACCATCCATAGAGTTTTGCTGACCAGCTCTGCAATTTAAAACTTTAGATGTATATGCAACACCTGCCGCCCCTTCATTATTATTTCCTGCAGCGGCTATTATTCCGGACATATTTAATCCATGATCATCTGTAGGTTGATAAGGGAAAATATTATTATCATTACTTTTAAAATCCCATCCGGCAAGGTCATCTATTTTGCCATTCCCATCATTATCAATTCCATCTAAATCACCGGGATCAAATTGAAGTACTCCGTTAATAATTTCCAAAGTATGTCCATCCCCATCAGCATCTTCACCCAAATTTTGATAGAGATTGTTTATGCTAATATCCGGATGACTCCAGTCCAAACCTAAATCAATAACTCCAATTGCCACATTCGGGCTGCCCGTTTGAATATCCCAGGCATCAGGAAACTTACTATCAAATAATGCCTTACAGGAAGTTGGATTAATAAGTGGATCATTCGGCAAGCTTCCAATAACTGGTATAGGATATTTTTCCACAACTTCCAAATAATCTGACAACTGGCTGTAGGATTCAAACAGTTTATTAAAATCATTAGTTGCTTCAAATTCAAACATCAGCCATTTCTCCATTCCTTCATTAGGAGTACTGGTAAACAGATGTTTTAAATTTTTGCATTTGAATTCTGAGTTTAATAAATCAATTTTATTCACATTTGTTTTTATATCTGGTTTTCCTGATTTATCAGTGGTAACCGAAAAAGAAAAAGAATCGCTGTACTTTAATTTTGCTAGTAAAATATCGTTGCGATATTCTTGTGCAGGTACATTAAAATAAATTACAGCAATCAACAGAGTTAAAATCTTTTTCATAGAGTCCCCTAAGAGTTAGTTATATTTTGTTATATGATGTTTACTTTAAATACATCATTTTTCTTGTCACCGGCATACCGTCAACCAGTAGAGTATAAAAGTAACAGCCGCTGTTTAAATCTATTGCATTAAAATCTACAGAATGCTCACCTCCTTCTTTATAGTCGTTAATAAGCTGTACTCTTTCTTTGCCAAGCAGATCATAAATTTTTAGTTCCACCAAACCTCCTTTCTCCAAACTAAAATTAATTTTTGTTAATGAATTAAATGGATTAGGAAAATTTTGCTTAAGTTGAAATCTGTTGACTATTTTTTCATCATCAACAGATGTTAGATTTTTTTTGATAACGATTTTAACTGCAAAATGACAAAACGTACCTTCTCGCCATTCATTTCGAGACTGATTGTATAAATAATAATTAGAAATCATCTCATCCTGATAGTAGGATCTTGCCGAAGTGAACATAACATCTCCAGTGATATAAAAATTATTCAGGTTATTTAACTCAATAGAAGGTTCAATTTTTATTTCTTCCCAAGCGGGGAAAAAAACTTTGGGTGCGAACTTTCTAGATAAATTGCCACCTATTAGTGAATCATTGGGGATAATACCAGTACTAATTTGAAAATATATATAAATAGTATCCTCGGCACTATTCAACTGATGAAATTGGACTAAAATTTTTTCTAATGTATAATTATTCCAGTCATATTCGGGAGTATATTCGATAGCATAATTTGCTATATCTTCAATAACAAAAATCCCTTCATTAAGAAAGGTAGTAGTGTCAGGAAATAGATAGAGAGTATCTGTAATTTCCTGGGCAAGGATTTTTCCACTTAAAAGTGTCAGAATAAAAATTATTTTTAGTGATTTCATAAGCACTCCTTACTCATTAAAAAGGCCTTAAAAATTTAAAATCATATCAACCTTTGGATTAGTTAAATTTTGTTATATGATGTTTATTTTAAATACATCATTTTCTTTGTTATAGAATAATCATTAGCTTTTAACCTGTAAAAATAAACTCCGCTACTTAGATTATATTTCAAGGCATCAAATTCTATTATATGATTTCCGGCATTTCGTTCTTCGTTGACTAATGGTGTTACTTCTTTGCTAAGAATATCTGAACTGTACCCCGTAAATTAGACACCAAGATAAGCAACTCCACTATTATTAATAAATGATTCTTCCTTTTTAGATTTCTCATTAAAAATAAATTCCAAGGGACTCATATAACCCAGACTAGAATGAAGTCTTTTCCTGTTATAAAAGATCTCTATAAACTCAAAGACTTCTGTTGCTGCCTGATTTTTAGTTTCAAATTTTCTCAGATATACAAGTTCCTTTTTTAAGGTACTAAAAAATGATTCCGTAATTGCATTATCATAACAGTTGCCGCTTTTTTTAAAATGTCCCGCTCCATCTTCAATTTTGCTATCTCTTTGTCTTTTCTTCTTAATTCTTCCTGTTCCGGGTTCATTCTTCCCTTTCCAGGAAATGCATTCTTCGCATCTTCCTAGTACTTCTTTTTCCAGATGAACAATGTGTTTTCACTTATTCCCAACTCTGCTGCTATACTTTTTACTGATTTTTTGAATCTATTACCAGCTTCACTGCTGAGATTTTGAACTCCCGATCAAAACTTCTTCTATTTAATTTTTCTGTCATTACAGCACCTATATATTATATTTATTCTAAATATAGTTGCTTTTCTCTTTGTCTACTAAATGGGGTATAGTTCACACGTGCAGTATTAAGAGAATCAAAGCTAACCAATTACCATTGTTTTGAGCAAATGCAATATTATTATTTACTGTCAGAAATATTATTATTAAACATATTTTCATTATGATATTTTTATAGCTGATGTTTTTCATTTTAGCTATTCCATTCTTTGTTCTCAACTTACCCTCTCTCATTAATTGAAACAAATTAATTTTTGATACAATAAACGAACTTTTCATACAAAGAGAGAACCTCTATAAAATGAATTAAATTTTTATACAGTTGATCAATATTTCCTTTGGTGTAAGTACAAGTAACTTTATTCTTGTCTCATTCGGGCACAATCCAAGAACAACTCTAAAGTCCCTTGCCATGCTGCTCTCTTCGGTGTAGTTAATTTTAAATGCAATTTCAGAGTTGTTATATTTTGTTTTATAGAGCAGGTTCATTGCATAATAAACTCTGAACAGCCTGGCTAATTTACTAAAAGTAGTATTTAGTGATTTGTTAAGCTGCTTTTGCAAAGCTCGCTGTGATATGTTGAGCCTATTTGCAACCTGCTTTTCGTCGGGTATTTCAGGAAGGATTTTTATTACTTCATCAATTATTCGCGCTGCGTGGGGGATTTGATCAAAATGTTCAGGATAAAGCTTAGATATTAATTCCTTGAAATCAATTTCATATTCAAAGAGATATCTTGACATATCTTCCCCCGTTAATTAGGCAAGTAATGAGATGATTTTTTATCTCATCTCATGTAGTATTTATAATTCACCTGAACTATCTCCGCTTAAAATTTCCAGCATATCTTCTTCAAGAGTTTCATCCGGCATTTCCTCAATTCTTCCAATTTCAGAATCATCTTTAAAAAATATGAATGAAGGAACCAGTTCAACACCAAGTTCATCAACGTTTGTATCTTCACTTTCTTTTTCCCTGTCCACACTTATCATAGTAATTTTATCTTCGGGGAAATTTATTTCATCAAGTATTTTGAAAAATGCCGGCACATGCTCCCTGCTGTCACTGCACCAGGTTCCCATAACAATTGTTATTTCTACATCATTCATCAGTTCTTTTAATTTATCAACAGCAGCGGAATCAAATTCATACATCTCATATTCTGTGTAAAACCACCATGCAAAATTGGAATCACTGAACGCTTCACGCGTAGTGTAGCCGATGAGCATCGGCTTTTCTGTTTTATCATCTATGATTGTTTTATTAAACTCTTGTGCGTGCATAAATGATATAAATAATAAAACAAATGCGGCTACATTAATCAGTTTCATTTTCATTCTCCGAATTGAACAATTTTTTTCGCACATCAATTCCCCAGAGCAGTTTATTTCTTAAAGTCTCAAAATAATTTGTAAACGAGGTATGAACGAGTTTAAATGGCCGCTCACTTTTTCTTATCTCAATCTCAAGCGGCGGATGAAATGAATAAACACGCTGGCCATCACAGTTTGCCAGTACTTCCTTGTGCATTGATTCAGCTTTAATAAGAATAGTACTTGTACCGGGAAGTACAAGCGGACGCATTGTTAAACTGTGCGGTGAAATCGGACAGATAGTAATAACATTTGTTTGCGGACTTACTATCGGTCCCCCGGTGGAGATTGCATAACCGGTAGAACCTGTTGGAGTTGAGATGATCAAACCATCGGCATCAAAACTTGTAACATACTGTCCGTCAACATAAATTGTAAGTTCAATCATTTTCGGCCAGCCTGCTTTATCAATAACTATATCATTAATTGCGTAAAGTTTTTCAAGCTCGTGCCCCTTGCATTTACCTTCAATAATCATCCTCTCTTCAATCTGATACCTGCCTGCTTTAATTTCTTTAATTATTCCGTCAAGCTGGCTCACTTTTACTTCTGCAAGAAAACCAAGTTTTCCGAAGTTCACACCAAGCACTGGCTTTTCATAATACTGTGCTTTGAAAGCAGTGTTAAGCATAGTACCATCACCACCGATAGAAATAATAACATCACTTTTTTTGCAAAGCTTATCTTCGGGTAAGAATTTTGTTTTGCTTACTTTAATATTCAACAGTTCTTTTTGATGTCCGATTGATTCGCTGAGAAGGAAATCCATTTCATGAGCTTTTAATTTTTCAATCAGCAGAGAAACAACATCATATACATTTTTTTTGGTGATGTTTGCAATAATGCCAATAATAATCTTCTCCCCTTTAATCATCTTACGATGTGTATTTAATTTCATTTCTGGTTTTCCGTTTTCTCTTCAGCAGGTTTTTGCTGCTCCTTATTTACTTCATCAACATAATTCAGTTTCAATTCACTTATAGTCTGGGTAAGAAATCTCTCTTCATATTCTGATAAATTACCTTTTGTTTTTGCAGCAAGCATATCTAATGTATCGATTGACATTTTTGCAAACTCAAGATTTCTTTCAATTTTATCCGTCATGGGATTTTTCAGTTTTCCCATAGACATCATTGCCATCTGCTGATTTTGCAGAACTAATTGCATAAAGAGTAATTCATAAGAAGTATTTTGTTCCATTGTTGCTCCTTAATTAATTTTTTTTGCCTGAGGCTGATTCTTTTTCATCTCCCATAATTTACAGTATTTGGTAAAAACATACGCTGATGAAAATGCTGCCAAAATAAATCCCTGAATCCCGTCAAGAAATCCTTTTCTAACAATATACATTTTAATAAAAATTACAAGCGGGCGTATCAATATATCTGCCAGTGCAAAATCTTTCCCCTTATTAAATAATTCACCCGCGGCAAGTGTTGTGTAGTTATTAAACTTTTCAAAATAATGATGAATATCCGGATCAGTGTAATGATGAATATCATTTTTAAATTCACCGGTGCTGCCTTCAATTATAAGATGCTCATGCACATCGCTGCTGCTAAAACTGCATTTTTGTTTGTGAAATAATCTTGTAACTCTGCCGGGATACCAGCCGCTGTGTTCAATCCATTTCCCCAAAAAGTTTGCTTTGCGCGGCATTGAGTATGCAGCGTGCATTGGATTCGTATTTTTAAAATTTAAAATTTCCTTAATTAATTCTGATGATAATTCCTCATCAGCATCAAGCCATAAAATCCAATCATTAGATGTTTTGGAAGCCGCGTATGTTTTTGTTTCAGAATATCCCATCCATTCAACAATTTCCGTTTTTACCTGCGGAAACAAATCCGCAATCTCACGGGTCTTATCTGTAGTTGATTTATCAATGAGAAGAATAATTTCGTCCGCACAAGAAATTAAACTATTCAAACATCTGCCAATGTTCCGTTCTTCATTTTTTGCAATTACTATTGATGATATTTTGATAGGTATCAAGAATTACGCTTATAATATTTCTTAAACAGCGGTAAAATATGAAAGTATAAATTCAGAGTAAATTTTTCTATATTTGGCGGCATGTTAACATACATCAGCAATTTAAAAACATACTCACCCATTTCAGTTCATGAATAAATTTTATAATGAAAAGCTCAATAGATTTTTTACGTTCCAGGTTTACTAAAGATTCCGCATTAGAAATGGGCTGGGTCGTTACCGGCCATCTTACTTCTGTTATATTAAGCTTTGTTATCATAAAAATTCTTTCCGGAATGGGAACAGCAGATTACGGTATCTACGTTCTCGTTCTCACTGCCGCTGCTTTTATCGGAATAGTTTATGGTCCGCTTCAGCAGGCGTTCATCAGGTTTTATTATGATTATCTGAATCAGAATCTTATCACTCCATATTTAAGAATTGTAACAAAATATCTTTTCTCAGTAAGCTTAATATTTTTCATCTGCGTTTTAATCTTTGCTGTTTTCTTTGGGGCTGAACCCGGAAATAATCTGCCATTCTACTTTTTTCTTTTAGCTGGTTTTTACATCATTATACTTAAACTAAATGAGTTTTATAATTCAGGTTTAAATGTTATAAGAAGAAGAAAAGAGAATGCAATCTTCCAGGGTTTGGAGAAATTTTCAGTATTAATTTTTCTGCTTGCATTTTTATATTCAGAAAATTTAAACCTCATAAATGTTTTTTTTGCACTTAATATTATTGCTGCTGCCTCACTTCTGATTAAAGTTTTTGTGTTCAGAAAATATGCAGGTAAATCAGAAAGTGAGATAAACGATAAAAGCAGCAAAATAAAGTCTAATCTTATTACATACACAACACCGTTTTTAATCTGGGCTGTTGCCGGCTGGCTTCAATTAAACGGTGAGAAATGGATTATCAACGGAATACTTTCAACTTCAGATGTTGGTATTTACGCATTGATGATGAACATTGTTACTGCACTGTTAGCCTTACCAAATACTGTGCTCGGAGAATTTATTACACCAATCATTTTTAAAAATTATTCTGATCCCTCGAATATTGAAAATGTTCAAACAGGTTTTTACTACATCAAATTTACAATAATAATTGTTGCGGCACTTACAGCATTTTCAACATTAATTACTTATTTGATTGGTGAAAAATTAATTATACTCCTCAGCAGCATGAGCTACACAACGCATTGGTATCTTCTTCCGCTGCTTTGCTTTGGAACCGGATTGTTTTTAATCGGCCAGGCACAAACACTGCTCGGCATGGCATTAAATAAACCGCAGAAATATGTTTTTGTAAAAGTTGCAACAGGAATATTATCTGTATTTATTAATTTTCTGCTGATAGAAAAATTTGGAATTGATGGCGTTGCTTACACAATTATAATGATGGGTGTTTTTTATTCTGTCTATACTTTTTTTATAAACCGCAGATTGATTAAAAACGTATGAAGATACTCGTAGTACTAATGAAATACGATTATGGAGTTAAATCCCGTGGAAATTCCTACGAGTATTATAATGTTTATCTTCCTCTATGTGATGTTTACGGAAACGAAAATGTTTTGCTGTTTGATTTTTATAACGAGTATAAAAATCACGGTAAATCAGTAATGAATAAAAAATTATCCGAACTTGTTAAAAGTGAAAAACCTGATGTATCTCTTTTCTGTCTTTTTGAAAATGAGTTTGATGAAGAAACAATAAAATCACTTCAACAGTACACACGCACGTGCGTTTATTTTTTTGATGATCCGTGGAGGCAAAGTTTTGTTAGGCATTGGATAAAATATTTTCATTTTTTCAGCACACCTGATTATTACATGCACAGGCAGTACCTTGTTGAAGGAATTACCAATGTTATTTATTCGCCTTTCGGATTTAATAAAAATATTTATTGCAAAAAAGATTTAAATAAGGATATCGATGTTTCATTCGTTGGCGGTTTCAGTCCGCTGCGTAAGTGGATAATTTCTCAGCTTGAAAGAAGCGATATAAGCGTTAATGTATTTGGCAGAGGCTGGGGAAATGATAAATGGATTACGCAGGAAGAAATGGTAGAGATTTTTAACCGCTCTAAAATTAATCTGAATTTATCTAACGCCGCATTTTATGATCCTAAATTTATTTTGTGGTCGCTTAAATCTTCCGAAGCAATAAAACAGCTTTTGCTTCTTAAGAAAAATAAAGAACAGGTTAAAGGCAGGCATTTTGAGATAAATGCATGCGGCGGTTTTCAGCTCAGCTATTTTGTACCGGGACTTAATATGATATATGAAATTGATAAAGAAATTGCGGTGTATGATTCTCCCGCAAATATTTCCTCACAAATAAAATTCTTTCTTAAAGATGAAGAGCTGAGAAATTCCATCGCTGAAAAAGGTTATTACAGATCAATTAATGAACACACAGCTCAGGCATACGCGAAGAGTCTGGTTGAGCAAATTTCAACGCGGAAAATATGAAACTAACTTCAATGCTGCATTTGCTGCTCAATGAGTTTGGAATTTTTCCAAAGCATTTTATCAATTCGATAAAAGGAATTCCCGCATATTTAAATGATCTATCAAGTCTTAAACATCAAATAAAAAAATTATCCCGGGATTTTGAAATAAAGAAATACTATCCGCAGCTAAAGGACAGGTATGAAACTGCCGGATCAATTCCGCTTCATTATTTTTACCAGGATATTTTTGCAGCAAACAAAATATTCACAAACAATCCTGTAAAACATGTTGATATAGGATCAAGAATTGATGGTTTTGCTGCTCATATTGCAAGTTTCAGGGAGATAGAAATTTTTGATATCAGAAATCTTACACTGGATATTCCGAATATAAAATTTGTTCAAGCTGATTTAATGAGTGATAACTTTACATACAAAGATTATTGTGATTCAATTTCCTGCCTGCATGCAATTGAGCATTTTGGCCTTGGCCGCTACGGTGATCCTGTAGATGTTAACGGTTACAGAAAAGGATTAAACAATATATATAAAATGCTGAAGAGCGGCGGAATGTTTTATTTCTCAACACCAATTGGTGAACAGAGAATTGAATTTAACGCCCACCGCGTTTTTTCTGTTGGATTTCTTCTTTCCTTATTTACAGATGATTATGAATTAAAATCTTTTTCCTTTATTGATGATAATAATCATTTCCATCCGGAAGCAAAACTGAACGATGAAAACATCAAAAATAATTTCGGATGTACATACGGCTGCGGCATTTTTGAATTGCAAAAATTGTAACTGAAATGAATGATAACTTTAATCCATTAATTTCCGTTGTTATTCCTGCTTTCAATTCTGAAAAGTATATTGCTGATACTTTAAAGTCCGTTTTAAACCAATCATATAAAAATATAGAGCTGCTGGTGGTTGATGATGAATCTGCCGATGCAACTTTTGATATTATTAAAAAATTTGCCGAGAAAGATGGAAGAGTAAAACCTTTCAAAATTGCTCATGCAGGAGTCCCATCCATTCCCAGAAATTATGGAATAAAAAAAGCAGCGGGAGAATTTACAGCCTTCATTGATTCGGATGATCTTTGGAAATCAGATAAACTTGAAAAGCAGATTAAACATTTTAAAAATAATCCCGATGCAGTTTTGCTATACTCAATGAGTGTAACTTTTGGAGAGACCAATATTTTTTCACCTTATTATGAAGTTCTTCCGCTTCCTTTCCGCGCTGCTCGTTCCAGTGATGAACTGCTGAAAATAGGCAATACAATTCCTCTTTCATCAGTGGTTGCAAGAACTTCCGCATTGCTAAAAGTAAATGGATTTGATGAAGATCCTGAAATGAATGTTGGTGAAGATTATGATTTATGGATTCGCTTAAGCAGAACCGGTAAAATAATTTTTGTCCCCCGCATTGATACCTATTACAGAATTCACAAAAATCAGCTCTCAAAAAAGTGGGATATAAACAGAGAAAAATTAAAATACATTGCTGAAAAACGCGGCATTACATTGCCGGAATATAAATTTTACAGGGAGAAAAATGTCTTAATAAGAATACCGAGGAACATTATTCATGTTTTTTTCTTCATCTGGATGAGATTCATCTCCTTATTTGATTAATATTTAATTCAATGATTAATAAAAGAAAGAAAATACTCACTGTATCAGTTATGCAATCCTGGGGCGGTGGTGAAAAATTCTTAAAAGATTTATTTACAACTGTTGATAAATATGAATTCATTCTTGCTTCTCCCGTCTGCAGCGCTTTCAATGTTTTAAAGGAATGTAATGTTAAAGCATTTCAGATTAACAACCTTCAAAAAATTTACAGAAAAGAAAGTAGATGGAATTTAAGTTCGTTCTTCAAAATAATTTTAAGAGTAAAACTTTCATCATTTAGTTTGATTAAATTGATAATTTCAGAAAAGCCGGATTTAATTATTGCAAACGGATTATTTGCGGCTTTGTATATTTTACCAAGTGCAATTCTGCTTAGGAAAAAATTTATTGTTGTTCAACACCTGATTTTCAAAAATTATTCAATTGAAAAAAAAGTATTAAACTTAATTTTGAACTATACAGAAACGATAATTTGTGTTTCCAACACCGTGCTGAAAAATGTACGTGAGCTTCTCTCAAATCCTGCAGAAGACAAATTAGTTGTAATTCCAAATGGAATAGAAATTACTTTATCAGATGAAAATATTTCTTTAACGAATCGAACTGAAATCAACATCGGTTATGCCGGAAGCATTATCAGAGCAAAAGGTATTCACCTTATGATTGAAGCGTTGAAAGACATTTTAAAAAATGAACCTGTAAAATTTCTTATATACGGCACCGCATCAGGTGATGAAGATTCAATTCTGTATGAAGATGAATTGAAGAATATGATAAATGCGCTTAATCTGCAGAATCAAATTAAATTTATGGGGCACGAGCAGTCTCATAACAAACTTTATTCTTCGTTGGATGTTGTGATAAATTTTTCAACTATTCCGGAAGCACTGCCATTCAGCGTTCTTGAAGCAATGCTTCATAAAAAAATAGTAATCGCTGCCGCAGCAGGCGGATCAACTGAAATTATATCTGATGGAGAAAACGGTTTTTTAACGGAACCGGGAAATGCGGGAAAGCTCAGATCAAAAATTCAATTCTGTATTGAAAATTATTACACTGAATCATTTTCAATTATCCGGCGGAAAGCTTATGAAACTGTAAGCGAAAATTATTCCATGCAGAAATTCAGATCATCTTATTTAGATTTGTTTAAAGAATTATTATGAAAGTATACATAATTGGAAAATCTCAGAAAGTTATTTAACTGGCAGCGAATAAAGTATAGAAACAGGCAGAATCTAAAAAATAAAATTGTAGATGAGTGGGAAAAAAATGGCAAAACTATTCCGCCGCCTCATGCTGTTAAACAGGAAGTTATAAATTCTTTCAGGCAAAAATACTCTATCAAAATTTTAATTGAGACAGGAACTTTTCAGGGTGAGATGGTTTTTGCACAGAGAAATAATTTTGATAAAATTTATTCGGTCGAATTATCAAGGGATTTATTTCAAACAGCAAAGAAGAGATTAAAAGCTTATACTAATATAAAATTAATCGAAGGTGATAGTGGAGAAATTTTAAACAATCTTATAAAAGAGATAAATCAGCCTGCACTTTTCTGGCTTGATGGCCATTATTCAGGTTTTGAAACAGCAAAAGGAAAAATTGAAACACCGGTTATGCAGGAACTTGAAATTATTTTATCTTCATCATTAAAGCATATAATTCTTATTGATGATGCGAGATTATTCAATGGTGAAAATGATTATCCACGGATTGATGATTTAAAAAAATTTATCATACAAAAGAAAAATGATTACAACTTCATAGTTGAAAATGATATAATCGGGATTTCCCCTAAAATATAAATTCTTTTATAAAGAGGATTAATTGCAACAGCTTAAAACTGCTTTAGTACATGAATGGTTAACCAATTATGCAGGCTCTGAACGAGTAGTTGAATCATTTAATAATATTTGGAGTGATGCACCTGTATTTACTTTAGCAGATTTTCTAAATGATGAAGAGCGGCAGATAATTCTTAAGGGAAAAAAAACAAACACATCATTTATTCAGAACCTTCCTTTTGCAAAAAAATCTCATAAAAATTATCTGCTCTTATTTCCCTATGCAATTGAGCAGTTTGATCTTTCCGATTATGATGTAATAATTTCAAGCTCACATGCTGTTGCAAAAGGAGTATTAACAAATTCTCAGCAGCTCCATATTTGTTACTGCCACACACCAATCCGTTACGCATGGGATTTGTATCACCGCTATCTTAAAGAAGCAAATCTTAACCGCGGATTAAAAGGATTGATCGCAAAAAAAATTCTTCATTATATGAGAATATGGGATTCAACCACTGCAAACAGGCCTGATTATTTTATTGCAAATTCAAATCACATAGCCAAACGCATTAAAAAAATTTACAATCGTGAATCAACAGTAATTTATCCTCCTGTTGATGTACATAAATTTGAAATGGTTTCAGAGAAGGATAATTATTATCTGACAGCTTCACGCATGGTGCCGTATAAAAGGATGGATATGATTGTTGAAGCATTTTCAAAAATGCCTGATAAAAAACTTGTTGTAATTGGTGATGGTACAGAAATGCCAAAGATTAAAGCAAAAGCTGCAGCAAATATTGAAATACTTGGCTATCAATCATTTGAAACACTGAAACGGCACATGCAGAAAGCAAAAGCATTTGTATTTGCCGCCGAAGAAGATTTCGGCATTGTGGTGGTTGAAGCAATGGCTTGCGGCACTCCGGTAATTGCATGGAATTTCGGGGGGACCGCTGAAACTGTAGTTAATGGTAAAACCGGGTTCTTTTTTGAAGAACAAACCATTGAATCGCTTATTCAAGCAGTTAATAAATTTGAAATGCAGAATAATATTTTTGATTCATCTGTAATAAGAAAACATGCTGAACAATTCAGCCGCAAAATTTTTGAAGATAAAATAAAATCTTTTATTGATGAAAAATGCAAATATCATTTTAAATTATGAAGAACAGGAATGATAGTTAACAAACGTTCACTTTATTTTTTAAGAGTTTTTGTTGATTTGATTTTGCTGAACGCCGCTTTTTTTATTGCAGCAGCAGCGGCTCAATCGCTTAATTTACTGCTTCAGCGTGAGCACATGTTTCTGCTTGAAATGGGGTTAAACATTCTGTGGTTTTTTACTTCAAGCATTATAAACTTTTATGATGATCTCAATTCACGTTACTTTGCTTTTCAGTTTATAAATATCATTAAAAATGCAATTGTTCAGGCGCTTGCAGCGATTATTTTCATCTTTGCTTCAAAAGAAGATTTATTCACCAGAAATTTTCTCATTTACTATTCCGGTTTATTAATTCTTTTCATCACGTTCCGCTATATAATATTCAGGAAAACTCTCAAAGTATTACGCCGCAAAGGAAAGAACATCCGCAGCCTTATAATTATTGGTTCCGGTGAAGTTGCTGTTAATTTCTATAATATTTTAAAAGATCATCCGGATTTTGGCTACAGCTTTGTTGGCTTTGTACATGAGAAAGAAGAACCTGAATCAGGAAATAAAAATCTCGGAACTATTGATAATCTTAATGAGATACTGCAGAAAAATAAAATTGAAGAAGCAGTTGTTGCTGTATCCGATTCTTCACCGCAGATAATGGATACGATAATTAAAATATGTAATCGTAACGCAGTTAAAACACATATCATTCCTGATTATTTCAGATACATGTCAAAGCGTTTCCGCGTCAGCATGCTTGGTGATTTTCCAATTATTACAGTACGCGCGGAACCTCTTGATGAAGTTCAGTGGCGGTTTGTTAAAAGAACTTTTGATATCATTTTATCTCTTTTTGTTACTGTGTTTATTCTTTCATGGTTAATTCCGATTCTGGGATTGATTATTAAATTACAATCCCCAGGTCCCGCAATTTATGTTCAGGAAAGGATTGGAGTAAGAAGTAAAAGATTTAAGTGTTATAAATTTCGTACAATGCATGCAGATAATACGCATGAAAAAAAATTTACGCCTGCGATAGCCGATGATCAAAGGATAATTCCTGTTGGCGGCTTTTTAAGAAAAACAAACATTGATGAACTTCCTCAATTTTTGAATGTGCTGAAGGGAGATATGTCTGTTGTTGGTCCGCGCCCGCATTCCATTCCTTATGAAGAAAAGTACAAACAATTTGTTGATGAGATCAGAATGCGGCAGAATGTAAAACCTGGAATAACTGGCTGGGCGCAAATTCATGGTCTGCGCGGAGATGTACTTGATGAACGTGAAAACACAATCAGAATTAAAAAAAGAGTTGAGTACGATCTCTGGTATATTGAAAACTGGTCTCTCTGGCTAGATATTCAAATAATTTTATTAACAATCTGGAAGATGATTAGGGGAGAATCAAAAGGGTTGTAAAATTTCCCTGTAAATATTTTCAACCGGAAATTATTACGGACCAGATAAGTAAATCTTACAAATATAACATTGCTGCGGATTACTTTAACCGCATTTTCACAAGGTATAATAGTTGTTATATATGATGGATAATTAATTTTAGGATTGTTTTATTCATTTATAATTAACAAAGTTCTTGACATTACAGACTGTTGAAACTAATTTTCTTAAAGCTTAACTAAAAAATTCTCACGAGAAAATATATGTTCCTTTCCAAAAACTACTTTCTTTACCTTACCACAATTTTACTTTTAACTTTATTAATTGGATTCGGCTGCAAAGAAAAAAGTGATGTTGTTGGCGAGGATGATGAAACCGGGATCATTAGTTTGAGCGGACAAATTATTAATAACATTTCCGGTATTCCTATTGAAGAAGCAACAATTGTTATAACCGGAACCGGAGAAACTATCACTTTGAAGAGTGATTCTCAGGGAAAATATTCCTATGAGTTTGAATCTTCTTCAAATGCTAATCTTGTTCTTATCACTTACAAAGAAGGTTTCTATAACGATACAACAAACATTTTTGCAGCTAAAGGAAGCACTTTAAATGTTCCCTTAATACAATTGGAACCCATTAACACCGGTTCAGAACCATCCGGCTATCCTGTAAGTATTTTTCTGCAATCACAATCAGCGTTAAGTATAGGAGTTAAAGAAAGCGGTTCGGAAGAAACAGCGCGCTTGGTTTTTGTTGTTCAGGATTCCGCAGGAATCCCGGTTGATCTCGCACATTCAGTTGATGTTTATTTTCGTTTTGGTTCTGCACCTGGAGGCGGTGAGATTTTAAGTCCAAATGTTGTAAAGACCAATAACTTTGGGCAGGCAATTGTTAATCTTACCAGCGGTACAAAAGCCGGTACGGTTCAGATAATAGCAGAGATTGATGTTAACGGTACAATTATCACTTCTCTTCCTGTAAGTATAGCAATTCACGGCGGCTTGCCAGATCAAAATCATTTCAGTGTTGCTTCTGATAAACTGAATTTTCCGGGTTATAATATTTTTGGATTAACAAACGGAATAACTGCATTTGTTGGAGATAAATATTCCAATCCCGTCAGAGTAGGAACTTCTGTTTATTTTTCATCTACCGGAGGAATTATTGGAGGTTCCGGAACAACGGATGAAATGGGCAGAGCATCTGTAGATTTAATGTCTGCGAAACCTCTACCTGATCATCCTATATTCGGTCCAGGTTTTGCCACAATAACTGCAAGCTCATCAGACGAAAATCAAAATATTGTTAGTGATCAAACGATCGTTTTATTTTCCGGCATTCCTCAGATTTTGGTTTCACCCGCTTCTATAAATGTACCAAACGGCGGTTCACAATCCTTCAATTATACTGTAAGTGATCAAAACGGAAATCCCTTGGCAAGCGGAACAAGCATTTCTGTTTCAATTGAAGGTGAGAATGTTGATGTACAGGGAGATACAGATGTTTCTATTCCTGATACTCAAAGTAAAGCATGGACTCAATTTGGTTTTACTGTTTTTGATACTGCAGATACAATTAATGTAGCAAAATCAGTAACAGTAAAAATTAAAAGTACCGGGCCGAACGGAGATGCATCAGCAGTAATTTCCGGCGTTGCAAGATAATATTAATTAATTCAGCCGGTATTATGACCGGCTGAATCTTTCCTTTTCATTTATCATTATACTTTTCAAAATATTTAAACAGATTATGAATTTACTTTTTAAAAAAATTTTTAAGTATTTACTTCCAATTGCGGCTGGCGGAATTATTGGTTATTCATATTATTATTTTATCGGCTGCAGCGGAACATGTGCAATTCAAAGTAATCCTTATCTTAGTACAATTTATGGAATGGCAGCAGGCGCAATTTTTATCTTTCCATCAAAAGAAAAAACTGAATCACTTAAATAGTGAAACGTTAGTTTCAATTTTGTTTTTACGAATTAACGCTTCTAAAAAATAATAATCGGTGTAGTTGATTGGCGAATCAACCTCAAAACCATGGGGTATACTTCCCACAGAATGCTTTAAAATAAAATTATTATTCCCACCAGGTTCTGCCAGATATTCCGGAGATGATAGAGAGTTTAAAATTTTATCAGCAAATAATTTGTACTGGTTTCCATTTTCACTATACGTACTTAACTCAAGCAACGCAGATGCCGAAATTGCAGCGGCAGATGCATCACGAGGAATTTCATCAAATGAATATCTTTCATAATTCCATTTGGGAATAAAGCCAGACTGATCAGCATTGTAATCCCAAAAAGGAATTTCATCTTCAGGCATATTGGGATGATTAATTATAAAATCAGCAATGTTTTCCGCTTGTTCTAAAAATTCCTTCAATCCTGTTTCCCTGTAGCAGATTACAAATCCATATAAACCCCACGCCTGCCCTCTTGCCCATGATGATTCATCAGAAAATCCCTGTGCAGTTTCTTTTGCAAGTACTTCTCCCGTGGATGAATCATAACAAACAACATGGAATGAGCTGAAATCATCACGATAGTGATTTTCCATTGTTGTGCGTGCATGAGTTATTGCAATTTCTTTATACTTTTCATCTCCAGATAATTCAGATGCACGGAAGAGCAGTTCAAGATTCATCATGTTATCAACAATTACAGGATAGTGATAAACATTTTCACCATCCCAGGATTTAAAAACATTCCATGATTTTATTGCACCAACAACAGGATTAAATCTTGATGAAAGTGATTCAGCTCCGTTAATTATTATTTGTTTGTATTCCGGATATCTCATTAAACGCAAACCATTTCCAAAACTGCACATCAGCATAAATCCAACATCGTGATGATCTTTCAGGTATTGCAAATCCTCCAATGCTTCAGTCCATCGTTTTGCATCATCAATCCATTTTTTATCGCCGGTTAATTCGTAAAGATTCCATAATGTTCCGGCAAAAAATCCGCTTGTCCAATCATATATATCAACATATTTCAACTCACCGTTTTCATCTGTTGATCTGGGAATAACTGCAGGATCATTATTATTATTTAATTGGTTTGAAACCTGGATTTCAGCGCGATGAACAACTTCTTTCACAGAAAATTTTTGTGCAAAGCAGATAGAATAAAACAGAAATGTTAGTAATAGAATTTTCATGATTTATATTTTTTTAATGATTATCCGTTATTAAAATTTTTATTACTTCTTTTAGTTGAGAAGTTTTTAATTTCAATCTGAGTCTGTTCAAACCTTCCGGCCATGCTTTCTCAAGCCGTTCATCGTTTATATTAACTTTTTCAAAAGAAGCCTCAAGCTGCTTATTATCATAATTCATCCGGATTTTATCGCCTAGCTTTATTTCATCATTCAGAATTTCAACAGAACGATTTGTTAAAAAATTTAAATAAGTATCTCCATTAATTTCAGCTAACTCATACTGTTCAATTATTTCAAGCCCGGAATTTTTTACAAAGTTAAAATCTCTTTGCCATCTATTAACTTTAGCTTCGTCAGGATAAGCCTTTGAAATATCCATTGAAAATTTCACCAGATTATCCGAAGAAGAATAACTAACATTCTCAGCAAAGAAATTTTTTCCTTCGCGCTGCATTGTATTGTTTATTGTTGGAAGATTATGATACGCAGACTGCATATTCCATAATGTATATCGTTCCCCGCTGAAAGTTTGTCTTGTATAAGTTCCAACGCCTGCATCAACAAGAACAGGTTCACCATCATAATAAAGAATAAAATTTCCTACATCGTTATGATTATGGCTTTCCTCATTATGCCCGCCTTTAGCAGCAAAGAAAAATCCTTTTGTACTACCTTCAATCTGGCGCGCACCTGCAGCCTGAATATCAGCAAGATAAAATCCATCAATCAATGGCTCAACTGGTTTTTCAATTAAGATTTCATTAAGTGTGAATAAATTTTGCAGAATCTCCGCAATCGGATATGAAGTATTTTTAATGCGCTTTATGTATTCATTATTCTGTGCTAAATATGCTCCAAAACCTTTTAATCCAGGATCATTAATTCTTTTTCCGTAATGATAAATGAGACCAGGCGGAAGATTAACTTTGTTTAATGCATCAGCAAAATTAATGAAGTATCCTCTGCCAATGTATACCTTATAAATATAACTCCCCATATTTTTAATTAAACTGTTTTCAAAAATATTTATTCCGCCGTTGGTTATTTTGTAAAGCAGATCAAGACTTTGAAACATTTTTCCCGCGGCATGCTGCCAGTAACTTGGTCCTTCATCGCAGCCGCCGTCATCTTTATAATAGTTGATAAATTTATCAAGCGAACTCATAATCTTATAAATGCCATTAACTTTTTTATCTCTATCTGTTTCAACCAGAAGGATGCAATTCAGCACATTAAAATTGATCCATGGATTCCAGTTGTTTGCAAATTCAGAATTAAATCCCATCCACCAGAAATCATTGCGTGTGTAATATGGCTGGAGAATTTTCCTTTGAATTTCGTATTCTATTCTGCGTGAGATGAAAGGGTTAACTTTATCAAATTCATTCTTAAAAAAATAATTTACCCATGAAAGCAGATAACCAATATTTGCTGCGCCGAGATCAATTGTTGGATCTTCAACATCCGGTAAACCTTTCCCGGATTTCTGAAGCCAGAGATGAGCTGATAATCCCCAATAAGTTTGTTCACAAAAAGACCAGACACCGTTAATAATCTGATCAATAAATCTCCCCTTGCCTTCACACAATTCTGCTAAAACAAAAATCTCAAGGTTATTCCGTTTCTCGTTGTAAGGCACTTCAAATATTTTTCTGCTTCCGCTTCTCTCATATTCAAGATATTGCGCCGCTGATGGAGTGAACCATTCATATTCAATCAATTTTTCTGCTTTATTAATAAAGCTGGATCTGAATTCTTCCGGAATTTTTTCCCATTCATTTCTTTCATCATAGGAAGGCAAATCAATCCATTCATTTCCGGGAATTAATAATTTATAGAATTGCTCAGCAGTTATGCTGCGTGTTAAATGGGTTCTTTCTGCAGAAAACAGTTTTGTATTTGATATAATCAGTAAGGAAATTAGAAATGAGAACAATATTTTCATGATTAGCCTCTGTTCCTCACAACAAATAAAATTTTGAATTACAAAATAAGCGAAACGGGAATTTTCTTTTTTAAAATTAAAAAAGAATACCACAAGACTTTGTTGAAGTATTTTTGTTTTGATTATAAATGAATTCTTATTAAAAAAAGAAGAAATGTTCTGCTTCCGGAGATAAGCGGAGCGGCAGTAGTTGAGTTATTATTCTACTAGCTTTGGGCGCTAAAAAGAAATTAACTGCCGCTCCTAAAAAATTATAATTTATTTTCACTGTTCACTTCATTCCATATCAAAACATGTTTTGTTTCTTTTAAGAATATGGAACCGATAATTACTGTTAATAATGCAACGCCAATTGGATAAAAAAGTCCGGCGTATATATTTCCGGTTTCAGCAACAATCCATAAACCAACCACCGGAAGCAATCCGCCGAAAACTCCGTTACCAATATGATATGGCAGAGATAAAGCTGTGTATCTAATTTTTGCAGGAAATGCTTCAACAAGATATGCAGCAATCGGCCCGTAAACCATCGTTACAAAAATCACCTGAATAAAGACAAGCAGAATTAATTTAAGTGCAACGGGATTTGAAATTAAATCAGCAAAACCTGTGTAGGGCAGTGTTTCTTTAACCGGCTGAAGTTCATTATCAATCTCTGTTAACGGCGTTAAACTAATTGCACCTGTTAATTGATTTTTTTGAGATTCAACAGTTACAATATTTGTTCCGGTTACGCTTTGCATTGTATGATAAATCGGCAAATAGGAAATAGCAGCAAGCAAACAGCCAATCATCATAATTTTTTTTCTTCCAATCTTATCTGATAATGCACCAAAAAAAACAAAAAACGGCATGCCTAAAAGAAGTGCAATTGCAATTATATAATTTGAAGAGGCAGCATTTACTTTTAATATTGTCTGAAGATAAAACAACGCATAGAACTGCCCTGTGTACCATACAACTCCTTGTCCTGCAGTTGCACCAAATAAAGAGACTAAAACTATTTTAAGATTTTGCCATTTCGTAAAAGCTTCTTTCAATGGTTTTGCAGAAGTCATTCCTGCTGTTTTAATATGCTGAAAGATTGGAGACTCTTTCATCTTCAATCTGATGTATAAAGAAATTCCCACCAGCAGAATTGAAATTAAAAACGGAACACGCCATCCCCATGAACCGAAATCTTCCTTGCTCATTATATTCTGAACAGAAAGTATAACCGCCAGTGAAATGAACAAACCAAGTGTGGCAGTTATCTGAATAAAGCTTGTGTAAAATCCTCTTTTATTATCCGGCACATGTTCAGCTACATAAACTGCAGCACCACCATATTCACCGCCAAGTGCAAGCCCCTGCAGCACTCTGATTAATAAAAGAATAACCGGCGCAGCAATCCCGATTGAATCATAAGTTGGAATCAATCCAACAAGCGCAGTGGCACCGCCCATAATAATTAATGTTACAAGAAATGCATACTTCCTTCCAATCATATCTCCAATTCTGCCGAAGAATAAAGCACCAAATGGTCTTACAACAAATCCAACCGCAAAGGTTGAAAGATAAGCAATGAGTGCAAGTGTATCATTGCCGTGAGGATAGAATAACGGAGAAATTATTGTTGCAAGACTGCCGAAGATGTAGAAATCATACCATTCAATCATTGTGCCTACTGCAGAAGCTGAAATTACTTTCCAGATTTTTACATCTGAATTTACAGATACTGATGCTGCCGGCATTGTAAAAGAATCCTGACGCATAATTCTCCCGTAAAATTTATTAAAAAAGAATTTTCACGAACTGTTTACGCAGTTAAGAACGGCACAGAGGACAAACAAGTAACTGTCTTTGTTTTTTTTGCGGCAGGAACTTTATAAATTCCAGCACCAACTCTGATTTTTGACCGGAGTATAATCTAATTTTCTGATTGAGGTAAAACGATATTAATTATTTTTACTGAAAGATAAAAGAGACGTCTCATAAACAGGGATGATTTATTTTGATCATTCAACCGAGAGGAAAATATGCAGCAGTTAAATAAAAGAGGAATGTATCCGGGAGCTCTTCTGTTTACAGGTAAGAAAAAAGTTGAAGAGATTAAAATTACAGTTTTTGATTTTGATGCTGATTCATTAAACGAACGTGAGATAAAAAATTTAAACGAGCTGCCTGATTTCAAACAAGGAGCAAAGATAAGCTGGCTAAACATCACCGGGCTGCATGATATAAAAACCATCGAAAAAATTGGAGAGATATTTGGAATTCATCCTCTTGTGCTTGAAGATATTCTGAATGTTCAGCATTCACCAAAGATTGATAATTATGAAGATTATCTTTTTATAGTTGCAAAGATGATTGATCTTGATCCGTTGCAGCAGCTAAATATAGAACAGGTTAGTTTTATTCTCGGAAAAAATTATCTCATTACTTTTCAGGAAGATGAAGAAGATTTATTTGAAGTAATCAGGCAAAGGCTGCGTGAAAATCTTGGCAGGCTCCGGAAATCAGGATCTGATTATTTAATGTACCGCCTGCTTGATGCAATTGTTGATAATTATTTCCTTCTGCTGGATAACCTGGATAAAAGAATTGAAAAAATGGAGGATAAGATTTTTCTTGATCCGGATAGAGCATCCATAACTTCACTTCATATATTAAGAAAAGAACTAACCAGACTGCGCAGAGCTGTTTATCCGCTCCGTGATGTAATTTTCTCATTGGAAAAAGAACGGGAAGCATTTATCAAAAAAACCACGTACATGTTTTTAAGAGATTTGGGAGATCATCTCAAACATTTTGTTGATTCAATTGATCAGCATCGTGATGCAATGAACGGATTGTTTGATGTTTATTTATCTCATTCAAGTTTCAGAATAAATGAAGTGATAAAATTTTTAACCGTTATATCGTCTATTTTTATTCCACTTACATTTATAGCCGGCGTTTATGGTATGAACTTTAAAACAGAAGCAAGCAAATGGAATATGCCGGAATTAACGTGGGCATTGGGTTATCCTTTCGTTATTCTCTTCATGTTAATAGTTGCACTCGGCATGATTTTATATTTTAAGAAGAAGAAGTGGTTGTAGAAGTTTTTGTTTTGTACAAGAAAGATGATTGGAATTTTTTTCACTATAAAGTCTAAACAATGATTTGGGCATGATAAAATGGTTTGACATCCCATCATCATTTCAGTATATTTGAAGCTCAAAATTTTACATCGCGGGGTGGAGCAATTGGTAGCTCGTCGGGCTCATAACCCGAAGGTTGTAGGTTCAAGTCCTGCCCCCGCTACAAAGAAAAATCCAGCTTAAAGCTGGATTTTTTGTTTTAAAGATTTTTTATCTATGTAAGTAATGGTAATGAATTTAGATATCACTCAGACTGATTAAAACTTGAGATTATTCCATCGCTTATCTGAGATTTAGCATGAATCTCATTCAGTTTTTGAATAATACGTACAATCCCTTTTCTTCTCTCATCTATTATTTCATTAATGAAGCTTTTCACCTCCGGAATATTACATTCCTTCTGCACACCCTCATAAAATCTGATTGAAGAGGCTTCAATTCTCAATGCTTCATTAAGTGAAGCACAGGTGTTTCTGCATTTGCGCAGGCATTTGGTTTCCACATCCTTCATATCTTTTTCCCCTATTTAAAATAATTTTCTACTTTAAAATCCTTTAATTGATTTTCTCAGCCTTTCTATTAAATGGCGATTAGTGATCTTTCTTTTGCAAGCTGCTTTCCCCGTAACAACGCCT
>JBIQJD010000007.1:0-48259 GCA_044507695.1 Ignavibacteriales bacterium | reverse complement strand
AGAGGGATTGTGTGATGATGTCTTTCAGGCAGAACTTTCTTCAAAGCTTTAACTATGTTTTCTATTTCAACGATTGGTTTTATTTCAAGAAAAGCACCAACAATAATCATATTTGCTACTTGTTTTTTATTCAGCTTCTGCGCTTCTTCAACAGCATTTATTCCAAATATTTCTATATCTGATCTGGAAGGTTTGTTTATTATTCCGGAGAGTTCATAAATAATTAATCCACCGCATTTTATTGATTGCTCAAATTTATCAAGAGATGGCTGATTAAGAATTATTGCCGAATCAAATGTTGAAACAATTGATGAGCTTATGCGTGAAGTGGATACAATTGTTATACAGTTTGCAGTTCCGCCGCGCATTTCAGGACCGTAAGAAGGCATCCAGCTTACTTCTTTATTTTCAATCATTGCTGCGTAAGCAATTATCTGCCCCATTGATAAAATTCCCTGCCCGCCAAATCCGGCAAATAAAATTTCATGAGAGTTTTTCATTTTACCGCCTCCGGAATATTTTCAACTGCAGAAATAATTTTTTCTTTTGGCGGGACTTTTAAATCTCCCAAAGGATAAACCGGCAGCATATTCTTTTCAATCCAATCAATTGATTCTACTGGTGTCAGCTTCCATCCAGAAGGACAATTTGAAACAACTTCAATAAAACAGGTTCCTCCCCTGCCCGATAGATTATTCTGCATCTGATATTCAAATGAATTTTTTATTGCCTTCTTCAATTTCCGTACAGCTTGTGCTGTATAAACTGCCTGCCTTGTTACATAATATGAACCTGGTAAATGAACAATAAGATCTGTTATCTTAAGCGGAAATCCGGCATTAGAAATATTTCTTCCATAAGGTGATGTTGAAGTGATTTGACCTTCCAAAGTTGTGGGAGCCATTTGTCCGCCGGTCATGCCATAAATTGCATTATTAATGAAGATCATTAGAATATTTTCACTGCGGTTAACAGTGTGAATTGTTTCAGCGGTACCAATTGCTGCAAGATCGCCATCACCCTGATAAGAAAAAACAAGTTTATCAGGCAGTACCCTTTTAATTCCGGTTGCAACTGCGGCTGCTCTGCCGTGAGCAGCTTCCTGCATATCAATATCCATATAATTATAAGCAAGCACGGAACATCCAACCGGAGCTACTCCAATTGTTTTTTCCTGTACAGACATCTCTTCAACAACTTCCATTAAAAGCCTGTGAACAACGCTATGGCCGCAGCCAGGACAATAATGAAACGGAACATCAGTTAAGGTTGAAGGTCTTTTATAAACAATTTCAAGTTCATCAATATTTAAATCAGATTTCATAGATTTCCCTTACACCGCAGCATTTTGTTTTTGCAGGATTGATTCAATTTCAGAAAGTATCTCATCGGGTGATGGAATCACTCCGCCCATTCTTCCTTTATGATAAACCGGCAGTTTACCGTTAACCGAAAGTTTAACATCTTCAATCATTTGCCCGGCGTTCATTTCAACAACCAGAATAAATTGTGCATCTGCTGATGCTTTAGCAACCGCTTTGTACGGAAATGGGTATAATGTTATAGGGCGAAGCAGCGCAGCATTTATATTTTTTTGATCAGCAAGTTCAAGAGTCTTTTGGCAGATTCTGGCAGATAAACCATAAGCTACTAAAAGTACATCCGGATTTTCAGATCCGATTAATTCAAATCTAATTTCCTCTTCTATGCGTTTATATTTTTCCTGGAGATGAAGATTAATTTCTTCCATTTTTTCAGATTGAAGATGAAGTGAAGTGATTATATTTCTTGCGCGATTTACTTTTCCCGTTGTTGCCCATTCCGGAGTAGATTTTGGAAGTGAACCTTCTTCGGGAAGTACAACTCTTTCCATCATCTGGCCTAAAGCACCATCTGCAAGTATCATAACCGGATTGCGGTATTTCTCAGCAAGTTTAAAAGCATCAAAAACAAAATCAGCCATCTCCTGAACAGAAGCAGGTGCAAGCACAATTAAATGATAATCACCATGCCCGCCGCCTTTAACAGCCTGAAAGTAATCACCTTGCGCCGGCTGAATTGTACCAAGACCGGGACCGCCTCTATTAACGTTCACAATTAAACAAGGAAGTTCTGCTGCGGCAATATATGAAATGCCTTCCTGCATTAAACTTATACCCGGAGATGATGAAGAGGTCATCACTCGTGCACCTGCGCCGGCAGCACCATAAATCATATTTATGGATGCAACCTCGCTTTCTGCCTGAAGAACTTTTCCTCCCCTGTGCGGCATTTCTGCCGTTAAATATTCTAATATTTCGGATTGTGGAGTAATCGGGTATCCGAAATAGGCATCAATCCCCGCGCGAATAGCAGCTTCTGCAAGAGCTTCGTTCCCCTTCATCAGCCGGGCTTCCCCTTTTGATTTTATATCCTGCATTTTAAAACCTTTTATTTTACCAAAATTATACTGCCTTTTTGAGAACAGACTTTGGCTGGCGATAAACTGTTATTATTGCCTCCGGACATACAAGAGCGCAGTTAATGCAGCCTGTGCAATTATCCTTAACAAGCTCTGCAAAACGGTAGCCGTTTTTATTTATGCCGTTCGATAATCCAAGGCTTTCCTGAGGACAGGCAGCAATACAAAGTTCACATCCTTTGCAAAGCTCTTCCGTTATTAAAACAGTTCCCCGTATCATATTTAAACTTTTGGTTTATTTTCATTGAAAGTTGGGGGGCAACATATATGCCAGAGTTTCTTTGTTAATAAAGGATTTGTTTTGGTTGATTTTACAATTTATTTATCAGAATCAAGAAGAGGCTTGATTTTTATGTTCTTATATCTAAGAAGGAAAATCAGAATTGTACAGAAATTCAGCAGTATAATTGAAATTTTTTTGTTCTAAATTTTCAAGTTACTTTTCTAAAATTCATTGATTTAAGAATTATTAATTTTCGAAATACATTACTGCTCCCAAAAGGAAAATGTTAAAATTTTAATCATTCATTTTGAAACTAATAATCTGTTTAAATTGATTATTCCCTCACCTCAAATTCTGCCATATCACTGCTTCCGCTCACTTCAGGAAAATACATTAAGTAGCCCTGCGCCGGCATTGCAGTAAATTTACCTGGCATCTGCGCTTTTATTATGTATGAAAATTCCATTTGCGGATAAACATTCGTTACAAAAAATGCTGTCTTTTCATCCCTGTACTCACGGTCAGCATAAAACCATCTCCATGTATAAGATAATGGGCGCGGGAAATTATCGTAATTATTTTCTCCTTCAATCGTAAACTGATTTTCATCTTTTACAACTTCGAAACCGGATGGAAGCATATCTTCAAGAATAAAATATTGCAGATTATTATCACTTGTTTCAACCAGGGTTTTTACAAGAAGATTATCACCGCTTTTCACAACTCCGTTGAATTTTTCTTTTACATAAATAATTCTTTTATCACGCAATACAGGTTTCAGAACGAAGTAGTCACGATTAATTTCAAATCTGTTTACTTTTGCCGCAGCAGTTTCATTTCTGCTATAATATTCCGCTAAAGCAGAAAAATATAATTTGCCTTTACCATTTTTTTCTATTCTGATTGAATTATTTCCGCTCTTTAAAATTTCGTCATTAATATTTGATATCTTAATTGATTTACTTCCGTTAAAAATATCTTCACGCGTAAAGGTTTTTGATGCAGCTTTTTTATCATTAACATAAACAGTTGCAATAAAATCAGGTTCTAACTCATTCCCTTGTTTAAGGTAATCAGTTAAGGCAAAAATTACTGATGCGGTTTCCTGGGTTGATTTCCATGAGAATCCATTTTTTTGAATCAGCAGCCACTTTACAGCTTTATTAATCAAATCAGTATTATTTCCATTTTCTATCAATGCTTTAACTGCAAAAGCAGTAGATTGTACATTATCATCCTGCCATCTGTAGTTAAATTGTTTACCACCCCAGAATGCATAATCTTCTTCTTCATTAACTTGCATTAATAATTTATCTGCAAATATTTTTGCGGATGATTCACCCTTCAGGTTTTCTGATGCAATAAGCATTAGTGCAGTTGAGTAGGAATCTAATTCATCATTTGCAAGTTCATTAATAATCTGATGCGAATCGTAATCAGTATATCCGTTTGCTGCTGCTGTTGAAACTGCATAAATCATAAATGATAAAGTTGTAATATCTTTTTTATCATTCTGATTAATAAGATCTTTTATCTTTTTAATTCCATTCTGAAAAACTTCATCGTTCACACTATAGCCTGCAGATTTAGCAAGACTCAATCCGTAAACAACATATGCAGACATGTAAGGATTTGTATCATCATTTTCCCACCAGCCCCAGCCGCCATCTGCATGTTGAAAATTGTACAGCCGTTTTAATCCTGCATCCACTACTTCAGGCAGTTTCTGAATTGTTGCAGCTTTCAATGGAGCATTAAGTTCACGAAAAGTATTTGCTGCAATAATTGCCGGAAGAAAACGGCTCATCGTTTGTTCAACGCAGCCGTAGGGATATACAACAAGATCATCAAGAGCTTTAAGTACAGTTCCGGCAAGTGATGGAGATAAATTGATTGATAATTCTGCAGTTCTTAAATCAACATCTGCCGGTATATTAAATTTTAATTCTTCTTTTATATTGTTATTGGTGAAATCAGCATTAAGTGTTTTTATTTCCTTATATCCTTTGGGCAATATTGGAACAACAAGCTGAACCGCATCAGATTCTTCATTCGTTAATGCTTCTGCTATTAGTTTGGCTTCTCCAACCGGATCAATAATTTTAATAATCCAATCAATTCTTACTTCGGAATTTTTTTCAATATTTATTTCATACATTCTTTCTTCTTTATCAAAAAGAATTGTTGAATAACCGGGAGTATTTATCTGAGAATCTAAAAGTTCAAGATTTCCTGAATTAAAAGATATTTTGGTTTTCTTTTTTTCATTCAGATAATTATGAACAATTGTTGAAATTGTGATTTCATCTTCTTCTCTGAAAAATCTTGGCACTTCCATTCTAACGAGAAGATTTTTTCTTGTGATAACTTTATCAGTTTTTTCACCAACATCAGATTGCCGGGTAATTCCCTTAACAGTTGCGCGCCATGTTGTAAGATTATCAGGCATTTTAAATTTCACAGCAGCTTCACCATTTTCATCAGTTATTAAATGAGCATTCCATATTGAAGCATCAACAAAATTTGAACGGATTTCCGCCTGAACATAATTTTCACCAGCAGCTTTCGTGAGCATAATACCGGAATTCATTTTGCTGCGCGGAGCAGCATTCAAATCAAATTCAGCAGTTCCGCCAACTTCAATATCAGAAGCTAATACGTTCATAGCTGTTGGAACTTCAAAATCAAATTCAGTTTTACCGCTGATACTTATATTTTCTACAAAACTCAATTCAGTATTCGCGGAAGCAGCCAGTACATCATACCTGCCTTTTTTTATTTTTTCAATTTTGTAATTTCCGCTTAAATCACTTTGAGTTGTGTAGTAACCAAAATCATTCGTAATTATGATGGAAATATGTGCGGCGGCATCTCCGTTTTTAAACTTTATTTTTCCCTGCAAAGATTCTTCCCCTGATTGAACATCTTGTGAAAAATCTTTATCCGCATAAGTAATTCTTCTGCTCCCGCCATTAAAACTGTGCCTCTGTAATGAACTCCGTACGGGAATGTAATTGTAAGCCGGGGCATAAAAGAAGGATTGAATTGAAGTTGTATAATCCTGCTGAATTGCATAAACACTTTCATCAACTATCCCGATTGATAGCTCAGCATTCCTTACCGGAATTCCTTTGCTGTTTTTAACCCTAATTGTGTATTCAGCATCCTCACCGGGTTTGTATTCGTCTTTACTTCTGTGGATAGAAATATTAAGGAATTTATCCATTGCAAGCACGCCAATCATTTTTGTTGATGAATTGAACTGCCCGTTTTTAACATATGTTATGCTGATATTAAAACCGGGAGAAAATTCTTCAGTTAAGATTTGTTTTATTGTAAATGATTTTTCTTTAACTGAATATTTTTTCCAGCTTAATATTTTGCTGGTCTCAAACGTTATAAGTAAATCCGTGCTTTCCTCCGGAAGAAAAATATGCGCAGTTAATGTATCACCTTTAAAGTATGCATCTTTATCGGTAATAATTTCAAGATCGTTATTTTGCCTGTAATTCCAGTATTCATTATCATTTCCAACAAAGAAAGAACCGGATGCAGAGATCTCTCTGCCTTTTTCATCATATGAAAAAACAATATAGTTGTAATAACCGGTGCGTGAAGATGGGGGAATGAAATTTATCAGCGCCTTACCGGAAACATCTGTACTGCCGTAAAGTGTATCGTATACGGAAAAGTTATTCTGATTTTTCCCAGAATAATCTCTGAATCCAATTGCAATTTTAAATTTTGCAGCAACAGGCTGATCGGAAAAATCAACAGCGTTAACTAGTATATTAATTGGTTTATTTTTGCTGTAAAAATATTTATCCGTTGAAGTTGAAAGAGTAAAACTTCCGCGTGTAACAAATACATCCTTTGAACCGTTTACTGCGCGGCGGGAATAATCAGTTACTTCCGCTGAAATATTGTACACATAATCGAAATCTGTTTCAGCATCAACTTCGTATTCAAATAAAAACTTTCCTTCTTCATTTAATTCACCTTTTAACTGGTGGATTAATTTTGGTTCTGGCCTGTAAATTAATTTTGAAGAACTGAAGCTGCGGTAAAACCATGCATAATCAGACCAATACCACCATGGACGCCAATAATTATTTTGAAAAATATTTAAAGTAACTTCTGCATTTTTAACAGGTGAGCCGAAATAATAATCCGCCGTAATTTCGCCTTTAATTATATCTTTTCCGGCGTACTGATCTTTTTCAGTTTTAACAGAAACAAAATAATCCGGCTTCTTATATTCCTCAACGCTGAATGAACCAAAAAATTTCTGATCTCCGCTGCTTAATTCAATATTATAAACTCCTAAATCAGCTTCTTCATCAAGGATGAAACTGCCGGATAGTGAACCAAATTGATTTGTAGTGAGATTTGCTGAATAAACTTCTTTATTCTTAGGGGATTTAATTAAAGCTTCGAAATTTTCTCCCGGCAAATTTAAAATTTCGTTTCCATCCTTCTCTCTAAAAATTGCTTTAAAATTTACATGCTGCCTCGGTCTGTAAACCGGCTGATTGGTGTAAATGTATGCGGTTAAATTCTTATGTGGATTAAAATAAAAATACGGATCACAGATTATCGTTTCTTTACCGGTTTGAGCAATCAGAAGTGCCTGGTTCCCATCAAACTGAACAGGTTTTGAAATATCGAAATTTACCAATCCATCTTTATCACTGATTTTTTGCTGAAGAATTCCATCTTTTGAATAGAGACTGAACTTTACATTTTTAATAAACTCACTCGTTTTTGCATTTGCCGCAAAAGCGATAACTTGATTTGGACTGTTCTTATAAACCATTGCAAGATCAGAAACTACGATAGCGCAATAAGCTACCTGGTTTCCCCTTCTTGCCTGAACAATGTAAATTCCGGGCTCATTAATTTTTCCCACATTTAAATTATTTCTATAACCAAACTTTCTGGGAGTGCTTATCTCTTCTTTCCATTCACGGATAATTTTTGTAAATCTCAGCAGATTATCTTTATTCTCTCCCCAGATATCAAAACTGCCTCTCAAATTTTCTGTTCCGGCAGAAGTAAAGAAAGCAGCCGGATCATCAATTTTAAGGAGACGTAAATCGTAAAAACCTTCAGCTCCTTTTCCGTAATAATATAAATTTATTGTAACCGTGCTGCCGGGAGAGAAATTTGTGTAGTTGGAGAGATAAAATCGATCATCTTCCTGCAATAAATGGTTGGAACTGCCCAACAAAAGCGGAAGGAGAAAAACCAGAAGAAGGGAAAACCTGGAGAGCGCCGAATTGTATTTCATCTCAACTCCATTAATGATTGCGGATTATACGTGCACAGTTATGCAAAAGTGCCGTAATAATATAATCAACTAAATGGTCCGGCAATTTTCAACTTTAACACCATAAAAGTCGAATATTTGCCAAATCCTACAAAATTAATTCGTATGATCAGCCGGATTGTATGGCAAACCAGCCCCAGTTAGATTTGCTCTTGAAAAATTTTGTTTAACAAATAAAGAGGTATGATGAATTCCATAACAAAGATTTTTATAATTTCTGTTATGATATTGTTAGTTGGATTTACTTTAGCTACTTCAGAAAACGGAAATAATGAAGTATTTGATTCTATCACCACTCCGGCAGTAGAAACAGAAACAGCCGCAAATACTTCTGTAATTAATTATATAGACAAAGGAGAAATGGTAGCTTCGTGGTACGGCCCCCGTTTTCACGGAAGAAAAACTGCCAATGGTGAAAAATATAATCAGATGGCATTTACTGCCGCTCATAAAAAATTGAAATTCGGTACCTTATTAAGAGTTACTAATCCAGACAATAATAAATCAGTTATTGTGAGGATTAATGACAGAGGTCCTTATATCAGAGGACGCCACCTTGATCTTTCAAAAGCCTCGGCAATGGCACTGGGAATCCTCGACCAGGGAGTTGCAAAACTTAAAGTTGAGCAGCTAAGTTTAAAAGGAGTTAACTTCCCCATAATCTCACTGAATTAATTCCTGTTCATAACAGATTTGAAGTCCGGTTCTGCCGGACTTTTTTATTTCTGCACTTTTAATCCCCAACAAATTTTTTGAACTTTAATTTATGACTTTTAACTTTGCCTTATGCTTTGCCTTAAATGTGAGACAAAACCTGAGTGGATTAATTCCGTACTGCCTGAAATTAATTCTGTAATTATAGATCATGCTCATTGTGAGAAAAAAGCTGCCGGAACAGGATTAAGCCTGCTCTCAAGTTACCCGGAGAAACCGGAAATTTCACTTGCAATGGCTGATCTGGTTGAAGAGGAAATAAGCCATTACAGGGATGTTGTAAAAATTCTTTTAAATAAAGGAATAAAATTAGAAAAAGATAAAGGTGATCCTTACGTAAAAGAGTTAATGTCTCACCTGAGAACTCATGAACCCAAGAGACTGCTGGACCGGCTGATAGCAGCCTCAATAATAGAAGCACGTTCATGTGAGAGATTGAAAATTCTTGCTGAGCATTTATCAGATCCTGATCTGAAATATTTTTACAGAAAATTATCTGAATCAGAAGCCGGACATTATATGACTTTCATAAAACTGGCAAAACTTTATTTTGAAGAAGATGAGGTTAAACAGCGTCTTGATGAGCTTACGGAAATTGAAAAGAATATTGTAATCAAATTACCAAATTCCCCAACAATGCATGGTTAAACCAAAATGATGAAATTAAATCTCGGCTGCGGAAAAGATATAAAAGAAGGTTACGTTAATCTGGATATTGTAGATTACGGCGGAAACCAGATTCATGATATCAATTCTTTCCCTTATCCTTTCTCAGATAATACATTTGATGAAATTTACGCTTCACATATTCTTGAACATCTTGACAGCTTCCATAAAACAGTTACGGAACTTTACAGGATATCAAAACCCAACGGAATTATAATAGTTTATGCACCGTTCTTTCTTAATACAAAATATTTTGGTGAACCCGATCATAAAATTCCTTTCTCAATAAGAACCTTTGATAATTATGAATATATAGGCAGCCGCAAACTGAAGTTTTATGAAAAGTGGAAACTAAATCACCGCACTAATTACGAAGGCAAAGCACAATTTGAAGTGCTGGAAAAGAGATTTATCACTTCACATTTCGCCGCATTAAAATGGATGGATTTCTTCGTAAATATTGAACCGGTTATTTATGAAAGATTCTTTGCCGGAATTTTTTCTCCCGAAGAAGTTTATTTTAAACTTCGTGTGGTTAAGAATTAAGATTCTTTAATGAAGCAAATATTTATTTGCAGCTATTCAATATCTCTTTTCGTGTAAACCGAAATCATCTATTCTCTGCAAGTCTCTACCGGAAGCAAAAACGATTACCCGAAATCCCGATTTGCATTGAAAGGGTTCATTCAAAATTAGTAAATTAAGCAGCTAATATTTAAATGGTATACTAAATGAAATCTTTACAAAAACTAATTCTGCCAGCATTGGTATTAATAATTGCCGCAATTATTTATATTGTCTATTTCTCTCCCAAAGCCGGATTAGGTGCATTCTCGGATTTTGATACAAACAATAATGCAAATAAAGATATAAGAGTTTCAATAGTTCAGGAAAGATCGATCAGGCAGGATCAGCAATCAGGTGCATCAATTTTTTATGCGCGGGATAAAAACGGACAGGTAGTTATGGTTCAGGCTCCGTTGATGCTTCCAAACGGAATTGAAGATGCTGAATCAGTTATATTAAGAGGACATTTGCACAAAGAATATTTTCACGCAGCAGAAGTGATATTAGATTAGGACTTTATGAAAAAATTTGAACTTGTTTCCAATTATCAGCCTTCGGGTGATCAGCCGCAGGCTATTAAACAGCTTGTGGAAGGAATAAAACGCGGAGATAAATTTCAAACACTGCTTGGTGTTACAGGAAGCGGAAAAACTTTCACAATCTCCAATGTTATTAAAGAAATTAACAAACCCACCTTAATTATCTCTCATAATAAAACTCTTGCAGCACAGCTTTATTCAGAGTTTAAAGGATTCTTTCCAAACAATGCTGTTGAGTTTTTTATCAGCTACTATGATTATTATCAGCCTGAAGCATATGTAGTTTCTAATGATTTATATATTGAAAAAGATTTTTCTGTTAATGAAGAAATAGACAGGCTTAGATTAAAAGCAACAACTTCTTTAATTGAAGGAAGAAATGACGTTATTGTTGTTGCAAGCGTGAGCTGTATTTATGGTATCGGCGCTCCACAGGAATATGCAAACCAGATCATCTTTCTGAGAAAAGGAAACCGTGTTGAACGAAAAAAATTACTCCGTGAATTAATTGATATTCATTACGTGAGAAATGATTCGGATTTTACAAGAGGTACTTTTCGCTCCCGCGGTGATGTACTTGAAATCATTCCTGCATACCAATATGAAGAAGCAGTTAGAGTAGAGTTCTGGGATGATGAAATTGAAAATCTTTCAATCATTGATTCAATAACAGGTGAAGTATTAAGAGAAGTTGATTCCGTTCCTGTTTATCCGGCAAAATATTTTGTTACCGATAGAGCGCAAATTCAAAAAGCAATTTATAATATTGAACAGGAATTGGAGGAGAGATTAAAATATTTCAGAGCGGAAGAAAAATATCTTGAAGCTCAGCGGCTAGAGCAGCGAACCAGATTTGATATCGAAATGATGAAGGAAATCGGATACTGCTCCGGAATTGAAAATTATTCACGGCATATGGATGGAAGACCGGCAGGCTCACGCCCATACAACTTGTTTGATTATTTTCCCAAAGATTTTCTGCTGATCATTGATGAATCACATGTTACAATTCCACAGATTAGAGGAATGTACAACGGAGACCGCGCACGTAAGGAAACACTTGTGGAATATGGCTTCAGGCTTCCATCCGCACTTGATAACCGCCCGATGAAGTTTGAAGAATTTGAATCAATGCTTAACCAGGTAATTTTCGTAAGCGCAACTCCTGCAGAATTTGAACTTGAAAAAAGCGGCGGAGTAATTGTTGAACAGATAATCCGTCCAACCGGCCTTCTCGATCCTGAAATTATAGTGCGCCCGATTAAAGGACAAATTGATGATTTAGTTGGTGAGATACGAATCCGTGCAGCAAAGAAAGAAAGAGTTCTGGTTACAACTCTCACAAAAAAAATGGCAGAGGATCTTTCAGATTATCTTGATAAGATTGGAATAAATGTACGTTATATCCACAGTGATATTGATGCGCTTGAACGAGTTGAAATTCTTCGTGATTTGCGCCTTGGTGATTTTGATGTGCTGGTTGGTGTTAATCTTTTACGTGAGGGACTTGATCTCCCGGAAGTTTCTCTCGTTGCAATTATTGATGCTGATAAAGAAGGTTTTCTGCGCAGTGAGAGATCTTTGATGCAGACTGCCGGAAGAACGGCGCGGAATGTGAACGGCAAAGTAATTATGTACGCTGATAAGATTACTGATTCAATGCGCAAAACAATTGATGAAACAAACCGCAGGAGAGAACTTCAAACCAAATACAATCTTGAGCATGGAATTTCCCCTCAAACAATTTACAAAAGCATGGAAGAAATTCTTTCCTCAACATCAATTGCTGATGTGCGCAGAAAGGAAGAAAAAGAGGAGTTCAGTTTTTCAAAAATTGCTGAGCCCGTTTTAAAATATATGGATAATGATCAGAAGAAAGATTTGATTGAGCAATTAACAGAACAAATGCACCAGGCAGCAAAAGACCTGGAGTTTGAGAAGGCTGCAAATCTAAGAGATGAAGTTAATAAATTGAAGAAGATGATTAAGTAACCTGTTTGTTTTTCCCAATACTTATTTTATTAATAAAAGATGGAATGGGACTCTCAATATGAGTTTCACTCTTATATTGAACTGCTTCAAGAAAAAGTCCTGCTGGCGGTGCAGTATATTTTGCCGGCTCATCAGATTTATTTCTTAAATAAAATAATAAATCTTCTTTTGATTTTTTTCCCCTGCCGATTTCAACCAGTACGCCAACAATACGTCTAACCATTTTCCATAAAAAATGAGAGCCTTTTATTCTTATTAAAATTAAGTCTCCTGTTTCTTCTAATTTGATATCTCCAATTTTTACCTTAGTGGATTTTTCCGAAGGATTATCATCTGTAAATGATTTGAAATCATGCATTCCAATCAGAACTTTTGCAGCTTCATTCATCGCGTTGAAATCAAGTTTATCTTTAATCCACCAGAGATAATTTTTCCCAAACGCGCTGCGTCTTCTTGAAATTTGATATATATAGCTTCTGCTTATTGCATCATGCCTTGCATGAAATTTTGGATGAGCTTTTTCAACTTCGAGTATATTTATATCATGTGGAAGCTGGTCATTCATTTTCATCCTGATTATTTCAGGAGCGAGCATTGTTTTTACATCAAGGTGCGCAACCTGGCAAATTGCATGAACACCGCTGTCAGTCCTTCCGGAACCCTGTATATCAATTTTTTCTTGTTTAAAAATTTCCGCAGCTGCTTTTAACAATGTACCCTGAATTGTTCTGGCATCCTGCTGTTTTTGCCAGCCGCTGTAACGCGTGCCGTCATATTCAATGTAGAGTTTAAATCTTGCCATCAGAAAATTAATTATGTAGTAATGGCGGAAGGATTGAAAGGAACTGTAATCTGCTGCTCGGCGTAATCATCATGAGTTTCATAAACGCGTACTTTAACTTTATGAACATTTGCCGGTATCTCAGCGATGATTAATTTTTGAAGTAAATATGTACAGATATTTTCTACTGTAGATTGGAAATCAACAACTACTTTTTTGGAATTCATTTTCTCAAGAAAAGATATTATCTCCTTATCTTCTTTATATACCATGAATGCATGGTCAAGCTGTTCAATTACAGGATTAACAATTTTTTTAAGATCGTAATAATCCATTACCATACCTGATTTTTCAACATCGCCTTCCAGTTCAACAATCATTTTATAAGAATGACCGTGAATGTTTTTGCACTTGCCGAAATGCTCAGGCAGCCGGTGGCCCATCTCCCAATGAAACTCTTTAGCAATTTTCATCACACACCTTTTGCTGTTGGTTCCCAGATAAACTTGTGCATCTGCAGTTGAAATCTTACATCAAGTTTATCTTCAAGAATCCAGTTAACCAATTCAACCGGTTCAAGCATTCCAAAAACAACAGAGAACAACACTTCACATTTTTCATTCAGATTATATTTCTGCAAAATATCCTTTGTCCAATTATAATCTTCACGTGAGCCTATAACAAATTTTACTTCATCAGCTGGTTTGAGATAATTAATATTCTCATATAAATTTTTCTTAAGCATTCCACTGGAGGGACATTTCAGATCCATTATAACTTTAACGCGTTTATCAATTTCTTTTATCGGCAGACTACCGCCTGTTTCAAGTAAAACTTCAAAGCCATCATCACACAATCGTTTCATCAATTGCAATGATTCTTTCTGAACAAGCGGTTCACCCCCGGTTACTTCCACAAGTTTGCAGTTATATTTTTTAACTTCTGAAATTATATCTTCAATGCTAAGATCTTTGCCTTCATAAAAAGCATATTCGGTATCGCAGTAAGTACATCTCAGGTTACAGTAGGTAAGGCGGATAAAAACACATGGCAGTCCCGCCTTAGTACTTTCACCCTGAACAGAAAAATAAATTTCATTAACCTTTAGCATTCAAATTCTTTGTTTTTGCTTCATATTTCAACAATTTTTTAGCAAATGTACGAAACAAATATTTGACATCAAACCCATCAATTCCTATATTTGAGTTCATTTTTTTTAAAAGAATTTCTAAAAAAGGTTATTTAAATGGCTAATCATAAGTCGGCAAAGAAAAGAATTCGCTCCAGTGAACGCAAAAGAAAAATTAATCAAATGGCTGAATCTAAAATAAAGACACACGTTAAAAAAGCGTTAGCCGCCACTGAACCGGAAGAAGCAGAAAAGTTATACAAAGAAGCAGTTGCAATACTGGACAGAGAATCTTCAAAAGGAATTTTACACAGAAATACTGCAGCAAGAAAAAAATCTGCTTTAACAAAACATTTAAATGGTCTTAAAGCCGCTAAGTAATAAAAGTTTTGTTTGAAAAAAAAAGACTCTTTTCAAGAGTCTTTTTTAGTTTTAAACCACTTTGTTCACATTCATAAATCTTCAATTGCGTCAATTCCTTCCGGCATTGGCAGATAAAATCTGATCTGCTGAATTTCTCCGTTTCTTTTTACAAGCCTGTCAACTTTTTTCTTTATAACCACGCTGTGTTCAATATGTATATCATCTTCAATGATTGATCCGAAAATATAACTCGTTCCTTTTATCAAAACATTTTTACCAATTTTCAGGGGAAAATCATCGCTGCCTGTCATATTAACACTTGATTCGATACGCGAACCATCTCCAATATCAATTCTTCCTTTTATAATATCTCCCCATAAAATCTCAACATTATTACCAATATTTAACTGTTGATTGGGAAAACATGATATATGAACATTCTGCCAGACTTTAACATTCTTGCCAAAATTTACATTTCCATAAACTACAGCATTTCTTCTTATATCAAGATTATAATTTAATTTAACTCCTTTGCCAACATAAGCGCCTTTGCCAATTCGTATATCAAGAGGAACATTATTTTTATCCATATCGATTATTTGATCAACAACTTCTTCATGAATAAAAAAATCATCCGGGTCTTCAATATCAATTATATCCTTCAGCTTGTTGTAAATTTTTTCACGGGCAACTTTTTCCATCTCTTTTAAAACAGATTTATTATTAAAGCCCATTACTACATATTGTTCCAGCGGGCTTACAGCATCAACAGAATAACCTTTACTGTTAAAGAGTGAAATCAGATCAGTAATATAAATTTCATTCTGCGCGTTGTTGCTTGAAATAGAATTTATCAGTTCAATTAATTTTTTATAATTAAATGCATACACACCGGAATTAAATTCATTATTTTCAATTAATTCTTTTTTTGTGTAAGAATAAATTTTACCGTTATACTTGAGTCTATAAGGTGTATCTTCAGTAATAGCAAGAATATCTTTATGCTCTATAATTTCAATTACTTTTCCAAAATCTTTTCCTGAAGGATTTCCATCTTCATCTGTCTGCTTAACTCTAACTATTCTTCCGTATGCATTATCCTTCGGATCGCCTTCAAAAATTCCTGTAAGAACCATCATATCGCATTTCGATTTATGAAATTCCTCTCTGAATCTTACCATTGTTTCTTTATCTATCAAACCCATATCACCGGGGAGCACATACACCGTTCCATCAAATAATTTTTCATCAATACGCTCAAGTGCAACCTGCACAGCATGGCCGGTTCCGTTTTGAAATTCCTGGAATGCAAAAACGGTATTTTTTCTTTTGCCGATGACATTAATTACATCTTCAGCTTTAATACCAACAACAACAACAAGATTTATATCTTTAATTGCATCAGCGCAGGCTTTATAAACGCGTTCAACAGTTGGCACTTCCCAGATGTTATGCAGCATTTTTGAGCGCTGAGACTTTATCCGCTTGCCATGGCCTGCTGCCAGTATAATCGCTGCTTCATTACTTTGATAATTAAATTCTGAAGATAATTTTTCAACCAGATCGTAAACAGAATTTTTTGTTTTGACTTCCATTAATTTCTCCATTGGCTTTGAGGTTGAAACAAAAGTTAAAGAATGACTTATCCATTTCCAATAGTTGTAATGTTGGATAATCTATTTGATATTTTAATGTTATGAAAAACATGTTTGTTATAAACGGATAGAAAATTTTGTTCAAAAACATTAACTTGCGCAGCATTAAAAATTAATGGCAAAATGAAAAAATTATTTTTAACTGCATTGCTTTGTTTTATCGTATGCGGAAACCTTTTCTCACAAGATAAAGGTTTTGGTTTAGGAATTATACTTGGTGAACCAACAGGCTTAAGTGCAAAGTACTGGCTTAACAGTGTTAACGCTTTTGATTATGGTTTCGGTTCATCTTTTTCTTCAAACGGAAGAGTTCATCTTCATGTTGATTATCTCTGGCATGCTTATGATGTTTTTCCTTCCACTGAAATTTTTGCTCTTTACTTTGGTCCCGGAGTACGCGTTAAGACCAGAAAAGCCGGGCAAAGCCTTTTGGGAATAAGAGGTGTAATGGGTGCGGCTTGGTTTGTAAAAACTGCCCCGCTTGATGTGTTTGTGGAAATTGTTCCTGTATTAAATCTAGCTCCTGATGTTGACATGTCTGTCAATGGCGGGTTAGGAATCAGGTATTTTTTTAATTAATCGATTCTTTATTTTGAAAACGCAGCGCTGAAATTGAAGCGATTAAAAATACAAACACAAGTGATAAAACCGGAGAGTTTATGAATCCCGCTGTTAATGCTGAGAGAATAAGTGCAGCTAAAGAAGAAAGAATTCCGAACGTAAATAATTTTGATTCATAACTGACTGAACCTTTTAATAATTTTATTCCTTCCAGGAAGGGAATAAGCAGCATAAAAATGAAAGTGAGCAATCCGGCAAATCCTTCCTCAAAATAAATTTCAAGAAAATCATTATGCCAGCTTCCTATGCCTTTATCTGCAAACTGATTTTTAAATGGAAAAATCTGGTGAAATGTTCTTGGACCGAAACCAAGCAGAGGATGTTCTGACCAAAGTTCCTGCGCACCTTTATAAATAATATCTCTATCAGATAACTGTGCAGGCTGCTCAATTCTTTGTGAGACTTCGGCAGTATTATTTTGAAAAGAAAGAAAGGATAACAACCCTGCACAAATAATTATTATTAAAGAATATCTGATTTTGATTTTGTTAGATATTATTGCAGCAATAATTATCAATCCCGCAATTGCAATGTTTAATCTTCCCAATGAAGTAATAATGCCTGTTAACAATAAAACCACAGCAGCAAGCCATAGGTAAAAAAGTTTCTTTTCTTTTAAAAGATTTGAAATGCAAACTGCAATCCCCAACCCTGTTATAAGATATGAGGAAAAAGTGCTGTAGCCAGATGAGAATGATTGTGCTCTATCAACAAATTTAAAATTGAAAAGAATAAGCCCTATTAAAGCAACAACTGCTGATGCTGCAGTAAAAATATAAATGAGGTTAAATATTTTTTTCTGTTCAAATGATTTTAAATAATATGTGAATGAAAAAAATCCCAGATAGAATAGAGCTTCTTTATAAAATGAATGAACACTTACGGAAGAATATTCAGAAAAGATAATTGATAAAATTCTTACTAATCCAAACAGAAGCACTGAAGCAGCAATCAGATCAAATGATTTTTTTTTATTTTCGTTTGATTCAAATAGCCAAAAGATAACGAGCAAGCCGGCAAATAATTGGAGGAGGAATAATGAAAGAAGAAAACTGCTTACAGAAGCAGCGAGAAGAAAAAAATAAGCGCGTTTATCAAATCTTGTTATAATCATTAATCTCTGAACTGCATCTCGTAAAGTTTAAAATAAAGACCCGAGGTATCCCGAAGAAGATCATCATGCCTGCCTGTTTGTATGATGCGTCCTTTATCAAGAACAATAATTTTTGTTGCGTTACGTATTGTGCTTAACCTGTGGGCAATTACAAATGTAGTGCGGTTCTTCATCATTCGTTCAATTGCTTCCTGCACAAGAAGCTCTGATTCATTATCAAGTGCAGAAGTTGCTTCATCAAATATCATAATTTCAGGATCTTTTAATAATGCCCTTGCAATTGAAATCCTTTGCCGCTGCCCGCCGGAGAGTTTAACGCCGCGTTCACCAATTATTGTATCATAGCCTTGCGGCATCTGCAAAATAAAATTGTGTGCGTTTGCGGTTTTAGCTGCTTCAATTACGCGCTCAAGCGGATAGTTTGTTAAGCCGTATGCAATATTATTTTTTATCGATTCATTAAACAGGAAAGTTTCCTGTGTTACAATTCCCATTTTACTGCGCAAAGTATCAAGCGTGAACTTTTTAATATCAACTTCATCAATTGTTATTCTGCCGTTTGTGGGATCATAAAAACGGGGAATGAGATCTACAAGTGTGGATTTACCACCACCGCTTGGACCAACAAGTGCAATTACCTCTCCCTTGCTCACTTCAAAATTTATATTCTGCAAAACATAATCATCAGAGTCATCATATTTGAAATTTACATTTTCAAACTTCACTTTATTATTAAAATCAGTTAATGGCACCGCACCGGTTTCATTTTTGATGATGGGATGAGTATCAAGTATTTCAAAAATCCTGTCTCCCGCTGCACTTGATTCCTGAATACGGTTATTAACACTGCTTAATTCTTTTATTGGCGGCATCAGCTGAAAAATTGCAAACAGAAATCCAAGAAACTCACTTGCCTTTAAAGTATTTTCCTGAAGAACAAGAACTCCGCCAAAGTAAATTATTACAACTCCAACAATGACCGAGAGAAATTCAGTAATTGGGGAAGAAGAATTTCTTATCCTCACAATTTTTAACATCATCCTGAAAAAGCTTTGAGTTTCTTTTTTGAATTTTTGATTCTCATAATTTTCCATTCCAAAAGCTTTTACAATTTTTACTCCGGAAATTGTCTCCTGAAGAATGCTCGTTATATCAGCCATTTTAGCCTGTATAACCGCGCTCTGCTTTCTTAATTTCAAACCAATCCATGCAATAATAATCATTGAGAAAGGAAGAATTACAAACGCAAGGAGAGTAAGCTGCCAGCTTATACTTAAAGCAATTAAAAGAAAAACAATAATTGTAAGCGGTTCACGTATAAGATTTAAAAACGCCGCGGAGATACTTGCCTGAACAATATTAACATCATTTGTAATTCTTGAAATTAGATTTCCAACGCGTTCTTTTTTAAAGTAACTCATCGGAAGTTCATGGAGATGGGTATATGCAGCATTCCGCAAATCTTTCATCGTTCCCTGTTCAACGTACGCAAGAAAGTATGCCTGCAGGTATCCAAAAATATTCTTTGCAAGAAATGCAATTAAGACAAGCATGCATATTTTAAACAGCGCATCAAGTTTGCTTCCGCTAAAGACAAAGGCATTAAATGCGGATGAAAGATCATGTTCAATTTTTTGCAGCCAGCCTGGCAAAATCCCGGTTGTTGTATCAAACGGTGTTGTTTGCGTAACTACCTGTCTGTTTGATTCCTGGAAAAGTGTATCAAGCAGCGGAATAGTTAAATAAACAGAAGCTCCGTTTAATATTGCAAATAAGATTGTAAAGATTACTGAAAGCGAAAGATGCTTCCAGTAAGGCTTAACGTATGTTAATATTCTCAGATATGTTTTCAATTTTTTATTAAAACTTTTTAATATCCGGCTATTCTTAAAAATACACGCAAAATAAAATTAACTAATTCCATAAAGATTCCCCATAAAGGGCTGTATATGAACAGCAGCAACAAAATTGAACCATACAAACCCAGATTGAGTAAACCGGCAGTAATCCTGTTGGGAAATAAATCAAACAAAATGTGTGAACCATCCAGCGGCGGAATTGGAATAAGGTTAAAAGCACATAAGAATATATTGAAGAAAACTCCATACCAGAATAGGTTAACTACAAGTGAATCATTTGCATTTAAAATTTCCGCAGAGATTAGAAATCCAATAAAGAAAATAATTGCAAGAATTAAATTGGAAAACGGACCTGCTGCCGAAACGATTGCATCATCTCTGTATACATTTTTAAAATTTCTTCTATCAACCGGAACAGGTTTTGCCCATCCGATTAACGCAAAGCCGGAAGCGAATGAAGCAACAGGCATGATAATGGTTCCGATGATATCAGCATGTTTAAAAGGATTAAGGCTAAGCCTGCCGGAATTTTTAGCTGTGTTATCGCCAAGTCTGCTTGCAGTAAATGCATGAGCAAATTCGTGAATTGTGATAGAAAGAAAAAACATCGGGAGGAATGTGATAAAAGAAATTAATCTTTCACTGATTTGAATATCGGGCAAATAGATTAGCCTTTCCTATTTTTATGAAATTCTAACCGCGCGGATGATACTGCTTATGAACCTGTTTAACATAATCACGATCAATGTGAGTGTAGATTTGTGTTGTGGAAATATCAGCATGCCCAAGCATTTCCTGAACTGCGCGCAAATCAGCACCGCCTTCAATTAAATGTGTGGCAAATGAATGCCTGAAAGTATGCGGATGAATTTCTTTAGTTATGCCAGCTTCTTTTGCATACCTGTCAACAATTTTCCAGACTCCCATTCGTGATAATTTTGAGCCGCGTGCATTTAAAAATAAATAATTCTCGCTTAAAGCCTTTTTCATAATCAGCGGTCTGCTTTTTACAAGATATTCCCGGATCCAGTTGATTGCGCTGCTGCCAATCGGAATTAATCTTTCTTTACTGCCTTTTCCAAATACACGGATAATTTCATCCTGCAAAAAAAGATCTGAAATTTTTATGTTAATTAATTCAGATACCCTTGTACCGCACGCATATAACAATTCAAGCAAAGCTTTATCCCTCAAGCCAAGTTTATCTTCTGTATCGGGAGCAGAAAGAATTGATTCAATTTCATTGTATGATAAAACTCCCGGAAGATTTTTTGCTGGTCTTGGCGGCGGAATTTTTTCAACCGGATTAGTATCTATATAATTATTTGCAAGAAGATATTTGAAAAATCCTTTTATGGAAGAATAATATCTTCCCGCTGATGAACCTGCAAGTCCGGCATTATTTAACGATTTAAAAAACGAATGGAGATTCTGATACTTTACTTCGGAAGGATCAGAAATATTATCATCAGCCAAAAATTTTATTAATGCTGTAATATCATTACGGTATGAAGCTACTGTATTTTCTGAGAGATTTTTTTCAAGCCGGAGAATTGTAAGATATTCTTTTAAAAACAGGAACATTGCTTCTTTTGGTTCATCAACCATTTGCAGATATCATCCTTCATTCTTTTTCTCTTCAATACCTTTTTCCATTTCTTCCTGTTTGGGATAACGTATCCTGCGGTGATGCTGACCGAGAAGAATACTTATAAATGCTTCTTTTATTTTTTCAATATCTCTGAAAGTTAAAGGTGAATCATTCAACAGACCGGAATCAATTCTATCCTTAATGATTTTGTTAATCATATTTTCAACCTTTACCGGATCAGGATCCTGAATTGAACGCACTGCTGATTCGCATCCATCCGCAAGCATTATTATTGCTGTTTCCCTTGTATTAGGATTTGGTCCGGGATAACGGTAATCATCAATATTAACATTAGATTCACCATAAAGTTTTTTTGCTTTTTCATAAAAGAAGGAAATTACAGATGTTCCATGATGCATCGGGATGAAATCAATTATTTCCTGCGGAAGTTTATTTTCTTTTGCAAGTTGAATTCCTTCCTGCACATGTGAAGCAATTAGATTAACGCTTTCTTCGGGAGAAAGATTTTCATGAATATTCCGGTTGTTTAACTGGTTCTCCACAAAATTCTGCGGTGATAAAGTTTTGCCGATATCATGATAATATGCTCCAACACGTGCCAGCAGCGGGTTCGCGCCGATTTTTTCAGCAGCAGTTTCTGCAAGTGTTCCCATTGTCATAGCATGATTAAATGTTCCCGGAGCTTTCCGCGCAAGTTCTTTTAAAAGCGGCCTGTCAAAATTAGAAAGTTCAACAAGAGTAAGGTCAGTTGTAATGTTAAACAACCGTTCAAAGAAAATTAATAAGCCGTAAGTTAAAACCGGACTAACAAGAGCATTGGTTCCTGCAAAAGCAAATTCAATTAATATTTGCTGAATTGGAGCAAACCGTTCAAGCCCGAAAGCAAGTACCGCAACAAGATAACCAAGCAGTATGTAAAGGAAGGAACGAAATATCTGCGATCGGTTTTTAATATCTCTAACTGTGTAAACCGAAAGCGCACCGGTAAAAATATTCATTGCTGTAAAAGTATAATCGTTTCCTCTCAACGCACCTGTTATGAGACATAAAATTACAGTTGTATAAAATCCAACACGTGAATCAAAAATTATTGTAATAAGCATTGCCGCAGCAGGAATAAAAATTAAGAAGTGAAGCGGCGCAGGAACCGAAATCTGGTTAATCAGAAATGTTACAAAAGAAATGAACAGGAACAGCAGCGCTATTAAAAGCAGCTTGGAGTTATTATAAAAAATTCTTTTTCTGAAAAGAGCAAAATAAATGGCCGGTAATGATATTAAAAACGCTATGTGAAAAAATTTTCCAATTAACTGAAGAAGAAATCCTTCTTCACCAATTCTCTCAGCCTTGGCTGCTTTAAAAGAATCAATTTTTAGTTTTACTTCTTTTGTAACCCTATCATGCTTTGCAATTATGCGTTCATTCTCATTTACTATGCCTGAATATTTTGAAACATTTTTTTGAGCTTGTTCAATTTCTTCATTTGCAAGATCAGGATTAAAGATAATGTTTGGAATTACAAAATGAGAAGCGTATTCAACTAATGCTTTCTCTATTTCCTGGGGATAATTTTTTGATTGAATCTGTTGAGCAACTCTGCTGCGGGCAGTATCAACTTCAGTGTACCGGCTGATTGGTTCAATCTTATCAACATTACCTGTGCGTATTGCAATGCTGTCATGTCCTCCGCTGAATGAGCTTAAATTCAAAATACCGTTGCCGTATGCAGATTCAACAATAGATTTTGCAGTATTAAAAAGTGAGTTAAGATTTAATCCGCGCCTTACAAGCATGTTTCTTTCCTGGCTGCGCAGATTTTTAAATGTATTAAAAGTTGCTGTACTCAGAAAGGTAGGATTAACAACATTGGCTTCTTCATTAACAATAATGCTGTCAATCAGGTTAAGAAGATATGAAGAATATCTTTCAATAGAATCAGCAATGCTGCCGCCTGTTCTGTCATCTTTTACAAAAACCGGATAAACACTTTCTGCAGCTTCTTTAAGTTCACGCTGGTACACCTGCGGATCTTTTGAAACCGGAAAGCTAAATGGAGCAATAAGATCATCATGAATCCAGATTGAACCAACAGTAACTTCTGTTTCAATTGATTCACCGCGCGGAAACATAAGTACGATAAGTACAACAGTTAACAATCCGATTAACAGTTTTACCCTGAAGCTCCGCTGAAATTTTGTACCCTCGGAACGGGATAAATTATTATCGGGCATTATTTATCCTTTTTTGCTTTTAAAACCATTTCAAGAAATTCGGCAACGCCGTCTTCATTATTATTTCCTGATGTAGTAATATCGGCATTTCTTCTCAATTCCGGTACTGCATTTGCAACCGCTACTTTAAGTGCATTAGTTTTGAACAAACTAAGATCATTGTACCAATCACCAATCACCGCAGAATTACGCACTTTTATTTTAAGATATTTTAGAAGCCGTAAAAAGCCTGTACGTTTTGAGCTTCCTTTTCTTCTTACCTCAAGATAATAAAGAGAAGATTTACGCTGGGATTTAAACATAGATGTATTTAATCCCGTTGCGTAAGGAAATGTTAATCTGTTATAAATAAAATTAATTGAATTTTTATTATCTCCGGCAAATACAACTTCAAGCGTTTCGTTATAAAACGGTTCAAGCGATTCAACTTCTTCATAACGTGCGCCGTATTTATCAAGTATTTGCGGAACAGCAGAATTTCTTTCAGTGTAGTAAATTGCATCAGTATGGCAGAGGGCAATATTCAAAAGAAATTTATCTGCATAGTTAACTGCTTTGGTTACATATTTTTCTTTTACGAAAGATTCAAATATAACTTTGCCATCAAAATTACTTTTAATAAGGCAGCCATCCAGAGAAATGAGAGGAACCTGGAGTTCGAGCTGATCAGCAAAACCAATTAACGCGGAATGCAGCCTTCCGCTTGCAAATGAAAACTGAACGCCGCGTTGTTTAAGTTCCTTTGTTAAACGGATAGTTTCACTACCGATGTTTCCCTCATCAGAAAGCAATGTACCATCAACATCAAAAAGAATAAACTGAAGTTTTTTAAGTCTGTTTTTCATTTATCAGGAATTCAATCTATCTATTTTATTACCGTCTTCCAACCAAGCCCGGCAAGATTTCTGTATATAACAATTACGGCTATAACTGCAGCAGCAAAATAAAGTAAAGCTGATTGAATATCCCCAAAAATCAAACTGCCGGTACAAAACAACATTGAGTATACAAGAACAACGCCAAAAAACCAGTTTAAAAACATTCTGAAAAATCCTTTATCACCCTGAACTTCCGGAAGTTTATCAGAGACTTTTTTCCATAAAACTCCGCCGGGATGAATTCTTTTATAAAATGAAAACAAAACTTTTTCATCCGTAGGTTTTGTTAAAAAGGTAACAACTATCCAAACAACAGTTGTAATTGAAACTATATAAAATAATGATTCAGGAAAAGCAATATTCATACTGTGTATAATTGGAAGCAGAATGAAAGGAGTTACCATTGCAGAAATTTCTGACCATGCATTTATTCTCCACCAGAACCAGCGAAGTATAAGAACTAATCCAACTCCGGCGCCTGCTTCAATAATAAATTCCCATGCACCTGAAATTCTGTTTATGATAAGAGTTACAAAAACAGATATAATCATTAAAGCAACGGTAGTAATTCGTGAAAATCTTACATAATGTTTTTCATCTTCATTTTTCTTAACAAACCTTCTGTAAAAATCATTCATAACGTATGATGTTCCCCAGTTAAGCTGTGTTGCAATAGTACTCATATAAGCAGCAAAGAAAGCTGCAACAAGTAATCCTTTCAATCCAACCGGAAGAAAATCATTCATTGCATAAATGTATCCCAAACCTTTTTCAGAAGCTCCAAGATCAGGGTAAAGTATCAAACTGCAAACCGCAACAAGCACCCAGGGCCACGGACGGACTGCATAATGCATTATCTGGAAAAAAAGAGTTGCAAAAAGTGAGTGCTTTTCATCTTTGGCGCTCATCATTCTTTGAGCAACATAGCCGCCGCCGCCGGGTTCAGCGCCGGGATACCATGAAGCCCACCAAATTATTCCGATGTACGCAAGAAATGATGCGGTTGTTAATGCAAAAGCAGAACCTGCAGTTGTAACATCACTAATAACCGGAAAGAAATCGAAAACAAAGGCAGGCAGCTTTTCCTGCATACCGGAAACGCCTCCGACCTGAGGAGAATTAACAACAAGAATTGCAAGAAAAATACAGCCGATCATTGCAAGTACAAATTGAAATGCATCTGTAACAACAACTCCCCACAATCCTGAAATGGCTGAATAAACTGCTACCAGCAGCATACATCCAAAAACATAAAATAATACTTCTGATTCCGGTATGCCGAACATTCCGGTAAGAATTGAAGTCATTGCTTTATTAACCCACCCCATAATTATCACATTCATAAACAAACCAAGGTAAAGAGCTCTGAAACCTCTGAGGAACCTTGCCGGTTTGCCTGAATACCTGATCTCTGCAAATTCAGCTTCGGTCATAATTCCAGCTCTGCGCCAGAGTTTGGCAAAGAAGAAAACAGTCAGCAATCCGCCGAAGGCGAAATTCCACCAAACCCAGTTTCCTGCAATTCCGTTTTTAGCAACAAGTTCTGTAACAGCAAGAGGAGTATCGGCAGCAAATGTAGTAGCCACCATTGAAAGCCCTGCAAGGTACCAGGGCAGATTTCTGCCGGAAAGGAAAAAATCTTCTGTACTTTTTCCGGCGCGTTTAGAATAATAGATTGCTATACCAATTGATATGATAAAGTAGATTAGTATGATCAGGTAGTCTAACAGAAGCAAGTTAACCTCAACATTTGTGTTGAATAATTGTACTTATTTGGAAAACGAATATATAAAATGTGATGTACTTATGCAGAATGTTTTTATAACTTCTCTTAATCCCCTCTTTTGAAAAAGAGAGGAGAAAGGAAATTTTGGGTGAATAGTCCACACCGCCGCAGTCATTTGTTTTTATTCTCTTCAACTCCCACTCACTTCCATTCCAATGAACAGCGTTATATGGCAATGGATCTGGATTTTCCAAAGAATCTTTCAAATAAATTTCACCAACTGCCCAAATATTATTTTCATCAATTATTGCAACAGCATAAAGAAAGCTGCTTCCTGCTTTTCCGCCAAACGTAAAAATCCGCCAAATAAAGTTGTGGCTGGTTGTATCCATTATTGTTGTAGTAACTTCGTTGCTCAAAGTAGTTTGGTTATTTGTCTGCAAGCTTGCGTGTAGTGAATATGTTTTATTCGGCAGAAGTGAATCTATGTAGAGCTAGTTAAGTGGCGGTATAATAATTACAATTTACATTCTGTAAGTTTAAAGAGGAAGTTATTTTTTCTGCAATGATAAGAGTTAAAAAAATCTCACCATAGTCCTCGGCTTATATTCGATAGGTAAAATAAGCCTTAAAAAATTATTTGCAAAAAAAACACCTAAAAGTAAAAATAAATTTAGAGTCAGTATTCAAAAGTAAACCTAAAGGTAGAGGTAATTTTTACCTTTATACAAGATAAAAATTTCTAATTTTTAAATTTTTTACACTTTTATAATAAAAAGTGTATTTATAAAAGAAATTTTAAACCATTCAATCTCGCCTTTCTTTCAGAAAAAGATTGGAAAAGTTTGGAGCTTGAATTAATGCTGAAACAATGCACAAACAGCACCAGCAGGATCCTGAATTATTGCGTAACTGCTCTCGCCTATTTTTTTAGGACCATCAATTATTTTTCCGCCGAGCTTGTTACAGTTTTCCAGGCTTTTCTCCAGATTTTCTACTGTAATATAGATAAGCCAGACAGGTGGAATTTTAGAATTGCTGCCTCTTGAATGACAAATGCCGGCAGCGGTTTCATTTGTAACAGGAGAGTTCATGTTATAATCATCGTATTCACCCATGTTTACGGGTTCAGATTTCCAGCCAACAACTTCTTTATAAAAATCTCTTATTCCTTCAGCATCAGCAACGGTTAGATCTCTCCAGGTAATACTTCCAACGGGTGGTTTGAAATCAGCCATAATAACTCTTCTATTTTTAATATTAATTTAGATAAAAAGCATTTTAAATATTAAACGCTTGATTATAAAATGGAGATCATCACAATTGAACCGGAAGGATAATCAATCAATAGTTAAGCCCTGATGATACAGTGTATGAAAAAATTTTAATTAACTTTTTCCCGGTCTGTTAAAACAGTTAAAAGCCATCCGATTAAAAGAGTTGCAGCAACACCAACAAGTGTAAACCACGTCCAAGCAACAAGTTTAAGAGAAATAACTGTTATCATAATGAATATGCCCGCAACAAACCCGGCAAGTGCATCTTCCTGTTTAGATTTTTTAATAAGAAGACCAAGCAAAAACGTACCGAGTAATCCGCCGTAAGTAAATGATGCAATACTTAATGCAAGTTCTACAACTGCCTGGGGAGATTCCATAAAGAAGATAGCAGAAATTACAAGCAATCCCGCCCACATAATTGTAAACATCCGCGAAATTTTTAACTGCTTATTTTCATCTTCAATTTTTCCTTTGAATGGAATATATAAATCCATCATAGTTGAAGAAGAGAGCGAACTCATTGAACCTGCAAGAGTAGACATTGCGGCAGCAAATAAACCTGCAATAATAATTCCGGTTACACCGGGAGGCAGCACTTCAATTATAAACATCGGAAAAATTTCATCAGATTTTATATCAAGCTTTCCATAGTAAGCATAAAGCATAACGCCAACAACAAGAAATATTGCAAACTGAATTATTACAATTATGCCGCTGCCGATAATTGCTTTCTGACTGTCCTTTAAAGTTTTTGTAGTTAAAAGTCTCTGCACAATAAGTTGATCTGTTCCGTGAGATGCCATTGATAAAAAAGCTCCGCCAAGCAATCCGCCTATTAAAGTATATGGATCACCGAAAAATCCTGAAAGGCCTTTTTCAAAGCCAAGATTTAGAATTGAAAATTTATTATCAGCAGAAGCAGCTGCAGTAACTGCATCCCATCCGCCGGAAATCAGATTACTTAAAAATATTGCGGCAGTAATTGCGCCGCCCAAATAAATGAACATCTGTATTACATCAACCCAGATTACTCCTTTTACTCCACCAGTATACGTGTAAACAAGTGTAACAAGTGCAATAATTAATATTGCAAGCGGGTAATCAATATTCAGCATTAATTTAAGTGGAATTGCAGTTGCAAATAATCTTACGCCATCAGCGGCTGTACGTGTAAAAAGGAAAATAATTGAAGCGAAAGATCTTGTTTTTCCGCCGAAACGGTTTTCCAGGAAAGAATACGCTGTCTTCAATTCTCCTTTGCTGTATGCAGGAAGAAAAACATACGCTACTACAATTCTTCCGAGCAGATAACCAATTGTAACCTGCAGGAAATTAAGATTGGAAATGTACGCTAATCCGGGAATTGAAATGAAGGTAAGAGTACTTGTTTCTGCAGCAACAATTGAAAAGCAAACAGCCCACCAGGGAACAACCGATGAACCTAAAAAATAATCTTTAACTGATTTTTGTTTTCCTCCTGAAATTATACCGAATGCTGCTATACCGATAAGGTAGGCTGCAATGATGATGTAATCGATTGGATGACCTGTCAATATAAAATCCTTTATTCTTTTTTAAGTTGCTGTAAAGCTTCTTCAACAGTTCCGCAGACAGGCAGAACTCTATCAAGCTGGGTTATTTTAATTAATGAATAAACTTTTTCAGATGGTGCGGCAAGCCTCATTGTTCCGCCGGTAGAATGAATGAGACGATTAGCAACGAGGATTGCACTCAATCCCGAACTATCGCAGGTTTCAACGTTACTTAAATCAATAATAAGCTTTGCAACCCCCTCAACTTTAAGCAGCAGAGTAAATTCACCTTTAACCAAACCAGAGATATTTGTATCGAGCCTGCGTTCTTTAAGTTTGAATACTGTTATATCATCCTTTTTTTGAATTTCAAAATTCATACAATTCAGGCGGCCTTTTATTTTGAATTTAGATTTTTAAAACATGTTAAGGCAATTTAAGAAATTTTTATAAGATTTCTCCGCAGCATCTTCATTAATTGCTACCTGAATATTATAAAACCTGTCCGATCCGTTCTTCCGGAATCCAATTCTAACCTTTGCCTTAACGAGATTGGTTATAAAACTGCAGAACAGATTATCCTTCCGGTTTAAATCAATTGCGGCATCAAATTTTAATTGATTTAATTTATGCTGAACGTTTGCGGAAGGAAGTTTTAACCGGTTTGTATCGGCAATTTCATGAACAAAGGTATTGTGCCTATATTTTAAGGGCATAAGGCTCACCCTGAAATCCTGCAGAAAAATTGTAAAGTTTTTTTTGTTTGATTCAAGAAAATCAAGTACCTCAAAAGAAGAGTGGAACTCGCTGTCATCGGCGGGCATTACCACAAAAAAATCTGATGACGAAGTAAAAACATTTTTAAAACTGATTTGTGAATGATCTATTTTTTTTAATCGGTTCTCAATTACATAAGAAGCAATTTTATCTTTAAAGAAATTTATCATTCCTCTCCGGCTTCTTTAAGATATTTAAGCAGTTCTTCCTCATTCATAACAGGAACATTAAGTGAATGGGCCTTAGTTAATTTTGATCCGGCATTTTCACCGGCAATAACATAATCGGTTTTTTTGCTTACACTTGATGATATCTTACCGCCAAGAGAAGTAATTTTATCTCCCGCTTCCTCACGGGAAAAACTTGATAAAGTGCCGGTAAGTACAAAGGTCTTGCCAAGAAAGAAATTTTCTTTTATTGCTTTCCGTTCAGATTCAAACTTTAAACCATGAGCTTTCAAACGGCGGATGATATCAAGATTATGTTTATCCGAAAAGAATTTAACTACACTCGCGCTTATGCTCGGGCCTATTTCATGAACAGCGGATATATCTTCTTCAGAAGCATTCATCAGCTCATCAATTGAGTTAAAATGATCAGCAAGTTTTTTAGCGGCGCCCGCACCAACATATCTTATTCCAATTGCAAACAACACTTTTGCAAACGGCTGCTTCTTACTTTCTTCAATTGATGCAAGAAGATTATCAACGCTTTTTTCACCAAGCCGTTCAATATTAATAAGCTCCTCACGATGATTCTTCAGATCATAAATATCAGCGTAAGTTTTAAGGAAATTCAACTGAACAAATAAATTGATAAGCGCGCTGCCAAGTCCTTCAATATCCATTGCACCGCGTGCTGCAAAATGCTCAAGCCGCCCTTTAATTTGTGCAGGGCATTCTGTGTTCTCACAGTAGTATGCAACTTCATTTTCAGGCTTATATAATGTTGATTTACAAACAGGACATTTTTCCGGCGGTTTAACTTTTTTGCTTCCGGCTGGTCTTTCGCTTAATACAACAGAAACAACTTTTGGAATAACATCTCCGCCTTTTTCAATTATAACCTTATCCCCTTCACGTATATCCTTTCTTGTTATCTCATCATAATTATGAAGAGTAGCGCGGCTTATAGTTGAGCCGGCAAGAAGAACAGGAGTTAATTCAGCAACAGGTGTTACGGTGCCGATTCTTCCAACCTGCCAGGTTATTTTTTCCAAAGTTGTGTAAGCTTGTTTGGCTTTGAACTTAAACGCCACAGCCCAGCGCGGAGATTTTGCAATGGCTCCCAGTATTTTCTGATGACGGATTGAATTTACTTTTACTACTGCGCCGTCAATTTCATATTCAAAAGAATTTCTTTTTTCTTCAAGTGCTTTACAAGCTTCAAGAACTTCATTAATATTTTTGCAGAGTTTAGCTTCATTGTTAACGCTGAAGCCGAGCAGTTTTAATGTTGTAAGATTTTCAAAATGTGATTGAAAATCTTCTTCAGTGCTAATCAGGTTATACACAAAAATGTTCAACTTTCTTTTAGCAACTATCTGCGGATCCTGCATCTTTAATGTACCTGCAGCAAAATTCCGCGGATTGGCAAAAAGTTTTTCACCGGTAATTTCCCTTTCAGCATTTAACTTTTTAAAATCTTCAATCTTCATGAAGATTTCACCGCGCACTTCAAAATCATTTAATGAATATTGAATTGATTTGCTTTTTTTCAGCTTTAACGGAACAGAGCGGATTGTTTTTACATTGTTTGTAATTTCTTCACCAACCATTCCATCACCGCGGGTTGCGGCAGTAATTAAATTTCCGTTAACATAATGAAGACTTACAGAAGCGCCATCAATTTTTGGTTCAACAACATATTCAACAACTTCACCTTTTGGCAGTGCATCTCTTACGCGCCTGTCAAAATCAAACAACTCGGTTTCATTGTATGTATTTGCAAGGCTAAGCATTGGAATTTTATGAACAACAGGTTTAAAATCTTTGGTAAGATCTTTTCCAACTCTTTGTGTTGGTGAATCGGGAGTGATAAGATCAGGATTTTCAGCTTCAAGCTTTTCCAGCTTTTTCATCAGTTCATCATATTCCTGATCACTAATTACAGGTTCAGCTAAAACATAATAGTTATAATCATGCTCTCTTATTTTTTCACGCAGTTCTTCAATAATCCTTTCAACCTGTTTCATCGTTATTCCTGGTTTAAATCAGCCGGAGTTTGAATATTAGTTAAACCATTTGTGTTAATAAGAACATGTGCAACCCTGCCTGTACCCGGAAGGAAATTGAGAGGTTTTTCATTAAGAGAAAGTTTTACTCCATATGAATTGCCAAAAGTAATTTTAAAATTGCTGCCTGCAGTTATATTTTTTTGAGAATTCGGAAACAGGATAAATTCTTCTGTGCGTATATCATCAAGAATAATTTTTACCCATGAAGTATCAGAAGTTCTGATATTTAAATGAAGGCTGTCAGCAGCGGAAACAAAGGATTCACCCGGAACTTCTTCTTCAACATAACGCTGGGAATTATCTTCAATAACTTCATCAATCGGTTTCTCAGTTACAATAATTTCACGGCTGTTATTGAAGAACAGAAAGTAAACTAATGCAGCAATTACAACTACGCCGCCGATTAATCCGCCGAGAATTAACTGTTTTTTGTTCTGTGCATCTTTACTATCATCCGGCACTGCAGATGGAGTATCATATTCGTATGTCTGAAGTGGTCTTGTATATTTTATTGAGGGTTTCTCCTCCTTTTTCGGTTCAGCTATTTCTTTTTCGGGTTCAACAGGCTTTGCCTGCTCATCAAAATCTTTACCCTGCCTGGCGGCTTCATATTTTTTCAGGATGATTGATTCATTCAATCCCACAAATTTTGCATACTCTTTAAGAAAGGCTTTTACATAAAGTTCAGGCAGGAAAGAAAAATTTCCTGATTCCATTGCATCAAGAAATTTCATATCAATTCTTGTTTTAGAAGAAAGCTGCTGAAGGGTAAGCTCGTTTTTTTGCCGGGCTTCTTTAAGTTCTTCACCGAGTTTATTTAACATTGTACTGCTGTTTATGATCAGGATATTTTCTTTAATCTTGCAGCAAAGGCTCCATCCATCATATGCACATGCGGTAACGTTTGAATACATCCATTTTCATCAACTAATTCTGCGGGCAAAAGCTCTGCTGCATTCTCAAGTTTAAAGTTATGATTTTCATCCAAGAATTTCTTAACTATTTCAAAATTTTCTTCAGGTTCAATTGAGCAGGTGCTGTAAACAAGTATTCCGCCTGGCTTAACAAGTGATGCTGCCTTTTGAATTAAACTGTACTGAAGATCGTGCATTTTATGAAGATCAATCAAATCCTTTTTCCATTTAATATCAGGTTTTTTAGATAATGTACCTGAACCGGAACAAGGAACATCGGCGAGCACCCTGTCAAATTGTTCTTCTTCATATTCAAATGCATCAATTGCCAAAGTTTGTACTGATTTAATCTGAAGCCTGTTCAGATTTTTCCTTACAAGTTCAAGCCTGCTTTCATATTTATCAACAGCGGTAATTTCACCTTCATCCTGAATTAAGGCAGCCATGTATGCAGTTTTTCCGCCGGGCGCAGCACAAAGATCAAGTATCTTCATTCCTTTTTGTGGATCAAGAAGCCGGCATGCAAGCCCTGCGCTTTCATCCTGTATATTGAAATATCCTTCAGTAAAATATTCCCACGCGGTAATGTTTGTAAGGTTCTGAAGTTTAAAAAATTCAGGAAGATATCTGCCGGGAGTATATCTTAAATTAACTGACTGCAGAAGTTTTCTGAATTCATCCGGCTGCACTTTTAATGCATTAATTCTTAATGTAAGAAAGGGCTTTTCATTATTTGCGTTAAGAAGTTTTTCAGTGGCTTCCCTCCCAAATCTTGCAAGATATCTTTTAACCATCCATGATGGATGTGAATAAAATGCTGCAAGATAGCCGGCCAAATCTTCTTCAGGATCGGGATAACGGATTCCGTTTTTACAGCGGATAATGTTCCTGAGAATTGCGTTTGTAAGATCGGCAGGTTTTTGTCCCTGCAGTCTTTTAACAAATTCAACTGCTTCATTAACCGCCGCATGATCAGGAACGCGGTCTAAAAAAAGTATCTGGTACAACGCAACGCGCAAGCCATTTTTTAAATTTGGAATTGCTTTTGAAAACTGACCTTTATAAAAACCGTTAAGAACCCAATCAAGCCTTCCCATCCAGCGGATAACGCCATGAACAATTTCATAAAGTAATGCTTTATCGGCGCCGCTCAATTCAGAATTTCTCATTTCGTTATCAAGCAGGCGTTCAAGGTAGGAATCTGAACGTTCAACACGATTTAAAATTTTAACCGCAAGACCTCTAACTCCCTCATACAAATCTTTTATTTTATGTTCTTCAAACTGCGTACTCATAATTAATATGGATAACCTCTTTTTCTTCTTTCTGTTTTAGTAATATCAAAAATTTTTCTGAACAACTTTTCTTCAGGTTCACTCATTTCCCTGTTTCTTCTTTGAAGCATACGCTTTGCAGTTTCAATGCTTCGTTCAAGATCATAGGTTGTAACTGCTTCACTTCCGCCCCATGAAAAAGAAGGCAGATATTTATCAGGGAAACCGGGACCGAAAATATTACAGCAAAATCCTACGATAGTTCCTGTATTAAACATTGTATTAATTGCTGTCTTTGTATGATCACCAATAATAACACCGAGGAACTGCAAACCGCTGTCAACCATCTGCCCATCAGTATAGACTCTTACTGTACCGTAATTATTCTTAAGATCGCTGCAATTTGTATCGGCACCAATATTAACCCAGCTTCCGAGATATGCGTGCCCGAGAAAACCGGAATGCTGTTTATTAGTAAATGGCAGAATGACTGAGTCTTCAACTTCACCGCCGATTTTACACGTTGCGCCTATGCTAACATCTTCATAAACGCGTGAGCAGCTTCTGATAATTGAATTCTCACCAAGATAAACGGCGCCTTCAATTACTGCGTTGGAAGCAACAACCGCATTTCTATCAATATATATCGGTCCGTCCGATGCATCAAGAACAGCGCCCGGTTTTATAACTGCGCCTTCTTCAATATAAATATTATCCTTCTCAACAAGATATGCGCCTTCATGAACCTTACCGCGGATATTGTTGTTGTTACCGGTTTCATTCATGAGATGTTCAAAATCGCACCGCAATTGAGAAGCATTTGCCTGCACAAGATTCCACACATACTCACAAAAAGGAATATCAACTTTTTCAACCGGCAGATTGCCGAAATTAGATTCACTCAGCAGATCATATAAATCAAGTTTCAGTTCATCAAGTTTTTTACCGGATACTCTTGCAGCAATAATTGCATCGCCGCACTTATATAATTTATCCTCTCCTTCAAGCGGAATAATCTCAGCGAGATTTGGAGGAGCAATTATTTTTCCGTTAAGAAGAAGACATTTATCATCTTCAATTTTGTTTACTTCAATGCCTGGATTTTTAACCCGCACAAAGTGTTCAAGATAAGGCCTGCAGTGCAATGAATATTTAACTCCGGGATAAGCACGCAGAATTTTTTTCCTCAGACTGTTTATACCGCAAATCATATCATAAACAGGCCTGGAATAAATTAACGGCTCAAGGCGGTTGTAATCAATTCCTTCAAAGATGCATAGCTGCATATAGTTTCCTTATTGATAGTTTTTAATTTAATATTTTTTAAGGTAAGAATCCTGAAACGGGAAAATATGCTTTCAAATGATTTTTACACAACTGCCGGAGCACAGGTTGTGTGTGTGGACGGGAGTGAGGGTATGGTGGTATAGTGGTATAAGGGAAGGAGGGGTGGAGTATTGGAGTGGTGGGGGATCAAGATGGATTTGGTTTTTTATGTTTTGATTTATGATGAATTAATTTAAATTGAAAAACCTATCAGACCATAAAACAATTATATAGGGAGGATATTAGAGCTAACTATTTTCATTAATTAATTTCTCCGGATTGATGCCGGATGCAGGCGGGGAGTTAATTTTACAAATTAACTTACTATTCTTTTTCTCTACTCCTCAATATACAACTCACGGATTTTTTGCTGGATTCATCAACGGCATCGTTTCCTATTGAAATGATTTTAGATTGATTGCAGCGCGCTATATCATCCCTAAAGGGATTTGGGTTCGTTCTGGGCTTTATCGGTTCTAGAAATATTTCATCCCTATCGGGATTTAGAGAAGAAGAGGTTGTTAATAAAAATTAAGCCTCGATAGAGGCGGTATATTTCTAGCAACATGAATACAAAATATAATCAGAGTTCCGTCAGGAACGATATAAATGTTTGCCAATTGCAACGTGCTATATCATCCCTAAAGGGATTTGGGTTCGTTTTTGCGTTTTTTCTTTCTAGAAATATTTCATCCCTATCGGGATTTAGAGAAGAAGAGGTTGTTAATAAAAATTAAGCCTCGATAGAGGCGGTATATTTCTAGCAACATGAATACAAAATATAATCAGAGTTCCGTCAGGAACGATATAAATGTTTGCCAATTGCAACGTGCTATATCATCCCTAAAGGGATTTGGGTTCGTTTTTGCGTTTTTTCTTTCTAGAAATATTTCATCCCTAACGGGATTTAGAGAAGAAGAGGTTGTTAATAAAAATTAAGCCTCGTTAGAGGCGATATATTTCTAGCAACATGAACATAAAATTAAAATAAGAGTTCCGTTAGGAACGGTATAAACATTTGCCCATTGCAGCGCGCTATATCCGCCCAAACGGGATTTTATAATTAATGAAGGAATCGATATCCGGCATTTAATCAAAGGTATTTGGTTTTTGGGAAATGGTATTTGTAACAGCGGAAATTACATTGTTCATTCAAGAAATGATGATGGTTTTGGAGAAATGACATACGGAAAATCAGAAATGATATTTGGAAAACAAGAAATGACATTTTGCATTCCCGAAATGAGATAAGGAGATGTAGAAATGACATTTGTTAAATCAGAATGAAACATTGAAAACAGGAAATGATGTACTTCAATCCGGTTATGGCTCAAGTAATTTCAGAAATGAGTTACGATGAATAAGAAATGGTGCACGCAGAACCGGAAACGATTAAAACAGCACAAAAACAGCATTTTGCGGACCCGGAGTTTATAAGAATGCTCAGCTAATGAGCATAATTAATAATAAACTAATTGGAGGTCAAAAATGACTGACAAGCAAGAGAACATCTTCTCAATGTTTACAGTGCTGCATGGTTTTTTAACCGCAAACAGCGCTGTTGTTTCTACAGTTCCGGCGTTTCAGACAGCAACTGAAAAGCTCGGCTCTCTCATCCAGGATATACAGGATGTTGACAGCGGGCGGAAGACAATTAAAGCCGGGAAGAGTGATCTGAAAGCGAAGGCAAAAAATGAACTTGCGGAGGCTGTGTATGAAGCTGCATCTGCTTTATATACATACGCACTTGAAAAGGATTTGCCTGACATCATAGAAAGAACCGATAACTCAGAAACTTTCTATAAAAAGATGCGTGATACCGTTTTATTGAATGAAGCTGCTGATGTTGTAAGGCTGACTGAAGGTAGGGAAACGGATCTTCTGCAGCACGGCTTAACCGCCGAGGAGATTGCAGATATAGATGTAAAGCGTACAACACTTCAGAATGCGATTGTTGCAATGGGTACAAGTACAGGTGAAAGTATTAATGCAACAAAGTCTGTTTATGAATTAATAGGTGAAGCGAAGGACCTTGTAAACAAGCAGCTTGACAGGCACGCAGTAAGATTCCGTAAAACAAATCCGGAATTTTATAATCAATATGCTGCTGCATCACGCGTGATTGAAATGGGCGTGCGCCATGAGAACAATCAGCCTGCACCTGAAGGGGAATGAGCGGGGGCAGATTTTGTAAGTATTGATTATCTGCCTTAGAATATGCAGGGAATTGATTAAAAATTCCCTGCATAAATTTTTAACAATTTTTAAGAAAAAGATTTCTTCTTAAGAATTCAAATCTTAAATTGGATTACCGATTGGATGAATCGGGGATAGATTATTGAGTAACCTTCACTGTACAGCTTTCTAATTCAAGAATAAAGTAAAACAATCTACTTCAACTATTGGGAGTAACCAACCGAAGGTTTGTTATATGCAAAAGTTTATAGCGCATGTTAAACAGAATGACAATGGTAGTTGGAAGGAACCACATTATTTAAATGATCATCTTAATTCTGTTGCAAAGCTAGCAGGTGAATTTGCTAGTGAGTTTGGAAATAAGGATTGGGGAGAATTGGTAGGCTATCTTCATGACCTCGGAAAATTTAATAACGATTGGCAAAGGTATTTATTTCGAAATTCAGGTTATCCAGATCCGGATGCGCATATTGAAAACAATGGAAGCAGACCAAATCATAGCACTGAAGGTGCGGTCTATATTTTTGAAAAATTTAAAAAATCAAAAATGGCGAATGCTTTAGCTTATGTAATTGGGGGACATCATTCTGGTTTACCAGATTGGGCACCTCAATTGCATGCTAGATTATTTAATGAAAATGAAAAATTAAAAATAGAGGATTTGGAAAAAATTAAATCAATTATGGACGCTAAAGATTATTTAAACTCGCCAATTCCAACTTCTATTCCTGCAAATTATAAATTGGGAAACAACAAAGAAGCTGCAGAACAAAATCATCTCTGGATTAGAATGCTGTTTTCATGTCTCGTTGACGCTGACTTTCTTGATACAGAAAAATATATGGAAGAAAAAGAAAGAGGAAATTATTTACCTCTTATTGAATTGAAGAAACGACTTGACAAATATTTATCAACAAAAAAATCAGATAGCGATCTCAAAAAGAAAAGAGATAATATACTTTCTCAATGCTGGGAAAAAGCAAGACTTGATCCGGGTTTCTTTTCATTAACTGTTCCTACCGGCGGTGGTAAAACTCTTTCTTCAATGGCTTTTGCTCTTGAACATGCATTAACCCATAATAAAAAAAGGGTAATTGTTGCTATACCATTTACAAGTATAATTGAACAAACTTCAAAAGTATTCAAATATGGAAGTGATATTGATGAAGAAATAAAAGTATTAAAATCAGAGGGCAAATTTCTATTCGGAGAAGATCAGGTAGTTGAACATCACAGTAATCTTGATCCGGATAATGAAAATTATAAAAACCGACTTGCGAAGGAAAATTGGGATGCCCCAATAATTGTGACCACAAATGTTCAATTATTCGAATCATTATTTGCCAATAAAACTTCAGCATGCAGGAAATTGCACAATATCGTTAACAGTGTAATTATACTTGATGAGGCACAGATGATTCCAACTGAATATTTAAGACCAATTATAAGTGTTCTAAAAGGATTAGTAAAATATTTTGGAGTAACAGTTTTATTGATGTCTGCAACTCAACCGGCATTAACCGGCAAAATAGGAAGCGGTACCAGCATAATAGATGGGTTGGATAATGTTACTGAAATTATTGATGATCCCGATTCTCTTGCTTTAGGCTTTAAAAGAGTTCAAATCCATCTTCCAAAAGATTTTACTAAGCAACAAAGCTATGAAGATATTGCTGAAGAGTTAAAAGCTTTTGATCAGGTTCTTTGCATTGTCAACAGAAAAGATGATTGCAGACAAATTCACAAACTAATGCCGGAAGGAACTATACATCTCTCCGGTTATATGTGCGGGGAAGAACGAAGTGAAGTTATTTCAGATATAAAAAATAAATTAAAAAATAATGAACCGGTTAGAGTTATAAGTACACAAATAGTTGAAGCCGGTGTCGATATAGATTTTCCGGTTGTATATCGAGCATTAACCGGACTTGATTCAATTGCTCAAGCTGCAGGAAGGTGTAATAGAGAAAACAAATTGAAGGATGGCGGAAATGTATTTGTTTTTGTTCCACCAAAATCATCTCCAATAGGATTTTTAAGAAAAAGCGAAGATGCGGGAAAAGCAATTATAAGAAACAAAACCAATCTAGAATTAATTCCAAGTATCTATTCAGAATATTATAATTATCTGTATTCAAATTTGATTACATTCGATAAAGCTGACTTTGTATATCATATCTTAAGCAACACTTCTGATTTTTATTTCTCATATAAGACCTTTGCTCAATATTTTAATATGATCGATTCAACGAATCAGTATAGTATTGTTGTTTGGTATAAAAGCGAAAAAACCAGAAAGGACAGCAGAACATTAATTGAGAAGTTAAAATACAATCCATCAAAAGAATTATTGAGAAAACTGCAGAGATATATTGTAAATGTTCCGGCAAATATTTTTGCAAACATTACAAAAGCCAATTACATAGAAAACTGTAATGGATATTGGGTTCAGAGTGATGAGAATTTATATAAACCTGGATTAGGTTTGTTGGGGAATGAATCTGACTGGGTACTTGGCGATGATGTTATCTGATGGATAATAAGATTTAATTACTTTATGAGAATTGATTTGAAATAGAGGATAGAAGACTTAATAAAGACGAAATAATATAGATGAATAATGTTCACCTGAAGTATTATAAATCCTATGTGGGTGATATATTAAATCAAATTAAAATCGCAGGAGGAAATATGTATGAATAATTTTAGTTACAAACCATTTTGTTTGGAGGTATGGGGAGATTATGCCTGCTTTACACGACCAGAGATGAAAGTAGAACGTGTAAGTTATGATGTTCCCACACCGTCGGCCGTTCGCGCTGTATTTGAATCAATCTTCTGGAAACCAGCTATCAGATGGCATCCGATAAAAATTGAAATCATTAATCCTATTAGATGGGTTTCCATCCGAAGAAATGAAGTTGGTGCAGTTGCTGCAAATAAAACCGGATTTATTATTGAAGACAATCGTCAGCAGCGAGCCGGGTATTTTTTGCGTGATGTTAAATACCGGTTTTACGCTGTACTTGAGTTCATTCCTATTGCAGAAAGAAAAAACAATAAGCATATGACAATTCCGGAATTTCTTTGGGATCCTGATGAAAGTGATTTTATGCTTGAAGAAATTAAAGAATGGAATGAACAAAAAGACGCTTATCGAAAAGATGAAAATCCGGGGAAATACCTTTCCATCTTTGAACGACGTGCTACAAAAGGTCAGTGCTTCAATCAACCATATCTTGGTACAAGGGAGTTTACCTGTAATTTCAAATTCATAAAAGATTTTGAAACCAATCAGGTTAATACAATTAATGAAACTCGTGATTTGGGCTTTATGCTTTATGATATGGACTTTACTGATTTAAAAGATCCTAAACCAATGTTCTTTCCTGCAAAAATTGAAAATGGTGTCGTCAAAATACCGTTTCACACAAGTGAGGAGATAAGGAAATGATACTGCAAGCTTTGTATGATTATTACCATAGAAAAGCGTCCGATCCTAATAGTTTTATAGCACCAGAGGGATGGGAGTGGAAGGAAATCCCCTATGTAATATTAATCGATGCTAATGGAAATTTTGTTTCTATTGAAGATACTCGTGAAGGAGAAGGCAAAAAGAAACGAGCAAAAAAATTTCTTGTACCACAATCTGTAAACCGAACTGTTGGGAAAAGTGCAAATTTACTTTGGGACAATATTGAATATGCTCTCGGAGCAAATCCAAGAAATCGAAATGATATAGAAGAAAGATTTAATCTGTTTATTGAACGAATAAAAACTGAAATTGATGCAGAAAGAACTCCTTCAGTAAAATCTTTATTAAAATTTCTTACTGATAATCCCATAGAAAAAATTGAACATTCTGATTTTAATGATGTATGGATGAAGCTACTTAATGAGAATCCATTTATTGTATTTAAAATTGATGGAGATCTAAATAGCTGTATCTGTGATGACATAAGAGGTAAAAATCAAACTGAACATAATGGTAATGAGATATGTCTGATTACAGGTAAAACACAAACAAAAGTTGCTCGAGTACACTCTAAAATTAAGGGTGTTAGAGGCGGTCAAACTCAAGGTAGTGCACTTGTATCTTTCAATTTACCTTCTTTTAATTCATATGGGAAAAAACAAAATTATAATTCTCCTATTAGTGAAAGTGCTGCTTTTGCTTATACCACCGCATTAAATCTTCTGCTTGGGAAAGATTCAAAAAATAAAATTTCAATTGCAGATACAACTATAATATTCTGGGCTGAAAAGAAACCTGAAGAAGTGAATCCCGAGGAAATGTTTACTTTTCTTATTTCACAATCTAAAGATGAAGATAATCCGGATAGGGGGGTACAGGTTGTTGAGTCGTTTATTAATTCAGTTTTTACAGGACAACTTTCCTCTGAAGGTACAAATCATTTTTATGTTTTAGGACTAGCGCCAAATGCGGCAAGAATATCTGTGCGTTTTTGGAAGGCACCTTCAGTTGAAGAGTTCGGGTTAAATATAAAAAAACATTTTAACGATTTTGATATTATTCGAGGTCCCAACGAACAAAAGTATCTCTCACTCTATCAAATTTTATCTTCAACCGCACTTGCGTATAAAATGGATAATGTCCCGCCAAATCTCGCCGGAACAGTTATAGAAAGTATTATTGATGGAACGCCTTATCCTAAGACCCTAATGCAGCAATGTATTCGCAGAATCAGAGCAGAGCAAAAGGTTAATAGAGCACGCGCTGCAATTCTAAAAGCTTATTTAAACAGATTCAATAAAATTCATAATCAAAATGAAAAGGAGATTAGTATGGCACTCGACCCAACTAACACAAATGTCGCTTATCGTATCGGGCGTTTGTTTGCTGTCTTGGAAAAGATCCAAGAAGAATCTGCTCTTCCTGCCAAATTAAACACAACAATTAGAGATAGGTATTATGGAGCGGCTTCCAGCAGCCCCATTACTGTTTTTCCTAGATTACTCAGCTTAAAAAATTCTCATCTCAAAAAATTAAACGAAGGAAGAAAAATTTATTTTGAAAAACTTGTTGGCGAAATATTATCAGCCATTTCTTCTTTCCCAACAAATCTATCGCTTAATGAACAAGCCAACTTCGCAATTGGCTATTACCATCAAAGGCAAGATTTCTTTACAAGTAAATCTGAAAAAGAATTAACAACAATTGAATCAAACAATAAATAATTATAGGAGATTAATAATGGAATCAATTAAATATCGTTACGATTTCGTTTTATATTTTGATGTTAAAGACGGAAACCCAAATGGTGATCCGGATGCGGGTAATTTACCAAGAATCGATGCTGAAACAGCTAATGGCTTGGTAACAGATGTTTGTATTAAAAGGAAAATCAGAAACTACATTTTAATGACAAAAAAAGAGGAACCTCCTTTTGATATTTTTATAAAAGAAAAAGCTGTGCTTAACAATTTAATTGATAAAGCACACGAAAATGATGAGGTTAGTAAAAATGTAAAAGATAGGGATAAAACAGAAGCAGCAAGAACGTGGATGTGTAAAAATTATTATGATGTTAGAACTTTTGGCGCAGTTATGTCTACCGGAAAAAATGCGGGTCAGGTTCGGGGACCAATTCAATTAACCTTTGCACGTTCTGTAGATCCAGTCGTTGCTCTCGAACATAGCATTACACGTGTTGCCAAAACAACTGAACAACGTTCTGAAACCGGTGGCTCCGAAATGGGACGTAAATATACTGTACCTTATGGATTATACAGAGCTCATGGGTTTGTTTCTGCACATCTTGCAAACCAAACAGGATTTAATGAAGAAGATCTTGATCTATTCTGGGAAGCAATGTTAAATATGTTTGAACACGATCGTTCTGCTGCTCGCGGTGAAATGAATACAAGAAAGCTGATAGTATTCAAACATAAAACAGCTTTGGGAAATAAACATGCTCACGAACTTTTTGCCAGGGTTAAGCATAAAAAATTAACTGATACACCGGCAAGAGATTATGCAGATTATGAAATTCTGCTTGATGATAAGTCATTTCCGGAAACATTTAAAATTGTTGAGGCAGATTAAATAAAACTTTTATATCGTCGTCACAGAACTTTTCTATTGGTGTGTAATAATTTACTGGAATATTTTGTGCCAACAGGACAGAGTTTTATTAATAGAAAACTAATTATAATGGTTTAATTTTTTGGGTTTACCTTTTAAAAAAAATAATGTTCACTGAAGATGATTTTATAATGATAAGTGCATTGCAGCATTATATTTATTGTCCAAGACAATGCGGCTTAATTCATGTTGATGATGTATGGCAGGAAAATTTATTTACTGTAAAGGGAAATCTTCTTCATGAAAAAGCAGATACTGATACATACGAAACAAGAGGAGACGTAAGAACAGTAAGGGGTTTAAGGATTCATTCCTATAATTACGGTTTAACAGGAAGATGTGATGTAGTGGAATTCCGTAATACTCCAACAGGGAAAGAGATTTTACCTGTTGAGTTCAAATCGGGCAAACCAAAGGATGATATAAGTGATAAAGTACAGCTATGCGCACAGGTAATCTGCCTTGAAGAAATGCTGAATATCGTTGTTCACAAAGCGGCTTTTTTTTATGCAAAAATCCGCAGAAGAAATTTAGTAGTGATTGATGACCAGCTCCGGGAGCAGACAAAAGAAGTTATCCAAAAGGTGCGCGAGATTGTTGATTCCAAAAATGTTCCTAAAATTGGATACAACACAAAATGCCGGAACTGTTCCCTAATAAATATTTGCCAGCCTAAAGCAATGAACAACCGGAAGCTGCAGAATTATTTAAAGGAATTATATACCAAATGAAAAGGCATCTCAACACATTATATATAACTTCTGATGATGCTTATGTAAGAAAAGAAAGAGAAACTTTTGTTGTTGAACTTAGAGATGCAGATGGTAACTCTAAAAAAGCTTTTCAGGCGCCAATCCACACAATTGAAAATATAGTATGTTTTGGATTTAAACCATTAACACCGCAGGTAATGGCATTTTGTGCAGAGAATAATGTTGGTATCAGTTATCTGACGGAGAATGGAAAATTTCTTGCTCGTGTTTACGGTGCACAGAAAGGTAATGTACTGCTGCGAAAGGCACAGTACTTAATTGCAGACAATGAATCAGAATCGTTGCGCATTGCATCCCCTATTATTGCTGCAAAAGTTTCAAATTACAGATACATACTTCAACGGCATCAGCGCAACCATCCTGAAAAAAGCAATGATGATGTAAGTACAGCTATCGATATTCTTGGAAAAAGATTAGCAAATATTCAAAGAGCGCAAACGCTGAATGAACTCCGCGGATATGAAGGAGAATGCGCAAATATTTATTTCAGTGTTTTATCTAATATGATTATTGTACAGGAATCAGACTTTGTATTCAATCAAAGAACCAAAAGACCACCGCTTGATCCGGCAAATGCACTGCTATCATTTCTTTATGCTATTCTTTCAAATGATATACGTTCAGCTATTGAAACTGTTGGACTTGATCCACAGGTTGGATTTCTTCACCAGCTTAGACCGGGAAGACCAAGTCTTGCCCTTGATATAATGGAGGAATTCAGAGCATATCTTGGAGACAGGGTTATGCTTAATCTTATAAATTTAAAACAGGTTACAATTAAAGATTTTGAAAAAAGAGAATCCGGTGAAGTAAGAATATCTGATAAAGCACGTAAGGAACTAATAATAGCATATCAAAAAAGAAAACAGGAGGAGATAACTCATCCTTTTCTTGGTGAGAAAATGACGATAGGATTACTGCCGCATATACAGGCACAATTGCTCGCAAGATATATCAGGGGTGATATAGAAGCTTATCCACCGTTTTATTTAAAATGATGTTTTAATTTTCATGTAAAAGGAATTTAATTATGATGGTAATTGTAAGTTATGATGTATCAACAAAAACGTTAAGCGGTAAAAAGAGGCTGAAAAAGGTTGCGGATATTTGTCTGAACTTCGGAATACGTGCGCAGAATTCAGTCTTTGAATGTGTAATTGACCCGGCACAATGGGAAGTTATGAAAAACCAATTACTGACTATTTATAAAGAAGAAGAGGATAACCTGCGTTTCTACTATCTTGGCGCTAATTATAAAAGGAGAATAGAAAGTTACGGCAAGAGTAAAAATATAATTGATTTTGATGATGCACTTATTTTATGAATGCTAACTTAAGCATACATAAAAACTCTGGCAGGTTAGCACCTGTTTTTTATTAAATAATCACAGCATTTAAGATTGTTTTTATGAAATATTATTTGAAAAGAAAAGCTAAGCAAAAATGAATGATTAACTTAAAGCAATGGAATAAGTTATAAGAGCTATAGTCGCACTCTACACGAGTGCGTGGATTGAAACAGAGGGAAAATATCGGCAGAGCGGAATAGGGGAGTCGCACTCTACACGAGTGCGTGGATTGAAACTGCCAATAAACCAGACGCTAAAGGAGCTATTGAGTCGCACTCTACACGAGTGCGTGGATTGAAACACTTTGCTTTTTATCGAATGGTTGACAGGTTAGTGTCGCACTCTACACGAGTGCGTGGATTGAAACAGATGAGTTACAATCTTACTCATGGTGAGTCACCGTCGCACTCTACACGAGTGCGTGGATTGAAACAAATCTCGTTACCGGAATACTGCAATAATCGGAGTCGCACTCTACACGAGTGCGTGGATTGAAACAAACAAAACAAAAAAGGAATTAAGAACAATATCGTCGCACTCTACACGAGTGCGTGGATTGAAACTCAGCAACATCTGAAACCATTGATGAAATTATCCAGTCGCACTCTACACGAGTGCGTGGATTGAAACTTTGATGATGGATCAGCCTTTGCATTATCGAGAGCGTCGCACTCTACACGAGTGCGTGGATTGAAACGGTATATGGAGCCAGATAATCCTTGCATATTTCAGTCGCACTCTACACGAGTGCGTGGATTGAAACGGTTAAAGTTTAAGATAGATGAGAATGGAAATTGTCGCACTCTACACGAGTGCGTGGATTGAAACCCATTTTCATCAGAATAAACACCATCGTACACAGTCGCACTCTACACGAGTGCGTGGATTGAAACCTCAACTTTTGAAGCCTGGCTGGCTGCTAAAGAGTCGCACTCTACACGAGTGCGTGGATTGAAACATTTTGCGTCCTTTATAATTTTTATTACTCTATGTCGCACTCTACACGAGTGCGTGGATTGAAACACTTTGCTTTTTATCGAATGGTTGACAGGTTAGTGTCGCACTCTACACGAGTGCGTGGATTGAAACAGATGAGTTACAATCTTACTCATGGTGAGTCACCGTCGCACTCTACACGAGTGCGTGGATTGAAACAAATCTCGTTACCGGAATACTGCAATAATCGGAGTCGCACTCTACACGAGTGCGTGGATTGAAACAAACAAAACAAAAAAGGAATTAAGAACAATATCGTCGCACTCTACACGAGTGCGTGGATTGAAACTCAGCAACATCTGAAACCATTGATGAAATTATCCAGTCGCACTCTACACGAGTGCGTGGATTGAAACTTTGATGATGGATCAGCCTTTGCATTATCGAGAGCGTCGCACTCTACACGAGTGCGTGGATTGAAACAGTTTTGAGCCACGAACTTAAATCTTAAATCAGCGTCGCACTCTACACGAGTGCCTGGATTGAAACTGAAAAGCTTAATGCATCTGAAACAGAAAAGAAAGTCGCACTCTACACGAGTGCGTGGATTGAAACAAATAAAAATCCGGAAGGAATGAAAATGGAAAAAACGTCGCACTCTACACGAGTGCGTGGATTGAAACTTAAACATAAAAGCAGTTGATGATGATACTTCAACGTCGCACTCTACACGAGTGCGTGGATTGAAACCAATCAGCGCCATCATACTCTGCAATTTTATTTGGTCGCACTCTACACGAGTGCGTGGATTGAAACAAAATGAAAACAAACTTACTTATAATCGCAATAGTCGCACTCTACACGAGTGCGTGGATTGAAACCCCGTGGTGAAAGAAAAATTTAATAAATGTAGTGGTCGCACTCTACACGAGTGCGTGGATTGAAACATATGGTGATGCCTCATCTTTTTTAGATAACTAGTCGCACTCTACACGAGTGCGTGGATTGAAACCCAAACAATGGGGGGACAATTTATGCTGGTAGATGTCGCACTCTACACGAGTGCGTGGATTGAAACCAATCAGCGCCATCATACTCTGC
>JBIQJD010000006.1:0-235580 GCA_044507695.1 Ignavibacteriales bacterium | reverse complement strand
TTCCTGAACTCGGCAGGCATAATCATATGGTTTTTAAGATAACTGATTTTATGCCTTATGGCATTTGGTGTAACACCTTCCAGTGTAATATTAAGGTTTGAAATGATGTTCGATACCAGGGAATGGGAATCTTCAGCATCATAGATTGAAAAATTACTTCTATAATTAATCTGTTTGGCTTCCATTCTTAATATTCTTGCAAAGATAGAATGAAAGGTTCCCATCCATAATGCATCAGCCTTGCTGCCAATTAATTCTCTTATTCTGTCCTTCATTTCATTGGCAGCTTTGTTAGTAAAAGTCAGAGCAAGAATTGTTTCGGGGTCATATCCGTTTTGTATAAGGTAAGCAATTTTATATGTAAGAACCCTGGTTTTTCCCGAGCCTGCGCCGGCAACAATCATTACAGGTCCGCCATCATACTCTACTGCTTTTCTCTGTTCCGGATTAAGAGTTTTTAAACTGATCATACTTCTTTTATTTTTTTGAAGTGCAAATATAAAGATTTGGGATTCGAATTAAAAGGAAAGAAATTGGTGATGATTACTGAATTCTCCTGTAATTATTTGTGATTCAGGCAATTAACTTTAATAAACATATTTAATTAAAATGTTGAAGCAGTGAATTCATTTTTATAGATTACGGTGAAAATCCAAACAAAAAAATTAAACAGGAGTTAGTATGCTGAATGAAAATGTTCAGAAGGCTCTCAATAAGCAGTTGAATGCTGAACTATACTCATCCTACCTTTATTTGGCAATGGCGGCATATTTTGAATCTGAAAATCTAAATGGCTTTGCCCATTGGATGAAGGTTCAATCGAGGGAAGAATATGAACACGGACTTAAGATCTATGAGTATATTCATCAAAGAAACGGAAGAGTAGTTCTGGAAAAAATTGATGCACCGGCAGAATCATGGAAAACAATTATTAATTTATTTGAAGAAGTTTTTGAGCATGAACAAAAAGTATCAGAATCAATTAATAATATTGTTGAATTAACTCTTAAAGAAAAAGATTACGCTACTAATAATTTTCTTCAATGGTTTGTAAGTGAGCAGGTTGAAGAAGAAGCGACCTCACTTTATATTCTTGATAGGGTGAAACTTGTTGGTGATAACAGAAACGGAATTTTTCTTCTTGATAGAGAAATGGGGCAAAGAGCGGCAGGTGCTTAATCAGTTTTAGAATGGGCTGATAAAAAAGTATTATCGTCATTATTTTCGTTCGGGCGAAATCATTCACCGTAAAGAAAGAATAATTATTTACTTTTTAGACAGCCCTTTTTTTTAAATTTTAATATCAGCCAGCGGAAAAGCTGTTCCTCTCATTGAGTGAACTTTATTAGCAACCGGAATTACAACTTCACGTTTAACCCGTGCTTCAAAATAATCTCTGAATCTTGTAATCATGAATCTGACCGGCCAGGCTGCAGCTTCACCCAATGCGCAGATTGTATTCCCTTCAATATTTCCTGCAATAGAAATTAAAAGATCGAGATCTGCAACAGAGCCTTCACCTCTTACAAGTCTGTCAAGAACTTTATACAGCCAGCCTGTTCCTTCGCGGCAGGGAGTACATTGTCCGCAGCTTTCATGATAATAGAATTTTGAAATTCTTGCCAGAACTTTTACAAGATCAGTATCCTCATCCATTACCATTACGCCTGCCGTACCAATTGCTGAGCCTGCAGCTTTAAGTGATTCAGCATCCATCTTAATGCCTTCAAGCTGATCACCTCTTAAAGGAGGCATTGATGAACCACCCGGAATTACGCAAAGAATTTTTTTATTGCCCGGTACCCCGCCAGCATATTTGTATATTAAATCCGTTAAGAGAACTCCGGTTGGAAGTTCATAGACTCCCGGTTTATTTACATGTCCGCTCAATCCGTACAAAATAGTTCCGGGATGTTTTGGTTCACCAATCTGTGAAAACCATTCCCATCCTTTATTAATTATCGGCGGAACGTTTGCAATTGTTTCAACATTATTTATTGTGGTAGGATTTCCCCACAGACCATTTTGTGCAGGAAACGGCGGTTTAACTCTCGGATATCCTCTTTTTCCTTCAAGTGAATTCATTAAAGCAGATTCCTCACCGCAAATGTAAGCGCCTGCTCCTTTATGAACATAAATATTGCAGAAGAAATCAGAACCGAACGATTCTTTCATTCTTTCACCAACAAATCCTTTTTCATAAGCATCTGATAAAGCTTTTTCAACCATCTTTATCCACTTATGATATTCACCCCGGATATAAATGTACGCAGCTTTTGCACCGATAGCATAGCAGGCAATTAATATTCCTTCAATTAATTGATGAGGATTGTATTCAAATATCTGCCTGTCTTTAAAAGAACCGGGTTCACTTTCATCTCCGTTAATGCAAAGATACTTTGGCTTATTGGTGGTCTTTGGCATAAAGCTCCACTTTAAACCTGCGGAGAATGCAGCGCCGCCGCGCCCACGTAAACCTGATTTTTTTACCTGGTCAATTATATCGTCCGGCGTTTGAGAAAGCGCTTTTTTAATTGCAGTGTAACCGCCGTTTTGAATATAAACATCAATCAGGTGAAGGTTTTCTATTTCAGGAAGAACTATTTTTTCCATTTTAAATTTTAATCTTTCAGATCAGTACTTTTTTATGAAAGTGAATTAAGAATCTCTTCAACTTTTTCTTTTGAAAGATTCTCATAATAATCTTCATTAATTGCTATCATTGGAGCGGTTCCGCATGAACCCATACACTCAACTTCTTCAAGTGAAAATTTAGAATCAGGCGTTACTTCCATATTGCCTATTCCTAATTTCTGCCGCACCTGATCCCATATTTCATAACCGCCTCTCAACATGCAGGATACATTTGTACAAACCTGCACATGATATTTTCCCATCGGCTTCTGATGATACATTGTATAAAATGTAACAACACCAAGAACTTCTTCGGGATTCATTTCCAGAATATCCGCTACTTCCCTTATTACTACATTTGAGATGTAACCATTTTGTTCCTGTGCAATGTACAAAGCCGGCATTACTGCGGGACGCTTAACAGGATACTTTGCAATATGTTCCTGAACTCTCTTTAAATTTTCTTCTGTAAACTTGAATTCCATATCTTAATCCCAATGATCAAAAACAAATTCCAAAGAATCTGATAACCGGAATTTGTTTGCTGTTTATTATTTACTACTTGTCTGCTTCTCCCATAACGGGATCAATACTTCCTATAATTGCAACAACATCCGATATCATTTCACCTTTAATAAGCTGCGGAAGTGATTGCAGATTAACCATAGAGGGTGAACGGATTTTGCATTTCCATGGATGGCCTTCACCGTTGCTTACTAAATAAAAGCCAAGTTCACCTTTTGGATTTTCAACGGCAGAATAAATTTCCCCGGCAGGAGGATTTATTCCGAAATTGATTAACATAAAATCGTGAATCAATTCTTCCATCTTTGTATAAATTTCATCTTTCTTAGGAAGAACTCTTTTGGGCTGATTTGCAGTAACCGGTCCCTGCGGCATTTTTTCCAGAACCTGCCTGATGATTTTTATGCTCTCTCTTGTTTCATCTGCTCGTACAAAATATCTTGCTAAACTATCACCATCAGGAAAGGTAATTACTTTAAAATCAATTTCATTATAAAATAAATATGGAGTTGATCTTCTTAAATCATGTTCAACTCCGCTTCCTCTTAAACTTGGTCCAGTTAAACCGATATCAATTGCATCTTCTGCAGAAATAACGCCAACGCCTTCAAGTCTTTCAATAAAAATCCTGTTGGTATTAAGCAGTCTTTCACACTCATCAAGATTTTCTTCATACTGATCAATAAACCACTTCACTTTTTTCAGTGCTTCAGGCTGGGCATCATTTGCAACTCCGCCGATTCTTGTGTAGCTGTTTGTAAATCTTGCGCCGCAGAGAATATCCCATATATCAAGAATTTTTTCACGTTCTCTTAATGTCCATAAAAATACAGTAAGCGCACCAACATCCATTGCAAGCGCGCCAATAGCCACAAGATGTGAAGCAATTCTAGCAAGTTCTGCAACCATCATTCTGATGTACTGTGCTCTTGGCGGGGCTTCAATGCCTGCAAGCTTCTCAACCGCTAATGCCCATGCAACATTGTTTGCCATGGGTGATAAATAATCAAGTCGGTCTGTATGCGGAATGAACTCATGATAGCTCATGTTCTCTGCCATCTTTTCATAACCGCGGTGCAGATAACCAAGCTCAGGAACTGAAGCAATTACCGTCTCGCCATCCAATCTTAACAGAACACGAAGCACTCCGTGAGTTGCCGGATGCTGCGGACCCATATTCAGGATCATTTCGTTTTCTAACGCATCTTCAATCGTCAGATCGGTATCTGAGAGTAATTTTTCAATTATTTTGGGATGTATATCTTCTTTGGATAATCTTTGCATGGTTTATTTCTTTGGTAAAGGTAATGAGCCGGGAATTCCCATCAGCGGAAAATCTTTTCTAAGCGGGTGATATTCAAATTCTTCCGGCATGTACATTCTTCTAAAATCAGGATGATTTTTAAAATTGATGCCGTACATATCATAAGCTTCTCTTTCATGCCAGTTTGCAGTTTTCCAGACCGATGTAACAGAATCAATAGTTAAATCTGATTCATCGACATCGGCTTTAATTCTTAATCTGAATTTATTTTTTATTGAGAAGATATGGTAAACAACTGTAAAGCGGTTTTTTCGGCGTGCCCAATCTATAGCAGTTACATCTTCACAAAGATTAAACTGTAGATCGGGATCATTTTTCAAAAATCTGCAAACTTCAAGAATTTCCTCTTTAGGAATAATTAAAGTTAATTCACCTTTGTATTCAACAGTTTCAAAAGATAATCGGGGATCTTTATATCCTGTGAGTTTTGCAATTAAAGTTTCTTTTAATAACATATTATTAATTGTTTTGAAGAACTGTAAGTTCGGGCATTTCCCTGTCCTGGAAATCTCTTGCCCTTGTTCTGCCAATTTTATCCTGAATCTGAATTAATGCATTCAAAAGATTTTCAGGACGAGGGGGGCATCCGGCAAGGTAAACATCTACGGGAAGAAACTGATCTATTCCCTGCACAACAGAGTATGACCTGTACATTCCGCCCGATGATGTGCATGCACCCATTGCAATTACCCATTTGGGATCGGGCATCTGATCATAAATTTTTCTGACTACATGAGACATTTTATAAGTAACTGTACCGGCAACAATCATCAAATCACACTGACGCGGAGTAAATCTCATTACTTCAGAACCAAAACGTGCAATATCATATTTCGGATCACCGGCTGCCATCATTTCAATTGCACAGCATGAAATTCCCATTGGCATCGGCCAAACTGAATTTTTTCGTGACCATGCTACAAGAGCATCAAGCTGTGTTGTAAAAAAACCATCTTGTTTTAATTTCGCTTCTAATCCCATCTGAAACCACCTTTTTTATAAGCGTACAAATAACCTAATTCCAAAACCACAAGAAAAACCAGCATAGAATAAAATACAGACATCCCAATCTCACCAAACAGTTTTTTGAACTGAACAGCCCATGGGTAAACGAAAATAACTTCAAGATCAAATATTATGAAGAACATTGCCACAAGATAATACTTAACTGAAATGCGTTCGTTGGTTGTTCCAACGGGCTTCATTCCGCTTTCGTAAGTTGAATATTTTTCTTTGGTTGGTCTCTGCGGCCCGAATACTTTTGATGCAATAACAACACCAAGAGCAAAAACTAATGCAAACCCGATTACGAGAAAAACTGGAATATATTGCTCAATCATGCTTTTTTATTCAAAAATTTTGATGTGAAAGTTATCCAAAAAATGCTACTTTGTCAAAATCAACACGTATGCTTTGTACTCATCTATCCTTAAATAAAATACTGTTTATCTGAATTTCAAAGAATTTTTTTTGTATTTATTTTTCATGTGCTTCAACAGTTATAATTGTTTTATGTTCCGGAATTATTAACTATAGATTTTTAATGAAATTTATTACATCAGCAATTTTGGTTTCACTTTCAATAATTTTCATTTCATGTGAACGGCCGACAGAAGTTTCAGCAGATGATGGACTGCCCCCGGCTGTTCCGGTTGGGCTAAGATTTTATTCTGCAACAGATGGTGAGATAATAATTGAATGGAACAGAAATTTCGAAAAAGATTTGAGAGGCTATAATGTTTATAGAAGAAACGGCAATGAAAATGATTTTACGCTGATAGATTTTACTAACAATGATTATTATATAGATGATTCACTGGATTATAACACAGTATATTTTTACAAAATAAGTGCGGTTGATCTTTCCGGTAAAGAAAGCAATACCACCGAACCAATAAGCGCTAAACCAGTTAACAGGCGTTATCCTTTAAGACCAAGATTTGTAAATATTAATGCAAGAAACTGGGAAGGAAGAAAATCCGTTTTTATAAATTGGGAATCTTCAAATGAAAGTGATGTAATTGGTTATAATATTTTCCGCGGAGTTGATTCTGAATTTTCAGCGGACAGCATAAGTTTAACTGGCTTCTCCCCTCTTCCCTTCTTTGAAGATACAATTGAACTTCAGTTATACCAAAAATATTATTACAAAATTAAGGCGGTTGATAAGGGCGGATTGCAGAGCAGCGAAAGCCCGGTTGTAAGTGATTGGATTTTTGATATTCCCGAAATCATCTTTCCCGGGGACAATCAAACACATCCTGTTTTTGATAATTTCATCATCAAAGCAATTGAAGAGCCAGCCGTTTATAAAATTCTTGTGCAGACAAATCAATTTTTTGGTGAGTTCTGGAGTAAGCAAATCAGCTCTTCTGTTGTGAATGATACTATAAAAATTGCATTCACTCCTCCTTACCTTGAAGCTGGTAAAAAATATTTTTGGCGCGTAATTACATATTCCGGTGCAAGCTCAGAACCAAACAGCATTTCAACATTGCAAAGTTTTACAATCTCACCATAATAAATTATTATAATTTATGCTGATGTCTCATCTGCTTAAATCTTTAAACTGATACAATTAAATAATCTTTACTACTCTGCATTTATATTTTATATTGATGATGAATCAATAAAAGAATTATCCTGTTGAAAAAAGTTTTAATCATAGTTCTGATTTTTGCAATTCGCCTGTCTGCCCAGATTCATGCTGATAGTCTTGAATATATTTTAGCAGAGACTCCGGTCAACCAGCTTTCAACAAGATTTGATAAACAAATAAATACATTCAACCTCAATTCACTTCTCCATTACAGTACATATTTTGATAAAACAAGCATTCACTTTTTTGAAAATTTCAACTCAACATTTATACGTGCAACAGAAAAAAATATAAGAGATGATCAATATTTCTCATTATCATCTTTTTATAATTTTAATGAAATGCTGAGAGCCGGATTTCTCGGAACCAGCAGCATATTATCAGATAACCGGCGCATTGAAATAAACCAGGCTTCAACAAATAATGCTGCAGTGTTTTTGCAGTTAGTTCCTTATGATAAAATTTACTTCAGTCCCTTTGCAGGATATTCAAACAACAGGCAGATTGGGGAAAATGATTACGGATTTATTTACGGCGCAGAAGGTTTGATTGATACTCTGCAGTTAACAGATATGTTTCTCTCATCAGAATTAAAATTTAAGAATGAAGATATCTCACCCAGAAAAAATACTTTGCGTTTTATATCAGCTGGTGCTGAGAATTATTTCAATCCGCAGGTTTCAAACAATATAAATTTTCAGTTCAAGCAAAGCAGAAAAGATTTTTACTTTGAAGCTGATTCATTAACATCTGCACGTTTTGATGTTAAGAACAACATTCAGAGCAGGACTGAAACTTCTTACTTTATTGAAGATGGATTACGTTTGTATAATTTTCTTTCGGCATTTAACCAGCAGTTTTTTGGAAGAGCAGCCTTTCGCAGCATTGACCGCGATACAAGATACAGGTTAACTGATGCTGCCTCTGCATCAATCTTTGATACGCAGGTTGAAGAACTCCGTTTTGAACTTGAATCAAACACCGCGTATAATTCAGATTTTTTTGACGGCTTCCTCAGATTGTTCTATTCAGAAAGGAATGAAAAACATATTACAAAAAGATTTGAAGGAGCTAACAATATTTTTTATGAAGAACGCTCAAGACTTGAAAGCAGCAAGAATAATCATTCAACCCGAGCAACTCTTTCTCTTGCCGGCAATATGAAATTTTCACGCACAGACCGGCTTTCGTTCAGTTTGTTTCAGAATAAATTAAGATACGATACGCCAAGTGATTTTAATTTTGATGACAGGGATGAACTTTTAACAATCCTGCGGCTGAGATATTCAAAACAGCTTACTCCATTCCTTGAAATTTATGCAAGCACGGAAGGAACGTACAACCACATCGTTTATATTTTTTCTGAGAGAAGTTCAAACAATAATGTAAACCGGATATTACGTTTTGCATCCGGCGGAAATTACCGCGGAAAAAATTTCACATCGTTAAATAATTTTGAAGTTTCAGCAAATTATACTGTTTATGATTTTGAGGATCTGAATCCCAATTACCGAAGCTTTTCCTTCCGGCAGTTTACAGCAAGTGATTCATCAATCCTCAAACTGAATAATTACGTTTCATTGGTTGTTTACGGCTACGTTAAATTATCAGAGCAGGGTGATTTAAGCTGGGCTTCTTTCTCAACCAAACCAACAAGATTTCTCCGGGAAATTTACACTGAGCCAAAAATTGTTTTATCACATAATAAATATATAATTTCAATAGGTGCACGTATATTTTCTCTGAACACTTACAATTACAAAGGGCGCAATAAAAATATTGATACCGAATATTTAAGCAGCGGTCCTGTGGCTGAAGTAATAATTGCTCTGCAGGAAAAATTATTCTTTAGGTTTTACGGTTGGTATGAATTCATAACAATTAAAGATAATCCCGGTAAGGAATTAATTAACTTTAATCTTCAGATGAACTGGCGCTTTTAATTGTATCACTATGTTTTTTTTCTAATCTTACAATTGAAAACAAAATTATATTTATTATTTTCACACAAAAAGATTTAGGAATTTTTCTTGGCAGAAAATACGTACCACCTCGAGATTGAAAGCAATCCAAATAATCTTATAACTGTTGAAGAATTTGTAAACTATTTTGCAAGGGATGTAAATGTTGATGAAGAAAAAATTCCTGGTTTGCTTTTAGCAATTACCGAAGCCACAACAAACGCAATTATTCACGGCAATAAAAGTGATGAAAGCAAAATAGTAAGTATTGATGCAACCGTGGATAACGGAAAATTAATAATTTCAATTAAAGATGAAGGTAGAGGATTCGATCCTGCAATTGTCCCTGATCCTACACACCCCGATAATTTATTGAAAGACTCCGGGCGCGGATTGTACCTGATGCGCATTTATATGGATGATCTTCAATATAAACATACTGTGAATGGCACCGAAACAATTTTGATTATGAATTTATAATCAGAAAAAATCCGGGTATGTTCCGATCTTAAAACTATAGATCTAATTTTTCAATATTTTCTGCAACTTCATCTGCTGATTTTTTTAATGCCGCTTGTTCATCAGCAGTTAATTCTAATTCTACAATTTTCTCAATTCCGTTTTTACCAAGAACAACAGGCACACCGCAATAAACATTATTCAATCCATACTCACCTTCAAGCCATGCTGAACACGGCAAAACTCTCCTGCGGTTTTTTACGATTGAATCTGCAATTTCAACTGCAGCAGCAGAGGGTGCGTAATATGCTCCGCCTGTTTTAAGATGGTTAACTATTTCAATTCCCCCGCTGCGTGCCCTGTCAACAAGTTCATTTATTTTTTGCTCAGGAAGAAGTTCGGAAATAGAAATTCCACCAACATTAGAATAACGGATTAATGGAACCATAGAATCCCCATGTCCTCCCAGTACCATTGCAGTTACATCATTTACTGATACTTTAAGTGCATCGGCAATAAACAAACGGAATCTTGCAGTATCCAGTATTCCGGCCATTCCTATTACCCTGTTCTTTTCAAACCCGCTTACCTTAAGTGCGGTATATGTCATTACATCAAGCGGATTTGAAACAATAATAAGAATTGCCTGCGGTGAATACTCAACAATTTTTTCTGTTATTGATTTTACAATTTTAGCATTTGTAAATAAAAGATCATCTCTCGTCATTCCCGGCTTGCGCGGCTGTCCCGCAGTAATAACAACAAGATTTGAATTAACTGTATCTTTATAATTATTGGTTCCGGAAATTTTTGTATCAAATTGTTCAATTGGCGCACTCTCCCAAATATCAAGCGCTTTTCCCTGTGGAACGCCTTCAATTATATCGATCAGCACAATTTCTTCGGCTAATTGTTTTTCTGCAATCCGCTGCGCGGTTGCGGCACCAACATTGCCAGCACCAACAACAGTAATTTTTTTCATTTTATTTCTTTCAGTTTCTAATTTAAAATAAGCGAATGAATAATATTTTCAAAAGTTGAAATTAATTTTGAATGGTTAAATAGACTATATTAATAACGATTATTTTTTATGAATTATCGTTAACCATGTTCCTCGTTTTGCAAAAAGATATATTGATAATTATTTTTAAAAACTTTTTTGATGAACAATAGTTGTTCATCACACAATAAAATATAGGGAAAAACGATGAAGAGAAATAAAATTGCACTAATTGGCGGCGGACAAATCGGAGGTGTTTTAACACAGCTTTCCGCATTAAGACAACTTGGTGATGTTGTTCTTTTTGATATTGTTGAAGATATGCCTCAGGGCAAATCACTTGATGTTGCAGAAGCATCACGCATAGATGGTTTTGATGTTAATATAAAAGGCACTAATGATTATAAGGACATCGAAGGTGCAGATGTAGTTATAATTACAGCAGGCTTGCCCCGTAAACCCGGTATGAGCCGTGATGATTTGCTGAACACAAATGCAAAAATCATGAAAACCGTAGCAGAAAATGTTAAGCTGTATGCTCCTGATTCTGTGGTTATAATTATCTCCAATCCTCTTGATGCAATGGTAACATTGTTCAAAAAAGTTTCAGGCTTTCCGGCTAACAGGGTTATGGGGCAGGCAGGCGTGCTTGATTCTTCCCGCTTTGCATCATTCATTGCATGGGAACTGGGTGTTTCCGTTAAAGATGTTAACGCAATGGTTCTTGGCGGACACGGTGATACAATGGTGCCGCTCATACGCTACGCAAATGTAAACGGAATTCCTGTTATGGAACTTCTTGAAAGAAAGTATAATGATAAAGCAAAAGCCGCTGAAGTAATGAATGCAATGGTTGAAAGAACAAAAATGGCAGGTGGTGAAGTTGTTAAATTATTAAAAACCGGTTCTGCTTTTTATTCACCTGCATCAGCAGCAATAACAATGGCTGAAGCAATTATTTATGATGAAAAAAGAGTCCTGCCTGTCTGTGCATATTTAGATGGAGAGTTCGGAGTTGATGGTTATTATGTCGGAGTTCCCGCGGTTCTTGGTGCAGCCGGCGTAGAAAAGATAGTTGAACTTTCATTAAATGAAGAAGAGCAGAAACTGATGGATAACTCGGTTAACGCTGTAAAGTCTCTCGTTGCAGATATGGAAAGATTAGGATTGTAAAAAATATTTTTTAGAATACCGGATTGGAGAATTAATTGATTCTCTGATCCGATTTTTTTCTTCAATATTTCAGGTATTTTTCTTCTTCAAAAGAACAATATGCATCATGCGAAATAAATAAAAACGGAAGTTTGTGTATGAATAGAAATTGTTCCCTTTAATTCACGCGTGAGAAATTTGTGTATTAAAGATTGGGTAATAAAAAAAATTTAAAACAAAAAACCCTCCCGGAAGAGAGGGTTTTATTTTGCAAATGTAAATTAAATTAACTTACGGGAGGATAAACAGAAACATACTGCCTGTTGCCTCTTTTAACTTCAAATTTTACTATGCCATCGGCAACAGCGAAAAGAGTATCATCACCGCCTCTTAAAACATTAGCTCCGGGATGAAATTTTGTTCCTCTTTGTCTAACCAAAATATTTCCGGCTAAAACACGTTCGCCGCCAAACTTCTTAACGCCAAGGCGCTGCGCGTTACTGTCTCTGCCGTTTCGGGTGGAACCCTGACCTTTTTTATGAGCCATTATTAAATCTCCTTAACCAATCTTTGTTATTTCAATTCTTGTTAACTGCTGCCTGTGGCCGTTCTTTTTCTGATAGCCGGTTCTGCGTTTCTTTTTGTAAACTATAACCTTATCATCTTTTACATGTTCAAGTACTTTTGCGGTTACAGATACGCCGCTTAAAAACGGATTTCCAACCTTTGTTCCTTTATCATCGCCAAAAAGAAGTATATTACCAAATTTAACTTCCGCATCAATATCTTCTTTCAATCTCGGAACATAATATTTTGTCTTTTCGGAAACTTTGAATTGCTGCCCAGCAATATCTACAACAGCGAACATTTTAACCTCTTCTTTTCAAAATTTTAGACAACAAAGTTAATAAAAGGATATTTCCAAGTCAATTAAGAGAAATAAAATTTTTGTTCACAGGATTTTTGATTTCAATCCTTAAAAAATTACAAAGGAACATTAAAAATATGGTAATCTGTTTAAGATTATCTGATGTCTTTGAATTTGTATCCCACACCTTTTACGGTTTCTATAAGATCTGAGTGATTCTCAAGCTTTTCGCGGATTTTCCTGACATGTACATCAATTGTACGGTCAACCACAAAAACATTTGTTCCCCAAACATCCTTCAGCAGCATGTTCCTCGTAAATGCCTTTCCCGGATGGCTGGCCAGATATGATAAAATTTCAAATTCCTTTTTGGGAAAAGTCTTTTCCTTTCCATTAATCTGAATTGAAGATTTAATTTTGTTTATCCTCAACGGACCGATTACTATTTCGGCAGATACTGACCCGGTTTCAGCGGAAGCTGATTTCTGTAAGTTTGATTTTATCCGCGCTACCAATTTTTTAACAGAGATTGGTTTTAGTATGTAATCATTACTATCTGCATCAGCCCCGTAGGTGTTACTTTCTCCAGATGATCTTGATGTTAAGAAAATTACAGGCAGTTTTTCAAATCCTTTAATTGCACGAATTTTTCTGTAAGTTTGAAAGCCGTCAAGTTTTGGCATCATGATATCGAGAATTATCAGATCGGGATTAGTGCTGAGTTTTTCAAGAGCTTCAAAACCATTATACGCTGCTATTACATCAAAACCTTCTTTAAGCAGGTTATATTCAAGGAATTCAATAATATCCCTGTCATCATCCACTAAAAGAATTTTAGGGTTCATTTTAAAGTTGAAGTATTGAAAAAATTAATATTTAGTGTAACTATAATTCGATTTCAGCATTACGGGCTGCAGAATTGTACATAGCTTCTACTACTTTCATTCTTGAAAGCGCTTCTTCGCCGGAAGAAAATCCGGGATGCAAACCGGTTACCGCGCCCAGGAAGCTTTTTAATTCATTCATGTAGGATTTTTTGAAAAGCCCAAACGCGCTCTCGGATTGTGATGGAGTAAGATTTATAACCTGTTCTTCAATTTTTCTATAAACTCTGAACGGATTCAAAGAAGCATAACCTTTAGTGCAGTAAACATTAAGATAAAATGTATCTTTCTCTGCAGGAAGTGACCAGCTTGCTTCAAGATTTATGATTGCATCATTCTTGCAGCGTAAATAACTGATTGATGTATCTTCAACAGTTTTTGTGATTTGTGAAAAATTTTTGGTTGATACAGTAGTTACAGGAACAAAATCAATAAGCCATAATGATAAATCAAGCAGCAGTATCCCAAGATCAATAATTACTCCGCCGCCTGATTCCTGCTTCCGCGTAAACCATTTTCCTTTACTGCTCTGCCTGCGTATCCACCCAGATTTTAAATACATCGGCTGCCCGATTTCTCCAGAACTTAAAATACTTTTTAAAATCATAGCATCGGGACGGTAGCGAAGATTCATACCAACCATTAAAATTTTTTTATGCCTTTTTGCCGTATCGGCAATAGGCTTGGCTTCTGCATATGTTCGGGCTAACGGCTTTTCCACAAGCACATGTTTTTTAGCTTTTAAACATGCTATTGCAACATCTTTATGAGTATTTGTTGGCGTTGCAACAATAACAGCATCAACATCACTTTTTTTCAACATCTCGTTGTAATCTGTGTAGCGCTCGGCAATATTGAATTTATCAGCAACCGCATTAAGCCTGCCTTTATTTGTCTCTGCAACAGCAGTTACAACTGCATTGTTTACTTTGGCAATGTTGGGAAGATGAATTAACTGTGCAACACTGCCAAGACCAATAATTGCAAGCCTGGTTTTCTCCATTAAGCGGATACCTCCTGTTTTACTTTTGGATTTTTTACTTCACAGAATGCTTTTACTTTTTTTACAATTCCATCCGGATCAATTTCGAGCAGCTTGTGGAGTTCTGCCTGCGTGCCATGATCAATAAATTTATCCGGTAATCCGATTCTTAAAAGATCATTCTTATAATTTTTATCGGAAAAATATTCCGCAACTGCACTGCCGAATCCGCCTGCTAATGCGTTCTCTTCAAGGGTGATAATTTTTGAATGACGCGATACAACATCATCAATCACTGTCTCATCAATTGGTTTTGCAAATCTCATGTTTACTACTTCGCAGCTTATTCCTGCTTCTTCCAGTTTTTCGGCAGCTTTCAATGAATACTCAACCATTGAACCAAGTGCGAGAAGTGCCGCATCATTTCCCCTGGTAAGCGTTTCACTTTTTCCTATCTCAAGAAGATCAAAATTTTCTTTTAAAGGAACACCTATTGCAGAACCGCGCGGATAACGCAATGCAATTGGTCCTTTTTCATATTTAACGGCAGAGTAAAGCATATCCCGCAATTCTGATTCATCCTTCGGTGCCATAATTACAATATCAGGAATCATTCTTAAATATGAAATATCAAACGCACCGTGATGAGTTGGACCGTCTGCTCCGACTAATCCCGCCCTATCCAAAACAAAAACAACATGAAGATGCTGAAGGCTTACATCATGAATTATCTGATCAAATCCTCTCTGAAGGAATGTGGAATAAATTGCAACAACCGGAATTACTCCCTGCGTTGCAAGTCCCGCCGCAAAAGTAACGGCATGTTCTTCTGCAATTCCAACATCAATATAATTTTTAGGGAAATGTTTCTGAAGAATATCAAGCCCGGTACCATCAGGCATTGCGCCGGTTATACCTACAACCTTTTCATTTTCTCTTACTATCTGAACCAGTGCATTTCCGAAAATAGAAGTATAAGATGGTTTTGAATCACCCTTCTTTATTGCTTTGCCGGTTAATTTATCAAACGGAGTTGAAGCATGAAGTTTTTGCACATGGCTTTCGGCAGGTTTATATCCTTTTCCTTTTTGAGTAATAGCATGAACAAGAATCGGTCCCTTTAAATCTTTTATCTGGTCAAATAATTTTATAAGCTGATGAATATTGTGCCCGTTCACCGGACCAAAATACCTGAAGCCGAGAGCTTCAAACAACATTCCCGGGGTAATAACTGCTTTAATTCCGTGCTCAAGTCTGCCTGCAATTTTTCTAAGTCTGTCACCGAATTGATCAAGCTTTCCGGTGAGATCCCAGATCTGTCCCTTAAATTTATTATAATCCGGGTGAGCGATCATCTCTGTGAAATAATTTGATATCTGCCATACATTCGGAGCAATTGACATGTTATTATCATTAAGCACAACAATCAGATCTGATTTAATGATGCCTGAATTGTTCATTGCTTCATAAGCCATACCGCCTGTCATTGCACCATCACCAATAATTGCAACCACCTTTCGGTTTTCTTTTTTCATATCACGCGCAACTGCCATTCCCAGTGCAGCAGAAATTGAAGTAGAAGCATGTCCAGCACCAAAAGTATCATATTCACTTTCGCTTCTTTTAAGGAAGCCGCTTATGCCGTTTAACTGCCTGATTGATTTTAAAGCTTCTTTTCTTCCTGTAAGAATTTTATGCGGATAAGCCTGATGCCCTGTATCCCAAACAACTCTGTCATACGGAGTGTTAAAGCATTTATGAATAGCAACTGTAAGTTCAACAGTGCCAAGACCGCCGCCAAAATGCCCGCCGATCTCTGAAATTGTATCAACCATGTACTCACGTATATCAGAGCATAAAGCTTTCAACTGTGAAGTATCAAGTTTACGGATATCTTCCGGGTAATTTATTTTAGAAAGCACTGCATATTTTTCTGAATCACTCATCTTAATTAACCTGCCTGTTGTATATCAAATTATTTATCATCAGTTGAATTTTGTTCAACCTGCTTTTTGAGTTCTGTAATCTTTAATTCAGCATTCCTTAAAGTATCCATACAAATTTTTGAAAGCTCTATTCCCTCTTCATAAAGATTAATAGCTTCTTCCAGACCAATATCATCACTTTCCAGTAAAGCAGATATTTCTTCAAGACGAATAAGCTTCTGCTCAAACGTGGTTTTTTTTGGTTTATTCATTCCGTAATTAAATTATTTTTTTGTGAGAAGCAAAGTTAAAAATTTTTTGTCTGTTTTCGAATTTAATTAACAGGCATTATTTATCTCTACACTCCGGCAATTCCATTTGATTTCTTAATTTTCTGAGGATTAAAAACCAGCCTGCCATCAAAAAAAATAAGTTCGGTTTCCTTCTCTTCCTCAAACATTTTTGATCTTGTAATTAATTTACCGTCTGAAGGCTGTTTAACAAGTGCAAATCCTTTTCTTAAAGATCTCCGGACATCATGAGATTCAATTATTTTTGCAAGGAGTGAAACTTTATTTTGAAGTATTAAAAATTTTCTGCTGTTGTTCTGATGCAGTTTATAAGTAATGTTATCAAGCGCCTGGTAATTCTTTCTTACAATATCTGCCGGCTGTCTGAATCCGTACGAGTTAATGATATCTGAAATTGCTTCCCTGAGATTCCTGCACTTCTCAATCATTAATGAAGATGAACTTTTTAGAAAATCATTTAACTGAAATATAAAATTTTCTTTATCAGGAGTTGCAAGTTCCATTGCCGCTGTTGGAGTCGGAGCCCGGAGGTCTGCTGCAAAATCAGCAATTGTAAAATCTATTTCATGCCCAACACCGCTTATAACCGGAATTCTTGATTCATAAATTGCGCGTGCAACTATCTCTTCATTAAATGCCCACAAATCTTCAATTGATCCGCCGCCGCGTGCAACAATAATTACACCGATGTCATTCCTTTTATTTAACTCACGAATATTCTCAGCAATGTTTTCTGCTGCGCCTGTTCCCTGCACTTTAGATGGAGCAATTACAAGTTCAACCAATGGAAATCTTCTTTTTGCTACACTTATCATATCACGCAAAGCAGCACCGTCAATCGCTGTAACAATTCCTATCTTTTCTGAATAAAAGGGAATTCCCTTTTTACATCTTTCATCAAATAAACCTTCCGCTGAAAGTTTTTGTTTTAGAATTTCAAACGCTGCCTGAAGCTCACCAACTCCGGCCGGTTTCATTGTGCGCACATCAATCTGATAGTTTCCGCGCGGCGGATAAACTGTTACTCTTCCCTGCACAATTATTTTCATTCCATCCTGCGGAGTGAAAAATACAGAAGCATTGTTGCTGCGCCACATGCAGCAGCAGATTACTGCATTATTATCTTTTAAATTGAAATACCAGTGCCCCGAGTTGTGCGCCTTAAACCCGGAGATTTCCCCTATTACCGTCAGTTGTGAGAATTCTTCTTCAAGAGTTAATTTTATTTGTTTGGTTAATTCTGATACTGTTAATAAGCCGTTCATTTAATTCCTTAAAAAACCAAAAAAGTATTAATTAAAATTTTACACTAAAGCCGAGTGTAGGCAGTATTGGAAACATTGAGTTTGATTCTTTTCCCAAAGATAAATCATCTGTAACATAATAATCATAAGCAATAATGTTGGAACGATTATAAACATTTATTATATCAAGATAAAATGTCCAGTCAAGATCCCAAAAATCAGCAAGAGCTGTTAAGCGAAAATCTAGACGGTGATATGCGGGCTTGCGCGATGTTAATCTTGTTTCACCATAATCTATATCAAAAATTACTTCTCCCGTATTTTCTCTTACTGCAATTTCAGGAGTTTCAGCTTTTCCATCAAGATCATAATCACGCAGCAAAATTCTTGGTTTAATTCCAACCGGAACATTTATAGGAAAGCCTGAACCGTACTGCCAGCGTACGCCGGCATCAAGCCAGTGATTAATTTCATAATTCAAAACTATGTTTACCGTATTACGCTGATCAAATACAAACGGGCGTTTGATTCCGTTATCAAATCTGTCTGCAAAAGATAATGCGTAAGAAATCCATCCTGATAGTTTACTATCATTCATAATATTTTTTTTAGAAAGGAAGAACTCCAGGCCGTATGCTTCGCCGTAAGAATTATTAACCGGGATTTGCGTGAGTGAATCATCAATCAATGAGATGGGGCGCGTCCATCCTGATGAATAACGGATATCTTTACCGGGAACTGCTTCTGTAAAATAGCGCGAGCCTTTGACTTGCCCGGGAATTATCAAATCTGTGAAATCTTTATAGTATGATTCGGCTCTTATACTCCACTCATTGTTCAGCCATCGTTCAATTCCAATAACATAATGAACTGCTTTTTCGGGAAGAAGATTGTTTGTGAAGGTATCATCAAAATTAAGTATTGCAGCTCTGTCTATAAGTTTTTCATATCCGGGTGATTGATAATAAATACCCCATATTGCACGCAGCGTTGTTAAATCATCAATCGAATATGATAATGAAATACGTGGAGCGAAAGCGGCTTTGTTTAAAATATCATAATAATCAAACCGCAGGCTCGGCTGAATGAATAAATCTTCTGTTACTTTAAAATTATTCTGAATGTAAAATCTATACCTGTTGTATTCCTTAACTTCATCCAGATCACTTAATGATGGTCTGAACTGCGGGTTTGATGCAAACAATGCTTCCAGCTCCGGATCAAGATCAAAAATGAATTTTAAATTTGTCTGCATAAAATCAGCACCGGCACCTGCTTCAGATATATGCTCTCCCCAAATGTATGTCAGCTTATCATCAATTGAATATTTTCTGAAAGAAAAATCGGAATCAAATTTGAAACCGAGTAAGTAAGGAGAAATTGTATCAGGCAGTATATCTTCAAAATCATTACGGTTAAGACTTGGATCAAGAATTTTAGAATCGAATGCAGTTGAGCCGCTGTTCCTGTACCATGATGCAATTACTTTGTTTAAAAATTTTGTTGATGGAGCGTAATGCCATGCAATGCCTGCGGCATCATTTTTTGTAAGATTAAAAACATCAATGCTGTCTGCAGATTTTCGTTCTTTTGAACTTACAACATCAACGCCGTCACGTGAGTAAACTCCGTTAAGTAAAATTTTATGCCCGTTAAAAGGACCAAAAACAATCTTTGCCTGTATATCATGAAAATTAGGAAATGAAACATTCTCCTCAACCAATCCGGCGTTCTTAACAAAGGGTTCAACAATTAAATCATAATAAGTTCTGCGTGAATTGATGAGCCAGCTTCCTTCAATTCCAAACGGATTTTTTCCTTCAAGAACAAGATTTGCATCAACAATAGACGCGTTTATATTTCCTGCAAAATTTTTTTTACGCGTGCCTTCGCGGTTTGTTACATCAAGCACGGCTGATAAACGATCACCATACTTAGCAGGAAATCCTCCTGTAATTAAATTTACCTCTGCAACTGCATCAGGATTAAACATGCTGATAACACCGTATAACCTGTACGGATTAAAAATTTCAACATCATCCATTATAATTAAATTTTGATCAGGCCCGCTTCCGCGTATTATTAGCTGGGAGGAAAAATCATTCGGCGCAAGAACCCCGGGCAATGATTGAAGTGTCCGAAGCACATCTTCTGCAGCGCCAGGTAATATTTTTGCGCTGCGGGGGTTTAAATCAATTAAGCTTGTGCGTGTATCTCTTGCTTCCTGTTTTCTGCTTCCCCTTACTTCAACTTCGCTGAATTCAATTGCAGTTTCAATTAATTCAATATTCAGTTCAATGGTTTTGCCGGGCAGGATATTTACTTTTTTTGTTTGTGCTTTATAACCAACAGAACTAAACCTGATTTCAACTTCTCCGGCACTGATTGATCTTAATTCATAATTTCCGTTTTCATCAGAGATGGTTCCGGTTGTTGTTCCAACTACCAGGATATTTACGGCAGGAACCGGAGATTTTCCATCCGTAATTTTTCCTTTAAGATTTCCCCCTTGAGGAAATGCAGCAGTTGAAAGAAACAGAATCAGCAGGAAGAGAAATTTCATTTTATATAAAATTGTTTCATTAAATGTAGATTAATTTCCAATCAAATTGGATTCAAAAATTTTTCAAATATTGCTTCCGTGATTTGCATTTGTGTTTGAAAATTCAACACCATCTGGCTGCAGAAAGAACAATTTCTGTAAAACTGTTATTGATTTACAAAGAAAGAAGTTTTAGTTTTTCAATTGGAATTACGATGATCAATTGATGAAACAGGATTAAAGAAAGCGGCATTCATAATCCCGGATAAAATTGAAAAAATTCCTTTACATCAATTTTGAACTTATTGCCTGGACAGCAGGATTAATTTTTCTCTTCATTTTGCCTATTCAGGATGATCACTTTTCTTTGTGTTTATTCAAAGCAGCCGGAATTAATTTTTGCCCCGGCTGCGGAATCGGCAGTTCAATTTCACACCTGCTTCATTTAAAATTTGAAGAATCATTTACAATCCATCCTTTAGGTTTTCCGGCATTTTTAATTATCATGCATCGCATTATTTCACTGCTGAAAAATAATGGGGTGTATTTTTATAATTCAGCAGAAGTAAAAACGGGAGTATAACAATGGCAAATGTTTTACAATTAATGCCCCAGCTTCAGGGAGACGAAATGAATTACATCCAGGGTATATTAAATAATATGGATGATCAGCAGGCTCAGCAGTTTGCACATATTTATTTAAGCCGCAGAAAAGATCCGCAAAACATTTTGTTGTTTGCTCTTATTGGTTTTATTGGGATTGCTGGCGTTCACAGGTTCGTGCTTGATCAGATTGGAATGGGAATATTATATCTGCTTACCGGCGGGCTTTGCGCAATAGGCACAATTGTGGATTTAATTAATCACAAAAAATTAGCTTTTGATTATAACTATAGGGTAGCACAGGAAGTAGCTTCAATTGTTAAGTCATCTTCTTATAGTGCATAGGAATTATTAAAAGTTTTTAAACTTCTTTTTATCCGATGTATTATTGTATCCAATAAAAAGAAAGCTTGTGTATCATTAATGTGTTACCATCCTAATATTTATGGAGATTACATGGTAATAAAGAGGAAGCAATTGAAAAAATTATTTCCGGGCTAAATGGATTTATTTGAGCTGAAAGTAACTATGATATTTACATTTCAGAAATATTCTTTTCTGAAGTTCAAGGTCATCAACACCAATTGTAACAGATATTCGTGGTTCCATAATTTGTTTCCGTTCAGACACACAAAAGCCGCAGCATATAATAATTAAATGGTAATTTACTTCCGTAAAATTTTATCCATTGATTTACCCTTTGCAAGTTCATCAATTAGTTTATCAAGGTAGCGGATTTTCTGCATAAGCGGGTCTTCAATATTTTCAACGCGTATACCGCATACAACACCTTTTATTAGTGAGCAGTTTGGATTCATCTGCGGAGCCTCTGCAAAAAATGTTTCAAAGTCTGTTCCCTTTTCAATCTGCTTCTCCAATCCCTTCTGATCATATCCCGTCAGCCACCTAATAATCTGATCAACCTCATCCTTTGTGCGGTTTTTACGTTCTGCTTTCTGAACATACATCGGGTATACACCGGAAAATTTCATCTTATAAACGCGTTGTGCATTCATGATTAATCCTCGGTAAAATAAATTAATTAATGATTTGGCATTATAAAAAGAACATGGATAAAAATGCAAGGCGATAGAAGACTGGAGGACAACTACTGAAATGCATTATTGGCAGAATTGGAATGATGGAGTATAATAACATTGAATTTATAAATTACAGGAACAGCACACCTACATCCAGCATCAAAATATAATCTTCACAATCACCATTGTCATATCATCATTCTGTTCTGCAGAGCCGCGGAACTTGTTAATATCATTCCATACTTCGTTCATTATTTCAGATGAGCTGTTTTTAGATTTGTTTTTCAGAATTATGGCAAGCTTTTCTTCACCGTATAAATCCTGTTTCTCATTCATTGCTTCAGTAATTCCATCAGAGAAGAATGAATAGATTTGTCCTTCGCTTAACTTTATCTCTTCTTCAACGAGAGTCTTTTCAAAAATAATTCCTCGTTCAAGTCCAATGCCTATTCCTTGCGTACGGTAAAGTTCTACGCTGCCGTTGCTGGATATAATAACGGGCATGTGTCCCGCACGGCAGAATTTAACAGTATGGTTTTTTGTATCAAACAGGGCAAGAGTCATCGTAACAAACCAGTTTCTTCCTATTGCCTCGTATAATCTTTTATTTACTTCAACAAGAATTTCTTTGGGTGATTTATCCGCTGTGCATGCAAGCTGAATCATCGTCTGAAGTTTGGTCATATATAATGAAGCTGATAATCCTTTGCCTGAAACATCACCAACAACAACAAATATTTTATCATCTGTAACCGGCAGAAGGTCAAAATAATCACCGCCAACCTGCATTGCTGATATCATCTGCCCGGCAATATCAAGCCCTTTCATTGATGGAATCGACTTTGGCAGAAGCCCCTGCTGTATGTTTCTTGCAAGATTAAGGTCCTGTTCAATCTTAAGTTTTTCTGATTCCGATTTGTACAAACGTGCATTCTCAATTGATACTGCAGCCTGCGATGCCGCTGCATACAAAAGTTCGAGATCTTTTCCGCCGAATTGTGAACCGGAGTGTTTTAATCCGAATAACAACAATCCAACTATCCTGGATTTAATCATCATCGGAATGATTGTGTAAATATTTTCCTGTTCAAGCAATTCTTTATGAGCAGGAAATACTTCACCAAATTCTTCACGTTCAATAACAGGAATCTTTTCAAGTTTCTGTTTTGATTCAATGAATGAAAGAAGCAGTTCTGATTGAATATTCAGTTTTGAATTTGATATTCCTTCGCTTCTTACCTGGTGAAAAATTCCGTTCTTCTCATCCTTTAAAAGAATTGCAAATTGACCGAGCCGTAATGCATGAACAAAAGTTTTTTTCATGGAATCGAGAATTGTCTCTAATCCCACATATGTTGAAATATCATTTATAAAACTTATAAGAACTTTCTGGTAAGCAAATTGTTCGGGATAAAATTTCTCCGTAATAAAATCCTGGAATTTATCCTTTGTTGATTGGAACACTAGAGCAAATGAAATAAAAATTACTCCCGCAATTATTCCCTGGTATTCCGTTCCGATAGCCGAGCTGATAGTTTGCCCTAGCAGGTAAATTACAAGAAAGTAAATTGCTGCAACAAAAATTGTAGCCGCACCATACATTATTGCATTCTTCACAACCACACTTACATCCATTAACTGGTAGCGGAAAATTGAATATGCAAATGAAATTGGAATGATTGCTACAAGTATTATAGGCATGTAAAATTCAGGCTGGTTGAACAGCGTATCAGTAATAGCCGGTGCTACAAAAATTACATAAAGAATGCTTGCGTAACCAAGTATGTATGATATAAGAATAACAAACAGCGGACGCCTGTCTGATTTTTCAAGTTTGCGGTAACTGATAATTAATGAAAAAAGACTAATTGCAACGGCAATAAATAGAAAGAGATTTAAATTTGTTGTGAACTGCTGATAGAAAATCTGGGAGCCCGGCTTGCCGTAAACAAAAAATATCCTGTAAACGAACGAAGCAAGAAACATCAGTCCCGGAAGAATAAAAAGTGATTTCCTGAACCAGCCATTGTTCATAAACGAAAACTGCCGCGGGAAAATCCAGAAGAAGTGCATTAGCATAAACGGAAGGTAACATGCGGCAAGAGACCATGTTACATCAAGCAGAAGCGCAATGGGAATACTGATCTGACCTGCATTTCCGTTAAGTATTGATAATGTAAGTAAAAGAATAAACAGCACGCCTAACCTGTAAAAATGCCGTTGAATAGTCCCGTCAGGTTTTGCCATAACAACAATGAAGCCGATTATAAGCCAGATAATCCCAAGCAGAGATAAGCCAAGCAGCGGAAAGAGAATTAATTTTTTTATATAAACCTTTGTTTGATGAACCACGCCATTACGTTCATACGCGTAATGAGCAAAATCACCTTCTTCAAACTGGTTTAAAATCTGCTGCGCCTGTGCTGTGTTTCTTAGTTTTACATGATCAATTTCAAGAAGCCTGTCACCATCCCTTATTCCGGCATTCCATGCAACACCGCCAACCTTAACAAGCTGAAAGCGGATAATAACGCTGTCCTTTGAAACATCTTCCTGAATCCATAAACATTCATCATTTGATGTTACGTTAACTTCAAGTATGTAGTAGAGGTTGACGAATCCTACCAGCAGCAGCACCGCAGAAGCTGCTATAATTAACCTTTGCCTGTTCTTTAAAAAAAAGTTTTTCACTGTGTTATTATTTGTTATCTGATGGAATGATTGGCGAAAGATAAAAAATTATTTCACCTTAAGCACCACCAAAGTTATATCATCTGATTGAATTGTACCTGCTGCAAACTGCTGAACTTCATTCCGGATAGTGTTTAAAATTTTTTCCGCCGGCTCCGGTGAAAGATTTAACGCGAGAGCCTCAAGTTTCTCATCCGAGAATTCTTCGTCATCAATATTCTTTGCTTCCGTTATACCATCTGTAAATAAAATTATTATATCATCTTTCTGAAGCTGAACCTGTTCTGAAATATATGGAACGAATGTTTTCATTACACCGAGAATAATTCCGCCCTTTTCCAGCTTTATTATTTTACCGCTTCTTATGAGCAGCGGCGGATTATGTCCTGCGTTTACGTACGTTAAAGTTTTGTTGAGATTATCAAATATCCCCCAGAAAAATGTTATGAACTTACCGTCCATTGTATTTTCTGAGATGAGATCGTTTATAAGTCCGGTTGCTTCATCAATCATCATTCCCTGTTTACACGTAGTTTTTAAGAATGCCTGCAGATTAGCCATAAGCAGTGCCGCCGGAACTCCTTTGCCAGAAACATCACCAATTGCCGTGCAGAATGTATCTTCATCAAGCGTGATGATATCATAATAATCACCGCCAACCTGCTTTGATGAAATATTAACTGCTGCAATTTCAAAGTTTGAAAACTGCGGAACTGAATGCGGCAGAAGATTTCTTTGAATGTCCCGTGCAATTTCAAGTTCTTCTTCCATCTTCTGTTTTTCAAGTGCTTCTTTAAACAATCTCCTGTTTTCAAGCGAGATAATTGCAATGCTTCCAACAGAATAAATAAATTCAATATCGGAATCAGAATATTCCATATTGTTTATTCTTTTGCCAAGCAGTATTAATCCTTTCGTTTCACCCTGGAGCTGCATGGGAACAATGAGATCAATTTTTAATCTGGCAAGTTCGGGATAATCCTTTCCTATATTTTCTCTTCCAACGGAATTTGTAATCTGTTTCAGATTAATTGCACTTAAAGATTTAATCAGATCATCTTCATTAAATTTTGATTCAAGTATCCTGATCTCCGAAGCTTCATTCAATGAAACAACAGCAAACCTTGAAACAAGAAATTGTCCGATAACAGAATAAACAAGAAGTTTTGCCACACTTGTACTTTCGGAGAACAATCCGAATTCTTTACTTAGATCAAAAAGTGAATTCAGCCTGTGAACTCTCGTATCAAGCACCCTGTTAACTTTTGACAGTTCATCAATAACAATCGAATTTTTAATTGCGGTTGAAGCAATGTTCATTATTGTTCTTAGAAATTCTTTATCATCCTCAGAATAAGGAGTTTTGTTAAGCTTTTCACCAAGGCAGATCATTCCGAGAATACCTGTTGAAGACTGCATTTCTTCCACAACGCATAATGCACTTTGGTTAAGAAAATTTTTAAATCCCTCATGGTCATTATAATTTTCTTTCTCAGTTAAAGATGGAAAAGCTGCACTTACAGTCTCGGGAATTCCTTTTGATGCTTTCAAAGTAAAACTGCCGTCTATATTAAGGATCATTGCACCTTTGGTAGCAAGGAATTTTCCCATGCATGTAAGAAGCACGTTATTAAGTATAAAGTTGAGATCGAGGCTTGAGTTTATTATACGGCTGAATTCAACTAACGCGGTAAGATTTCTTTTTATCTTTAATATTTCTGATTCATTCATGCTACGCCGGGTTCAGATTTTTAGATAGCGATACCCTGTTGTATTTACCCGGTATCGAAATATATTTCACATCATCCATTAATGTTTTCATAAGGTACATTCCAAGACCGCCCACTCTTCTCTGCTGGTAGTATCGCTGCAGATCAGGATCGGGAATTTTCTCAGGTTCGAACGCACTTCCGTAATCAATTATTTCTATTGTAAATTTTTTATCAGAGTATTTAAGATGAATAACTATTTCCCCTTCCGGATAAGATTTATAAGCATGTTTAATAATGTTTGTACATGCTTCATCAACCGCAAGTATCATATCATCGATTACTTCGGCTGCAACACCTGCTTCTTCGGCAGTTTTCCGGATAAACTCTCTTATGGCTGAGAGATTTTCCGTTCTGCTTTTAACAGTAAGTTCTTTTTCTTTAAATTTTTCTTTGGGCATAGCCTTCCTTAAAATCCGTTGCCCGCCCGGTGAAGATGGGAGAACCGGGCGCAGTTAGTTATCAATTATTATTCTGCTGCGGTGTTTCTTTAAATTTGTTTACAGCTTCCTCTTCTGTTTTGAATATTTCATACAGTAACGGGAATCCCAGTAAATCAAAAATGTTAAAAACTTTATCACTCATATTAGTGAGTTTAATGTCACCACTATTATCGCGTATTTTTTCAATGAACGCCATAAAAACTCCAAGACCGGCGCTGCTGATGTATGCAAGGTCTTTAAAGTTTACCACTAACATATAGCGCCCTCTCTCAATCAGCCCGGAAAATGTGTTTTCAAGAGCAGGGGCGGTATGGGCATCAAGGTAGCCAACCAGATAAATTATGCTTACGTCTCCCTGATCTTTAACTGAGGTGCTGAATTCTGCCATTCTTTATCTCCATTAACATTTTTAATTTTTTGTTTCCATTTTAAAACCACCAGCGTTATATCATCGTGCTGCGGATTATTTTGTGAGAAAAGCGTTACATCACGAATTACTTTGTTTGCAATCTCATCAACTTCCGCGCTGCTGTTGGTTAAAAGTATTTCTTCAAATTTTCTGCTGCCGAACTCATCCATTTCTTTGTTTTTTGCTTCGGTTATTCCATCAGTGTACAGAACAATCAAATCATTTTCCTGCAAATCAATTTTTATTTCATCGAGTGTGTTTGCAAAATGCGGTCCGAAGCTTAATCCCAGCCCGATACCCGAAGGTCTGAGGTTTTCAGCCCTGCCGTTACGGATTAATATAATGGGACAATGTCCGGCCCGTGAAATATATAGAATTTCTTTCGATAAATCGATCATTCCGTATGCTGCACTTACAAAATTCTTTCTGTCCAGCGTGCGCTGAAGTATCCGGTTTACCTTTATTAAAATTTCCTTAGGGCTTTCAATTGTCTGTGCTAATGATTCAAAAATACCTTTTATCTCAGCCATTATAAATGCGGCAGATATTCCTTTGCCTGAAACATCTGCAATTACAAAGCCAAGTTTATTTTTATCTATATTGAAAAAATCATAGTAATCACCGCCAACTTCAAAAGCAGGAATGAATACAGAAGTAATGCTTAGTTCATCAAATTCAGGATTTTTAGCGGGAAGAATTTTTCTCTGAATTTCTCTTGCAACATCAAGTTCTTTTTCAAGACGTTCCTTCTCAATTGATTCTTCAAGAAGGCGAGAGTTTTCTATTGCAACGGAAGCATAATCAGAAAAAGTATTTAAGGCTGATTTATCTTCATCATCAAAAATGAAATCACCTTTTTTTGCCGCAATCAGATATCCTTTTATTTCGTTATGCGTTCTTATTGGAGCTGCGGCAGCACTGCTGTACGGCTCATTCAGCTTTCCGCTTTCAGTTGATTTTAATTTGATTGTAACTGTCTCAGTAGTTTTGGCAGGATTTTTTTCATTAATCAGTATCCCTGTAATTATATCTGCATCAAGATATCCGATATTCTTATTGGCGAGTGTTTTTAATTTCCCATCTTCATTCCAGACAATCCATGATGCATCCGCATTTGTTACTTTTATTGCAATATCTGTTACGGTTTCTGAAAGTTCATTAAAATCAAGTACCTGTGTAATCAGCGTGCTGAAATATTGAAGCGATGAAACTTCCTGCGCCTTCCTGTCAAATGCTTCAGCGGTTGGAATGTGGAACAAAGTGGTAAAGAAAAGTACACCAAAGTAAATCGCTCCGTAAATCATCATCAAATTAAAAAACTGGTTTAATGATGTTGAGAATCCATTCAATACCTGGCTGTGAATATTTTCTTCACCGCTGTTAATAAGATTAAGAATGAACAATACAGAAATTACAACAGAGAGAACAAGCAGTGATAGTTTTTCTTTCTTAACAATAAAAGCGATCCATGAAATGCGTATTGAATTAATTATTATCAAGAGAATTGAAATGATAAATAATGATGTGTTTATAAAGGATAATTCGGGAGAATTAACAAGCAGTGATGAAAAAGAAGTGAGAATGAAAAACACAATCATTGTGTTGAAATAGGTATTAACATCACGCTTTTGCTTGAGAAAATAAAATTCCTTAAAAGCTAAAAATATGTATAAAGCAGAGCTTAATATTATGAATGAATAACCAAATGAGAGAATATTAAAAAATAATCCCGGATTCTTTACGCGTTCGGGTATATTATCAAAAAAACTAAGGATGAGCGTATCTGAAAATGCAATTAAAAAAAAGATAACTGCATTCAGAATTCCTACATTCATTACAAGAGAAAAGGGATTTAATTTTTTTGATTGGGTAAAATCAATCAGATAAAAGATGAAGAACACTGCCATGAAAAACATCAGCAGTTCATTTAAAATCTGGTAAATGATGGAATCAGCAGAAGCAAAGAAAAGTTTAAAGAAGAAAAATATTATCACCAATCCGGAAAGGATCTGCAATTTTATATTATTTCTTAAACCGGTTAAGGTGAATCTCATCTGTTATTTAAACTGTTGTTATCAGTGATCAAATTACGGCAAAATTGATTTTTTGTAAAGCCAAGTTGTATGAGCGGAAAATTTATAGGATGATTATTAGATTAAGCCATTGGCGGACAGATTAACGAATTGATGAACCGGTAATTTTATTTTGTTCAAAAAATTCCCTGAAAGAAATTTAAATTAATATTCCAATACTCGATCACTCCCCAATTCCATTATACCCTTACTCCATCACTCCCTATTCCACAATTCCATCAAATCTCAATACTCTTCTTCGTATGCACTTTAACTGAATCCTGCCTCAACTCCTTTCTTAAATCCTTTCTCAGATTTTCCATTTCACGCCTGAACTGTTTCATTTCTTCTTCCAGTTTTTTCATCTGAATCCGGAATTCTTTATTCTGCAGGGAATGGAGCGAATCACTGAAATTAACATCAAAGCCTGAAACAAGTGAATCAATATCAATTCTGAAATTACCGTTAAAATTATAGTTCTGCAGAAGTGAATCAACTCTCTTAGGCATATATTGAGCCATTGAATCTAAACCCGGAATACTAAAATTGAAATTGTATGAATTCAATGAATCCATTTTAACTCTTACTTCCCTCGTTACACCTTTCGGAACTGTAATATTAATTGACTGCATGTATTTTGCTGCTGTTTCAATATTGGCGGCAATTTCATCAAAATCAGGCAGTACTATTTCAGGAATTTTAACTCTTGTTAATTCAATCCGGTAATTATTTGAATCAACATTTACTTTAAATTTGCGGTTAAAGGAGGTGTCCTTGTGTATCTTTGGAATATTTGAAAGCGATACAACAAGATTATGCCTTAATTCTTCCTGTGCTTTTTTAAGCTGATCATCAGCCGATTTCATTTGATCTTTCATCTCCTGAATCTGCTGACGAAGCAGCTGCTTGTTGAAGACATATTCTTCCGTAAAAATGGAATCAGGAGTAACGAAGATAAATTCTTCCGGTTGAATTGATTTTACTTCATTAACAATTGTGCGTACATTTTTTTCATTATAAAGCGGAAGTTTTACAGGAATAAGTTTTTCAAATTCATCCTTGTTTATTTCCTTTGCCCATGCAATTATATCTGCAGCAATAGCCTTGTTATAATTCCATAAATTAGGATTTATGGCAAGCGTGTTTTTATCGTTTACAAGAAGCTGTGCTCCTAATTCATCTTTGTAGGAATCAAGAATTGAATCCATCTCAAGTTTCTGTGCGGAATTCAATTTCATAGCTTTTGCAAAATTTTCATAACTCCCTTCCTCCGGCAAAAATCCGGAAGTGTTTATCTCAAAAAATTCCTCACCCTCATTTGAATAACCAAGATGCAGATATTTTTGTTCTTCATTATCAAGAGGAAGTTTATTATAAAAAGCAAAATTGAAGATGTCTTCATTTGTAAGATCAGCAGCAAATAAAAGTGGTTTTAAATTTTCAGAATAAAATCCGGCAAGATTCGTTTTCTGTTCCTCAACAATTTCATCAATTACTCCCGGATTATACTTTAAGAATATCATAAGAAATACAGCAAGCGCACCAAAAGCTGCGGCAGGAAACCACTTCTTTAGTTTTGCACCTGTTGAGCTTTCACTGTTCAATCTTGCCATCAGCCTGCTTTCAAAATACGGGTCTTCCGGCGGCAGCACAGCACTTGTTCGCGTTAAACTTTTCAGCTTTTGCAGTTTCTCCAGTTCCTGCTGAAGTACAGGAGAAATTTTCAGCTTCTGTTCAACTTCAATTAATTCTTTTCCTTCAAGCTCACCATCAGCATAAGCTGAAAGGAGTTCAAGGTCTCTTGATTCTGTATTTGTATCTTTAAGTTTTTTCTCTCTCATTTCATCAGCTCCTGTTCGAAGGGTTTTAAGATATTTCTTAATCCCTCACGCGCTCTGAATATGCGCGATTTAACAGTTCCAATTTCACAATCCATTGCTTCGGCAATTTCCTGGTAGCTTAATCCTTCAATATCTTTAAGAGTTAACGGAATTCTCAGTTTATCCGGCAGTTTTTTTATAGCTTCTCTAACGATTCGTGCTATATCAGAATTTTCAACATCGGGAGTATAGCCCAAATCCGCTTCTGAATCTTTTATTGGTGAAAAGATATTTCTGATCTTTACCTTTCTTAAATGATCCCTGCATTTATTAATAGTAATTCTGTATAACCATGTGGTAAACTGAGATTCAAATCTGAAATTTTTTAAATTCTTATAAACTGTTATAAAAACATCCTGCGCAACATCATCTGCAGCATCACTTGCATTAAGATTTAAGTAGATGATATTGCGCACCTTTTCCTTATGTCTTACTACCAGGGTTTTGAAGGCAGATTCATCACCATCAATGAACCTGTTAATGAGCGAAAAATCATCATCCAGATTTAGAATTTTAGGAACCTGCAAGTTTAATTTCTTTTTTTTGAAAATCATTTTTTAGACGCAATGCTGAAAGGATTGTTCCGTTAGCAGCTTTATAATTTGCATGAAACGGCACTGCAATTTAATGAAAATTAGGATTGTTAAAAGTACGTTATTACAGCTTAACATTTAATTTTCACATTCTTGCAAAAAATACGTGTTCTAAGTAAATTGAATGAAAAATTTAACGGAGTTATTCATGAAGATTAAAATCAATGAACGATATGAAGCTGTTGTCATTGAACTTAAGGGGAATGTTATGGGAGGCGATGACACAAAAGAATTTAACGAAACACTCCACAAGCTGATTGATGAGGGAAAGAAGAATGTGGTTATAGATCTTGCTGATGTTAAATTTATGAATAGTTCCGGTCTCGGTATGCTTATAGGCGGCTTAACAACAATGAAAAAAGAAAACGGTCAGCTTAAACTTGCCCGCGTAACAGATAAAATTGAAAGCCTTTTAATTATAACAAAACTGATTACAATTTTTGAGTTTTATGAAACTGTTGATGAGGCTGTTGCAAGTTTTTCTAAATAAATTTTTTTATAAAAGAGATTTTATTTATAAAACTCCGGATATTTGATTCGGAGTTTTTATTTTGTTTAAAGGAATAAAAAATGAGCGTTACTGTTTTAGTAGGAAGCCAATGGGGAGATGAAGGCAAGGGGAAAATAGTTGATATCCTCTCTGAAAATTTCGATATAGTTACACGCTACCAGGGCGGCGCTAATGCCGGGCATACAGTTGAAATAGAAAATAATAAGTATATACTTCATTTAATTCCCTCGGGTATTTTAAGAGAAAATGTTATTTGTGTAATCGGCAACGGCGTTGTAATTGATCCTACTACTTTGCTTGAAGAAATATCCCTCCTTGAAAGCCATGGAATTAAAGTAGACGGCAGATTGTTTATAAGTCATAATGCTCATCTTATAATGCCGTATCATAAACTGCTTGACAGTATTCATGAAAGCGGTGAAAATAAGATAGGCACAACCGGAAGAGGAATTGGCCCCTGTTATATTGATAAGTTTGCGCGTAAAGGTATCCGCATTGTTGATCTGCTGAACAGATCAGTGCTTGAAAAGAAAATAAGAGAAAATTTAATTGAGAAAAATAACCTGCTTGAGAAAGTCTATGATCATAAAACTCTTGATGTTGAAGAGATAATAAAACAATACCAGGAGTTTGATAAAACAATAGATAAATATGTAAAAGATGTTCCGGCATTTTTAAATAACGCTATTGATGAAGGTAAATCAATTTTGCTTGAAGGCGCCCAGGGTACACTTCTGGATGTGGATCATGGGACATATCCCTTTGTAACTTCATCAAGTCCCTCTTCAGGCGGCGCATGCACCGGAACAGGAATCCCGCCTACAAAAATAAACCGTGTATACGGTATTGTAAAAGCATACACAACACGCGTTGGAAATGGTCCCTTCCCAACAGAACTGCTCGATGAAACTGGTGAGAAACTCAGACAAGTTGGCGCTGAATTCGGAGCTACTACAGGCCGCCCCCGCAGATGCGGCTGGTTCGATGCATTTCTCCTTAAATATTCTGCAATGATAAACGGCATTACAGATGCTGCAATTACTAAGCTTGATGTTCTCAGCAGTTTTGATGAAATAAAAGTCTGCATTGGTTACGAACTTAACGGTAAAAAGTTAAAGTCATTCCCGAGCAATGTAGACAGGCTTGAAAAAATTACCCCGGTATATGAAACAATTCCCGGCTGGAAAGAGGATATATCAAACTGTACTTCTTATTCTGAGCTTCCTGAAAATACAAAGCAGTATCTTAACTTTTTATCAGCACAAACCGGTCTTAATCTTGATATTATTTCTGTTGGACCGAAGAGAAAGCAGACATTTTTTGTTAGAGAAATGGCAGAGTAGAACCCGTAAAATCCGCTCTTCAATTTTACACCGTTTGATTTGTTAAAATTTTCTATTTTATCTGCCATTAAATGCTTCTTTATTTCGGGCTTTATATTTATCGGGATTTTGCTTAATGAAAATGTCCGGCGGACCTTCTTCAATAAACATTAAAATTTTTCTGCTGATTGTTGCTGTTCTTATTGCCGGCGGAACTCTTTACTACACTCAAACCCTCGTTCAAAAACTCCAGGAAAAAGAAAGACAGATAGTTGAACTTTATGCAAAGGGAATAGAATACCTTGCAAATACATCTTCAATTGATGTTGATATTACATTTCTTTTTGAGAATATAATTAAGCCCATTGATTTCCCGATGATAATTACGGATGAGAATAACCAGATTAACTTTGCGCAAAAATCTGATGTGAGAAATATTCACTTTGATTCTACATTTACTGAAGATCAAATTGAGATTTATCTAAATGAAAAAGTTGCTGAAATGGATGCTCTTCATCCGCCGATTGTTGTTACTTACCAGGATACCCTGATTCTTCAGAAAATTCATTACGGTGATTCAGAACTCATTCAGCAGTTGAAGTTTTATCCTTACCTGCAGATAATTATTGCTACGCTTTTTATAATAATCGGCTACGTTGGATTCAGCAGTATTAAGAAGAATGAACAAAGCAATATCTGGGTTGGAATGGCAAAAGAAACTGCACATCAATTCGGAACTCCTATTTCAAGTCTTATGGGCTGGCTTGAAATGCTAAAACTAAATTACCGGAATCCCGATAAAGTAATTGATATAGCTGATGAAATTAGTAACGATGTTGAAAAGCTGAACCGTATTACCTACCGTTTCTCAAAGATCGGGGCTAATCCTGAATTTAAAGAATACGTAGTTTATGATGAGATATTAAAAGTAAAGGAATATTTTGAGCGGAGACTTCCTCAAACAGGAAAAACTGTAGAGTTAAATATCAGCGGTGATAAAAATGCATCAGCAGAATTAAACTCGGAACTCTTTGGATGGGTGATTGAAAACCTGATTAAGAATTCGCTTGATGCAATTGAACATAAATCCGGGAAAATTGATATCACTATAAAAAATCTCCGTTCAAAGGTTGAAATTGATTTAAGTGATAACGGAAAAGGAATAGATTTAAAAAGAAGAAAGGATGTATTCAGACCCGGATACAGTACAAAAAGAAGAGGCTGGGGTTTGGGATTAAGTCTCTCAAAAAGGATTATTTCCGGTTATCATAAAGGGAAAATATTTGTTAAAAGTTCTGTTCCCGGTGAAGGCACAACTTTTAAGATTATCCTTCCAAAATCCTAAAATCATTTTCAGATCATCATTAAACCGGTAAATCATCGGAAAATTTTAACTCATCTCAAGCATTCTCTCAAGCGGCTTTATAGCTTTTGCAATCAAATCATCGCTTAAATTAATTTCCGGTGATTTGTTCTTCATACAGAGATATAATTTTTCAACCGTATTCAATTTCATGAACGGGCATTCATTACAATTGCAGTTGCTTTCCGGCGGTGCCGGAATAAAATTCTTTTGCGGCGCAAGTTTCTGCATTTGATAAATTATTCCCGGTTCTGTTGCAACAATATATTCAGTAGAATTATCTTCCTGAACAAAATTTAACAGCTTACTTGTTGAACCGATAAAATCGGCTTTATTTAAAACTATTTCTTCACATTCAGGATGAGCAATTAATTTTGCTTCCAGATGCTCAAGCTTCAGTTCAAGTATTTTTCTTTCGCTAAATGTTTCGTGCACAATGCATGAGCCATCCCAAAGCAGCATTTCCCTTCCCGTTTTTTTCATCAGGTATCTGCCAAGATTTCTATCAGGAGAAAATAAAATCGGCTGGTCTTTTGGTATCTGGTTAATAATCTTTTCAGCATTACTTGAAGTACAAATAATATCACTTAATGCTTTTACTTCAGCCGTACAATTAATATAGGTTATTGCAAGATGATCCGGATGTTTTTCTCTAAAGGCTTTGAATAATGGTGCCGGGCAGCTTTCAGCAAGTGAGCATCCGGCTTCAAGATCAGGCAGCAGTACAAGTTTATTTGGATTAAGCATTTTTGCCGTTTCGGCCATAAAATGAACACCGGCAAAAACAATTACATCAGCCGTGGTTGATTTTGCTCTTCTTGCAAGTTCAAGACTATCGCCAATAAAATCCGCCAGATCCTGTATTTCCGATTCCTGGTAATAATGAGCAAGTATTACAGCGTTAAGTTCTTTTTTAAGTTTTAATATTTCTTCTTTCAGATCAATTTCTACATCTACATTTAGATCAAACATTTTATTTACCTTTTAGTTCTCATTTTAATATAGTTAGAGTTCATTTTCTTATTATGAGATAGTTCACATCTCTTAAAAGCTTTTTCTTTTAATTAAAATACATTTTTCATAATGGCATGGCAATTGCAAAATCTTTTCTGAAAATAGTTTTAAGCATAATACTCCCCTCATATAACACCTATTAACTGCCTCTGATAAAGAGGCAGTTCCTTTTTTAAAACGGTAATCATTTCTAAAATAAATCATCAATCAGGTAAATTTTACTTATGAGAATTAGACACTATCTCTTTTCCGTATAAAATCTCAACATTTTTTATGGCATAATCATTGTATAATTAAACCTGAAAATAGTTTTAAGCATATACCCTCCCTTTTGACACTCTTAAATGCCGGACAAGCCCTCAAGTCCGGCATTTCCTTTTTAAACTATTGAAGCAGAATCATTTTTCTTGTAAGCACAGAGGCACCGCTGCGCAGTTCATAAAAATATATGCCGCTTGATAATTTTCTATCTCCATTATTACTATTAAACTCAACTTCATAATTTCCTGCAGGTTTAAATTCATTTACAAGCTGCGCAACTTCTTCACCAAGCAGATCATAAATTTTTAAAGTTACCAACTGCAGAACACCATTTTCAGATGCAGGAATTTCAAAAGAGATTCTGGTAGACGGGTTAAACGGATTAGGATAATTCTGATGAAGTTTAAAACCATTAACTGTAATTTCATCTTCTACTGAAGTAACAATTATTGAAGCCTCCGCAGGAGCGCTTTCATTATATCCTTTATCGTAAGCTGTAACAGCAAAATAGGTATTCTCTGCCAGAATAGAAGATAAAGTGATTTGTGCCGTTGTATCATTCACAATTCTGAACTTAACCATTTTCTTTACATCATTAATATCAACCGGTGAAGAATTATCCATATAAACATTGTAATATATTGCTGTATCACCATCAGCCGCAGGAAGCGGTTTATTCCACGTTAACGTGTATGTAAGAGAATCTTCAGTGCTGATTGTTAAACTTTCAGGCGCATTTGGTTTTACATCATCCTTCCATGGCATGGGAGGAATGTTTGCAGGATATTTATATTGATTCTCCTTTAGCAGGTTATATAGATTTTTTTGATTGCTGCTGACACTTGCTGTTCTGTATAATGATTGCCCGTTTGCCCCGTAAACACGTGATGAATCAATCTGTGCTAAAATTTCTGATGCGGGCCAGTTGCCGTCTGAAGCGCCCATTCTGTAAACAGCTATGCCGGGATAAATGTGCCTTCCGTTTGAATTTGCAACCCAGTTCATTGCAAGTGAATCAAAACGCGGGCAGGAATTAATATCCCAGTAAATCTGCGGAGCCATGTAATCATGAATCCTGGCAAGAACCCAGCGGCGGGAATCCTGATATGTGTTTGAATAACTATCCCAGCCCGACTGGCATTGAGATAAATCCTGATAAATTCCTATCGGAGCGCTGCCAACCTTCAGCATTGGTTTTACATTCTTAACAGAATCATACAGAGCTGAAACAAACTGCGTGATATTATTTCTACGCCAGTTTGCTTTGCTGACTCCATTTCCGTACTGCTGGTATGTGCTTTCATCAAGAAAATCAGGATTAGGATATCTTATAAAATCAAAATGAATTCCATCAATATTATATTTTCTTATCAATTCCATTGCAAGATTAAGCAGATAGGTTTTTGTTTCAGGAATTCCGGGATCCATCCACCATTCATTATCATATAATTTGCAAAGTTCAGGATGTTTCAAAACTATGTGCTGCGGAGTTGTATTAGGCGGCATTCCTGTTCCGTAAACTTTATAAACATTCCACCAGGCATGAACTTCAATGCCGCGTTTATGGGCTTCATCAAGTACAAACTGAAGCGGATCATAACCCGGATTACCACCCAAGTTTCCGGTAAGAGCTTTGCTCCAGGGTTCAATTTCACTTGGATAAAGAAGATCACCTCTTGCTCTAACCTGAAGCATTATTGTGTTAAAATTTGCTGCTTTCAATTTGTCTAAAAGATCAATCATAGATGAGCGCTGCTGTGCTGCATTCGAAAATGCTGCCGGCCAATCAAGATTATAAACAGTAGTTACCCAAACTGCCCTTACCTCCTCTTTTGGTTGTGAAAAAGTACAAGCACTGAAAAGAAGAACGAACAATAACAATTTTCTGAACATCAGATCTCCGGTTATTAGCTTAATATTTCTTTTGTTTTGCTTAATGAATAAAGAACATCATTTTTATCTGCTTCAACATCAATAAGTATGCTGCCTGTATCTGCAGGAAGAACAAATTTTATTTTTCCTTCCCTGTTTTTCTTATCAGATAACATAACAGAATAAGCGTTCTCATTGTTTAATGATTTAATTCTTCCGCTTAATTTAATTTTTAACGGAAGCTCTATAAATTCATTCAGTTTTTCTTTGGTAAGAATGCCGGTTTTCTCAGCTAAAAATAATGCTGAAATTATTCCTGCAATTACAGCTTCACCATGTTTTATTTTGAAATTTAAATCCGTTTCAAAGGCATGAGCGAATGTGTGTCCGAGATTTAAAATTTTGCGCAGGCTTCCTTCTTTTTCATCCTGTGAAACTACTCCTGCTTTTATCTTAACAGATTTAAGAACTATTTCTTCAAGAATTTTTAAATCATCTTCATAAATTTTTAACACGTTCTTTTTAACATAGCTGTAAAATTTTTTTTCTGAAAGGAAGGCATACTTAATTATCTCACCTATTCCTGAAGTGATTTCACTGTCTGGTAATGAAGATAAAAAATCAAGATCGGTGATAACCATTTCCGGCTGATAAAATGAACCGATAATATTTTTCCTTGTATTGAAATTTATCCCGGTTTTGCCGCCGATTGAACTATCGACCATTGCAAGAAGAGTTGTTGGAATGTGAATTAAATTTATTCCCCGCATATAGGTTGAAGCAGCATAGCCTGATAGATCACCTGCCACACCTCCGCCGATTGCAACTATTAGCGAATCTCTTCCAAAATTATTTTTCAGTAAGAATGAATAAATCTTATTCAGTTCTATATATGATTTTCTTTTCTCACCGCTTTTTAATTTGTAAAGGAATGTGTTTTTTCCGGAAACAGAAAAAACATCTTTTATTTTTTTTGAATGATTTTCAAGCACATTTTCATCTGCTACTACTAAAATTTTTTTAGAGGAATATTCTTCCGCAGCAGATAATACAGCTTCATTTAAAATAGATTTGCCGATATAAACCGGATAATTTTTCCCTGTTGTACTTACTGATACCTTTTTCAATTTCCTAACTTCTATAATTTTAAAATAATATTTGCCAGAACATCAACTGTTTTACCTACAGGAATGTTATCAGTTTCCACTGTAAAATCAGCTTTCTCATAATAACTTTTTCTTTCATCAAACAGTTTAATTATTTTCTCCAGCAGTTCCTGTTTTGTATATCCTTCTCCATTTGCATTAAGAAGAATCGGGCGGTCCCGTTTGTGTTTTAATCTTTCAAATATCTGTTCGGGAGAAACTTTTAAGTAGATAATTTTCCCGGTTCTCTTCATCAGATTAAAATTATCTTCACTCAAAATTGCACCGCCGCCCAGTGCAACAATTACCTTTGAGCACTCAGATAATTCATGTAAAGTTTTGCTCTCAATATCTCTGAAATAAAGTTCACCGGATTGTTCAAAAATTTCCCTGATTTTCCGCTTCTCTTTTTTTTCAATCACCTTATCAAGATCATAAAAATCCCAGCCGATTGTGTTTGCAAGTATAGGTCCAACGGTGCTTTTGCCTGCGCCCATAAATCCGGCAAGGTAGATAATATTCGTCTTCATAAAATAATTTTTATGATTAAAAATTAAACAGATGATCAGGTAAATACAAATTATTGTAAAGAAGGTATCAGTAATTAAAATTGAAATGCAATTCCGGTTAAGAATGTAACACCATCAACGTTAATTTTTGAATCGAAGGTTTCCTGAGCAAGTGTAATTGTTTTGCCATCATAATTTACCTGCTGTTTATTGTAACGGCTGGTTACACTAAACTGCGGATCGCGGAACTTCATTTCTCCACGGATTGACAGATATGGTTTGATCAGATAATCCATTGTCAGCATTACATGAATTCCGTACGCTGTTTTTCTGTTCACATTAGATACTTCAGCATCTCCGAATTTTCTAACATGCTCTCCGAAATACAATCCCGCACCGCCGCCCATCAAAAATTTAAACTTCTCTGTTGAGAAAGGAAGTTTATAATAAACCGAAAATTCAAGCGGTATTAAAATGAATCCATCTTCAACATCAACTGCTACTGTCTGGTTTCCGGAAAATGCAGTAAGGTTTTTGCCTGATTTTGTTTCCTTCATGTATTCGGTTCCAAGTCCTAAAATTATCTGATCTGTTAAAGAATATTTTAAATCAACAGAAGGATTAACAATATCATCCAGCGGAAAAAAACTGTTTCTTATAATTTGATCAGAAGAATTGGGAGATAAATAAATTTTTGCAGTAGTTGTATAAACTGCATTTACACTAACAGCAAACTTTTTCCCGTTAAATTGTGCACTGCTGAATGAAGCGCAGGCAAACAGCAGAAGAATAACGATTTTATATTTCATAATATATTTCTTTAAACGAAAAAACCGGGTAGATCAGTTACTGACCAGCCCGGTTTTAAACTTAAGAATTATTCAGATAAAATTATTGTCCGAAAAACATGTAGCGGTTATCTACTATATCAGCATCCTGTTTTAACTTAGCCAGCCACTGATTAAAGAACATGCTTTTCTTTTCCTGCAGAATATTATCTCGCAGCATATTCCTTTGAATGCCGTAAGCAGTAGAATCAAATGGTGTACGTTCTGTAACTTTAATTAAATAGTAACCTCTTATTCCCTTCACCGGATCAGAAATTTTGTTCAGTTCAAGATCAAGAGCTTTATTGGCAAATGTATAATCTCTGCCAACCATTGGTATGGTTCCGCCGGGAGTGAAATTACCTGTAGTATTGTATATAACGTAGTTGCTTACAGTTGGTGCCTGTGATAAATCACTGCCAACTTTTTTCTTTACAGTCTCCGCTATCTCTTTCGCTTTCTGGAATTTCTTTTCTCTAAGAACAATAGGTCTTATCATGTTTTTCACTTCATCAAAAGATTGTACACCTTCATTAATTATTTCGGAAACATAAACAACCGCATATCCGCCTGTTACTTTAAACGGACGATCAGCAACAGTATTCAAACTGTTATCAAAGGCAAATTCAATCAATCTTTTATTTACTCCTAATCCGGGAACAGAACTTGCTTCTTTAGAGAAAGGAGCAGTTTCCTGTATAGTGTAGTTCATGAGTTTTGCTTCATTCTCAAATCCATTTTTTTCTGCAAGATATGCAAAATCAGCGGCTGCATTATACTGTGCATCAATTGTAGCGGCTGAAGCTTTAATCTGAGCAGTTGTCCATTCAACAACATATTTACTATTTGTTTTGCCGGTGGTTTTTATTATATGGTAGCCGTAGCTTGTCTTAACCGGTTTCTGAAGAACACCAACCTTCCCTTCCATTGCAGCTTTTTCAAATTCAGGAACCATCATTCCTTTGCCGAACCATCCAAGATCACCGCCTTTGGTTTGTCCTTCCGGGCTGGCTGATTTTTCCTGTGCAAGCTTTTCAAAACTTGCGCCGTTCACTATCTGTTCATAAACCTTGTTTGCTTCTTCAAGATTTTTCTCATCACTTCCATATTGATTAATAAGAATGTGCGATGCCTTTACAAATGTCTCATTTGAATTTACAACACCAAGTAAATGATAGAGAACCATTCCCTGCGGCGTTGCAACCGGTCCGATTATATCACCGGCGGAAGCTTTAACAAGTTCGTCAAGAACTTCACCAGGCAAAGCTGCGGGTGAGACAGTATCTTTCATGTATTGTGTATCGCCGTAAATATTAACTGTCTCTTCAAAGCTTAATGTATCTTTCCTGAAATTCTCTGCAAGCAATTCAAAGCTTCTCTTAATCTGGGCGGTATCTGTTGCAGAAGCAGCGTGCCTGAACAAAACATATTTTAATTTACGCTGTGCCTGAATTTTATATCTGTCAAGATTATTGTCATAATATTTTTTTAATTCACTATCATCGGCACTAACTATTGAATCAGGCATCTGGTTTATATCAGCAAGGGCAAACTGCGCATTCATAGAGATATTCTGGTCAATATATTTCCTTTTTATCTCAGCTTCTGAAACTGTAATTGTGGCAAGAAGGATACTCTGCAGTTTTTCATTAAGGCGGGTTTGTCTTACATATTCTTCAGCCTGAATCAACGCCTCTTTATTTCTCGGATCAAAAAGAGCCTGTTCATAAAGTGAACGGTTAAAATTTCCTGTAGAATCAATAAAATTTTGTTTTAGAAATGCCGGAGGATTTTCACCAAGAATCACATCATTAATTTCTTCATCAGTAACAGTAATTCCGAATTTTTCAATTTGTTCTTCAAGCAGTTTTTGGGTAACAATTGCTTCCCAAACCTGTTCTCTGAACATATCCATATTTTCGTCGGGAATATCCTGCCCTGTTTGATTCCTTTGAGCTTCGCGCTGCTGCTCAAGCACATTCATAAATTCAGTATATGTAATATCTTCACCATTTACGGAACCTATGTTGTTAGATCTGCCGCCAAAGGCTTCCATTACGTTCGAATCAGATATTATCATGAAAAGAACAAAGATGGCTCCGACTGTTATAATGAACGCAGGAGCGAGGCTTCTCATCTTGGCCATCATAGCCATAGTTAATTATTCTCCAGTATTTCGTTTGTAAAATAAGATATCAAAAATAGACACATGTGCCAAAAAAAGCAATGTAAAATTAGGTTTAAAAGTTCAATTATTAGGTTTCTTAGAGTGTAAAAAAAGATAAGAAGTAGCGGCAATTATAAAGTAGTATACTATCCTTATTTATATTTTTCTTGCCTTTTCATAAAACAATTAAGATTTTTATTTCTAAATCTAACACTTTCAGGAGGTTAAATGGATAATTTTGATTCTGTAAACTCAAATGATGCTCAAACCTCTCAGCAGGAACCTTCCGGGGAGACTGAATTAAGCCATACAGATAAAATGGCAGGAGTTTTTACCGAGCCATCGGAAACATTCCGTCTTACTTCCCTGTTTCCTCCCAAAACCATTGATTGGTTTTTGCCTGTTCTGATTCTCCTGGTTGTTGTTGCTATAACAAACATTCTTATGATGAATGACCCTCAGATAAGAATGCAGGCACAGGAAAAACAGATTGAACAAATTCAGAAAAATCTTGATGAAGCTGTTGAAAAAGGACAGATGACACAGGAACAGGCAGATCAGCAGATGGAGAGAATAAGAGATCAAATGGCAAGTATGGGATTAGGAACTACGATGATCATTAGTACTGTAGGAGTTTTTATTGTTGGGTTTATTTTTGTCTTTTTTATGTCATTGATTTACTTCCTTTTTGCCCGGTTTGTTTTTAAAGATACCGGTTCATATACGTCTGCACTGGTTGCTAACGGATTAACGGCTTATATTAGTATTATTCAGGTTGTACTTGCTGCCGTTCTCGCTATTTTATTCGGCAGGTTAATGAATGATGTAAGCCTTGCAGCATTATTGGGTTCAGACAGGACTACATTCCTCGGCTGGGTGTTCGCTAAGATTGATCCGATTTCAATCTGGGCTTATGCTGTTTTAAGTATTGGTCTGGCAAAGATGTTTAAATCTCAATCAACAGGAAAATATTACGCTCTCGTTTTTGGTATATGGCTTATCGGTGGATTATTATTATTCCTGCTGGCACAAGCTTTACCTTTCCTGAAAATGTTTGGATTGTAAATTCTTAAATATTCCAAATTAATTTTGAAGGCTGCATCTAATTTGCAGCCTTTTATTTTTTTAAAAAGATTTATTTAGTAAAGAAAATTACTTCAGCTCCTTCAACCAATTTTTTATGCTCAAGTTTGAAGCCGGATATTTTTTCTCCGTTAAGATATACTTCCCTAGCCCCGCTTTTCTTTTTTTCTTTTTTGATAATTATTTCTCTGCCCGAGAAATATTTTTCATCAAGTTTAATAATTGCAGAATCAAATGAAGGAATACCAGCCTGGTAATAATCTGACGCCGGACAATCAGGATAAAAACCAAGCATTGAAAATGCCAGCCATGCAGAGATTGTACCGCAGTCATCGTTTCCGGGAAGTCCATTAGGTCCTGTACCAAAAGCTTCATTAATAATTTTTGTTATTAGTTCATCACTGCGGTGTTCTTCACCTTTTATATAATTGAAAAGATACGGGTAAGCTATATCAGGCTCATTTGTAATTGTAAAATGGCCTTCAGCAAAACATATATTAAGCTTTGCCGCAAATGATTTTTCTCCGCCGAATAATTCTATTAAGCCGGGAATATCCTGCGGAACAAACCAGGTATAATTCCATGCATTTCCTTCAACATAACCGGGTCCGCCTGATCCTTCCCAATCACCTGAGCCTTCTGTAACCAGCGGATCAAATGGATCAAGCCAATTTCCGTTTTTTAATCTGGGTCTCATAAATTTTGTTTTTTTATCAAAAAGATTTTTATAGTATGAAGATCTTTTATAAAAAACCGATGCAAGATTTTCATTTCCTGTTTTTTCAGCAAAGCGTGCAATTGTCCAATCATTCAAATTATATTCTAATGATGTTGAAACCGGTCCCCAAACCCACCAATCCTCATTCCAATCCTGCTCAAAAGGAATGTAACCATATTGAAGCAGTTCATGATAACCAGCCCGCACGGGCGGAGCTGTTGTACCGCTGTCAATCAATACTGGTTTAATCATTGCTTCCAGCGCTGTATCAATATCAAAATCAGTTATTCCTTTTATGTATGAATCTGCTATAACAGTTGCTGCGGCATCACCAACCATCATGTATGTTTCCGCGCCGGTTAATTCCCATTTGGGTAAATATCCTGATTCAATATACATATCAAGCATGCTTTTGATTATCTCTGACTGCTTATCAGGATAAATCATAGTTAAGAAAGGATGCAAAGTTCTGTATGTATCCCACAAAGAAAAAATTGTGTACCTGTTTCTGCCTGAATATTTACCAACTCCTCCGCCGCCCATAAGCGGATATTCACCATTCACATCTGAAATAATATTTGGATGAATAAGAATATGATAAAGCGCTGTGTAGAATTTTACTTTATCTTCTTCCGTTCCGCCTTCACTTATTATTTTTGAAAGATTTTCATTCCACTTTTCTTCGGCATTTTTTTTAATCATTTCAAAATTCCAGTGTGGAATTTCCGTATCTAAATTTTCCTTTGCGTTTTTTTCACTAACGTAAGAAATTCCTGTTTTAACCAGGAGTGGATTTTCTTCACTCAATTCAAAAATTGCTTTTAAAAAGATCGGAATATCTTTTCCTTCAATTAAATGAGAATTTGTTTTGTTTCCGCTTGAAAAAATTTCCGTTGAAATTACCGGCTGATTAAATCTTAGATAGAAAAAAGTTTTCTGTCTGTTTTCTTCACCACAAAATCCCCCGCTGATGTTGTAACCGGATATCTCAGTATCAGAAATAATTTCAATCTTTCCGCCGCCGGTAATGTTTAAACTTTTTCCTGCATCAAGAATAAATTCCATCTTCCCTGCTTTAGCAGGAGTAAACCTAGTAATTCCACTACGCTCAGTTACTGCTGCCTCGGCAAGAACTTCCGGCTCATTCAAAAATACACTGTAATACCCTGGTGATGCTGATTCATTCTTATATGTGAATTTAAAATCTTCTGAACGTGAATTATTACCTGGTTTTGAAATATTTATAATTACTGAGCCAAGATCTGCACATCCTGTACCGCTTAAATGATTATGCCCAAATCCATAAAAATATTTTTCACCGTAAAGATATCCTGATGGTGATGACGCATTATGCGGGCTTATTGAAATCATTCCCCACGGAACAACAGCGCCGGGAAAAGTATTACCTCCGTTGGCAGTTCCAATAAACGGATTTACATATTGAATTAATGAATGTTCTGTTTGTGCTGTTAATATAATATTGAAAAGAAATAAAGTGGTGAGAACTCTATTCAAAAAATTTTTCATGCAATACCCCGTAATTACATTATGCTTTGTGGATCAATATCAAAATTAATTTTAACATCTCTGTATCTTGATTTACGATTAAACTCAACAAAAGAATTCATAACTGCTTTTTTCAGAATTTTCCCGCCGGGATCTTTTTCCTTAAAACTTTTGATTAAAATTTGAAAACGGTAATTGCCTTTCAATCTTGAAATTATTGCTCTTGCAGGCTGATTTATCTCCAGCCATTTTTTGTAAACAGAAAGCTCTTCAAAAAAATCTTCAATTGCACTGCTCGCTTTTTCTTCAGATGCATCTTTTGCTTCAATTAGACATAAACGTGAGAAAGGAGGATAATGTAAATGCTGCCTGTCAAAAATTTCCTTATCATAAAAACCTTTATAATCATGCTGCACAACTTTTTGAAGCGTAAAATTTTTTTCATTCTGAGTCTGCACAATTACTTCGCCGGCTGTTTTGCTTCTTCCTGCTCTGCCTGAAACCTGTGTAAGCAATTGAAAAGTTCTTTCATCAGCTCTGAAATCAGGCATCCATAAGCTTGTTTCTGCAGAAATTACTCCGACTAATGTTACGTGAGAAAAATCCAATCCCTTTGAAACCATTTGAGTGCCGACAAGAATATCAATTTCTCCGCGGCTGAATTCATTCAATATTTTACTAAGTGAAGATTTTTTGGAAATTGAATCCGAATCTACTCTCCGGATTTTTGCGGATGGAAAATAGAATTCGATTTCATCTTCAACACGTTCTGTTCCTGTTCCAAAATATTTAAGATTTATTGAACCGCAGTTTGTGCATGCGCCTGGAACTTTTTTCTGCAAACCGCAGTAGTGGCACTGCACATAATTTTTATTTATATGATAAACCATCGGAACGGAACAGTTATCGCAGGTTTCAATTTCACCGCAGTCTTCACAGTAAATTTGTGTTGAAAATCCTCTTCTGTTTTGAAGAATAATTACACCTTCTTTTTTTCTCAATCTCTTTTCAATTTTATCAAGAAGAATTTTTGAAAAAACATTCTCCGTTTTTTTCTTCTTACGTTCAAGGGAAACATTCACAAGCAGAATTTCGGGAAGCTTTGCATCATCAATTCTTTCCTGCATTTGGAGCAGCGTGTATTTATCTGTTAAAGCATTGTACATGCTTTCAATTGAAGGTGTTGCGGAACCAAGTAAAACCGGACAATCATAAATACTGCCGAGATAAATAGCTGCATCACGTGCATGATATTTGGGGCTTGTATCCTGCTGTTTGTAGCTTGAATCATGTTCCTCATCAACTACAATCAACCCGATGTTATTTAACGGAGCAAATAATGCTGAGCGTGCACCTATTACTATTTTGGATCTGCCTTTTAAAATTCTTCTCCACGAATCAAATCTTTCACCGGGACTCATCCTGCTGTGAATTACCGAAACTTCATTTCCAAAGTTGTTTATCAAACGTGAGGTGATTTGTGGAGTGAGAGAAATTTCAGGCACAAGAATTAATACACTCTTCCCTTTTGCAATAACGGATTTTGCAAGCTCGATGTACACCTGTGTTTTTCCGCTTCCCGTTACACCATGAAGAAGAAATGTTTTAAATTTTTTTGCAGAGATAGTTTCACCAACTATTTTAATTACTTTTTTCTGCTGTTCGGATAATTTAAATTCAGTAACTGCTTCTTCGTACTCTTCAACAAATTTGCGGTCAACTACTTTTTCAAAAATTTCAATAATATCTTTATCTGCAAGAGATTTTATTGATGATCCTGATGAATTGGTTTTCTTTAACAACTCAATAAGAGGAATACTTTTCTTTTTTGATGAAATCAACTCCAGAATAATTTTCACCTGCTTTGGAGATCTTCCCTCAATTTCCGGGATTAAAGAATAAATCTCCGCGAGGGATTTTTTAATCCTAACATGTTTTACTTTTTTTGCTTTTACTTTTGCATTTTCAATTTCATGAAGAATTGTAACAGCGCCCTGTTTCTCTAATGTTTTAAGATATGAATGGATATTTTTTTTCTTAACAAGTTTTTGAAGATGTGAAAATGAAATCTCTTCCCGTTCAGAAATTACCTGTAAGATTAATCCTCTGACAGAATTTTTATTTTTTTCTTTCTTAAGAAGTTTTGCTGCAAATTCAGGATCAATACAGATTTTCTTTTTTGATTCAATATCAGAACCGTACGGCACAGCTAATTTCAGCGCTTCACCAAGTGATGATAAATAATAATCAGAAAGCCATTTGTAAAATTTTAAGGATTTCTCATTAAATACAGGTTCATCATCAAGTATATCAAGGATTGATTTGATTTCATCATCGAGTTCCGTTGTTTCAGAAATTTTAATTATAAATCCGGTAAGAACTCTTTTGCCAAAAGGGGCAACTGCACGCACACCAACTGCTGCAAGCTGTTCAAATTCTTCCGGAATAAGGTAGGTGAATGAATTCCGAAAAGGCAGAGGAAAAACAATTTCTGCGTACATAGAAATTTTTAGTAAAGAGTTTTAAATAAAGGGAAATCTAAAAAAAGGAAACAGACTGATAAAATGTTCTGAAGCAATTATAAACTGAAAATTTTTTTATTCAAACTGAAGATTATTCTTTCAAAAACTCATTCAGCTTCCTGTTTTTTCCTTCGGCAAAATCAGTACTGTAAATTTCAAAATACAGATTTTTTAATTTGCCGTCCCAAAGAATTCTTTTATAACCTTTCGATTGAATAATCTCTCCGTTAGTGCTTATAACGCTATCTTCAACAGGAAGTGTGAGATAGAAAAATCCGTCTTCACTTACAATTCCTTCAACAGCATTAATATTGCTGAACTTAAAAACAGCTTTACCTTTCAGTGTATCTTCAACAACAAACAATTCACGTTCAACAACATTCTTGCCTTCTTTTTTAATTTCAGTAATAAAATCATCGCTTTTATAAATGTATTCAAAAAGATTTCTCTTATCTTCCTCAAATTCATTATCGGAACGAGCATCAGAACGGATATCTGAAAAAACTACTGTGGCGGTTCCCCTGCCATTTTCTTCAATCTGAACATCGTAAGAAATTTTATGGAACAGCAGGCATCCGCTGAACGATAGTATAAATACAACACCTATTATTACTTTTATAAGATTCATCATAATTCCTTTTTTCATGTTCCAATATAATCAAACTACAAATGAAAAGAATTAATATACAGCCGGCTCAAGCAGGGTAAGAGTTTGATTTAGCGTGTTCAGTTCTGCATCTATTCCAAACGGAAGAGTAAATTTATTTGTTATATGCCCGAATGACATTCCGTACAAAACAGGAATTTTAAGTCCGGCAAGACGATCAAATAAAACCTCAGATAATGTAAACGAATTTAAAATACCTGAATCGCTTCCCCTTGCTTCACACTTGCTGAAAACGCCGAGAGCAATTCCGGCAGCGCCGTTGAATTTTCCTGCTTGTATCATTTGCGTGAGCATTCTATCAATCCGGTACGGCTCTTCACCAACTTCTTCAATAAAAATTATTTTACCATTTGTATCAATATCATAAGGTGTTCCGATCATTGAAACTATAAGAGATAAATTACCCCCGATCAACTTTCCCTTTGCAGTACCTCCGTAAATTGCTTTTACTTTGTATCCATCTTCTTCTTTTTCTTCCCGCGCGTTGTAAAGTGTAAGATTTTCATGCGGATTGACAAGCACATCAACAAAGTATCTTATACTAAATTCATTAAATGTTGAAATTCCCACCGGGCCGTGAAATCCAACAAGTCCGGTTTTTGCAAAAATTCCGTACAGCAGTGAAGTAATATCACTGTAACCAACAATTGCTTTTGGATTATTTCTAATCAGTTCATAATCAAGCAAAGGAAGAATTCTTCCACAGCCATAGCCGCCGCGTGCGCAAATTATTCCTTTAACTTCATTGTTGGAAAACATTTCATGAATATCTTCTGCGCGCTGTTCATCTGTTCCGCCAAGATAACCATCACGTGCTAAAATGTTTTTTGTATAGTAAACTTTAAATCCTAATCCTTCCAGATTTTTAATTGAATCCTGCAGTTCATCTTCACGGATAAAACTGCCGGGTGCAATTAAACCAAGTGTATCTCCCGGTTTTATTCTTTGCGGTTTAATGATGGATGTCTGATCGGCAGGAAAAGATAATGATGATGAGAAAGGAACTGAGCCTGCAATTGCTGCGGCTGAAACTGTTTTTAAAAAATTTCTTCTTTGCAATTTGATTGAATTTTTTGTTGAAAAATATATTCAGAATATAAAAAGAATATTTTAAAATTGCGGATGATCTGTTTTAATATTATAAACAGGAGTAGATAGATTCTCTTTCATCTGCCGTAAAAGCTGATCGGCATTTATAAAACTCTCGGAGTATGATAATCCGTTGTAATCGGGATAGAAAGGATTTACAGTAACGGCTTTCAATTCAGGCTTGTACAGGTATGATAACTTTAGATTTCCGGAAGAAAGGAAATCATAAAGCCCGTTAAGATCACCGGATAGTAAAAGATAAATTGGTGAATGATATATTACCTCGTTATTCTTTTCAAGAATTTTTTTAAGATGTTTTAACTGCACTGGATGTTTAATAATGATTTTCTCAGATGTAAAATCCGGGATGAAATCACTTTCAACAGAAGTAATATCAGCATAAGAATAACCTGCACCTTCCAGATTATTTTGGGGATATGAAAATACCTTTTCAATTATTTTCATTTCTGTTACCAGAGAATTGATATCAGTACTTCTGGCGCCTCCTGTTGTAAAGATGATTTCATCCGCGAGATATATAGGAGAGATTCTATTTAAGGAACCATCAATAAATATCCATCCCGGATTATAATTTCTGATTCTATTCAGGACTCCTGCAAGAGCACTTCGGCTGTTCGGACCTGCGATAACAATCAAATTTGGTTTTGTCATTCTGACAATAACAATCTGTCCCAAAGCAGTTTCAAATTCCGTTCTTTCCAAAAGTTCATAACAATTATTCATCCGTGCCAAACACGCTTCCGAAGTAGCGGTTATTGTTCCCGGCAGAAGCTTAAGCCGGGGTTTGGGCAGAGATGTAATATTATCAATTTCTTCGCCGTCATAACCAATACCCGTTATTGCCGTTTTAATTTTTTTTTGCGCGGCTAATTCAACCAAATAGGTAAGTGTTGTGGTTTTACCTGTATTTTTAGCGGTGCCTACTATCCCTGTAATTTTACAGCTCATTTCTTAGCAACCGTATTCAATCCAAATTTACCCGGATAAGCACCGTCTGCTTTACTGCCGAGCACACCGTCATAAATTGCTTCCGGCAGATTATCTTTTGAAGCGGCAGTTCTTAAAACATCTTTAATTTTTTGTTGAATCACTTCCGTATATAATTCAAAATTTGATGTAGTAGAAAATTTTGAATTCCCCATAAAATTAAATCCATCTGCGGCAGCATGAATAGAATCCAATCTTGAAGAAACAGAAATAGGCCCGCGTGAGTATGCTTCATCAGTAGAGGCAATTGTAATTGCATCTACTCCAATTCCCGCAGCAAGTGCCGCATGATACGAAGTTGAGTTAGCAGATTGCACACGGTCTTCGGTCTGCGTCATAAATGCAATTGGTTCGCCCGGCCAGATTGGAGCATCAACAATATTTTTCAGAGCAGCTATTTTTGCTGCGTTGTAATCGATATAATTTTCACTCATCAATTTATTGATGACAATATGCGGACCATAACAGAATAATGGTTTCAGAACCGGTTTGGCGTTCAGTTTAAGTCCGATCATCACATTAATCAATAATCCTGCAAGTGTTTTCCACGCGGGCACACCGCTCAGTTCATCATTACCCGGAATATCAAAAGGCATTTTGTACTCAGCTGCAAGCTTAATCGCTTCAATGCCGTCAACTGCAAGGCGCAGAGGATCAGTGCCTGCTCCAAGCGCTCCATATACTAAGTTTATTTTTGTAAGATCAGCGCCGGCTTCACCGGCAAGTACAATTGTTTCCGGCGTGTTTAAGCCTCTGTGTGCACGCACTGTAAGCAATGTTGATTTATCCAGACTATCACGTATAAGTTTTATATTCCCGAAAGAAGTGATCGTACCGTCATTCTGATGAGTTAATAATCCATCGAGCAAACCTTCATAACGTGCTTCCCATGAAGGATTGATTATCAGAAAACCATTTATTCCGCTTCGTTCACATATCTTACCATGAACAATATCCATCATCGGGCAGCCGCTTCCTAAAAATTTAAATACGAGAGGCTGATGTTCATTATGCTGAATTTTTCGTGAATGAATGGGATTCTTCTCTGATAAAAATTTTTTCAAAGAAGTAATTTCGCTTTCACTTATTCTTCTTACCGCAAGCGGAAATTGATTATCTGAATAGCTTTTTACAATTACAGCATCACATAATTCAATATATTTTTTAACCAGTTTTTTTCTGGAATCGGTGCTGCCTGAATGAATAATCTCTCTTCTGATTTTTGCACGCTCAACTCCGGGTGTAGTTTTATCTTTTACAAACAACAAAAGTTTATCTGCAATTTGATTGAGCAGTTTTTCAACTTCCTTATCAAAAAATTTATAGGCATGATCTGCAGAAATATCTTTTTTGCAGCGGTTAATTCCGGATGATTTAAAATTAATTTCTGATCCGTTCAGATAAGCAATCAGTTCTTCAATAGTTGAATGTTCATCAAACCCTTTATCAAAGCCCAATTCAGCAGCAAGCTGCGGAGTAATTGCTTTTCCGCCAATTACAACTTTTGATTTTTCTCTAATGCCTGCAGCATCAAGCTGATCAATAAACGATGCAAGAAGTTCAGCTACTCCGTAACCGAGTGTTCTGCTTACCAGAATAAAATCGTACTGTCGTGAAGCAGCTTTTTTAATAATTTCATGCACGGACAGATCAGGCGAAAGGAGTTCCGTGATGAATCCATTTTTATCAAGTTCGGCACGTATAATTTTTATGCCAACATCATGAACCGGATCCAGCGGAACGCATAATATTTTCTTTGCCATCATTTTTCCATCCATAAATATTTATCACCAGGTTTGTATACATATTTTCGTATCCGCACTCGTACACCGTAACCATCAAATTCACTGTACATAACATCAACATTACCGAGATTCATTTCATGCCCAAGCTGCATGGCAAGATTCTTACCCTCATCGGCATCTTTGCAGATGATATATGTTTCAATGTCTATTGTGTCTAATACATGACTAATGGCATTATCCATAATAACTCCCAAAAAAAATCCGGGACTCCGGGAAATCCGGAATCAACATTAAAATGTTAATCAAAAATACCGGCATGTTTACATACAATTTCAATAAGCAATACAAGCCCGCGAACAGCCATTCTGGCTCTTTCGTGAATCAATTGTCCGTGAGAATCTGTTGTACCTAAACCGGGAGAGATAAAAATATTTGCATCATATGAGATTGTTGGAATTATACCCATCTGGCTCAGGCCGTCCTGAAAGAGATTTGATCCGGAGTACATATCCTCAATTGAGAAAATTGGAATTCCCATTTTCCCACCTTTCCAGCTGTCTTCATAATTTATTTCAACTGCGCCGCTGTTTCTGCTCTTGCTGATTATAAAATATTCTTTAATTGCCGGATCAATTTTGGAAAACTCATCAACAACAATCTGATAGAGTTCATCAACCGGTTTTGTGAGTACTTCCGGATTATTCCTTATAACTTTCAGCGCCGCAAGCTGTCCGGTCAATCCTTCTTTTCCCGGATCCTGCATAACAAGTGCTGCTTTGCCGTATGAATTAGTTGTGCCATAACGGTTGCCATGCATGCCAAGCGCTCTGCGGATATTAACCATGACATCTTCTTTACCGATAATCAAACCGCATGTAGCGGAACCTGTTGCTTTATCCATACTGTAAACCATTATATCGGCGCCAACATCTTTTATATTTGTTCCGATGAATGGAATTCCCCACGCATTATCAATTATATAAGGCACATTATACTTCTGTGCAATTGAAGCAATTCCCTTTGATAATTCGGGAGTTCCGTTTTTATCTTTATCGCCATAGCCATAACCTGCAGTATCATAACCAAGCGAAGCGAATGCACCCAAAAATTCCTTATGTATTTCAGCGGCATTTTGAATTGCTTTTAATGATGATTTTGCATTCACATTTTTCAATAAGGGAACGGGGTGATATTTTATTCCATGAACAGAATAATCTGCTCCGGATAATGGTACAAGAACGGTATCAAGATTATTCTGGCGTTTGCCGTAAAAACCTAATTCTCCCGCGGTACTTCCTCTGTCAGCAAGATAATCTTTGTACTTTGGCGGGAAAGGTCTTCCGTAAGCGGCATGATGATGAGAATGTCTTTCAAGCGGTGCGATATAACGAACACGGTAATTATCGCCTGTTCCCTGCATCGGCGGAGTTACAAGTGATTGATAAGCAACCCATAAACCTGCTTCACATGTATTAACAGGCGCGGCATCATATTCATCACCATAAAAATCTTTTATAACCTCCCGTATCTGCTCAACATAAACTGCAAGCGGTACAACTTTTTTGCTTTCCTCCGCCATAGCTTTTTCAATATCCTCCCTGAGTGGGGAAGGACATCCGGATATTGCTCCTGTTAATCCGAAAGCACCTTTAAGTTCAGCAGGGATGTTTAATGTTTCCGCAGCTTTTTTTGCCTCAGCATAAATCTGTGGTATATTTTGCTGTAATTTTTTGTACATCTGAAATTTGAATTTTGGTGCAGCCATTATTTTTTCCTTTTTAAGATTTGTTCTGAATTATTTTATTTTTTAATAAATCCTTTTATAATTATTTCATCACCTATCTTCATGCCCAGTTTTTTTCCGCTTACTCTTTTTTTAACATTTATAATTGTATTCTGATGATTCGGCATATGAGTATCATCAAAACCGATAATACTGCCCAGATATTTTCCGTTCCAATAAATTTCATCCTTGGAAAGCAGAACACCGCCGTTCTGCAGTTCTGCAAAACCAACGTAAGCAATATTATCTACCACTTTGCCCGGCGCAGCTTCTTTATCATCTGTAGCAATTAATTCTATTATTGATTTTTCAGGAAAAACCCTTGAGATTGGATGGATGAGATTAAGTCCGCGGTTTTCAAGTTTACCATCAAGCACAACAATTATTTTTGCTTTTATTTCAGATTTGCTGTGGTAAAAATTTAAGTTCACCAGTTTTTTTTCGTAAGGATCGCTCATGATGTTTAAACTAATTTTGTTACAAAATCTTCAACTTCACCAGATAGGAAATCTATAACCGGAATTTCGATCATTGTATAGCAGCCGGGTTTTTGATGTATAGCAGCCCTGGCAGCGGAAACCATTACCTGTGAAGTAACGGCAGGGTTATTAATTCTCATTTCAAATCTCATCTGCTGGTTGTGAGAAATTCCCGATACTCCCCTGCGTTCCATTAAAACCCCATGACCAACATCAATCAGATTATTAACATCCGCAACTTCATAGACGTAGGTTCGGTCTTCTATAAAATATGGATCATGCTTGATTGCCTGCTCTATCTGATGAAAATCTGCGCCTGGTTCAAGCTCCACATAAACCATGCGGCGGTGAATGCCCATTCCTGCGGGAACAGTAATTGAAAGGGCGTCTTTCACACCATTGATAGATTTTACCGCGCAAGTATGTCCCATAGACATTCCCGGACCATAATTGGTGTGGGTTATTCCTTTCGGAGCCATAACAGTAAACCAGCCCCTGATAACCGAATCAATTCCCGGATCCCAGCCTGCGGAGATAATTGAAACCACGTTGAAAGCTTTTGCTACTGCATTAAGCTCTCTGCGCATCGAAGGAATTTCCGGGTGAACATCAAAGCTGTCAACTGTATTTATCCCCATTTGAAGTATCCGCGAAACGGTTGCCTTAACCGAACGTGAAGGGCAGCTAACTATGGCAACGTCAACATCTTTAATTTCTGAAATATCTTTGGCAAACTTTACATCCGGCAGTCTGGAGCATTTTCCATTAGTGGATTTACGTTTTCCAAGATCAGCTAATTCTACAACACCGGTCAGTTCCATATCAGGTTCCTGCAAAACTGCTTCAACTGCGCAGGAACCTACATTGCCGTAACCAACAACTGCAACTTTAATTTTTCCCATTTATTCCCCATAAATTTTTTTGGATTAACCTGTTAATCTCATTTTAAATATTCATATAAAGATTTGCAGGCAGCACCGGAATGCTGCTTGATTACTCTTTCAACACCGGCACTGTTTTTTAATTCAAGCTGCTTAATCAGTTTATCATGTTCATCAACTGATGATTTGAAGTGTGAAAGGATGGATAAATAAATATAATTATATCTTAATGTCTGATTTCTGAATAGTTCAATAATTCTGCACAATTTTTCACTGCCTGATGCCTGATAAACCAGTTTATGAAATTGTGCATTCAATTCTAAAAACTGCTTATAATCTTTTTTTTCTGACCCAGCAATTCTGCGCATTTTATTGTTTAAATATTTCAGTTGGGTTAATACTGAAGCAGATATATTTTTAGCGACAAGTTTACCAGCCAGAACTTCAAGTGTAGATTTTATAAGATATGTTTCTTCGGCATCTTTAAGAGACAGCTCGGTAACAACTGCTCCTTTACGCGGTAAAACTTTTAAGAATCCTTCTTTCTCAAGCTGCAGAAAAGCTTCACGCAGAGGGGTCCGGCTGATTCCAAGATTACCTGCCACTTCTGGTTCAAGAAGTCTTTCTGCCGGTTTTAATTTTCCTGTAATTATCGCATCACGAATGGATTGTGCAATTCTTTCTCTGAGTGGTTTTAATTCCCCCGGGTCTAAGGCAAGTAAGTTTTTTTCATGCTGCTGAATCATTATTCCCCTTTCAGATACTGTATAATGTATACAATATACATTCGAAACTTATAACAGTTTTTTCAGAAAACAAAATTGATATTCTATATAAGTTAGTGCATCGGCGGGATTCGCGATAATGATGTGCTAAGATCCGGTATAATCAGAAACTTAAAAAAGTTTCACTTCAAAATAATATACTTACTAAAATCCTATTAGATTAATTATAATAGAAAAAGTCAGGTCAGATAATTTCATCAACTATTCTTTCATTTCTTATCAGATCTTCAAAGCTTTCTCTTTCACGCGCAACATAAAATTTATCTTTGTCTACTATTATTTCGGGAAGTCTTAATCTTGAATTATAATTTGATGCCATAACAGAAGTGTAAGCACCCGCAGACATAACAGCCAGCAAATCACCTTGTTTGCAGTTACATATTTCCCTGTTCCGCGCAAAGAAATCACTTGATTCACAAACAGGCCCAACAATGTCAGCAATGATCGATGGTTCTTTCTTTAATTTTACACATTGGATTTTATGATAAGCATCATACAGGCTGGGGCGTATAAGATCATTCATTCCGGCATCTACAATAAGAAAATTTTTCTGCTTGTGTTTTTTTGTATACAAAACTTTTGTAACCATAATTCCGGCATTTCCCACAAAATATCTTCCCGGTTCAAGAATAATTTTGCAGTTGGTAATTTTCAATTTAGAAATTAATGCATCTGCAAACTCTTTTGGTGTGGAAATTTTTTCATCCTTGTATGTTATTCCCAATCCACCGCCAATATCAAGATGTTCAATGTTGAATCCCGCCTGCTTTAATTCAAGAGTCATTACCGCAAGTCTCACAGCAGTTTCAATGAACGGCTCAATATCCGTAATCTGAGAACCGATGTGAGTATCAAGTCCTACTATATTTAAATTTGGTAAAGATTGAGCGAGGTTGAAAGCATCAAAGGCGAGTGAAGAATCAATACCGAATTTATTTTCTGATAAACCTGTTGAAATATAAGGATGAGTTTTAGGATCAACATCCGGATTTATTCTGATACCAATATTTGCTTTTTTACCTAACTGACCTGCAATTTCATTAATCTTTTTCATCTCGCTGCGGGATTCAGCTTTAAGCATAAGCACATCATGTTCCAGAACCATACGGATTTCTTCTTCAGTTTTTCCAACTCCGGCAAAAACAATTTTCTTCGGATCGATTTCGGTTTTTAATGCTTTATAAAATTCACCGCCGGAGTAACAATCCAATCCGCATCCTTCATTAACAAGCATTTTAGCAATTGTTAAATTTGAATTAGCTTTCATTGAATAACAAACGAGATGATCAATCCCGGCAAACGCAGCTTCAAAATTACGATAGGCATCAAGCACGGCTTTCTTACTGTAAATATAAACAGGCGAACCAACCTTGTTTATTATATCTTCAATTTTAACTTGTTCACAATAAAGTTCATCATTTCTGTAAATAAACTGAGATGCCATTTAATAAAACTCCGTGATTGATTTTGGTTTGCAAATATATAAATAATTCAGCCGCAAATGTTTTTAACAATAAAAATTGTATTAAAAAAACTTTTCAAAATTTGTTCATCTACAATGAAATTATACTTATTGATAATTCTTCTGCATAAAATTACCTTTTAAAATTACCCGTCTTTTACTTTCACGTTAAAATTTGAATTGCCTGCCGATTTGGGTAAATTTGCGCTCACTTTTAATTTCTTTTTACAACTATTGAATTGAGATATGAGATATCCGGCTAATGAAATAGAATCCAAATGGCAAAAATACTGGGAAGAAAATAAGGTTTACAAAACTGATTTCAACTCAACTGAAAATAAATTATACTGCCTTGTGATGTTCATATATCCGTCTGGTGCGAAACTACACTGCGGGCATTGGTATAATTACGGACCAACAGACACCTGGGCAAGATTTAAAAAACTTAAAGGTTATAATGTTTTTGAGCCGATGGGCTATGATGCTTTTGGGCTTCCGGCTGAAAATTATGCAATAAAAACCGGTATACATCCGCAAGACAGTACGATGAAAAACATTGATGACATTCGTACACAGCTTAAACGCATCGGCTGTATGTATGATTGGAATGCAGAATTGATGACATGCGTACCTGAATATTATAAATGGAATCAGTGGCTGTTTTTAGAACTTTATAAAAAAGGATTAGCGTACAGAAAAAACGCACCTGTTAACTGGTGTCCGAATGATCAAACGGTTTTAGCAAATGAACAGGTTCAGGCAGACGGAACTTGTGAAAGGTGCGGTGCGGTTGTAATTCAGAAAAATCTTACCCAATGGTTTTTTAAAATTACAGATTACGCAGAAGAATTATTAAGCGGTTTGGATACAATCAACTGGCCGGAAAAAACAAAGCTGATGCAGAGAAACTGGATCGGCAAAAGCACAGGCGCAGAAATTTCTTTTAAGATTGATGGTAGTAATAGGGAGATAAAAGTTTTCACCACAAGGCCTGATACTTTATTCGGCGCAACGTATATGGTTCTGGCTCCGGAACATTCTCTGGTAGATGAAATAACTACAGATGAATTTAAATCAGCGATTAGTGATTACCGTGATTCTATAAAATCAATGACTGAAATTGACAGAACATCTACTATTAAAGAAAAAACAGGCGTTAACACCGGAGCCTTTGCAATAAATCCTGTTAACGGTAAAAAAATTCCGGTATGGATTGCAGATTATGTTTTAACAACATACGGCACAGGCGCAATAATGGCTGTTCCCGGGCAGGATGAACGCGATTGGGAATTTGCGGAAAAATTTAATCTGCCAATTGTAAGAACAGTTCAGCCGCCGGCAGATTTTAACGGCAAAGCATATACTGAAGATGGGCCTGCAATAAACAGTGATTTCCTTAACGGATTATATGTTGAAGATGCAAAGAAAAAAATTATTGAATGGCTGGAAGAAAAAGGAATAGGAAAGAAAAAGGTTAACTACCGGTTAAGAGATTGGCTGATTTCCCGGCAGAGATATTGGGGAACCCCAATTCCGATTATTCACTGCCCGCAGTGCGGTGAAGTTCCGGTTGAAGAAAAAGCTCTTCCCGTTAAGCTTCCCTATGAAGTTGAATTTAAACCGGCGGGGGAATCACCTTTAACAACGAATAAAGATTTTATAAATGTTAATTGTCCCAAATGCGGAAGTGATGCTAAGCGCGATCCCGATACGATGGATACGTTTGTTGATTCATCATGGTATTATTTCCGCTATCTTAATCCGCATATTGATAATCAGCCGTTTGATAAAACACTTGCAGAGAAATGGATTCCGGTTGATATGTATGTTGGCGGTGCTGAACATGCAACTATGCACTTACTTTATGCAAGATTTATTCATAAGTTTTTAAGAGATATTGGTTATGCATCTTCTGATGAACCGTTTCAAAATCTGATTCACCAGGGAACAATTACAAACCAGGGTGCAAAAATGTCTAAATCAAAAGGCAATGTTGTAAATCCTGATGAGTTCACAAAGGAGTATGGATCTGATGTTTTCCGTTTGTACCTGATGTTCATGGGACCGTATGAACAAGGAGGAGATTGGAGCGATAAAGGCATTGCAGGAACAGATAGATTTGTTCAGCGCACATATGATTTATTCAGCAGATTATCTGAAACTGTTAAAAATGAAAATCCCGCCGATAAATATGATATAGATAAATTATCTGCTGAGGAAAAGTCTCTCTATAAAAAAGTAAATGAATCTCTTAACAAATATGAAGAAGAGATTAATAACTTCAGATTTAACACCGCAATTGCAGCGTTGATGGAACTGCTGAATGAAGTGAATAAAAATATTGAAAAATGTTCACCTGAAATTCAGAAATTTGTTTTAAATAGATTTGCTGTTATGCTCGCTCCTGTTGCTCCTCATCTTGGAGAAGAATGCTGGCAGCTTGCAGGAAATACCGAAACATTATTTGAAAATCCTGTATGGTACACAGTTGATGAAAAAGCGCTCATAAAAGAGACTGTAAATATTGCAATCCAGGTAAATGGAAAATTGAGAGATACAATTCAGGCTGCAGCAAATAGTGATCAGGAATTTGTAAAATCTCTCCTGCTTAAAAGTGATAAGGTTACAAAACACATTGAAGGTAAAACGATCGTAAAAGAAATATTTGTTAAGAATAAAATTTATAACATCGTTGTAAAATAAAATTAATGAAAATTTTATCCGTGAATTCAACGGATAATTAACGGAGAAAATAAGTTAATGTTAGATTTGAAATTTATTCGTGAAAATCCCGAAACAGTTAAAAAGGGGATTGAAAACAAGAATGAAAAAAGCAGGGTAGATGAAATTCTGAAACTTGATGAACAAAGAAGAGAACTTATCGTTCAGACAGATGAATTGAAATCAAAACGGAACGTGGTTTCTTCTCAAATTCCACAGATGAAAAAAGCAGGTCAGGATGTAACCTCTGTTCTTGCTGAAATGAAAAGAGTGTCCGATGAAATAACTCATCTCGATTCACAATTAAAAACTGTTGAAGATGAACTTGATGAAATCCTGATGTACATTCCCAATATACCTCACTCATCTGTTCCTGTTGGCAAAAGTGCAGAAGATAATGTTGAGGTTAGGCAATGGGTGCCGGATGGTTTTTCATTTAAATATGAAAACGGTAAACTGTTTGATCATATTGAACTTGGAAAGAAGCTGAACATTCTTGATTTTGAAAGAGGCGCAAAAATCTCTGGCTCCGGTTTTCCGGTTTATGTTGGAAAAGGAGCTACACTTGAAAGATCATTAATTAATTTCATGCTTGATTATCATCTTCAGCATCATGGATATCAGGAAATTTTTCCTCCTTTTCTTGTCAACAGAGATTCAATGAAAGGAACAGGACAGCTTCCAAAGATGGAAGAAGATATGTACAGTATTGATAAAGACGGTCTCTTCCCTGTTCCAACTGCAGAAGTACCAATTACAAATTATTACAGGAATGAAATTCTGAATGAAAGCAGTCTTCCTGTTAAATTTGTTGGATACTCAGCATGCTTCAGGCGTGAGGCCGGTTCTTACGGCAAAGAATCAAAAGGATTTTTGCGCGTTCATCAGTTTAATAAAGTTGAGATGGTTAAATTTGTAAAACCTGAAACTTCATATGATGAACTTGAAGCGCTTGTTAATGATGCTGAAGATATTCTTAAAGCATTAAAAATTCCTTACAGAATTTTACTGCTGTGCACAGGTGATTTGAGCTTTTCTGCGGCAAAGTGTTATGATATTGAAACATGGTCTCCTGCCGAAAACCGCTGGCTTGAAGCTTCTTCATGCAGCAACTTTGAAAATTTCCAGGCAAGGCGTGCAAATATCAGGTACAGAAATGAACAAACCAAAAAACCTGAGTTTGTTCATACTTTAAACGGATCAGGACTTGCAACAAGCAGATTGATGGTTTCTATATTGGAAAATTATCAGACACCGGAAGGAAAAATTATTGTTCCGGAAGTGCTTCAAAAATATACCGGCTTTAAAGTAATAGAATAATTGCAGAAGGAGGAGTTTGTTCCTCCTCAATTTTTTACTCGGTTAATTTTCTCATTTTTATTAACTAAACTCAGCCGCAATTTATCTGAGTTTTTTTGTTTATGCGGAATCTTTACTCACTTAAAAAATATTTTGTAAAATATAAATCCAAACTTTTGTGGGGATTATTATTCATTCTCCTTTCAAATGCAGCTGCGGTTTATATTCCCCTTCTTACAAAAGATGCAATAAATGAACTTCAGGTACACACATCAACAGAAACACTTCTGTATTATGCTGCCTTAATAGTTGTTTTCTCGCTTGTCTCAGGTATATTCAGATTTTTCATCCGGCAAACAATCATTGTTGTATCCCGTGAAATTGAATACGATATGCGCTATGATTTCTGGAATCATATTCAAAAACTTCCTTTGAGATATTTTCAGAATAACTCAACCGGAAACATAATGGCGCATGCAACAAATGATATTAATGCTGTAAGAATGTTTCTCGGCCCTGCTGTTATGTATTCAATAGATACAGGAATCAGGCTGATAATTGTAATTTCAATTATGATCTCGATTGATTGGAGCCTTACATTATATTCTCTTCTGCCGCTTCCGCTCCTTTCAGTTCTGATATATAAACTCGGCAAAATAATTCATGAAAAGTTCACGCTGATCCAGGAAAAATTTTCTGAACTTACAACAAAAGCGCAGGAAAATTTCTCCGGCATACGTGTAATTAAATCTTATGTGCGTGAAGATAATGAAATAAATAAGTTCAAAGATTTAAGTAAAGATTATCTTAAAAAGAATATGAACATGGTGCGCATCCAGGCCTGGATACAACCTGTTCTGTTTCTTGTAACCGGATTATCAACCATAATTGTAATTTGGATCGGCGGCATCAAGATTATTAACGGAACAATGGATCTTGGTGAAATTGTAGCATTCATATTTTATCTCGGAATACTTATCTGGCCGGTTATTGCTTTCGGCTGGGTAATAAATATTGTTCAGCAGGCTGAAGCAAGCATGAAACGGCTAAATAAAATTTACGCTGAACCATATGAAATTAATGATTCCCCAAAAACAAACTACTCAATTAAATCAATCCGGGGAGAAATTGAATTTAAGAATGTTTCATTCAGATATTCTGAAAATCTGCCGTATATTTTAAAAGATATAAATCTCAGCATTCCATCCGGCTCAACTACTGCAATTATGGGATTTACAGGCGCAGGCAAAACAACACTAATAAATCTAATTCCCCGGTTGTATGATGTTACAGACGGATCACTGTTAATTGATGGGCAGGATGTACGCACAATTCCAATTGAAGTGTTGCGGAAAAATATCGGTATTGTTCAGCAGGAATCGTTTTTATTTTCTGATACACTTTTAAATAATATTTCTTACGGTTTAAAAGAGATTAAGAGAGATGTTGTAGAAAGAGCTGCTGCCATTGCGCACTTTACTAAGGATGTTGAATCTTTTCCAAAAGGATTTGATACAATTGTTGGTGAAAGAGGAATTACTTTATCCGGCGGACAAAAACAGCGCGCAAGTCTTTCCCGCGCACTTGCAATAGATCCTAAAATATTAATACTTGATGATTCATTTTCTGCTGTTGATACTCATACTGAAGAAGAAATTCTTAAAAGCTTAAAAGAATTTATGCGCAGCCGTACAAGTATTATTATCAGCCACAGAATCTCAACAGTTAAAGATGCTGATAAGATTATCATAATCAATAACGGAATTATTGCGGAAGAAGGCACTCACGATGAACTTGTTGAACTTAACGGAATTTATGCCGATCTCCATTACAAGCAGCTTCTTGAAAAAGAACTTGAGGAACTAAATTAACCATGAGTAAAATTTCAATTGTATTTTTTGAAGTTACAGGCAAGGAAAAATCTTATCTAAAAAAAAAATTTGCTAAGAATTTTTCCCTCGAATTTTTTCAGGATCCATTAACTGAAATAAATTCTGATACAGTAAAAAACGTTGATGTAATTTCCCCTTTCATTTATTCCCAGATTAATGAGAAAGTAATTAATAAAGCAAAAAGACTTAAACTCATTGCCACACGAAGTACAGGCTTTAATCATATTGATATTCAAACTGCAGCAAAGAAAAAAATTGCTGTGTGCAACGTTCCATATTACGGAGAAAATACTGTTGCCGAACATACATTCGCACTGATATTAGCACTGTCAAGGAATCTTCACAAAGCGTATGTAAGAACGATAAGAAATGATTTTTCATTGGAAGGATTGCGCGGATTTGATCTCCGCGATAAAGCTCTTGGAGTAATTGGCGCGGGAAGTATTGGAGCGCATGTAATAAAAATGGCAAAAGGTTTTGGAATGAAGGTTATAGCTTACGATGCACGTCCGAACCATGTACTTGCAGCCATGATGGATTTTAAATATGTAAGCCTGGAAGAGCTTTTAAATTCATCAAGAATAATAACATTGCACTGCCCTTATAATAAACATACTCATCATCTTATTAATATGAACAATATCCATCTTGTTAAAAAGGGCACTTTGTTTATAAATACAGCACGCAGCGGAATAATCGATCCTGAAGCACTATACTATGCAATTGAAAATGGAATATTCGGTGGTGCAGGACTTGATGTTTTTGAAGGTGAAGAACTTCTGAAAGAAGAAAACCAAATGCTTACAAAAAATGTTTCGGTTGAACATCTTGAAGCAATTTTAAAAAGAAATATTCTTTTGCGCAGAGAAAATGTAATTATAACTCCGCATATGGCATTTGATTCTGTTGAAGCAGTTGAAAGAATTATGGATACAACTGCTGATAATATAAAATCTTTTTTTGCGGGAAACGATTTTTATAAAGTTAATTGATGAAGAGAGTCATAGAAAAATTAATTTTTAGTAAAGTTTATTAATGGCACAGGATTATCACAGCGAAGAAGAAGTACTCGGCAAAGCATACGATGCGCGGCTGATGCGCAGGCTGCTTGGTTATATCAAACCATACAAAAAGTATGTTATCCTGGCAATAGTAATGAACATTGTTGTTGCTGCATTGGGCCCGCTTCGTCCATATCTTACAAAAATTGCAGTTGATGATTACATTATTCACTCAAATTATTCAGGGTTGATATGGATTGCAGTTCTGCTGTTTGCTTCCCTGCTGCTTCAATCAGTTATTCAATATTTTCTTACATACTACACGCAGCTTTTGGGGCAAAAAACTCTTTATGATTTGCGTGTTCAGCTTTTTACGCATACACAAAAACTTGCTCTTAAATTTTTTGATAAAACACCAATAGGCAGAATTGTAACACGCACAACAAATGATGTTGAATCTCTCGGAGAATTATTCTCATCCGGCATTGTTATGGTGTTTAGTGATATTTTCATAATCGTTTGGATACTTGTATTCATGTTTGCGATGGATATTAAATTATCACTTGTAACGCTTTCTGTTTTGCCTGTTCTTATTTATGGAACATTTCTTTTCAGAAAAAAAGTAAGAGAATCATACCGTGATGTGCGGCTTCATCTTGCAAGATTAAATTCTTACATGCAGGAACATGTTACCGGAATGAATGTGGTTCAGATTTTTAACAAAGAAAAAGATGAACTGAACAGATTTGCACGCATAAATAATGATTACCGTGTCAGCAATATAAAATCAATTTTTTATTACGCAATATTTTATCCCGGTGTGGAATTGCTAAGTTCCGTTGCAATCGGATTGATAATCTGGTACGGCGGCGGAGAAATAATTCAAGGTACGCTGACTATTGGTGTTTTGTTTGCTTTCATCCAATACACAGAAATGTTCTTCAGACCAATCAGGGATCTATCAGAAAAGTATAATATAATGCAAACGGCAATGGCTTCATCTGAAAGAATATTTAAACTGCTTGATGACCGCACATTTGTGAAAAATCCCGAAAATAGCACTGCTGAATTAAGAAGTATAAAAGGTGATATTGAATTCAGAAATGTCTGGTTCGCATATAATGATGAAGACTGGATACTGAAAAACATTTCATTCAAAATAAAAGCAGGAGAAACTGTTGCAATTGTTGGTCATACTGGTGCAGGCAAAACAAGTATCATAAATATTTTAACAAGATTTTATGATATTCAAAAAGGTTCAATGCTTGTTGATGGAATTGATATAAGCAAGGTTGATAAGCGGGAACTCAGGAAATATATCTCAACAGTACTTCAGGATGTATTTCTTTTCAGTGGAACGATAAGCACAAATATCAGTATGGATAATAATTATATTTCAAAAGAGAAATTGATGGAGGCCGCTAAAATAGTTGGCGCGGAAAGATTCATTTCTCAATTACCAGACAGATACGATGAACCTGTTAAAGAACGTGGTGCTACATTAAGTGTTGGGCAGAAACAGCTCATTTCTTTTGCACGCGCGCTTGCTTATGATCCGCGAATTTTGATTTTAGATGAAGCAACATCCAGCGTAGATACCGAAACGGAAATTCTTATTCAGAAAGCAATTGAAAAATTACTTGTTGGCAGAACCGCAATAGTTATTGCACACAGACTTTCAACAATACAAAGTGCTGATAATATTATTGTAATGCATAAAGGTGAGATAAGAGAATCCGGCACGCACCAGGAATTGCTAGCGAAAAGGGGGATTTATTACAAGCTGTATCAGCTTCAATATAAGGATCAGGAGATTGCAAGAACAGGTTCATAAAAAAAATAAAATGATGAAATGAATTAATAATAATCAGAGGTAAACATGAAGCTTCGTTTCATGACACTCGCAAGACACATCATTGAACAGGAAAAACTTCATCCTGAAGCAACCGGTGAACTCTCCAAACTCCTTTCAGATCTTTCACTTGCCGCAAAAGTAATTTCTCTTGAAGTAAACAAAGCCGGCCTAGCCGATATATTAGGATTTACGGGAGATAACAATGTTCATGGCGAGCAGGTAAAAAAACTTGATATCTTTGCACATGATATGCTGTTCAGAGCGATGGATCACGGCGGGCACCTTTGCGTTATGGCTTCGGAGGAGGAAGAAGATATCATCCACATTCCTAATCATTTTAAATTAGGAAAATATGTTCTTCTGTTTGATCCGCTTGATGGCTCATCCAATATTGATGCAAACATAAGCATTGGAACCATTTTTTCTATTTATAAACGTATCACACCTGATGGGAAACCAGGATCACTTGAAGACTGTCTTCAGCCGGGTTTACAACAGGTTGCAGCCGGATATATTGTTTACGGCTCAAGTACAATTCTCGTATATACCGCCGGGCATGGCGTTCACGGTTTCACTTTAGATCCGGCGTTTGGTGAATTTTTATTATCTCATCCGAATATTAAAACTCCTGCTAAAGGGAAAATCTACAGCATTAACGAAGGCAATTATAAATACTGGCATCCCGGATTAAAAAAATATATCAAATATTTACAGGAAGAAGATTCTGCAACAGACAGGCCATATTCAACAAGATATATTGGTTCAATGGTTGCGGATATTCACCGCAATTTATTGTATGGCGGAATTTTTATGTATCCCGCCGATTCCAGGAATCCAAATGGTAAATTAAGATTAATGTATGAATGCAATCCGATGGCTTTTATTGTTGAAGCAGCCGGCGGAAGAGCAACAAACGGCAAAAAGAGAATTCTTGAAATTCAGCCCGAGAGCCTGCATGAGCGCACACCAATTTTTATTGGCAGCGCAGAAGATGTAAAAATGGTTGAAGAGTTTATGGCAAAAGAAGAAGTACTATCGTAAGGAATTCACATGTGAATTCCTTACTTTATTTTTTCAATTCCTGAATTAATTTTTTCTGAGAGCTCTTCAGGAGTTATCCCTTCGATTTTAATTTTAGAAGTTTTAACCAGAATTTCCGGCCGATCGCCTTCCCCTTTCATATACTTATATAGTGAAAAACCAAGCCTGTTCCTATCATTTAAAATCGGAATATAATCTCTCAAGCTTTCTACTATATTATATACTTTTTTTTCTAATGATTCATCCGGAAACTGTTGTACAGATGGAGGCGGTAATGTGCTCATGTTCTTCCCTTTTTTTAATGCCTAAAAATAGGCTGATAATTGTTATTCCGCAATAATTGTGGAAGTAAAATAACTATTTAATTAAGTTTGACAATTAAAAATTAAAATAATCTCTCTTTGAATTTAAGCAATATAAATAATCTTCTCATCGTACGGTTAAGCTCATTGGGAGATGTACTTCTTACCACTCCTCTTATCAGAACTATAAAGAAAAATTATCCGCAAATAAAAATTGATTTTCTTATAAAACCGCAGTACGCTGATGTATTGAGATACAATCCATACATTAATAACCTGATAATTTATTCTGAAAATGAATCTCTTATAACTGATTTAAAGCAAAATAAATACGATTTGATTGTTGATTTGCAAAATAACCTGCGCTCCGCCAAAATTAAGTTTGGATTGAAAATTCCGCGCGGCGTTTTTAATAAAAGAACACTTGATAAATTTCTGCTTGTTAATTTTAAAATAAACAGATTGAAAAATTCTTATTCTATTCCTAAAAGATATGCTGAAGCAGTCTCGGAAATTAATCTTGATGATGAAGGGTTGGATCTTTTTCTTCCGGAAGATATAAATTCTGTAATAGAAAAAAATAATATGAACATCGGGTTTGCACCGGGTTCAAGGCATTTCACAAAAATGTGGCCGGAAGAATATTATATTCAGCTAGGGAATAAACTGGCAGATGCCGGTTATAAGATTTTTCTTTTTGGAGGAAAAAGCGATAGAGAAATCTGCAGAAAAATTACTGATAAAATTTCCGGTGCTGCTGATCTTTCTAATGATGATAACCTTTATCAAACTGCAATTGATATGAAGAATTGCGCAGCAGTTGTTTGCAATGATTCCGGCTTAATGCATACTGCCTGTGCAGTTAAGGTTCCGGTCATGGTGTTTTTGGGTTCAACCGTTAAAGAATTTGGCTTCGCTCCATATAAAAATCCCAATTCTGTTTTAGAGAACAAATTATTATCTTGCAGACCATGTACACATATTGGAAGAGAAAGATGCCCGCTCGGGCATTTTAAATGTATGCTTGAATTAACACCGCAAACAGCTTTTGATAACTTACTAATACTGCTGAAGTCTTGATGAAAAAGGTCTGGATTATTTTTTATAACGTTCTCGTCATTCCTGTTCTGTATCTCATCGTACAACTTGCAAGCATGTTTAATCCAAAAGTTAAAACCGGTATAAAAGGAAGAAAAAGAGTTTTTGAAGAATTAATCCTTAATGCCGCAACGTTAAATAAATCAAAGAGACTTGTTTGGTTCCATTCATCATCGCTTGGTGAATTTGAACAGGCAAAGCCAATAGTAGAAGAACTTAAAAAAAATCCGGATATAAATATTCTGGTTACTTTCTTTTCACCATCCGGTTATGAAAATTCTAAAAAGTATCCTTATGCTGATCTTGTTTCCTATCTGCCATTTGATACAAAATCAAATGCTGAAAGATTTATAAATATTGTTCGTCCCGATCTTGCAATAATTATGCGTTACGATATCTGGCCAAATCATATCTGGGAAATGAAGAAAGCTGATGTTCCATCATTCATTGTTGATGCTACAATGAAAAACAATTCCGCGCGTAAATATCCTTTGATCAAAAGTTTTCATGTATCACTTTTCAGAGATATAACAAAAATTCTTACTGTGTCTGAGGAAGATGTAAAAGGCTTTAAAGAATTCGGATGCAGCAGCAGCCAGGTTCAGGCAGTTGGGGATACAAGATTTGACCGCGTTTATCAGCGGAGTTTAAATGCGCGTAGATTGAATCTGATTAAAGAAGAAATATTTAAAGGAAAGAAAATTTTAGTTGCCGGCAGCACCTGGGAAGCTGATGAAAATATTATTCTTCCGGCTTTTGCTAAACTTGCCAATTATGATGAAAGTGTGCTGCTTATAATTGCTCCGCATGAACCAACAATTCTTCATCTTGAAAATATTGAAAATGAATTTGCCGGAGTTTTAAAAACAATTCGTTTTTCTCATTTAAATAATTATAAAGATGAACGCGTAATTATTGTTGATTCAATCGGGATTCTGCTCACGCTTTATACGTATGCTAATGCTGCATTTATCGGCGGAAGCTTTAAACAAAATATCCACAACGTGCTTGAAGCCGCTGTTTATGGTATTCCCGTGCTGTTCGGTCCCAAGATTGATAATTCGCAGGAATCAAAACATCTGCTTCAAAAAGGAAGTGGTATAATGATACGCAATAAACGGGAAGCATACAGGCAGTTAAGAACTTTATTCAGCAATGATGAGTTGAGAAAATCATTAGGTAAAATTTCTTATGATTATGTACAGGAAAATCTTGGCGCAACAGATAAAATCTTAAAAGAAATTTATAAAGTAATTTAAATGGGAAAAATATTCGTAGATTAAACAAAACCAATTTTTTAGGAATTGGATTTGTTTAAAAAATTCCTACTTCATCAAGTGTTCCCCAGCCGCTGAATCCATCTTTTTGTAACATTTAATTGAAGAGCAGGCATTCTGCCGTCGTCCTGCTCTTAACCTAATTACCAAAATGCAAAATCTTTATGTCAAATATTTCTCCTTCAGAATATTCATATGATGTTTTTCATGCCCGGCAATAATATAAATTATTGCTCTTACTGAAATAGGATTTTCATTTGCTACACCAACCTTGCTTAATTCAGCTTCAGAAAAACTTTTGAAGAGAATGAGATTTGCCGTACGAAGAAAGTACAATTCTTCCATAAATGATGAAATACTTCTTGAGTTAAAATTTGCTTCACGTACATAATCATCCTGTTCAAATCCCGGCAGCGGCTGAGCTTCTCCTCTTGCAAAGCATAAAGCACGGAATGAAAAAATTCTTTCCGCATCAATCAGATGGCCAAGTATTTCTTTAATTGACCATTTACCGGGAGCATAAGAATATTTCCCTTTTTCATCATCAACTAAAAGCAGCATCTGCTGAAGCTCTTTGCTTTGCGCTTCAAGTATCTCAAATATATCCCCACCTTCAATTAATGAAACATAACGTTGAAAGTAAGACGAATATTCATTCGGTTCAGGTTTTCTCATTTTTTATTCCTTTTTATGAAAAGATTATTCCCAAATTTTTACTTCAAAAATTCCGGCAGAATTTGCAACGCCTCTGAACATTCCGGAAGTATTAAATGACATTACATAATTGCCATCTTTATCAACAGCTATTATTCCGCCGTCATTCGGTTCAAGTCTTTTATGGATCATTTCATCCGCAGCTTCCTGCAGACTATAATTTTTATATTCCATCAAAGCTGAAATATTAAATGCAACAGTATTCTTAATAAATTTTTCTCCCCAGCCGGTTGCAGAAACAGCGCATGTTTTATTATTGGCGTAAGTTCCGGCATTGATTAATGGAGAATCACCAACCCTTCCCGGCATTTTATTTGTCATTCCGCCTGTTGAAGTTGCAGCAGCAAGATTACCATGTTTATCAAGTGCAACACAGCCAACTGTTCCTTTTTTATTTTTGATTGCTTTCTGAAGTTGTTCATAACGTAATGGAGTATCAAAATAATTGTTGGCTACAATTTCTGCTCCAACCTCTTCTGCAAATTTTTCAGCACCGCCAGCAGTTAAAAAAACATGATTTGTTTTTTCCATTACAAGTCTTGCAAGTGAAATGGGGTTTTTAACATTTGTAACTGCAGCAACAGCACCACAGGAAAGATCTCTTCCATCCATTATTGATGCATCAAGTTCATGCCTTGCATCAGCAGTATAAACAGCACCTTTGCCTGCATTAAACTTCGGATCATCTTCTAAAAATCTGATTACCTGTTCACAGGCATCCAGACTTGTGCCGCCTTGTTCAAGAACTTCTTTTCCAATCTGAAGCGCTTTCTTTAAAGAAGAAATATATTGCTGCTTAATTGAATCAGGCAATGATTTATCAATTGTTCCTGCTCCGCCGTGAATTACAATTGTATATTTTTCTTCCTTTGTATTTTCTGCGCCGTTCAAATCAATGAACTGAATTGAGGCTATCAATACGATTGTAAATAATGCAAGGATTAATGATTTCATTTTACTCCAATAAAAAAATTATTTATTAAGATGCTCAAGCAGTCTGTTAATGAATTCTTCCTGTGCTGGATTGATTTTTTTTCTTGCTTCATCAATTATGAAAAACTCACCTCTATCAATTTCTGGAAAGCTTTGCTTTTTACCCGAGCCCGGAGGCCATTCTATTTCAAAAGTATTGCACTTCACATCAAACTGTTCATCACTCTCACCACGGAAAGCCCAGCAATGAATTTTTTTACCGCCTTTCTGAATCACAGTTCCTAAAGGAATAAATTTTCCATGAGCTTCCTTTCCTGTCTCTTCAAAAAATTCCCGCTTAGCTGCATCCAGCAAATCTTCAAAATCATTTGGCAGCCCCTTAGGAATTCCCCAATAACCCAAATCTTTCTTTTTGAAAAATGGTCCGCCGGGATGAACAAGAAAAACTTTAAGCTCATCTTTATTTTTAAAGTACATTAGTAATCCGGCACTTATTATTTCAGGCATAAAACGATGGAGATTTTTTTACAATATTAAATAATTTATTTTACTAATTAAAACTGATTAGAATCAAAAAAATATTAATAAAAATTGAAATTGCATTATTCATTAATTCTACCGGTTGTATTTTTCTTTTTGAATATCTACCCGCCGCCGGTTGTTGAAAATATAATTCAACTGCAGGAAGATTCTTTTGCAGTTTATTTTGTAAAACAAAGATGGCATACAGGAATAGTTTTCAAAGTGAGTGATGTGGATTCAGTTCTATGGAAAGAAATCAGTGGATTTAAAAATTTTAAATTTGTTGATGTTGGCTGGGGAGATGAGGAGTTTTATCAGCACCCGGATTTTGATGTTTGGCTTGCTGTGAAAGCATTATTTTATCCCACTGCAAGCACGCTTAGAGTTGAAGGCTTTAACATTGATATAAACAGATACATTGAAATATCGGATATTGCCGCAATGGTTTTTCTCTCAAAAAAAGAATTCGATATTCTTTGTAAATATATTTCAGATACTTATTATGAAGATAACAGAGGCAATAATGTAATTTTAAATAAAAGATATGATGGAAATATAATATTCTATAAAGCTGCCGGAAATTATCATCTATTTAACACATGCAATACCTGGGCAGCGAGGGGTTTGCAAAAGGCCGGAATTAAAATCAATCCTTCCTCAATCATACTTGCCGAAGATCTGTTCCATGCAATTGATGAATCCGGCATAATTCTAAAATCAAATGATTAATTATTTCATGAATTGAATCGTAATCCAATTATCCCAACAACAATTAAAAAGATGAATATCAATCTCGAAAATTCTTTAGATTCACCGAAAAGAATAATACCAAGTACAGCCGTTCCAACCGCACCAATGCCTGTCCAAACCGCATAAGCACTTCCAACCGGAAGATTCTTAAGTGAGTATGCAAGCAAACCCATACTGATGATTAAAGTTACTACTGTAAAAACACTCCACCATAGTTTTGTTAATCCATCAGAATATTTTAAACCGATTGCCCATGCAACTTCAAACAAGCCGGCAATGAAGAGAATTATCCAGTTCATAATTTCTTTCTTTTTGTGATAGCTGCAAATTTAAATAAAAAGTGAGATGATTATTTGATTAAATTGGATTAGAAAAAGTTAGAAAATCATTTTTCCAGAAAACTTAATCAAGATAACTTCGCAAATATTTGCCTGTCCAGGAATTTGGATTTTGAACTATTTCTTCAGGAGTGCCTTCAGCAACAATCTTACCGCCATTTGCACCAGCTTCAGGTCCAAGATCAATTATATGATCTGCGCATTTTATTACATCAAGATTATGTTCAATTATTACTACAGAATTATTTCGTTCAATTAAAAGATTAAAACAATTCAGCAGTTTGGATATATCATCAAAATGTAAACCGGTGGTAGGTTCATCAAAAATAAAAAGAGTATGTTTTCTATCCTTCTGTGCTGTAAGATGAGATGCAAGTTTGATCCTTTGTGCTTCTCCGCCTGATAAAGTATTCGAAGGCTGACCCAATTTTATATAACCCAATCCAACTTCGGAAAGAATCTGCAAATGTTTTACAATTTTATCCTCACCCTTAAAATATTCAACTGCTTCGTCTACAGTCATATTAAGAACATCAACAAGATTTTTCCCGCGGTAAGTAATTTCACGGATTTCTTTTTTAAAACGGGTGCCTTCGCAGTCTTCGCATTCAAGATAAAGATCAGCAAGAAACTGCATTTCAACTTTAATGAAACCATCACCCTGGCAGGTTTCACATCTTCCTCCCGGCACGTTAAATGAAAAGTAACCCGGTTTATAACCTCTTGCGCGCGCCTGATGTGTTGATGCAAATAATTCACGGATTAATTCATAAGCTTTAATGTAGCTTATGGGATTTGAACGAGGTGATTTTCCAATCGGTGATTGGTCAACAATTTCAATTTCATCAATATGCTGTAAACCCTGGATATCTTCAAACCTTCCTACCTTTGAAGGCGCAAAGCCAAGATGCTTTGCAATGCCGGCGTAAAGAACATCGTGTACCAATGTACTTTTACCTGAACCACTTACTCCGGTTATTACAACAAATTTATTTAGCGGAATATTAACATCTATATTTTTGAGATTATTTTCAGCAGCGCCAATTATCTTTATCTGTTTAGTCTGTTTAGTAATTCTTTTCCTCGGTACGGGAATTTTAACTGCACCGGAAAGATATTTTCCTGTAAGTGAATTCCCATTTTTCAAAACTTCTTCGTACGTTCCCATTGCAACAATTTCACCGCCGTTAATACCAGCTTTCGGACCCATATCCACAAGTATATCCGCTTCCTTCATCATTTCAGGATCATGTTCAACCACAAGAACAGAGTTACCAATATCTCTTAAATTTTTAAGAATGTTGATAAGCTTTGTGTTATCTCTCGGATGAAGCCCTATACTTGGTTCATCAAGTACGTAAAGTGTACCAACTAATGCGGAGCCGAGTGAAGTTGCAAGATTTATCCGCTGCGTTTCTCCGCCGGAAAGTGTACTGCTGAGCCGGTCAAGTGTCAGATAACCAATTCCAACATTATTAAGAAATGTTAACCGTTTGATTATTTCTTTCAATACTCTCTCACCAACAAGCATATCATAATCTGAAAGCTGCAGTTCTTCAAAAAATTTTAATGATTGTTCAATAGGCAACTGAACAACATCATTTATGGATTTACCATTTATTTTTACCTGCAGTGCTTCTCTTCTTAATCTTGAACCTTTACATGCAGAACAAGTTGTATAACCTCTGTACCGGCTGAGCAAAACACGTATGTGCATTTTATAAGTTTTGGTTTCAAGCTGTTCAAAAAATTTATCCAGCCCAATGTAATCACCAAATCCTTTTTGTATTAGCTGAACCTGTTCGGCAGTTAATTCTTTAAAAGGAACCTGGAGAGGTATTCCGAATTTTTTTGCATTTTGCACAAGATCACGCATGTGAACACTGTACTTGGGAGATCTGAAAGGAGCGATAGCTCCATCTATAATTGATAAGTTTGGGTTTGGAACAACCAGGTTCATATCAACACCAATAACCTTGCTGAAACCCTGGCAGACCGGACACGCACCGAACGGATTATTGAAAGAGAAAAACCGCGGCTCCGGTTCTTCATATTTTATTCCGCAGCATTCATAAGATTTGTTAAATTCTTTTTCTTCACCTGTCTCTGCATTAATTAAAACGAGCTTGTTATCGCCTTCTTTAAATGTTACTTCAATTGCATCTGCAAGCCTTTCACGTACCTTACCTTTATTTACTTTAAATCTTTCAATTACAACCCTGATATTATTTTTCTTATTCAGCTTAACTTCATCTTCATTAAGATCAGTTATATTTCCGTTAAGATAGATTCGGAAAAAACCACGCTTCTTCAGATGATCAATTTCCTGTTTGGCAGATTTTCCGGAATGTTCATGAATTGGAAAAGTAAGATAAAACTTTGTTCCCTCCGGCTGATTTTCAAGCCAATCACTAACAGTACCGGTGGAAGCTTTTTTAACTTCATTACCACATACGAAACAGATTGTCTTTCCAATGCGTGCAAAAAGTAGTCTGAGATAATCATACACTTCTGTAGTTGTACCAACCGTTGAACGCGTGTTGCGGGCGCCTGTTTTTTGTTCAATTGCTACAGCAGGAGAAATGCCCTGGATTAAATCAACATCCGGTTTATTCATGCGTTCAAGAAACTGGCGGGCATATGCTGAAAGGCTTTCAACATATCGGCGCTGTCCTTCAGCATAAATTGTATCAAACACGAGTGACGATTTTCCGCTGCCGCTTACACCGGTAAATACAACAAGTTTATTTCTCGGCAGTTCAAAGCTCAGGTTTTTTAAATTGTGTTCCCTCGCTCCTTTAACAATTATTTTTTTTTCTTTTAGATTTTGTGAGCTTGTCATATTGGTTTTTCAAAAATTCGAACCGGTAATTTACAAAATTTTAAGTGATAAATGAGTTGAAAAAGTAATACATCATTCGTAAATAACATTTAGATTCAAAATAAATTTCTTTAAAAATAAAGGAGAAACTATGCCAAATTATAAACCTGAAGGCTATAAAGCAGTTACACCATATCTAATTGTAAAAAATGCTGAATCAGTATTGAAATTTATTGAACAGGTTTTTGATGGTAAGCTGCTTGAAAAACATGTAGATGATAATGGAAAAATTATTCATGCAGCAATGATTATTGATGATTCAATAATTGAACTCTCGGAATCCAATGAAGTTTGGCATACAATTCCGGCAGCACTTCACGTTTACGTTCCGGATGTTGATACAGTTTTTAAAAAAGCATTAGCAGCCGGAGCAAAATCTTTAGGTGAGCCTTCAGATAAGCATTATGGCGAACGCGGCGCAGAACTGGCAGATCAATCAGGTAATAATTGGTACATTGCAACTTATAAAGGAACAACTACCGGTGAATCAGCGCCGAACGATTAACTGTGGGAAAAAATTATTTAGTTTCATTTACATTTTTTGCTTCAAAACTGCGCAGTGTTTCAATTCGTTCATCAAGCATTTTTATTTTATCATTCAGTTCAATCAGCTTTGATTCGATTGCATCTTCATATTCAGCTTTATCCCAGTAACCACGTTCTTCAAAGTAACTTTTGAAGAGCCAGTTATGTTTCAACGCTTCCATATTCTCCGCAAGGCGTGATGCTGCAAGCCTTGCATCGGTGCTTGTCTGCTGAACATTTTTTAAAGTGTACGTTATTGTTGAATCCAGATCACTTTCGGCAACAACCAATTTCCCCATTAATCCTTTTCCCTGCTGAATTCCGGTGATCAATTCATTTACATCCAGCACAACAGAATCTACATTACTAACAACACGCTGAACTCCGGTTCCTAACTCATTAAACAGCGTTGTTAGATTATTAAGCTCCGTTGTAATAGCCTGCAGACTCTGATCTGCGCGGCGTGTAAGGCCCGTTGCGTTTGAATAAAGTTCTTCATCTACAAGAAGCTTACCAATTGAACCTTCACCGCGATTAACGCGCGCAACTATTTCTGAAAGATCCCTTGTAATTTCTTTTGTGTATTGCATTATTCCCTGAGTTTCTTCAATCACTTCCGCAAATCCTATAGGATCTTTAGCCTGAATCGTTCCACCCTCCCCAACTGGATCAGCCCTGCTGCTGCCGATTTCAAGCACGATAACTTTATTCCCAACAAGCCCTTCAGTTTGTATTGTAGCTTTAGTATCAGTGCGAATAAATCTTTGAATATCTTCAATAAGACTCATCGTTACTTCAACACGCCCGGTAGTATCATTGATGATTCTTACAGCATCAACACTTCCAACATCAATTCCGCTTAATCTTACGGTAGCGCCGCTTCGCAATCCCTGAATATCTTTAAAGTAAGCCTTCACATTAAATGTTGATCTGAACAACGATTGCTTATCACCGATAAGGAAAATTGCAATAACAAGGATTGCCAATCCGATGAAGATAAAAATACCTAATTTAACACCTGATGTTTTTGCAGCCAATTAAAACTCCTTTAATTTGGAAGTTAATACTTCATTGTTCCCGAGGGTTCCATACTGAAAAAATCCTTAAGGAACGGATCATCTGAAGCAGTTAACTCATCAAGATTTCCGCGGTAAATTATTTTTGCATCTTTAAGTACAACTGCGTGATCTGAAATTATTTTTGCACAGATAAGATCATGCGTTACAACGAGCGAAGTTATGTTCAAATCTTTCTGCAGTTCAACAATCAATTCACTTATTTCTTTTACTGTAATTGGATCAAGCCCAGTTGTTGGTTCATCATACAGAATTAATTTAGGTTCAGAAATTATTGTTCTTGCAAGAGCAATCCGTTTTCTCATTCCGCCCGATAATTCAGACGGCATTTTGTTTATTGATTTTTCGAGTCCAACATTATGAAGCGCAGTTTTAACTTTTTCTAATCTTTCTGATGCAGTAAAATTAAAATTTCTGATTAATGGAAATTCCAGATTTTCCCTCACAGTCATTGAATCATACAACGCTCCGCTTTGAAAAAGGAAGCCAACCTGTTTACGCAATTCAATTAATGCTTCTCCTTCCATTTCCAGAACATTCTGTCCATCAACAAAAATTTCACCTTTATCCGGATCAAGCAATCTTACAATACATTTTAATAAAACGCTTTTGCCTGTTCCGCTTCTTCCAAATAAAACAAGATTTTCTCCTTTATTAATATTTACGGAAACATCATCAAGCACAACGTGGTTGCCAAATGCCTTTGAAACATTTTTAACTTCAACCATCAGACTGCCCATAACCACACCGTAATTTTTACAAGCACCATATCAACAATAAGAATAAGCAAGGATGAAAGTACAACAGAACTTGTTGAAGCTTCACCAACTCCGGCGGTTCCGTTTGTGGCATTATAACCTTTGTATGCACCAACCACACCAACAATGAATCCAAAGAAAATTGTTTTTGCAGTTCCCGGAATCAGATCAGAAAAAGATAAAGCTTTGAAAACACTATCAATGTATAGTTCAAAATTAATTCCGGTTGAAAGAAAAATTGCAATGAATCCGCCGATTATAGCAAGGAAATTTACATACATAGTTAAGATAGGAAGAATAAGAGCGCAGGCAATAATTCTTGTAACAACAAGAAAACGGAACGGATTTATTCCGGAGACTTCCATTGCATCAATCTGTTCTGTTACGCGCATTGACCCAAGCTCTGCACCAATTCCCGAACTTACTCTGCCGGCAAAAATTAATGCAGTTAAAACCGGACCGAGTTCTCTAACAACGGATAATGAAACCATTGTTGGAAGAAATGATTCCGCGCCGAACCTTTGCATTACCGGCTGGCTTTGCATTGCAAGCACAAGCCCGATGATAAATCCTGTTACACTTACTATCGGCAAAGTTTTAACACCAAGAAAAACCATGTGTGTTTTTATTTCACCAAATTCATAAGGCGGGATAAAAACATTCTTAAAAAACCTGATTGAAAAAAGGCTCAGCTCTGCAATAATTTCAAAAAAATTGTTAAGCTTTTGGATAAAATCAGATGGTTTGGTTTCCAGGTCTAAATCTTCAATATTTTCCCGGCTTGATTGTGCCACAAAATACTTCTTTTATTTTGCTTGATTGTGCAGAAAAATAATAAAAAATAAGCCTTAATAAAATATGCACCAACTCATCCGTTTTATATATTAACGCATCTTTGTTTTAACTCAATAATTTTGATTACGATAATGATTGAGAATTGATTCATTCAAATTCATATTGAATTCCCATGTGTTTCCAGGCAAAGATCAGAAGTATGATGTAAGGAAAATTTATATGGAAGATTAAAAATTCCTCTCAATAATCTTACCGGATATCTTTTATGCCTAAAAAATTTTACTGTTGTATATTATAAGAATGATTTAATAAGTTTCTGATATCCAAATCAAATTATTCATCATTCCGAGGGACAAATGAAAAAGTTTTTACGAAGAGATTTCATTAAAACTGCCGGTGCAGCCGCAGCAGCCGCAGCAGCCGCTGCCGGAACAAGCTTATTATCCGGCTGCGGAAACAATGAACAGCGAACTGCAGCAATCAATACTGATAAAGTTTACGAATGGAAAATGGTTACAACCTGGCCTCCGCATTTTCCTATACTTGGTGAGCGTGCAGAATTAATTGCAGAAATGATAAATAAAATGTCTGCCGGAAGAATTAAAATACAAGTATATGGCGGAGGTGAACTTGTTCCCGCACTGGAAGTATTTGATGCTGTTTCTCAAGGTGTTGCAGAGATGGGACATGGTGCGGCTTATTACTGGGCTGGTAAAGTTCCTGCTGCACAATTTTTTACTGGTGTACCTTTCGGGATGAATACACAGCAAACAAATGCATGGCTTTTTTATGGCGGTGGAAATGAATTGTGGGAAGAAACTTACGCAAATTATAATTTGCTCCCCATGCCGGCAGGAAATACCGGCGGACAAATGGGCGGATGGTTTAATCGAGAAATTAATTCCGCCAGTGATCTTAAAGGATTGAAAATAAGAATGCCCGGTTTGGGTGGGCGTGTAATAACCAAAGCCGGTGCCGCATCAATTCTTTCTCCCGCAGGTGAACTTTATACAAATCTTGAAAGAGGAGTAATTGATGCTCTTGAATGGGTTGGACCTTATCATGATCACCTGATGGGATTTCATAAAATTGCAAAATACTATTACTACCCGGGCTGGCAGGAACCAACCGGAACTTTGGAGCTGCTTATAAACAAAAAAGCATTTGAACAACTGAGTGATGATTTAAAAGCAATAGTTAGAACAGCAGCTACGGCAGCTAACACAATTATGCTTTCAGAATTTGAAAAGATGAACAGCGAATATTATCAAAAAATGCTTTCAGAAGGAGTAAAGTTCAGAGAATATCCGCAGGGGGTACTTTTGCTGCTTAAAAAATATACTGATGAAGTTTTAAATGAACTTACATCCGCAGATAAGCAGGCAAAGAAGATTTATGATTCATATTTGAATTTTAAAAAGCAAATGAATCCTTATACTGCTATTATTGAACGAAATTATATATAACGCAAAATGAGCCTGTTAAATCTGATTGAGCTCTGTGGAAATCATCCAAGATATTTTGGAAGCCACAAGGCCAGATCAGGGAAAAATATTATAAGTAATAAGGCAATCAACTGTAATATTACAAAAGGGATTATTCCATTATATAGATGACGGGTTGTAACTTCAGGCGGAGCCACTCCTTTTAAATAAAAGATTGAAAAACCAAATGGCGGTGTTAAAAATGAAGTTTGTAAATTCATTGCAATGAGGATGCCAATCCATAATAAATCAATATTGAGATGAATAAAAATCGGAGCAACTACAGGCACGATAATAAAAATGATCTCAATAAAATCGATAAAAAATCCGCACACAAAAATTATTATTAGTACAAGAGCAAGAAAATGGTGAGGTTCCATATTAGAGGATAAAATCAATTCGGCAAGGTAGCGATCACCGTGCATTCCCCTGAAAACCAATCCGAAAACAGAAGCACCAACCAATATCAAAAAAGCCATGCTTGTAAGAGAGGTTGTTCTAAGCATTACCGATTTTAAATTTTCAATAGTAAGCTGTCCGCGGATAATTGTTAAAACAACAGCACCAAGAGCGCCAACTGCTGCCGCTTCGGTTGGTGAAGCAATTCCTAAAAATATTGAACCAAGAACAGATACAATTAATATTGAAGGAAATAGAAATGCAGTTATAATTTTTTTTATCCGATTAGTACCAACAAATTTTTTAATTTCATCCTCAGGCATTGATGGTACAGTGTGAGGTTTTATAAAAGTAAGGATAACAATCCAAATGAAATACAATCCTACCAGAACCAACCCTGGAATTAATGCTCCAACAAAAAGATCACCCACGGGAACATTGAGAACACTTCCGAGAAGAATAAGGATGATGCTTGGTGGAATAATTTGTCCGAGAGTTCCGGATGCCATAATAATTCCGGATGCAGTTGGAGGAGGATAACCGCGCTTGAGCATAACCGGCAAACTAAGCACACCCATTGTTACAACAGTTGCTCCAACAATTCCGGTTGAGGCGCCAAGCATTGCACCAACAGCCAAAACAGAAAAAGCTAATCCACCTTTTAATCTGCCGAACAGAAGCGCCATTGTTTCAAGGAGTTCTTCAGCAATGCCGGATTTTTCAAGCATTACTCCCATAAAAATAAAAAGTGGAACAGCAATGAGAACATAATTAGACATGATTCCCCAAATCCGTAACGGAAGCAGGTTAAAGAAATCAAATCCAAATGTTAAAATGCCGAATATGAATGATACTCCTCCTAATGTAAAAGCAACAGGAAAACCAAAAAGAAGGCAAAGAAGAACGGTTATGAAAAAAATAATCGGAAGAGTTTCCATTAATTTTTATCCGCTTTTTGATAATGGTAATTCATAATCTTTATAAATGATTTTACTGCAAGTGATATTGCTTCAATGATGAGTAACAAAAATGAAAAAGGTACGATGGTCTTTAGAATGTATCGTGCAGGAAGTCCGCCGGCATCGGGAGACATTTCCTTAAATTTCCATGAAGCTTCAACAAAATCAAGTGAAGATAAAATTACAAATACACAAAACGGAATAAGTAATAAAATTGTGCCCAGCAGATTTATCCACGCTTTTTTATAATCTGGTAATCTTGAATAAAAAACATCAACGCGAACATGATCATCAATCTTTAAAGTATAAGCTGAACCAACTAAAAAAATAACTGCAAATAAATGCCACTCAAGTTCCTGTGCTGCAACGCTGCTATGATTTAATAAATACCTTGCTATCACATCATAACAAGTTACAAGAACAAGCAGGAGCGTTAACCAGGAGATAACAATTCCTGTTTTTGAAGAAAGTTTATCCGCAAATCTTATATATCCGGCAAGAAATTTCATTCTAATCAAATGCATTCATATAATGATTTATTTCAATTGGTTTTCCATGGATTTTTAAAATTGCAACTACATCAAAACGGCATTCAACTTCATAAATCTCTTTATCATAAAGATATGTATATGCCATCTTTTTTAACTGCGCAGCTTTCTTTTTTGTTATTGCATATTCGGGCTCGCCGAATTCCAGATTTTTTCTCATCTTTACTTCAATAAATACTGTAAAATCACTTTCAGGATCTCTGGCAATAATATCTATCTCTCCGGTTTTTCCATACCGGTAATTACGTTCAATTATTTCATATCCTATTGAAGCGAGATATTCAGCTGCTATTTGTTCGCCCTCATCCCCCTGTTCTCTTTTATTTGTTATCTCCATAATTCAAGAAATTATGTGAGAGAAAAATCCACTGAAGAATTAAGCCCTATTCTTCCGGTGGAGACATTTCAAATTCAAATTGCACATCAATTTCACCGGAAAGAATTTTTCTTAAAAATGTTTTCCGGTGAATGCAGGTTGAGCCGTATAATTTTATTGCCTGAATGTGTTCAGTTGTTGCATAACCTTTATTCTTTGACCAAAGATAATTGGGAAATTTCGGGCAAAGCCGTTTCATAATTCTGTCCCGTGTAACCTTTGCAATAATTGATGCTGCAGCAATTGCAAAAGATTTTGAATCTCCCTTTACAATTGGTATAGCAGGAACAGAATAATTAAAAGCCTTGTTGCCGTCAATCAGAATTAAATTCGGCTGAACAGATAATCTCTGTACAGAAGTTTTAAGTGCAAGCAATGAAGCCTGAAGAATATTTATCCTGTCAATTTGTCCCTGAGAAACAGAGCAAACAGCAAATGCCAATGCCTTATTAATGATTTCAGGAAATAATTCTTCTCTTTCTTGTTCAGTTAATTGTTTTGAATCATTAACACCTTCGATAAAAGTATCAGGATGGAAGATTACAGATGCAGCAACCACGGGCCCTGCCAGCGGTCCTCTGCCCGCTTCATCAGCACCGGCAATAAATTTTATATTTTCTTTTAAGAAGGAATTATCAAAACTTTTCATGAGCCTGCATAGATTGCCGCTAATCCTAAAAACATATTAAGTTTTAAAATGGTACTTAGATGGTTTAAATTTTTTTGTGATTGATCATAATAAAGTGATTTTAAAAAATAAACCAGTATTGGATTAACCAGCACCATTACGATTATAAAAAACTCAATATTATAGATTTTAAAAATGAATGGTTGAAATGTAAATAAAATTAAAATAAGTGTTAGGAAAAAAATTAAAACCTTCGTTATTGTCATTCCATTAACTATCGGAAAAGTTTTTAATCCAGCTGCTGAATCACCTTTAACATCCTCTGCATCTTTTATAATTTCTCTTATAAGATTAATAAGAAATGCAAATAAAGCCGGAATGATAAGTTTAGAAACATTTCCGGCAGCGGCACCGCCAAAGATGAATACCAACCCGGTTAGCAAAGCCACAACTAAATTTCCCGCAAGAGGAATATTTTTTAATTTGTAAGAATAAAAGAAAAGAAGTACCTGTGTAGACACAGTAATTAGAAACACATCAAAATTTAATTGAATCGCAGCAAATAATGCGGCAGCATTTAATAATCCATAAAAAATCAAAGCAGATTTTTTTGAAATATATCCTGCTGCAAGCGGACGGCCTGGTTTATTTATTTTATCAATCTCAATATCGAAATAATCATTAATGATATTTCCGGCAGCCGCAGTAAATGCAGCAGCAATGGCGGCATAGAAAAAAATTGCTGCAGGGAAGTCCGTTTTATCTGAAAGCAAAATGGCAACTATAACAGAAAGAATTGTTATAAAAATATTTACAGGACGGCAGAGAAGTATGAAATTAAAGATGAGCATAATTGGTTAAAGCTATCAGGATAAAATTTTTGAAACTATATTAACACCATAAAAACTTTAAATCAATTACGAGAAATAAATACTTCAAAAACTTACATTTGATTAATGTATTACCCCTGCTTAAAATTCATTTATCAATCCGAAATGAATTTTACCTTCCGAGAATGAATCACCTTCAGCGAGAGCAAAACTAACACCAAGTACGCCGAGACCGGATTCAAGATTTAAGCCTAAGCCGTAGCCTGATTTAAAGTCTTCCTGCTTTAAGATTTTTCTTTCTTCATCGGCCGGGCGTAAAAAATAACCGGTATCAAAAAATACAAATGCATAAGTCCTGCGAGATAATAAAAAACGATACTCAAGATTTGACCAGAAAGTGCGCGCTCCTAAAAATTGGTCTTCCCTGTATCCTCTTAAAGTATTTGTTCCTCCCAATCTGTAAAGATCACTTACTTCCAAAAAACTTCCACGCAGTTCTCGCCCGTGCAATCCAAGCGATACAACCTGCCGTTGAAATAATTCATAAAAGATTTCAATATCGAGAGTTATCCGCTGAAGATTGATATTTGTTTCTGTTTCCGGAAGAATAAATTCCGCAGGACCATAAATTTTTTTTCTGCTGAATGAATATGAATTAATAAAATATACACCGCCCAATGGTGCGTATGGATCATCCCTTGTATCTATCTTTAAATTTAATCCCGTTGTAAACGAAGAAGAATTATAAACAGTAAACATGTTATCGCCTCTGTCAACAGGGATAACAGATTCAGTTGAAACAGAAACTCCCGCAGATATACTACCTGAAGCAAGATACTCAAGTGATGCTTCGAGGTTACGCTGAACATATATTGTATCCTGCTTCCGCTGGAATAAACCACCACTGATATTAAACGGATAATCGAACATCCATGGTTCAAGATATCTTAACTCAAGCTCCTGTGAATTACGATCAAACTGCTGCCAGCGGATTGCTGCCGCTCTGCCGGTTCCAAACAAATTGCGCAGACTAACATTCACCAGGCCGGTGAGATAACCTTTTTCATTTTCATTCCGTGCAGGAATGTAACCGACGATTCCATCAAAATTATTGGTTTGTTTTTCTTTAACTTTTATAAGAAGCACACCTTCATTTGCAGAGTTGATATAAAATTCCGGAACAGAAGCCGGCTCAAAAAATCTTAACCTGTTCAGCCGTTCAGGCAGTTCATTTATTTGCTGCTGGGAATATTTTTCAGAAGCGTTTAAACGAAGCTCACGTATTATTACATAATCCTTTGTTGATGTATTCCCTTCAATTTCAATTCTATCAATTGTACTTTTTACTTCAGGATTAAGCTGGAAGGTTATATCAGCATAATAATTTTCATCAAGTGAATCATAATAAAAGTAAATTGATGGAATGATCATTCTTGCAAAAGGATATGCATTATTTTCCAGATAATTCAATGCCTCGTTTATTGTCTGCTCAATCAAAAATTTATTAAATATCTTCCCTTCCAGGTAAGAGAATAAATGCAGAATATTCTCAGTAAGAATTGAATCAGCCTCTTCTACCTTAACAAGCCTGATGTACGAAGGTTCTCCTTCATTAATAATAAAAAATAATTCAACCCGTGATGAATCATTATTAAAATTAAAATTGCTTACAGAGATATTTGAATGGAGATAACCTCTCGCATTCAATTGGCCGGATATTCTTGATTTTATTGAATCAACAATTGTTGGAAAATAATTTGCACCGGAAAATCCGCTCCACTCAACAAGCTGGCTTCTGCTGAAGTTTTTATTGCCGGAAAAATAAATATCAGAAATTACCTGAGCAGCAGAAGGAATATTGACTAAAATCAGAATTAAAGTAATTAATTTAATGCGGACTGACATCGATCAATTTCATTTTTTTGCCGACTGGACTGAGATGAATTTCACTGCGGAAATTATTTATTTCATCCAACTGAACTTTACATGTATCATAGGAAGCAGCATTTGCCATACCGCAGGCAGAAGCAAAAGTAACGGTTTCTTCAAACGTAAAATCTTTCTGCCATGAATAAACAACTCCTGCAACAAACGCATCTCCGCTTCCTACAGCATCCTTAAATTCAATTTCAGGAATGATTACTTTAAAATGATAATCAAAATTTGAACAGTAAAATTGATGTTTACCGTTGGTTAGATATACCTGTTTAATTTTCTTTAAATAAAGGGAATTCAAAAATTCAGTTGTTACTTTCTCATCTGTAAGATTAACGCCTAAGGATGTTCTTATCTCATCGATATTATTGTGCAGAATGGTTGGGCCGGCGTTAATACAATCCTGCAAATGTTCTCCGTACGTATCACACACAGAAATTTTATCAAGCTTATTTGCAATTTCAATTGCAGCAGGAAAAATATGATTGGAGGTTTTTCCCGGTAAACTTCCGGAAAGTACAATCATTTCACAATTATTGATTGTCTTCTCCAGCTTTGATAAAAAATCATCTGCTTCTGATTCAGAAATTTCCGGTGAAGGTTCAAAATAAGTAGTTAATTCATCCTTAGAAGAATCAAAAATTACATAAGCATTACGTGTTTCATTCTTTGAACGCACAGTCAACAGTTTAATATTTTCAGCGTGCAGAATTTCATTTAAAGATCTTCCTGTATTTCCGCCGATAAAAGTGAGAGCAAGATTATCAACCTTAAATTGGTTAAGCTGCCTGCTCACGTTTATTCCTTTTCCGCCGGCTCTTAATTCAAGTGTACCGTTTCTATTTTCATTCCCACGAATAATTTTTTGAAAAGTTAACCTTCTTTCAAGAAGCGGATTAAGAGTGACAGTTAAGATCATAAGTATTTCAATATAATTTTAAAAAAATTAAGCCTGCTGAGATTATAGAATCATCATGCAGGCTGTTAATGTAATGTATTTTAGAAAACAGAAAAAGATAATTTACCTGAACCTGTAAAAATCACCATAGAGCGGGGTAATCAACCTGTAATCACCAAACCCTGTTTCATCAACAAATACAAATTCCTTATTTAATTCATAGTATTCCCAAACTTCATAAGGCTTTGAATCATAATCAAAAGGATGACGATCAACATTATTTGGAGCACCAAGGATAATAAACACCATTCCCCTGTCTGTCCGCCAGCCATCTATATAATGAGAGAAACTTTCATTTGCGTAAGCTATTCTTCTGTAGTATTCATCAAAAATTTCATTCTCTTCTGTCCCAGGAGTTGGGTCTTTCTTTTTCCAGAATTCCATGTACTCTTTTACTTTATCAACCTGAGTTTCAGCATCTTTTATTTTACTTATCTCATCACCACTTGCAATGTAGATAAGCTGATCAATTGCTTTATCAAGATCATTAATAACTGAAGGAACACCAATCCATCTTGAAACAAAATGTTTTGAAACAGATGAAGCAGGATTTAGTTCATCATTATCCAGATAAACATTTATAAGGTATGTTCCTAATCCAAGTTCCAATCCGCTAATTGTATGAAAGATTTGCGTTTTGCCTGTATCAAGATATTGAACTGTATCTTTTCTGAAAACTTCTTTTTGTTCCTGATCAAGTATTCTATAATTAATTTTTACTGAACGCGCACTATCAGAATAAATTTCAAAAAAGAGCGGAATGCCATCTCTTAACGAAGCAATATTTCGTGAAATGTTTGGAAGTATCTTGTTTGTTTTTTCTGTGGATGTTTGTTTTGAGATAAGCATTATATCACTGATTGACGGCTTTGTGCGTAAATCCCGCACTACAAAAATATTTTCTGATGCGTATGTTTTTTTAGATTCTTTATCCTCAACAGAACTGCGGATAAAATATTTACCGGGTTTTAAATAAAAATTACGGAGGCTAAGGTTATAATTATTTTTTGAGATTGTCTGATCAAAATCTATTGCATCAACTTTTTCTGTCCATATTTTTTCCACAATTATTTTTTCTTTTGATTCATCAAAAACAGAAAGTGTAACTGTGTAGCTTGCGCTAAAACCGGCATCAGATTTAATGAAAAGAATTTCTGTGTAAGGAACCTGGATAAAAACATCAACGCGTGTTTCATCCGGATTGCCGGAATTAAAATTCAAAAAATCCTGGTAAAATTTGGCTTTAACAGGAACCCGATTCCGCTTTCCTTCAGTTTCAATCTGTGCATTTAACTGTGTGCTAAAAAACAGCACAGCAAAAAATACAATCAGCAACTGAAAAAATTTAATATTTATTCTTTTCATTAATGCCTCCGCATTTTTCAAGCCGGGTTGCCATAGAGATCGTATTCATCACAATCATAAATCTCTATGTTATAAAAATTACCGGTAAGAAGGTCGTTACCTTTAAACGGAATCAAAATTTCACCATCAACTTCAGGTGCATCTCTGTAAGATCTGCCGATATAAAATTCACCTTCAGTATCTTCAACAAGAACTTTAAGTTTTTTGCCGATAAATTGCCTGTTCATCTCATGTGAAATATTTTTTTGTATTTCCATTATAATATTTTTTCTTTCCTCTTTCACCTTTTGTGAAATTGGATCTCCCAAAATATAACTTGCTGTATTTTCTTCCACAGAAAATGTAAACACTCCCAGCCTGTCAAATCGTACATCGCGTATAAAATCACAAAGTTCATTAAAATCTTTTTCTGTTTCATTTGGATAACCGGTAATAAATGTTGTTCTCAAAGTTATTTCTGGAATTCTATCACGGAGCCGGCTTAAAAGTTCCCTTGTTCTTTTTGCAGTTACACCGCGTCTCATTGATTTCAAAACATCATCAGAAATATGCTGAAGAGGAATATCAACATAATTACAAATTTTGGGATTCTCTGCAATCACATTAATCAATTCATCCGGAAAACGTGAAGGATACGCATACATCAGCCTTATCCATTCAATTCCATTTATCTCACTTAAATTATTCAGCAGATCCCCGATAATTCTTTTTCCGTATAGATCAATTCCGTAATCAGTGGTATCCTGTGCAATAATAACAAGTTCCTTTGTATTATTTCCAGCTAAAAATTCGGCTTCTCTAATCAGTTCTTCCCTTGGTTTTGATTTATGTTTTCCACGCATCAATGGAATTGCACAAAATGAACATGGATGATCACATCCTTCAGAAATTTTTAAATATGCTGTATGTGAAGGAGTTGTAAGCAGCCTTTCACCCAGAAGCTCATATTTTAATTCACCGCCGAGTTCTTTTAAGATGCCTTCATAATTTTCAGTTCCAAAATAAATATCTACTTCGGGAATTTCTTTTTCAAGTTCATTTTTGTAGCGGGCAGAAAGGCAGCCGGCAACAATTACTTTTTGAAGTTTACCTTCCTGCTTTAAAGAAACAGCTTTAAGGATTGTATCAACCGATTCCTGTTTAGCTGCTTCAATAAATCCGCATGTATTAATTATTACGGTATCTGCACTGTTCGGATCATCAACAAGTTTGCATTCGTTTAATCTAAGTTGATTCATTAATCTTTCTGAATCAACTGTATTTTTTGAACAGCCTAATGTTATTACGCTAACTTTATTTTTGATTTTCAAATCTGTTATAATTCAATTTTAAGGGATAAAAATTAAGGAAGTATAGATGATTAACGGCTCATGTAATTTAGATATAACAATATCATTGGCGCTGTAAAAAGAATTGAATCAAATCTGTCAAATATTCCGCCGTGTCCCGGAATTATGTTTGAAGAATCTTTCACTCCGGCATCACGTTTTATTAAAGATTCCACAAGATCACCAACCTGTCCGAAAATTCCAATGATAATGCCCATCACTATTGCATTCTTTAAACTTATGAACTGTAAAATAATATAATGAGCAGCAATAAAAGTTATGATTGCAAATACAAACCCTGCAATGGCGCCTTCCCAGCTTTTTTTAGGGCTTACACGGGGAAACAATTTATGCTTGCCGAATGCAGTTCCGATATAATATGCAGCGGAATCACAAATCCATATTGCAGCAAATATTGTGATTATTAATAATCCGCCCTGTCTGTAAATATCATCTATCCGCGGATAAAATTCTCTAATTCCTATCAAAGAACTTGAAAAAATTCCTAAATAAAAAATACCGAGTAATGTTGCGCCAATATTGTAGATGGCTGAGCCATCTTTCCTGAACAGTTCAACTAATCCAAGTAAAAGCATTAGGATAATTAGAAAGGAATACAAATCAAAAATGTAATTGAATCGTGCATAAAGAAGATAAACCACTGCAAGTAATCCAATTGTAAGATTTGCATTCATTCCTTTTTTAAGTGCAAGAAGATAAAGCTCAACACAGGATATTAAAGCAACAGCAAGTACAAAAAAGAAAAAGAACCAGCCGCCGAAATAGCATGCAGCTAATATTAATGGAATAGTAACCAGGGATACAATTACACGTTGAGCATTATTGCTTAAAGCCATTATTGCTCTTCATCTCCTGTATTTTTTTCCTGCTGATATCTTTCAATGAATTCCTTTGCTGCTTCAACATCTTCTTTTTTTACAAGAAGTTTTACAACAGAAAAATCTCCCGGTGCGGGAAAATTCCTATCCTTCTGGTCTAAAATTGTTGAGGCAATTCCTGCTCCATCAAGATTATCTTTCAGCATATCTATCTCATACGTTTGGTTAGAAGTATAAACAACTTCCCAATCATCTTCATTATATTCTACAACTTCATTAACAAGGTTTATTCCGCAATCCGGACAAACTTTTACACCTTCAACATATTCGTATCCGCAATTTGGACATACAGGCATGATACCTCCTAATTGTTTCTAACTTTTAAATAATATCGTTTGATCATAACGATTACACCGGCAAATATAGTTAACAAAATGCCAAATGTAATCAGTGAGTTAACCAGGTCAATATCTTCTGTGGCTGCTGAATTGATTAAATCTTCATTCCCAATTATAAAATACATCATCACTGCAGTAAAATTATTAATGAAATGAAGCACAATCGGCACTACAATAGAATTACTCATGTAAGCAGCAAAACCAAAATAAAATCCAAGTGTAATTAAAGGAAGAAGTCCGTAAGGATTGAAATGATACAATCCAAAAAACACTGAGGTAATGAGTGCAGCGTAAACAGGTTTTATTTTATGTTCAAAACTTTTTTGGATAAATCCTCTGAACATTACTTCTTCACAAACTGCGGGTACAACTGCAATAACAATCACTACAAAAAATCCTTCTATAACATTCCCGGCATTTAATAAGTTGCCGTAGGATTTTTCTACAAGTTCATTCAGAGAATCAAAAAAAGATTTTAACTGCTGAACAAATTCAGAATTAAGTGCCCATTGTTCGATCAGATGATTTTGGATGTAAAGATAATTCTGAAGCAGTGGTGTAAGCACAATTATTCCCAATGTAAACAAACCAAGTTCTTTAAAATCAGGAATTTTAGCGCGGATCATCTTACCAACATCTTCAAAAAATACTTTTGATAAAACCAGCGCGGGCAAAAGTATAAAAAGGATTTGCCCGGCAGCGGTCATCAATCTTACGCTGTTCACCGGAGCGTGTTCAAAATCCATCCCGAAAACAACGAGAGTAAGCAATCCACCCACAACCTGATAAAGAAAAAATCCGCCGATCAATCCGATAAAAGCGGCAGTGATAGGTGAGATTACAGGAGAATAAAAATTCTTAGTGGTTTTTTTAAGATTATCCTCTGTTTCTATCTGATGCTGATCAGTATTTTCTTCATGGTTCTCGTTTTGATCAGATTTTTTATTTTCATCCATTAAAAATTCTTATCTGGTTCTTTAAAATATTAAGTAGAAGAAAGCACTCTTGCCGAAATATAACCAAAAAAGTGTGTAATTAAATCTTAAAGATTAAAGATTGGTAAAGCTATTTTTTAGATTTTGGTTTTGCTACCAGACCCTCATAAGAAGTAAGATCTGCATCAATTGATCCAACAACAACCTTGGTTTTAACTCTAACAGGTATTTTTGATTGATCATTGGAAAGCCAGATCATTATATTTCCTTCACTTTTAAATAATCCGCCTTCCTGCACAAGAGGTTCAACAATTATGCAGTCAAATTTTCCGGCTGGTACTTCAATAGTTTCTCTTCCGTGATAAACAACATCAAGATCATATACTTTATCTTTGTAGAAATTTTTAAGATGAATCCTGTCTTTCGGTTTCATATCTGAATAATCAAAAGTTCTTGCAAGATAAAAAGCTGATACAATATCATTTACATATTGGGGAATATCATATTCCCCTTCACTTGTTTTAGCTTTTCCACGCCGCTGATCAAAAAAAGCTGAGAAATCACGTGAGAAACCGCCTTCCCTGATGTGCTGTTCAAATCTCCACGGAAAAATTCCTTCAACATCAATAAACGTTTCATAACGATCGCGTACTTTGTAGATCCAATCAAAACTTGGAACTGTATTAACTTCAAATGTTACATGATAGGCATCCCGCCCGGAAATTCTTCTGATTTTGGGAATTTGAAAAGTTGCTACTCCGGCAGTAACAAATCCATATTTAACATCAAACGTTAATTTTTCACCAACTTTAAAAGCATTATTCTCAATTTTTCTTAAATCATCGGGTGGATTTGCGGAAGCCGTGAATAAAGGAATGATAACTGCTAAAAGGATAAAGAAAATTCTTTTACCCATTAAATTTCTCCATAATTAAGATTTTTAAGAATGTCTGTTATTCTAACCGAGACTTCTTTAATATTTATGGTACTCATACACTGCTGGCTGCTGCACTGTTCCATCTTACATTCGCTGCAATCAGAATCTGGTGAAAAAATTATTGCTTTCTCTGAGTATGGACCCCATCGTTTTGAAGAACATGCCTTCAAATTAGGATAAAAGCCAATTGTATATTTATTTAATGCTGCAGCAATATGTATTGGTCCGGTTGAATTGCTTACAAAAATATCGGATTCATTTATTAAAGCAATGAGCCCGAATAAATTAAATTTGCCTGCAAAGTTAAAGGTGTTCTCTCTTGATTTAATTCTTTCACATAAATCATATTCAGATTTGCTTCCTGTAAGAATAATTTGAGCCGTGGAATTTTCATTCAACAGATCAATAAGTTCTTTAAATTTTTCCTCAGGAAGATCAACCGCGCTGCCGCCGCTTCCGGGATGAATGATAATAATTGGTTTATCAACTGAAATTTTATTTTCAGTCAAAATCCATTTTACTTTTTCTTTTTCAGATTGATCAACAGCCAGGCCATATTTAACATTCCGCTTATTGATATTTTCATTAATTCCTATCTCCTTCAATAATTCAACATTAAACTCAAGTTCATGTTTCTCGCCGTATTTTCTGTGCACAAAAACTTTCCGGTTAAATAAAGATGAGTACCACCTGTAACCGGTTCCTATTCTTATTTTAATTCTGCTTAAGAAAATTATAAGGGCGGTTACAAATGTAGGATAAACAACTACACACGCATCAAACTTTTTTCCTTTTATCTGGGAAACATTTGACAAGAGAGGAATTTTATCTCCATCTTCCCGCAGAATAATTATTTCATCAACATCACGATTATGTTCTGCCAGCGGTTTAGTGTAGTTCCGTAAAAGAAATGTTACCCTGCAATCAGGAAAATGTTTTTTAATAATGCCAGCCAGCGGAAGAGATAAAACAACATCACCAATCCGGTCTGTTCTAACAATCAGCAGATTTTTGGGATGATTTGTTTTATTCATCTGTTATTTTTTTGAAACATATGGATTATCTTTTATATAAAAGCGCCATAAAAGATCTACTGATTTTTTAATTCCTATTCTCTTACTTCTTACAATATCGGATTTACTAACCGGCGGCTGATCAAGAATATAAATTTTATCTCCGGTTAAATCTTCAGCATAATGGCTGCGGTTAATATTTAATGCGCTGCATACCCTGCCCGGTCCGCTGGTTAAATTATACTTTTCCTTTTCATTTTTCAAATCTCTGCCAAACCTGTTTTGGATCATGTGTTCAATTCCTTCAACAGGTTCAAGTGCACGAATTAAAACCGCAGTGCCGTGTCCTTCAACTCCTGTTACAACATTGCAGCAGAAATGCGCTCCGTAAGTGAAGTAAACATAAAAATATCCGCCTTCACCAAACATGATGTAATTTCTTTTTGTCTTACCAATGAAAGTATGAGCAGCTTCATCAATATTTCCATCATACGCTTCAACTTCAACAATTTTGCCTGCGTATTTTATCCCATCTTCTTCCTTCACAAGAATTTTGCCCAGCAGATCAACAGCAACAATTAAAAGTTCACGTGTATAAAATTCCCGCGGTAATTTTTTAAATGAATTCATTTTAAAGAAAAGATTTGATATAAAAGAATGGCTGAATGAAATATAACGATCAGTATTCTGATTCTCTCTTTAATTCTTCAATTTTCTGATCAAAATAAGATGATCTGTCCGGCTCTTTAATTTTTAATTTTTCATAAACACGCATTGCTTCAAGATATTCGCCCTGAGCAATATAAATTTTTGCAAGTGTTTCAGAAACAATAAGATGATCACCGGAATATGAATCAAACATGCTTTCAGATGGTGAAAACTCTTCCTTTTCCTGAATCTTTGCCTGATTTATTTTATTTGCAATTTGATTCAACCTGTCTTCAAGTGAAGTTTCTTTTGTTTCAGGTTTTAATTCAGCAGGCTTAACTGTTTTTTCTTTTTCTGATTGGAAAAGATCAGGTTCATCTTTAACAACTTCTGTTTCATCATTATAAAAAGCAGTTCTTCTTGTTGTCTGGAACAATGAACGCTGCTTTTTAACTAATTCAATTTCTTTCAGGTAATGTTCATAAGTTTTTTTTGAGCTGATAAGTTCACTGCCGGTTTGAACTGATTTTAAAGCCTTGCTGTAATTGCCTGTAAGCATTAACGCTCTGCCAAGCAGCAAATGTGCGGTTGCATAATCAGGAAAGTATTTTAATCCTTCATCAAGAATTTCAATTGCACGTTCTAGATTATTATTTTCAATCTCCGTGTTTGCCATTCTTACAAACAACGGAGATTTTTTATTGTACTCGTAAATTAAGCCAACTTTTTCGTTAAATATTTGAGTTGATGTCTTTGCCAAAATATCCAATCACGCTTTTGAATAAGCGTGCTTAATTGATGTTAATGAAACAAATGAAAATCCAAGAAAAAATAAAATCTGGAATGGTAAAGCAGCAATCTCCAAAAAATAAACAGATGAAGCTATACCAACAAGGCAGTAAATTGCCATTATTAATTCAACATAAACAGATAAACCAATTTTTCTGCTTGCGTATTTTTTTCCAACCCAGGAATCATTATTTCCCACAACTTTAAATTTGGGAGTCCGCACAAACTCGCTTTTTCTGCTGAGTAAACCTTCAATTACAGCGCGGGAATTATTTACTGCAAATCCCATACTTCCTGCCATAAATAACGGGAATAAAACTATTTTTTTACGCCAATCTGTTCTTATATCTTTCTGTGAATAAAGATAAAACAAAAATGAACTGATAAATGCAAGTACAAATAAAGACATGATTGCAAAGTATGCTTCATGTGATCCGCTGTTCTTTATAAAAATAAGAGGAACATTTAAAATTGCAGCAAGAAGTATGAATGGAAAAACCAGATTATTAGTTAAATGAAAAGTTGATTGCAGTTTTACGCGCAGGGGGATTTTGGATTTCCAAACCTGGGGCAGAATTTTTTTAGCTGTTTCTACCGCACCTTTTGTCCATCTGAACTGCTGAGCTTTTAATGCGTTAATTTCAGAAGGAAGTTCTGCTGGTGAAGTAAAATCTTTTAGGAAAACAAAACGCCAACCGTTTAACTGTGCACGGTAGCTTAAATCAAGATCTTCGGTCAATGTATCATCATGCCAGTTGCCGGCATCTTCTATACAAGCTTTTTTCCAGACACCGCCGGTGCCGTTAAAGTTTATAAAGAAGCCTGCTTTATTTCTTACTGTTTGTTCAATTACAAAATGTCCGTCTAAAGCCAGCGCCTGAGCTTTCGTTAAAATTGAGTAATCTCCATTTATATGTTCCCATCTTGTTTGAACCATTCCAACCTTACTATCACTAAAGAAGGAAAGAGTTTTTTTAAGAAAATCTTTATGAGGAATAAAGTCAGCATCAAAGATAGCTATGTATTCCCCCTTTGCGGTTTTCAATCCTTCTTTTAAAGCGCCTGCTTTAAATCCTTTTCTGCTTCCTCTTCTTATATGAGAAATATCAAATCCTTCCGCTTTTTTCTTTGCAACAATATTTGCTACAATATCAACAGTTTCGTCCGTTGAATCATCAAGCACCTGTATTTCCATTTTGTCTTTGGGATAATCGATCTCACAGGTAGCGTTAATCAATCTCTCCACAACATAAAGTTCATTATAAAGCGGTAGTTGAATAGTAACAAGAGGATTATCCAATTCTTTTTTCTGTTTTGGATTTACATCCCGGTATTTATAATGATAATAAAGCATTACAAAACCATGCAAACCAAATACAAAAAGAATTGAAAGAGAAATGAAATATGATATTAAAACTATATCATCCATTTTTTATTTATTAACCTTTTAATTTTTAAAAATCTTTTACCAGCCGGAAACTGTTTCGAGTAAAATATCATCTGTTATACGATCAAGGGCAAGCTGAATTGCTTCCTGGCGCTGTGCAATTGAAGCGTTTGCCGGATAATCCCCATAGTTTGAAAAGCTTTTTTCATATATCGCTATTCTCTTCACCAGATCTCTATACACAGCCTGTACAGTAATCGTGATCCGTCTTGTTTCAATTTGTTCTCCGGCAGAAACAATTGCAGGAGCGTCTGAAAGTGATGTAATAACCGTTTCAAGCACAGCATCGGCGTTTACTCTTTCAGTTACTGCCAGTGAATTATCATCAACAAACTTTTGTGTTAGTAAATTTGTGAATTCTTCTCTAAGTCCTGATTCACCTGATCCGCTGCGGTCATCTGCAACAGGAATTGAAATTGAGTTCAGATGTTCCGGTACAGATGATCCTGTAAAAGAGTATGCACAACACCCGCCAAAATTAATCAGCGCTGTAATTATAAACAACATTATAAAGAGGTATAACATCTGCTTAACAAATTGCTTAAGCAAATTGGCAGATTTCCTTACAATAAACAGATTTTTACAAGCTTTTTCTTCTTTGTTACAAATCATACTCTTTTATTTTTCTGTATAAAGTACGTTCGCTTATGTTTAGAAGTTTAGCAGCATTTCTTTTATTCCACATTGTGCGCTCAAGAGCTTTTTTAATTGCTTCTTTTTCAATTTTATCCAGTGGTTCAATTTTATTTGAGGGCGGCTGATTGTGCAGTTCAGCTATCTCATTATTTCTCTCGTTAATAAGATCTTTTAATTCGATAAGATCTTTTTTTATTTCAAATAATGCACGGTAAAGAAGTTCTCTGTCAAGTTCATCAGCAGATTTTTTAAGCTGAACCGGCAGGTTGCGCTGAACATCATCATCAATCTCAGTTTTTAGTAATGGATAGAATGTTACAGGATCAATTATTCCCGATCTGTTTAAAGCAATTGCTGTTTCAATTGTGTTCTTTAATTCACGGATATTGCCGGGCCAGTTGTATTCCATCAAAACCTTATATGCATCTTCAGTAAACACAGGCATCTTCATTCCGTTTGCTTCACAATAATTTTCAGCAAAATAATTTGTAAGGAGAACAATATCATTTCTTCTTTTGCGGAGCGGGGGAATGTTAAGTGTTACAGCCTTCAGTCTGAAGAATAAATCTTCTCTGAATCTTCCCTTATCAACTTCATGCTGAAGATCTTTATTTGTTGCAGCAATGATGCGTACATCAACACGTGTAACTGTTTCAGCGCCAAGCCGCATAAATTCTTTTGACTCAATTGCGCGCAGAAGTTTTACCTGCGTGGTTAAAGGCATTTCGGCAATTTCATCGAGAAATAAAGTTCCACCGTCTGCAATTTCAAAATATCCTTTGCGGTTTTCTAAAGCCCCGGTGAAAGATCCTTTCTTATGACCGAACAACTCGCTCTCAAGAATTCCCTCCGGAATTGCACCGCAGTTAACACTAATCATTGGCTGATTGGCTCTGCTGCTGTAGCCATGAATTGCTTTTGCAATTATTTCCTTGCCTGTTCCGCTTTCACCGTAAATCAAAACAGTTATATCTGATTTGGCAACCTGCATCGAAATATCAACCAGGTCATTCAGTTCTTTCGATCTGCCAATGATTCCGAATTCTTTTTTAAATTGTTCGATTGTCATAACAGGAATAAACTCTAATTTTTCGCATTTGCGTACTGATGGAAAAAAAATTATAATCAAACATTTACAAGCATTCCATCTGCTGCAATTATAATTTTATCCTTTAATTGTTCAGGCAGATTTTCACCAAGCTTTCTGCAATCAGCTTCATCTTCTTCTGAAATATGAGTGAAGAACAATTTTTCCGGGTTCAGAAATTTCAGAGTTTCAAATACTTCATCAAATTTTACATGGGTAATTTCACTGATCATTACATTTATGCTAAAATCATTAAACAGATAAAGATCTTCTTTATCACCAATATCACCGGAGTAATATAAAGTTTTATTATCTATATTGAACAAAAAACTGCTGCACGAAATACTTAATCCCGCATTACCGGCATAGGTTATATTGCTTTTAAGATGTGTATTCTCTCTTGCCATGAACGAAAAATTTTCCTGCACATCTTTGAATTCATCATAATTAAATTTTTCAATGTTGATTTCAAATCCCAGCTTTTCTTCAAAAAGGTAGGATTGATGAATAAATTTTTCTACGTGCTGCGCCAGACTGCTGTGAACAAAAATCTTTAACGGATGTTCACGTTTATTCAGCTTCATCTGAACTAAAAGAGAACCAATTCCGGAATAATGATCGGGATGAAGATGAGAAATTAAAATTCCGTGGATTGAATTAAATGATATCTGCTGTTTGAGAAGTGCTCTTGATACTCCATCTCCCGCATCAACAAGAAGATTGAAACTTCCGCATGAAATTATGAACGCAGAATGATATCTCTTTAAAGATGATTTACCAGAACCTGTGCCAATAAATTTTATTTTCATGATTACTTATTCAACTCGCTTAACAGGATTACTCTTCCGTCCAGATTATATTTTGAATTAATGTTAACCAGAAATTCTTTTGCTTCATCATCGCTTGTAAATTTTCCTACGTAAACCACATGAAATTCTGTTCCGCCAACAATTTTATTCTTTACCTGAACTTCATATCCCGAATTTTCAAAATTTATTTTTAATGCTTCAGCGTTGCTGCCATTGCTGAACGCGCCTGCCTGAATTGTATACTTATATTGTTTAACAATTTCTTCTTTTGGTTCTTCAATCTTCTGCGGTTCGTTATCAATTTTAATTTCTTCATCTATAGAAGGAATAGATTTATCAGCAATTTTTATGTAAGGAGAATTGGGATAATCTTTTTTTAATTTGCTGAGATAACTTTTTGCAGTGTTATAAGACCCCAAAGCGTAATAATAAGAATAAAGCCTGTACACAGATGCATCAGCATATTTGCTGCCGGGATGTTTTTGAATTATTTCCCTGTAAAGGTTAACTGCATCTGCGCCGTTTTCTGTAAGAACAGCTTTAAGAAATTTTACGGAAGGATCATTCGGTGATTCCTTAATTAACTGTGCCAGTCTGTTCTCGGATTCTTCTCTTTCACCATTTTCAATTTGTTTAAGAAAAGGAATGATATTTACTTCCTGAGGTAAAACTGATGAGTTGATCAGAATGAAGAAAAAAATTACTGCTGAAGCTTTAATTTTATTTAACATTTATATCAGCTTTATTGTTTAATTAATTTCTTCTGAACATTGCCTATGCATAACGGAACCGGCAGAAATAATCGAGATTATGCAGTAAGTGCAAGGCTCTCTTCCCCGGGATCAACTGATTCAAGGTATTCGCCGAAAAGCGTAGCGTGCGTAGCTCTGTTAATTTTTACTTTTACGTAATCGCCCGATTTAATTTTTTCATCGAAAGGAATTATAACAACTTTGTTCGTATCTGTTCTTCCCGAAAGAAACTTATCGGATTTTCTGCTAAAACCTTCAACAAGTATTACTTCTTCTTTATCAATCAACTGCTGATTTTTTTCAAAAGATATTTGCTGCTGAAGTTCAATTATTTCCTGCAGGCGTTTTGTTTTTACTTCATCGGGAACATCATCCTGCATTTTATATGCCTTTGTTCCTTCCCGCGGAGAATATTTAAACATATAAGCGCCGTCATATTTTACAGTCCGCATAACATCAAGCGTCATCACATGATCTTCACAAGTTTCTGTTGGAAAACCTGAAATTATATCTGTAGAAAAACTTACACCGGGAATTATTTTTTTTGCTTTTTCGATTAGCTGCAGATAATGTTCAATTGTATAAGTTCTGTTCATAAGTTCCAGAATTCTGTTGGAACCGGATTGAACAGGAAGATGAATGTAGTTGCACAAATTAGAATGCTCGGCAATTGTGTAAAGGAGCTTATCAGAAAGATCCTGCGGATGAGAAGTTGTAAACCTGATTCTCATTCTTCTATCCACAATAGCACATGAAGCAAGGAGATCGGCAAAATCATTTTCATTATCATTATAAGAATTAACATTCTGCCCGAGCAATGTTACTTCTTTAAATCCTCTTTGAGAAAGCTGCCTTATTTCATCTACAACTGATTCTAACGAACGGCTTCTTTCTCTTCCGCGTGTAAACGGAACAACACAGAATGTGCAGAATTTATCACAGCCGCGCATAACAGAAATCCATGCTGATAATCCATCTTCACGGTAAGGAATTATATCATCATATGTTTCTGTTCGTGATAATCTTACCCCAATTCCTTTTTCCCCGTTGAATGCAACATCAATAAATTCCGGCAGTCTGCGGTATTCATCCGGACCAACAACTATATCAACTATTTTCTTTTCTTCAATAAGATCTTTTCTTAAACGCTCAGCCATGCAGCCGAGAATGCCAACGACGAGATTGGGTTTTTCTGTTTTTAATGTTTTGAAGTTCCCGAGTCTGCCGTAAATTCTTTGTTCAGCGTTTTCTCTAACACTGCAGGTGTTTAAAAGAACAACATCTGCCTGAGTAATTTCATTTGTAATACCGTAGCCATGGTTTCCCAAAATACCCATAACTAATTCGGAATCGGCAACGTTCATCTGGCAGCCGTAAGTTTCTATGTATACCTTGCTTTTATTCATATCCTGGTCAAAAATTGAACTTCAAATATAGCTTAATTTTAGCTTGCGTTCAATTAATAAATGAAGGGATGATAATGTTGAATCTCTGACCAGACGGGAAATTTTTAAGCATTGTATGAGTATCTTCACATAAAAATCTGTTCTATTAATTTTTTCTTTTTTTGATTTTCCCTTTTAATAATTTACCAGAACATTTCTCTTACTTTATTACACTTCACTGCTTATGAACTATCATTAAAAGGTGAAAATGAAAACTTTAAAATATCTGCTGCCTGTTTTTCTCCTTTGCAATTTAACATTTGCGCAAAACGGATATGAACTTGATCCGGAGAGCGTAGTTTTACCGGATGCTTCAATAACACTTGAAGCAACCGCGCTGCCTATTCCTTCATTGCGTGAAGATACAAAAGCAATTGGAATGGGAAAGACACAAATTGCCAACGGAAAATTTTTTAATGCAATGTTGTACAATCCTGCGCTGCTAAGCCGTTCAAGGTTTTCAATTGATGCAATCAGTTTCAGCATTGGTTTGCCGCCGGAAACTTATGATGCGGCAAATTATCTTAAAAATCATTTTGAGGAATTTAAAGATGCATATTCACTCCGTGAAGTCTGGAGCGGCATTTCAGATTTTAATAATTCGCAAAATATTCAGCAGCAGCTTGAAGCTGTAAAAAAGATACAAAAAGGCATCCGCTTTTATAAAGATTTGTTTGATGATGTAATCGGTTCAACAGAAGATCCGCAGACACATGGCATCCGCACAATTCCGGCTTTTGCTTTGCAGGTAGGAAATTTCGGTTTCAGCCTTTACGGCATAACTCAATCAGCATTTGAAGTTGAACAAAGTCCGATTATTGACGCACTTCTTGCTGTAAAAATTCCTGATGATATGAACAATCCGGATGAAGTTGCAAATGCAATTTTAAGTTTGCAGGGATTGCTTCAGCCGCTTGAACAGCTTAACAGTTTTGATGAAGCTCTGCCTGTTACATATTCAATTTCATATATTGATCTTGTTGGTGCTGCCGGTTATGCGTATGATATTTCTCCAGCCATCAGTGTTGGTGCAAATTTAAAAGTGATACACAGAAGATTTTCCGCAAAGAGAATTTTATTTGATGAGTACAGTAATATTCTCAATATTTTGAAACGTGACCTCAATAATCACATTACGGGATTTACTTTTGATATTGGTGCATTGTATAAATTTCCCACAGGAACAGAAGTGGGATTTTCGCTGCAAAACATTATTCCTGTAAAGAAAATAAGCTCAACACTAACGGCAAATTTTGCATTCAATTATCTTGATTATAAACGTGATCAGTTTGGAAACAAGCAATTGAACGAACGCGGTGATACAATTATTCAATCTGTAAATCAATCATACATTGTTGGCTTACCGTTTGATCTTGAACTTCCAATGATTTTAAATATTGGCGCAGTTCATCCGATTACTGAAAACTGGGATGCCGCACTGGATATTGTTGATCTTACGGAAAAAGATATAAGATTCGAGAATTACCTGGAAAGAATAAGAATCGGAAGTGAATACAGGCTTGATGCAATTAAGGATAAACTTGGTATAGCATTTAGAATCGGAATGGCTGATAAAAGATTTACGGGAGGAATCGGGTTGAACTTCTATAAAGCACTGCAGGTTGATGGCGCTTATGCATATGATAATTACATTGCTGCAAATGCTTATTATGTGCAGGTAAAAATTGGCTGGTAAAAAATTCTAATAATAAAAAGGCTCCTGCACAGGAGCCTTTTATATCTTAACAGTTTATCTTTTTTCCTATTTTATTAAAGTCATCTTTCTTGTAAATACTTTATCAACTGCCTGCATACGGTAGAAGTAAACGCCGCTTCTCAGATTATCAGCATTAAAATCAATCTTATGAACGCCGGCTTTTACATATTCGTTTAGAATTGTACCGATATTTTCACCAAGTATATTATACACAGAAATGTTCACCATTGCATCAACAGGAACTGCAAATTCAATTACGGTATTTGGATTGAAAGGATTCGGGTAATTCTGCGCAAGTGAAAATTCTTTCGGCACTGATACATCTACATTTACAATTTGAGAATAACTGAATGTACCGTTGAAATCAATCTGCTTTAACCTGTATGAATATTTACCCGGCGTTATAACCTGATCAGCATAAGAGTAATCTCTTGCAGAAGTTGAGTTTCCTGCACCTTCTACAAACGAGATTTTTATCCATTGTCCGCTGAATTCTTCTCTCCGCTGAATTTCGAATCCTGAATTATTTGTTTCAGTTGCGGTAGTCCATTTCAGCAGCACTTTATTGTTTTCAACTGAAGCAGCGAATGAAACCAATTCAACCGGTACTTCCTGTGAAGGATTAAAGCTTCCTGGTGAAGGATTAGGATTAATAACCCAGCTAAAGCTGTTATATTCTGTTCCTGAACCTGTTAATGCAATTGAATTTCCCGGAGTTGGAGTTATGCCGATATCAACACTTGTTAATCCAAGATAATCTCCGTTAACAGCAGTTATTGTTCCGCCCCAGCTATAAAATGATCCGGTGATTGGTGAACCGCTGTATGAAATTGCTGCTCCGCCTTTCACATCAGGAATTACATCTCCGTTAAACTCATAAGAATATACTTTGAAACTATCCTGTTCAGCACCGGCGGTAAAATCATTCAGTTCAACTTCTGAAATTATCATACCTGAACCATCATAAATGCTTAATCTGTAATTCTGAAGATCAACAACGTTTTGATTGATGATTACCTCAACAAATTCATTTACAGCAGAAGCGGGAGATGTGATTTTAAGCGAACCGCCATTAGCAAATAATTCATTAAGCCAGGCTGCTGTTTCCCTTCCTTCCGGAACTATTGGGCTTTCAACAATGACTTCTCTTATAAAATTTTCGTTATGTGCACCAAAGCGGAGCCATCCATTAGCTTCAACCACCTGATGTACCTCTTCTATTAAGCCACCTGTGGAACTCTGTCTTGCATCATGTTTAAAGGTTATTTTTTTTACACCACTTTCGGATTCCTCTATTCCTGTTACATTTACGCTGTGAGCATACCATTCGTTATCTGAAGGATCTTTCCATGTATAATTCATTTCCACATCTTCACCATCCTTCATCATCTTTTTAAGAAATTCCCAGGTAGGTTTTTTATCTGACGTATTAAAATTTCTTGCAAGTGAGTTACCGCTTGTGCTTGCTATATTTCCATCAACATAGAATGCCTGAAATTTTACTTCTACAGGAAGCTTAAACTGCTCCATGAAATCAAGTTTTCCCTGTATCATATTTTCAGTAGGTGTGCCCTTATTTCTTTCGCGCTTCATTAATCCGCTTAACGTTTCCATTGTTTTTCTTAAATCCATATCAGCGGGCAGATTGAAATCGGTATAGGTCTGTTCCATCCACTTCAGACTGTTTGCAGTTGCAGTGGGAACGCATGCATTCAAATCACCTGCAAATGTTTCAGTATCACCATGCTGTGAATCATCAAGATCAAGGTTTGGCGCAGTTGACCTGTAGCGGTAATTAATTTGCGGATCACCAATGGTATAACCATTACGTGAAACAGGAGTAATTTCAAAGTTCTGAGTTTCCGGAACCTCAACTCCAATTGCATCAATAAAAAATTCATTTACTGTTGCTGTTCTCGTATCAGTTAATGTAGAAGGTGGGAAAGGATATACTACAGGTCCATCTGATGTATAAATTGTAATTACCGTATTAAACGGTGTTGAATACGGAGGCGGAGCCAAAGTTGTGAAATCAAAGTTAGTTGATAACTCAGTGGGTGTATTTGCATCAGTAGAAGGCGGCAGAAACAAGTTATCTATTATCTGAGAAGACATATCGCTGTTAAGATTATGAGCAAAAACATTTATGTATGTACCTTGCTCACCCGGATTGAAAGTTGTGGTTATTATACCAATCGGATCTGACGTGTAATGCTCATTATTTACTTTATTTATCTCAAACTGGAAACCAAATGGGCTTGGCGGAAGAGGGTCTGAAGTAAAAAAATCGAAAGGACCACTTATAGTTGTACCTGATGGATTTGTCTGTGCAAGATACCATTCATAATGAGATGAAGGCAATAAATCATTTGGGGGGATAAAGGATGTTGCATCAAACGGGATTGTTTGACTGACAATAAAATTATCTCCCAATTTTATTTCCATAGCTTGTTCGGTTATGGGAGTATCACCATTCTCCCATGTAATAGCAGGAGGAGGACTGTATGGAATATCTGTTGCACCATTGCCGGGGAAAAAATTTTCAATAATTGGTGGTTTAGAGAATACAATAATCTCCTGCGTCTTCAGATTATTATCGAAATCCGCATCATTAAATCCTAAATTCCTAATAAGAAAATAGATCCCTGAAATTTGTGTTACCGGCCATATAGCAGGTGCAGTCCATTCAATTGTACTGTTTGCAGGTATAGTTACATTTCCTGCTATTTCAAAATCTCCCGGAAGAGTATACCAGAGGTCCCAATCGCCTATAATTTCGTCACCAATAGTAAAATCAATTTTAATGTTCCATTGTTCAGGAGATACATCTACATCTCCATTATTTGCTAAAATTAATTTGAATTGAATAGAACTGCTATTTTCATAATAAATATCTTCCAATGTTGGAACAAGTACCTGCTGAATTGCTATATCCATAAAAGGAGGTTCAACGATAAAGGTTCCGGCGTAAGTATCGTTCTCAGGATTAATTTCCTGATCATAATGAACTGTAATAATAAGATTGTACGTTCCAGGATGTGGTGGAATAAAGGCTTCCGCATCATTGATTGGAAAACAAGCGGGTCCGTTTGCACCAAAACCTGCAATCGTTTGCTGATGAATTTCCTTTGATCCATCAGTAATTGAAATATCTACATACCATTCGAACCCAAATGCCGGGAAATTGTGCGCAAGACAAATACTAAACATAATCGGGATTGGTGAACCCATTTCAAAAACGGCACCATTTGCCGGAATAACATTGGACGGATAAAAATCATTTGCCAGGAGTGTAGAAGAGAAAACAAAAATTAATAGAATAGTGCAGTATAACTTTTTGATCATAGTCTTCCCTTTTATATTATTTATTATAAATCTAAATCTGAATCGAGTTTGGCTGCTGCACTTTTTATGCAGTCACTTATCTGAGAAAATGAAATTCCTTAATCAATCAGATTTGGAGAAGAGTTTGAAAGCAGTTTTTAATGATTAAGGTGGTTAGAAAATAATCTTTGGATTAACAAAACACAATAGATTCCGGAAAATGTGATCTATCTCAAAAGCGTCATCTTCTTAACTGTTGTTAATCCGTTTGATTCAAGTTTATAGAAGTACAAACCGCTGCTTAAACCTTTTGCATCAAATACGGCAGTATATTCTCCGGCTGTTTTGTATTCATCAATAAGAACAGCAGCCTGCTGGCCAAGCAGATTAAATATGGTAAGTTTTACTCTTCCGTCTGTTGGAATTGAGTAATCAATATTTGTAGTCGGATTGAATGGATTGGGAAAATTTTGTTCAAGTGAAAATTTAAGCGGAGCAGAAACTACAGCCTCAACTTTTGCGGAATATTCAAATTTGCCGTCTGTATCAAGCTGCTTCAGCCTGTAAAAATATTTCCCTGATTTCAGGTTTTCATCCGTGTATGAATAATTTTTCGGTGAGTTTGAATTTCCGTTTCCTTTAACAAAACCGATTTTCTGCCAGTTATTTTTATCAGCTGCAGCTCTTTCAATATCAAATCCGTAATTCTGAATTTCAGTTTGTGTTATCCAGTTCAACTTAACTGAGTTACTCATTGTGGAAGCGGTGAAGGATGATAGTTCTACCGGGAGAGGAGCTTCGGCGTCTGTATCAAAGTATATCTGATCGAATTCCAATCCTGTTCTTTGTTGATCACCGGAGGTATGAACTGCAACTACTCCTAAATACCCATTCTCAAAATTTGTATAAGTGTCATCACTGACCGACCCCTGAAACACACTAGTATTTACTATACTCGGTATCATATCTGGGGTTGCACCTTCTCCATTTACTGTAGGTAATGTTGATGTATACAAATTCCATAATGATTCTGCACTTCGTGTAACTCTAATCAAGAAGCTGTAATCACTTATACCATTCACAACTGGACTATTGGAAATTAAGATATCATTTGCAACTCCATTCGATACCTTCTGCAAAATAATCTCATCATCTCCTGAATTATCACCGAAAGATAAACGATATCCATTCACAAATTCCGAAGTTAAATTTGATTCATTAGAATAGAGCCAAATAAAAACTTTATTCGTTGTAGTTGCAGCAGCTTGAGAGCGTCTACCTAACCAAAAACCCCACGTCTGTTCATCCCCCCATGTTTCCGTCCTATTTACACTCAAATATTGAACGCTATCATTTGATGGACCATTTAATCTGAGAGTAAATGAACCTGAAGTATTAACACCTGCCGTACTATTCGTGACAACTTGCCAATTATCTAACGTTCCACTCCAGGCTGGATTATTCGTAAAATCGCCATCAGAAAATGAATCAATTAATTGACTATAAATCGAGGATGAAAAAATTACTATTATCCCAACAAAAAATAGTTTTGCTTTCATACTTTCCCTCAATTGAAAGTAGTAAAAACAAGTTAAAAAATTTCTCAGTTTGTTTCTAATTAATTTTTTATTAAAAACATTTTTATATCTTGATTCCCATAAATCAATTTGAGGGAACTGATGGCAAAGAAAATTGTGCTTACCGGCGCAACCGGAACAATCGGCAAAAAATTGTACAAAGCACTTATCAAAAAAGGATATGAAGTAACAATTTTTACGCGTTCACTTGTAAAAGGAGTTCAAACAATTCCCGGAGCGGATGAATTTATTGAATGGGATTACCGCAAAAAAAATCACTGGCAGGAACATATTGATGGAAAAGATGCAGTTATTCATCTTGCGGGCGCTAATTTGTTTTCCAGACGCTGGAATGAAGAATATAAAAAGGAAATTTTTGACAGCAGGCAGATAAGTACAAGAAATATTGTGGATGCAATTTCAAAAGCAAAAAAGAAACCGGAAGTTTTTATTTGTGCATCCGGCATAAATTATTATGATGATTATGTTGATGATGTAATTACTGAAGAAGATAAACCGGGAAATGATTTTCTTGCCAAAGTATGTATTATGTGGGAAAATGAAGCCGCCGAAGTTGAAAAACTGGGAGTGCGCAGAGTAAGCATCCGTACCGGAGTTGTTCTTGCAAAAGATGAAGGTGCATTAAAAGAAATGATAATGCCCTACAAATTTTTTATCGGTGGTCCGTTAAGTACCGGCAGGCAGTGGTTTCCGTGGATTCATATTGATGATCTTGTTGGCATTTACTTGTTTGCTCTTGAAAATAAAAATCTCTCCGGCGCAGTAAATGCAGCAGCTCCTGATCCCGTTACAATGAACACATTTTCTCATACACTTGGAAATGTTCTTCGCCGCCCTTCATTTTTTCATGTGCCGAAGTTTGCGCTAAGGATTATATTGGGAGAATTTGGTGAGATAATTTTAAAAAGCCACAAAGTAATTCCTAAAAAAGTTTTGGAAGAAGGATTCAAATTTGAATATGAAGATCTTGAGGAAGCTTTAAGGAAATTGTTAAGATAACTAATTTGTGAATTGAAGATTAGGGAGTTAATAATTTTAAAGATAAAAATGGGGCTGCCCAAAAAGTAATAAACACTTTTTGTTCAACCCCTAAAAAAAATTAATACCTGTAATAATCAGGTTTGAAAGGTCCTTCAACAGTAACGCCGATATACTTTGCCTGTTCTTCTGTTAGTGTTTCAAGTTCAACACCAAGCTTTGGAAGATGAAGCTTTGCAACTTTTTCATCAAGATGCTTTGGGAGCACATATACTTTATTTTCATATTTATCCGGATTTGTCCAGAGTTCAATTTGTGCAAGCACCTGGTTTGTAAATGAATTTGACATCACGAAGGATGGATGCCCTGTTGCGCAGCCTAAATTAACCAATCTTCCTTCTGCAAGAATAATAATATCTTTTCCATCTACTGTATACTTATCAACCTGCGGTTTAATAGTATCCTTTGTATGGCCAAAATTTGTATTAAGCCATGCCATATCTATTTCATTATCAAAATGTCCGATGTTGCAGACAACAGCATTATGCTTCATTTTTCTGAAATGTTTTTCAGTAACAATATTAAAATTGCCGGTTGCAGTAACAATTATATCTGCTTCACCAACCACTGTTTCAAGCTTCTTAACCTGGAAACCATTCATTGCTGCCTGAAGAGCACAGATAGGATCAATTTCTGTAACAATCACGCGCACACCTGCATGAGCTAACGATTCGGCTGATCCTTTACCCACATCTCCGTATCCGCAAACAACTGCAACTTTTCCGGCAAGCATTAAATCAGTTGCACGGCGTATTGCATCAACCAATGATTCACGGCAGCCGTACTTATTATCAAATTTTGATTTTGTTACTGAATCATTAACATTAAAAGCAGGAATAGGAAGAGTGCCATTCAGCATTCTTTCATACAAACGGTGGACTCCTGTAGTTGTTTCTTCAGATATTCCTCTTATTCCTGAAACAAGTTCCGGATATTTATCAAGAACTAAATTTGTAAGATCACCGCCGTCATCAAGAATCATATTCAAAGGTTTTCCGTTTTTAAAGAATAAAGTCTGCTCAATGCACCAATCGTATTCTTCAAGAGTTTCACCTTTCCAGGCATACACGGGAATTCCTGCAGCGGCAATTGCAGCGGCAGCATGATCCTGAGTAGAAAAAATATTGCAGGAAGACCATTGAACTTCGGCACCAAGATGAACTAACGTTTCAATCAATACCGCAGTTTGAATAGTCATGTGAAGGCATCCGGCAATGCGTGCACCTGCAAGCGGTTTGCTGTTCCCGAATTCTTCTCTTAAAGCCATAAGGCCGGGCATTTCTGCTTCGGCTAATTTAATTTCTTTTCTTCCCCAATCAGCCAGAGAAATATCTTTAACCTTGTATGGTAATTTTTTTACATCATTTTTAGCTGCTGCTTGATCCATTTGAGTGCCTTTAATTTTTGTATAAAATTCTTTCTTGTTAATGCAGGATAATAATTAATCTCTGAAAATAAATCTATGATTAATTAATCCTAAGCAAATTTTTTAAATACAGGAACGAGATCCAGTTGTTCCCATGTAAATTCTTTTTCTTTTCTTCCAAAATGACCATAAGCCGAAGTCTTCTGATAAATTGGTCTTCTCAGATTTAATCTTTTAATAATTCCTTTAGGTGTAAGATCAACTTCTTTCTGAATCATTTTTGAAATTTCAACATCCGGAATTACTCCGGTGCCTTTTGTATCAACAAAAACAGAAATGGGTTCTGCAACTCCAATTGCGTATGAAACCTGGACAAGGCATTCCTTTGCAAGTTTTGCGGCAACAATATTTTTTGCAATATGGCGTGCAGCATAGGTTGCGCTTCTATCAACCTTGGAAGGATCTTTACCTGAAAAAGCACCGCCGCCGTGCGGTGCCCATCCGCCGTAGGTATCAACAATAATTTTTCTGCCTGTTAATCCGCTGTCTCCGTGAGGACCGCCAATTTCAAAACGTCCGGTTGGATTAACAAAATATTTTGTTTTCTTATCAATGTATCTTTCAGGAATTACCTTCTTAATAACATTTTCAATTACATCTTCTCGGATTGTTTTTTGCTTAACGTTTGCATCATGCTGTGTTGAAATAACAACTGCATCAACGCGGATTGGTTTATTGTTATTATCAAATTCAATTGTTACCTGTGATTTTGAATCAGGACGCAGATAAGGCATCAATCCGTTTTTTCTTTTTCTGATATCCGCAAGCGTCTTTACAAGTTTATGAGCATACATAATCGGCATCGGCATAAGTTCAGGTGTCTGATTGCAAGCATAACCAAACATAATTCCCTGATCGCCGGCACCGCCGGTATCAACACCCATAGCAATATCAGGTGATTGAGAATGAATTGCATTCAGCACGGAACATGATTCTGAATCAAATTTATAATCCGCGCTGGTGTAACCTATATTCTTAACTGTCTGCCGGACAATATCTGAAACTTCAATATATGCTTTGGTGGTAACCTCACCGCCAACTAAAACTAAACCTGTAGTAACGAAAGTTTCGCAGGCAACTCTTGCATTTGGATCCTCTGCGAAAATTGCATCCAGAATACCATCTGATATTGCATCACATACTTTATCAGGATGGCCTTCTGAAACGGACTCTGAAGTGAAGAAATATGACATTGATTTATTTATCCTTTGTTAATATGAAATTAAAAGCCAGTAAAAAGCTAAGGGGTAACAGGGATTTGCTGTACTATTTTGGCCCTTAATAATTAATAAAACTCAATTTCTGATGAATCACCTGAATTAAGACGCTTATATGTACCTTTGATTGATGAATTATTTCCAATTATAGAATTTTCCAGCAGTGATTTTGTTACCAATGCATTTGATCCTATGATTGAATTTCTAATGATGCTGTCCTCAATCTTACAGCCTTTATCAATAGTTGTATAAGGTCCTATCACTGAATTGCTTACTTCTGCTTCATCGGAAATATGAACAGGATGATTGATAACTACGTTCTCAAATTTCCTGCTGAAACTTTCTTTATCAAGCAGCCATTGATTTGTTGAAAGAAGTGTTTCGGGTTTTCCGCAGTCATACCATCCTTCAACCGGAAAAGCAGTAATCTTTTCACCTTTATCAATCATTATCTGTATTGCATCTGTAAGCTGAAGTTCACCTTTTGTTCTGATATCTTTTTCAACAAGCTGGTTAAGTCCTCTTACCAAAGAATCAGAATTAACGAAAAAATACATTCCAACCAGGGCAAGATCAGAAACCGGAGATTGTGGTTTTTCAACCAGCTTTTTTATAAAACCGTTTTCAGTTACAGCAACACCAAATCTCCTCGGGTCATCCACCTTCTTTACGCCAAGTGATGAATATTTATTTTTAAAGAGCTCGTTAAGATTTACATCAAAAATGGTATCACCGAGAATTATAAATATCTGCTCATCATCAAAAGTAGGAATGGCTGTATAGATTGCGTGTCCAAGTCCTTCCATAACTTCCTGCTGAACAAAATCAACCTTCAGAGAATTGTAATTTTCAGTTATGTAATCCCTTATCATCTCGCCAAGATGGCCAATTACAAATGTAATTTTTGTAACATTTTCCTGAATCAGCTTATCAAGAATATGCCCGAGAATTGGTTTTCCGCCAACATTTAAAAGAACTTTTGGGATCGAGTAAGTATGAGGTTTCAATCTGCTGCCAATTCCTGCTACAGGTATAACGGCTCTCATTTAATTCTCGTTTTTATGATTAATCATCATTAAGCACGCAAAATTACCCATATTGCCAAAGAATAACAAATGAAATACTTGTACCATAAACCTGAATAATGAAGATTTGGGTGGGTTGTAATTAACAGATTTATTTTTTGATCATACGTTTTTATTCAATCCTATCGGCATTGTTTTTTAGTAAGGGGATTGTGTTACAATAATTTATTTCTTACGGGAATATTTTTTGATTTCATGATAAACCAGAAGTAATTGCCGCTATATTTTTAAGAATCATTGTTTAAAGTAAGTAATAAAGTAGATAATGAACAGGAGCTGCAAGCCAGACATCTAAAGTTTAGCAGCCTTTTATAAATTAGATTTAAGTGAAGATTGGGAATCCCCACTGGGATTCAATATTTGTAACCAATATTGGCGTAGAGCGTACCACAACTCCGTAGGAGTTGAACTGAAAATCAGATGAACTTATCAACTATCCTTTTGTTATAAGAACTAAGAGTATCTAACAGAAATATTTTGCTAATTTTCATCATCATTATTAGTATCTTAACTCAATTCATGAGAATAAAAAATATTCATATCTTTGCCCAAACTAATTTTCAGGAAATTTCAGCATGAAAAATTCTGCAGCCATATTCATATTATTACTTATAGTAACCGTTTTTACTCAATCAATTTCCGCTCAATCGGATGTTGAAAAATTTCGTTCCATTTTAGCTATGGAGCCATCCCAACCCAAAATTGAATCACTTCTACAGTTCCGAAATGATTATCCTGAAAGCCGCTATAACATGCGTGCAGTACAGGAAATCTTTTTTGCGTACCTGGAGTTAAATAATCTGGATTCTGCTTTGCAATATGCACACAATTTTACACAGCTTTATCCTGAACAAAGCAGAAGCAATGCTTACAATAGTATTGCCTATACACTTGCTGAAAAAAATGTTGGTTTGGATACTGCATTAGCATACGCAAGCAGAGCAGTTGAGATGGCTGAGAACAATCCTCGCTATTTAAATGTTTTTAAAGATACAAAAGCATACGTGCTTTATAAGAAAGGTGATGCAAAAACTGCACTTGATATTCAAAAGGAAGCAATTGCAGGAAATGAAAATGATCCTGAGTATGTGTATCATCTCGCTCTTTATCATCATGGTGTTGGCAATAATGAATCAGCATTAAGCTCTGCCGCATGGGCTGTGCTTCATGGAGATCCCGGTGATGCACTTGATAAATTTATTGAGTGGGCAAATGAAGTGGATTCTTCTGTAAAGGAAAGTATTGTTCAAAAAGTAGTTCAAACTTATGTGGATGATATGGATGCCGAAAATCAACTGGCGGCAAAATCAATCAGCGCTGCTTTTATGGCCCAGGTAAACGTTAATCTGCCGCAGACAAAAGATTGGATGAATGCGGCACTTCAATCAATAGATAAAAATACATCTGTAGAAAATTTTGTAACATACCATAAAAATGCTGCCATAGTTCAGGCTGCGGAAGGTAATTATGAATCTGCAAAATCTCATTTAGAAAAAGTTAAAGATCTTGCTGATCCATGGAGCGGAGATTTCTGGTTAACACTTGGAAATGTTTATAAAAATCTTTCTGAAACAGAGAAAGCAATTGAAGCTTATGCAAACGGTTTAATTGCAATGGATAATGAAAGAATAAAAAAAGAAGCTTCTGCATTAATTTCAGAAGATGAATTGAAGCAAAAAATTGCTGAAATAAAAGATAAACTTTCAACTGTCAATCCCGGTGAGTTTGATGAATCATTAAAAAAATCTGAAAAGGTTGTGCTGGCAGAATTATTTACAGGCGCTGAATGCCCGCCTTGCGTTGCTGCAGATCATGCATTTGATGCATTGGCAGAATATTACCCGCGCACATCTTTAGCAATTTTGGAATATCATGCTCACATTCCCGGGCCTGATCCATTAACTAATAATAAAGGATGGCAGAGATATGATTGGTACGGAGGAGATTTTGGTACTCCAACTGTTTTCTTTGAAGGTAAAGAACAAATAATAGGCGGCGGCCCTGATTTTGTAATTGCCAACAGGTACAGCGTTTATGATCATGCAATAAAAAAATATTTGGATGAAAATCCTGAAGTTGAAATTTCAGGCAGCGCAAATCGTGATGGTAATATTATTGATTTGAATTTTTTAGTAAATAAAAATGGAACTGAAGTTACTGCTGCCAAACCTATGTTTCATGCAGCGCTTGTAGAGAAACATGTTGACTATACCGGCGGTAACGGAGTTTCAAAACATATTTTTGTTGTAAGAGATTTAACAGAAAGTGCAGAGGGTTCACCTGTTCAATTTGGCGCATCAATTAACCGTAAGATTGATGTTGCAGAGGTAGAAAAAACTCTCAAAGCGTATCTTGATGATCCAACAAATGATCCATCATGGAGGCCTTGGCTGCAGTTTACAGGCTGGCGTGCAAGAACAGATGAAATTGATGAAAACAATCTTGCAATAATTGCCTGGGTTCAGGATGCTGAAACAAAATCAGTGCTGCAGGCGTATTATCTCGATGTGAATTAAAAATTTAACTTTGTTCTTAAGATACAATTATGAAAAAATTATTCGTCCTGATTTTACTATTTATTAATGCTTCAATAATTTCCGCGCAGATAGCTCCGGAGAAAATTGTTGATTTAAAAGTCAATCCAAAATCAAAAACATTTTCTCCCGGCTCATCAATTGAAGTTGAATTAGTTTTAATTATTGAAGACGGCTGGCACATTAATGCTGATAAACCACTTGATAAGAATCTTATTCCAACAGTAGTTTCATTAAAAGATACTTCTGTTTATAAGATTGAAAAAATTGAATATCCCCAGCCTGTATTTATGAATCTTGCTTTCTCCGAAGATGAACTCGCTTTGTATGAAGGTGAAGCACGGATTAAACTCTGGATTAAAACGGACAAGAAGTTCAAAAAAGATAATCTGAAAATTGACGGAACAATTCAGTACCAGCCCTGCAATGATCAAACTTGTTTGTTCCCTTATAAAAAATCTTTTTCGGTTGAAGTTAAAAGGAAGAAATAAAATTATTTAACTGATACATTTCAGAATAGATTTTTTTGAGAAGGCACATTACTCAAAAACTTCGGCAAGTACTTCTTCAATGCTTCGTACATTATCAAACAGTGATAAAATTTTTTGTATCACCTGTTCAACAACTGCATCAGGGCATGAGGCGCCGCTGGTAAGAAGAATCTTAACCTGATCTTTTTGAGGCAGAAAATTCTCAGTAACAATTTCTGAATGCGAATGAAGATCAAAATGGCTTATCAGATTTTTTGATAGAATCTTTTCTGCGGAAGAAATAAAATATGTTTTAACTTTTTCTGCACACAATTCAACCAGATGGCTTGTATTTGAACTATTATAGCCGCCAACCACAATAGCAAAATCAGCATCTTCATTAAGCAGTGCAATCGTTGAATCCTGGTTATCATTTGTTGCATAACATAAAGTATCACGAGTATCTGCAAAATGATCTTTTAAATTCTCTGCGCCGTATTTTTTTATCATCGTTTCTTTAAGCAGCATTGCAATTGCTTCTGTTTCCGAGGCAAGCATTGTTGTTTGATTTACTACTCCAATTTTATTTAGATCTCGTTCTGTGTTAAATCCGGCAGACAATTTTCCATCAAAGAATGAATAAAATTCTTCATCACTTTTTTCACCAAGAATATAGGATGCTAAAAATCGTGTTTCATTTATATCTCTAACAATAAGTGATGCTGTATCTCTTACGGTATGAGAAAATGTAGCGCGTGTTTCTTCGTGATAATGCTTTCCGTGAATGATTATTGTATAATCCTGTTTTCCAAGCTGTGAAGAACGGTTCCAGACTTTTTCAACGAAAGGACAGGTTGTATTATATTTATATGCATCAATTCCAAGTGCAGAAAGTTTATTCTGAATTTCAAGAGTTGTACCGAACGCCGGAATAACAACAATATCATCGGGAGTTAATTCATTCCACTCAATCAGATGATTTCCGTAAGTATCCATTAAAAATTTTACTCCCCTGCTTTGCAGATCAGCATTAACACCGGGATTGTGAATCATTTCACTTAATAGAAAAATTCTTTTATCAGGATTTTCTTCAATGGTTTTGTAGGCAATTTCAATTGCGTTTTCCACACCATAACAAAAACCAAAATGGCGGGCTATTATAAATTTTACGGGACCAAAATCAAGTGAGGCAGGTGAAAAATCTTTTTTGCGCGGATCATTAACTTTACGTATCTGTTTTAATTTGGAAATAACAGAACTTCTGTAAAAATTAGGAATATCAAACTTCTTCATAAATTATTTGGCGGAGGAATTGTTTCCTCCGGATTTCTCATATTTATTAATCGGATACTCAAAAATATGAAATAAAAAACTCTTAAACAGTTCAAATAACTTTACAGAAGCCTCTTCCGCCGTTTATCAAAAAAGAACTTTTATCAGGTGCATGTAACTTAATTTTGAATCAACAACAAATTAATAGAATTACAAAATGAAAAAATATTTTCTCCTCCTTTGTTCGGTCCTGGTATTTACCGGATTTGCACAACAAAAATTTTACGTAAATCTGAATGACCGTGCTGATGATCTTTTTAAAGTAACCGTTTATCCGGATAATCTATCACCTGAAAATAATATCTTTCACTTTGCTGCAACTGCACCTGGCATGTACCAGATTATTGATGCGGGCAGATATGTTCGTTCATTCAAAGCGTTCGATAAAAACAACAATGAAGTTGAAACAGAAAAAATCTCAACAAATCAATTTAAACTTTCAAATCCCGAATCAATTGAAAGGATAGAATACACTATTGCTGAAACATGGGATACTCCGGTTGAAGAAAATTTTATTTATGAGATGGGCGGGACATCAATTGAAGATGATAATGTGGTTATAAACGGGTTTCTTGTGTTTGGTTATTTTGATGGAAGACAGGCTGATCCGGTTTATATTAAAATTGATTATCCGCAGGATTGGATTGCGGGTACAGCACTAAAACAAAATGAAGAAGGATATTTCACAGCAGATAATTTTGATCATCTTGTTGATTCACCTTTTATGATTGGTGAACTTTCAACCGCTTCTGTTACAATTGATAATACGATAATAGATATTTTCACTTATTCAAAAACAGGTAAAGTTGAATCATCTGATATAATGAAATCTGTTGAAGATATTTTCTATGCTTTGAATGATTTTGTTGATGATATGCCGATTGACCGTTATGTTTTTTTATTTCACTTTGAAGATAAATCATTAGGCGCGCTGGAACATTATTACAGTTCATTCTATGTTTATAAAGAAAGTGAATTTAACGGCAGGCTTGAAAAAAGCATCCGCGATGTTACTGCTCATGAAATTTACCACATGATAACTCCGCTTAATCTTCACAGTGAAATTATTGAACAGTTTAATTTTTCTGATCCGGTTTTATCACAACATCTCTGGCTTTATGAAGGCGCAACTGAATGGGCTTCAAATATTCTTCAATTGAGAGCAGGATTGGTCTCACTTGATGATCATCTTCTTACATTACGAAAAAAAATGCTGTACAATGATATGTACGATAAAAGTATAAGTCTTAAAGAGCTTGCACTTAATTCATTTGAACTTCAGCCGCAGTTTCAAATTGTATATCAGCGCGGCGCAATGGTAATGGAATTGCTTGATATAAAACTGCTGCAGTTATCAAACGGTAAGCGCGGGCTGCGTGAAGTTATAAATGAACTTGCCGATAAATACGGTTCTGATAAAGGTTTTGATGAGGATAATTTTTTTAGTGAGTTCGTTGATTTTACTTTTCCTGAAGTTGAAAATTTTATAGATAAATATATTATCGGAACACAACCTCTTCCATTAAAAGAATATTTTGATCTGATAGGAATTAATTATTCTGAATTCAACGGATATGATAGTTCTAAAATTTCAATTGATTTTGGAATTGGTGTTGAAGGAGACAGGTTGATTATTACAACGGTACCTGAAAAATCAGAACTGGAAACAGGAGATATAATTTTGAAGATGAACGGGGAAGAAATTTCATTATCAAATTACAGAAAGTTTTTTGCCGGAATTCATTTAATGAAAGTTGGTGATGATTTTACTCTTACAGTTAAACGCGGAGATGAAGAAAAAGAAGTAAACATGATTTTAGGTCCTGCTCCGGTAAAACATATTTTTGAAATAAATGAAAATGCTTCTCCCGCTCAGCTTGAGCTCAGAGAAGCATGGTTAAACGATATTTAACAAAATTATTTTTTGAGAATCTCCTGGATTACCGCTTCGGCAAGATTTCTTGTATCCTTTTCGTTGCCGGAATTCCGGTTTGTTAAAAGAATTAATACAAGTTCTTTATCGGGAATTCTGTAAATAATATTTCTGAATCCAGATGTGCTGCCGGTGTGATAAATAACTTCATAATCAAGAAATTTTATAAGATGCCAGCCGTAGCCGTAGTTGATCTCATCACCATTATTCAATTTTCCTCTTGTTACGGATTCTTTTATCAACAGCATAGGCAGCAGTTTTCCTGTTTCAAGTGATTTAATCCATTTTAAGAGATCTTCAACATTGGAATAAATTCCTCCATCTCCCAGCACCGCACTTGTAATGCTCTGGTCTTTCCTTACATAATTTTCTCCACTCAAAGTGTAGCCGTAAGCGCGGTTTGCAACAGTATCTTTTCCTTCAACATGAGCAACAGTGGTGGTCATTCCAAGCGGATCAAAAATGTTTTTCTTTAAGAATTCAGGAAATGATATAGCTGATATTTTTTCAACAACCATTGCAAGAACAGCATAAGCAGAATTGCTGTATTGATATTTTGAACCCGGCTCAAAATAGGTCGTATCCTGTCCCATCATCATTTTCAAAACATCTGCATCCATTACCTGTATAGTTACAGTATCAGGAATTAAATCTTCATAATCAATTAATCCTGAAGTATGATTAAGCAGGTTTCTTATTTTTATCTTTTTGCCGTATTCAGGAAATTCAGGAAATATTTTCTGCAGGTTATCATCAAAAGATAATTTGCCTCCTTCAATCAAAAGCAGAATTGAAGCCGCAGTAAACTGCTTTGTTACAGATGCAAGTCTGAAATTAGTTTGAGGAGTAACAGGAATTTTTTCTTCAAGATTTGCAAGGCCGTAATTCTTTTGCAGAATTATTTCATTATTCTTTGCAATCAATAATGATGCGCCGGGATTTCCCGGTCTTGAATAATCTGCTAATAAAGAATCAATTTTATCCGTTTGTTGTGCAGAGGGTTTAACAATCATAAATAAAAAGAAAATTGTTGAGAATATTGCTTTCATAAAAAAACCTGAAAATGGTTATTAAAGATAATAACCATTTTCAAATTATAAATCATTTATGAAAATATTCTCAGTATATTTCCTTCGAGTGAAGTGTTGTATTCTCTAAGTGGTGATTCAGCAGGACCGTTAATAACACTTCCGTCAAATCTGTAATTTGATCCATGATTCGGGCAGTGAATCCGGTTATTATTTAATTGAAATTGAACTGTAAATCCCTGATGCGTACATGTTTGAGATACCGCGATAAAAGAATCCTGGTCAAGTCTGCCGATTAAAATTCTGTTTTTATAAATTGAGCCGCCTATATTATTCAATGCGCTGTTTTCCGGTGCATTAAGATCGATTGTAAAATCAACATTTGAAGGAGGCGGTTCTACATTGCCTGAAGCGGGATCATCATAGCAGCCAAACAAACATCCGCATGAAACTGCCGCAGCAGTAATTCCCATCTTTAAAAGAAATTCTTTTCTATCCATAATTTTTTTCCGGATTATTCAACGTTTATTCTTTAGTAGAAATGAATTATAAAAAATGACAATACCAAATATAAACAGTGATTTGAATTCAGAGTTGATTTCAGGTGATTTTTACTACTTAGATTTTCAAAACCTACTTTCTTATATTTGAAACCCAATTTGGATTCGGAAATGGAATTAGCAGATCAATTAAAAAAAATAAAAGATAAGTTTGACAGGATAAACCAGCAGTTATCCGATCCTGAATTTTTAAATGACCGCGAAAAGATTGTAAGCTTAAGCAGGGAGAGAAGCGATCTTACTGAGATAATGGAAGCTTACGATGAGTATATGCAGGTGCTAAATAATATTGAAGGGAATAAAGAGATAATTAATTCAGGGACAGATAAAGAACTGATCGAACTTGCCGAAGCAGAACTTGATGAACTTGAAACAAGAAAAGAAAAACTTGAAGAAGAGATAAAAATTCTCCTGCTACCAAAGGATCCAAATGATAACAAAAATGTTATTATGGAAATCCGCGCAGGAACCGGCGGAGAAGAAGCAGCGTTGTTTGCAGGCGATCTTTTCAGGATGTATTCAAGATATGCTGAAATTCGCGGCTGGCGTACAGAACTTGTAGATATAAATGATACTGGTCTTGGTGGAATTAAAGAAGTTATTTTTTCAATAAATGGTGATAATGTTTACGGTGATTTAAAATTTGAAAGCGGCGTTCATCGTGTTCAGCGTGTGCCGGAAACTGAAGCAAGCGGAAGAGTGCACACTTCGGCAGCATCTGTTGCAGTGCTCCCCGAAGTTGAAGATGTTCAGGTTGATATTAATCCCGCTGATCTTAAGATTGATGTTTTTCGTGCGGGCGGCGCCGGCGGGCAGAATGTTAACAAGGTTGAAACTGCGGTGCGGATTACTCATATTCCTTCCGGGCTTGTTGTTCAATGCCAGGATGAAAGATCTCAGCTTAAAAACCGGCAGAAAGCTATGAGGGTTCTGCGTGCAAGATTGTATGATGCTGAATTGAAAAAACATACTGATAAAATTTCCGCCGAAAGAAAAACGATGGTTGGCAGCGGTGATAGAAGTGATAAAATCCGTACTTATAATTTTCCTCAAAACAGAGTTACCGATCACCGTATAGGTTTAACGCTTTATAATTTATCAAACATTATGGAAGGTGATCTGCACGAATTGATTGAGCAAATTAAACTTGCAGACAGAACGGAAAAGCTTCAGGAAAGCGCGGAGTTTTAAAACTAAAAGGGGTATAATCTGTTAAATCCTTTTTAAATAATGTTTAAGATTTCTTAACCCTTTTTCCAAAATCATTTGGCACTGGATTATTAGAAAACCTTCCTTTTCCCATGGCTGCATATATGAAGCCGCTGCCGGGGAAATCTATTCCATCACTTTAATTGTTATCAGGCTTATATCATCTTCGAATTTACCGCCTGTAAATTTTGCAAACTCATCCTTAATTTTATCAATGACTGAATCACCAGGCTGAATATTTTTAATCAGTTCATTAAATGCTGCGCCGAATTGATTTCCTTCAGCACCTCTTGATTCAATGATACCGTCCGTCACTAGTAATATTAAATCGCCGGAATTTAAATCAACATTTACATCTTCATAATTTCCTGATGCAGCAAAACCAAGAAGCATTCCTTTGGATTGAATCTTTTTAACTTCTCCTGATTCACCGCTTTTAAATAAAATTGGAAGATCTCCCGCACCGGTATATTTTAATTTTTTTTCTGCCCTGTTTAAGATAACTATTGAAAGAGTTGCAAACACTTCTGCAACTTTTGCATCGCGGTGAACTGATTCATTAACCTGTTGTAAAATTTCGCTCGGTGAAAGTTCAGCAGCATTTTTAAGCACCATTCTGATTGCGCTTCGCACATATCCGGCATAAGCTAGCGCAAAGTACCATGCGCCCCAGCGCTTACCCATTACATCACCAAGAATGATTGCAAAATTATTTTCATCTAATTTAAAATAATCAATAAAATCCCCTCCGGGTATTCCCTGAAAAGGCTGATGCCAATGTTGAATTTCAAATCCGGGAAATGTTGGATTATTATCCGGAACAACTTTTACGCGGAGTGAATCAGCGGCTTTATGAAGTTCTGTAACTGCCTTCTGGCGTTCTTTGCCAAGACTTTTAATAATTGCACTTACCTTTGCAACAACAATACGCGGGCCTGCAGTTTTTAAAACATAATCTGTAATTCCAAGATCAAACCCATCAAGAATATCCTGCTCTTCACCTTTTGAAGTAAGAAAGATAAACGGAATTGTCCGGAGTGATTCATCTTCCATCAAAATTCTTCTGAATTCAAATCCATCAATCTGTGGCATCATAATATCTGAAATAATCACATCAGGCTGAATTTCACGTGCAAGCTTAATTCCCTTCTGTGCACTTATGGCAATCTCACATTTAAATCCAGCCTTGGTAAGATTATATTGAAATACTTTTGCAAGTGAAATATCATCATCAACAAGAAGAATACTTGTTTGAGCTTCTGTAAATGCCTGTTCAATATTTTTTTTGCTGCCGTATATTTTTTGAATTTCAGATCTGCGGATAAGTGCCTGTACTTTAAGTACAAGTTCTTTTATATCGAATGGTTTGGTAATTATATCATCGCCGCCAACTTCAAGTGCGCGGGCTTTATCTTCAGGGGAATTTTTTGCAGTAACAAAAACAAACGGAAGGAAGCGGTAATTTTCGTTCTCTCGTACCTTGCTGCAAAAAGTAAATCCATCTGTTCCTTCCATTGTAACATCACAAAGAACAAGATCAATATTATTGCCGGTTAAAATTTCATAACCGGTTTCCGGGCCTTCAGCTTCAAATATCCGGTAATTATTATTTTTCAGATGATATCCAATCAGTTTCCTTACTGTAATATCATCATCAATAATCAAAACTGATTTTAAATCATCTTTAAGCATATAAAGGAATTTGATACAGATGCAAGCTTTAATTAAGACTCGAAACTTTTAACGGCTTCTTCACGGGTTTTATATGCTTCAAACACGCGGTACATTCTTGTTAATTCAAACATTGAATGAACAGCAGGCTGAAAGCCGACCAGCCGGAGATCACCGCCAAGACCTGTAACTTTTTTTAATGAAACAACAAGCGCACCGAGAAATGTTGAATCTATAAATTCACATTCTGTAAGATCAACAACAATCCGGCGCCAGCCTGCATTGATATCTTCTGAAAGAGTCATTTTGAATTCTTCGGCTTCTTTTAAGGTTGCTCTTGTAAGATTTACAATTTCAACCAGTACATTGCCGTGAGTTTCTTTTGTGAAATCCATTAAATGTTTCTCGCTTTAATTATTCAAATGAACGGTTTTCTATATTGTATTTTTCCATTAAACGGTAAATTGTTGCACGCCCAAGCTGAAGTTTTTTTGCTGCTTCAACTATATTGCCGTTTGTAACTTTTAACGCGTGCCTTATCGATTCTTCTTTTAATTTTTCAAAAGGAATTATCGTATCATCACTAAACAATGCACCTGAATAATCAACACTATTTATTGCATCGGCAGATTTTAAATGCTGGGGCAGATCATCAACATCAATTAAATCACCTTCAGTAATAATCAGGCATCGTTCAATTGTATTTTCCATTTCTCTAATATTTCCGGGCCAGCTGTAATCATAAATAAGTTTAAGTGCTTTTTTTGAAAATCCTTTTATATTCTTTCCAAGTTTTTTATTAAAGGTATCAAGAAAATGCTGGGCTAAAATAAGAATATCACCTTTTCTTTGCCTTAATGGAGGAATAACTATAGGGAAAGAATTCAGCCTGTAAAAAAGATCCTCTCTGAATTCTTTATTATCAACCGCTTGTTTTAAATCCCTGTTTGTTGCAGAGATAATTCTCACATCTGATTTAATTGTTTCAGTTCCGCCAACACGTTCAAAAGTTCTTTCCTGAATTACTCTGAGTAGTTTTGCCTGAAGCAGCATTTCAAGTTCGCCAACTTCATCAAGGAATATTGTACCTTCGTTTGCAAGTTCAAATTTGCCAAGCTTTCTCTGGTGCGCGCCGGTGAATGATCCTTTTTCATGACCAAACAATTCGCTTTCGAGAAGTTCACGCGGAATTGAAGCACAGTTTACAACAATGAATGGTTTATCCTTTCTGTTTCCATTATAATGAATTGCACGTGCAATTAATTCTTTTCCCGTTCCGCTTTCACCATATATTAATACAGAGATATCATTATTAAGAACTTTTGAAACAAGTTTAAAAACATCCTGCATCTTTCCATCAGCAGAAACAATGTTATCAAAGCTGTATTCCTGTTTTACATTTTCTTTAAGATTGTTGATCTCTCTTGTTAAATCATAATTTTTAATTGCATTTTTTATTGCCGGTTCAAGCCTTTGAAGATCAATTGGTTTTGGAAAATAATCATAAGCGCCGAATCTGAGTGACTCAACCGCCACTTCAACCCTGCCCTGAGCTGAGAGCATAATCACGGGAAGATTTTCATCAAACTGTTTTATTCTTTTTAATACTTCAATGCCGTCCATTCCGGGAAGCATAATATCGAGTAAAACTAAATCGGGTTTCAAATTCAATTTCCGCAGAGCATCTTCACCATTTCCGAAAACTTCGATATTATATTTCCACTTGTCTTTAACCCAGTAAGTTAAAAGCTTTGAAACAGCTTGTTCATCATCAACAATAAAAACAAGTTTATCCACGTTTATCCTTTACTTTTGTTTGATTTTATATTTTTCGGCAGTTTTATAATAAAGGAGGTTCCTTTATTAATTTCACTTTGAACAGAAACAAAACCCTTATGCAAATCTACTATTTGTTTCACAAATACCAAGCCCAGTCCCGTTCCTGGAATCTCTGTTCCGGGCCTGCTAACCCTGAAAAATTTTTGAAAAACGTACGAAAGATCTTTCTCCGGAATTCCAGCGCCTGTATCGCTGATTATTACTTCAAATTCCCTGTAAAGATTTTGCGCTACTACAGCTATCCTTCCGTGTTCGTTAGTGAATTTAATTGCATTGCTTAACAGTTCACTAAACACTCTTGATATTTTTTCCCTGTCAGCATTTATCAAAATTTCTTCCGGAGGAATATCAAGTGTAAGTCTTAATTTTTTAGATGTAATCTGTTTCTGGTAAGAATCAATAACTTCATTTAAAGCGGAAATTACATCAAATTCTGTCTTAATTAATTCAACTTCACCGCTCTCAATTTTTGAAAGATCAAGAATATCATTTATAAGTTTAGCTAATCTTTTTCCTTCTTTAAGAATTATCTCATTAAATTCATTTCTTGTTTCAAGCGGCATTTGCGGATCGGAAGCAATTGTTTCAGAGAAACCTATTATTGATGCCAACGGGGTTCTTAATTCATGAGAAATATTTGAAATGAATTCACTCCTTAAATTATTCAACTCTTCAAGTATTGCTTTTCTTTGATTGGATCTTGATCGTTCAATTGAAAGAAGCCGGTTTGCTTCCATCAATTTATAGTTCAGTTCGTTTATTGTGTTTTCGTAATTTTTTCGTTTTGTAACATCTGCTGCAATGCCAACCATCCCAACAATTTTATTTTCACTAATTATTGAGCGCGCATTAATTTCAAAATTAATTTCTCTTCCTGTCCGGCTTATCATTATACATTCAAAAGTATGCAGATTTCTTGAAAGTAGAATTTCCCGGAACGATGCCGAAGTTGCTGCTTTATTTTTAAAGGAAATAAAATCGAGAAAATGCCTGCCGAGTAATTCTTCTTTTGAATAATCCAGCATTAATGCGCCGTTATTAACATTAACAAAAATACCGCTTTCATCTAAAATGAAAACCAGATTAGATGATGCACTGAATAATAATTTTATAATCTGGTCAGAATGTGCCTGCAGATTTTCCCGTTCTGATTTTTTCTTCAAGATCTTTCCTAATTCATCAGTTTCTGAATTTTATCGAGTTAGAAGTTTTAATTTAATATCAGTTAACACAATTCTGATTTTTCTTAACCTTTTATATCATTTCTCCCTTTTTAATTTTTATGAATTAATTGAAAGCGGTAAAAGCCAATAAACGCACATTTTTTAATTTGGTGAAACCTTACATTGTGTTTCAACTCAATAAAAGACTTTGAAAATATAAGCTTTTTGTGAATAAAGTAAAATCTCAAAATAAGAAAATGCTGATTGCAGAAGAAAAATTAAACTGTGCAGTTTCTTGTTGTAAATAAATTTACCGTAAGCTAAATTACTTCATCACTTAAAAAAAGGAGATCGTATGGACAGGTTAACTATTCTCAGATTGATCGTTCTGGTTCTTCTTCTTTCACTTGCAGGCTGCTGGGAAGATTGCGGTTTATATTGCTGATTCCCATTTTTTTAAGCTGCCTCAATATTTCAAGAGGCAGTTTTAATTTTTAAGATTTTCTTTTTGAAGCGCTTCAAAATATTTTCTTATAAGTTCCTCATAATCTTTTGAGTAACCTTCCTGAACAGCGCGGTTTAATTCATCTTTAATTAAATTTTTTCCTTTATCAGAATTCAAATTCAATTCTGCCGGAGATTGGCGTACAATATTTTCACCGGTGTTTGATTCTCTTTGCTTTTCAAAATCACGTTCATTTATTGAGCGCTGCGCATCAAGCATGCGTGATAAAATTCTCTCCTGTTTTTGGATTAGTTCATCATCAAGTTTTTCAGTTCTCATGTTTGTAATAACTTCCTGCATTTCTTTTGCAATATTTTCAAGATTGCCCGGCAGGCTTTTTGATTTTCCGGATTCTCTTGCTTCCCTGTTCAACTGTTCAATTGATTTACGAATTAATTCCTGCTGTTGTGCAAGCCGCTGAAGTTCAGCCATTTGCTGCTGTGAAAGTTTACCTTGCTGACCCTGCCGAAGCTGCTGTGTTAAATTATTTAATCCCATTTGCTGCTGCCCTAATTGCTGCAGCTGCTGCATTAAAGACATCATTCCGCCCTGACCACCTCCCTGCATCATTGATTCCATTGAACCTTTCATTAATGTTGCTGCGGCATTTAATGATTCCATTGATTCACCCTGGCTCATTGCTGCCATCGGAGCATTCCTGTTTTGCAGAGCCTGCGTTGAACGCTGCATTTCACGTTTGGCATCACCCAATGCTTTTCCCATTTCCGGAGAGATTGCAAAAGTTTTTTGGGATAATTCACTCATCTGCTGAAGAATATTATCCAGACTCCTTTGCAGATTATTCTGCTTCTGTGCATTCTCATTATTTCTTGGTGAATTCGGTTCCATGTTTTGTGATTCGTTTTTCAGCGCTTCCTGCTGTTTGGATAATGTTAAAATGTTATCCATTATCTTCATCATATCAGTAAATGTTTGAATTTGATTAGCCTGCTGCATTGATTGCTGGAGCTGCTCCATCATATTTTGCATTTGCTTCATATTCTGTGAAAGCTGCTGCTGGTTCTGCTGTGCCTGCTGCATTTGGTTTTGCTGAATCTGCTGTGAAGCTTGTTCAGATTTTTGCTCATTCTGCTGTTTCTCAAATTCCTCTCTGATTTTATCAAGTTCTTCTTTGGGAAGATCTTTCAACTCATCCATTTTTTGAGCAAGTTCTTCCATTTCATTTTTGAATTTTTCAAGCTGATCTGTTATTTCATCCTGCTTTTCAGAAAGTCTGTCCCGGTTAGTCTTATCATCCGGATTCTCCTCTTTAGTTTCATTCTGCAGTTCCTGCTGCTCTTTTGTTAGTTCTTCGGATCGTCTAAGAAGTTCATCAACTTTCTGTTCAATCTGAATCCGCTTTAAAAGATTTAGTGTTCTCTCAATACTTTTTTGAAATGCCTCTTCATCAATCTTCATATTTTCCATCTGCTGCTGAACCTGGCTGCGATTAAGATTCTGCAGTACATTTCTCATCTGTTCCATTGCTTTTTTCATTTCTTCACTTGAAAGCTGATCCATCAAATTCTGAAGCTCCATATATTTTTCAAGTGTTTCCTCTGAGAGAAGATTATTTTTTTGCAAATCCTGCTGCATTTTATTCAGCTCGCTCTGTATGTTTTCAACCTTCTGCTGAAGCTGTTCAAATTGATCGAGCGCCTGTTCAATTTTTTCTTTTTCTTCCCAGGAAATTTCCCGCTGATCTTTCTTCAGTTCCTGATCAATCTTTTCCAGAGACTTTTTCAGTTCTTCAGCTTCCTTTAAGGTTTCCTTCAAATCAATTTCAGCATCACGATGAACATCATCTGCTTTTGCTAAAATTTCATCAAGCGAGGGAACTCTTACATTAAGCGAAGGCGTTTTAGTTGATTTTGGTCCGCTAATAATATCGTTATCAAAGACTTCAAGATAAAACTCAACAACATCTTCTACAGCCAGACTTAACTTGGTTAAATTCCAAACATAGTTTACTTCTGTCTCAAGCGCTTTTTTTTCAAGCGGAAGCTCAATTGATGTGTAATCTTCCCGGGCAGGCTCATACCTTGAATGTGTGAGACGGTATTTCAGAACAAGTTTTGAAAAACCGTAATCATCAGAAATTCTAACCAATACAGGAACGCGGTTATCATTTGCAAGATTGACATCATTATCCGGATTAATTAATTCAATAGCCGGATAAGCATCATTTAATATTTTTATTGAATAGGTAATAGGAGATAAATTATTATTTCCTGCATCATCGGTTAGTCTTATATAATAATTATTATCCTTCATTATTCTGAATTTGCCGGATGCTTTTTCATCCTGAACATTCAGTTTAACAATTGATGTATCATCAAAAATAATCTCAGCAGTTTTTAATCTTTTTGTAGAGTTAAGATTTACTTCAACAGTACTCCCTTTTAATGATGTGATATTTCCGTTATCCTTTTGTTCCACAGGCAGAATTCCCGAATATGCCGGAGCATTAATTGTAAGATTAAAAGTTTTGATTACCGGACGATCAATTACATTGATTGTATACTCCTCACTCGTAACGTCTTCAGCTTTGGCATAATATTTTAAAGAGCTTCTTATTGCCGTTATGTTTAAAGTAAAATTACCTGTTGAATCTCTTCTCAACTCTTTAAATTCAAATTCTGATTGTTCTTCATTCTTAACTGCAAGAAAAACATTTGCCGGAACAGAACCTTCAACTTTTACTGATATAAAAACATCATCACCTTTTGTTATTTCTGTATTGCCGGGATGAATAATAAAATTAAATTTGGCAGGAGGAATAAACTCCTTATCAAAATTTACAAGTCTATTGGCAGCTGCGGAGAGTCCCGGGAAAAATAAATTTAATGTGAAACAGAAAACGATAACTGCAAAAGTATATAGCAGAAGTTCTTTTGATTTTTTAAATGAAATAATCTTTTCAAATTTTATACTTTGAGTTTTTTGATAAACCTGGCTAAATGCAGCATCTATTAACAACGGAGAATATTGCTTTCCTGAAGTTTCAAATGCTACAAGCTGCATTGCGTTTAACAGATCATCTTTTATTGCGGGATAATTGTTCCCAACTTTCTTTGCTGCTTTAAATGGATCTTTTGATGGAATAATATTAAAATATTTTGCCAACGGTCTTACAAAAAAGAAAAACAGCGTACTTACTGAAATCAAAATGAAGAGAAAAAACAAAACAGTTCTTACCGGAGAAGAAAAATGTCCGAGTGATTCAACAATTACAAATGAAGTAAAGAGGGAAAAAATTATGATTAAAAAAATCTGAATACCGATTGAAGCATAAAACAGATATTCCCGTTTGGTAAGATTATTCAGCCTGCCAATTATTTCCTTATAATAATTTGAATCTTTACTCATCCTGATTCCATTTGACTACTGCGTTAACACAAAAACGATAATATTAGTTCCAAATTTAAGTGCTTCTTCCCTTTTATTTTCAGGATCATTATGAACTTCTTTATCTGCCCAGCCGTCACTCGGATTCGATTCAACAGTGTAATAAACAGCAAGACGATCTTCTAAAAAAATTCCAAAGCCGCGCGGAGCCTTTTCATCATGCTTATGTGTTTTTGGCGGCCCATCAAATTTATATACTGCATTATAAATTGGATGACTGAAAGGAAGTTCAACAAATTCGTTTTGAGGAAATATTTTTTTCATTTCTCTCCGCACAGCTTTATCAAGTCCATAATCATCATCAATATAAAGGAAGCCGCCGTTCTCAAGATACTTTCTCAGCCGCGCAGCTTCCTGCTGTGAGAAGACGATATTTCCGTGCCCGGTAATAAACAAAAACGGATAAGCAAAAATTTCATCTGTTGAAAGATCAACAAAAACATATTCCGGCTTAACCAATATATTTGTATTCTTGCTGATGAACTTAAGCAGATTAACTTCTGCAGAAGGATCATTATACCAATCACCGCCGCCGTTATACTTTAAGCGTGCAATCTGAAACGAGCCTTCAGTTTGTGCATCGGCAGCGGTGATAAATATCAGAAAGAGTAAAAAATATTTTATCATGTTTATGTTTTCCTTGTACGCCAATATATTCACGCTGTGTATGAATATCAATTTATTAAGTACGGATGGATTTTAAAATCACCTTTAATTACAGAATTAATAATTTAGAAAGGAAATGATATGGCAAAAAAATACTGGCTTCTAAAATCAGAACCTTCTGAATTTTCAATTGATGACCTTGAAAAAAGTAAAAATAAAACAACTCATTGGGATGGAGTTAGAAACTACCAGGCAAGAAATTTTATGAAAGAAATGAAAAAAGGTGACCAGGTTTTATTTTATCACAGCAGCACAGAGCCAACAGCAGTTGTTGGTGTGTGTGAAGTTGTAAAAGAAGCTTATGCAGATCATACCCAGTTTGATCCTGATGATAAACATTTCTTTCCATCAGCAAAACCTGATAATCCAATATGGTTTATGGTTGATATTAAATTTGTAAAGAAATTAAAAAATCCTGTTACATTACAGAAAATTAAAGCTAATCCAAAATTGAAAAACATGAAGCTTATTCAAAAAGGAAGCAGGCTTTCAGTAATGCCCGTTGAGAAAAATGAATTTGATGAAATATTAAAAGCCGGAAGCTGAGTGTGAATTACAGATTTTTATTTTGATTTTTTTCTGAAGTATCAGCTTAATAATAATTTTGAATTTTAATATCAGAATGTTGGATTCCCGCTATTTATTTCCTTAACAAAAATTATTTATTTTGGTGTGATAAGAATTTTGGTTTATTCATTAAAATTCTTATTACTTTTCGTTTGTTCTTTAACATAATTATTTCATATGGGAGGTTCATTTAATGAAATCATGGTTACTATGTATAGTGATCGTTTTATCTTTGATGGGAACATCAAACGCACAGGGTAATATGGCGGTTGGCGCCGGTGTTGTTGTATCATTGCCAATTGGAGATTTTGGTGATGCAGCAAATACAGGCTTCGGCGGAACTGCGGCATTTGAAATGAGCTTCTTACCTCAATTAACAGGGGTTGGAAACATCGGTTATATTACTTGGGGAACGGATGTTGATGAAGTCAGCTTTTCTGCTGTACCTATTTTAGCAGGTGTTAAATATTACTTTATGCCCGGCGTTGGATTTTACGGTTTAGGGCAGTTAGGTTTAACAATTATGTCTACTGAAATTCCAACTTTTTCTTTTGGCGGTATGACATTCGGAGGTGGTTCAGAAAGCAGTACTGAGTTCACATTTGTAATTGGTGCTGGTTATGAAGTTCCTGTTAGTCCAAATTTCCTTCTGGATTTTTCAGGTGCGTTTAATGTAATTAGCGATGCAAATCATATAGCTTTGCGTGCCGGTGGAAAATTGGCTTTATAAAACTATCACTTTAAAATGGAAAAGGCTGTCCCGCAAAAGACAGCCTTTTGTTTTTTAAACTTGATTATTTTTTCTGCACTTTAAAGAGAACATCAGCGGCAGTTTATTTTCCAGATTCTTAAACCGCCAGAAACCATCTTCTCCCTGAATCATTTTTGCAAAACAATTGTAAACACTGAAGGGAAATTCATTAAACGAAATAACTTCTAATCCATTCTTTAATAGAGACGATATAATTTCTGATAGTGAATGATTCCAGCCATATTCTATTCCGCTGATATCTGCATCTCTATCTGCGTAAGTTCCTTTAACTTCCGTTTCAATTATTTCATTATTAAAGTATGAATATTTTAGCTGTTCAAAATTATCATCAAGCATCCATAGTACCGGATGAAATTCAACTATTAAAAAAGTTCCGTCGGGATTTAAATAATAAGAGATTAGTTCTGCCCATTTCTCCAGATCAGGAAGCCAGCCAATTACCCCGTAAGAAGTAAATACAATATCAAATTTTTTTTGAAGATGATCTCCCAGATTATAAACATCTGAGCAGATAAATTCCGCGTTAAGATTTAATTCATTATTTAATTGTGCTGCTAAATTTATTGCTTCTGATGAAAAATCAACTCCGGTTACGCTTGCGCCAAGCCTGGCCAGTGAGAGTGTATCCATCCCAAAATGGCATTGAAGATGGAGTACAGATTTGCCTTTTATATCGCCAAGTTCATTAAGTTCAATGAAGTTAAGGGAGGATTTTCCTTCTTTAAAAGATTTTAAATCATAAAAATCAGATTTTGAATGAATAGCCACTCTATCATCCCAGATTTTTCTATTTGCATCAATATATTTGTTCATAAAATCTGCACAAAGTTTTTTATTGTAATAGATTTAATTCATCATTCTGATCATGATCTGCTCTGTCAATCAAATTCTGCTGAATTGATTTTGTAGTTTTAGCTCCCAATGTTTTCAACTTCTCAGCTCTGCTTATAAGATTTGCTGCCCCTGAATATAATTTCTTCATTGCATCTTCATAAGAGCGTTTTGTGCCATCAAGCTTATTTCCAATATCAATCAGATCATCAACAAATAATTTAAACTTATCATACAATGCGCCGCCAACACGCGCAATCTCAATGGCGTTCTTGTTTTGTTTTTCCTGCCGCCATATACTTGCAATAGTTCTTAATGTGGCAAGCAAAGTTGAAGGGCTTACAATTACAATATTTTTCTCAAATGCTTCGTTAAACAAACCAGATTCATGCTGAACAGCTAAGCCAAAAGCCGGTTCAATAGGAAGAAACATTAAAACAAAATCCAGACTTTTAATCTGGTAAAGATTGTGATAATTTTTTTCTCCCAATCCTTTAATGTGTTTTCTTATTGAATTAATATGTTCTTTTAGAGCAACTATTCTTTCCTCATCTGATTCAGCAGAACAATATCTCTCATAAGCAGTAAGAGAACATTTGGAATCAACAATCAGGCATTTATTCTCAGGTAGATTAATTATAACATCAGGCTGAAGTCTTCTTCCGTCTTCATTCGTTAAACTTGCCTGCACAAAGTATTCTCTATCCTTTGCTAATCCTGATTTTTCCAAAATACTTTCCAGTATCAATTCACCCCAATTACCCTGGATTTTTGTTTGTCCTTTTAAAGCGTTAGTAAGATTGTTTGCTTCCTTACTCATCTGCAAATTCAATTCATACAATTTTGTTATTTCAGTTTTTAAAGATGATCTCTGCTGTGCTTCTTTATCATAAGTTTCCTCAACACGTTTTTCAAATTCTTTTATTTTATCTTTTAATGGAGTAAGAATAACCTCCAGATTCACTTTATTCTGATCTGTGAACTTTTTACTTTTTTCTTCAAGAATTTTATTTGCAATGTTTTCAAACTCCGTTTTCAGCTTCTGGTTCATTTCTTCAATTTCTATTTTTTGTTCATTTAATTTTTCTTCAAGATTATGATTTATCTCTTTTAATGATGAATTGAAAGAATTCAATTCAAGGACTTTTTCACGTTCTGAAGAAAGATCGGCAACAGTTTTATTGTAATTATCTTCAAGCAGCTTATGCCGCTCCTCCCATTTGCTTAATTCAATTTTCAAATCATTCAATTGTGAATTAACTTGCTCATACTGAGATTTTGAAACGCCTGCTTCGCTTTTAAATTTAAAATGAAAAATAAACCCGGCAGCCGCAGCGCCGATAATCAAGCCAATAATTAAAAATAATATTTCCATTGTGATAGTCAGTTAGTAAAAAATTAATTGATCAATCTGCCTGCAATATAAGGATTATCTTTTTCATCCCCATAGACAAATGAATTGAAAAATATATAACTAATATTTTAATCGTGGGTAAAATGCTAATGACAGAAAAGCTGCAGAAACCGATTCATCAGTTTACGGGAAATTCAATTCAATTTAACTTTTTTCTTTACGGCATCGAGAATTACATTATTCCTAACAAGGCTGATTACTTTTTTTATATCATCATACAACAGCCTGTCTTTTTCAAGCGGAGGAATTACTTTTCTTATTTCACGGTAAGCAGTTTCAGTTCCAACTCCGCATTTAAGCGGCTTTAAAAATTCCACAGCCTGAGCTGCGGTTAGTAATTCAATTGCAAGGACACTTTCAAGATTCTGCATAACACGGTAACACTTTTGTGCAGCAATTGATCCCATTGAATTATGATCTTCCTGGTTAGCAGAAGTTGGAATTGAATCGACACTGGCAGGATGAGATAGAACTTTATTTTCTGAAACAATACTTGCGGCTGTATATTGTGCAATCATTAATCCGGAATTTAATCCGCCGTTAACAGCAAGAAATCTGGGCAGTCCGCTTAGATTTCCATTTACCATTCTTTCAATTCTTCTTTCGGAAACATTTGCCAATTCTGATAAAGCAATTGCCATAAAATCAATTGCCAGCGCCATTGATTGACCATGAAAATTTCCGCCTTCAATATGTTCACGAGTATCCGGAAAAATAATTGGATTATCATTTACAGAGTTAATTTCTATTTCAACACGAGAAATAACGTAATCAATTGCATCACGTGATGCGCCGTGTATTTGCGGCACGCATCTGATTGAATATGCATCCTGTACACGAGTATCATTTGTTAAATGAGATTTTCTTATCTCACTGTTTTTAATTAATTGGAGAATATTTTTTGCAGTAGTAATTTGCCCGGGAAACGGGCGGAGCTGATGAATCCTTTCATCAAATGCCTTATCAGTTGCACGCAAGGCTTCATGAGAAAGTGCTGCTGAAATATCTGCAAGCTTAATTAATTTTTTTACACGGATAGAAATGTAAGCAGCAAATGCGGTCATCATTTGAGTGCCGTTTATCAGCGCCAAACCTTCTTTTGCTTTTAATTTTATCGGATTAAGTTTGAATTTTTTTAATGCATGCGCTGCAGAAATTATCTCAGCGGATGAAGCATTCTCATCCAGTATATTTGGAATGATCTGCACGTTTCCTTTACCAAGCATCGGAAGTACGAGATGTGAAAGCTGAACGAGATCACCGCTTGAACCAACAGAACCCTGCGAAGGAATAACAGGAATGATATTGTTCTTAATCATCCGGATCATCATTTCAAGAACTGAATAACGAATTCCGGAAAAGCCTCTTGCAAGTGCATTCAATCTTAATAGCATCATTATCTTAACAATTGCAGGAGGTAGAAAATCACCGCAGCCTGCTGCATGGCTTAAAATCAGATTCTCCTGAAGTGTTTCAAGATTTTCACTTGAAATATTTACGTTTGCAAACTCACCAAAGCCAGTTGTAACACCATAAACTACTTCTCCGCTGTTTACCCATTCTTCAATAAGATTGCGTGATTTTTCAATTCTTTTTTTTGATGCACCTGAAATTTTTATATCAGGATTATTGATTAAAAACGATTCGATTTTATCAATCGTTAATGAGCTGCCATCTATAAGAAGCTGCCTATCCGCCATAAATTATTTTTTTTATTTTTTCGGAATTCCGTTTGTTGGTACGGTATGTTATATGAATTTTATCATCATACTTTGTTGAAACAACTTCTGCAAGTGAATAAATTTGTGCAGCGGTCTTTGAATCGGCAAGATTCAAATCAACGTTTTCTTCAATAAAAGAATTTTCAACTTCAGCGGTAATTTTATTTTTTAGTGATGATAAATTAATTCCTCTTGCAGCAGAAATCAGTACACTGTTTTTATATTTATTTCTTACAAAATCCATTCTTGATTTTTCTTTAAGCGAATCAATCTTATTAAAAACTTTAATAATTATCTTTCCTTCTACTTTAAGATCTTTAAGTGTAGATTCAACAACCTGCAGATGATCTTCAAAATAATCATGCGTAATATCAATAACATGAAGTATGATATCTGCATCGCGAACTTCATTCAATGTACTTTTAAATGAAGCGACAAGATGCGGAGGAAGTTTGCGGATAAATCCAACCGTATCGCTTATCAGCATTTTTTCTTTTCTGCCTAAATCAAGAGTGCGCGTGGTTGAATCAAGTGTTGCAAATAATTTATCTTCGGCAAAAACTCCCGCATTTGTAAGAGTATTAAATAAGGTTGATTTGCCGGCATTCGTATATCCAACAAGTGATATTTTTATAAAATCTTTCCTGCCTGAAGTTTGAGTCTCACGCTGTGCTTCAATCTTGCCAAGTTTATCTTTTAAATGACTGATTCTCGTTCTGATAATTCTTCTGTCTGTTTCTATCTGTGTTTCACCCGGACCTTTTGTACCGATACCGCCGTACTGTTTTGATAAGTGAGTCCACGCTCTTGTAAGTCTTGGCAGCATATATTGAAGCTGTGCAAGTTCAACCTGTGTTTTTGCTTCCTTTGTTTTTGCACGCGATGCGAAAATATCAAGTATCAGTCCACTTCTATCCAGTATTTTTTTATTAATAAGTTTTTCAAGATTCCTAACCTGAACAGGGGTTAGATCATCATCAAAAATTACAAGATCAATTTCATTCAGTTCAACAAGCTGTGCAAGCTCTTCTGCTTTTCCTTTTCCAATGTAATAAGCAGAATCAATTGCAAAACGATCCTGAATAATTTTTATAATAGTTTCAGCGCCGGCAGTTAATGCCAGTTCTTCAAGTTCATCAAGATGTTCTTCAACTATTTCCCTGCTTAGTTCCTTAGTATTTAGTGCTGCTAAAATTGCCCGTTCATTGTTCCTTCGCGAAACTTCTATCATTTATAAATACTTCTCCTTCTTATTTTTTTCAAACTAATAATTGTTAAAAATTCTTTGATGTTTCTTATCACCGTGTTTTATATTTCATTTAAATCTTTTTTAGCATTTCTAGCAACTGCCATTTCAACTACAGCAAGAATTAATGCAGCTATTAAAAATAATTTCCACAGCTCTGATCCGAATCTTGCATGCATAATAATTTCAGCAGGATTTTCATTCCGGTTAATTGAAATATAATTTCCTTTAAAATTAATTTTATTAAGATATTCTTCAAATTCGATTTCAGTAAGATAATCAGTTGTTGATTCTCTTTGATCAGTATTCACGGAAAAATTATCAACCAGATTCTCTCCGCTGTAAACAGTGTAAATACCAGTTTGGCTTGTGCTGCTGAAAGAAATATAATTTTGCTCACGGGAAAGATTTACAAACTCTTCTGTGTTATCGGGCTTAACAATTTTAACTTGTGGAAGAGATGCGCTGCTGAGATTAATATTTATATCAGAACCGACAGTGTATTCTTCCTGCTGCACATCTTTTGAAGCAAGATAGTAAACTGATTTGTTCATCAACGGAGCGAATATACTTTTTAATGGAAAATTACTCCAGCTTAGCACTGCTGCAGTATTAAGAACACAAATTTTTCCCTTACCTGATTTGTATTCAGTAAGAAAGGAAGAATTATCCATTAACGAAATTATACTTAAACCTGTTCCGCCGGGAGTAATTCTTAAATGTTTGTAAATATCAGGTGATTCAATTTTCTTTACTTCCTGTTTTGAAAAAATATCCTGGAAAACCGGATGATTAATTTCCGTCTGCTGAAAAGCAATTGCATTTTCAGTTTCATCAGCGGAACCGCTTTCACCTGCTGCGGCCGGAAGTTCAAGCGCGTTCATTAATTTATTGAAATTATCTGCATTTGTATTTTCACCGGGAATTATAAAAACCCCGCCGCCGTTAATAATAAAATTTTTCAATCGATCCGGATTAGAAATATTTTCTGCTCCTGTTAAAATAATTACATCATATTGCGCAAGATTAACAGAAGCAAACTGGTTTGTTCCTTTGTTTGAAATTTTAAGTGTACTTTCATTTTCATCCACAGCACTTAATGCAAGTTTTAAAAAATTATAATCGGAATTTCGTTCGCCAAAAATCATAACAGGAATTTCAGCAGGAATATTTAAAATGATATAGCGCTTGTTATCCGCAATAATATCATCGTCTTCAATTTCAACATACAATTCAATTTTTCCTGTTGTTTTAACTGCAGTTTCTAAATTAAGTACGGCAGATTCTCCCGCAGGAATTACTGCACTTTGCTGTGCACTTCTTTCACCATTAACAAATAATGAAACAACACCATCGTTCCAATCGCGGCTGCTGTGATTTGTTACCGTAACACTCACGCTGACAGGTTTATCTTTTTGAAAAATCTTCGTATTAATTTTTATTTCATCAATAGAAATGTTAAAAGCATTTTTACCTGAATAATTAATAGTGTACAATTTTATTTTTTCATTCATCAGTTCACCAAGATCTGTGAATGAATTTTCTTCCGCCAAACGATTTTTTTGAAAATCAGAAACGATGTAAATCTCTTTGTTAAAATTATTTGATCCGGCAAGCAGGTTTCCCGCTTCTATTATTGAATTGTGCAGGGTTCCGCTTGCAGAAGAAATTTCTGCTTCATCAATTTGTTTGATTATCTGGGATAAATTATTTGATAACTGCAATTCTTCATTTTTCTCTGAAACTAAGAGAAGTGCAGCATCATCACCTTCCTGGAACTGATTAAGAATTTCTTTTAAAACAGATTTTGCCTGATTAAAATAAGAACCGTTGCCATCCACTACACTCATGCTGTATGTATCATCAAGTATAAAAACAGCGGAGGTTTTTGCTGCAGATGTTGTTCCGCCAATTGCAACACCCTCAAGCGTTGGCCGCGCAAATGCCAAAACAAGTAACAAAATAATTGCAATTCGTAAAGCAAGTAGAAACCATTGCTTAATTTTAATTTTTCTGATTTTGTTTTTTTGAAGCTCTTTCAGAAAAGATAATGTGCTGAATTCAATCTTCTTTAATTTTCTCAGATTCAGCAGATGTATTATTACCGGAATAGAAGCCGCAATTAAACCAAGCAGTACAGCAGGATTTAGAAAAATCATTAATTATCGTTGTTAATTCTTAAAGAAAAATAATAATAAACACAACGGAATACTATATTGATGTGAGGGGTGAAAAGTTCCAATTAAATGGATAAGCAGACTTAAAAATTTTCTTTCTGATTAATTTAATAAAAACCGGTTTTTAATTTCATTCACAAAAGATTTCATCTTTTCAAATTTTTTATTCAATCCCTCTCTATCAAAAGTTAAAAGATCTTCTCTAAAAGCTATCTGGTAAACTTTTCCTGATTCCTGATGCATTATACCGGTATTTACATAATTCTTATTAAAGCATCCCAATAATTGACATGTTTTGAACTATTAAAATTATCCTTATGTGCTAATGCGGAAATTATTTAGAAGGCGGTATAATAAATTCTATCTGCAGCAAGATGAAGTCTATCATTATCTAATGCTAACTAGCTTCTTCTAACGCTCCTTCAGCAGCTTTATTATTTAGCCTGAAATCAAAGAAATAAATCCCTTCAAGAGAAGGGATTTATTTCTAATTATATCTTTGAAATCATTTATAAAATCCGTGTTAACAATCTACCTATCTATGCTGTTCTGCTATTAAATTTAAAGCACTGCCGGCTTTAAACCATTTAATCTGTCCTTCATTCATTGTATGATTCAGAAGGATGGTATCCTCAGAGCCATCTTTATGTTTGATTATCATTTTTACCTGTTTGTCCGGAGTTAATTCTGCAAGTCCGGTAATACTTACCAGATCATCTTCATTTATCTTATCATAATCTGCAGGATCACTGAATGTTAATGGCAGTACTCCTTGTTTTTTCAGATTTGTTTCATGTATACGTGCAAAGCTCTTAACTATGATTGCTTTACCACCAAGGAAACGAGGTTCCATTGCTGCATGTTCACGGCTTGAACCTTCACCATAATTTTCATCACCAATAACAACCCAGCCTATTCCTTTAGCTTTATATTCACGTGCAACTTCAGGAACTGATTTGTATTCACCGGTAAAAATATTTTTAACTCTTCCGGTTTCATCAGTGAAGGCATTTGTTGCACCGATGAACATATTGTTTGAAATATTATCAAGATGTCCTCTGAATCGTAACCACGGACCAGCCATTGATATATGATCCGTTGTACATTTGCCCTTTGCTTTTAACAGAACAGGAAGATCAATAAAATCTTTTCCATTCCATGCAGGAAAAGGTTCTAACAACTGAAGTCTTTCGCTATTTGGATCAACAATCACTTCCACACTTTCACCATCTTCAGCAGGAGGAACGAATCCTGATGAACCTTCTGTAAAACCGCGCGGCGGAAGTTCTTCTCCTGTTGGAGGATCGAGTTTAACTTTTTCTCCTTTATCATTAACAAGTTCATCTGTAAGCGGATTGAAACTCAGACGCCCGGCAATTGCAAGTGCGGTAGTTAGTTCCGGGCTTGCAACAAATGCAAGAGTTTCAGGATTGCCATCATTTCTTTTAGCAAAATTTCTATTATAAGAAGTAACAATCGTATTTCGTTCCCCGGTTTTTATATCCATTCTTTTCCACATGCCGATGCACGGCCCGCATGCATTTGCCAGTATCATTCCGCCGAATTCTGTAAGTGTATCAAGCTGGCCATCCCGTTCAATTGTTGATCTGACTTTTTCCGATCCGGGAGTAACAGTGAACTGGGTTGCTGCTTTCAATCCTTTTGCAAGCGCCTGCCGGGCAATATTTGCTGAGCGGTCAATATCTTCATAACTTGAATTTGTACAGCTTCCAATTAATGCAACCTTAATATTATCGGGATAATTATGTTCCTGAACTGCTTTTTTCATTTCAGAAATAGGCCATGCTTTATCAGGAGTAAACGGACCATTAAGGTGCGGTTCAAGTTCACTTAGATTAATATCAATTATCTGGTGATAATATTTATCCGGATTTGCCAGCACTTCTTTATCAGCAGTAAGTTCGGCTGCCAAACCTTCTGCAAGAGCTGCAACATCTGCACGATCTGTAATTCTTAAATAAGCAGCCATCTTTTCATCAAAAGGAAATATGGAAGTAGTTGCGCCAATTTCTGCACCCATGTTACAAATAGTAGCTTTGCCCGTACATGAAATTGATGTTGTTCCTTCACCAAAATATTCTACGATTGCACCAGTGCCGCCTTTAACAGTTAGAATACCTGCAAGTTTAAGAATTATATCTTTTGGTGATGCCCAGCCTGATAATTTACCTGTTAATCTTACTCCTATTAATTTAGGCCATTTAACTTCCCATGGCATTCCAGACATAACATCAACTGCATCAGCGCCGCCAACGCCAATTGCAATCATTCCCAATCCGCCGGCGTTTGGTGTGTGTGAATCTGTTCCAATCATCATTCCACCAGGGAAAGCATAATTTTCAAGTACAACCTGGTGAATAATTCCCGCCCCGGGTTTCCAGAATCCTATTCCATATTTGCGTGAGATACTTTCAAGAAAATCGAACACTTCCTTGTTTTCTTCTGTTGCTCTTAAAAGATCATCCTTTGCACCAACCTGTGCCTGAATTAAATGATCACAATGAACTGTTGATGGAACTGCTGTTGTTTTTCTTCCTGCAGACATGAATTGAAGAAGAGCCATTTGAGCTGTTGCATCCTGCATTGCAACTCTATCGGGTGCTAATTCAGCATAATCTTTTCCGCTAATCAATTCTTTTGAAGGATTTTCCCATAAGTGAGTATACAATACTTTTTCGGCGTAAGTAAGCGGTCTTCCAACTACTTTCCTTACATTATCAAGTTTTGTTTTAAATTCTGAATAAACTTTTTTTATCATATCAATGTTAGCTGCCATTTTATTCCCTGCTGTTGAAATTTTAAATACCTGCAGCAAAAATACAAAAAAAACCAAATGAAATTCTTATTCATTATCAATTTGTAAGATTTTATTCAGAATAAATGTAAATTTGCCGGAGACAGTGATTAATTATTTCTAACCTAAGCAAAAAATTTTATGGCGGAAATTTCAATCCTTATAATTGATGATGAACCTGAGTATTGTTCTATTCTTACAACTCTGCTTCAACAGGAAGGTTACAACAATATCCAATCTGTAAATAACCCGCTTCAAGTAATGGATATTCTTGATGCGGAAGAAAAGGATGTGATAATACTTGATGTTTATATGCCTGAAATGAATGGATTGGTTTTGCTTGAAAAGATAAGAGAAACTCATCCGCTGATTCCCATAATTATGGTTACCGCGGTTGATGATATTGAAATTGCATTGAATGCAATCAAACTCGGCGCGTATGAATACATAATAAAACCTCCTAATGCAGACCGTTTATTCTTAACAATAAAAAGAGCATTAGATAAAAGACTGCTTGAACTTGAACGGCAGTCTTTAAGAAATATTTCTACAGGCATTATTCCCCGCAATAAATTTTTTAATGATATTATCACTCAATCACCTGCAATGCATAAGGTGTTTGAGCTTGTTCAGATTTTTGCCCCAACAAATGAAACTATACTTGTTATTGGTGAAACCGGAACAGGCAAGGATTTAATTGCAAAAAAAATTCATGAATTTTCACCCCGCGCAGACAAACCGTTTGTAGTTGTTAATCTCGCTTCAATATCAAGCTCACTTTTTGAAAGTGAATTATTCGGGCATGAGAAGGGATCATTCACCGGTGCAACAACAGAGAAGATTGGGTATTTTGAAGCCGCAAACGGCGGAACAATTTTTCTTGATGAGATTGGTGAACTGCCGAAAGAACTTCAGGGAAAATTATTAAGAACAATTCAGTATGGAGAAATTTACAGGATTGGAAATCCTAAACCAATAAAACTTGATTTAAGAATTGTTGCAGCAACGAACAGAAATCTTACCGAAGCGGTAAACAATAAAGAATTTCGTGCTGATCTTTATTACCGCCTTAACAGAGGCTATATCCATCTTCCACCGCTTCGTGAAAGAAAGGAAGATATAATTCCGCTTGCAGATTATTTTTTAAAGATAGGAAACAGAACTTATAAAAAATATGTTTCCGGATTTTCCGATAAAGTGATTCAGGAACTTCAGAGCTACAGTTTTCCAGGCAATGTTAGAGAACTTGAGAATGTTATACTTAATGCTGTGGCAAAAACCCCGGATGATCAGCCTGTGGATGAAATAGATATTAATTCAGAGATTTCTAATGCTTCAAATATATCAGCTAATCTTATAACAATTGATGAAGCTGTTCAGCAGCATATCAAATCAGTTCTTGATTATACAAATGGAAATGTTCAGAAAGCAGCAGCCATTCTGGGAGTAAGCGAACGTACATTGCAGCGCAGACTGCAGCAGATGAGGAATAACAAAAACTGACGTTTCCGACAGAATTGACGTCAGTTTTGTCTTATCTAAAATAAAATCCAAAATAAATCCATTTTTTTCACCAAATCTACATGGTTATGCAGGGCACAATAGTTGCGGAATAATAAATCCCGATAAAAAATTAGAAGGATTTAAAGTGGGTGGCGTTCAATCAATGTTAGCTTTGTGCGGGCTTGCGCTGTTATCATTAACTTCATTAAGATTCAATTCTTCTGTTATGGAGAGAACTACGAGTGAAGTTGAGAATAAGGTTTATCTTACCGCATTTTCATTAGCTGATGATATGATTGAAGAAATTAAAACAAAAGCGTTTGATGAAGTAACATTAAAGTTCCCCACAACTAATGCTAATAATCTAACTGCTTCTTTAGGTCCGGAATCCGGAGAAACTTACACAACGTTTGATGATGTTGATGATTTTCAGGGATATACCAGAAGTGTTAACGCACCGCACGCAGAGAATTATTCAATATCAACTACGGTGCAGTATGTTGATGGAAATAATCCGGATCAGCCGGCTGGCGCACCAACTTTTTATAAGAAAGTTACCGTTACGGTTTCAAGCCCATATTTAAGATATCCCGTTAATCTTTCATTTATCTTTACGCTGAAATAAAATGAATATAATTCTTGATTTACTTGGAGCATCATTAATCGGCGGTACGGTAATGTACCTTATTATGAATTTGAATATCTATACTACTAATACAAAATATGTTTCTGATTCTGAACTTCACCTCCAGCAAAATGCTAAAACTCTTGCTGAGCTTTTAAATCATGATCTTAGAAAAATCGGTTACAAAACTTCAGGCAATGCAATAATTTCTGCTGAGCCAAAAAGTATTGCTTTTTATAGTGATATTGATTCAAATGGCGTAGTTGATGTTGTTAAATATATGTTAAGTGATTCAACAGATGTATCATCTACAGGAAATCCATCAGATAAGGTTTTGTGGAGAATCATTAATGGTGATTCATCAAAAGGACCTTCACTTGGAATAACTGATCTTCAGTTTACCTACAGAAATTCAAGCGGCGCGGAAACAACTGCTCTTGACAGCATCAAATTTATTAAAGCAGAATTCTGGGTTGAATCACCTGAACTTGTTGATGATGATTATCTGTTTACTTACTGGGAAATGACTATAAATCCGAGGAATTTATAAATGGGTAAAGCAGTTATAATAATTACTCTTGGTATTTCAGCAATTGTAACATTGCTTATGATAAACCTTAATGCAAACACAAATGCTGGTCTGGATACTACACTTGATTTTTTTAAAGATACAAAAGCAAGATTAATAGCTAATTCGGGCGTTGAGATATATCTTGAAAAATTGAGAAGGGATAAAACGCTTAGCGGACAGTTTAATGACAATGAGTTAATGGATGGTGAATATGATGTAACTATCTCCGGCCCGGATAGCCTTTTAACAATCCGTGTTGATGCAGAATTCATGAAACATAAACATTCAAGTGTTGTTACGGCAAAGAGAACTCCGATTACAATTCCTCCAATCAACTCTGCAGTATATGTATCATCTGATAATTTAACTTTAAAGTTAAACGGAAATATGGATATCAACGGTAATGATCATAATATGGATGGAACACCAGGCCCAAATCCTGCATTGCCCGGCATTGCGGTTGATGATGCTGCTGACAGCGCTTTTGTAATTAATGAATTGAAACCAAAAATATCTAATGCCATTCAGGGAGCGGGTGGAGCACCAAGTGTTAGAACAGTTGAGGATCAGACAGATTGGTTATCTATAACGGAAAATTTCATATTCGCTGCTGATTATAATCTCGGAAGCGGAACATATACTACAGGCACCGTGCTCGGTACAGTATCAGATCCTAAAATTACCTATGTAAATGGAAATGTTGAGTTTGCCGGAACAGCTTACGGCTATGGAATAATGGTTATCAATGGAAACGTTTCAATGAGCGGTAATTTTACTTTTAAAGGAATTATAATCGCTTATGGTCAATCAACCATTGTTACTAAAACTGTTGGCAATGCCGGAATTATTGGCTCAGCAATTTTTGTTGGCCAGAATGTTGATATTCAGGCAACCGGAAACGCTTCGTTCTATTACAGCAGCCAGGCGATACAGAATGCAAAGGACAATTTAAAATCTTCACGGTTTGAGATTTTAAGCTGGTGGGAATAATAATTTCTGGATTAAGATAAGTTAATGATTAATTCATCTTAATTCATAATGAGGGAAAATGAAAGAACACCAGAATGATGAAGATAATTTCAACAAGAAAGAACAAAAATTACTCTTTATCTTTTTTATTTATCTTGCAATTTCAGCGCTGATAATTGCGGGTTTATATTTTCTACTTTAGAGAGGTTATTATGAAGTACGAATACTTTTCCTGCAGCAAGGATGAACTGCTGAGCATCTGCTATGATTATAATCTGCCGGTTTCTCCTTCTGATTCAGTTCAAACACTTCAGAATTATTTAAAAGCAGCTAAAGATGAAGCTGAAATGTCTGAAAATAAATGTAATGATGAATACACCTTTCTGGAAAATGATCCGGTTTACATTGGCAAATACAATTCAAGAATATTAAACTTCATGCTTCGTCTGCTGCCAATCTGAAAGTTTAACTGACTGGTATAAAATCAAATTAATTAATAAAGAAACAGGTCATCCCTGATTAAGAGAAGGATAGCCGACTGCGGTACGATTATATATTTCTCTCTGTCAAATTCAATTTCAAAAGCTTCCTTGCGGAGAAATATAGCGGTATCACCTTCCTTTGCCTGGAGCGGAATATATTTAACCTGATCTTTTTGTTCCTTCCATGGTTCATCTTCACCAGGCTGGGCTAATGGATAGCCCGGTCCGGTTTTAATTATTTTTCCGCTTTGAATTTTTTCTTTTTCAGAAACACCAGGCGGCAGAAATAATCCGCTTGCTGTTCTTGAAGCATCTTCATCCGGTTTAATCAAAACTCTATCCCCAACAACAATAAAATTTTGCAGATTTTTCAATTTCGTTAGCATACGTTAATTAGAATTTTTAATGCAAATATAATTAAGATTTGATTTCTTTTCTTCCTTTATTTAATTGGGATTTCAATCCTTTAATTAATTTTCTTAAATGATTTATTCAATTCATGTTTTTTCAAATTCCACTTTTTAATTGATAAATTTGCAAATTATAAAACAGGAAAAAGAAGTTTATCAATCATATTCTTTTTCAGAAAAGAATCTCAAAGAAAGACGAACGCAATAACTCAGATGAAAAAAGTATTATTCATAACTTATTACTGGCCGCCATCAGGAAAAGCTTCACTGCACTGGCCGTTAAAAATAATAAAGCATCTTCCTGATTCAGGCTGGCAGCCATCTGTTATTGCAGCGGAAAAAGATGTATTCTCTCACAAGGATGAATCTCTTTATAGATATATTTCTCCTGATTTGAAGGTGATAAAAACAAAATCCATTGAGCCATTTGAGCTGTATAAAAAATTTACCGGCAGGCAGAAAGATGAAGTGTTGATTCCGTCTGAAACGATTTCAAAAACAAATACAAGTCTTGCACACAAAATATCAATATGGATTAGGTTTAATCTTTTTATTCCTGATGCACGCGTTGGATGGTATTTTCCTGCGGTTTCAGCGGGATTAAAATTTTTACAAAAATTTCATCATGATGCAGTAGTTTCAATCGGTCCGCCTCACACCTCACATTTAATCGGAATGAGCCTCGCTAAAAAATTCAAACTTCCACACACTCCTGTATTTATTGATCCCTGGACTGATATTGTCTATTACCGTGATTTTAAAAGAAGCAAAGCTACAATTGCAATTGATAATTATTTTGAAAAGAAAGTGCTAAAGAATTCTGCTTCAGTTGTTTTTGTTACGGAAAGTATGAAGCAAGATTATGAAAAAAAGTATGTTTTTCTGAAAGAAAAATCTCATGTTCTTTACTGGGGATATAACGAGGAAGATTTTAACGGAATTGTTCCTTCAAAAAATGCTGATGAAGAAGTTCTGGTTCATGCGGGAAATATTTTTGATTATCAGAATCCCAAAAATTTCTGGAAACAATTGAAAACTGAAATTGACAGCGGCAGAAATTTAAAAATCAAATTTATCGGATCGGTTAGTCCCGGCATAAAAAAAGAAATTGAACAGAATGATCTCTCTTCACGTACAGAATTTCTCGGATTTCTTCCATACAATGAGATGCTTGCTGAACTTGCAAAAGCCGATTACCTGCTGGTTTGCGCAACAGAAAAACGCCATGTGCCGGGAAAACTTTTTGAATATCTCCGCACAGGAAAACCTATAATTGCCTTTGGAGATGATAACGAAGAAGTTGAGAACATCCTCAAAAAAACAAATGCCGGCAGAATGTTTAAATACTCAGAAAGTGCAAAAGAATTCTTTGATTCTGCCGGCCAATTCAAAACAGATTTAAATGAAGTGAAAAAATTTAACAGAGAAAAAATAGCCAGGGAATTGGGAAAATTGCTAAAATAAATGCCTATGGCTTTTGAAGCAGAGAAATAAAAACTTCACCTAAATCGTTTGTGCCTGAATAATAGATGCAATATTTATTATTAAAATTATTAAAATTGGGATATGCTATTTGATCCCATCCATTTGCTGACTGCTCTTTTGTAAATATTGGAAATGCATCTTTAACAAAAGTATGCCCGTTAACACCTGAAGCCATTCCAAAAGCATTTTCCCCAGAGTTTTGATAAATCATTTTAAATTTATTGTTTTCAAAAATTACTGAAGGAAAGTATATTCCCGAACCTTCCCAATTTATGCTTGGAGTTAATATTGGATTATTGCAGTAATCCCAATTGATTCCATCAAGCGAGGCTGCAGCACCAATTCTATAATTGGAATTGTCTATGCTAATATATCCAAAGTACATCCAGTAAATAGAATCCTGCTTAACAATAGATGAAGCACCAATTCGATAATATTTATTGCTCGCTGTAAGAACAGGATTAGAAAATTTTGTCCAGGTTATTCCGTCAGAAGATTCTGCCAAACCTACACTTGCAGAGGTAGAGAAAGGATGATTGTCTGTTCCTATATAATACATTTTATAATTATTACCTTCTTTGATAACTGCTCCAGCTGAAAACCCATAACTATCCCATGAGCCTGGAAATCCTTTATCAAGAACCGGTGAAGTGCCAATAGTGGTCCAATTTATACCGTCAACCGATTCTGCATACCAAATATTATTAACTCCGCTATTATATACAGCCGTGTACCACATTTTATATTTTCCATCGTCAAAAATTACTTTAGAAATTCGCACATCGAGTGGATTAGAAGGGTTATCCAATTTAGATAGAACTGGGTTTCCTGAATAATCAACCCATTTACTTACTGTCCAGTTTACAAAAATTTTGATTCCACCTATCCCACTATTTGTAGAATATAATGTTAGAAAGACTTCAGTTATTTTATTGTCTTCAATAACCACTTCGGTTTCTCCAACATATTCAACTTCGCCATCTAAATTTTTTGCTTCAGCTTTTAAATTCCATTTTCCTGTTGGAATGGAATTTAATTTTAATTCGGCTGAGGATTCAGAAGTGATTTGCATAACGGAAATTATATCATCGAAATTGTAATTGGAAAGAGTTAGAACCACTAATGAAACAGATGATGGAGTATTGGAAGGATCTAACTTGAACGTAAGTGAACCTGTTTCATTTCTGTATTGCGGAGTTACAGGATCAGCATTAAAACAAGAAAGGAAAAGGAAGGGTAACAATAGTAGCAAAAACAAATTTCTCATGGGTGATCCTCCTTAGAATAAATTAATATTTTCAGAGGATTATGTAATTTTTTTGTTTGTATATGAAAGTGTTCAATAACACAAATAAAAAAATCATCAGATTAGTAATCTGATGATTTAAAATGAAGTGATGCTAAGATTAAATCAATTTTTTTGAAGAAGACAAATAGATACCCCACCTTGCCAATCTTCCCCTGAATAATAAACTCTATATTTTCCATTTACTTTAATGAAATTTGGATAAGCAATTCTATGCAAGCTATTTACAGAAGAAAGGTTATTAAAAATCGGATAAGCATCTTTTGAGAAATTTATTCCATCGGATGAAACTGCCGAACCAAAATGAGTTTGTAAAGAACCATTACCATAAATCATTTTAAAATTATTATTATCATAAATTACTGATGGGAAACTGACTGATTCACCTTCCCATGACAAATTAGATTCTATTACAGGATTTGCATTACTAATATTCCAACTAATTCCATCTAATGATGTAGCTAAACCAATTTTAATTTGACCATTTGAAAACCCGTTAATTGAATCAGCTTCCCTATAATCAAAGTACATGTAGTAAATATTATTTAACGCCAAAACACTTAAGCCGCCTAAATATTCATATTCATTACTTGAAGTTAATAACGGATCAGAATTTTTTATCCAATTTATTCCATCCTGGGAAACAGCATACCCTATATTTCCTTTACTTAAAAATGGATGTGTGTTCCAGCCGAAATAGTACATCCTAAATTGATTATCTACTTTTATAACAGAGGATGCTGAAACTGTATAACTATCCCATGAATCAGGGCTCCCTTTACTTAATACAGGATTTGTACCAATTGTATTCCAGGAAATCCCATCGTTTGACTCTGCATACCAAACGTCTCCCTGCCCATTAGAATACATAGCAGTATACCACATTTTAAATTTATCCTCATCAAACAAAACTTTGGAAATTCTAACATCAAGTGGATTAGAAGGCTGGTTCTTATTGGTTAATACTGGATTACCCAGATAATCAGCCCACGAATTTTTTGCCCAATTAACAAAAATTTGAATGCCGCCGGTACCCCCGAATACCGGGTACAAAGTTAGATTAACCTGAACGATGGTATTCTCAATTATTTCTACATCAGTTTCACCCTTGTATTCAATAAGTCCATTACTATTTTTTGCCTGAACCTGAAGATGCCAGATTCCAATAAAAATTGAATTTAGCTGCAACTCAGCAGTTGAATCGCTCATTAAATTCATGTTTGCAGTTATTGTTTCGAAACCATTACGTGAGAGAGTTAAGGTTATTAATTCAATTCCAGACGGTGCACTTGTCCGATCAATTTTAAATACTAATGAGCCTTCTTGACCGGTAGATATTATATTTACTGGATTTTCTTTTGAACAACTCAAAAAAAGAAACGGAAGCAAAAGTATGATAAGTATTTTTTTCATATGAAATCCCCCTAAAATGGGTATTTAGAAACGATTGCAAACTAATTTAACATTAATTAAATAGCAATAAAAAAATTAATTTCCACCTTCTTTAAAAAATAGAGACTTATATTTTTCCGCCATTATAGAAATTGAAAAATTTTCCACAGCAAAATTTCGAGCATTAATTGAGAATTGTTTATTCATTTTTTTGTTGTATAAAATTTGTTTCGCTTTATTTACAAACAAATCTAAATTTCCCGAAGGAATAACATATCCATTAAAATCATCTTTTATAATTTCAGAACATCCGCCAACATCATATGTAACAGCCGGAATACCGCATGCGGCAGCTTCAATTAATGCATTGGGAAGGTTATCCGCTTTAGTTGGATAAATCATCAGATCAGCCGCAGCCAAATATTTTGGGATCATTTTTTCATCAAAGATATACCCTGCTTCATGTAAAATGAGATTATTGAAATGCTTGATTTTTGTAAAATCTCCCATGCCTAAAATTATTAAATGAATTTTATCCGGGTTTGATTCATTTAAAGCCTGAAGAATTCTCAACAAATCTTCACCACCTTTATAAGCATTCCTAATAACATTTTCTGCACCAAAAACAAGAACGGGTGATTCCACGGGAATGTTCAACTCTTTTCTTATATTAATTTTATTGTGAGGATAAAATATTTCTGTATCAACACCATTATAAATCTGGCAGATTTTTTTTCCTTCAAATACCGGGCTTTGCTTTGCTAAATTATAAAGCCATACTGATGGTGTAATTATAGTTAAATGAGATTCAGCATAAATTCTTTTCTTATTTTTTAGAAGCCAATTACCTGTATTTAATCCAATTTGTGGAAAGTGTTTTCGTTCTTGCCTTCCTGCTTTTAGTTTTTTCCATGATTCATCTCCATAAGTATGCGCAGCATTTGCAGTAAATGCCCACATATCGTGAAGCGTCCAATATATCGGAGCTATCTTCGATAATTGGGTAAGTAATGATGTTTTAAAATATCCCCCATGAATATTATGAAGGCTGATTACATCAGGTTTAAAATCGCGGGCGTGTTCCAGAATTTTTTTAGTTGAAAATGGAAGCCATTTATACTGCAACCCTGCAGCATTAAAGATAAGGTTTACACTACGTTCAATGGTATTTTGCAATCCTGCGCTTCTTGTGGTGAAAACTTTTTGATTATCAGATTTTTTAATTCCAACTAAAAAATGATTCTCAGTTTTATAATATTTTTCAAGAGCATTGGCTAAACGGTTAGCTGTTATTCCGGCTCCTCCGGTAATATCATATTTATTAATAAAAAGTATTTTCAATGTTTAATACCTGAAAAAAAATTTCATTTGTTTTTTAAAGTAATCTAATTTCCAATCTCTTATTAGGATGCGTGGAAGTGAATATTTGTTTGTCCATTGATGAACCTGTGAATAATAATTGGCGCATACAAAATCAAAATTCATTTCATCACAAATTCTAATTGTATCCGCATTAAAATCTTTTTTTAATCCAAATGGATAGGAGAAATGTTTGATGATTTTTCCCGTAATATTTTCAAGAATCATTTTTGATTTTAGAATTTCAGATCTCTGTTCATCATAAGATAAAATACTCAACGGAGTATGAGTATGAGTATGTGCACCAATAACAGCAGAAGGAGATTTGCTCATTTGTATAACTTCAGCAGAACTCATAAACCTGTGTGATTCTCTCCCTTCTTCCTCCAAACCGGCCCATTTTAAAAGCGCTTTCATCACTTCATTTCTCTCATCTTTAGAAAGATATTTTATTAAGGGATGAAGTTTTAAATATGTGCCGTTTATTTCTGCTTCTATTGATGTTTTAAAAAAATATTCTCTATCAGAGATTTTTAATTTTAAATATCCGGGTAGCTTTTGATTTAATAAAAAAATGCGCTCAAGTTCATCCCACCAGATTTCTTTTTTAGTATCTATCAATTCCGTGCAGATGTAAAACAATGCCTGCGAATTAAGTTGTTCCAGAATAGGAACTGCATTTAAATAATTATCAAAGTAACCATCATCAAACGTGAGAATAAGTGTCTTTTCAGGAATTTTCTTTTTTGTATTAATAAGGAAAGAAAACTCATCTATGCTGACAAGATTATAACTCTCTCTTAAGTGCTTTATCTGGTTGTAGAAATTTTCGGGTTTTACTGAAAGAAACTGTGGATCATGTTCAAGTTCTATTACGCGGTGATAAATCAAAATTACTGCGGGGGTATCAATTATATTTGAGATGAACCTCAGCGGGCGGTTAATTGATTCATAGAGAAATGGTTTAAAATTCATCAGCGATAGTTAATTGCAAAAATATTTAACTGAAGATCAAGATTTAATATCTGTTCCGTGCGTTCCAGCGGTGATTCAAGCTTATTCACAGGTTCGATATAATATTTAAACTTATTTTTTCTTAGTACATTTAAAAGCTCATCAAGTTTGTGTTCTGATTTTTTCCAGCCATGATACTCAACAAAAACCATTTTTACCTTGTAAAGAATTTCAGCACAATCGTTGAGTACATCAACTTCTGCTCCTTCAATATCCATTTTTAAAAAATCAATTTGTTCTTCTGCAGAAATATATTCCTTTAAATTAACTGAATCGATCTTGAATTTATTTCCTTGCCCAAAAATTGAACCACCATCCCGTCCATCAGAATTGAACTCAACACCTTCATTGTTAATCCACACAGCTTTATTAATTATTTTAATATCGTGAATATTGTTGTCTGTTAAATTTTTTTCAAGAACGGCAGCAATCTGCGGATCAGCTTCAAATGCTATAATTCGCGCAGATGGGAAAATTTTTTTAAAGTACAAACAGCTTATACCAATATTTGCTCCGCAATCAAAAATAAATGGTGAAGCAGAATCCGATCTAAATTTATACGCTTCATTTACAAATATTTCTTTAAACTGGTATATAAACGAAAGTACATCTGCAGCCGTAATCTTGTAGTTTAAAAACTTTATTTCAACAGGTTTATTTCGTTCAATATTTCTGTACTTATATAAAAGTCTGAGAAATTCCCTGTAGTTGGGATTTTTAACCTGTTCAATTAGTTCATCTATTTTCTTAACAATAGTTTTTATCATCTATTTTTTTGCCAACACAGTTATTAATACCTGATAATCTGCATCTTTAAAATTTAATTCATCAGGCGTAAGTTCATGAGATGCTAATCCTTCAAGAAGACTTACGGCAGCAAGTACATTTCCGTGGTAATCTACTTCAATATTTTTTTCACCAAAAACTTCGGCAAACATTTTTTGCGTTGATAATGTTGTGAATCTCCAGTAATCACCCCAGCGATTCATATCATATCGAGATATCTGGCAAACGCCGGCAAGAGTAATTAACGCAGTGCCGCCAGGTTTTAATAATTTATGAATTCCATATACGGCTTCTTTGAAATCATAAATAAAATTTAAAGTTTGTGTGCAGATAAAACAATCTATTTTATCAGCCGGTAAAATATCATGCTGTGTAAGATCACCAATAATCGTTGCATTTTTATTAGCACTATCAACATGTAAAATTTCAAATGATGAAACATTACTGCCGAATTTTCTACTATAAGTGCTTTCAGCTATTTCAAGAACTATTCCGGTTATCAAATGCTTATTTTGTTCAAGAAATTTTTCAATATAATATCTGTCAATCGGTATTCCGCGGTCTAAGCCAAACACACGGGAAACGGGAGTTGTGCTTCTGAGATTATGCCAGTTTACTTTATTAAAAAACCTATTAAAGATTTTTTTGATCATTTTAAATATCTATTAATGATTTCCATAAGTTCTTCTATTCTATTATCAAAAGTATGAGCAGAAAGTGTTTTTTGCTGCCCTGCTTTACCAATCGTTTTACAATATTCGGGATTTTCAATAAGCCATTCCGCTTTTTCAATACATTCTTCATCAGAATGATAAGCAATTACTTCTTTATTTTCTTCAAATAAAATGTGCAGATTTTTTTTCCAATCCGTTAACAGGCAAGTGCCGGCTCCGGTTGTTTCAAACAATCTCATATTTGAAGCAAACTCAGGAGAGGAATCTGCATGAATATTAAGTACAAGCTGTGAACCTGCTATTAATTCCATCATCTTAGAACCAAAAACCGGAGCGCGCATATTTTTTTTTAATTCAGGATTGAAAGGCGAAAATGGTTTATCCTTTGCTGTTAAAATTTCTTTTAAATATTTATTTGATTGTTTTAGATTATTAATCAATCCGGCTTTATCTAACGGAGATAGAATTGCGGCACCAGTTTTTTTTATAAATGAAAGAAATATTTCTCTCATACCATATGAATAAGTTGGTGAGAAAATTTCCAGATCAAATTTTTTTACGAGCTTTTTAAGAAGTTCTTCCCTTTTATTATGAAAATTTGATCCGCGGAAAATCTGCCCGATAAAGATAAATTTATGATAATCTTTAGCAGTAGATTTATCTTTTATAAGAAGCGGATTAAAGGCATGATTTAAATGCTCTGCTTTCATTCCCTTACTTTTAAGAAATGAAACTGCTTCAGGTGCACAGGATAAAACAACGTCTGCCATTGAGAGAATTTGTTCATCAACAATTGAACTGCCCGTCCAGCCTAAAAATAATTTTATACTTTTTACTTCAGATTTAATTTTCTTCAACAAGCTTTGATCAAAATAATCGTACCATAAAATATCAGGTTTAAAATTCTGAATTTGCTTAAATGCAATATTATGTATTTCAGAAGAGTCTATATTATTTTCTTCAGCCCATCTGCGCTGCATTTGAATAACATTAATTGGAATGGAAAAAACTTCCCACCCTTTTTTTATAAACGCATTTTCCCAGCCTGATGTCCATGTGGAGATTTGTGAATCAACTGTTTTTTTCTGTACAGAATAAGATTTGTCTTGCAATGAAGGATCTGATGAGTATACTTGCCGGATGGTTTCCTTATATACAACAGTAACAATTGCAATGCGCATCAGATGCCCAGACAGTTGTTGGATTTATAAAAAATAGTTGTACATTTTCTATTAAAATACCCCGGTGAAATTCCCCAAAAATCCAAATTCTTAAATCCCTTTTCCCTCATAAATGAAAAAGCGTCTGCATATTCCTTTCTTTCTGAATCATCAAGTATTAAAACACCGTTTTCTGTTAATTGCTCAACTGATGCTTTCAAACATTCAATACGTTTTTCTGCATCAATTATAATTAAATCATAAGTTTCATCGGTATTAGCCGCAGCTTTTTCATATTCATTTGATTCAACTTCACAGAGAATTATTTCTGCATTTTCAGGCAATTCATTTTTTATTTTCTGATACCATGATTGGTTATGCTCAACTGTAGTAACTTTTCCCGCATACTTTGCATAAAATAATGTTGAGTTACCTGCGCCGTATTCAAATACTTTTAATTTTTTGTTTAATCGTGGAGTTATAAAATCAATGAATGGATAAGTAACCCACGGCACTGGTTTGTTATCTGCATCAACAGGTGATTTATTTATGAATGAATTAAACCATCCTATATCAACCAGATAACCGCTGTGCCTTAATGATAGCAGAGCCTTAAGTACTCCGGGTTCTTTAATTGTTTTTAAAATTATTTTCAGTTGTTCGTTTAACGGGACAGCCATTTTCCTTTTACTAATCCAATCAGATTTATGAATAATATTGATTTAAACATCATCAATGTTTGCTCACGCGTTTTGCTGTTAAAATAGAGAGAGAATGTAGCCAAACTATACGATATCAAAGTTGCAACTGCGGCGCCATTAATTCCATAAGCTGGTATCATATAAAAATTTAAAATAATATTTGCAACCATTCCTATAAATGTACGGTAAAATGAAATGCGTGTGAAGTTTTCTGTTATAAGATATTGGCTGCTGCCAACTCCAAGAAAGGTTGCAACTCCCGCCCAAATGTAAATTGTTAAAACATCTGCAGCTGGGAGAAACTCAGGTTTATACAGAAGTGTTATTACAAATTCAGAAGTTATTGTTACTCCAACAGCAATTGCAATGGCTATCCATGCAAGCAGATCATAAAGTTTTTGGAGGCGGCTAAAATATAATTCCCTGCTTGTTTCTCTTGCATTTACAATTGCAGGAAATAATGAGGATGTTAAAACCATCGGAATGAAATAAAATGCTTCACATAATTTTATTGCAGTTGCATAGATACCGTTTGCTGCTTCACCAATCATATTGGTTATCATTATCTGATCAATGTACATGTAAACTGCAATTACAAGTCCGGATAAAATGAGCGGCCAGGAATCGTTTAACAAACCCGAGGCAAGTTCTTTATCAAATCTCCACAAAGAAATATTATAATTTTGTTTTTTATAAATAATTACCAATCCGATTGCCAGCAGAACAAATTCAAACGTAGTAAAGATTGCAAAGTAAATTAAATCAGCTTTTAAAAAGATTAATAAAAGCTTAATTATACTTGATAAAAAAAAGGAAGAGGATTTGGCTATCACCGGATATTTTGCAAGTACCTTTGATTGAAAGAAAAACTCAACTACATAAAATGCCTGGAACACTGTTGATACAGCAATAATTAAAATCAAAACACTTGTAAAAATTGGGGTACTGAATGATATAAGAGAAATTATAATTATAAGAAGTGAAATTATTGAACCTGTTAATCTTAAATAAAAAGCTGTACCGAGAAGTGCATCCTGTTTCTCCGGCTGCTTTATTAATTCACGGGTTAAAATATTTTCAATTCCGAGGGAGGCAAGTACGGAAAAGATTCCCGAGTAACTTATTGCGTATGAGTACAATCCAAAATCTTTTGCGCCGAGATAGTTAGTAATTGAAATGACAACAACCGCACCAATTAAGATGCGTAATATTTTTTCAACAAACAGCCATGAGGTATTTGCCAGGTATCTTTTGAACGCAGCAGAACTGAAATTAATTTTTGTGTCTATTTTTCCGTTTTCCTGCAATTCAACTCTTATTCAATTTCAAAAAATTATTAAGATTTTTTCCTGTTTAAGAATAATGCAAAAACTAATCCCGCAAGCACAAGTGAACTTAATGCAAGTACAACATACTTTGAGATAAAGAAACTTTCAGGGGCATAAACAATCTCAACATTATGGTTTCCCTTTGGAACAACGATGCCCATAAAACCATGATTGGTTTGATGTATTTCAACTTCATTATTATCTATATATGCTTTCCATCCTATTGGCACATAGGTGTTGCCAAAGAATAAAAAATTATTTCCGGATGCATTTACCTGTGCAGTTATCTTATCTTCAAAGTATGATTTAATATTAATTGAAGTTGTTGAATCGGGAGCATCAACTGCTAATTCTTTATCATGCACAAACGCAACTTCCCGCGGCTCAAATCCATTGTTCTTGATTAAATTTAAAACTTCAAGATTATCCTTCTTCTCAACTCTGTTTACAAAATAGATGCGCGGCAGTGCTGCTGCGTTTTCATATACAACCCCTGAAGCAGTATTTTGAATCAAGTTAAAACCGGGTAACTGTGCAGCCTGCTGAGTAATGAGATATTTAACATTCAACATGCGCCATAGAGTTGGATTAGCCGGTCCAATTACATCAATTATATCCTGGTAAGTACGTGGTTTAATTCCGGAATAACCATAAAAATCCTCAATCAAAAAATGCGCATGAAAATTAGAATTGTTGTTTAATGATCCAACCGAACGATCCTGTTTCAGATTTAAAATTCTAAACGGTTCGTTTGAAGGCTGGCTTTTTATAACGTTCACATATTCCGGTGCAGTAAAAAGATTATCGAGTTCTGGTGCATCATGATATTTTGCCCCGCGTGCATCAATCCTCCATAAATCTACAATTGTTAGAATGATTATAAAAAATGCAAGAGAATCACCGCTGATTTTTTGATTTATATAAAAATGTGCAGACCAGAAAACAAGAGAAAGAAATACAAATGCAAAAATCATATCACCAACAAACATTTCAGCAGCATAATCTGATAAAACATTTATCTGCTGAGGTAAACCTGCGGCTGCACGTTCTGCAAACCAGCCTTTAATTGCGCTGCTTGCTAAAAGAGATAAAAGAAAAACTGCAGAAAAAACTATTGCAGCATTTTTAATAAGTTTAATTCCCCGCTGCTCTTTTTCATTACGCAGTGAAATAATTTTCATAATGCCCAAACCGGCAAGAACAGGAAATGAGAGCTGCACAAGTACAAGTATCATTGAAGGAACTCTGAACTTATCAAAGTACGGCAGGTTGTAAAACAGCACATCAAATAAGATTGGAAATGTTTTGCCAAAAGAAATTAATAAAGAAACTCCTGCAAGTATTGTAAGGAACTGAACAAACGGTTCATTCCATCTTGTAAAAACTGCAAACAAACCAAGGAAGAAAACAATCACTCCCATATACATTGCAACATCAACAAAAGGCATTTGCCCGAAATAAGTATTTACCTCGGTTTCCTGCCCGTTAGTAAGCGGACCATCGTAAACAGAATTTCCAAAGCCGTAGAATGATGGAACAATAAATGTTAAAACTTCACCGGGAGAGAAAGACCAGTTTGTATGATAATCATAATATTCTGATTCACTTTGTTCTGCTTTCCCGGTTGTTTCTTCAATTATACTTTTGGTACCCCGGGTGGAATATGGAGTGTATTCATACACCTGGGTTATATTATCGAGCTGAATCAATAAAGCAATTGCAGCGGCGGCGGCAAACATTCCCGCAGATTTTAAAATGTTATTCCGCAGTTCAGCTTGTTTTTTAATTACAGATCTTAAAAAGTAATAAATGAAATAAATTCCAACTGCAAAGAGCGTGTAAAAAATTATCTGCACATGAAAGCCCTGTACAAATAATTGAAGGGCAATTGTAAGGATAAGAAAATCAATCAGCCTGATTTTTTCCTGCATACGTAGAAGCATTAAAAATATCAGCGGGAACATGCACAGCGATGTAAGCTTTGTAACATGTCCGATATAAAGAAACACAATTATGCCTGTACTGAATGATGAAGCTATTGCAGTGAATAAACTAACAAGCGTATTTTTTGTTAAATACCTCATCAATAAAAAAGAAGTTATGCCAAGAATAATCAGGTAGAAAGTCCACTTAACGTAATCAATTGCAAAAGGAGCAGAGTAGATATTCCGGATTGTTGAATACGTCATATAAATAAAATTAAACCATGTAGGCTCGGTGCTGATGGCATACGCAGGCATTCCACAGAAGATGTAAGGATTCCACAATGAAAATCCTTCTCTATCCTTGGTTACATAAGATTCCATGCTTGTGCTTGCAATAATATCACCGGATTGGAAAGTCTTATTGCCGAAAAAAAGCGGATTAAGAAAAATGAGGAATAAAATTATAATAACAAGAATAACTGCAAGTATATGAAACCTTTGTGGCAGGGTTTCATTCAAATCAAATTTTGAAAAGAAGGATTGATTTGCTGCTGCTTTAGTTTTTGTTCCGCTTTTAACTTTTGCCATCTTTTATCCTAATAATTTTTAAATTGATCAGAATATAATCAATCAATTTTTTTATTTAATTCTTTTTTAGCAATGAAATTTATTCCGGATCCAACCGGGTTAATCATTTGATAATCTGCGAACATCATAATAAGTGTGAAAGGAAGTGTTACAACGTAATAGAATGGAAGCAGTATAAAAAATAATTTTGATTTGTTTAACATCAGCATAGGATATTTTATGCCCAGCCGCCATGCTTTATCTCCCCAAAATCCATAAGTGTATCTTGATCTGTAAGTAATAAATCCTGCCGGGTGAAGTTTACTTTCCAATTCTTCTTTTGAATAACCATCACGTGCATGTTCGCCAATAAAGCTTTCTTCATTTTCACCATGCACATCGCTCCCGCCGTAAATTGAAGGAGTGTTAATCAGTAAGTAACCGCCTGGTTTAAGAGCTCTGTAAAAATTCTTAAAAACCAAAACATCCTCATGAATATGTTCCATCACATCAACGCAGACAATTAAATCAAATTTATTATCATGATTTATTTCGGTGAGATCTTCAACCGCAAATTCAATGTTTTGTAAATTTTTTGATGAGAAAAACTCCCTGCAATCGTTTATCCAGTTTTCTTTAACATCAACGGCATAAATTTTATTTGGCTGCAGATTTTTATTCATATAGTATGCGTATTGTCCGTAGCCGGTTCCTGCATCATAAATTTTTATTTCGTTTTTGCCAAATACGCTTCTAAGTTTTCTCAGTTCTCTTCTTACATACCATGAACGCAGAAACATGATATCTAAAATTTTATAAAAGAGAATTCTTAAAAAAGGAAATTTCTTTATTGCAGCGGCAAAAATATCTTTAACGGGATCGTATAACATTTTAAATTTGGAAAAATTTCAAAGGTGATGGTAATTGGAAAAACATTACTTGGAGAGTATTCATAGTTGAAAAATTATTATTGAAATTTTAATCTCTCCTTCCCGGTCTCAGCTTTTTTCTTTTATATTGTATTCTTTTTCATCCATAAAATTATGAACAAGCATTTCTCCGAGTAACCCAATAGAGAAAAGCTGAACACCAACAATAATCAGCAGCATACCGAGGAACAGCATTGGCCTGTTGCTTAACGGCTGCCCGCTTATCCACAAATATGTTAAATAACCATTTACAACAAGACCAACCAGAAATGAAAGAGCACCGAAAAAACCAAAAAAATGCATCGGGCGTTTAATGTATCTTGTTGCAAAAATAACTGTAACAAGATCAATAAATCCTTTGAAAAATCTGGAAATGCCGAACTTGGTTGTGCCGTAGCGGCGTGCATGATGTTTTACAGGAATTTCAGAAACTCTGTAACCTTGCCAATCCGCCAAAACGGGAAGATATCTGTGGAGTTCTCCGTAAACTTTTAAATTATCAGTAACTTCTTTTCTGTAAGCTTTTAATCCGCAGTTAAAATCATGAAGTTTAATTCCACTTAAAACGCGTGTAACAAAATTGAAAAATTTAGATGATTGTTTTTTTATGAATGGATCGAATCGTTTTTTCTTCCAGCCTGATACAAGATCAAATCCTTCATCAAGTTTTGCCAGCAGATTTGGAATTTCATTCGGATCATCCTGGAGATCTGCATCCATTGTAATTACAACATCACCTTCAGCATGTCTGAATCCAACCTGAAGTGCAGCAGACTTGCCGTAATTTTTCCTGAAGCTTACAAATTTAAATCTTCTATCCTGCCTGCTAATTTCTTTAATCACGTTTAACGAATTGTCGGTGCTTCCATCATCAACAAAAATAACTTCATAACTTAGATTTTGCTGTTTTAAGGTTTTCTTAATTTCGTTGGCAAGAGGATTTAATGATTCTTCTTCATTAAAGAGAGGAACTACAATTGATAATTTTTTAAACGAACTTTTTTCCCGCTGGCTTCCCTGCTCACTCTGTTTTTGGTAATATTTTCTTCTTCTGTTATAATATGGTTTTCTGTACGGCTTCTTTCCACCGGAATCACCATCTGTTTTTTGCTGGCCCTGTATAACTGTGTTATCATCCTGCCGGCCGTTCCCTATCTGTTTTTCGTCCAAATTGTTATATCCATATAGAAAATTAATTGTGAAAATTAACTTATTAAATGCAAGATTACAAGATAGAAAAAGTGAAACATCTTAAAAGATAAACTAATGATGCTTTGAAATTGATTATCTTAACAGAATAAAAAAAGCTTTATTGCTTTATTTTTGCCTAAATTGAAAACTGCAAACAATCTTGACAAAATTGTATAGATTGGTTACGTTTGTGATGCATTTTTACCTTCACAATATTGTGATATAACAGGAGAATAAATGAGTACAACCGAATTAACAACGATTGAAGAATTAGCAAATAAAGAATATAAGTACGGATTTGTAACAGATATTGAAGCTGAAAGTCTTCCTCCGGGATTAGATGAGGAAACCATAAAAAAACTTTCCGCAATAAAACATGAACCTGAATGGATGCTTGAATGGCGCTTAAAGGCTTACCGCCATTGGCTTACTATGAAAGAGCCGCATTGGTCCAACGTTAAGTATGAACCGGTAGATTACCAGGCAATCTCCTATTATTCAGCACCAAAGAAAAAGCCGAAGTTAAATAGTCTTGAGGAAGTTGATCCTGAATTGTTAAAAACATTTGAGAAACTCGGAATATCATTAGAAGAACAAAAGCGTCTTTCCGGTGTTGCTGTTGATGCTGTATTTGACAGTGTTTCGGTTGCCACTACATTTAAGAAATCGTTGTCTGAATTAGGAATTATTTTCTGTTCAATGTCTGAAGCAATTCAAAATCATCCGGAACTTGTTAAAAAATATATGGGTTCGGTTGTACCTTATACAGATAATTTTTTTGCGGCACTAAATTCCGCTGTTTTTAGTGATGGCTCATTCGTTTTTATCCCAAAAGGCGTTCGCTGCCCGATGGAATTATCTACTTATTTCAGAATTAATGCGGCAAATACGGGACAGTTTGAGAGAACATTAATTATTGCAGAAGAAGGTGCATATGTTAGTTATCTTGAAGGCTGCACTGCTCCAATGAGAGATGAAAATCAATTGCACGCAGCGGTAGTTGAATTAATTGCTCTTGATAATGCCCAGATAAAATATTCAACTGTTCAGAACTGGTATGCAGGCGATAAAGACGGTAAAGGCGGAATTTATAATTTTGTTACAAAACGCGGCGCTGCAAGAGGTGTTAATTCTAAAATAAGCTGGACTCAGGTTGAAACCGGTTCCGCAATTACATGGAAGTATCCAAGCTGCATTCTTCAGGGTGATAATTCAATCGGAGAATTTTATTCAGTAGCAGTTACAAATAATATGCAGCAGGCAGATACCGGCACTAAAATGATTCACATTGGCAAAAACACAAAAAGCACAATCATATCAAAAGGTATTTCTGCAGGAAGAAGCAATAACAGCTACCGCGGACAGGTAAAGGTAATTAAACGTGCAGAAAATGCAAGAAACTTCTCACAGTGTGATTCGCTTTTAATTGGTGATAAATGCGGCGCTCATACTTTTCCTTACATTGATATTAATAATCCAACTGCACGAATTGAACATGAAGCAACAACTTCTAAAATTGGTGAAGACCAGATTTTTTATTTGAACCAGAGAGGAATCTCAACCGAAGATGCAATTAATTTAATTGTAAACGGTTATTGTAAGGAAGTATTCAAAGAACTGCCAATGGAATTTGCAGTTGAAGCACAAAAACTTTTAAGCGTTAGTCTTGAAGGCAGTGTAGGATAATATTTTAGAACCAGAATTAGTTTTTTTAATATCCTATCATTTCATACGGTACAAAAAATAAATAAAGGATAGCAGATGCTCGAAATAAAAAATTTACATGTTAAAATAGACGGAAAAGAAATCCTTAAAGGAATCAATCTTAAAATTAATGCAGGAGAAGTTCACGCAATAATGGGACCGAACGGATCAGGCAAAAGTACACTTGCTCAGGTGCTTGCCGGAAGACAGGAATATGAGGTAACCGATGGAGAAGTAATTTACAACGGTAAAAATCTTCTTGAACTTTCTCCTGAAGACCGCGCACGTGAAGGTGTTTTTCTCGCCTTCCAATATCCGGTTGAACTGCCCGGAGTAAGCAATACCAATCTGCTTAAAACTGCAGTTAATGAAATTAGAAAATACCGCGGACTGGAAGAGTACGATGCAATGGAATTTCTTTCGCTTATTAAAAACAGAATGAAACTTGTTGAGCTTGAACAATCACTTTTAAACCGTTCTGTAAATGAAGGATTTTCGGGCGGTGAAAAGAAACGAAACGAAATTTTTCAAATGGCTGTACTTGAACCAAAACTTGCAATACTTGATGAAACAGATTCAGGTTTGGATATTGATGCTCTGCGTATAGTTGCGAACGGTGTTAACAAATTAAAAACTAAAGAAAACGCAATAATAGTTGTTACTCACTATCAGAGATTATTGAATTACATTGTACCGGATTTTGTTCATGTTTTATATAAAGGAAAAATTGTTAAATCCGGCGGTAAAGATCTGGCGCTTGAGCTTGAAGAGAAAGGCTATGATTGGATTAAAGATCACGCTGATGAAATAACAGCATAACAATTATTAATTAAATTTTAAAAACAAATGAACGAATTTGCAGAAATAAAAAACTGGTACATAAATAATTTTCAGAGTTTTGAACAAAGCCTGAATGGTGAATCATCAAGCCCTGTTCACGCTATGCGGAAGGATGCAATCACTGCTTTCTCACAATTGAATTTTCCTACAACAAAAGATGAGGAATGGAGATTTACAAACATCTCTCCATTGCTTCAGCATAATTTTATTCCCGCTGAAGAAAAAGTTGCTATAAGCACAGATAAACTTTCTGCATACACTTTTGAAAATATGGATTGTTATCTCCTTGTATTCATTAACGGAATTTATTCGGAGGAATTATCCCATCTACAAAATCTTCCCGCAGGAATTGTTGTTAAGAATATCTCTGAAGCCATAAAAGAAAATCATCCCGCTGTTGAAAAACATTTAGGAAAATACGCCGATTATAAAAATCATATCTTCACTTCATTAAGTACAATGTTCACCCGGGAAGGTGCATTCATTTACATTCCCGATGGAAAGATTGTTGAAAAGCCGATTCATGTTTTGTTTTTAAGCTATGCTGATGAAAAGAAAATTCTTGTTCAGCCGAGAAATTTGTTTGTGGCGGGAAAAAATTCACAGGCAACAATATTAGAACATTATGCATCCGTTGGTGAAGATATTTACTTCACAAATTCAGTAACAGAAATTGTTACTGATGAAAACTCTGTAGTTGATCATATCAAACTTCAGGAAGAAAGTAAAAAAGCATTTCATATTTCAAGAATGGAAGTCGATCAGGAAAGATCAAGCAATTTTGCATCCCACATGATTTCACTCGGCGCTGAAATTGCACGCAACGATTTTAATACCCGCTTTAACGGAGTTGGCGGTGAGAGCATGCTTAATGGTTTATTCATGATCGAACAGAATCAATTATTTGATGCACATACGATGATTGACCATGCCATGCCGCATTGCAACAGCCATGAACATTATAAAGGGATACTTGATGATCATTCACGCGGAGTATTTAACGGCAAGGTAATGGTTAGAAAAGATGCGCAGAAAACAAATGCGTTCCAGGAAAATAATAACATCATTCTATCACATGATGCACTGGTTAATACAAAACCGCAGCTTGAAATTTTTGCTGATGATGTTAAGTGCTCTCACGGTGCCACAATTGGTCAGCTTGATGAAGAATCACTTTTTTATCTTCAATCACGCGGCATAGGTGCAGAGGCAGCAAAATCACTTCTGCTGCATGCTTTTGCAAGTGATGTTTTAAAAACTATAAAAGTTGAACCGGTAAGAAATTATATAGAAGATATTCTTACAAATAAATTTAATGCCTAATCAGACAGGATTATCAGGTGCAAACTCACGCAGATTTAAATAATAAAATTTTTGATGTTCATAATATCAGAAAAGATTTTCCGATACTTGAACAAAAAGTTCACGGAAGAGCTTTATGTTATTTTGATAATGCTGCTACTACTCAAAAACCCAAACAGGTAATTGATGCAATAAATAATTATTACATTTCACAAAACGCAAATGTTCACCGCGGTGTGCATCAGTTAAGTGAAATTGCAACCAAAGCTTATGAAGACAGCCGCAGCACTGTTCAGAGGTTTATAAATGCACGCAGTGAAAAAGAAATTGTCTTTACAAAAGGCGCAACTGAATCCGTTAATCTTGTTGCTCAAACTTTTGGAAGGCAGAATATTAAAGAAGGTGATGAGATAATAATTTCTCACATGGAACATCATTCCAATATTGTTCCATGGCAGCTTCTGGCAAAGGAAAAAAAAGCAGTTTTAAAAGTTATTCCGATTTCAGAATCAGGTGAGCTGCTGCTTGATGAATATAAAAAACTTATCACCGGCAAAACAAAAATTGTTTCAGTAGTTTATGTTTCAAATTCACTCGGCACTGTTAACGATATTGAGAAAATAATTGAGACAGCACATTCACATCATATTCCGGTATTGATTGATGCAGCACAGGCCGTTAATCACATCCCGGTTGATGTTCAAAAACTTAATTGCGATTTTCTTGTTTTTTCCGGACATAAACTTTATGGACCAACAGGCTCAGGTGTTCTTTACGGAAAAGAAGAATTACTTAATGAAATGCCGCCGTACATGGGAGGCGGTGATATGATTTCAAAGGTTACTTTTGAAGAAACAACGTTTAATGAACTGCCATATAAATTTGAAGCCGGCACACCAAATATTGAAGGCGCTGTTGGACTCGGTGCCGCAATAGATTATTTAAATAAAATAGGAATGAATAACATCGCTTCATACGAGAATGAACTTTTAAGATATGCGGCTGAAAAGATTTCACAAATTGATAAAGTAAAAATAATCGGCACAGCAAAAAATAAATGCAGCATAATATCATTTGTTATTGAGAATATTCATCCGCATGATGTGGGAACATTTTTAGATTTTGAGGGAATAGCAATCAGAACCGGGCATCACTGCACACAGCCTGTTATGGAGAGATATGGAATTCCTGCAACTTCCCGTGCATCACTTTCTTTTTATAATACAAAGGAAGAGATTGATGCTCTTGTAAACGGCATTAAAAAAGTAATTGAGGTATTTGGTTAATGGATCAGGAATTAAGAGAACTTTATCAGCAGGTAATACTTGATCATAATAAAAGCCCGAGGAATTTCAGGAAGATTGAAAATGCAAATCATTTTGCTGAAGGATTTAACCCGCTCTGCGGCGATAGAATAGATATTTATGTTGAACTGGAAGATGATGTAGTAAAAGATATTTCATTCCAGGGATCAGGATGTGCAATTTCAAAAGCTTCAGCTTCACTTATGAGCACTATTATAAAAGGTAAAACATTGAGTGAAGCAGAAGAAATTTTTGAAAAGTTTCATAAACTTATAACAGGAAAATACGGAGATGAAAATAATATTGATGAACTTGGGAAACTGGCTGTGTTTGCAGGAGTAAAAGAATTTCCATCAAGAGTTAAATGTGCAAGCCTTGCATGGCACACAATGAAGTCTGCCATACGCAATGAAAATCAAAAAGTTACAACGGAACAGTAATGAAACCAGAACAACAAACTCCAGTAATTAATAAACAGGAACTGGAAGAGAAAATAATTCAAACATTAAAAACTTGTTACGATCCGGAAATTCCGGTTGACATTTTTGAACTTGGATTAATTTACGAAATCAGAATTGACAACGATGCCAATGTAAAAATAAAGATGACGCTTACTTCACCTGCTTGCCCTGTTGCAGGCTCGCTTCCGCCTGAAGTTGAACAGAAAATTAATGCAATCCCGGAAGTGAATAATGCAAAGGTTGAACTTACATGGAGCCCGCCATGGGATAAAGAAATGATGAGTGAAGTCGCAAAACTTGAATTGGGATTTTTATAAAAAAATTTTTCAGCTTTTTGATTAAAGCTCGACTATTATTTATCAATCATAATACAAAAAATAGGAGTAATAATGTTCAATATAGTATCACGTCCACCGATTTATGATCAGGATGCTGTCCAACCGATGCGTGATGAATTAGTTGCTGTAGGGTTCACCGAGCTGTTAACACCGGATGAAGTTGAAAAAGCAATTAATGTTAATGATGACAAAACAGTTTTAGTTATGATCAATTCTGTTTGCGGCTGTGCTGCCGGAAGTGCCCGCCCCGGCGTATCTCTCGCACTTCAGAATAAAATCATTCCTGATAAATTATATACGGTGTTTGCAGGGCAGGAACGAGACGCAGTAGATAAGGTGAGAAGTTATATTACAAATTATCCGCCTTCTTCACCAAGCGTAGCTTTATTTAAAAACGGCAAGCTGATTTATTTCATGCAGAGGTTTGATATTGAAGGCTACAACGCACAGCATATAGCATCAGAACTTGTTGATGCATTTGAAAAACATTGCTCTGCTCAGGGTCCATCAATAACTCCTGAACAGTTTGCACAGGTTCAGCATGCAAAAATGTGCGGTTCCAAAATTCCATTATTTAAGGGATAATGATTAATAAATTTCAGCGGCTGCTGCAGCCGCTGATAATTTTCACATCAGATGAAACATGAAATTTAGTACACAAGAAGAATATGGTTTAAGATGCCTCATCCGCATAGGAAAAGCAGTTGCTCCAAACGGATTAACAATTCCGGAAATCAGCCAGATGGAAGGATTATCTACCGCTCATGTTGGTAAACTGCTCAGAGTTTTACGGCTTGGCGGCTTTATCGAAAGTGCACGCGGACAAACCGGCGGTTATAAATTAACTCGCCCTCCTGAAGAAATTATTATTGGTGATGTGCTTGCTACTCTTGGAGGAAAGTTATACGAAAAAGGATTCTGTGAAGAACATTCCGGTGTTAGTACAATTTGTACACACACGATTGACTGCTCTGTTCGTTCTTTATGGAGAACAATTCAATCATTGCTTGACAGCGTACTTAGCAAAACCACTTTAAAAGATCTTCTTGGCAACGAAACAGAAGTTGCCGCTCTTGTAACCAACTTTGCAGAGCAGGCAGAAGAAAATGTTGCGTTAAAAAATTAATTACTTTTCCTTAATACTTTCAAAACCGGATACTCTTCACCCACAACTACTAAATCTTCAAATTGATCATAAGTACGCAGCGCAAGCATTGATCTTGGTTCAAGAGCAATAACAAGCATGTTGCTTTTTAATTGATTAATCGGAATGAAAAGATAATCATCAGGATTAATTTCATTTTTAATAAATGATTCAGTAACCGGATCTTCCAATTCTACTTCTTCAAGATACACCGAGTCCATCCCTGTAATTTTCCAGCCGGTTACTTTATCTTCCGGCTGCGGATTGTACTCATTAAAAACGAGTGAGTGGTTTTCCATCCAACTCAATAATTTTTTATTTGATTTTGGAATGAGAAATCCGGCAGGTTTTTCTGCTTCAAGAATTATATCTATTGCAGTATGATATTCTTCAACAGTAATGAGAGAATCTTCTCCTGTTATAACAGATTTTAAATAGAATTGTAACGGCTTTTCTCCTCTAACGTGTTCCATCTGAATTGTAACAATATCTCCTTCAGAAGAATTCAAAAGTTTTTCCCTTTCATTTTTAACGAGCATTTTTATTTCATTATAATTTTCATAACTAAATCTAAGGAAGCCTTCCAAAGCTGCCGCCTGCCCTTCTGCCCTGCGTTTGATATTTTCTGCAAACGCATCCTGTCCGTTTAATCCTTCCAGAATAAATGAAAGTGAATTTAGTATGCCCAAACTTTGCCTGCCGTCGTTTATATCAAAAGTACTGTGGCGCATTCTCGCCTGATCCGGCGGGCCGCCAAGAATATAATTGTTAAAAGAGTAATCTTGCTCTTCAAGGAAATTCTTTACATAAGGAAGAAAAACATCATTCGAATAATTACGAATATTTTCAGATACATTTGGATTTGTAGTTGTACCAAATTGTTCATCCCAATGTTTTATGTAGCCAAATGTTTGCCAATCACTGGAGAAAGGAAAATATTCATGTACATCAATTGTCATCTCAGGCAGATATTTATTAAAAATTTTATGCAGCCCGATTGTTTCTGGCTCTGTAAGAATTAAATGATTCCGATTTAAATCCAAACCATTTCCATTTCTTCTTTGATTTTTTTCTGAACCATCCGGATTCATCTGCGGAATTAGAATCAAATCTATCCTGTTAAAAAGTGCATCTAATTTCCCATCTGCAATTTTGTTAAGCAGAAGAAGTGCTCCTTCTTTTCCGGATTGTTCATTGCCATGCTGCTGTGCAAATATTAATACTTTCAGCTTTGAACCATCTTCACCAAATTTATCTTTTGAAATAAATAACACTGGAAGTTTTCTTCCCTCATTTGATTCAGCAAAATATTCAAGTGTTATGTTTGGATTTGATTCCGCTGCAGCTTCAACATAATTAATCAAATCAGAATAAGATGTAACTGCTTTAAAATTACTTTTTACTAGCGGTGGTAAAACGGTTTGCGGAAATATCATAATTGAACAAAGAGAAATGATTGATAAAATTTTCATTTTGTTCTCCCTGGTTGAGAAAGTTTTTCAGGAATATTATTTCAAATAGATCATCTTGCCGGCGGCAGAAAAATCATCTGTATATAGTCTGTAAAAATATGTTCCGCTTGTTAAGCTTTTTCCGGATGAATCAAATTTAATTAAATGATTTCCCGCAGGTAAATAATCATTCAATAAAGTGTAAACTTCCCTTCCGAGTGCATCAAATATTTTAATTACTGTGTATGAAGCATTTGCCAGTCTGAATGATATGTTCGTCTGAGAATTAAACGGATTTGGATAATTCTGATTTAAATAATTTTCGGCTGGTACAAAAGTCTCTTCAACAGATGAAACGTTTACAAAACTTCCTTCTATTAATGAAAAAACTGCATCGGGATTATTGCTGATTGAATATCTCAAATTATTCATTGCAGAAATCTGGCGCGGCCCAACGCTTCCGCCTGCACGGAATACGGATGAATCAACGTAGGTTGTGTTTCGCGCATCAACAATTATAAAAGGAAGATTTCCGCTGCCGGTAATTGTTTTATCCTCTGAATTAAATCTCAAAAGGTTTGATCTGTTGATGTACACTCCAAAATTTTTTCTCATCCGCATCATTCCATATAAAACTGCAGAAACTTTGTTTTCATCAAGATCAGAATCTTCAAATATTTCTTCCTGCAAAAACAATTCAGGGAATAAATTTATTCCGGGATTAATTTTCATTTTACCCCGGTAGGAACCATAAACATCAGAACTAAGATCAACATAATTCTCACCTGCAGTTCTTGCGGAGCTTCCAAACAATACTGCCGGAGTTTTTGAATTAATTTTTGAAAGAAATTTTTCTGAGAGAATTGATGGCTGATCGTTCAATAAAGAAAAAAGAATTATTGAATCACCGGCAAAGAAAAAACAATCAGCATTCTCAATTTTACCTGCTGCATCTGCATCATTTATAATTGAGGAATTAAGAAAAATAGTCTGGAAGCTGATATGATTTTCATTAAGATAATTTTCAACCGGCACAAGTTTACCGGCATAATTTTGATGGGAAAAGATCACAATATTTTCCGGAGCAATTTGCTCTATTATTGATGGAAGATTTACATTAACCTGTGTTTGAATATTGCTGCTTCCCAGTACAATTAAATCTGTTAGCGGATATTTAAATTCATCATTAATTTTTTCTTTTGCAGAAGGAGGAATATAGCTTACTTCACGTTTATTAAAATCAAACTGCCACCCGGCCGTAAGCTGATCACATTTCAAATTATTAATTATGTAACCTGATGGATCGTTCACAAAAGAAGTTTTATCATCTTTATAAAAAATTGCAGCAGCTCCGCTTCCCAATACAGTTCCTATTCCTTCATTATCTATACAGATTGCAGTGCGGTCATCAACTCCAACACCAATTACATCTTTGCCAAGATTAAAATGCGCATTAAAAATCATTGCAATCAATCTGCCGAATCTGCCGCGTTCAATAAAATGTGAATCAAAAATTACATCAGTAACAAAATCAAGAAAATCATCTTCAAGCTGAATTCTGGAATAGAATGGATTAAGAAGTGAAGCTTCGGAAACTGCTGAGCCATTCTTTGCACTGAAATCAAGATCGCCAAGTACAGCGAGCCCGGCGCTCGTTCCGGCTATCACTCCACCGTTTTTAAAAATAAGATTTATGGCTTCTTCAGTTTTTGTGCCTTTCCAGTATTCAATATACTTATATTGATCACCGCCTTTAAGAAAAACGGCTTTGGCTGTTATAAGCTCATCGTAAGTTGATTGAAGATCTGCAGCTGCACGCGAAGCGATTTTAAAATTTTTAGCTTCACCTGCACCGAGAGATTTGAAATAATCTGGAATCCAGTTAGTTGCATCATCATAAGAAAGAATTAATATTTTTCCGCTGTCTGATTTTTCAACTATCCATGAATAGGGAGCATCGCTCCAGCTATTGTAATCTTCACCGCCGCCGCCAACTGCACAAATAAATCCTTGTGGAAAAACATTAATACAAAGAATAAAAAACAGGAAAAGTAATTTCATTTAATTCGATGATCATTCATTAATAAATCTTATTAAAAACTAATTCCAACTGAAATTCTGTGAACGCTTGGAAGAATATCAAACATTGAGTAAGCATAATCAAAAAAGATTGCAGCACCGGAAAACGGCAGATTAGCTCCCGCGCCGAAAGCAAATTTTTCATCATCATAATTATATTTGTAGCCGCCCCGTAAAAACAGCCTGTCAAAAAATGAAAACTCCGTTCCAAAATTCAGCCGCTCACTGTTGTCATTCGGATGCACGGCATCAATAGCACCTCTTATTTTTACAAAGTCTGCCTTATAAATATCGAATCCAATTCCAACCTGGAAATTTAACGGGAGCGGATATGATTCCGTTTGCAGGCGTGCAGGTGTTAATCTGCTTTGCGGATAATCAGCGTCTTTGTTATGAGTAATATCAAGATCAGGTCCATCAAATCTAAGATCACCGCCAAAGTTACTCATGCTCATTGCAATTGTTAAGTTCTGAAAATCAAGCCTGTATTGTGTTCCGATATCAAAAGCAATTCCATCGGCAGTTTCATTCCAGATTCTTTGAGAAACATATTTGGCTGTTAAACCAACACTGAATCTATCTGTTAAAAATTTTGAATATGAAATTCCTACTGCGATATCCTGTGCATCAAAAAATCTTCCGGTACCGTTTGGTTCTTCTTCTGTTGTTATCTCCATTTCTCCCGTGCTGAATGAAATTAAACTTGCACCAATTACTCCTGCATCACCAATGTTATAAGCAACAGCGGCGGCGTTCAGATCAAACATTGAGAACCATCTCAGATAAGAAAAATGCGCCTGCACAGAATTTACATTTGCAAGCCCGGCGGGATTCCAGAAGATTGATGAAGCATCGTTTGTTAATCCAACTGCTGCGCCGCCTAATGCTGTGTTTTTTGCATCAACAGGTATTTGCAAAAATTGCGCACCGGCAGTACCAAGATTTGGATTTTGTGCAAGTAATGATGCAGAACAGATGAGAATAAACAATAAAACTTTTTTCATTATAGTCTCCGTTTTTCTTCAGTTAAGATGAAGAAGCAATTCATTTTCTTTTTTATTTGATAACTGCAAACCTTTCAATGTATTCGCTGTCTGAAGTTTTGACAACATAAAGATAAACTCCGGCAGCAATTTCTCTTCCGCTTTCAGCGCGTAAATCCCAGGTTGCAGTTCCGCTTGTTGAATTATGCTGAATTGTTTTTACAAGATCGGCGTCAACGGAAAAAATATAAATTGTACATTCCGGAGGAAGATTTACAAATTGAATCTGCCTCAGCGGCTCACGTCTCAATTCACCAAACTCAGGTTCATATAAAGAAGAAACCACATACGGATTCGGCACAACTTTTATTTTGTTTAAATTCTCTTTTACCAAATCACGATTGATAGACGATCCTTTTATATTGAAGGAATAACTATCCTGTATATTCGGCTGAACGGGTTTTTGCACTTCAACCGAGAACATATTTCCCGGCTGGGGAGTGGATGAAAATGAAACCGTTCCTTCAATACCTTCAAATGTAAATGATCCGGAACTCATCACCGAATCAATCAGCACAGTATCTGCCGCAGAATTCTTAACAAGAATAACAACAAATTTTTGTCCATCAGATTCACCGCTTCCAATTGTTGAGATAAGATAAAGATCATCTTTAACTGCGGTTTCATCAGCAACATCAAATGTTATATCAATATCATCGGTTCCGCCGATTCTTGAAACACTTTTAATAATTTCCGGTGATGATAATCTAAATCTTATTCCATCCGTAGTTGATTGTGTTGTGTTAACTATGAAAGGCCGCGGCGCAGCAACTGTATCGCTTTCACCTTTAATTACTGCAATTGAGAATGAGACAACAATTTTATCAGTTGCTTCCGGGCGTTTGGATGGATCGGCATCCGGAGCATCTGTTAATCTTATACTAATTCCATCCTGTACAATCGGTAAATTCCTTCCGCCTGAAGGATAGGCATAACCTTCTCTTATTATTTCTCCCGTTGTAAGGTTTGTAAGATCAACTGAATTTGCATCCGGGAATTCAAGCAGATAACGGTACGGTTTTGTACGGGATGAGTCATTTATTGTGATTTGTACATCTGTCTGTAAATCACCGCTCAGCCTTTGAACTGTGTAAGTAAATACAGTTCTGTATTGATTACCTGCAAGTTCATCATTATCCACAGGTTCAACTTCAAAAATATAATTTGATTTTCCGCTTCCGGAATATTCAACATTTGCAGTTGATACAGGAATTCTTCCTGATGCTTTTGAAAGCGGGGTTAATGAAACGGTGTTAATTGATTCAAGAGTTTTGCCTATTGCACTTTCAAGGCTTGGTAAATCTTCTCCGCCTCTATCATAAGCTGTAATTGAGTACCAGTATTCAAAACCATTAACCACGGATGAATCAATTATAAAATATGGTATTCCTGCAGGATCATTAAAAGAAAAATCTTTAAGCAGTTCCCAGTTAATTCCTTTATCATTACTCCTGTAAATTCTGTAGCCTGCAAAATCATATTCACCTGTAAAATTATCCTTGCTTTGTTCAGATTCGCTGTTCCAGTAAAGATAGTTTCTGCCATCACCAGCTAATCCAACCAAAGTTGGTCTTGCAGGTGGTTTGGCAAGTTCAAAATTAAATTTGTATGCTTCATATGCCTGATCTGTGTAGTAGAGTAATTCTTCCAGAGTTTCTCCGGCAACAATGATAGTGTAAAACGTTAATGTATCTCCGGGATTAAGTGTGTACGGGCCTGATGAAGCAGTTGGGACAATATCTGCACCTGTAACAGGAATTGTATTAACATCATCATAATGCAGATCGGTATTTGATCCTAAATGAAAATACCTGCTTCCAATTGAGGAGTTATAAAGCGAAGGACTGCTTGACATAATTCCGTATTGGATCGAATCTATATCAAGATCATCATCATATAAATTATAATGCCAATCAGTAATTCCGGCTTCAACACCATTTATATCGGGAGTTTTTATAAACGCAACACCAAAGAAACCTGTAGTTCCACCAGGCCATTCATCAGATTTTCCATCATCATAATGATAAAGAAGATTTCTCTCTTTATCGAAACCAAGTCTGTCATCGGCATATTCCGGATCACCGCCGCTTATATTTCCAACATCAATATCCTGGTACAATCCAAAGTATAAACTATCCAGTACTTTTTGTCCGTTATTTATGATGTCATATTTAAAGAAGATAATATTCTGCACAAACTTTACGCCGTAAGTATAACCTGTTTGAGCCACAGTAATTCCAAGCACCTCAACGGTATTGTTGCTGTCACTGTAAACGCAGTAGCTGTCCTGATCAGATTTGATGATCGGATTACCATCAGCATCTTTTACCGGCCAGCCGTCAGCAGGCCATGTATTCGGATTATCACTGAAAGCAATTTTTGCAGAATCACGATTATGATATCCTGCAACTGCTTCCCATTCTTCGTTTGTTGTATATCTTCCCTGTACAACATTACCGGGAACACCAACCCATGGATTAATTCTGTAAATATAGTGTTTTGTGCTGTTCAGTGGAAATTCTCCGGACGGGCCCTGAGTTATTCTGCGCGGATATAGTTTGCCGCGGTTTTCAAAAAACAATCCTATGTTGCTTGCGTTGTGAGTTCCGCCTGCACGATCATTTATTCCAAAAATTTTCTCAAGTGATTCATACGGAGATGCGATATCCTTCTCATGTACTTTATTCTGAGAGTACACAAATGCTGCTGCGGAGAATGTTAAGAGTAAGATAATTATTCTTTTCATTAAACTTCCTGTAAGTTTTCTGTTTTAATCATCAACTAAAAAAAATTAAAACTTGATTGACGCACCAAGTCTTATTGATCTTGGCGGACCATAGTTAGAAGGATCTCTTATATATTCTTCTGAATCATTTCCCTCAAGAGTAAAATCCGGATCACCGGTATCTCTGTATACATATAAAACATTTTTGTGATCGGTAAGGTTTAATATCTCTGCAAAGATGCGCAACTGGTAATTGCCAATTATTTTAAATTCTTTACCAATCATTAAATCAAGTGAATAAGTTGCAGGCTGGCGGAGTGAGTTTCTTTCAACAAATCCAATATCTCTGCCTGCGGGTGTGTAGGGATAACCTGAACTTAATCTGCCGATGAAACTGAAATCCATATTCTGCAAAAATCTGCTGCTGAATAATTCCGGTCCTTCTCCTGAAGGAACTGTAATTGTTGCAGTAAAGTTTACTACATGTGTTTTATCAAAATCAAGATAGTATAATTGAGTAGACTCCTGCGTTCCCGGATACTGTTCTGTTTCAGATGAAGCGCTTCCTTTTGCTACCGAGTATGTGTAGGTTAAGCCGCCTGAAAAATATTTATCCGGACGAATATCAAGATTAACTTCAAATCCTTTTATGTTTGCATAATCTTCGTTTACATATAGAGTATATCCTGTATATCTTCCATCAACAAAAGGAAAAAAATAGCGCGTGCCGATTAAGCCCGTTACATCTTTATAATAAGCGGTTAAATCCACTGCAACTCTATCAGAAAACTGATGAGCAACTCCAACTTCATAAGCAATTGTACGCTGTGCATCCAGACTTGCCTGTCCAAAGATTGGTTCTCTGACATTTAAATCATACTGCTGATTCTCAAACAAATACTGAAATTCAGGATTCTGGAAAAAATGCCCGTATGCAAAATGAAGTTTTGTTCTGTCAGAGATCGGATGCGCAATTCCGATTCTTGGAGAAAGCTGCGTTCTTGGTTTAACCTTTACTAATGACCCGGGCACGAGCGGATTTTCACGGAAAGTTATATTTGCGTTCATGTAATCAAAACGGAGACCGAGATTAATTACGAGGAACGGAAATTCAATTTTATCCTGAATATAAGCCGCAGCTTCAAATGGATTTGTTGAGTAATCATTCAGGTAAGGAAAGTTACGTTTAGGATCGTACACGTAAAATAATTTTAGCCAGTGCTGTTTATATGATGCACCAAATTTCACTTCATTTATATTCCCAAGCTGCCATACTGCATCAGCTTTTATATCAGCAGTTACTGTACGGCTGTCAGTCAATTCAACAGGATCGGCTCTTTTGTAAAATTCAAATCCGTTGCCGATTGGTAAATATTCATAATCTCCAGGTGAGATATATTCGGATGTATCTTTTTCAATTCCTGAATAATATCCCTGGTTGAAATATGAAACCCGAACATCATAAAATAAATTATTTGCAACGGTATGAGTAAGAGTTATTGAACTTTGATAGCTGTCAGTTTTTCTTCTTAAATATTGTTCCGGAATATATTTGTATGAATGGCTGTAGCCCTGTCGTTTTCCAATGCTGCCTCTGTTTGAAAGAGATATTTTTAAAGTTGGAATAAATGTAGAAGTTAATTTTGCAAAGAAAGTACCGTTCCTGTCATATCCAAAAGGAAGATAGCTTCCGCGTTTATCCTGTTCCAGGGATACAAAGAATTTTAAATCGTTTGTAAACAAAGGGCCGCCAAGGCTTCCGTTCAATCTCAGTTCATGCAGATCGGTATAGCGTTTAATTCCAAATTCACTTGAACGCACTTCTAGTTTCCCGGTTAATTCATCCGAGCCATCACGGGTAACAATATTAACAACGCCGCTTAATGCGTTACCATATTCAGCATTGAATGTTCCGCTTAACAGGCTCATCTCCTGTATTGCATCATTATTTATTTGTGTTGCAAGTCCGCCAAGCAGAGGATCCTGCACGTACATTCCATCAACAAGGTATGCTACTTCATTTGATCTACCGCCGCGAACGTGAAGATTTGCACCGCTGCCTACTACTCCTGCCTGCAATGATAGTAGTTCTGTGAAGGTAGAAACCGGAAGTGCTTCAATCTGTTCTCTTGTAACAACAGAGATACTGCTTGTAATATCTTTTTGAATCATTGGAGTTTGAGCAGTTACAACAACTTCATCAACTTCAATAGATTGCGGACTTAATGCTGCGGGAAGTTCTGTTGTTTGATCAACAATAATTTTTACATTTTCTACAATTGTAGTTTCGTACCCTAGATAGCTGAAGCGGACACTGTAAGTTCCGGGTGGAATATTTAATATTACAAATCTGCCGTTCACATCAGATGCAGCGCCGAGATTTGTACCATCAATCAACACGTTTGCGCCAATAAGCACATCACCGGTTTGTGCATCTGTAATTTTACCGGAAAGTTTTCCGGTAACGCCGGCAAATAAAAAATTCTGAAATAAAATCAGAACAACAAAAAACTTCTTCATAGATAACTCCAATAAATTGAGCTTAGATTATTCTTCGGTAATAATCTGGTTTTGTTCTTCCATAATTTTTACAGATTCCTTTAAAATCTTTTTTGCTTTTGATTTATTCTGCACTGCACATTGTGTTGCAATTGCATTTATTAAAACTGAAATAGCCGCAAAAGAATTTGTAAAAAGCATGTTTTCACTTTTCACCAGCAAAGTAACATCTGAATGAAAAGTTATTGGTGAAGCCTGCTTGTTTGTAATTGATATAACTTTAATATTTCTGAGCGAAGCATATTCAGCGGCTTCAACTGTTTCTTTAGAATAAGGCGGAAAGGAAAAAGCGATAACAAGATCATCACTGTTCATGAATAAAATCTGTTCATGAAACAATGCATAGCTGTGTTTGAAAACTGATGCATCAACTGCAACCTGTGTAAGCTGATAAGCAAGCAGTTCCGCAAGCAGGTAAGATATTCCCAATCCGGCAGTATAAACCCGCTTTGATTTTAATATCAACTTAACTGCTTTGTTAAAATTATCCCGCTCAATAAGATTGAGCGTATCATTGATATTTTTAATATCAAGATTTGCTACTGATGTAAGTAAATCTTCGCTGTTTTTTTCAAGAAGAGGAAAAATATCTTTTTTAGTGAGCTGATCCTGCAATGAACCGGCAATTGAATCTCTCAGCTCGCTGAAGCCGCGGAAACCTGTACGCTGTGCAAATCTTACAATTGATGCAACACTTGATGAAGTAGCTTTTGAAACTTCGTGCACACTTAGAAAAGGAATTCTGTCAAAGTTGTCGATAAAATATTCGGCAATACGCTGCTGATTTTTGGGAAGTGAGTTATACTTGCCGTGAATTTTATCTTTAACTTCTTTATATCGTGTCATTGCTTTGTTCTTATAAAAATAAAGGAAGAAGCATTCTCAAATAAGAATGCTTCATTCCATTTGAAGATTTTATTTTGAAAGAATCATCTTTCTAACATCAGAAAAAGTTCCTGCATTTAACTGGTAGTAATAAACGCCGCTTGAAAGATTTACTGCATTGAAATTAATATTGTGCTGCCCAGCTTCCAACTCAGAATTTATTAATGATGCTACTTCCTGCCCGAGAGAGTTGAATATCTTCAGTGATACCATTTCCTTCTGGGCAAGATTAAAAGTTATTTTTGTTGAAGGGTTGAAAGGATTCGGATAATTCTGCTCAAGACTGAATTCAGAAGGTACTAAATTAACTTCAACTTCGTTCGAGTAAGAGAAGGTTCCGTCAAAATCAATTTGTTTTAATCTGTAGGTTAATTTTGAAGCAGAATACGAAGCTACATCATCTGTAAAGGAATATGATTGGCTTTCTGTAGTTGTACCTTTTCCTTCTTTAAATCCAACAGTAACCCAATCGCTGCCGGCAGCTTTTCTTTCTATTTCAAAACCGCGGTTATTTACTTCTGTTGCTGTATTCCATTTAAGCTCAACTTTTCCATTAATTGAAGCTGCGGTGAATGATGTTAATTCAACAGGAACAACCTGCAAATATTTTGCAGCGGCTGCGGATAAATTATTTGCCAGAGCATTTTCATCGGCGCCAAGTGCTACAGCAAAGTAAAGTTCAGTTGAATCACCCGGAGCAAGATTAACGGCATCGGTGGACATGAAAGCAATCAAGCCGTCGTCATCAACCGGACCAAATGGAGCTGTATCAAAATTGCCGGAGTTCATCCAGTTGTAAAGATCAGCATCAACCGAGTAGCCGCTGTACCACTCTTCATATTCAACCGAAGAAGGTGCTCTTGATAAAAATTTAACACCAACAAAAACATTATCAGATATTGTTAGTACCTGTGTAGAAGTATTATAAGAAATTACATCTCCATCATAAGTACCATTAACCTGCGGAATCATATCAAGCCCTATTCTGGCATTGATTGCTGAAGCCTCACGGTTTATAACATTGAATTTGATAATGAGAAATTCTTCGTTTGTCCATCCATAAATATTCTGTTTAACCAAAACATCAGGCGGAACAGGAGTAGATGGATATTTATTATTCAGAACACTAAAAATTTCAAAATCACTATGAGCAGGATTATCTAACAACGCTGCATTAACTTCGGCATCTGCATCATTCGAATAATCAAATACTTCACCCGGATTTCCGGATACCATTGCTGATATTCTATCAAACTGGCGTGTGGTATTATCTCCGGATAATATTCTTATTCTGCCGCCGTTAGTAGCATTAACTGCAATCTTCCCCGTGTTAAAAGATGCCTGAGCAAATATGATTGAAGAATCAACCAATGCAAAGGCTGCAATAAAAAGGAACAGAAAAATTTTTCTCATAAGCGAACCTCTCTGTTAGTTATTTGGTTAGTAACATTTTTTTAGAACTTGTAAAATTACCGGCTGATATTTTATAGAAGTAAGCACCGCTTGGTAAATCAGCAGCGTTGAAATCTACAGTGTATCTTCCAGCTTCAAGTTCAGAGTTAACAAGGGTGGATATTTCCTGACCGAGTGTATTGAATATTTTAAGTGTAACAAAATCTTTTGCAGGCAGTTCAAAAGTAATTTTGGTTGATGGATTGAACGGGTTCGGATAATTTTGAAGCAAGTTGTAATTAGCAGGTACTAAAGAATTATCTGCTTTAATTGAAGTGATAGATCCGTATTTATCAACGGCTTTGTTAATATTTTCTATCATCTCAGCTTCATTAGCGCCAACAGCAACTGCAAAGTAAACGGTTATTGAATCACCGGAATTTAGTGTTACTGATTGAATTGCCGGGAATGAAACCGGACCATCAGCATCTGCAACAAAGAAATCATCAATTGCGCCGTGAGTAAGCCAATCCCAGTAACTTGCATCATCATAGTAACCATCATACCATGTAATTGAAGTTAACGAATTAATTTGATGAGAAAGGAATTTGAATCCAACGTGAGAACCGCCTCTGTAGGTATCCATAATCTGATTTGATGCATTATAAGAAACAGTATCAAATCCATAATCATTATCTACTTCTGCAATAAAATCAACTCCAACTATTGCATCAATTGTTGAACTTTCACGATTGATCAAAACATTTTTTACGATTGTATATTTTTCATTATTCCAGCCGTACACGTAAAGTTTTTGTAATATATCTGGTGGAAGTGCTGAATACACATTATTAAAAGCACCGTAAATCTCAAAATCTGCTACTGATGATTGACTCAGCAAAACAACAGGTTCTTCAATATCAACATCATTTTGATAATCAAATACCTGGTCTGCTGCAACTCCAACAAGAATTGAAACACGCTCAACATGTTTGATAGTATCTGCAGCAGTAGTTGTGTATAATCTTATTCTGCCGTAGGAGCCAACATCAATGTTTAAAGGTCCGGTATAAATATCAGCCTGCGCAAAAATAGTATCACAAACAAGCAGCAGCATAGAAACAAACAGAAACAAATGTTGTAATATTCTTTTCATAATATTCCTCACATTTTATATTGATAATTATTGTTGATTAATCTCATCATCTCAGTTCCAAGCTAAAAAGTATGGTGGAATAAGAAGAAGCAACCCAACTATTAAAAAAATAATTTCAAGCGGCAGAACCCATCTTGCCCATTTTTCCCAGGGAACATCAGCTAATGCAAGCACGCCCATAGTAACAGCAGAAGTTGGAATAATCATATTGCTGAAACCATCTCCAAACTGAAATGCAAGTACCGCCGTTTGTCTTGATACATTTACAAGATCTGAAAGCGGCGCCATAACCGGCATAGTTAACACTGCCTGCCCGCTTCCCGATGGAACGAAAAAATTAATCATTGTCTGCACAATAAACATTGCTTGTGAAGATATAATAGGATGAAAAGTTGAAATAGGATTTGATAACGCGAACAAAATTGTATCAATAATTTTTCCATCCTGTGATAATATCAAAATACCTCTTGCCAAACCAATAATAAGCGCTGTTGCTGCAAGATCTTTTGCTCCCTGCACAAATGAACTTGTAATTTCATCAACTGAAAGTTTGCCGAGAATTCCAACCATTATCCCTGTGAAAAGGAATACTGCAGAAATTTCTTCTATATACCAGCCGTATTGAAGAACGCCAAAGACCAGAACTGCAAGTCCAAGTATAAACGCAGCAAGAACAATTTTATGATTGAATGATAATCCGGAAAAATCATTTACGTTTGATAATTTAATTTCCTGCTTCTTTTGTAAATCACTATTGTATGTAATGCTTAACCCAGGATTTCTTTTAATCTTTTTTGCGTAAGAAGTAACAAACAATATTGCTGTTAACGTTATTATTAACCAGCAGAATAACCTGTAACCAATTCCTGAAAATAATTGAAGTCCGGAAATATCCTGCGCAATTCCAACTGTAAAAGGATTTAAAAATGCCCCGGCAAATCCGGCACCGGCACCAATAAAAGGAATTGCTATACCGGTTATTGTATCATACCCGAGCATTAAAGCAAGAGGAACGAAGACAAGAATAAACGGAATAACTTCTTCACTCATTCCAAAGGTTGCACCGGCTAAAGAAAAAATTATCATCAGCAGCGGAATAAGAAATAACTGTACAGCTTTTGATTTATTATGGATGTTTGCGATCCCAAGAATTGCAGCATCAAGAGCGGCTGTTTTATGAAATATTCCGAAAGCTCCGCCAACTATTAAAACCAATCCGATTATTAAAGCAGCATCAACAAATCCTCTAATTGGAGCTAATAGTACATCATCAATATTCTGTGGATTTGATTCAGTAAAAGTGAAAGAATCTGCCTGCACTACCTGCCTGCCGTGAAGCTCTGTGCGTTCATATTCACCGGCCGGAATAATCCACGTTAACACAGCAACAATAATCAGTAGTGAAAAGATTATTAAAAAAGTATTTGGCGCTTTCAGTTTTGTTAATTTCATTGAATTAATTTTTTAGAATTCAAATCAAACTTTTCTCCGGATGAAAGAATATGAAGTTTCAAATTACTTCCGGATAAATTATTGTTCTTATCTGTACTAATATTAACTGCCTCCGTAGCATCATAAACAATAACCTGATTTTCACCAAGCACTTCAAATGTGTCATCAGGATTTACAATTATACATGTAGCTTCATCTATTCCAATACCAAGCAGATCAGGATGTTCAAGTATTACACTAAGCAATCTGTTATTTCTTTTTCTTTTTATAAAATGCTGATCAATAACTGCCTTTGTAACGAAACCAAATCCTTCAACAGTTTCAATATTATTTTTTTGAATGGTATGATAGGCAGAACTTGAATCACTATTAGCAAGCTCATTGCCGGTGAGCATTACTTTACTCATTATTGCTGCGCCTGCACTTGTACCGCCTAGTATTGCACCGTTAGAATAAAGTTCACGAATTTTTTCCAGAAATTTTGATCCGAGAAAATCTCTTGTTAATCTGCTTTGATCTCCGCCGGAAAAAAAGATTCCTGATACATTCTCAAGCTTCGCTAAATTGCTGTCGGCATCGGCAGTTTCTTTTGTACAATCGATATAATCAACATTCTCAACCCCAAGGTTTTTGAACTGTTCAACCTGGTATTCAGCCGTACCGATACGATCACCACTTGCATTCGGAACGATAATAATTTTTGCATCTCTTCCACCAGCATATTCAATAAAGCGGTTCATCATGTAGTCAGGTCTGTCTCCGCCGCCGATGATCATTAATCTTCCTCTATTCTGTGCAAAGGAAGATGAAATACAAACGAAAACAATAAGCAGAAAAAATTTTCTCATAAGTTTTTTCACTAATTATTTAGATATAAGATTAAGAGCTATTTTAGCGCTGTTTAACAAATCTTCAATAAAAATAAATTCATCATTTGAATGAGGATTCTGCGCGCCGATTCCGATATTAACAGAAGTAATACCACGTGCATTCAATGAATTAGCATCACTGCCGCCCAGAGAAATTTTTGGATGCGGTTCAAGTCCGCAGCCTTTTATGGCTTCGGTTATCTCCTTGTAAACAGGGGATTCCTCCGGAACATAGTAAGGTTCAAAATCCCAATCAGCTTCAAAAAATAATTTGGCTGAAACTTTATCAGCTTCTCTGCTTATGCATTCTTTAATAAAATTAATTTCCTTCTCAACTTTTTCTCTGTTGAATGAACGAACCTCTCCATCAATTCGTGTTTCTTCTGGGACAACATTTACGGCAGAACCGCCGTTAATTTTTCCGATATTGGCTGAGGTTTCCTCATCTATTCTGCCAAGCCTCATTTTGCTGATTGCTCTGCTGATTACCTGGATTGAATCAATTCCCTTTTCAGGTGCAAGCCCAGAATGTGATGCCTTGCCGCGTACAGTTGCTTTGAATCCCATTGAACCACATGCCGTATGGATAAAATTTCCGGGACGAAATGATGAATCAAAAACAAATCCTTTTTTTATTGCTCCGTTCACTGAAAGATTTTTTGAACCGGAAAGTGTTGTTTCTTCACATGTAGTAAAAGCTACCGTAAAATTTTTAGTTTCAATTTTTTCAGCAGCAATTTTTCCAAGCACGTACAGCAACACTGCAACACCAGCACGATTATCAACACCTAAAACAGTATCTGAACTGGAAATAATTTTATTATCAGTAATTTTGGGAACAGTATATTTAGTTGGTCTTGCCGTATCCATGTGTGAAAGAAGAACAGAATCCCCGCCGTCACCAATTCTGCAAATAATATTTCCCGTATTGCTTCCGGAACTTTGCCATGAATCATCAATAGTAAAAGAGTAATTATGCTGCTGAAGAAATGAAGTAATAAAATCAGCCAGCGGCTTTTCATTTCCGGATTGAGCTTCAATCTTTGCAGCATTTAAAAAAATTTCTACGAGTCTGTGCATTGTAATGATAGTTACAGTTTTCGAGTAAAAGTGAAAATTTTGTTACAGAAATTAATAGAATTTTATTCAAATGCAACTACATTTTACGGAAGAAATGTTTTAGTCAGATTCCTGATCTTCGGCAATATCTTCTTTTTGTTTGATTTTCAGAAATCCTTCTTTGGCAAGTATATCATTGGATTTATAAATCTTTATCGTAACCTCATTGCTCAGATGATATCCGGTTGATTCGATTTTTATCCCGTTTATCTCTTTTGAAAGTTTTACAGTAGAATAGAGTTTATCATCTGCAATGAGATCATATTCCAGCCTGGATTTCTTTTCAGGAATATTAGACAATGCCCAGTATAATCCCTTCTTTGCATTTTGAAATGCAATATCCAGGTCTTCTTCAATTTTATTTTGTGCTTGTGCACTAAGGAAGAGTAAAGAACAAAGGAAAACAATAAGCAATACTTTCATTTTCCCACCCTACTTGTTTTTTAGGCAACTTGTTAAATATCGAATTTTAATGCAATAAAAATCTGCCGGAAACTATTTGTTGACTTTTTAGTTTCCATTGCTTAAGTTAGAACCTATCAAAAAAATCTGGCTGAGCAAATGTCTGTAGCAGAATCAACAAATCAGGAGCGGGAAAAAATCCTTAATCGAATTAGAGAGTTATATCTAACCGAAGGCTTCTATAAGACATCAATGGATTCTGTTGCGGCAAGATTAAGAATAAGCAAAAAAACTATTTACAAATATTTCCCTTCCAAAGAAAAACTTATTCATGAAGTTGTTTTCGGATTAATGCAGGAAATTAGTCCGCGGATTGATGCCATTATTAAAAACAAATCAGATGCACTCACCAAAATATATTCTCTGCTTGAAATTCTTGGTAGCACATTTTTAAAATTCAGTGATCAATGGTTGATGGATTTGAAGATTCATACTCCGCAATTATGGAAACAAATTGATGAGTTCAGAACGAAAAAATTATTCAGCGTAATGTCTGCACTTATAATGCAGGGACAAAATGAAGGACTTATTGCAAATCTTCCAGCAGAAATTATGCTATCTGTTTTGGTTGCTTCAGTAAAATCAATTATAAATTCTGATTTTCCTTACCGGAACAAATTTACTTATACCGAAGCAGTTAAAGTTACATTTGATATTTTCTTTGAAGGAGTTCTTACATCGGCAGGAAGAAAAAAATTTAATACAATTAAAAAAGTGAAATAAGATGAAATTAATTTATTTATCATTCGTTATTCTGCTATTCATCCAGGCATGCGGAGATGACGAAAACACGAACAAAATAACTGCATCCGGCAGCATTGAAAGTAAGGATGTTACAGTAAGTTCAAAAGTTGCGGGTGAGATTAAAGAAATTTTGATTGATGAAGGTGAGCGTGTTGTGGAAGGCGATACTGTAATGATTATTGACAGCGAACTTTTATCCTATCAGCTTCAGCAGGCGCTTGCCGGAGTGAAAATAGCTGAAGCTCAATTGAATCTTTTAAAAACCGGCGCACGTGAAGAAGATATTGCTCAGGCTGAACAATTTTTGAAGCAGGCAGAAATCAATTATAACAGTGCACAAAAAGACCAGGAACGAGTTGAACGGCTTTATAAAGAAGGAAGTGTAACACAAAAACAATTTGATGATGCTAATGCGCGTGCTGAAGCTCTGTATGCTCAGTTAATTTCTGCAAAAGAAAATCTGAATAAATTAAAAAACTTTGCCAGACCCGAAGAATTACGCCAAGCTGAAGCTAATCTTGAAAAACAAAAAGCCGCGGTAAAAATTCTTGAAAAAAATATAAGAGACTGTTACATAACTTCTCCGGTTGATGGATTTATCGTAAACAAATTTGTTGAGAACGGGGAAACAATAACACAGCTTTCATCATTATTTAAAGCTGCTGATTTATCAAACGTTGAATTGATAATCTATGTTTCCGAAGCAGATTTAGGTAAAGTTAAATTGGGGCAGAAAGCTGATGTAAAAAGCGATACTTATAAAAATAAAATTTACAGAGGAGTAATAACGTACATTTCTCCGGAAGCAGAATTTACGCCCAAAAATATTCAAACAAAGGATGAACGAACCAAACTTGTTTTTGCTGTAAAAATTAAAGTGGATAATCCTGATTATGATTTGAAACCCGGAATGCCTGCCGATGCGGTTGTTTACCTGGATTAATTTTTATGAATCCCGTTATTGAAATAAATGAACTGAAGAAAAATTATAATACTGTTAATGCAGTAAACGGAATTTCGATGCAAGTGAATGAAGGAGAAATGTTTGGACTTGTTGGTCCAGATGGTGCTGGAAAAACGACTACAATCAGAATTCTTTGCGGATTATTAAATCCATCCGGCGGTAGTGCTTTTTTGTTTGGTAAAGATATTTCTATAAACAGAAAATCTATTCAGAATCAAATTGGCTATCTTTCACAAAAGTTCAGCCTTTATGGTGATCTTACGATTGATGAAAACATCGAGTTCTTTGCAGATATACATGGCGTTAAAAATTACGCTGAACGCCGAAATGAACTTTTAGAATTCACAAGATTAACTCCTTTCAGAAAAAGGCTGGCTGAAAAACTCTCCGGTGGAATGAAACAAAAACTTGCACTTGCATGCAGCCTTATTCATAAACCTAAAATTCTTTTTCTTGATGAACCAACAACCGGTGTTGATCCGGTTTCACGCAGAGATTTCTGGAAAATTTTATCCAGCCTGCTTAAAGAAAAAATTACAATCCTTATGTCAACACCTTATCTTGATGAAGCTGAAAGATGCAACCGGGTTGCATTGATGAATAATGGAAAGATAATCAGTCTTGATACACCGCAGAAGATTAAGGCTTCTTTCAATAAGGATGTAATTGAAATAATTTGTTCGGAATCCCGCAAAGCAAATTTGGTTTTGAAAAATCATTCGGAATACGAAGCGCAATTATTTGGTGATAGAATTAATGTAGTTGTAAATAATTTTGAAAAGGATTATCCCGAAATAGAAAAAATATTTATGAATGAAGGAATTGAAATTCTTGATAGAAGAATAGTTACTCCTTCTCTTGAGAATATTTTTATTCATCTTGTTAAAAAAGAAAATGAAGATGCATAGCATTGAAGTAAATAATTTCACAAAAAAATTCGGCACGTTTACCGCAGTTGATGGAATATCATTTAATGTTAACAAAGGAGAAGTGTTTGGAGTACTTGGCGCAAACGGTGCCGGCAAATCAACAACAATTAAAATGCTTTGCGCTCTGCTTAAACCAACAGATGGCGATGCAATAGTAGCAGGATTCAGCGTTAAACGTGAGCCTGAAAAAGTAAAAAATAATATTGGCTATATGTCTCAAAAATTTTCTCTCTATAATGATCTTACTGTTGAAGAGAATATAAATTTTTTTGGCGGGGTTTATGGATTAAGCAAAAAAGAACTTGATGAGAGAAGGAAATGGGTTCTTGAAACTGCTAATCTTTCAGGAAAAGAAGAAATATTGACCGGCTCACTTCCGGTTGGAATTAAACAAAGATTAGCGCTTGGTACAGCAGTTATTCATAAACCAGATGTAGTTTTTCTGGATGAGCCAACGAGCGGTGTTGATCCTGTTTCACGGAGAAATTTCTGGGATCTGATTAACAATCTTGCATTTAACGGAACTACTGTTCTTGTTACAACTCATTATCTGGAAGAAGCTGAATTCTGCAGTGATATTATATTGATTGATGCCGGAAAAATAATTGCACACGGAAATCCTTACGAACTTAAAACCAAATATCTCAAACATCCTATCATTGAAATTGAATGTGAGAAAGTTATTGATGCGATGGAATTGCTTGAGAAACAAAATTTCATAAATGATACTTCAATCTTCGGAAACAATATTCACATAAATATTAATGAAAATTATCCCGGTGATGCTTCTGTAAAACAAATGTTAAATGATAATTCAATCCGCGTGAACAAAATAAACAAAATTGTACCAACACTGGAAGATGTGTTCATTCATCTTCTTGAAAAAAAATGATGCTGAATGTTTACACGCATTAAAGCAATATCGAAAAAAGAAATCAAGCAGCTTCTGAGAGATGTACGGCTTTTGTTTGTTCTTCTCTTCTTCCCTGTTTTTCTACTTATCATTTTTGGATATGCAATTAATTTTGATGTTAAACATATTCAACTCGCGGTTTATGATAAAGATAAAACTGAATTCAGCAGAGAATTTATACGATCATTAATTAATTCGGAATATTTTGATCTTGTTGAATATATAAATGATGAATCACAAATAAAGAAAGCACTTGAGGAATCTGCTGCTCAATGCGTGGTTGTAATCCCACACAATTTTGCTGCTGATTATTATTCCTCCAGAGAAGTTAAAATTCAATATCTGATTGATGGAGTAAATGCAAACACTGCTACCATAATCAGGAATTATGTAATAGGAGCAACAGCTTCATTCAATCAAAAAATAAGTAGTGAAATTCTTGCGGTGAAAGGTATCCAGATATATCAGCCATTAGATCTTCAGCCGGTTTTCTGGTTTAATCCAACCTTACAAACAACAAAATTTTTAATACCGGGATTGATTGCAATGATTCTCATTATCACTGCAATTATCAGTGTTTCACTATCACTCGTCCGTGAAAAAGAACGCGGTACAATTGAACAGATAGATGTTTCACCCGCTTCTTCATTTGAATTGTTAGTTGGTAAAATTTTTCCTTACATAATAATTGCACTGCTTGATGCGGCTCTCATTCTTATTGCCGGATACATTCTGTTTGATATTGAAGTACGCGGAAGTTTGATTTTACTTTTTTTATGCACACTATTTTTTATTACCGCATCAACAACACTTGGAATTTTTATCTCAACAATTGCAGATTCGCAGCAGGTTGCATTTATGATGAGCACATTCGCTTCACTTCTGCCATCTTTAATTTTATCGGGATTCATCTTTCCGATTAACAGCATGCCGTTAGCTGTTCAAATATTAACAAATATTTCTCCCGCAAAATTTTTTATAGTAATTCTCCGTGCAATAATTCTGCGTGGAGCCGGAGTTGAAGCGTTCTGGGGTCAGTTAATTTACCTGGCAATCTTCACATTACTGATGGGTACGCTTGCAGTAATTGTGCACAGAAAAAAATTATTATCAGCCTGATCATGCAAATTATTTTACATCTTATAAAAAAAGAATTTTTGCAGTTCAAACGAGATCCAAAAATGTTTGTATTGGTTTTAATTGCACCTGTACTGCAGATGATTCTTTTAGGATATGCAGCCGTGCTTGATGTTCACAAAGTTGCTGCAGTTGTTTATGATATGGATAATTCAACCGAAAGCAGAAAATTTATTAATGATCTGACAAGTTCAGCCTATTTCCAAATAAAATACAAAGCGTATAATTATGATGAAGTTACAAATCAGATAATGAAAGGAAACGCAATTCTCGCAGTGGTTTTTCCAGATGATTTTGAAAAAAATATTTTGCGCGGCAAACCTGCTCCTATTCAATTAATTATTGATGGATCAGACGGAAACACTGCTTCAATTGCAGCAGGATATATTCAGGCAATTGCTGCTGATTACTCCCGATCGCTTGTTGTTCAATTAATGGAAAGAACAGGAAGAAAAATTTCTTTATCCGGAACTATTTCTGCGGAACCGAGAATCTGGTATAATCCTGAATTGAAGACAAGAAATTTTATGGTTCCCGGAATTGCCGCTCTGCTTTTGATGATTGTTACGTTAATACTTACTTCACTTGCAATCGTTAAGGAAAAAGAAATCGGCACACTTGAACAATTAATAGTTACACCAATAAAACCACATCAGATGATAATCGGCAAACTTGTACCGTTTACAATTCTCGGTTTTGCAGCAGTAATAATCGTGCTCGGTGCAATGCAGATTTTCTTTAACATTCCAATCCGCGGAAGCGAAGCATTTTTATTTTTATCAACTGCTTTGTTTGTACTTTCAACACTTGGCTTAGGATTGTTCGTTTCAACAATTACAAAAACGCAGCAGCAGGCAATGATGATTGCTATCTTTGTAATTATGATGCCGATGGTTTTTCTTTCAGGATTTGCTTTCCCGATTGAAAACATGCCGCGGGTAATTCAATATTTTACCTATGTAATTCCAATGCGTTATTTTATGGAAATTATCCGTGGGGTTGTTTTAAAAGGATTAGGCTTCAATGATTTGTGGTTTCAGGCATTAATATTATTTTTATCCGGTACAGTAATTCTGTTTTTGAGTTCGTTAAGGTTCAAAAAGAATTTGGATTAATTTCGGTTCCTCTAAAATTAAAGAACACATGAATTAAAAAATTTAAGATGGGAGAATTCGGTGTACAAATTTTTAATAATTTTTATTATGATTATGAATATTTCACACGCACAAGTTGAATGGCAATTAATTGCCGGGAATTTACAATTTCCCGAGGGCCCGGCATGGAATGGAAATGATCTTTACGTTTCAAGTTGTTATGGCGGATTCATTTCTAAAATAAATGATGATAATGTTTCTGTCTTTCTTGATTCAACACAGCAGCCGTTTAAATTAAAACAAACAAACGGATTAACATTTAATAAACATGGTGAACTCTTTGCATGTGATTATGGAATTGGAGCAATCTTAAAAATAACAACTGAGGGTGAATCAGAAATTTATGCATCCGGTTATAATGGAATAAAATTCAACCGCCCGAATGATCTTGCTTTTGATAATAAAGGAAATCTTTACTTCACTGATCCAAAATCTTATGGAAAAGATAAACCGGATGGTAGAGTTTTCAGAATAGATAATGACACCCGTAATGTTATATTAATCGCTGACAGTTTGTGCTTCCCGAATGGAATTGCATTCTCTGCTGATTGTAAAAATTTATTCGTGTGTGAATCAGCCCAAAACAGAATATTAAAATTTGATGTTGATGAAAAAGGAAATGTAAATAACAAATCTGTTTTTGTTGATCTGCCCGGCGGTGATCCTGATGGAATTGCTTTTGATGTTGAAGAAAATTTATACGCTGCTCATTTTGGCAGCGGTACAATTTTTATAATCTCACCTGATGGAACCATAAAAGAAGAAATTAAAGCTCCCGGTAAAAAACCAAGTAATATTGAATTCGGCGGCACAGATATGAAAACTCTTTTTATCACTGAAGATGAAACCAATTCTGTCTATAAAACTTCTGTAAAAACAGCCGGATTAAAATTATTATCATCCCCAATCAGGTAAAAAAATTTAAACCAAAATCCTAAAGCGGATTTACCTAACAGACATCTTCTATATTTGTGCATATTCTGCTTTTGCTTCCCGCATTAGTCATAGCTATTTTTGATAGTCTATTTATGAAATTTTTTTATTAAAGGAATAAAATGGAATTGAAATTAGAAAAATTGGAAAACTTTCACGGCAGAAAAGGCCCGCTACTGCTGATTATTATGGATGGCGTTGGAATAGGAAAAGAATATGAAGGCAATGCGGTGTATCTTGCAAAAACTCCTGTACTTGATAAACTATTTAACTCTCCTCTTTATACTCAATTAAAAGCTCACGGCCCTGCAGTTGGCTTGCCATCTGATGATGATATGGGAAACAGTGAAGTTGGACATAATGCAATTGGCGCAGGAAGAGTTTTTGCTCAGGGTGCAAAACTTGTAAATAATTCAATAGCTTCGGGTCAGATTTTTCAAACAAATATCTGGAATGAAATTATTAGCCGCGCATTGAAAGGAAACACCGTTCACTTCATAGGTTTACTGTCTGATGGAAATGTTCATTCACACATTAATCATTTGTTTGCTCTGTTAAATAAATGTGCTGAATCCGGAGTTAAAAAAGTGCGCTTGCATACCTTGCTTGATGGAAGGGATGTTCCAGGAAGATCTGCATTAATTTATTTGGAACAGCTTGAAAGTTTATTGAAGGAATTAGATTCCCGCGGTTTGGATTACAGAATTGCTTCGGGGGGCGGAAGAATGAAAACTACAATGGATAGATATAATGCTGATTGGAACATTGTTAAACGCGGCTGGGATGCACATGTACTCGGTAAAGGAAGAAAATTTGCTTCAGCAATTCAGGCAGTTACAGAAATGTATGCAGAAAATGATCAGGTAATTGATCAGTACCTGGATGCATTTGTAATTGTTGATGAAAATGAAACGCCAATAGGAACAATTGAGAACGGCGATGCAGTTGTATTCTTTAACTTCCGTGGAGATAGAGCTATAGAAATTTCACGCGCGTTTGAAGAAGAAGATTTTAATGAATTTGATCGTGAAAGATATCCTCAAGTATTTTTCGCAGGAATGATGCAGTACGATGGCGATAAATTAATTCCGAAAAATTATCTCGTATTTCCCCCAGAGATAGACAGAACAATAAGTGAATATCTTTGCACAGAAAAAATACATTCCTTCGCTATTTCTGAAACTCAGAAGTATGGCCATGTAACTTATTTCTGGAATGGTAACCGTTCTGGTTATATTGATGAATCACTTGAAACCTATGTTGAGATTCCATCTGATAAAATTGAATTTCAAAAAGCTCCCAAAATGAAAGCGTATGAAATTACAGATAAAGCCATTCAGCTTTTGAAAACAGGTAAATATCAGTTTGGAAGGATAAATTATCCAAACGGAGATATGGTTGGCCACTCGGGAGATTTGCAAGCATCAATTATTGCCGTTGAAACAACTGATGAATGTGTTGGACGTATGCTTGAAGTTATTGATGAGCTTGGCGGAATTGCTCTTGTAACTGCAGATCACGGAAATGCTGATGAGATGTTTACTGTTTCAAAAAATGGTGAAAAAATTCCTAAAACATCTCATACGCTTAATCCTGTTCCATTCATTATCTATGATCCGCAGTATAATGGAGAATATAAAATTGCAGATATTAAAAATCCCGGATTAACAAATATTGCAGCTACAATTCTAAATTTTCTTGGTTATAAAAAAGTGAATGATTATGATGATTCACTTATAACCTTTGAAAAGTAGGATTTTATATAGAAGATATTTTGCCATTCCCGTTAAAACAGCAGTTCAAAGTTTTGCGGGAATGGCAATAAGTTATTTCAAATCCATAAATTATCTGTACAAATATTTTACCTTGATTTTCAGGAACGAATTACCAATCTTTTCCGCAATAATTTTATAAAACAGAAATCCTTTAATGCATAAAAAAGCAATTTTAATCATAGCAATTCTCATCTCATCATTAATTCAAATTAATGCTCAGACAGTTTTTGGAAAGTACGCCGGAGAATTTATGGCAATTGGCGTTGGCGGACGTGCGCTTGGAATGGGAGGGGCTTTTACAGCTTTTGCAAATGATATTTCTGCCGGTTATTACAACCCTGCCGGGCTTGCAAATCTGAATTATCCGCAAATTTCTTTAATGCACGCAGAGCAGTTTGGTGATCTTGTTAATTATGATTACGGCGCCGTGGCTATTCCTTACGGAAGCGATATGAGTTTTGGATTTAGTGTTATAAGATTAGGTGTTGATGGAATTCCCGATACACGAAATGCATTGGTTGATAGAAATACCGGACAAGTAATTTATGATATAAATCAGCCTGCAGGAAGAATTGACCCGGGATTGATAGAATATTTTTCAAACCAGGATTGGGCATTTTACTTATCATTTGCTAAAAGGCATTCTGAAAAATTTTATTATGGAGCGAGCGTTAAAATCATCCGCAGAGATATTGGAGAGGATTTTGGTGCAACTGGAATTGGCTTTGATATTGGTGCACAGTATAATGCTTTTGAGAATTTTTATTTAGGTGCAAATATTCAGGATGTAACAACCACACTTGTTGCGTGGAATACCGGACGAAATGAACTGATTACTCCAACAGCAAAAATCGGTGCAGCATATCTTTTTGATTTTCTCGGCGGAAAACTCTTCCCTGCTGTTGATTTCGATATAAGATTTGAAAACAGGAGATTTGCTTCCAATTTTAATTTAGGACCGGTTAGTTTTGATATGCACGCAGGATTTGAATACAACTATAAAAATATTTTTGCAATCCGCGGCGGATACAATGATGTAAAGCAATTCTCAATTGGCGCAGGTATAAAACTTCCCAAATTAAATATTGATTATTCTTTCGCCAGGTTCACCGCAAGTGAGATTGACAGGCTTCCTGATACTCACAGAATATCATTGATTCTTACCCTGGAAGAACCAAGATTTATGAGATTGAGCAATTAACAACTTAATTTCCTGATCTTAAAAGAAAATTATTTAGTAGTTTTCTTTTTAGAGATTAATTCATCCAAACTATATTTGCCCGCACCAATAAATAACAATCCTATAAATACAATCATCAATTCAATGGGATATGCGGCTCGTGCAAATGGATCACCTTTTGCAATATGATTTGAGGCGGCAACAATCATTGTAATAATTATTAAAGCAGCAGCTGGCCGGAAAAATAAACCCACTATCATCAATAGTCCGCCGAAAGTTTCCGCAAAGGCAGCCATAAATCCCCAAAAAGCCGGCATGAATTGAATTCCAAAATTTGAAATTGCTTTACCTGTATTTGCCCAGCCTTCTGGTCCGCCTAATATTTTTTTACCTCCATGAATAAAAATGTAGCTTAATCCTAAACCAATTCTGATAATTAATATTCCTAAATCCTTAAATTTTCCGTCAGTGTTGAACAACATTTTTTCAGCCTTTTTATTAAAAGATAAAACAAATTTTAAAAATTGAAATGAAAAATTAAATGCAGGTGTCTTGTGATAAGTAAAATTTTTAAAAATAATCTTATGTAAAATAAGAAGCGGGAGTTCCCTCAACCATTGTCCTCCCGCTAATCTCCCCCACCCTTGCGATTGAAACAGCTTCAAAATCCGCTGGAATTATACGAAATTTTCTGAATATAGCTATTACGAATTTTCCGTATTTTTTTACTGAATTTCAGTAAAAAAAGCACTAAAAATGGGATGTTTTGAGGAATTTTTAAAAAAAAATTTCTTAATCGGACTTTTTAATCTAAATTTATAAAAAGCACCGGAGATAAAAATCCATCAATTGATATCAACTGTTTTCTCAAGTGCAAATTTTCTTAATGCAGCATTGTTGGTAAGATTAAGTTTCTTTATAAGATGTGTTTTGTGCGAATCAACAGTACGCGGGCTGATGGAAAGTTTTTTTGCAATTTCACTATTTGAATAACCTTCAGCAACAAATTTAAGAATTTCCTTTTCACGTTTTGTCAGCAAAGAAATTGAAACAAGTTTATTTATCTCATGATCAGAAGACTGTTCTAATTTCCGGATGATTGTATCTGATAATGTATCACTGATATACCTGTTTCCTTTGCAAACCGAGCGGAGTACTTTCAGTAATTCCTCCTTTGAAGTATTCTTGGAAATTATTCCGGATATACCATTATTAAATGCATCAAAAATATCCTGTTCATTTTGAGTGTCTAACAGAAGGATCAAAGCCGTTTCAGGATTTTCTTTTTTGATTATTCCCGCAGCTTCAATTCCGGTTAAGACCGGCATCGAATAATCAAGTATTACAATATCCGGATTATGTTCTTTTACTTTAAGAATTGTATCAATCCCGGTTTCGGCTTCAGCAGAAATTTCAACATTTTGAATTGCAGTAAGCATTGTTTTCAATCCTTCACGGATGAGGTTGAAATCATCAGCTATAATTATTTTTTTAAGTGTTTTAATTTTTATTCCCTCATGAAAAAATTATTACACTGAAATAATGAAAATAGTTATTTAGCATTATCGGGATTTTGTAAGTATAATTTAATTCTTTTAAACGAAGGAATAAACTGATGGCACCGGATTTTCAACAATTTGGCAAACTTTTAATCTTTGCGGGAATATTCATTGTAATAATTGGAGTAGTTTTTCTATTTGGTGATATAATCCCTTTTATCGGAAAACTACCCGGCGATATAATAATTAAAAAGAAAAATTTTACGTTTTACTTTCCAATAGTAACATCAATCCTGCTTAGTTTATTGATTAGTCTGATTTTATATCTTTTCAGAAAATAAAAAAGCTGCCGGAAAATTCGGGCAGCTTTAAAATCTGATTCAATATCAGTTAAGATTTTTTCAATAGTGTTTTAATCTGCTGTTCATAAACTGATTTTGGAACCAGCCCAACATGCTTATTCACAACATTTCCATTCTGATCAATTACAAATGATGTAGGTATTGCCTGAATATTTCCGTAATCAACAACTACCTGCTGCGTGCCATAAACAATCGGATAATTAATTTTAAACTCCTTCATAAATGGCTTAACATCCTCAAGTGTTGCTTCCTGATCAAGTGAAATACCAATTACAACCAAATCATCCTTATATTGATTTTGCAGTTCAACCAAATCAGGAATACCTCTGCGGCAGGGTCCGCACCATGTTGCCCAAAAATCAACCAGAACTATCTTACCTTCATAATCCGATAATTTAATTTTTTTGCCATCAACTGATTGTAATGCAAAATTGGGAGCTTTAATAGTTGATTGATTTGTATTTATTTCTTCAGCAGGAACTTCCTTCTCAGCAATTTCATTTTCACCAGGTTCACTTTTATTCTCTGCACATCCAAGCATTAATGTTGATGATAAAAGCAGTACAACTAAAAACTGTAAGTACTTCATTTATTCTCCTGTTCTATTTTTTATTTTCATCAGGCTCAGTTATTCTCAATTCCTCCGGAACATCTGCGTTCAATCTTTCCTGAAGGTTCTGAGGATTATAACCCGGCGGCGGCGGTCCTTGCTGCTGCGCTTCACCGGTATTATTTATTATAAAAAATATGATCAGAATTACGATAACAACCAGAGTCCAGAATGTATTTTTATAACGTGGATCAATTAAGTGTTTCTTCTCCGGTTTTTTCGTTTTCCCGATCTGTCTTTCTCTTTGATTATTTCTTTTTTGAGCCATTTTAAAATTTGGTTTGTTAGATGATAATTTATGTTTAACGATTCTTAAAATTATTAAAAAAGTATTACATCAGAAATCTTTTTAAGTGAATATTTCAAATTGATCAGAAATTTCTCTCCTGAAAAGTGAATTTGAAAAATTGAAAGATTTTTTATTCAATCCATATTTCTTACATGATAATTTAAAAAGATTATTTATAGCATCTGCAATTTCACCTTCACCTGTAAATCTTTTACCCCATTCTGAGTTATTTAATTTGCCGCCGCGTAATTCTTTAATTCTGTTAAGAACTTTTCCCGCTCTGTCCGGAAATTCCCGTTTGAGCCAATCAATAAATAAATCCTTATTTGCGTAAGGAAGCCTTAGAATGATATGTCCGGCGTGCTGCGCGCCTCTTGATGCCGCTTCATTTAATATGGCAGGAATTTCTTCATCTGTTAATCCGGGAATTATTGGGGCTACATTTACTCCTACCGGAATATTATTGTTCGCCAATTCTTCAATTGTTTTCAATCTCAATTCAGGTGTTGATGTACGCGGCTCCATTTTACGGATGAGATCTTTATTCAGGCTTGTTATACTGATTGTAACAGAAGTTAAATTATGTGCAGCAAGTTCTTTCAATAGATCAATATCCCTTCTTATAAGCGCATTCTTTGTTATAATTGCAACCGGATTTCTGTGCTTCAAGCAAACTTCAAGAATTCCGCGGGTAAGTTTAAGTTTGCGTTCCACGGGCTGATAACAATCTGTGTTGCCGGATAAGACAATCAAATCCGGTTTATAACTTTTCTTTTTAAATGTTTCCTCAAGAAGTTTTGGTGCATCTTCTTTTACCATAATTTTCGTTTCAAAATCAATTCCCGATGAAAAGCCGAGATATTCATGAGATGGTCTTGCGTAACAATAAACGCAGCCATGCTCACATCCTCTGTAAGGATTTATTGAATATTCAAATCCAATATCATAACTATTATTTATAGAAATTATTGTTTTGGAATAATCTTTTAGAAAAACTGTCTCAGCTTTTTCTTCTTTTAATTCTGCATCAGTTAATTCAGATAATTCTGTTTCATCATAATCAACATGAAGCTGCTCAAAACGATTTGCAGGATTTATCTGTGCGCCTCTGCCCTTAATTTTTTTATATAGCATAATGAATTTCATGATCAGGTTGTATGGCAAGATATTAAATTTTATGGCAGGAGTTTAAGTAAAAAATTTTGCCTGTATTTTAAAATAAAAAAGCAGGCTGCCCATGCCTGCTTAATCTCAAATCCAACGGGGGAAGTTGTTTAGGATCTTCGTTTAATACGGTAAGCGATATATGAACCGCCGACTAACAAACACATTGAGCCTGCAAAAACAGATAGTGCAGAAACAATCAATGAGGATAATTCCATTCTTTTTGGCCCTCCCAAAAAAAATTTTAGAAAATAGTTATTTAAGCTGAATCAGGATTTTAAATCACCCTCATTTAAAATCCCAAAAAACTTAGAACGAACATAAAAAATGAGACATTCATAGTAAACTCCTAAAAGGGGTTATTTTCCCCAAGTGCGTAATTATTCGCCAAAAGGATTTTTTTAATCGATTAGTGACAGCTAAAAATTTGAAATTCTCAAATAAAAACTTTTCCCATTATTTTCTATTTTTAATACAATTTTAAGAAAGAAAGATTGATGATGAAGACTTCAGAAAAAATTTACAAAAATTTTATTGGCCCGAACGGAGAAAATATTGACCAGCTAAAAAAATTACTGGAAAGCGTTTTAGATAATCATCGGCAATGGAGAAAATCTTATTATAAAAAAGATAGAAGATTGTATGATCAGCAAAATACATCTAACAAATTGCTTGAGAAAGAACTTAATAATTTTTTAAAACGAAGCAATCAGAACATTCCATATTTTCATCCTAGATATTCTGCGCAGATGCTAAAAGATCCTTCTATTCCCACAATATTAGGCTGCATTACTTTTATGTTATCCAATCCAAATAACCATGCTTACGAAGGCGGACCAGTGACAACGGAAATGGAAATGGAAGTAACTGACTTGATGCTAAAGATGTGCGGATATAAATCAGGCTGGGGACATTTAACAAGCGGCGGCTCACTTGCAAACATGGAAGCCTTGTGGGCGGCCAGAGATTTTTATGGAAATGGTACTGTTTATTTTTCTGAAGTATCTCATTACTCATGGAAAAGAATTTGTAAAATACTTCAGATAAAAAACTTTAAAGAGATAATTGCTGATGAAAATTTCAGAATGGATTTGAATCATCTTGAACATCAATTAAAAAAGAATAAGGCAATGTGTGTTATTGCAAATTTAGGCTCAACAGGAACCGGAAGTGTTGATGATATAAAATCAATTATTGCATTAAGGGAAAAGTATGGTTTTCATCTTCATATTGATGCGGCTTACGGCGGTTTTGTAAGAAGTGTACTGCTTGATGATGATTATAAACTACTTCCATTCAATGAGGAAATCATCTTGAAGAGATTCGTTTATGATCAGCTAAAAGCAATTAAGGATTCTGATTCAGTAACAGTTGATCCTCATAAACACGGATTAATTTCTTACGGCGCAGGAGCGGTACTTTTTAAGAATAAAAGATTGCGCGAAATAATTTTAAATACAGCTCCTTATACTTATCACATTCAGGATAAACCAAATATTGGAATGTTCAGCCTTGAAGGTTCACGCCCCGGAGCTATGGCAGCTGCGTGTTACTTAACATATAAAGTGCTTCCGCCAAACCAAAGCGGCACAGGTGAAGTAATTAAACTTGCTTTATCAGCATCAAAAAAATTTTATGAATTAATTGAAAATTCTAACTCATTTAGAAATTTGAACGAGCCTGATCTTGATATTAATTGTTTTTATAGGATTCATGATTCATCAGAAGTTTCAAATCATAATAAACAAATGATAAAAGTTTATGAACACTTCTCAATTGAGAACGATAACCCTGAATTTATATTATCAAAATTTGTAATGCCTTCAAATCTTACTAAACGGGTTCTTCCTGAATTAAAAAATAAAAAGAAGGAAAATTTTATTTCTTTAAGATCAGTCTTTATGAAACACTGGGGAGCGCTTGAGAATTTTTATTATGTAAGAAAGTTAGTTGAAGCCCTGGAGAATTTTCAGATAAGTTAATAACTATAATTCAATTGAAAAAATGTGGCTGTTGAAACTTTTAAGTTCAACAAATAAGCCTTGAGTTTTTATTTCCTCAACGTAACGGATATACTTTTTATCTGTTAATTTATCGATCAGCGAAATTGTTTCTTTATCAGTATCAAATTTAAATTTTAATCTGCACTGGGCTGTTACTTCCGAATAGTTAATTACAATTACCCGCAGATTATTTTTCAATTTCCACTTCCAGCTTAACATTCCGTGATAGGTTAAATCATTTTCATCCGATGGCAGTGGAGAAAGTAATTCAAACTCCCCTGATTTAAAAACCGGCTCTAGTGTAATTTGAAGAAGTTTATCATAAAATTTTTTAATTGTTTGAGATAACCTTTCCGCTGGTTCTCTCTGAAGCTGAACGGGAAGTTTAGTACGCCTGCCTGTAAATTGCCCGTCATGATAAAGTTTCATTCCGGGAATAGTGGACATAACAACTGCAGCAGCCATTGAACGCGCTTTTCCAAATGAAGTAACTGCCCTGTTTTCATCATGATTTTCTATAAATCTAACAGATTTATTCTGATAACTTTTTTCAGCACCAAGATGTGCAAAGATACCCTGAATATCATTTGATAATAATCTTTCCAGCAATCTTTTATCGTATGTAAAATCAAACCCAAGCTGCTGAAGTTCCCATTCAAGGTCCCAGTAAGCTTCACCGATAAAAATAAAATCCGGATATTTTAATTTTGTCTTTTCAATAATTTCCTGCCAGAATTCCTTCTCAGGTTTTGATGAATTATTTTTTGAGTGAACACCAATCCACGTATTATTAAAGACATTATTCAAGGGAAGCATTGTCATATCACATCTTATGCCTTCACAAAGTTCAGCAATCTTCAAAACTTTCTCATATAAAAAATCCCTTGCGTGCTGATTAAAAAAATTCACCTGTACTGTATCTGTCCATGCCGGAAATAACGGGTCCCTGCCATGAGCAAAATAATTGCCGTTATGCTTAAAGAAAGTGAAAGAATCTTTTTTATAAGATTCCTCATCTGTCTGAAGAAAAATATCCGGATGAGTATTCAAATATTTCGTAGCAGCGCTAAAATGATTAGGAATAAAATCCAATATTAATTTTAAACCAAGTTTGTTCAGTTCACATTTTAATTTGAGCAGATCAGTTTCAGTACCAAGAGCGGGATTAATAACATAATCATCAACAGCATAAGGTGAGCCGATAACATCTTCTTTTTTCCAGTTTGGCAGCGCTTTGGAATACGATGCAGTTAATTCAGGTGAGAAGCAGCATTTCTCTATCACTTCATCAGAAGTCTTCCAGACTCCCATCAGCCAGATTAATTCTATTCCTCTAGCGGCGAGTTCTGCAAAATATGCTGGCGGCACATCAGCAAGCGTTGCATTTTCCCCGAATTGTTTAATCCAAACCCTGGTATTTATTTCGTAAAGTTTTGGATTACGCAGCATTTCATCAGAACTTTCATATTAAACAGTTTGTTGAGTATTTATTAAAAATTGATCTATCAAAAATAGAAATGTTTAGGGAAATATTCTGAGAAGCAAAGCAACAATTAACTCAATTCTTGTGCAGCTTCTTCATCAGCAAACCAGATTATATTGCCGGAGTGCGGTTGAATCATTGCAGCGGGAAATTTAAGATAATCTGGTTCTCTTCTATAAATTTTTTTTAGAATTGCAGCCTTATCTTTACCCGAAACAAGAAACCATGATTGATTACAATTATTTAGTGTATCAAAAGTTAAGGAGATTCTCATCTGTCCGGTTTCAGGATGTTTAGCCGTTCCGCAAACATTATCAACAGATTCAATTAATTCCTGTCCGGGAAAAATTGAAGCTGTATGTCCATCGGCACCCATTCCCATCAGGCACAGATCAAATACCGGTATAGAATTTTTTACTGGCACCCACTGTTTAACTTCTGATGAATATCTGAAAATCTCTTCTGCCGGATTATTCTCACCTTTAATTCTGTGTATATTTTCATCCGGAATCTCAACATGATCTAATAAATATTTTTTTGTCATTCCGTAGTTGCTTTGTTCATCTGCCGGCGGAACGCATCTTTCATCAACCCAGAAAATGTGAAGGAATTTCCAGTTCAAATTTTCTTTAAATGGATTTGATGCAAGTCTTTTAAATAAACTTACCGGTGTACTTCCGCCTGAAACTGCAAGAAAAAAATTTTCATCTTGAAAAGCTTTATCATTAATTAATTTCATCATTCTAACGGAAACTTCATCTGCAATCTCTACAACTGATTTAAATATTTTTAATTTCATTTTTCCTTCATTCATTTCATTTCATATTTTATAAATCATTCACAGCTCACAATACAAACCATCATCTGTTAAATTTTTGCATGGATAACGCCATTCCTGCTTTTTATTCTCAAAAAGATTAAACGATTCTATAGGTCCCCATGTACCCGCAGGATAGCCGTATATTTTAATATCGGGATTTTCTTTCCATGCTTTAAGTATAGGATCAACAAACTTCCAGCATTGTTCAACCGCATCTCCGCGGGCGTATAATGTTGAATCACCAAGCATGCTGTCAAGCAGCAATCGCTCATAAGCGGAAGGCAGAACCGTATCAAGAATATCTGAATAATGAAAATCCATATTTACTGTTTGCACTTTATAACCCGCGCCCGGAACTTTCATTCCAAACTTTAAAAGTATCCCTTCATCCGGCTGAATTCTGATTATCAATTGATTCATATATTGTGAAGATTCATCACGCGTAAAAATCTGGTGCGGTGTTTCTTTAAAATGAATTACTGCTTCAGTAACTCTTGTTGGCATCCTTTTTCCGGCACGAATATAAAACGGAACTCCTCCCCACCGCCAGTTATCAACGTACAATTTTACTGCTGCATAAGTTTCGGTTCGTGAATTATCCGCTACATCTGTTTCTTCCCTGTATCCTTTTATTTTTTCTCCGCGCACCACAGAACTTGTATATTGTCCGCGCACGACAAATTTCTCAACTTCATTTTCTTTAATCGGACGGAGTGATTCAAAAACCTTTATTGTTTCATTTCTTACTGCGTTAGCTTCAAAAGAAGAAGGCGGTTCCATAGCAATGAACCCGAGCAGCTGAAGCATGTGGTTTTGAATCATATCTCTTAAAGCGCCGGAGCCTTCATAATAGCCGCCCCGTCCTTCAACACCGATTGATTCAGCAGAAGTAATTTCAACATGATCAACAAAATTCCTGTTCCACATCGGTTCAAAAATTCCGTTTGCAAAACGAAGCACGAGTATATTCTGTACTGTTTCTTTTCCAAGATAATGATCAATTCTGTAAATCTGATCTTCTTCAAAAAATTCAAGAAGACTTTTATTAAGATTTACAGCAGACGCAAGATCATAACCGAATGGTTTTTCCACAATTATTTTTTTTCTTTTTCCGTTTCCGTTATGATGCAGTCCATGCTTCGCAATTGCTCTGGCAGCAGTCAGATATAGACTTGGCGGAGTGGCAAGATAATAAATATAATTTCCGTTTGTGTTTTTTATTTTATCAAGTTCGTTAAGTTTATCTTTCAACAAAGAATAATCATCCGGGTTTGATGTATCTATTGAGAGATAAAAAACATTCTTCAGAAATTTTTTAAGCAATTCTTCATTGCAAAGCCTTTCGGCATATTGTTTAATATCGGAATACATTTTTTCTCTGAATGCATCATCGGAATATTTTGTTCTGCTTACACCAAGAATTGCAAATGTATCGCACATAAAATTATCGGAATATAATTCTGCAAGTGCCGGCATGAGTTTCTTTTTGGTAAGATCACCGGATGCACCAAAAATTACAATAATACTGTTTGCTGGTTTTTCCATATTCAAATATGAGATTATAAAATTTATTACCGGGTGCTGAAAGTAAAAATTACAAAAGAATTCTGATATAGTAGTAGTATTTCATTAAGTTTGTATAAAATTTTTTTGATTAATAATGAAACAAAATTTAATTCTCTGGATTGCCGCAATAATTATAACTTTTCTTGCCGGATATATTAATAGCCTTGCAAGTGAAGATTATCCGGTTTCAGGAACGATTGGAATCCGGGGACAAAAAGTTTCTTATATTTTTTATAAAAGATATTCATCTAAAAATCCATATAATGTGATTGTACGATCCGATGCCGAGAATATTTCGGGGGTTGTTGAATGGAGAAAAGCTGGTTCTGATTCTTTTAAAACAATTCAGATGAGAAGCGAAGGAACAAATCTTCATGCAACATTTCCAGAATTCCAGCCATTAACTATAATAGAATACAGGATAAAAATTTCAGACGGAGATAAAATTTATACTCTTCCTTCAGAAACCCCGGTTCATCTTAAATTTTATGGATTTGTACCTGCATCAATTTCCGTTCTTTATTTTATAAGCTTGTTTGGCGGTTTACTTTTAAGTATAAGAACCGGGCTGGAATTCTTCCGTGAGCAACGCAGAATTGGTTTATTCTCAATTATTACATTAATCTTCTTCTTTGTATATACACTGGCAATTCATCCAATTAAAACAACATTTGAATTAAATATTTTAAACAGGCGTGTTCCGTTTATTACAGAACTTTTTGATTTACAATCTGTAATATTTCTGCTTGTTTGGATTGCAGGAATGATTATCTCTTTTAAAGCAGCAAAACCAAAATTATCTTTGATGATTATTTCTGTTATTACCTTGCTTGTTTATCTTTTTGTTCATGTATAATCAAATTCTGAAATCGATTTGAAACATCGGATAGAAAAAAGATTTGGCATCAGAACTACCTAATGCTGAATATCTCATCGTAAAAATTATCCTGCTCAGATCAGAAATATTAAAATATATTCCGGGTGAAATACTATAAATTGAATATGCAAAATCTTGTCTTGTATCTGTTCGTACGTAAGTAACCGGAGAAAAGAAATAAAAGGTTGGATCAAGATTTTCCGGCTCAAAATCAATCAGTTTTTGCTTGATAAATCCTAAGTTAAGAAAAAATCCAAAAGGCCATTCCGGATTGTATGAATTGATTGTCAAACCAAAATAATAATTAAAGTAAGCTTCTGTTTTTATATCCCGCATAAAATAAATATCAGTTACAGGATCAGAAAAAATATCATCATACGTTTGTTTAACAACTGATGATGCATCATAAGCTGATTCCTGCCAAAGAGCACCCAGATCAAAACGAATTGCTAATCCATTTTTGGCCTGAGTAAATCCCAAACCGATTCTGTAGCCGGTGAGATTTGTATTTGAGATGCTTGAATTATTTATTCCAAGTGAAAGTGAAGTTACATCTGTTAATTTTAGATCTACATCAAGACCAAAATTATAATCGGGAGTAATCCAGTTCATGTTATCTCCCTTATACCTGAAAACATTTGCACTTGCAGATTCTTTGTAGTAAACACTTCCATCTGATTTTTTAAGAGTATCTACCTGAAAAACTCCGTTCATATTTACATCTGTATGATTTCCTGAATATGTTCCCACCTTTTTACTTGAATTGATAAATATTCTGGGAGAAAATGTAACCCGTTTACCGCTGCTGTCTGAGATCATAATGAGTTAAAGGAGATTTTACTTCTGCACTCTGCAGATAAATTGTTTCAGTATAGCTTCCAATTAAACCGCAGGATGTAATAAAAACAGAGCATGCTGCTGCCAAAAAAATCAAAAATGCTGATCTTTTTTGCCTGCCTGTTTTATCTGCTGACATATCAACCCCATTTTTGTTATTTAAATAAAATCTAACCGGAATCAGAAAATTAAATCAATCTTATTAGTTCAATTTAAAATTTTTATCACTTCAGAATGAATTTGCGGAACAGCGGCAATTATACTGTTTCCTTTAACCGGATCACCGCCATGATAATCTGTTATAATACCTCCTGCACCTTTTATAATCGGAATTAATGCAATCTTATCCCATAAATTCATTTGCGGATCAATCATTATATCAGCAAAGCCGGTAGCAACGAGATAGTAACCGTAACAGTCTCCCCAATTTCTGTATAATTTTATTTTGTGAATAAGTGAATTAAATTTTTCTGCATCCTGATATTTTTCAATATTTAAATGATCAGTTGTAAGCAATACTGCATCTGAAAGAGACGCACATTCTCTCACTCTAACTTTTTTTCCATTCAGTTCTGCGGCTGAATTATCACCTATTAAAAATTCCTTTAGCACCGGCTGATTGATTACGCCCAGAACCGGCACATCATTTTTAAGCAAGCCAATCATCGTTCCAAACGTTACTGTTCCGCAGATAAAACTTTTTGTGCCGTCAATCGGATCAAGCACCCATTGGTATTCAGCATTTTCATTGTAAATACCGAACTCTTCTCCCGCAATTCCATGTTCCGGATATTCTTTCATTATTGCTGCCCGCATTATTTCTTCTGCATTTTTATCTGCAATAGTAACGGGAGAAAAATCTGCTTTTGTTTCTGCAGCAATAGAAGTTCTAAAGTAACTATTAATTACTTCTCCGCTTATATCTGCAAGATGTTTAGCAAATATTTTTAATTCTTCAATCTCTTTCATTTTAAACTTTTTTTTCTCTGTTCAATTTTATGATTAATAAATGATAATGTAAATCAGAAACGTGTTGTTAAACCAAGCAGAATTCTTCCGTAACTTCTTTCTTTTTCAAATACACCATCCCAGCTAATATTAAAGTATAGCGAAGAAAATAATCTTGATGATAAATCTATCATCACGTTATCCTGTTTAAGATTATTGCCTGAGTAAATATACCTGTAATTTGATCTTCTGTAAGTAAACATTATTTGCGCATTATTAAAAGGAAGATCTTTGTTCAGACTGAATCCTATAATATTTCCTTTCAGAAAACTATTTATTAGATACATAAAGTTAAAAGTCAATGCTGATTCAAGAGCAGGTACACGTGATAAGGTTGAATATAAATTGAAATTCTTCGAAGGCTTTTTATCACCGGGTTTGTATCTGTAGCCTATAGTAAAACCTGAATAAAAATTATTCACGGGACGAACATTCATTCCAAATCTCAATCCTTGTCTTGATTCATTCTCAATCAGGCTGTCAGTAAAATTCCGGAATGATTCATAATAGATTACATTCTTCAGTGCATCATAAGATAAATTAAATGAAATTATTCTTGATGGTGCAAAACGTGCGGATAGAAATAAACTTGTAAATGAAAATGTGTTTGCCGCTTTCCCCTTTTCTCTTTTAAATAAATCAATTTCTGTTGAGAAAAATAAATTGGTTTTCGGCAGCAAATTATTCGAATGCTGGTAATAAATAAAGCTCCGGTCAGGTTTGGAGTTGTTTGTTTGTTTAAATACTGCCAGGGAGTTTTCAAAATAATTTTCATTTAAAGTATCTGTTCTTGAAATGAATCCGCCATATTCAAAAAGCTTTAAATTAAAACTCAAATCAGTATAATCGGGACGTGAACCTAAAATTATTCCTGTAAAAAAATCTCCTAACTTTTTTTCAAATTGAATTCCATCAACCGGACCAACATTTGAAATCCGGTTATTCAAATGTCTGCCAATCCATAATGCGTCATCATCAGATAAATTATACTTTGCTGCAAGATCATAAACTCTGAATGGAATAAAGAAATTCTTTGTAATGTTTTTCCATTCATTTGTTTTATAAGTAAAGATTATATAGCTGGAAAATGAAACATCAGATTTTGCAATTCTATCTGCATTAAACAATAATGAATATCTCCATCTCTGAAGTTCGCTTTTGGGATTGAAATTATTAAATCCGGAATATGACTGCACAGAAAGCCTGCCGCTTATTTCACTTCTTTCTTTTTTATATAAAGGAATTTTATGAGTTTTTTCTTCGCTGGTTTCAGTTGATAAAATTGAATCAGCAGAAATTTTTGCAGCTACTGTAATATCATTTTTTTCTGTTAATAAAATAAAAGCTGTTAATACATTATTAATCTTTAATGAAATTCCATCCACAGCTTCACCAGCCGCTGATTTTGATGAAATATATTTTACTATTACAGCAGGCTGAAAATTTCCTCCGGTTTTTTGAAATAAAGTATCGCCTGTTTCAATTCCCTTTGTTGAATCAAATTTAACATACACTGTTTTTGCAGAAATGTAAGAAACAAATCCATCCAATTGAACTACAGTTTGTGCTGATAAAAACGTGAATCCGGAAATAATAAAAATTATAACAACAGCTCTTCTCATTGCAAAACTTTCATCTGCTTAATTAGTATTGCACGTCTTCCATCAGGATGACAATTAAAACAATTCTGACTGTTATATACATAGCCGGAAACATCTCTGTGTTTATCTTCCATTTCGTTTCTGTTATGTTCATGGCAGCCAACACATGAAAACACATTAAAATTATTTGGATTTGTATGGCAGTCAGAACACTCATTCCATTCATCTCTGTGTCTTCCGGAGAAGATCGGAAAATATTGTGCATCATGATTAAAAGCTGCCGGAGTCCATGCAGTTTGTGAATGACATTGATCGCACTGTCTTGGAAAGAAGATGCTCAAATGCGGAGGATTTAACGCTGAATTATATTCAGCCTGATGACATCCATAACAAGTGTTTGGCGTTGAATTATAATTTCCATTATGGCAGGAAAAACAATCATCCCTGATTTCTGCATGAGCGCCAATAAGTTGATAATAATTATCATGAACAGGAAAATCTGCAGGCTCCCAATTTTCATTTACTTCATGGCATGATGCACAATCAGAAGGTAGCTGAAGCGCAGTATGATCAGGGTTTACACTTGTATTATACTCCTGCTGATGGCAGTTTGCACACTGATTTGGAGTTCCTGCAAATCCGGATAAATGACAATCTCCGCATAAAGTTTGCTGATGAACTCCTGTTAATGGAAACGAAGTTGATTGATGATTGAATTCAATATGATTCCATGCAACAGAGTTATGGCATAATTCACAATTCTTAGGATAATTTTGTGGATGATCAGGCGCTGCAGCAAAATCTGTTGAGTGGCATGAGATGCAATCACTTTTCAATCCTGTTGCAGCACCTGAATGGCAGGAAATGCAATCTGCAGAAAAATGTGCACCAATAAGTGGAAATTCTGTTTCTGAATGATCAAATGAAGAGGGAATCCAGGCAGTGGTTGAATGACAATCAATACATGTTACCGGAATTCCAATTGCATTATGATTGGGAGAAATCGTATTCAAAAAATCATTTTGATGGCAGCTGCTGCATTCAGTTGATGCACCTGTAAATCCATCTCCATGGCACTGCATGCAATTTAAAGAAACGTGCGCACCCGTCAGTGGAAAATTTGTTTCGGAATGATTAAACGCGCCTTCCGCTTCTCCATGCGGATGACAACTGTAACAGGCATTGCTTTCATATACATAACCATTAAAACCAAAATGAACTTCAAGCATTGAAACTGCGTTATGTTCATGGCAGCTTAAGCAGGTAAAAACATTATAATTATTGTTGCTGGTGTGGCAGTCAAAACATTTTCCCCATACGCCTTGATGACTTCCTGAAAATATGGGAAAGAATGGCTGATCGTGATCAAACAGAGCAGGGCTCCATTCATTTTGATTATGGCAGGTGATGCAATCAGTTGATAATCCCGCTCCTTTATGCGGCGGATCTGCGGCCGTTTCATATTCCTGCTGATGGCATCCATAACAGCTTGCCGGAGTTGATGAATAATTTCCACTATGGCAAGAAGCACAATCATTCCTGATTATATTATGAGCTCCTGCCAGAATATAAAAATTATTATGAACAGGGAACTCAGCAGGCTGCCATAAAGGATTTAAAGTGTGGCAATTTTGGCAATCATGTGCAAGTGCAAGCGAATTATGATCAGGATTAATTGCGGAATTAAAATCATTCAGATGGCATGAGACGCAATCACTTGATAATCCACTGAAAGTTGTTTGCTGATGGCAGCTAAAACAGTTAGGAAGATTATGCCCTGAAGCCAGCGGAAAAAAATCATGATTGATTGATTTACCTGACCATTGAATATCTGTTACACTGTGACAATCCTGGCACTCAGTAGAAAATCCCGCCGCAGTATGATTGGGAGATTTTGCTGAAAGAAAATCATTTTTGTGGCAGGAATAGCAATCAGTATTTAAAATTTCAAAACGTAGATTTTTAATTTGCGTATGGCATTGACTGCAATCAGCACTGAGATGCGCACCGGATATTGGAAATCTGATATCCTGATGAAGTAAGTTAATATTATTGATTGCCCATGTTTTGGTTGTATGGCAAGTCTCACAATTTGAGCTAAGAGTATTTTGATGAATATCTTTATGACAATTTATGCACTCTGATTTTTCTCCGATGAATACGAGAGATTTAATTTCACCGGAACTATCACCATAAGTATAAACCGGTTTATGGCAGTCAATACAATCAATAAGTTTGTGCTGCCCGGTTAGTTTAAATTCAGATTCATTATGCTTAAAACGAATGCTGTCTGGTTCAACATTCCATGAACTTGCTTTATGACAATATGAACAATCATAAAGTAAATTTTTTTCATGCGGAGATTGCGCGGATAAATTTATAACCGCATTAAGAATAATTATAAATGACAAGCAGCGCATCGGAAATATTCCAATTTGAATCTGATAAATTTTACACCATTCTTTTCTATTTCATTATGACATGCTGAACATTTTAATTTTGAATGCGCACCTGAAAGTGGAAATCTTGTTTTCTCATGATCAAAATTATTTGGAATCCAGTTTTCAAAAGTGTGGCAAGACAGGCAATCATTTAATCCGTTTAATGCAAACTGTCCGGCATGAATATCCTGATGACATGTTTCACAATTTTCATTCGTAATTGAAAAGACGAATGATTTTGCTGCTGCTGCCTCTTTATTTTGATGGCAATTTCCGCAGCGGATTTTTTGATGCTTATCAAGAAGCGGAAACCCGGTTGAGTTATGATCGAATGAAATTGCTTCCCAGCTTTTTGTCTGATGGCAATTTTCACATCCGTTAGTATTAATTAAATCTGATAAATCTGCGCCGTGATTATTCTGATGGCAGTTGATACATGTTTCCGTGATACTAAATTTCCATCCGCTGCTTGTTAAATGGCAGCTTTTACATGAAACTGCAAGATGGCTTCCTGTTAATTTAAAATTGGAATTATTGTGATCATCAATTGTAAATAATGATGGAGCGAAACTATTTACTGAATGACATGCAGAGCACTCAAATGATTTTGCTGAAGAGATAAATTCTCCGCGGTGGAAATCCGAATGACAATCTGTACAATTGTTATGATTTATTTGAACTGTTAATCCGCGCGTATGACAGCCGCTGCAATTTACTTTTTGATGTAATCCAATTAATGGGAAGTTAGTTTTGCTATGATCAAAACGGTTTCTATTAATCTCATTAAATGAATTAACCGTATGGCAGCTCTGACATTGATTCCCGAATTTTCCCCCGTGAACATCACGATGACAGCTAATGCAGCCTGCAGCAGCAGTTCCTTTAAATTGCTGAAATTTCTTTCCGCTCCTTCGTGTAACAGGATGACAACTTGCACATTCAGCTTTTTGATGTGCACCTGATAAAATGAATTGTGTTCTATCATGGCTGAATTTTGGTGCAGGGTTAAATGAATCTGTACCATGGCAAAAATCGCAACTGCCGCTTAACGTCCCCTGATGAAAATCTTCATGACATGATGAGCATTTTATATCAAGTCCTAAATAAGTTTTTGCTCTGTTCCGTATTTTATTATCGCTTATAAATTCGGATTGATGACAGCTTCCGCAGTTAATCTCTTTATGTTTTCCTGTTAAAGGGAATTGTGTTTTATAATGTTTGAAAAGTTCTTCATAAAAATTTACCAGATGATAATTCCGTCCGCGGTGTTCACTGTGGCAGTTCCAGCAATTTTTCCCGCGTACTTCACTGTGGGAATGATAACCTTTTCCAGCATTAATCAGATTTTTTATTTCAGAATGGCAATCGAGACATTTAGCATAATATAATTGTTTCCCCGAGACATGACACTTTGTGCAGCTGTTTCCTTCGAGATATGCATGAACTTTAGATAATTCACCCGGTGAAACTTGCCCACGGGCAATGCTGCAGAGTAACAGAAATAAAATGTATTTGAGAATTTTCTGCATCAAACCTTTTTATGAATTTCTGCATCTTCTGTCTCTTTGTTATGTTATTATAAATTTATTTGAACATTTGAGTTGAATATCACAAATATGCTCAACATTAAAAAAGATGAGATTTCCTCGATGCAATTTTTTCATATAAGGTAAGCTTGACTCAATCAATAAAAGAAATAATTCATTCGGTAAGAAATTATTTCAATTATCATTTGAATTTAATACATCTTCAATCGTTGATTTTAAACTGAAGATGTTAAATGGTTTTAAGAGTACCGGGCAGGATAATCTGTTGATGTGTGTTAAAGTGATGCTGTCATTCTGTGCAGTTAGAAATACAACAGGAATATCCATTGATAAAATTTCTTTAGCTGCATCAATTCCGTTTAGCTTTCCCTTTAGATTCACATCCATCAGCACAATTGATGGTGAATGGTTTTTTGTAACCGTAATTGCTTTCTCACCTGTATTAACAGAATTGAGAACTTTGAATCCTAATTTTTTTAGAGAACTTTTTAAATCTAACGCAATGATAAGCTCATCTTCAACAATAAGCACGGATTTATCAGCAAATGAATTGCTCATTATCAGATTAAGTAGTTAGTGTAAAAAATTAAATATAATAAATGAAGCTGCAGTAGTAAACAAAAATTATTGAAGCAGCAAAATATTTTTATTAATAATATGCACAATTATTAAAAGATATATTAATCCTTTAACATTTTTAATCTCGGGATTAATTCAGAACTGGTGAATGGTTTTGGTAAAAAATAATAATTGGGAGGAAAATTCTGCCTTAAAAATTCTTCGGTTGTTATTCTTCCAGAAATTAAAAATACAGGCAGGTGGGAATATTCATTGTTAATAATCTCTTTAATATGATCTTCCAGCAGCATGCTAAGTGTAATTAAAATTATTGAGCCGGATGGAATTTTTATTGATTTAAACTCCTCAACACTGTCAATAACCTGAACATTAAATCCTTCTTTCTCTAAAGAGAATTTGATATCGAGCGCCAGAATTTTATTCAGTTCCAGCAGAAAAAGTTTTTTTTCTTTGTAATTAAGCATCTACTCCTCGCATAAAAATGTGTAAGCATAATTCAAGCTCTGCAAACCAATAATAAAATCTTTAAGAATATTATGGCCAGTTTTTGAGGAATTCCCGGCAGTGTGAAAGCCCTTTTCATCAATCAAATCCTGAATAAGTTGAAATCTTACCTTTATAAAAATAAGCCCAGTGAGTTATAATCTAAAATCAATATACAAGTTAACACAATAATAATGCGGTCAAAAAATAGTATCTATTCAGATTTTTTCATTAACAGAAAATAAGCTATAAATGAAATAATAAATCCAACAAACCATGCGTAATCATATAAAAATTTTAAAGGAGGAATGATTAATCCAATTAATGCAGCAACAATGCCTGCTGCAAGTGCAAAAATTGCTTTCGGATTGAATCCGTTACTGAAATTATAAATTCCATTTTTACTGTAAAGACTTTCAATGTTTAACTCTTTCCGCCTGATTAAGAAATAATCACAAATTAATATTCCGCCGATTGGACCAAGTAATCCTGAGTATCCAACAAGCCAGCCAAAAATATACGCGCTGTAGTCTGAGAGGAGTTTCCAGGGCATAATTAGAATGCCAAGAACCGCTGTTATCAATCCGCCTTTAACAAAATTAATTTTCTTAGGTGAAAGATTTGAAAAATCATTTGCGGGTGAGACAACGTTTGCAGCAATATTTGTTGTTAATGTTGCAATGATTAATGCAGCCAATGCAATAGCAATTACAACCGGATGACCAAACTTTGAAAGAAGAACAACCGGATCCCAGATTGCTTCACCAAAAATTATAACTGTTGCGGAAGTAACTGCAACTCCAATGAAAGAGAATAAAGCCATGGTTGGAGGAAGTCCGATTGCCTGTCCTATTATTTGCGCACGCTGGCTTTTTGCAAATCTTGTGAAGTCAGGAATATTCAATGAAAGTGTTGCCCAAAATCCTATCATTCCTGTTAAAGAAGGAATGAAAAAATTCCAGAACTCTGCAGAAGTTTTAAACTTACTCGGCTGATTTAATATTGGTCCGAATCCTCCACCATTAATGTACGCCCAAATCAGTAAACCAATTCCTGCAATTAGTAAAAATGGTGCGCCGTAAGATTCAAGCCAGCGGATTGATTCCATTCCTTTAACAATAAAATATACATTCATTCCCCAAAAAATTATAAAGCCTGCAGCAGGCCCCCATGAAAATAAAGCCCATGATGGAAGCAGTAATGAGATTAAAGAATTAAAAGCCTGTCCGCCAATCCAAGTTTGAATTCCAAACCAGCCGCATGCAACAACCGCTCTGAGTAATGCTGGAATGTTTGATCCTTTAATACCGAATGAAGCTCTTGCCAATATGGGAAAAGGAATTCCATATTTAGTTCCAGCATGTGCATTAAGTATCATTGGAATAAGTACGATGCAATTTCCTAAAGTAATTGTAAGAAGTGCCTGCCACCAATTCATACCGCCTGCAATTAAACCGCTTGCAAGCATATAGGTTGGAATACAAACGCTCATACCAATCCAAAGTGCGGCAATATTATAAGTTCCCCAAGTTCGTTTCCCTACAGGAACAGGTGCAAGATCTTCGTTTATCAGCGGATTATCAGAATCAATTTCAATTTCATTTTCAGCTAAAGCAGAATTTAGATTTAATTCCATGTTGTTCCTTTTACTGATTGTAAAGAATTACTCTGATAATTTTATTTCCATGCACCTGCGTAAGAATCACGTTTAATAAAATTTCCTCTTCCGGCCTTTGCCAAAAAATTATTTCCATCAACAATTATTTCACCTCTGGAAATAACAAGTTCAGCATTGCCTCTAACTTTTTTTCCCTCAAACATAGAATAATCAACACACATGTGATGTGTATGCGCCGAAATTGTGTATTCAGTATTCGGATCCCAAATTACAAGATCAGCATCACTGCCAACTGCAATGGTTCCTTTTTGTGGGTACATGCCAAACATTTTTGCAGGAGTTGTTGAACATAATTCAACCCATCTATTTAATGAAAGCCTTCCTTCATTAACCCCGCCATGGTAAAGCAATTGAAGGCGGTGTTCTATTCCAGGCCCGCCGTTAGGAATTTTTGTAAAATCGTGTTTACCAAGTTCTTTTTGTTCTTTAAAACAGAACGGGCAATGATCTGTTGAAACTACCTGCAAAGTATTTTTTCTTAAACCTGCCCAAAGCTTATCCTGATGCCATCTTTCTCTTAGTGGCGGAGTAAAGACAAGTTTGGCATCTTCAAAATCGGGGCGGTTCATATCATCTAATGAAAGAAATAAATACTGCGGACATGTTTCAGCATAAACAGGAAGCCCGCGATCCCGTGCTTCAGCAACTTTTTCAAGTGCATCATTTGATGATAGATGAACAATGTAAACCGGTGAGCCTGCCATTTCTGAGAGTGCAATTGCCCGGTTAACAGCTTCGCCTTCTGCAGTAGTTGGTCTTGTTAATGCATGATAAATCGGAGCAGTTTTTCCTTCAGCTAATGTTTGCTGAACGATAAGATCAATTACACTTCCGTTTTCTGCATGCATACAAATGAGCGCACCTGTGTTTGTTGTATGCCGCATTGCCTTAAATATTGTAGCATCATCCACCATCAAAACATTAGGATATGCCATGAACAATTTAAAACTTGAAACACCTTCTCTAACCATATCGCTCATGTCTTCAATATGCGCATCGGGTAAATCGGTAATAATCATGTGAAGACCATAATCTATGGATGCTTTACCTTCAGCTTTTTTCCACCATGTATCAAGCGCATCCCGCATTCTTGTACCTTTTGCCTGCACAGCAAAATCAATTATTGATGTAGTGCCGCCGAACGCAGCAGCCCGCGTTCCGGTCTCAAAATCATCAGATGATGTTGTACCGCCGAAAGGCATATCAAGATGAGTGTGCACATCAATTCCGCCGGGAATTACATATTTATTTCCAGCATTAATAATTTTATCAGCGCTGATGTTCAGATCTTTTCCGATCGTTTTGATCTTTTCATTCTCAATAAGCACATCAGCAAAGTAATCATGTTCTGCTGTAATAATTCTGCCGGATTTAATTAATGTTTTCATAACATATTATTAAAAATTTTAAGAATATTTTAATGAATAATAATTCCATGCTTGTTTTGAAACTCAGCAAGGTTTTCCCACGTTAATTCTTTTCCTTCATTTTTAAAATCCTGCATAAGTTCGTTCCACGTTTTTGTTTGTGATGAATCATCAACACGCACCATTGAGATGCAGCCATCCACCGGGCAAACAATTGAACATAAATCACAGCCAACGCAATCAGATTCTCTAACTATTGTCATATTCTTACCGTTCACAGGAATAAGATCAATACATTGATGAGCACCATCATCACAGGCAATGTAACAAAGATTGCAGTGTATACATTTTGTCTGATCTATTCTTGCCACTGTTTTATGAAGCAGATTAAAGTTGCCGAAATCATCTATCCGGGAAAGAGATTTTCCTCTTACTTCATTTAAAGAAGAAAAACCTTTTTCTGTCATCCAGTTTGTTAATCCTTCAATCATATCTTCAACTATTCTGAATCCATTATGCATTACAGCGGTACAAACCTGTACGCTTGAAGCACCGAGCAGAATAAACTCAAGTGCATCTCTCCAATTGCTGATTCCTCCAATTCCTGATATTGGTAGATTTACTTCAGGATCAATTGCAACCTGTGTTAACAAATGAAGCGCAATAGGTTTTACTGCCGGACCGGCATAACCTCCGTGTCCGCCTTTTCCTGCAACACTTGGTTTAATTTCAAACGTATCAACATCAACGCCGATAATAGAATTGATTGTATTGATTAGAGAAATTCCTGAAGCGTGTGCAGCTTTTGCAGCACGTGCGGGAAGCTGAATATTACTAACATTCGGTGTAAGCTTTACCAGCACAGGAATTGTTGAAACCTCAGTAACCCATTCGGTAATCATTTTACAATATTCAGGAACCTGCCCAACTGCTGAACCCATACCGCGTTCACTCATTCCATGAGGACATCCATAGTTCAGTTCAATTCCGTCGCATCCTGTATCAATAGTACGTTTAACAATTTCATGCCATGCTTCTCTTTTAGATTCAACCATCAATGAAACTATTACAGCTCTATCAGGCCAAAGTCTTTTAGTTTCAGCAATCTCCTTAAGATTAACTTCAATCGGTCTGTCACTTATCAATTCAATATTATTCAAGCCGGCAAGTTTTTGTCCGTTGTAATCAAGCCCGCCATATCTGTTGCAAACATTCATCACCGGTTCACCGATTGTTTTCCAAACAGTTCCGCCCCAGCCCATTTCAAATGCTTTACAATTCTGATATGCTGAATTAGAAGGAGGTGCTGAAGCCAGCCAGAAAGGATTGGGAGATTTTATCCCGCCGCAATTAATTGAAAGATCAATCATATTTCATTTTTAATATTTATTAATTTCCATTTAGATATTTATCAATATGCTGTGCTGCAATCTTCCCATCAAAAGCAGCGTTAACAACTTCTTTACCGCCGTTTATGCAATCACCGCCGGCAAATACTTTTTTATTTCCTGTTTGATAATTTTCATTCACCAATAATTTTCCATTTGAAAAAATTAAACCTTCAATTTCATTTAAAAAAGTATTACGTGGATTTTGACCAATTGCTTTTATAATCATATCAACAGGAAGAACAAATTCACTTCCTGCAGCTTCAGAAATACTTCTCTTATCATTTGAAGTTTTTTCACCCGGAATCATTTTTACACATTCAATTCCTTCAACGAATTCATTCCCAAGAATTCTTTTTGGCGCAGTTAAAAAATGAAATGTTATTCCATCATTCTTTGCAAGCTTAAATTCAAAATCATAAGCCGGCATATCTTCTCTATCTCTTCTATATAAAATGAAAACCTGTTCCGCACCGAGTCTCTTTGCTTCTGTTGCTGCATCAATGGCAGTATTTCCTGCACCAATTACTGCAACCCTTCGGCCAACATCAACGCTGCTCCAATTTTCTGATTTAACTTTTTCAATGAATTCAGTTGCGCCAATTACTCCTGCTAAATTTTCTCCAGGAATATTCAATGAAGCGCTTTCACCCAATCCTGTTCCGATAAATACAGCATCATAATTATTCATCAAATCATTCACGGCAACTAATTTTCCAACCTCAGAATTTGTTTGAATTTTAACACCAAGTTTTTTTATAAATTCAATCTCCTGAAGACTATCTTTCATTCTCATTTTGTATGGTGCAATTCCCCATGTGTTTAACCCGCCCGGAACGGATGCAGCTTCATAAACGGTAACATCATAACCGAGTAAAGAAAGCTCTGCACTGCACGCTAATCCGGCCGGGCCTGAACCGATTACTGCAATCTTCTTTCCATTCTTTTCTTTTTTAGAAAAGATTTCCGGCATTCCTGAATTAAAATAATTTTCTATAGCATATCTTTGAAGCCTTCCTATTTCAATCGGTTTTTCATCTCTATCATTATAAACACATGCCCCTTCGCAAAGAACTTCTACCGGACAAGCTTTTGCACATGTTAATGCAACCCAATTTGATTTGAGGATTGTTTTTGCTGAACCGATTAAATTTCCGGTTGATATTTTTTTTATGAAAGAAGGAATATCAATATGCGTTGGGCAGGCTTTTGTACAAGGTGAATCATAACAATATAAACATCTGTTTGCTTCAGCAGCAGCAGAATTTTTTGAAAACGGCGGATGCAGTTCTTCAAAATTTTTCTCGTACTGTTCTTGATTTAATTTAGGTGCAATATTCTTCATGTAATTACTTTATGCTTTATATAAATTCTTTTAAAGATTAAAAAACGATATTCAAATATTTATTGCTTTAGGTTGATTCAACAATAGTAAGCTGGAAAGATAAGTGCATTCACAATCGTTTTCATTTACGGGATGAATTTAATTTTCAACTGCGCTATCGGCTTCAGCTAATACTTCATCTATTATATCAACAGCAGTATCAATTTCTTCTTTGGAAATAATTAACGGCGGTGCAATTACAAAGTGAGAAACCCATGAAGAAATGTACAACCCTTTTTTCATCATTTCAGCGGCAAGTTTATCAACAAGTAACGGTTTGCCCGCAGCTTTATCCGCTTTTGTATTAAAAGGTTCTTTCGTATTACGATTCCTAACAAGTTCAATTGCGCGGAACAGTCCAATGCCGCGGACATCACCAATTGAACGATGTTTTTCTTTAAGCTCTATTAATTTTGTTTTCAGATAATCACCCATCTCAGCAGAACGTTCATTTAGATTTAAACGATTCATTTCATTTATTGCTGCAACAGCGGGAGCTAATGTGAGAGGATGTGCTTCATAAGTATGACCGTGTGCAAAGTAATTATCTTCAAAAAAATCAGCTATCTTTTTTGTAGTTGCAGTTAATCCAAGCGGAACATAGGCAGAAGTAATGCCTTTTGCAGTTGTAAGAATATCCGGTTGAATATTCCAGTTATCAACAGCGAACCATTTACCTGTTCTTCCCCATCCGCTCATTACTTCATCAGCAATTAAAAGGACATTATTATCGGTACAAATTTTTCTCAAGCGCGGAAGATATTCATCAGGCGGAACCAAAACACCATTTGTTCCAACAACGGGTTCAATCATTACGGCAGCAACATTTCCTTCATTTTTTATAATATGATCAATGTAATCAACGCAGGCAATTTCACAGCCGGGATAATCATGTTTTAAAGGACAGCGATAACAATTTGATTCAGGTGCAAATATAACCCCATCAATTTTACCGGAAGGTTCAATAAACCATCTACGCTGATCTCCCGTTGCTGCAATAGATGCAGCAGTAGAACCATGATATGAATTATAGCGTGAGATGATTTTATATTTACCGGTATACATTCGTGCAATTTTTATTGCGGCTTCATTTGCTTCTGTTCCTGAAGTTGAAAAGTAAAATTTCTCTAATCCTTCTGGAAGAACTTCAAGAAGAAGCTTACTTAATTCTGCACGAACATCTGTTGCAAAGCCCGGCGCTGCATAAGCAAGCTGTTCAGCTTGTTTTTTAATTGATTCAATTACGGCTTTGTTTTTATGGCCAAGAGACATACACATTAATTGTGCAGAGAAATCAAGATATTTTTTTCCTGATGAATCATAAAAATAACAGCCTTCTGCATCAACTACATGAAGCGGTTTCCATCCCTTTTGAAAGCGCCATGTTCCGTATGTATGTTTTGCGGTTATATTTACAATTTCTTCTGAGGTCAATGATAATCTCCCTTATTCAAATTTTATATTCTGGTTAATGCATCATAAGTTTCAGGTCTGCGGTCTCTGAAAAACTGCCAGATATTTCTTACTTCCTGGATTTCATCAAGATTAAGATCGGCAACTACGATCTCATCTTTATCACGGCTGGCTTGTGCAATTATTTTTCCGCGCGGATTACAGAAATAACTTTTGCCATAAAACTCACCAATGTTCCATGGGGGTTCGGTTCCAACTCTGTTAATTGCACCAACAAAATATCCGTTTGCAACTGCATGTGCAGGCTGCTCAAGTTCCCATAAATACTCTGATAATCCTGCAACAGTTGCAGATGGATTAAATACAATTTCAGCACCATTCAAACCAAGTGCACGTGCACCCTCAGGAAAATGGCGGTCATAACAGATGTAAACTCCAATATCTGCAAAAGCGGTATTGAAGACGGGAAATCCGAGATTGCCAGGTTTGAAATAAAACTTCTCCCAAAAACCAGGATCACAATGCGGAATGTGATGCTTTCTGTATTTACCAAGATATTTTCCATCAGCATCAATTACTGCGGCAGTATTGTAGTAGACTCCTGTAATCTCTTCTTCGTAAATGGGAACAACAATCACCATGTTATTCTTTTTAGCAATTTCCCGGAAGAGTTTTACTGTTTCTCCATCAGGAACTTTTTCAACTAATGAATACCATTTTGTTTTTTGTTCTGCACAGAAATAAGGACCATAGAATAATTCCTGAAGACAAAGAATCTGTACACCTTTTTTTGCTGCATCATCAATCATTGCAAGGTGTTTATCAATCATACTCTGTTTTATTTTTTGAATCGGCTGTTCTGTTGAGATGCTAAGCGAAGCCTGAATCAATCCTGCACGGACTAACTTTGGCATTTTTTCCTCTGTTTAATTTTTGATTTTATTTTTTAACAAAAGAAATTTATTAAATAATACCAACAGCAAAAAATTCAAAATCATCTTTTAATACTCCAACATTCCACCTTCTGCTGTCTAACTCATCCAATTAACTTTAGATTCCGGATTCCACTTCACTGTTGTCTTTTTAAGTTTTGTCCAGAATTCAATTGAGCTTTTACCCGTAATATCACATGTGCCAAATTTAGATTCATTCCATCCACCGAAAGAAAAAGGCTCACGCGGAACGGGAACACCGATATTTATACCAATCATTCCTGCGCTTGCATTTTCAATTACATAACGTGCAAGGCCGCCATTCTGCGTAAATACTGATGCAGCATTTCCATAATTAGAAGCCTGCTGAATTTTTATTGCATCACTTAAATTTCCGGAACGGATAATAACGAGCACAGGTCCGAAAACTTCTTCCTTTGCAATTTTCATTCCGGGAGTTACAAAATCTATCACTGTTGGACCTACATAAAAACCGTTTTCACTTCCATCAACTTTATAATTTCTCCCATCAAGCAGAACTTTTGCACCCATTTGTTCAGCTTCTGTTATATAATTTTCAATTCTTTCTTTTGCTTTGCGCGAAATTACTGCGCCTAAATTTTTACCGGGAACTATTTTTTTGCATTCTTCAACCAGACGATTAATTATATGATTAGTTTCTCCAACCGCAACCATTGCAGATGCAGCCATACATCTTTGTCCGGCACAGCCAGACATTGAAGCGGCAACATTCGATGCAGTCATATCAGTATCTGCATCCGGTAAAACAATTAAATGATTTTTTGCACCACCAAGTGCAACCGCTCTTTTTAAATTAGAAGCAGCACGTGAGTAAACGATTTTTGCAACCTTTGTTGATCCAACAAAACTAACAGCATTGATTCCCGGATGATCACAAATTGCTTCAACTACCTGCTGAGCACCATGAACAACGTTAAACACACCTTTTGGCAAACCTGCTTCTGCTAATAATTCTGCAATTCTGTTTGCGCTTAATGGAACCTGTTCGGAAGGTTTGAGAATTATTGTGTTTCCCAGAACCAGGGCGTTTGGTATTGTCCAGTTTGGAACCATGTTTGGAAAATTGAAGGGAGTAATTGATGCAACAACTCCCAGCGGGTAACGTTCAACCCGGCATTCAACACCTTTGCTTACTTCCAGAATTTCACCGGTAACAAGCTGCGGCATTGAGCATGCAAACTCTGTCAGTTCAATACTTTTTTCAACTTCTGCTCTTGCTTCAGAAAGAGTCTTCCCGTTTTCTTCATGAATGAGTATTGCAAGCTCTTCCAGATTTTTTTCAAGCAGGCTGCGATATTTGAAAAATATCTGAACTCTTTCTTTAATAGGCGTAGAAGACCAGGAAGGAAAAGCTTGCTGTGCTGATTTTACTGCTTTATCAACAGCATCATAATCAGATAGAGGAACGAAAGAAATTATTGATCCATCAAGAGGTGAAAAAACTTCCAGGCTGCCGTTTACGCTGCTGGTTAATTCACCATTAATAAAATTTTGCAGTGCAGGATATTTCAAATTCTGCCTCCAAAAATAAAGTTAGTGGAACGTTGAGAGAAAATAGAAATTTAATTCACTAATCAAAAGAAATATTTTAGGATGAATATTAAAAAACCCGGGGAACAGCGTAGGAACTGCACCCGGGTTTAACTAACTACTTTTTGTATGGGGGTAGCTAATATAATTATTAAACTTCAAATCAAATTGTTGTTCATCACACTATTTAGCTGAAGGATTGTGAATCAAATATTCATGAGGAAGGAAAACAATTTTCTTCCAAATGCATAAAAATTATTCTTTATTTATCTTTCATAAAAACAAATCTGGAAATGAATAATGAATACTGCATCGCTTTTCAAGCTTTCACAAAAAAATAAAAAACTTATTATCGGCTTAATGTCAGGTACATCATTGGATGGGGTTGATGCTGTTCTTTTAGAAGTAAGAGGAAATTTTACCAGCACAAAAATTAAACAACTTGGTTTTATTACCTTTCCTTTTCCGAAAGGATTAAAAGAACGATTGCTTGATAATTCATCTCTAAACAGCGGAAATGTTACAGATATATGCAGATTAAATTTTCTCGTCTCACATATTTATGTTGATGCAGTTAAAAATCTTTGCAAGAAAACCAAAATCAGTATTGATAAAATTGATTTGATTGGAACACATGGACAAACAATTCATCATTTGCCGGCGAAAGAAAATTTTTACGGCTACAAATTTGCATCCACGCTGCAGATTGGAGATTTATCAGTAATATCAAATTTAACAGGCATACCAACAATTGGTGATTTCCGCAGTGCAGATGTTGCGCTTGGCGGGCAGGGTGCGCCGCTTGTTCCTTATTTTGATTATATCATGTTTCATTCGTATAAAAAAAACCGGGCTCTGCTTAACATCGGAGGCATATCAAATTTTACTATTTTAAATAAAAACGGAAATGCAGAAGATGTACTCGCTTTTGATACTGGTCCGGGAAATATGATGATTGATATTCTTACCAAAAAATATTTTAACTATGATTATGATAAAAACGGAGCGATTGCTTTTAAGGGATCAGTAAATGAAAAATTATTTAACCTGATGATTGAACACGATAACTTTATTGAAATTAAACCTCCCAAATCAACCGGCAGAGAATATTACGGCAAAGAATTTATTTCCGCAGTTGCAAAAAAAATTAAAAATGTAAAACCTGAGGATTGGATTGCTACTGCATCAAAATTTACTGCATATGCAATCTACCGTAATTATAAAAAATTCATCGAGAATGAAACACAGATTGAAGAACTTTTTGTCAGCGGCGGCGGTGCACGAAATAAATTTCTTATAAAAGAATTAAAAAATTATTTTGGCAAACAAGTATCCGTAGCCAATGTTAAAGAACTAGGAATTTCTCCTGATGCAAAGGAAGCGATCTGCTTTGCCATACTTGCAAATGAAACTCTCAGCGGCAATCCTTCAAACATTACAAGAGTAACAGGAGCAAAACGCTCCGCTATTTTAGGAAAGATATCTCTGCCATGAAAATATTAATTACAGGCAGCAGCGGGTTATTAGGACAATATCTCAATCAGCAGCTTGCATTAAAGAATGATATTCTGTGTTTGTATAATAATAACATCGGCAACTGTATCCATTTTAATTCCGCAAAGGTTGATATTACCAATGCGATCAAATTAGAAGAGATTTTTAGTTCATTCAAACCTGAAGTTACAATTCACACTGCAGCAGTTTCTTCACCAAATAAAGCGTTGGAATTACCGCCTAAAACTGTTTATAAAATTAATGTTAATGCGGCCGCCGGTATTGCAAATCTTTGTAAGAAGTATAACTCAAAATTGATTTACACATCAACTGATCTTGTGTATGCGGGTTACCGTGGTTCAATGCTTAAGGAGAATGCAAAATTAATTCCTATTTCACTTTACGCAGAAACAAAATTAATGGGTGAACAGAAAATTTGTGAAACGTTTGATAATTATATCATACTGAGAACTGCTTTGCTTTTTGGATTTGGCATGAATGGAAGAAGCAATTTTTTTCATGAGGTGTATTTGAAATTAAAATCAGGAAATAGTGTAAATCTTTTTTATAATCAATACAGGACTCCGTTAGCACTGCAAAACGCCGCTGAAATAATTGAACAGATTTGCAATACCAATGTGAAGGAAGAGATAATTAATTTCGGCGGAAGTGAAAGAGTATCAAGAGTTGAGCTTGGTGAAATTCTATGTGATGCTGCGGGATTTGATAAAAATCTGATTAATAAAATTTCAATGTATGAGATTCCTGATTTACCTCATGTTGAAGATGTATCAATGAATACGGATAAACTTCAATCATATGGAATAAAACAGAAAAGTATTGAACAATCCATCAGAGAGATTTTATCATCAATTAAATAATATTTTATGAGAGAGAAATGAATCAACTTCTCGGTGCACATACATCAATAGCCGGTGGAGTATCAAAGGCTGTTGATCTTGCAGTACATCTCGGTTTTACTGCAATGCAAATCTTTACAAAAAATAATAACAGATGGTACGCAAAACCTTTGGCAGCAGAAGAAATTGAATCTTATAAGATTAAACTGCAGAACTCCGGGATTAAATTTGTTTGTGCGCATGATAGTTATCTTATAAATCTCTGTGCAAAGGATAAAGAACTGCTGCAAAAATCTCGTGCTGCTTTTCTTGATGAACTTGAACGATGTGAACTGCTTGGAATTCCGCATCTTAATTTTCATCCGGGTGCACACGGCGGTGCGGGTGAAGATGAAGGAATAAAAATTATTGCTGAATCATTAAACAAAATTCATGATAAGACAAAAAATTACAAAGTTAAAAGTATGCTTGAAGCTACTGCCGGACAAGGTTCCGCAATTGGTTACAAGTTTGAGCAGCTTAGAAAGATAATCGAGCTTGTTGAACAAAAGGAAAGAATGACTGTATGCATTGATACAGCACATGTTTGGGCTGCGGGATATGATATAAAAACACCTGAAAATTATGAAAAGGTAATAAAAGAATTTGATGCTGTAATTGGTTTGAAAAGATTAAAATGCTTTCACATGAATGACAGCAAGAAAAATCTGGGCAGCCGTATAGACAGGCACGATCATATAGGCAAAGGAATGATCGGGCTTGAAGGATTCAGAAATATAATGAATGATAAAAGATTAAAAGATGTACCTAAAATTCTTGAAACACCAAAAGGCAAAGAACAGCTTGAGGATGTAATGAATATTAAAGTTTTACGAAGTTTGATTAATTAGCATTTGGATTCTTCTTCTTCACCGAAAAAAATATTAAAATATAATTTTTTCATTCATTTATGATTTAGGTTCAACCGGACGTAGTACCATTATTCCGGTATGTTTTTTTACTTTCATTAAATAATCTGAAAGCGGAACTTCAGTAATCTGAACTTTTGAACCGGCAAGCGGTGCATGTAAAAAATGAATTCTCCCATCTTTCTCCTTAACAGCAATTCCTACATGACCAATATCCAATCCTTTTAAATTGGTAGTAATGGCAATTAAATCACCGTTATGAATTTTATCTTCAACCAGTTTTACTTTTTCACGCGGAATGAAATAGTATTCTCTGCTGCTAATTTCTTCCTCCTGTTTTTTTATTACAGGAATGAACGAGGGTGTTTCTTTTAAATGTTTGTAGCTTTCAGGATGAGTTGACATAAAATTAAGATTAAATTTTATTTTCTCTCCGCCGATTTCTTTTGTTATATCACGGACGATTCCCTTTCCGGTGTTGTTGTAAATCCAATCAGAAAAATAATGAAGCCTTGAAGGATACTGATCAATCTTACCATCTCTATATCTGATGAATGTAAGTTCACTCATATAATCATCAAAAGAAGTATTACCTTTTTTGATTAATCTGCCGAATACAAGAGCATTTTCTAAGAAGGTTGTACAGTCTAACCCGGTGAGATCAATTACAAGCTGTTCATCTCCATCTTTTTCAATTGCAAAGCCAACGTATTCAGTACCAATAAAACTTTTTCCGATTTCGGTTATAACCTCATTCAATGGTTTTTCGGATAAATTTTTATCAACTGCTAATTGGAATTTTGAATTACAAATTTCAACATCCTTTTCACCGTAAATTTGTGCCAGTAATTGGGAGGAAAAAAACACCGATAAAATTAAAATGAGTGAACTTATCTTTTTCATATCAACTTTCAATTAAATTTAATTATATAATATCTTCATTCGTTGGAATAACTGAATATTCCTCCAACTGTCTTGCATGAGCAAGATTTTCAAAGCGTGCGTATTCTTTTATAAATGCAAGTCTAACTTCACCAACAGGACCATTTCTTTGTTTACCAATAATTATTTCTGCAACACCTTCTGTTGAAGATCCATCATCCGCAAAATTTTTAATTCCATAGTATTCCGGACGATTTAAAAATATTACAACATCTGCATCCTGTTCAATTGATCCGGATTCACGAAGATCAGAAAGCTGCGGACGTTTGTCTGTTCTTGTTTCAACAGCACGGTTAAGCTGAGCTAAAGCAATAACAGGAATATTTAACTCCTTAGCAAGTGATTTCAATGAACGGGATATGTGTGAAATTTCTCTTTCACGGCTTTCAGCTTTTGCAGGTCCCTGCATTAACTGAAGATAATCTATAATTATCATTCCAATATTTTTTTCTACTTTTAATCTTCTTGCCTTTGCACGAATCTCAAGAACTGATTGCGCCGGAGTATCATCAACATAAACAGGAGATTCAATAAGTTTGTGCGCATTTCTGCTGAGTTTTACTCCTTCTTCATGAGGAAGTTTCCCGGTTCTTACAAGATGAGCATTTAATCTTCCTTCAGCGCACAGAAGCCTTATTACAAGCTGCATTGTACTCATTTCAAGTGAAAAAATTCCAACCGGAACTTTATGATCAATAGCTGCGTTGCGTGCAAGAGAAAGAGCAAACGCAGTTTTACCCATTGATGGACGTGCAGCAATAATTATCAGGTCAGATTTCTGAAATCCGCCGAGCATATCATCAAGTTCATAAAATCCTGTTGGAACAGAAAATTTTTGTTTTGTGTTTGAATGAATTGCTTCAATATATTCAAGCGCATCACGTACTGCACGATCCATTCCCTGAAATGATTTTTTAAGATGAGCTTCAGTTATTTCAAATATTTTTCTTTCAGCTTCATCAAGAATATCAAATGCATCTTCAGTTCCTTCATAAGCTGCGCGGGCTATTTCATGAGAGCTTGTAATTAGCCCCCGGAGTATTTCTTTTTCAAGAATAATTTTTGCATGTGCTTCTATATTTGCAGCAGAAGAAATGTTTTGTGAAAGTTTGCTTAAATAAACCGCTCCTCCAACCTGATCAAGCTGTTCACGTTTTTTCAGTTCTTCATAAAGAGTTACGGTATCAATTGGTTCACCAGTTTCAAACAGCGAGAGCATTGCTTCATAAATTAATTTATGCTCTTTAAGATAAAAGCTGTCAACTGTTAAAAGTTCAATTGCTTTTGGAACTGCCGGTTTCTCAATCATCATTGCACCAAGAACAGCGGCTTCTATTTCAGGGGCTGCCGGTGGTTTTACATTGGCGGGAATTAATTTCTGTATCTCGTTTTCCTTTTTTTGTCTTGCCATTTAAATTCTTTTAAAGTAGGATTATTAACAACTTATCAACACTAAATTTGCAGGTTAATGCTTCAGAAAATATAGAGAGTGCAGCCGGGTTATGCAAGAATAATATTTTTAAATGCAGTTAATAAAATTAAATTGAAAAAATTAATTCTGTTTTTGCATTATTTCATCATACAATTTTCTAAATGCCTGAACATCTTCCCAGCATCCTCTTTTCCAGCCCGGATTTCTTAACAGCGCGGCAGGATGATAAGTAACCATCACTTTTGTACCATTTATATAATCAAACACCTTGCCGCGGAAGTTAGTTAGAGTTTCATTCTTACGTAATAAACCTTTTGCAGCAGTTAAACCAAGGCAGAGAATAACTTTTGGTTTTACAAGATTTATTTGTTTTATCAAATAAGGTATGCATGCCTGCATTTCAGATGGCATCGGAGTACGGTTGCCAGGTGGGCGGCTTTTAACTATGTTGGCAATGTATACTTCTTCACGATTAAAATTAATTGCTTTCAGAATATCGTTAAGAAGTTTGCCGGCTCTGCCAACAAATGGTTCACCCTGTTTATCCTCTTCCGCTCCCGGACCTTCACCAATTACCATTACATCTGCATTTGGATTGCCTACTCCAAATACAAGATTTGTTCTTCCTTTATGAAGTTCACATTTAGTGCAGTTTTGGATTGCAGCTTCAAATTGTTCAAGTGTTTCTGCATTCTGCCATTCTTCATCACCTGATGCTTCATTAATAATATTTTCATCTGTTTGCTTTTCAGCCGGTTGTTCAATTTTTGTCAATCTTATTTCCTCAAACAGTTCATCGCCAAAAATTTCTTTCTGATCAATTAAGGATTGAATAATCTCTTCTTTTAATTTTCCCATTTTATAATTTTAATAATTCTGTTAAAATACAATTTGCTGCCTGAAACTTTGATTGAAGCGGATACTGCCTTTTACTTCCATCTCTCTTTATAATAGCAATTTTATTTGTTGATTTTTCAAATCCGCTGCCGGCATCTTTAAGTGAATTTAAAATAATCATATCAATATCTTTTTGCTTCATCTTCTTTTTTGCATTCGCCAGTTCATTATCTGTTTCCAGGGCAAAGCCAACTACAACTTTTCCGGTTTTATTTACTGATTGTAGTATGTCTTCGGTTTCAACCAGTTTTATCTGAGTCAATTTATCTTCCTTCTTTATTTTTTTTGAAGATACAGAATCCGGTTTATAATCCGCAACAGCAGCAGCCATAATTAGTACATCATTCCTCTTCATTTCTGTGTTAACTGCTTTTTTCATTTCGGAAGCAGATCTGATTTTTACAACTTTTATTTCAGGATAGATAGATTGATTGGACGGGCCGGAGATTAAGGTAACTTCTGCGCCGCGTAAAAAGGCAGCTTTAGCAATATCGTATCCCATTTTACCGGATGATCTGTTTCCGATAAATCTAACAGGATCAATATCTTCATAAGTTGGTCCGGCAGAGATTAATATTTTTTTCCCTGTAAGATCTTTTTTATATCCGGATAAAATTAATTCAGCGGCATTAATAATTTTTTCGATTTCAGGAAGCCTTCCCTTTCCTGATAAACCACTTGCAAGTTCACCTTCTTCAGCATGAACTACATAGAATCCAAGTTCTTCAAGAGCTGAAATATTTTTCTGCGTGATTTTGTTATTGTACATATCAACATCTGCAGCCGGTGAAATAATTGCCGGACATCTTGCCGCAGAAACAAGAGTTGTTAAGGCATTATCTGCAAAACCATGTGCAATTTTTGCCGTAGTGTTAATTGTGCACGGCGCAATGAGAATAAGATCAGCCCACAAAGCAAGTTCAATATGCCATGTGGTTAGTGCTGCACCCGAATTTTGATCAGAAGGGAAAATATTAATTATAACTTCATTACCCGTTAAAGACGAAAAAGTAAGTGGTGCAATAAATTGTGCTGCAGATGGTGTCATTACAACTTTAACACTACAGCCTCTAGCTTTTAATTCTCTTACAAGATATGCTGATTTGTAAGCGGCTATGCATCCGGTTACACCGAGTACAATTTTTTTCCCTTGCAAAATATCTTTATTCATATTGCAGTTTATTTGTTAACATTAAAATAGCGAGAAAGCAGTTTCAAATTCAATTACCGAAAAATAAAAAGCCCCGTTTTAGCGGGGCTGTATAATCAATTTTCAAATGATTTACTTTTTATATTCATATTCAATTTCACCTTTGAGAAGTTCATTTATTGCCTGTAAATGAGGCTTTTCTTTCTTCTCGAAATCAAGGGAAATTTTTAGCTGAGCAGGATTTTCAATATCCTCGCTTTCATCATCACTTCCTGAGCTTGGGATTGTGCTCAGCAAAGCATTGTATTCAATTTTATTTTCATCGTTAATATTTCTTGCCCGTTTAGCTGCAACAATAATTGCCTCGTAAACATTTGCAGCCTGT
>JBIQJD010000017.1:33105-88907 GCA_044507695.1 Ignavibacteriales bacterium | reverse complement strand
CAAAACCGAAAAACGTTCAGATAAATATGTATAACTATCACTATCCCCGGAAACCGTATCCTGGACATAATTCACTTTAAAACTTCAGCAGGAATTAAAAACTCGAGGTAACCTTTTGAAACCTGTGCGCGGTTGTGGAATGAAATCTTGGCAATTGCTGCCGGTTTAAATTCTGCATGTGCACCTGAAGAAGAAATGAATGCCGAAAGATAATTAGACAAATCCGGCTGATGCCCTATGAATGCAATATCTTCTCCATCAAGTGAATTTGCCGTATTAATTATATCCTCAACAGAGCCGCCGGAACCTAAATTCTTATCCAGAATTATTTCATCTTTATGATCAAAAACATCCGCAATAATTTTTGCAGTTTGATGCGCACGCACAAGAGGTGAAGAAACTATATAATCAAACGAATCAACAAGGTGTTTCCATTTTTCTGCGGCAGCTTTTATTAAATGCTTTCCCTCTTCCGTTAGTTTACGTTCAAAATCCCCTGAAACAGCAGAAGCTTTTTCAGCTTTTGAGTGCCTGATAAGATAAATATTCATTTTTAAAATTGATTAATCGAAGTTTACAGATATTACGGTGATGAATTTATGGAAGTCCATTAAATCTTTATTAAGAATTTTTCCTTCTGGTGAATTAAACATTTTATCCATCTCTTCCTTTGATTCAGCAGTAAGTTCACAGAATCTCTCATACTTTTCATCAAGCAGAAGATTACTTTCCACCTTGCCTGCTTTCACTTCTCTTCCTGCCAGGGCTGATAAATGTTTTACGGTGAAGTTATTGAAATGATTAAGAATTTTTTCTTCGTTAGATTTTTTTAAGAAGAACAGCATTTTATACATCAGCAATCCATAACAAATGAATTAATAATTTCCTCATACAATTGTTTGTAGCGTTCATAAGTATATTTTGATGCTTCAAGGATAAGCAGAAATTTTTTGTTTCCGCAGGAATATTCAAAAAACTGAACATACAATTTTCCGGTTTCCTGCTTATCAGAAAACCGCACCTTGTAATTTCCATTGGATGATTTATCAAGAACAGAACTAACATACATTTCAGATGAATCCTGTTCTTCCAGCGAAATTACAAAAACAGATGCACCAAGATTGTTATTAAAGTAACGGGTACCGCGTAATTTTGATTTCAGATAGCTTGTAATAGAAACATCCTTCAACTCTTTCCAGTTTGCATCAAGTGAAATGCTGTAGCCGCTGCCGTTTGTACTTTGCATTAAACTGATCGGATTATCAGCAGGCGTAATTCCAACAGATAACAGTGCAGATTCACGGTCTGTTATTTCGGGTTTATTGATTTTACCATCAAAATTATTAACAGCATCAATCACGAATTTACTGAACAAATCAGCTTCACTCTTATATTGTTCAAGTTTGGAATTATACATAAAAACATCCCCTTTTTTATTTACAGGGGATGGTCTTGAACTTTGAATTGAAGTAACAATTCTCTCATCTGAATGTTCAACGATTGATTGCGTGTACTCAATCCGCGGAAGAACAAGTTTTGTAAATGTTCTGAAACTTAATGAAGCACTTGAATCATCCAACTGGTAAAATGAAATCCGCTCAAGTCTTAATGTATCTTTTGAAATGAAATTTTCCTTCACCTGGAAAAAGTGATATGACCTGGTTTTAATATATTGAGCAGATAAATTTCCGTTCAATGATTTATCAATAAGATAGCAGTTCAGCAATGAATCATAAACTGCAAATCTGCTGTAAACCGGATTGGGATGTTCGAATAGAACAGAGTAGAGCTTTTTCCCGCTGAATAATTTTAAACTATCAATCTTAAGGGAATTTAATTCCGTGCTGAAGGGAAGTTCGGGATCAAATAATCCAAAAAGTGAATCGTTTGCGGTCTTGCTTCCATTGATTGAATTTAAAACTAATTGCTCAAGCAAATTTATATTAAATTCCTGCGGCGGCGCTTCATTATCCTCAGAGCAGCCCAATAAAAGAAGTCCAAATATTAAAAGGAAAATCTGTTTCATAAATGCTGCTCAAAATTTAATAAAAAAAAGAAATTATTTTTGATTTATTTCCGCAGAAGTTATATTGAGCGAGGTTTTTTTCAATTAGTTATTCCTATCATAATTTTAATCAGCTATTGAAAAAGTTATTATTAATTCCGCTAATCCTGCTGCTGAACTTTTCTGCATCAGCCCAAAATATTTCTGCATCATCTATTGCATTAAAAAATATTGGCTGGAATTTAAAGCTTACTGATTTACCGGATTCTTTGGAATCAGTAAAATTATTAATAAGCGGGGAAGACTATTCACAAAGCATAAATCTTAACCTTAAAAACGGCGCAGCAGATACGAGTATTGTTATTGCTGAAACCGGAAATTTTGATTTAAGTGTTGAAGGATTTCCCGGACTTCAATCAAACATCAGAATTCTTCCCGGCATTTTAAGCATACTTCCACCATTAATTGCAATTGTGCTTGCGTTAATTTTCAGGCAGGTAATAGTTTCATTGTTAATAGGAATTTTTTCAGGCGTTCTGTTTATATACAATTATAATCCGCTCACTGCAATTTTAAAATTAATAGATACGGAAATTATAAAAGCGTTAAATGATGAATCACATATCCAGATTCTCATATTTACGTTCCTTTTTGGCGGATTGATTGGATTGATTTTCAAAAGCGGCGGCACTCACGGAATTGCAAATTTAATTACACAATTTGCACGGACACGAAAGTCCTCTGTTGTTTCAAGCTGGTTATCCGGCTTAATAATATTTTTTGATGATTATGCCAACACACTTATAGTTGGAAATCTGATGAGACCAATTACAGATAAAATGAGAGTATCACGTGAGAAACTTTCATTTATAGTTGATGCTACCGCCGCACCTGTTGCAAGTGTTTTTATTGTTAGTTCATGGATTGGTTTTGAAATAGGACTAATTCAGGATGGATTGAATGCTATTGGTTCGCTTGAAAATGCTTATGATGTTTTTATACAAACAATTCCATACAGATTTTACCCGATTGCAATGCTCATCTTTGTTCTGATGATTGCATTATCTAACCGTGATTTCGGCCCGATGTACAAAGCAGAAAAGCGCGCAGTTGATGAAAACAAAGTTTTAAGAGATAATGCTGAAGTTGCTTCAGAAATTAATGAAGCAAAAGATATGTTTGGAAATGAAGATAAAGCAAAATGGTATAACGGAATAATTCCGCTCGCGTTTTTCATTATTGTAACAATTGTTGGATTAATTTATACGGGAATTGATGCTCTTAATGAACAAGGAATTAGTGATTATTCAGTGCGTGAAGTAATCGGAAATTCAAATTCATACGTTGCACTGTTATGGTCAAGCTTTACTTCATGTGTTGTTGCCGCAGTTATGATTCTTTCACAAAAGATTTTAACGCTGAAAGAAACAGTTGATGCCTGGTTTACGGGAATAAGATCGATGTTCTATGCTTTAATCGTTTTAACTCTTGCATGGACAATAGGTTCTGTAACACAGGATTTAAATACTGCAGATTACATTGCAAGCGTTATTAATGAAGCAGTTGATCCGAGATTTTTACCGGTTCTTGTTTTTTTGGTTTGTGCAATAATCAGTTTTGCAACAGGAACAAGCTGGGGAACAATGGCTATAATGATGCCGATAGTCATTCCGCTTGCGGCTTCTATTTCTGCTGTAAATAATTATTCTCCGGCCGATACAACATTAATTTTACACGGCGTAATAAGTTCTGTACTTGCTGGTGCTGTTTTCGGTGATCACTGTTCACCAATTTCAGATACAACAATTTTGAGTGCTATGGCTTCCGGCTGTGATTTGATGGATCATGTTCGTACGCAGCTTCCTTACGCAATTCTAACAGCAATAGTATGTATGCTTATCGGTGATATTCCCACCGCGTACGGTTTCTCACCGTATCTGTCAATTCTTATTATTTCGGGAGTACTTGCCGGAATTTTATTTATGATTGGCAGGAAGCATAATTATGTACCAACTGAATTATAATTCATTCCATTGATTCGAGTGTTGAAATCATTTCATAATCTCCGGCGGAGAAAATTTCAATCTCCTCAAATGATTTTGGTGCGGGAGTAACTGCAGATATATATTTGTAATCAGGTTTTAGAATTTGCCGTTTGGGCAAAAATTTTCTGCTGCCGATTGGAAGCCCGGGATGGTTTACATTTCTGGAATCAATTACCACAGGTTCTTTATCATATAAAAAATATCTTCCGCTGTAACTCTGCTGAAAACGTGATTTTAGTATTTCATACAATGTATCTGAAGTAAAAAAATTATAGCTTTTTGATGTATCAAAAAAAGCAACCGTTACGGCATTATTTTCACTGTGAACAAGAACAGGCGTACCAGGTTCTATTCTTGAATAAATATATTCAGCCATTTCACGGGAGAGGCGTACGCAGCCGTGAGAACTTCTTTTCTCGCCAAGATATTTGTAATAACTTTTTCCAAGTAATGCATGAAAACCAATTCCGTAATTAAAACCCATCCAGTTCAGCATAAGTGTGCTGTCAAACTGGCGTGAATGCCATTTAGGCATCATGGATTGAATTACAAAAAGCCCTTCCTTAGTATCAACTCCGTCTTTTGCCCATCTCGTTCCTGTTGAAACTCCAAATTCTATTGTTGAATCATTTCTTGAATAGAAATATCCTTTTTGAGTTTTAAGATTTACTTCAAGAAAATATGGCTTTAAAGTATAAACAGTATCTCTTAAAAAACTAAAATCAGTTGTTGAATAATATTTATCATCAATTATCTGTGAAGAGATTGTGCTGCTGATTGTAAATATTAATGTATAAAGTAAAAGTGATCTCATAAATATTAAATTATGGTTGTTCCAAATTATTATGAACAGGATTCTCTTCAAAGTATTTTATAAGAATATCAGCTTTTTGTTTTCCAACAACAGAACTTAATTTTTCGTAATCTGATTTTCTTATTTCAGACACACTTCCAAATTCAATTAACAATTTTTTTGCTGTTGAACTTCCGATTCCTTTTACATCAGTAAGTTCTGTTTTAATTGTGCGTTTACTTCTTCTTGCACGATGAAAAGTAATTGCAAATCTATGCGCTTCATCTCTTACCTGCTGAAGCAGTTTTAATCCTGATGAAGTTTTTGGAATTGATTCCGGTTCCGATTTTCCGGGAAAGAAAACTTCCTCAAGTCTTTTTGCCAGGCCGATAATATTATAATTTTTTATTTCCAGTTCCTCCAATATTTCAACAGCGCTTGATAATTGGCCTTTGCCGCCGTCAACCATAATCAAATCGGGCAGCGGAAGATTTTCCTGCAGCAGTTTTGAATATCTTCTTCTGATTACTTCCTGCATACTTAAAAAATCATCCGGACCTTCAACATTTTTAATTATGAATTTTCTGTACAAACTTTTCTTTGGTTTGCCATCTTCAAAAACAACCATGCTTGCAACAGAATCAGTCCCCTGAAGATTGGAAATATCAAAACATTCTATTTTTCTCGGCAGCACATTCAAACGCAAATCACGCTGCAATGCAGAAACAGCATAAGGAACCTGTCCCTCATTCTTCATTTTTTGCAATTGAATTTCCTTCAACTGAAGAATTGCATTTTCTTTACACATCTTTATAATTGATTTAAGAGTGCCGCGCTGCGGAACTGAGATTTTTACTTTTCTTCCGCATTTTTGTGTAAGCCACTGCTGAAGTGTCACTGCATCATCCGGTTCTGTTTCAACAACAATTTCTTTCGGTACTTCAACATATTCGCTGTAATAAAACTTAATAATTGACGCATAGATTTCGTGAAGTTCTTCGCTTCCTTCAAGTGCAAGTTTGAGCTGTTTTTTACCAACAAGTTTTCCATTACGCACATTAAAAATTGAACATGCTGAATCTTTTCCTTCATATGCTGCTGCAATTATATCTCTGTCTTCAAAATCATCACTAACAATTTTTTGCTTTTCGGAAATTCCACGGAGCTGTTCAATTTTATCTCTCAGTTCAGCAGCTTTTTCAAATTCAAGATTAGCAACTGCTTCATTCATCCTGATATTTAATTCAGTTATCAGATCATCTGTTTTACCTTTTAAAACTTTTACAACTTCACCAACCATTTCATTATAATCTTTTGCAGATACCAAACCTTCACACGGGCCGTCACATTTTTTGATATGATAATCAAGGCAGACTTTAAATTTTTTCTTATCAATGTTTTCCTGTGTTAAATCAAGCCTGCAGCTTCTGATTTTAAAAACCTGGTTAACCATACGCAGAGCAGATTTCATATCCTTAACATTTGTATAAGGCCCAAAATATTTTGATCCGTCTTTTACAATTCTTCTGGTGGGATAAATTCTCGGGAACAGTTCATTTGTTACTTTTATGTATGGATATGATTTGTCATCCTTAAGATTAATATTGTAGCGCGGTTTTAATTCTTTTATAAGATTATTCTCAAGAACGAGCGCTTCAATTTCATTATCAGTAATAATTAATTCTACATCGGCAATTTTGCTTACAAGAGCAAGAGTTTTTGCAGAAGCAACGCCGCTGTGAAAATAAGAGCGTACTCTGTTTTTAAGATTTCTTGCCTTGCCTACATAAATTATTTTTCCTTTATCATTTACAAACTGATAAATTCCCGGATTATCAGGCAAATGCTGCAATTTATTTTCTAAAATGGGATTCAAGTTTTTTCCAAATAGCTTGAGTTTTACTTTACGAAATTAATATAAACAGAATTGCAAAAAAATGAAGAAGGGAATAAGGGCATGTAAAAAGACCTTGAAACGCTTTCAATGCTGTGAAAGTTAAAACAACAAAATATTTATTTTAACTACCGGCACAATTAAATTCCTGATTTAAACTATCCGGCATCAGGTTAACACCTGATTCTTTGCTATAACAACTATTCCGCTTTCTGTAACTGTAAACTTCTTTTTATCCGCTTCAAGATCAAATCCTATTTCATAACCTTCCGGAACTATAACATTTTTATCAATTATTGCCCTGCGTATTCTTGCATGTCTTCCAATATTGCAGTGATTCATTATGATGGAATCAGTAACATACGCAAAAGAATTTACTCTAACATTATTTCCCAGAAGCGATCTTTCAACCAATCCTCCGGAAACTATTGAACCATCACAAATGAGTGAGTTTAAAGTTCTGCCAACTCGTTCCCCTTCGTGTGATACTGTTTTTGCAGGCGGAAACTGATGCTGGTATGTTCTCATCGGCCAGCTTTGATCATAAAAATTAAATTCAGGAGTAACCGAAATTAAATCCATGCTTGCTTCATAATAGCTGTCTATTGTGCCGATATCCATCCAGTATGGTTTGTTCTTTTTATTCTCATCATGAAAAGGATATGCAAGTACATTCATTCCTGATTTTATCATGAAGGGAATTACATCTTTTCCGAAATCATGATTTTTAATCTTTTTGGTTTCCATTTCCCGCAGAATATCTCTCAAAAGTGCTGCATCAAAAACGTAAATTCCCATGTTAATAAAACAGTAACCTGGTTTATCCGGTATTTCAGGCGGGTTGGTAGGTTTTTCAATAAATGATTTTACCTTATAATTTTCGTCAACGCCAACTATGCCGAACCTGCTTCCTTCATCAGCAGCAACTTCAATACATGACATTGAAAGATCAGCATTGCTGTCAATGTGGTACTGCAGCATTTTCAGATAATCCATTTTATAGATATGATCTCCGCTTAGAATCAAAACCCATTTGGCTTTCTTTTCATTTGAGAAAAGATTCATGTTTTGATAAATGGCATTTGCTGTGCCGAGATACCAATCGTTATTTAATTTTCTTTGCGGAGGAACTGAATAAATGAACTCACCTAATTCCGGATTGAAGATACTCCATGCTTCAAGCAGATGCTGGTTAAGTGAATCTGATTTATACTGGGTTAAAACGTATATTCTTCTAAGCCCTGAATTAAGACAGTTTGAAAGTGCAAAATCAATTATTCTGTATTTGCCGCCGAAAGGCACGGAAGGTTTGCTTCTGAATGCAGTCAATGGGTAAAGACGTTCACCCTGACCGCCGGCCAAAAGCATTGTAATTGTATCTCTTAAAATAGAAGAACCGGGGAATGTCATATCATCTCCTGTTTCGGTGAAATATATTGAATTATGATTTGATTGGCAATTAAAGAAATTGTTAATTTCACCGGATACTTAACAATATAAATTAGGTTTTAAAGAATTATCCATAAATCTCATGTGCGGAACATTACCCGCTTAAATTGGTTGAACTGCAGTTAATGAAGCGCCTGACGGAAATATTAATGAAAAATAAATCCAACTTTTTCTCAATAATAATCTTCGTGGTTTTTTTATTTGTTGGCTGGCATCTGGGAATCTCACCAATTAAAAACAGTTTTTTAACTGCAAAAAATCAAGGCGAACTTTTACGTGATAAAGTATTACGCAGGATTCCAATAAATATTCCGCCGGATTATATATCTGAAAACCAATACGGAATTGATATTCTTCATTATGATTTAAATATTGATCTGTATCCTGAAAAGAAATTTCTCAAAGGTGATGCAGAATTAACCGGATTATTTTTAAATAAAGATTTAAGATTTGTTGATCTTAATTTTTATGATAATCTTGAAATAGACGAAGTCCTTTTCAACGGAAGACCTGCAGCTTTTACAAATAAAAAGACATTACTGAGAATTAATGCTCCATCAATTAATTCTGATACATTTGTAGTAAAAATAAAATACAAAGGGACACCAAAGAGATCAGGTTTATCAGCATTTGTGTTTGGAGAGCGGAATAATGTACCGGTTATCTATAATCTAAATGAACCAACATTTGCTTCAACATGGTTTCCGTGTAATGATCTGCCATCAGATAAAGCACTGCTTGATATTAAAATTACAAATGATAGTTCAATGACTTCAATTTCAAACGGAGTTTTGATTGATAAATCTATAAAAGGAAACAGAAAAACATTTCACTGGAAAACTTATTATCCGATTTCCACATATCTCATCTGCCTTTACTCATCAGATTATTCCTCATTCAGCGATGTATACATTTCACAGGATAAACAGGATACAATGAACATTGATTACTATGTTTTTCCTGACCATTTAGAAAAAGCAAAAACTGATTTTTCAGTGCATAAAGAAATGATGGAATTTTATTCTCACACTTTTGGTGAATATCCATTCATAAAAGAAAAATATGGCGTGGCTGAGTTTCTCTGGCAGATTGGTGCAATGGAACATCAGACTATTACAGGAATTGGATCCAATTTTGTGAGCGGCAGAAAATTTCATACTGATATTTATGCGCATGAGCTTGCACATCATTGGTGGGGAAATGCAGTTGGTCCGGCAGGATGGAATGACATCTGGCTGAATGAAGGATTTGCCGCTTACTCAGAAGCATTATATTATGAAAATAGTTCCGGTAAAAAAGCGCTTCAATCAACTATGAGAAGCAAGTTCAGCAGTAATTTTCCTGATAAACTTTCCGAACCGGGTGAATATCTTTTCAGTTCTACTGTTTATGATAAAGGAGCTTGGGTTCTTCACATGCTTAGATGGGAAATCGGTGATTCAACTTTCTTTAAATTGCTCAGAAATTATTTTGAACAATTTAAATACAGTTCTGCATCAACAAAAAATTTTATTTCACTCGCGGAAAAAATTTCCCGGAAAAATCTTCACCATTTTTTTAACCAGTGGCTGGACAATACAGGAATAATAAACGCTGAATATACGTGGAGTGTTATTGAATCAGAAGGGAAGTACAGGATCATTTTTAATATTGAACAGGTGCAGGAAGAATTTGATGCATATAAATTTCCGCTTGAAATTTTACTTGAGTATGATAATGATGAAATCCGCAAAACTTTTATCATTGATTCGGGGAAGGAAAGTTTTGAATTTGTTGTTGATAAAAAACCGAACTCTGTAATTCCTGACCCGGATGGCTGGCTTCTTGCTTCGTTCACGGATAAAAATTCTTATGAATAATGAAAATATGGATTGATAATTGGAGTGTGTTGATTGGTTTGTTAACTTTGAAAAAACAATTTTAAGTTTTAATTGAACGAAAATTATCTCTTCATATCAGATATCCATCTTGGCCTTGAAAGCGCTGATCTTGAAAAGAAAAAAGAACGGCTGCTTGTAAATTTTCTTAATTATGCAAAAGATAATGCGGCGGAGTTATTTATTGTTGGAGATCTTTTCGATTACTGGTTTGAATACAAAAGAGTTTATCAAAAAGGATTCTTCAGAACATTAACCGCGCTGCAGGATATAACCGAGAAAGGAATTCCGGTTCATTATCTTATCGGCAATCATGATTTTATGCACAGGAATTTTTTTGTTGATGAGATTGGCTGCAAACTTTATGAAGAACCGATTGAAAGAGTTCTGAACGGGAAAAAATTTTTTATCGGACATGGAGATGGGTTAATAAAAAATGATTATGGATATAATGTTTTGAAGAAAATAATGAGGAACAAAACACTGCAAAGATTGTATTCATTGCTGCATCCTGATCTTGGAATTAAAATTGCGAGCGGTTCAAGTAAAACAAGCCGAAATCATACTTCTAAAAAAGATTATGGTGAGAATGACGGATTGTTTGAAGCCGCAAAGGAAAAGATAGATGAAGGTTTTGATTATGTTATTTTCGGACATCTTCACCAACGAAAATTTGAAAAATATAAAAACGGCTTTTATATAAATCTTGGTTCATGGCTCGATCTTCCTTGCTACGGAAGTTTTACTGAAAATATATTTGAGATAATCGATTATCCGGCAAATGCAATTGAGAAGTAAATTATCTTACCATAAAATGAATTTTGTAAAAATAATTGTTGTCTGATACTGGAGATTAAATGGCAAAGAAATATTCAGATGAAGAGATGAGAAAATATTTCAATGATAGGAATAACAGGAAGAAAGGTTCCGGTTCCGGCAGAAAAAAAATCTACCTGATAATTCTCGGTATAATTCTTTTTATTTTTCTTGCCGGCGCAGTATTTATTTACAGCGGACTTCCATCATTGGAAGAACTTGAAAATCCACGCTCACAGCTTGCAAGCAAGGTCTACACTGTTGATGGGGAACTGCTCGGACAATTTTTTATTGAGAACAGAATTGAAACTGACATTGACAGCCTTCCGCGGCACTTGATTGATGCCTTAATTTCAACCGAGGATAGAAAATTTTATAATCATTGGGGAGTTGATGTTGGTCGTTTCTTTAAAGCAATGATTAAAAATGTTTTTACATTCTCACGTGAAGGTGCAAGTACAATTACGCAGCAGCTTGCCAAAAATCTTTACGATCTGAAATCCAGAAATGAAAGTAATCTTGAAACTGTTATCAGAAAAATCCGTGAATGGATTACTGCAATTCAGATAGAAAAGAATTTTACGAAGGATGAAATTCTTGAAATGTATCTGAATGTTTCTTACTTCGGTAGAAGTGCATACGGAATTGAAACTGCGGCAAAAGTATTTTTTAACAAGCGTGCAAGTGAACTTTCGTTGCCTGAATCAGCTCTTTTTGTTGCAATGCTGAAATCATCTGAGAATTATGATCCAATAAGAAAAAAAGAAAATGCTTTGCAGCGCAGAAATCTGGTAATGTATAACATGGTTCAGAATGGAAAACTTTCCGAAGCCAAATACAATGAACTTAAACAGCAGCCGATAATTCTTGCATCAGAAAAAATAAGCGCGGTAAAATCAATTGCGCCGCATTTCATGGAATATGTTAGGCAGAAACTCGAAAGCATGTCTAAGAAATACGGCTATGATTTATACAGAGATGGATTGAATATCTACACAACTCTTGATTACCGCATGCAAAAAATTGCAAACCATGCTGCAGAGGAACACCTGAAAGAATATCAGCAGTTGTTTGATAAAAACTGGAGCTGGGATAGAAATAAAAATCTGCTTGCATCATTGATTGACCGCGCAATTAAAAACAATGAGCAGTACAGAAATGCATCGACAAAGGAAGAGAAAGCAGTTATTTATAACCGACTGAAAAATAATACTGCTTTTGTTGATTCAGTTAAAAAAGTAGAACAAACAATTCAGGTTGGGTTTGTTGTAATTGAACCATCAACAGGCGAAATTAAAGCAATGGTTGGCGGAGAAAACCAGGAGTTTGGAAGAGGATTAAATCACGTAACAGGAATAAGAAGACAGCCCGGTTCATCTTTTAAACCATTTATTTATACAGTTGCAATTGATAACGGATATTTCCCCGCTTTTACATTATTGAATCAAAAGTTTAATTACAATGGCTGGTCTCCTGATAACTCAAATCACGAATACAGCGGATTCATGACGCTGCGTGATGCACTTGCAAATTCTGTTAATGTAATTTCAGGCAGATTAACGATAAGCGATATTGCACCGCCTTCACAGGTTGTAAAATACGCAAAGCGGATGGGTGTTAATTCACCACTTCAGGCTTATCCATCAATTGCACTTGGCACTTCTGAAGTAACGCCGCTTGAGATTACTTCAGCATATGCAACCATTGCAAATAAAGGAGTGCATGTAGAGCCGATTGCAATTCTGCGAATTGAAGATAGAAATGGAATTCTGATTGATCAATTTGTGCCTGAATCTCATGAAGCTATCTCACCGGAAACAGCTTCTATTATGGCAGATATGATGCAGGATGTTGTAAACTACGGAACAGGTGCCGGTGTAAGAAGATATTTCCATAGACCTGCCGCAGGTAAAACCGGAACAACACAAAATTTTTCTGATGCGTGGTTCATTGGTTTTACACCGCAGCTTGCAGCAGGAGTCTGGGTTGGATTCGATGATCACCGTGTTAAATTTACAAATTGGTACGGGCAGGGTGCAAAAGCTGCACTGCCAATATGGGCAAAGTTTATGGAAGGTGTTTATAAAGAAATTGATATTCCTCTTGAATACTTTCAACTTGCACCGGGTGTAACCACTGTTGAGTTTTGTAAAGAAACAATGAACCTTGGTGATACCCGTATTGCAGGTGAAAATTGTCCTTCAAAAATAAGAGATATAGCAGATTCAAAACATTTGCCGCAGGAGTGTGAAATTCATAAAGGCGCACGGATTAAACCGGAGGATAGGCGGGGAGATACTGGCTGGTAATTTTATATTAAATCTTTAATTATCCGCTATTAATTATTTGATAATTTAATCGTAAATTTGAGCCTCAATCTTTGATGTTATTTTAAGTTGTGTTATATGCCCGGATGGCGGAATTGGTAGACGCGCTAGGTTCAGGGTCTAGTGGGAGTACTCCCGTACAGGTTCGAGTCCTGCTCCGGGCACAAAAGGAGCACTTAAGGCTTTCAAAAAATTTTTTTATCACTACTTCAAAAAATAATGGCTTTGCCAAACCAGGGTAAGAAGTCTAAATTAAAGGATTCTTACTTTTGAGCCAGTTTCATGAATTAATTTGTTACTATTAATTCCTGTTTATTTTCCAGCAAAATTTCTTCATTTGGTTTCACAAAAAAATCCTGGGGGTTGAGATAACTTACACTTTTTTCGGCAGCGTTGTTATTTCTGATAAAAATTATTGGAATATCATTTCCAATCATTACATTGCCGGCTTCGTATCCGTTTATCTTACCTTTGATGTTTACATTCATCAATACTATATCCGGTTTTTCAGATATTACAAATCTCAAAGCATCCTCACCGGTGGAGACAATCTTAACAATCTCATGACCATGCCTTTTTAGAATTGTTTTTATTGATAGAGCAACAATTAAATCATCTTCAACAATCAATATTCTCGCGCAGTTTTTGAACATCGTATCACTCCATTGCTGCATAAAATCTTTTGTCAAAACAAACATTATATGAGAATTCGGCAATGATACCGCTCAATAGAAGGATGCTGTATGTGAGATAGATTCATTGTAGAACAAAGAGATATTTTCCTGCACTTACAATAACCTTAAAATTATTACCTCCATAGATGTTAAAAGACTTTAATCGAATAATGCTTAATATTTCAGCCAATGTTATTTAGCTTTGCCGTCATTACAAAAAGAAACGATGTGGATATGAAAAGAATTCTCGTAGTGGAGGATGAACTTATTATAAATCTTGATATCAAATCAATCTTACTTCATGAAGAATATATTGTTGACAGTGCTTTCAATTCAACTGAAGCTTATTTTAAGATAAGCGCTAATGATTATGATCTGATTCTGCTTGATATAAATCTAGGCGGTGAGGGTAGGGCAGGAATTGAGATAGCCAAAAGCCTTCCTTCAAATCAAAAAATAGTTTTTATTACGGCACAAACAGAAGCTTCTACTGTTGAAGAATTAAAAAGATTATCAGAATATATTATAAACAAACCTTTCAGCAGTTCAACACTTATATCTACTGTTAAAAGAGTATTTTCTGAAAATTCTTAAAATAAAAACTGGTTTATGAAGGAATAAAAGCAGGATAAATGATTAGTATTGATGATTGCTTACAGAATCATGGCTGTATTGCAGGGTGATAATAAATTTTGTTAAATGATCACGCAGCATTTTGAATTTACCATCATGCTGAACAACAAGGGTTCTTACAAGTTCTAATCCCAAAGAATCACTTTTTTCAATGTTAAAATCTTTCGGAAAACCAATTCCATTATCTGCAACGATCAATTGCAGTTCATCTCTTCGTCCGGTGCGGCTTAATTCAACATAAATTTCTCCGGAGTTTTTTCCTTTAAATGCATGTTTAATTGAATTGGAAATTAATTCGTTAATTATTAATCCAAGTGTTATGGAGAGATTGATATCTACCTGCACATCAAGTATTTGCAATTTCAAATTTACCTTATTTACCTGATTGTAGGAAGTCATCAGGTAATTTATAAGATCTTCAAAATATTCCCTGATGTTTATTCTGTGTATGTCTTTTGATTTATATAATTTCTCGTGCAGCAGCGCCATTGATCTGACACGATCCTGGCTCGTGCGGAAAATCTCAAGAGTTTCTTCATCTTTTACCCTTGATGATTGAAGGCTGAGCAGGCTTGTAATTATCTGCAGATTATTTTTTACCCTGTGATGAATTTCCATTAACAAAACTTCTTTTTCTTTTAAAGATTTCTGCAAATAAGCTCTGAATGCTTTCTCCTCTGTAATATCAATACCTGATCCAATAAAGCCTGCAAATGAACCATCATCTGAATAGCGGGGTGCAGCAGAATCCAGCAGCCAGCGGTAATTGCCTTCAGCATTTTTTACGCGCACTTCAATTGAAAATCCTCTTTTATTTTTAGCAGCTTTCTTTAGAGTTTGTAAAAAAGTTTCCCTGTCATCCGGATGCCTCGATTCAATCCATGTTTTATAATTTATTTCATCCTGGTCTTTACCAAGAAATCCTAACTTGGTTTTGTTCATATACTCAAGATTATTATTCGCATCCGTCATCCAGATCATTACCTGGGAAGAATCTGCCATCCGTCTGAATCGTTCCTCGCTGTCTTTAATCACTTTTTCTGCAGCACGTCTTTCAGTTATATCTATGCCTGAACCTATAAATCCGGCAAACGAACCATCATCTGTAAATTTAGGTGCGGCAGTATCAAGCAGCCAGCGATAATTTCCTTCGGCATCTTTTACTCTAATTTCAATTGAGAATTTTTCTTGCTTTTTAACAGCATCAGAAAGTACGTTTAAGAATTTTTGCCTGTCTTCAGGATGGCGTGTTTCAAGCCAGTTTTCAAATGTAAGCTCTTCAGCCTTAATGCCCAGGAAATCAAGTTTGGTTTGGTTCATATAGACAATATCATTTGCCGCATCTATCATCCAGATCATTACTGGAGAATTATCCGCCATAAGCCGGAAACGTTTTTCACTTTCATCTTTGATATGTTCTGCAATTTTTTTAGAGGTTACATCGGAGAAAAAGATTTTGAGATTTTTATCTTCTGTTGATTCATCGGAAGGAATAAAGATCATATTTGTAAAAATTTTTCTGCCTGAAATTTCCAGGTTAAATTCAGCAGCAATTTTTTCCTTCTTTTCAAAACTTTTGATAAATAATTCAGAAAAATATTTCTTGTCATTTCCATCAAGAAAGGAAATGATATTTTTTCCTATAGCAACATTTTTATTTATTCCAAGAATTTCCGCTGCAGCTGCATTTATTTCATGGATATTTTTTTCTCTATCAAGCGCTAAATACGCAATCGGTGCATGATCATAAAAGCTTTCAAAATCTGTATGTTCGTTTTGATTCAGGGAAGGGTTTTCATTTAACATGAATTTTTCCGGAAGTATTTGGAATGATTAATCTTATTAATATCAGTACTTATCCTTTACTTAAAAAAAAGCTGCCAGCAGTTATTATTTCTTCACACCACAAGATTAATTTAATCTCTTCTTAGAAGCGGTATTAAAAATTCATAAAAACTACGCTAATATGCAAAAGATATATCATTAAATCATTTTTGTATCACAATCTAAATCACATCAATGCTGAAGTAGATTGATTTGTTGCTGTTGTATTTTGTGATTATTAATGAAAGATACGCGGGCGGTTAAAATTGTAAATGAATGGAAAGTTTTTCGCTGCTTTGTTTTGATGGTTGAAAGTTCAGGAAAATTTTAAAATGAAAAAGCTTCAACCTAAAAGATTGAAGCTTTTTTTGTGGGGGCTGAAGGAGTCGAACCTCCGACCCTCTGCTTGTAAGGCAGATGCTCTAAACCAACTGAGCTAAGCCCCCGGAATTAAAAATTTTAAGAACATATATTTCAAAATTGAGTTCCAAATATCAGGTAATTTCTGAAATATTCCAAAATATTTTTTAAAAATTTTTGAGCGAGCGACGGGGATCGAACCCGCGGCATTCAGCTTGGGAAGCTGACACTCTACCAACTGAGTTACGCTCGCAATAAAGAAAACAACAATGCTGAAATAAATTAATATGTTTTATATTCTGCTGCAAGATTGGAGAATTCCCTTATTCGATTTCGGTTATTACCTTCTTTTTGGGTGATTTCATTTCTTCCGGAATTTTCAAAAGAATTTCATCTTTAAGTGCATCGAGAAGTCTTTTCTTTGTGTAATTCTTAAAAGTAACAATGCTTACTTCTCTAACCGGTGATGGCTGCTTGAAATACCGGATGTTGGTCCTCTGAATTTTGGACATATCCTTTATTGCAAGCTCTGGTAATATCGTAATTCCATGATCAAGCTCAACCATGCGCTTTAATGTTTCAATGCTTCCGGTAGCAAATTCAAGCTGGTGAATATTTGATTCCTTCTTTTTCAATTCACATAAATTTATTACCTGTGAGCGGAGACAATGACCTTCTTCCAAAAGCCATAATTTGTTAATATCAATATCATCTGCCAGCAGATATTTCTTCTTCATCAGCTTATCATTCTGCGGAGCATAAACAACAAACTGTTCATAAAACAAAGGGAATTCCTGCAGATTATCAACATTAAGTGGAGTTGCAAGTATGCCTGCGTCAAGACTCAAATCCTGAAGCCTGCTGATGATAGTCTGAGTTGTGTACTCAGAGATTTTTAATTTTATCCGGGGATATTTTTTTATAAAATCACCCAGAAATAACGGAAGGAGGTAAGGTGCAAGTGTGGGAATAATTCCGATTTTTAACTCACCGCTCAGTTCACCCTTTAATTCTTTTGCTGTTTCTTTTATTCTGCCAATTTCTTTTAAAATAATTTTTGCCTGATCAATAATCCTTTTGCCCGCTTCTGTTGGTACAATTGGATGTTTCCTTCTATCAAAAATTATAACATCAAGTTCTTCCTCAAGCTTTTTTATCATCATACTTAAGGTTGCCTGTGTGACAAAACATTTTTCAGCCGCGGTTAAAAAACGCCCGTAACGTTCAAGTGCAATTATATATTCAAGCTGCTGAAGATTCATTTTATGTTCCTATAAACAAACCTTTTGCAAATATAAGAAATATAGATCGGAGTTATTCAGCGAAATAATAAATCTGTTTTCCTGAGGGTATCCTTTACATGATTTTATGTAATTTTAAATATTAAAACGGGAGAAATATGTTCAGCTTCAAAAAGAAAATTAATTTTTATGATTGTGATCCGGCAGGAATACTTTTTTACGGCAGAACTTTTGAGCTATGCCACTCAGCTTATGAAGCTATGATTGAAAGTTTTAATCTTGAAGAAGATTACTGGAGCAATGAAAATTATGTAGTTCCTATAATTCACAGTGAAGCTTCATACCATAAACCAATAAAATACGGAGACGAAATTTCAATCGAAATTAGGGTTAATCAGATAAAAACTTCTTCTTTTCAGCTTGAATATCTGATCAGTAATTCTGCCGGAGAAAAATGTTCCGCTGTAAAAACAACACATGTTTTTGTAGATAAATCCACGTGGAAGAAAACTGCGATAATCGATCCGGTAGTAAAAGGATTGATGAATTACAGGGATTAAAATCAAACCACGTTTAAGTTTTCTTTAAGAATTTGTTTTTGAATTTTGCCAAGCGGTGATTTTGGCAGTTCATCAACAATGTAAATTTTTCTTGGAATTTTGAAAGCTGCAATTTTATCTTGTAAAAATTTTTTTATCTCTTCGGCAGTTAGTTCTAAATTCTTTTTTGTAACGAGTGCTGCAGAAACTGCGTATCCCCATTCATCATCTTTAATCCCAAATACAGCAGCTTCAAGAATATCGGGATGTTTTAATAATGCATTTTCAACTTCAAATGGATTTACATTTTCTCCGCCGGTAACAATTAAATCATTTCTTCTTGCTTCAATGTAAAGATAGCCGTCATCATCAATCCAGCCAATATCACCCGTGAAATATTTTCCGTTTTGAAATTTACGTTTTGTTTCTTCCGGATTGTCTAGATATCCTTTTGCGAGTGAGTTTCCCTCAATTACAATTTCACCAATTTTACCCGGCGGCATTTCATTTTCTTCTTCATCAACTATAAAAATTTTATTGGGATGAAGCGGCTTTCCAACAGAACTATTAAATGCCTCCGTGCATTGTATAGCAGTAACAAATGATGCTGATTCAGTTGAGCCGTAGCTTTTAGAAATTTTCCAGCCTTCTTTTAATGCTTTTACAATAAGTTCATCATCAATAAATCCGCCGCCCAGCAGAACATTTTTTAAATGTTTATTTGGCTTGCAATTCAGATTAAGTAATCTTTTTAATTGTGTTGGAACAAGGGAAGTGAGAGTTGGATTTTTATCTGTAAATGTTTTACAGATCGATTCAATAGAAAGTGAATGTGGTAAAATGAGTGAACTGCCGGATAAAAATGTTCTGATAATAATTGAGAAACCGCCAACATGATAGAAGGGGAGTGCACAAAGCCATTTATCATCATCATTTTGTTTTAAAAATGATCTGCCATTTACTGCACTATTAATAAAGCTGTTAAAACTTAATTCAACTGCTTTGGCTTTTCCTGTTGAACCCGATGTGAAAAATACTGCCGCTGTTGAATCGGTATCTATATCAGCATTAAAATCAATTTCATTATTGTTTTCTTCATCAAAAGCAGTGAGGATTTTAATTCCCTTTAAAGAAAAATTTCTGTTAAGGAATTTATCAAGAATTAAAAATTTACTTCCGGCAAAATTTATTTGCTCTTCAATTTCAAAAGAAGTTAATCTTGTGTTAAGTAATATGGGAATGGAATTAATTTTCCAGAGGGCAAAAACATTAACAATAAAATCAAAATTGTTTTCTGACAGAATTGAGATATAATCTCCGCTGGTTATTCCATTCTTTTTAAAAGCGGCTGCTTTTTTTCTGCAGAGTAAATCAAAATCAGAATAAGATATAATTTTATCCTGGCTGATTATAAAGGGATGATCTCTGTTCTGGATGTTCCAATTAACTAGTGGATTCATATTTTACAATAATATTCCGGCAGAAAATAAAATTCCAAATATTGCTGAAAATTTTGCAGTTAGTTCAAGAGTTTTATTTAGTTCAGTTCCATCCAATGTGTAAAGCATTTTAATTAATTTAACACCAAGAGGAATTGTTAGTAGAGGAAGGAAAATCCAGTAAGCAAAGTTATATTTAAAAAAAATTATAACCGGAACAGAGTAAGAAACCACAAGAGATAAAATGAACTGGTAACGCGTAAAAGTTTTGCCAAACTTAACTGCAAGCGTGTATTTACCTGCGGATGCATCTTCATTTATATCACGGAAATTATTCACAACGAGTATGTTTGTAATCAATGCTCCCACCGGTACTGCAGTAAGTAATGATAAGAACGTAAACTCATGTGAATGAAGATAATATGTACCTGCAGTTCCAACCAATCCGAAGAAAATAAAAACAAACAGATCTCCCAATCCGTTATATGCAAGCGGATAAGGCCCGGCAGTATAAGCTAATCCGGCAATGATGGAAATGATTCCGATAATCAGGATAATAAATCCGCCGGCATAAACGAGATATAAACCAAGAATGAATGCAGTCCCGAACGTAAAAAAGATAGCAGCCTTCATCTCTCCAACAGAAATTAAATTGGAAGCCAGAACACGCTGCGGACCTTTTCTTGATTCTGTATCGGCGCCTTTCAGATAATCATAAAGATCATTTGTAAAATTTGTTCCAACCTGAATGAGCACAGAACAAATTAGTGCTACGATTGAGAAAAGCGGAACGAAAATATTTTCAGCAATAGCAAGTGCGGAGCCAACCAGCACCGGAACAAAGGCTGCCAGCAGTGTTTTTGGCCTGCTGGCAATTAACCAGTTATTAAAATTATTCAATTTAAAAACAGATAATGTTATGGCAGTTTTGGAAATTTATTAAACTCAGGTTTTCTTTTTTCAAGATAAGCTTTTTTACCTTCCTGCGCTTCTTCACTCATATAGTAAAGCAGTGTAGCATTTCCGGCAAGCTCCTGGATTCCTGCCTGTCCGTCAAGTTCGGCATTAAAAGCAGATTTGAGCAGACGAATTGCAAGCGGACTGTGCTGTAAAATTCTTTTTGCCCATTCAACTCCTTCATGCTCAAGCTGATCAACAGGAACAACTTTATTTACCAATCCCATATCAAGTGCTTCCTGTGCATTGTACTGGCTGCAGAGATACCAGATTTCACGTGCTTTTTTCTGACCAACAATTCTGGCAAGATAACTTGATCCGAAACCGCCGTCAAAACTTCCTACCTTCGGGCCTGTTTGGCCAAATATTGCATTATCTGCGGCAATAGTTAAATCACACACAACATGCAGTACGTGTCCGCCGCCGATTGCATAACCGGCAACCAAAGCAATTACAGGCTTAGGCATAGAGCGAATTAGTTTCTGAAGATCAAGTACATTTAAACGTGGAACACCATCTTTCCCAACATATCCCTTATCGCCTCTGATTCTCTGATCACCTCCGGAACAAAAAGCATATTTACCATCTTTTGCAGGACCCGCACCTGTTAAAAGTACAACTCCAATTTCCTGGTCTTCTCTTGCATCTGAAAAAGCATCATACATTTCATGTACAGTTTCAGGGCGGAATGCATTTCTAACTTCCGGACGGTTGATTGTTATTTTAGCAATGCCATCCATTTTTTCATAAATAATATCTGTGTAAGTCTTGGCTTGCTTCCAGTTATAACTCATAGAATTCCTTTTCTTTTAATAATTAAAATATTGAAAAAAAAGCAGTAAAAAATTTACAGTGGAATTTCAATCCATCTAACTTAAAAAAGAAGTGATTTCTTTCAAAAATAACTGCGGCTCTTCAAGATGTGTATTATGTCCGGCTGAAGGAATTTTTTTATGAACTGCATCTGGCATAAGTTTGACCATTGCGGAATTAATCTCAGAATATTTAGTATCAAGTTCACCGCTGAGAAGCAAAGTTCTGGCATCAATATTAATCAGGTTATCCCAGAATGAAGGCATCATACCAACACTGAAACCAATAAGTGAATTTGATAATCCGGTTTTGTTATTTAAAATTTTCTGCTGCCTCAACTCTTCAAGTTTTTCATTTGAAAATCTTTTCTGCGTGCTGAAGATATCAAGATTCATCCAGAAATCTGTGAACTCTTCCATTGAATGAGTGAGAATAAAATTAGCAATAGTTTTATCCTGTTTAAGACGCTTGATCCTTTCAATGTTTGATTGAATTCCGGGAGAAACACCTTCAAGAATTAATGTATCAACCAGATCAGGAAAGTGAACAGCAAATGCAAGCGCCGCTCTGCCTCCCATTGAATAACCGCAGAGGATAATTTTATCATCAGTGTAAGATTTGATTACAGAAAAAAGCTGAGATACGATTGCGGGACATGTGTAGCAGGCAACATCATGAGGTGAATCGCTTAAGCCGTGGCCGATTAAATCAACAGTTACAATATTAAATTTCTTTTTTAATGATTCGGCAATCGTCAGCCAATCTTTACCGGATCCGCTGAAGCCATGCAGCAAAAACATATATTTTGCCGAAGCATTGTGTTTAAATAATTCGGTGTTCAGATTGAATGAATTGAAAGTAATCTGCATAAAAGCTTATTTCTTTTCAGATATAGTCTTGCTTACTTCAGCCCAGAATTTTCTACGGAGATTTAATGATTTTACTGCATCAGTTTTAACTTCAAGCACAGAAAAATTTTTGCTTTTTAATGCTGAAGAAAATGATTGTTCAAAGTGTTTCCAGTTTTTAATTAATTTATAACTGCCGCGGTATCCTTTTACAAAGATTGAAAAATCCAAACCGTGCGGAGCAATAAAATATTGTTTGAATATCTTACCATAATCTGATATTGGAAGAACTTCAAAAATTCCTCCGCCATTATTGTTGATCAGAATAACCACCAAAGGCAGATTGTAATTTTTTGCTGCAAGCAATCCATTTAAATCATAATAGAAAGCAAGATCACCGGTTAACAGAACGGTTGGTTTATCACTTGCCGCTGCAATTCCAAGAGCAGTAGAAATTATTCCATCAATTCCGCTGGCGCCGCGGTTATTATAAATTGTAATTTTTTTAGAAACCATGGATGCAAAATAATCAAAGTCCCTGATGGGCATGCTGTTCGAGATCATAATATTGGAATCATCAGGAATGAGATTGATTATTTCATTTATCACGCGGCTTTCGTTTGGAAATTGTGCCCGGTCTACAATTTTTGATTTAATTGTATGTGTAATTTTATCAGCATTAACAAAAGTATTCAGCCAATCATTGGAATAATTCTTTTTCCCCAGTTTATTTTCAACCAGGTCAGCCATCTTCTCACAGAAGATATATGGTTTGCAGGCGTATGAAGCGGCAGCTTTGTTTGAAGGATCAAACCAATCGCCGTACTCGTTTATCATAAATCTTACTGCAGTACATTTTTCCAGATATTCATCAAGAGCTTTAGATGTAATTGTTCTGCCGAAGTGAAGAACGATCTCGGGTTTATATGTTTTTGAAAAAGATTCTGTTCTCAGAAATCCTTCAAAATTAGAAATAATATTTTCTTTTTTATGATTGCCAAATCTTAACTGTGATGCACCATCAGCAAGAATCGGATATCCTGATAGTTCAGAAAGTCTCTGGCAGTTTCTATGAAACTCAGGATGATAATTTTCCGGCCCTGCAATAATAAGCCCTTTTCGTTTTGATTTTATCTCTTCAAAAATATCATTAAACCATCTCTCTGAAATTATATCATTTAGTTCTGATTCATCATTATTCAACTGCTTTGTTTGTGAGATAAAATCTTTCTTAACTGCTTCAAAATTTTCAGCAAGTTTGATGATGCTTTCATCAATTTCATCTGTGTATGCATCCGGTTCAAACGGTTTTCTGAAAGGGAAGTTAAGATGCACCGGTCCGCGTGATCTGATGCAGCTTTCTATTACTGATTTAACCGCAACAACTTTTATGTGTTTAATTCTTCGTGTAATTGGCTCAGGCAGTCCAACATCAAAAAACCATCTGATATGATTTTTATAAAGATTGTTCTGATTTATAGTTTGATTGGCCCCGCAGTCAAGCAATTCCGGCGGTCTGTCAGCAGTGCAGATTATAAGAGGAATGCGCTGCTGGTATGCTTCAATAATTGCAGGATACAATTCGGCTGTTGCCGTGCCTGAGGTGCAAATTACAACTACAGGTGTGCCTGATGCTTTTGCCAGACCAAGTGCAAAAAATCCGCAGCTTCGTTCATCAATATGAACGTAAGATTTTATTTTATTGTTATTAGCAAAAGCTAAAGTTAACGGAGTGTTTCTTGAACCGGGAGATATACATGCGTACTTAACTCCAATTTCTGAAAGCTCGCGCGCAAAAGTCTCAGTCCACAATATGTTTCTGTTTATTTTAATTTTCATTTTTAAAAAGCGATAGTATAGGTTTAAGTTTTAATTCTGTCTCCCTAAGTTCATCTTCCGGAATTGAATCGTTTACAATTCCGCAGCCGGCAAATGCAAACAATTCATTATTCTGAATTAATGCGGAACGGATAGCTACAACAAATTCAGCTTCATCTTCAAAATTCAGCCAGCCGATTATTCCGGCGTAAAATCCGCGGGAGTATGTTTCTTTTTCTGCAATATATTTTAATGCGGAATCTTTAGGATAGCCGCAAATAGCAGGTGTTGGATAGAGTTCTTCTATTATTGTAAAAATTGATCCGGAAGAAATTTCCGCGTTGATTGGTGTGTAAAGATGCTGAATGTTCTCAAGCTTGCGGATTGAAAGTTCTCCGGCAATAATTTCATTAGTAAATTTTGATAGACTATTTTTCACATGTTCGGCAACAAGCCGGTGTTCGTTCAGATTCTTTTCATCTTTTAATAATTTATTTGCAATATGTTCATCTTCAGAAACCGTAATTCCTCTTTTGGCTGAGCCGGCAAGAACATCAATTTCAATTTTACCATTTGAAAATCCTGCAAGCTTTTCCGGGGTAGAGCCAAAAAAATATGAATCAGCGCGGCGGAGGAGAAAAGTATAACAATCCGGGTATGTTTCTTTTAAATTATTAATTAAAATTTTAAATGAAGGTTTATCAGATAACTTTGATTTTATATATCTTGATAGAACTACTTTCTTAAATTGATTATCATGTATTGCAGTTAATGATTCATCAACAAGTTTTATCCAGCCGGTTTTTTCATTCTCAATAATTTCTATTCCAGGCAGTATATCCTTCCTGGTTCTGAAATCTTTTGAAAAAAAATCTATAAGTGCAATTTTGTAACGCTCATGATAAATCTCTCTTTCACCCTTTTTTTTCAGAATGAAATTGTAAATGAGATAAATTTCTTCATTCTTATTAAGAAATAATATTTCAGGAACAAACCAGAACGCGTCATCAAAATTTTTCCACATTTCGGAGTTATCATTATGGGTGAATTTCATTCCGCCAACAAAGAGCGGAATTTTACCCGATGAAATAACTTCCCGGTTGTGAACAAACTTATTTTGCCATTCATTAATTTTTTGCTCAGCAGAAAACCTGTTGCTTCCGTTGTGTGAAATCTGAAGCGCTGCATTCAATCCGGCAAAGGAGAAATTTTCTGAAGGATGTTCAAAAAAGAAATCGATTGAATCAGTGGATAAAAGGGAATTTAATTTTTCCGGATATGAAAAATCATTTAATTGAACTGCAAAACTAATTAATATTTCATCTGCGCCAATCTGTTGTATTTGGTCTTCTTTTCCGGAGAGAAAGTGAATGAAAGAGCTCACCGAAATTGAAATAAAGTCTTCCATCTAAATCATTATTTTTGAAGAACAAATATAATTTATAACTGAAGAGTTTCCAATTTATTGAATAAACTCACATTATATTTCTGATTCTGAACTGCTAAAAAATTATATCCTCTTCTATCGTATCAAGAATTCTCAGGTAGCTTTCATAACGTTCATAAGAAATTTTATGATTTTCTACTGCTTTTATTACAGCACAGCCAGGTTCATGATGATGCGTGCATGTGCTGAATTTGCAATTGTTGATAAATTCCGCAAACTCTGTAAAATAATGGCCTAAATCCTCTTTTCTTATTCCGTAAGGATCAATCTCACGAACACCCGGAGTATCAATAATGAATGTACCTTTTTCAACTTCAAGCATTATGCTGGTTACGGTTGTGTGTGTACCTTTATCAGTAAATGAACTTATAACTCCGGTTTCAAGATTAAGTTGAGGAAACAATTTGTTTAGCAGGGAAGATTTGCCAACCCCTGAATGTCCCCAGAACAAACTTATTTTTCCTGTTAAAGATTTTTTAAGTTCATCAATTCCTTCACCTGTAACAGCGCTGGTTAAAAAAACTTCATAACCAATTTCATGGTAAAGATTTGCCCAATCTTCAATGAACTCTGTTCCTTTAATATCAATTTTATTCAGAATAATTTTTACATTTATTCGTGAACTTTCACCGGCTGTAATAAATCTATCAATCGTTTTATTATTAAAAGATGGATTTGCAGTACTGCTAACAATAAATAGTTGATCCAGGTTTGAAGCTATAACCTGCTCAAGCCGCTCACCGCGGCGGCTTGCACCTTTTATGCGGGGAGCTTTGCGCGAAAGATAATTTTTTCTTTCCTCAATTTTATAAATTACTCCTGTGCCGTCTTTATTAATCTCAAATTCAACTGTATCACCAACTACTGCAATATCTGTTAAGAAAAGTTTATCTTTTTTCAGGTTAAACTCTTTTTTGAATTTTCCGCGGAGAGAACATCTTATAATTTCATTAGTATCCTGCCTGATTACATAAAAATCTTTGCTTTCTATTCTGTTAATTACACCTTTAATAAAACCTCCTTATCCCTTTTATCTTTAGAAGAGTTGAAAATTTTTTAAGCAGCTTATTTAAAATAAATATGCGCTATAAAATTTATAGCGCAATGTTTAATAAATCAATAAGAAGGAGAGCTTAGAACCTATACGTGGTAGTTAATATCACCTTGTTAAATCTTATATCCTGGAATGTTCGTGAAATGTTTGAACCGTAATTATCACCTATATCTTTCCACCATCCGTGGGCAAAACCAAGATCAATTCCAATAGTTCCTTCCGTTAAAAATCCGATTCCAGCAGTAAGATATTTCTTATCAAAATCAGCGGGATCATCCTTATACGCAGACGGCTGTACAAAAAATCCGCCGCGCAGTCTCAATCCAATATTTGGAATTGTGTATTCAACTCCGAGATTGTAATTGAGAACGGTAGTCAGATTATCTTTAATATTCTTATTAATTCCTGCTATGTACTGTTCGCTTAAACCTTCGGGGTCATCAAATTCAATCTGTGTATAATCAATTAATGTTCCTTCTGCTGATACAATCAACCCCATCAGGTTAACAGAAAATCCTGCGCCAAGTTCGAAAGGAGATATTATATCATATTGTACTTTATCTGCATATTGATCCCGGTCAAGATATACAACTCTGTCTGCAAACGTGCTTGAGCCGTCTACTTCAAATTTTTCTTTTATAGAAAATGATTTTGGGAATTGAACAGTAATACCAAAACGTGCGTTATTCTGGAGCTGATAGAGCAAACCGATTTTTGCGTTCCAGCCTGAGATATCCCAGTTTAAAATTCTGTTAAGATAAAATTCCTGGAAATCAACAGTACTTGGTTCACCGGCTGCAGTTTCTCCCTGGTAAATATTCTGAACATCTGTTTCCCAGTAATCGTTATTTGATTTAAAATCACCTGAAATGATATTTAAGTTTCCGCCAACATATACGTTTTTGTATACCTCAATTGCACCGGAGAATGTCCAGTTATTAATTCCGCCGGATGCAAGTATGTTGCCTGATTGTCTTAACCTTCCGTTAATTGGTGTATTATAATCTTCATCAGTTAGGAAAAGATCATAAGGAATTGTACCGTCTACATTCAAATCCTGAATGAGTGAATTATTTGAATTATTAAAGCCTGAAAAATCTACTGTACTTGTCAGATCTTTTGTGTTATGATATGAAAGCCCGAACACAAGGCTTCCTCTTACTGTTGGAAACGGAAATGCAAAACTGATCCGGTCTAATCTTGTTTTGCTGCTTGAGTAATCACTCGTTTCACCAAAAAATTGAGTTTCATTTCCAAAGCGGTTATAACTTAAACCGCCGGAGAATTCCAATCTTTTTAATAAACCAAATCCGGCAGGATTAAAGAATGAAGCTGATGCATCATCACTTAGGCTTATAAAGCTGTTTCCCATTCCAAGTGCGCGTGCATTTGAACCTAAACCGAGCATACTTAACCGGAGTGCATCATTAATATTTTGAGCCTGAGCAGAAAATGGGATCAATGCAATTAAAAAGAATAAAACGATTATGGAATAAGTTGAGAATAATCTTTTCATTATCTTCTTCCCCCGTTGTTTCTTTCGCCGTTACTATTTCTTGTATTGTTAGAATCACCTGAACTCGAACTGCGTGATCCTGAATCAGAACCTGAATTTGAACTGCTGCCTGAGTTTCTCACTTCTGTTTTTGAATTATCTTTGGAAGTAGAACTGCCTGAAGATTTACTTCCGCTCTGTGTAACAGGAGGAGTATTTATTATCTGTTCACGTGAACCTGTATTGCGTGAACCGGAATTACGTGAGCCGTCACTGTTTCTAATTTTCTTCATTGTGCTGTTTTCATCCCGCTCATTCCTTACAGAAGATGAAGTAGTTGGAGGAGCAATTGAAAGCCACCATGGGTACTGATAATAATATCCATATGAACCGTAGTAAAAATCAGGATAATAATTATCATCATAATATTCTTCCTGATATGTTTCTTCAGTAGGAAAGTCCATCTCCGGACTCCAGATTACGGTATAACATCCTGTAAATGAAATCAGGATGAAAAATAAACCAGCAATTAAAAAATATTTTTTCATGTCTTATTACCTTGTCCTTCTTCCTGAATCATTACTTCCTCCTCTGGTATTTCCGGATGATCTTGGAGGAGTAGTGCTTCTCTGCGGTGTTGAATTTTTCGGCGGAGAATAAGTTCTCTGCGGCGGAGTACTGTTCCGCTTTGGAGGAGTATAATTTTTTGGAGCATCATTCTTCTTTGGCGGAGTATATTTTTTAGGAGAATCGTTTTTTCTTGGTACAAATTTTTTCGGATTTGTATTTCTTTTCTCTTTATCACCGCTTTCTTTTCTGATTGATTCTCTTTCAGTCTTATTTCTTCTCTCAATATATTCAGGAGCTTTCCTCCTTGTATTTTCATTGGGAGCTATTTTCTTAGTATCCCTGGAATTTTTTTCTCTCACTACGTTTTTATTTTCACTACCTCCGCGTGAATCCAAACCTCTTCTTGTAATCTTTTCATCATCGCGGGAGCCGCGTTTGATAATTTCTTTTTCTGTGTTCCTGTCCCGTGTAGAAATTCTTCCATTATCATCCCTTGTTAATGTTGTACGGTTTAATGAACCTGTATTTCTTCCGGTTATTCCGTTTCTGCTGGTTATTCCGTTTCTCAATCCGGAATTTCTTACACGGTACATATCATTTGATCGTTCTTTATAAATGCTTGCATATCCTCCGTAATAACCACGGTAATAACCGGGATAATATCCCCAGTAATAATCATGGAATCTGTAGAAAGGATAATAGCTGTAGTAAATTGGTACGCACCAGTAATTATAGTAGAACGGATCATAGTAGAATGATCCATAATAAAACGGATCGTAAAAATAGCTTCCCCAATAAACACCGATTGATATTGATGGGTAGTAACTCCAGAAATATCTTCTGTAACCTGGATAACCGTAGTAATAATTATTAATTGTTACTCCATCTTCTTCATAATATTCTTCATTAGTATCATAATCTTCGGCGTAGTAATCAGTATCATTTTCTGATTCATACGTTTCATATTCTTCATCCTGTTTGCTGCCGTATCGTTCACGGTCATAATCACGCATGGCAACTTGTGTATAGCATCCGCTGAAGAAAATTCCGGCTAACAGGATTAAAAAACCAATTCTATAAAACTTTTTCATTTTTTCCTCCAAAAACTATCTTAATATCTGCAAAAATTGAGCCTAATAAAAGGAACAAAAATTTCAACAGGGACTGGTTTAAGAGATGGTTTTGTATATAATAGTAGAAAGAGTTGTGTAAAATTTTGTACAAAAGAGGTGTTCTTAAAAAATACTCTTAATGTATTCAATTTTCAAAGCTCTGTCTGCCGTTGATGGATTCCATTTTTTATTATCCAGAAGATCACGGAGATCAAAGCCGAGCGTAAAACCATCTCCCATTGCCCATCTTACTCCAAGATTTAAATACCCGTTTCCATTTCCGTATACATTTGTTGTATTATCATTAAAAGCAAAATCATATTCTGCAATCAAAGAAAAATTATTGCCTATTGTTTTTTCGAATCCTGCACTAAGATTTATAAAATTATCTCCGTCTTTTGTTTCAAGACTATAATTAACTGTGCCGTGAAGACTAAGAAAACCGAGAAACTGAAAATTTTTACTTACTGCGGCATAAAATCCGGGTGATTTAATTGCGTACCGGGAGGTTGAATCAAAATAAACTCCCTTTCCCTGTGAATCAAATCCCATTGAGATTGCGGGCATGCTGACTGATTCATCAAACAGCCTGAAGCGGATATTAACTCCGGGAAGTTTGTACCAATCAGGTGAACCGGCTCCAATAATATTTGCGCCGCCGTAAGAAATTCCAAAGCTTACATTATCAAAAACTCCCACTTCAAGCCGTGCAATTACAACTCCTGCCGGAAGAATATCTGTGGTTGTTCCAACAAATCCTTTTTCAAGAATTCCGGCAGTGGGCATATCAACCAGGGAGCGGTATTCATATTTAGCGCCTTCACCGGCAGTACCCTGTGCAAAAGTTGAAACGGAAAAAGCTGCAAGTATAAATAAAAAGTAGTAAGCTTTTTTCATCATTCCCTCAACCTTATAAGTTTTAAAAGAAAAATAAAAAGAATTATTCAAATAAATTCCATTATAATTTTATAATGATGCAACATTCGGCAGTATTTCAATTTCAACTGCTGATGGAAGCAGCGCATTTTTTGATTTTATAAGCACAGCAACTCTGCCGGTTTTATTTTTTGCTTTAAGAATCATTATCCCGTTTTTTTCATCAAGTGAAAATATTTCAACAAGATCCGTTCCTTCTGTTATCTCAAACTTTGCGGGAGAATTTCTCAACGGGGCTTCCCATCCAAATGCGTTGAGCGGAACAACAGATATTGTAACAGTGGATTGATTATCCGCGTATAGTTCTTTCGGATGCACGGAAAATATTACTTCATAAATACTGAAGATATAATGATAAGCTGCAAACGCGGCAATCAGCAGTAATATTGCAGAAATTATATAAATATTACTTCTCCTCATTTCATTTAATTGACATGCTGATTTTTCTGCTGTGCTCTTTTCATTCTTAATATTGTGCGTATAAGATTATTAATAATCTGTTTAACAATTTCATCAGGCACTCCATCAATATGTTTTGATTTTAAACGCATATCGCATTGATCATTAACATAATCAATTGCTACAATTTTATTATTGGCAGCAGCTACAATTTCTGTAGAAAAGAAATCGAGTTCCGTAATCTTTGCAATTGTGGTAGTAACACGGAAAAGTTTTTTCAGATTATATCTTGAGATTTCTTCAGGAGTTAAAATATTATACAGATGAGTTTGATCATCCCACCAAACTGGAATTGGTTTTCCGAATGCCCAGAATGATCTGAACCATGCACGTTTATTATCAAGTATTTGTGGATAAATTTTTTCCTGCAGAATGTACTTATCATCGGAATTCATTGTACGTTCATTTAGAACTTCAATTAATGTTTCTGCACCTGTTACTACTCCAACTCCGCCGCCGGTTGTGTTGCATGGTTTAATTATAAATGGCCTGCCAAGAATTGAAAGATCTTCAACTGAAAGAAAAATATCTTCTGCTTCAGTATGTGGTGGAATTATTATTGAGTACGGCACATCAAGTCCGGATGACATAAACTCAAGATGCATGCTTGCTTTATCAATTGCATGCAGAACTTTTTTGTACGGATTAAAAATTACGGTTCTTCTTCTGTGTAGGATTTTACCGAGCGTTTCAAAATTCTCATCAACATCCCACGCTCGGTCAAGGTAAAAGTTAAAGGCAAGTTTCCGGTTTGATACTTTATCAATTACTTCAAAAATATTATGATATCCGATTACAAAAGTGGTTATTCCCGCCTTGTGTAATGAAGTTTCAATCAGCTCAACAAAATCATCATCATACTCCCACACAACGGCAAGACCGAGATCAAAAACTTCCATACCTCACTTTTTGATTCTTTTTACAAAGATAGACTTTACTATATTTGTACGCAAGAAAATGAACTTATCCTTTATATCAAAACAATAAAAATATAGATCACGATTGCGGATGAACCTTAACTCTGATTTATATATTACTTAATACCTGTTAATACAGAATATGAAACACATCTTATCTTTTAAAAATTTTAATTTGCTGCCGGGAATATTGTTTATACTTCCGCTGCTTTTTGCACTATCTTCCTGTTCATCTCAGCAGAAAATAATTTCTGCAGATGAAAGCGGCAGCAGTTACAGAGATATGTTTTCTGATCCTAAGCGTGAAGCGATGGATCACTTTATTACAGGTTCAGCTTTGGAAGCTAAAGGAGATTATGCCGCTGCAATTCTTGAATACCAGGATGCACTCAGGCTCGATACGAGTTCTGGAATTTATTATGCACTTGCTAAAAATTACTTTAAGCTTAATAAGATTCCGCTTGCACTGCAGCATTCTCAAAAAGCAATAGAAATGATGCCGGAGAATACTGATTATCTTGATCTGCTGGCTGATATTTTTTCCTCCGCATATCAGAATGATTCCGCAGCAGTTGTACTTGAAAAAATCATCTCACTTGATTCATCCCGTATCAGTGCATATTATCAGCTTGCGCTCATATATGAAAACACAAAACCGCTTCAGGCAAGGGAGCTTTATAATAAAATAATTGAAATGGCCGGACCAGAGTGGAATGTACTTCTGCGGCTTGCGGAATTAAATGAACAAATTGGCAATACAGATGAAGCAGCAGATAATCTTCAGGAACTTATTCACCTTGATCCTGCAAATGAATCTTTGCAAAAACTTCTTGCTGATTTTTATACAAGAAATAAAAAATATGATAAAGCGCTTGAAATTTTAAATGAGATAATTGAATTCAACCCTGATGATCTAGATGCACGTGAAAAGAAAGCTCAGGTTTTTATTCAGCAGGGAAAATGGAGCGAAGCATCAAAGCAGTATGCTTACATTCTTGATCAGCCGGGAATTCCGCTGGAAATAAAAATTAGAATCGGCGCTTCATATTTCAGCCAGGCATTAAAAGACAGTACACTTCTCCCGATTGCTAAAGATTTTTTTACAAAGATGGATAAGGATACAACTGATTGGCAGATTAAAATTTATCTCGGCGCAATTGCTTTAACAGAAGGAGATGATTCAACTGCGATAGAAAATTTCAGCATCGTTACCAGCCTGGCAAGCTGGAACTCTGATGCATGGGTAAGATTAGGCGGCTTGTATTTTGATAATGCACGTTATGATGAGGCTGAAAAAGTTTTGAAGGAAGCTGTTCAATCATTTCCTGATAACTTTGCAATTAATCTGATTCTTGGTTTATCACTTTCGCAGAATCAAAAGAATGCTGAAGCAAAAAATTATTTGAAGAAAGCTGTTGATCTTAACGGAACAGATATTACTGCGCTTTCCGCATACGGATTTGTATTAAATCAATTAAAAGAAAATGAAGAAGCAATAATCTATTTAAAGCGCGCACTTGAAATTCAGCCTGATGATGTTAATCTTCTCGGCACTCTCGGTTTAATTTATGATGCAATGGAAATGTGGAACGAGTGCGATAGTGTTTATGAAAAAGCACTTACTATAGATTCAATGAATGCGCTTGTGAATAATAATTATGCTTATTCATTGTCTGAAAGGGGGATTCAGCTTGATCGTGCTTTATCAATGGTAAAAATTGCTGTTGAAAAAGATTCACTGAATTCATCCTATCTTGATACGATCGGCTGGGTTTACTTTAAACTCGGTAACTACGAAAAAGCAAAGGAATATATTCAGAAAGCAATTGATGCCGGCGGAGACAGCGCCGTTATGCATGAGCATCTTGGAGATATTTTTTATATGTTGAATGAGAAAAATGAAGCGATGAAGCACTGGCAAAAATCATTTGAGATTGATTCATCAAATGATAAACTTAAATTAAAAATTGAAAAAGGTGAACTTTGAAAAAGTATTCTTTAATAAATATTTCTCTTAAGAATATTCTTTTATTCATAGTAATTATTTCTTCACTTGCAGTTATTGATGGCTGCGTTCCTTCCAAACCAACAGAAGAAATTGAAATTCTTCCTTCCGAAAGATTGATAAACAAACTTGAAGCAAACCGTCGGCGCATTAAAACATTTGAAGGTACAGGCACAATTTCAATAAGAAGCAGCAGGTTAAATAACAGCGCTTCCTTCAGAATTGTTGTTTCAAAACCCGATTCAATATACTTAACAATAATGGGCCCTTTCGGAATTGAACTTGCGCAGGCTCTTGTTACAAATGATAAATTTTCTTTTTATGATGTTCTTCAAAATACAGTTTACCAGGGAAATGTGAACGATGAAGTTTTGCAGGAAATATTTAAAGTAAATCTTTCATTCAATGATTTGCTTGATGCGTTTGTCGGATCAGTAAATCTGACTGATAAACTTTACACACCACCTTCGGAGTATGAAGTAATTTATGATCATTATATTCTTACATATAAAGATTCATTGAATGGAATGAGTACAACTTACAAGGTTGATGTGCGTGAACTTGGAATTACAGAGTATCTTCTCAAACTTGAATCGCGGGAACTGCTGGAAGGAAAATATTCTAAGTTTACCATACTTGAGGGTGTTGCCGTTCCGAATCATATTGAAATAAGAAACAAAGCAGATAACCAGCTTGTTACGATTGATTACAGAAATATCAGGGCAAATAAAAATGATATCTTCATTGATTTTAAATTTCCCGCTGATGCTGAAGTTATAAAATGGTAGACAATAACCACTGAAAAAATTTGATTCATCTAACAAGAATTAAAAATAAAGAACAGAACTTCACAGTTAATTCCCGCGGATTTATAATTCATTTTATCCTCATCTTTCTGTCTCTTTTTTCAATTGAATTAATTTCACAGGAAAAGGATCAGATTCAATTAAAACAATCAGAACTATCCGATTTAAAAAATGAAATAACTGCGCTTGAAGCTGAGATAAATGTTAAAACCCGGAAGGAAAAAGAATCATATTCAGTATTGGAGAATTTTAACAGGCAAAACTTTTTGCTGAATAAAATAATTAATAATCTGCGTGAAGAGGAAAAGCAAAAGGAAAAAGAAATTGCCAGAAGTTCACAGGAGATTTTATCTTTTGAAGAAGAAATAAAATTACTGCAGGAAAATTATGCACGCTATATTAAGGCAATTTATAAGAATGGAAAGATTAGTGAATTTGCAGGATTATTAGATGCAGAATCGGTGGAACAAGCGGTGCTTCGTTATAAGTATCTTCAGAAATTTTCCGAAAGCAGGGAGAATGATCTTAAAAAACTTGAGCTGAATAAAGATAAACTTATTGCTGCTAAAAAAAGACTTGAGGAGGAGAAAAAAATAAAATCACTTCTTGCAAAAGAAAAACTTGAGGAGGAGAAAAAACTTCAGGCAAAGCTTGATGAGAGTAAACAAATCCTAAACAAAATACGGAATGATGAATCAGCATTGAGAAAAGAGCTAAACGCAAAAAAAGATGCTGAATTAAAAATTAAAAACCTTATCACCAGATTAATTGAAGAAGCCGAGCGCAAAAAGAAGGAAGAAGCTGAACGCCTTGCACGTTTGGAAAAGGAGAGGATTGAAAAAGAGAGAATTTCCAAAACAACTCCGCCGCCTGTAACTAAAACTGAAAGTAAAACAATCTCATCAGTTGAATACGATATTGATCTTTCAACTTCAGGATTCTCATCATTTGCTGCACTTAAAGGAAGATTAAACTGGCCCATTGCCGGCGGAAAAATTATAAGGAAATTCGGGGAAAATAAAAACTCAAAACTAAATACTGTTACGCTAAACTATGGCGTTGATATTTTAACATCTAAAGATCAATCAGTTATGGCAGTGGCGGAAGGCGTTGTCTCCGCAATAGATTGGATTCCCGGGTACGGCAGCGTAATAATAATAACTCATAAAGATGATTACAGGACTGTTTACAGCCATCTTTCTGAAATATTTGTGAACGAAGGTGACAGGGTGAAAATGGGTAGCGTGATTGCAAAGGTGAATGAAAGTCTTGAAGGTTATATTTTACACTTTGAAATCTGGAACGCGAGGAACAATCAAAATCCGGAAGCCTGGCTGGCAAAAAAATAGAAATTCATCCAACTAACTAATTTAAATTTATTTGTAATCTGCTGGTGTACAGCGCTGAATGTTAAACAGCAATAAAATATTATTAAGGAATTTTTCCTCATTAAGCATATACCAGATATCCGGCTACATCTTTCCGCTTATTACATTTCCTTATCTGTTAAGAATTTTAGGCGCTGGGAATTACGGCTTGATGAATTTTGCTGCGGCATTTGCGGCGTACTTTCATATACTTATTGATTTCGGTTTCAATTTCACTGCACCAAGAGATATATCAATTAATAAAGATGATAAAGAAAAGATTAATGGAATTTTCAGCGTGGTGCTGTCTCTCAAAATTATTTTTTTTGTAATCAGTGTTATAATTTTTTCTGCGCTGGTTTTTTCAATTCCAAAATTTTTTATACAAAAAGAAATTTATCTTCTTAGCTTTATCGCTGTGTTTGGGGAGATGCTTTTCCCGGCATGGTTCTTTTTCGGAATGCAGGCAATGCACTACATATCTCTTATCTCTGTTTCAATACGTGCTGCCGCGGTTATTTTAATCTTTCTATTCATTAAGCAGGCAGATGATCTGCCTTTATTGATTTTTATAAATGGAATTTCATTAGTACTTACAGGTGCGGCAGGATTATATATTGCCGTCTCAAAATTTAAATTGAAATATAAATTTCCCGGGTTAACTGCATTGCGTTTTCAATTTAAAGATAGCTTACACCTGTTCATCTCCACTGTATCAATTAATTTATATACTTCAACAAATGTTTTGCTGTTGGGATTTTTAGCCGGTGATGTTTATGTAGGGTACTATGCCGCAGCAGATAAGATCAGACTTGCTGTTACCAATTTATGTTACCCCGTAACCCAAACCATCTATCCGCGTCTTGCAGAATTATTTAATTCATCTTTTACTGATGGGGTAAATCTGCTCCGTAAAGTTCTGAAATCAGGGGGTGCTGTAATCTTAATTGCATGTATTTTAATCTTTATTTATGCTGATGAAATTATTTATCTGGCTGCGGGAGAAAATTATAAAGCTTCAATTCCGGTGCTGAGAATTATTTCCTTTCTGCCATTTATAATTTTTTTGATTAATCTTTCCGGCATACAAACGATGTTAAATCTTGGTTACAAAGAAGCATTCATGAAAATAATTATTGCGGCTGCTGCTATCAGTCTTGTACTTTCAATATTTCTCGTTCCCGTTTATAAGCATATAGGAACATCAATTACCTTATTGATAACTGAATTATTTGTAACATCCGCTGCTGTTGCATTTGTTGTTAATCTGATGCGATCAAAAATGATTAAAAAATTAATTTCTGAACAATAAATAATGAGGTTGAACTGCAGTACGATTATTTAATTGTTGGTGCCGGGTTTGCCGGAAGCGTAATTGCAGAACGGCTTGCCTCGCAGCAGCATAAAAAAATACTGATCGTTGAAAAGAGAAATCATATTGCCGGCAATGCTTATGATGAATATGATGAATTCGGAATACTTGTTCATCGTTACGGTCCGCATATCTTTCATACCAACAGCAAAAAGATTTTTGAATATCTCTCCGAATTCACTGAATGGTTTCCATACGAACATAAAGTTCTTGCAAAAACTAACGGAGGATTATACCCATTCCCTGTAAATAGAATTACACTTAACAAACTTTACGGCTTGAACCTGCAAAACGAAATTGATACTGCAGCTTATTACAAAAAAGTATCGGAGAACAGGTTTCCTGTTTTAAATTCTGAAGATGTAATTGTTAACCAAGCTGGATACGATTTATTCGAAAAGTTCTTCAAATCATTTACAATTAAACAATGGAACCTGGAACCAAAAGAATTAGCAGCTTCCGTGTGCGGCAGAATTCCAATACGCACAAATGATGATTGCAGGTACTTTACAGATAAATATCAGTTTATGCCTAAACATGGTTACACAAAAATGTTTGAGAAAATTTTATCACACCGTAATATTGAGATAATCCTGGATACTGATTATAAAAAGATTGTTCAGGATGTAAAGTTCAATAAAATGATTTACACCGGACCAATTGATTATTTTTTTGATTACACTTTCGGCAGACTCCCGTACAGATCAATCCGTTTTGAATTTGAAAATCATGCAGTTGAGCATTACCAGGAAGCAGCACAGATAAACTATTGTGACAGCCATGCATTTACAAGAGTTGTTGAACATAAAAAACTTAACAATCAAAAAAGCAGCAGCACAACAATATCAAAAGAGTACCCGCAGCAGAACGGGGAAGAATATTATCCGATACCAACTTCTGAAAACAAAAAATTATTTATAAAATACCGTGAAGAAGCCGCCGGAATAAAAAATGTAATTTTCTGCGGCAGACTTGCAGAATACCAGTATTATAATATGGATCAGGTTGTTGCAAATAGTTTGAAAGTTTATGAGAGATTATAAAATGAATTTAACAGAATTTTTGAATCAGATTTTCATCCGGGTGAATACATTTTGAACGGAAAAAAAATATATCCTTACCTCCTTGTATTGATTCTGATAAATCTTATCGTTTTCATTCCTGCAATATCTCTTCACCCATCATTTTTAACTGATGATTATTACATCTTTGCAAAAATTAGTCAGGATCCTTCGTCACCAATTTCACTTAATCCTGCGGAAGAATATTTCCTTTTTGTCAGGCCTCTTTCGTACTTCTCTTTTTGGCTGGATTTTCTGGTATGGAATATCAGCTCATCCGGAATGAAGATTACATCTTTATTGCTCCATTTAATGTATGTATCAATATTTTTCTTCACAATATTGAGGTTAAAAAATTATTTAAAGTTAAACGTTCGTAATTCTATTCTGGTTTTGGCTGCTGCTGCTTTTTCTTTATACCCGGATCATTTAATCTCAATAATCTGGATTTCAAACCGCACCGAATTACTTAGTACATTATTTTATAGTGCATCTATCTATGCTGTATTTGCGTATCTAACTTCTGAGAAAAATAAAAATATTTATCTTACCGGTTATTTCGGATTCTATGTGCTTTCAATTCTTTCCAAACAGCAAGGCCTTCATCTGCCGCTTTTGGTAATTGCATTAATACTGATATTTAAACAAAAATTAACATCTGCTAGATATAAAAGAATATTATACGTTTCATTAGCGGCACTCTTCTTAACGATTGTATTTTCTGCGGTAAATTATTTTATCTTATCTGATATTTTTATCGGTATCTGGGAAGTAGTCAGGAAGAAACCATTTGCATTAATCGGCATAATATCCTACATAATCAATCCGATTATTGGTGCTCAGCTTCATTCTTTCTTTATATTACACAAAACAATAGCACTTGTATTAGCTGTTTTATTATTGATTCCTGCGGCGCTTTTATTAAAACGATATAAAATTAATGTTAAGATTGTTTTATTAACAATTATAGTATTGCTGATAATCTTTTATCCCAGACTTTTAGCATCAGGACAGAACAGGATAAATTCAATCCAGGTTTATTGGTTTTATATTGCAGCATTTTTTCTGTTCTGCAGATTTTCAAAAGCGATGCTGATATTTTCATTTATCATTTTCATAAACTTTACCAGCATACTTATTAATTTTAATAACGATTTAAAATTTTTAAACATTGAAAAGAAAAAGACTGAAGAGTTGAGTAAACTTCTGGAAAATTCAGGTAGACCAATCTATGTTGTTGCATGCACAAATAACATTCTTGTGCCTTATCAATTATATTTCTTCCGGAACAATGAGTTCGGTTGTTTTAACCTTAATATTTCATCAATTGGTTTCCGTTCATTCACTTCAAACCTTGATGCACTTGAAGATACGAAAATAGCATGTTCATTGGATGATGATAATATAGTCCTAAAAACTGTTTTGGATAAAACGTTTCTGGAATTTAGTTTCCAGAACATCAACAATACCGATCTTGTTCCAATCAGGTTGGTTGAGAGTGAACTTGAAAGAAAAAGAACCTACAAATCATTAACTGTAAAGCTGCCGGAAAAATTCAAAACCGATTATTCTTTAATCTACTTCGATGGAAAAAACTGGAATCATCTAAATTAAAAACGTTCATTTGTATATGGAGCCGCTGGTTACAGTAAATATTCTTTCACATAACCGTAATAATGATTTACGGAATTCGCTTCTTAAAGTAACCGGACAGGACTATAAAAACCTTGAAATCATAGTTGTAGATAATGCTTCAACCGATGGAACAGCGGAGATGGTGAAGAAAGAATTTCCGGCAGTAAAGCTGATTCAATTAAACAGGAATATAGGAATTGCAGGTTGGAATGAAGGATTTAAAGCAGCGAATGGTGAATATATTTTAGTTTTGGATGATGATTCCTATCCTGAAAACAACACATTGCAAAGGGGAATAAGAGCATTTCAGGATAATCCGGAATTAGGAATAGCTGCTTTCAATATTTTTAATACAAGAATGCAAAAATCTGAAACAGAAGACTACTTGCTGAATCCGTATTTTTTTAACGGCTGCGGTGCACTGATTAAAAAAGAACTGATAGATACAGTTGGATTTTTTAATGAGCTGATATTCATTTATTATCATGAACTTGATTACAGTATAAGGTGTTATAATCGCGGATTCAGAATAATGTATTTGCAGGATGTGCATGTTGTACATAATCAATCTCTTTTATCAAGAGGCATGAAAGCGGAGGATCCATTTAAATCCGGTTACAGGTTTTATCATTACTTCATAAGTTATTCTATTATTCTGTTTCAATATTTTCAGATGAGGTATTCAATTTTATATTTTTCCAAATGGTTGCTCAACAGGCTTATTATTGCTGTAAGATATAACTATCTGACGAGTTTTTGCCGGGCTCTGTTCGTTTCATTATTTAAGATTTTTAAGGCTCTTAAAAAAAGAAATGTAATTGATAAATCAATTCAGCTTTTTTATAGAAACGGAAACGTTCCGATTATTGACAGAGAATTTTTCCCTGGATATATAAGCCAAAAACGGGAATCTAAGTGAGACCCAATTTACTCATAGGTTTAAATAACATTCTTGCCTTTATAAGCTTCAATTTCTTTTCTCTGTTATTCAGCTTACTCAGTAAGAAAATAGAAACCACCAATTCACTTCTCATTATTAACACAGGAACCCTTGGTGATGTAATTATATCATCAGCGGTAATTGAAAATTTTGAAAAGTATAATGCTGATAAAATCTATTTTTTAATCGATGAACAATACTCTTCATTATTCAGTTTTGATAAACCATCAATACAGATTATCCCATTAGATAAAAAGAAATACAAATACTCTTACTTTTATAAATATAAAATCTTAAAGAAGCTTAATGATTTAAATTGCAGTGATTGTTACAACCTCACATCTGCAAGGGGAATATCAAGTGATGAACTTGCATTGCTGAGCGGCGCAGGAAATGTTTACTGTTTTGCTTCGAACTGGAAAAGTATTGTAAAAATTTTTGAGAGAACGATGGACAGAAAGTATTCATCTGTTTTGTTTCCGGACATCTTTAACGAATACCAAAAACATGAAGCTTTAATTTCGAGACTCTCCGGTAATAATTTCCAAATGAAACATTCTCATCAGGGAATCATTTTAGAATGCAGAGATGAATACTTATTTCTGAACAAAAAAGATTATATAGTAATTGCTCCATTTGCGTCTGATATGATCAAATCATTAGGTGTTAAACGATATATAAATCTGTGCAGAAAACTTTCACTGAATCATAAGGTAGTATTAATAGGCTCTGAAAGTGAAAGGAAATTGTTAGATGCAGAATTTGAAACAGATAGCAATCAGAATATTTTTAATCTGGTAGGAAAAATAAAATTGAGTCATCTTCCGTATCTTATTTACAATTCCAAATTATTCATCGGTAATGATTCGGGACTTTCACACCTGGCATTAAAACTTGGTGTACCTTTAATTGCAAACATCGGCGGCGGAAGTTATAACAGGTATTTCCCTTACACCGGGGAAAATGCTCATTATCTTTTTAATTGTATGGATTGCTTTGGTTGTGAATGGAAGTGCATTCATAAAGAGCCTTATTGTTTAACAGGAATATCAGATAAAAATATTCTTGCAAAAGTTGATGAGGTTTTAGAAAGATCAAAGACTGCTTATGAGACTACTTGAACTGACACGTTCTTTTTATCCTTCTGTCGGGGGACTCGAGAAATTCGTTCATGATAGATTAAAAATTTATAAGCAGCTTAATATCGATTATAAAATCTTAAGCACTGATTATAAGACTGAAAAAGTTGATTCAAAACATGCTGAACTTGAAGTTTCATTTCTGAAACAATTTACGCCTTATAATATTACACCCGGTATATTTAAATATTTAAGAGATGATTATAATGTTATTAGTATTAATCTTGCCGGACGATTCTATTCCGATTTTACAATTCTTTTTTCTTCATTGAAAAAGAAGGCAAAGATAATTTTAACACCGCATTTTACATTTCATACTAACAAATATTTCCTGATAAAAAAGGTATATGAAAAAATTATTCTGCCATCCTTGTTAAGAAGGGTTGATAAGATCATTTGTTTTACAAATTATGAAAGAGAATTCTGGCAAAAAGAATTTAAAGTTAAGAATGATAAAATAGCTGTAATTCCGCACTACATTGAATATGAGAATCAACCTGCGGATATAAGGGCGGGGAACTATTTACTTTATCTTGGGCGGGTTGAAAAGAATAAAAGAATAGATTTGCTGATAAAAGCATTTAATAAAATTGAGAATAATAATTTTGAATTGTACTTAACAATTTCAGAAAAGAATATACCTGAAGAATTAATTTCATTCGTCAAATCCAACAAAAAAATAAAACTGCTTGGCTATGTTAGTGATAATGATAAATCTAAATTATTAGCCGGTGCTGCAGCAGTTATTTATCCATCAGATTTTGAGGCTTTTGGCTCTGTGCTGCTTGAGGCATCTGCTTTTTCAAAACCAATTCTTGCGAGCAATATTGGGGTGTTTAAAGAAATATTAAATGAAGATGGAGTAATCTTCTTTGATAATACAGTTAATTCAATCTGTGAAAGTATAAATAAATTCAGCAGTCTTTCAGAATCAGAAAGAAAAAAGATGGGGAATGTGAATCTTTATAATCTGAATAAATATTCCTTTTCTAATGCACTTAATGGATATAAAAATCTTTTTGAAAGTATCCTGTAATATAAACTGTTAGCTTTGCTTTGCTGTTTTAATCTTTTCTCTTAAAACAAGTAGAAGAAATTTTGGGATGCCGGTAAAATATCTTATAAAATATCTCTCCGGGTTATGAATTACCCGGACAATCCATTCAAAACCAAGCTTACGGAAAATATTCGGTCCGCGTTTCTTTTCTCCTGCAAGAAAAGTAAAAAAATCACCAACTGCCTGTATAACAGTGCAATTGAGTTTTAATTTATTTTCATGAATCCACAATTCCTGTTTTGGTGTTCCCATGCCAACCCAAAGAATATCCGGTCCGGCAGAATTTATTTGATCAATCAAATCGCTTTTTTCTGTATCATCAAATCCGTTTTTATATCCTGCTAACTTAAGGTTGGGAAATAACCTGTGCAGATTATCAGCCGCTTTGTTAAGTATTTTGTCAGTGCCTCCCAGGAAAAAAATTTTCCATCCTTCTGATTCACATTCTTTCAGAAACTTTAATCCATTATCAGTCCAGTTAAAATTTTGTATATCATGCTTGTACAAGAATTTTGATGCCAGCCATATTCCGGTTCCATCGGGATGAACAAAATGAGAATCATCAAATACTTCTTTAAGATAATTGTCTTTATTGATCAGGTTAATCGTGTTAAAGTTTGCATAATAAATGATAAGCCTTTCCCGCGTCTCTATAGATTTTCTAATAATATTTACAAGCATTTTATAATTTACTGGTGCTATTTTCATGCCTAATATATAATTTACCCTATCAGATAATTCCATACTACCTAAATGTTTTTGTTTAAATCTCTGCTGCTTTCATCCATAATTATTATCAGCATTTACTCCCGGGTTAAAATTACACGGGAATCATTCAATGATAATTCATATTCATTTGAACTGCAGTTTCAAAAAGAAAATTATAAAATATCAGAAGGTGAACATAACAAGGTAATAACTTTTGATAATTACTTCGATGAATCAAAGCCCGGTGAATTCATCCTTCCGCAAAAAGAAATTTTTATTGCCGTTCCTTATAATTCCAATCCGCAGATTAATTTAACAATTACCGGCAGTAATAACATAAATGCTGTTCCGGAAATTAATCCGGCTGTTTTGTATGATAGAAAAAATAATCGGTTCAATTATACTCAGACTGATTTTGCAGGCAAACCGGATGATAAATTTTATAAGGTGAAAGGATTCCTTTGGATAGGAAATAATTACTGCCTTCATCTTTCTCTTAAAAATATCTTTTATGATTATGAAAAAAGAAGCACTACAGAAATAAATCAACTAAAACTGGAATTAAAATTTGATAAGCTGGTTCAATTCTCTCAACAACTTTCTGAAGTAAATCCTGCTGTAATTAATTGTGAATTTGCCTCAAAAGTTCAGCAGAAACCTATGTATGAAGTTTCTGATACTGATTCATGGATTGATTACTCTGCAGAGTATCTGAAAATAGGAACTGCAAAGGACGGCATTTTCAGGTTGTATAAAAACGATCTGGAAGAATTTGGAGTAAGCACTTCAATCATAAATCCAAAATCATTTAAGCTGATAAATAAAGGAGAACAGGTTCCAATCTATGTTGAAGGAGAAGAGGACGGCTCTTTTGATGAAAATGATTTCATTGAATTTGCAGGCATTGCAAACATGGGCGGTAAGCACCGCGAGGTTAATGATGAGAATGAACCATACAACGAATATACCGGGCGCTATACCGATACAACAGCTTACTGGCTTACATGGGGCGGGGAAGATGGTTCGCGCGTTAAAGTTTCCGGTGAAACAGTTGATCTATCAAATGATACATTAAATTATTATTACGAAATAGTGCACATTGAAAAAAATAACTGGTTTGATTATTCAATGCAGAACCAGGTTAAACGTGAATTGCCTTTCTTTGTTGGCAATAAAACATGGATGGAAGGCAATCTTAATACAGGTACAAAGAATGTTGCCTTCACAGCTTCTGATGTTTTTCCGGGTAAGCCTGTTAAACTGTTTACAAAGCTCCAGGATTATGCTTCTAACATTTCTCAGAACGCGCATCTGCTTTCACTAAAAATTAATTCAGATCCAACAGCTTATGATTCCGGTTATATAAATAAATACCAGCAAAAAGTTCTGAGCGGAATTTCAAATTCGGATTTTCTTATAAACGGCAATAACACTTTAAAGGTAAATTCTTATCCAACTAATGCCTCAATAAATGCGTGCATTCTTGACTGGTATGAAATTGAATATCCCCGTTATCTCCATGCGGTAAATGATTCCTTAAAATTTTTCTTCCCGCATCTTAATGAAATTAAAAAGTATAATGTAAAGATCACCGGGTTTAACAGCAGTTCATATTCAGTCTGGAAATATGGTAATCAGTATAAAAAATATTCAGCAGTAAAAATTAGTGACGAAATAATCTTTGTTGATTCAATCTCCGCAGCAGATAAATTTGTTATTGCCGGTGAAGCCAAAATTCAGAAGCCTTTTATTTATTATAAGAAGAAATTCAAAAATCTGAGAAGCACAGATAATCTTGTTCAATATCTTATAATTACAAACAAAAGATTTTTAACCAAAGCAGAAGAATATTCAAACTTCATCTCTGCTTCTTACAATTTAAGCACAGCCGTTATTGATGTTGATGATATCTATGATGAATACGCATACGGGTACTTTAATCCCGAATCAATAAAAGATTTTTTGAAGAGTACTCACAATTACTGGCAGACTCCGCTTCCCGAATATGTTTTTCTTATAGGCGCTGCCACATACGATTATCACCACAACAAAACTATTTATCTCGGCGAGCAGCCAACGTTTAATTATGTGCCTTCATTCGGCGCTTCAGTAAGTGATAACTGGTTTGTTACATGGGATTCAACAGGCGCATACATTCCGCAGATGAAAATTGGCAGACTCCCGGTCAATCATGTAGAAGAGCTTGCGCATTATATGGAGAAACATTCATCATATCTTACACATCAATTTGATGAATGGAATAAAACATTTTTGTTTTTTTCAGGTGGAAACGGAACAAACCAAAGCGAGCTTTACATATTAAAATCAGTAAATGATTACATAATAAATAACTACACCGCACCCGCTCCGCTTGGGGGAATAAATCATCACTTCTATAAAACAATAAATCCGCAGACCAACTTTGGTCCTGTTACACCAAAAGAATTTCAGGATGCTGTAAACAGCGGGTCAGTTTTTATTTCTTACCTTGGGCACAGCGGAACGCAGACATGGGATAATTCAATCATCGATCCATCCCAATTAAAAAACAACAGGAACAGGAGCCCGCTCATTACTGATTTTGGCTGCTCAACTGCAAGATTTGCTGAACCTGATGTTGTTTCTTTTTCCCAGTTGTTTGTTGCTGATCCTGCCGGACAGGCAATTGCATACATTGGAAATTCCTCTCTTGGTTATCTGAGTACTTCTATTACTGTTCCGCAGATTTTTTACAGAAATATTCTGAAGGATTCTGTTACTCAGGTAAGTGAGGCGCTTAACAAAGCCAAGCTTGAATTGATTTCAAATTATGGAAGTTCTGAAGTGAATCAGTTGTTCACCTTAACCAATACTTTAATTGGTGATCCTGTAATCAGCCTTCCGCTTCCATCCAAAGCTGATTTATCAATATCAGGTTCAGGCGTTGAACTTTCTCCTGCGTTTCCAACCGATAATCTCGATAGTATTGATATCACCATTTCAGTTTTTAATTATGGGTTGATAACAGGTGATTCAATTACTGTTAAAGTTGAAGATATGTTCAGCGATTCAATATTCTTTTCGCTTACAGAAAAGATTGAATTCCCTCTGCTTGAAGAAAATGTTCTAATAAAATTACCAGTTAAGAATTCAGCAGGTGAGCATCATCTTAAAGTAATTCTTGATCCTGAAAATTTAGTTGAAGAATTATCCGAAGAGAATAATGAAACATCAATTTCTTTTTTTGTATCAGGCACAAAAATTAAGACCAATCTTGTTTACAACTATGAAAACCAGCTTGATAGTGAACTTATAATTTTTAATCCCGTTCAAAAACCATCAAGTGAAACAATTGAAGTGCAGTTAAGTGAAGATGAATCATTTGCAAACTACACTTCCATTCCTGTTGAACCGGATAGTTTCTTTACAAGAGTTTCATTAAACCAGCTTCCTTCAAATAAACGGTACTGGATAAGAACAAAAATATTGAACGAAGATAATTTCAGCAGCAGTAAATCTTTATATCTTAATGAACCATTACATTATCTGCTGAATGATAGTCTTACCTTCTCAGCCGGAATTTCTAATAATGTAAATTATAACGGCGGTGGAATAAAATTATCAGCTGCTGAAAAACTTTTAACAGCAATCTCAGCAGGATTTAATGACGGCAGATCAGCAGTGATAAGTGTAAACTCCCAGAACTTTATTCCTGAAAATACACTGCGCGGGCATCATGTTTGCCTGTTCAATAAACATAATCTTGAGTTTGCCGGTTATAAAATTTTTGATCTCCTTGGCGGCGGAACAGAAGCAGTGAACAATTACATAAATTTCATTGATACTCTTTCCAATGATTATCTTGTTGCTATTGCTGTATCAGATGAAGGAAGAGTCAGCTCTGCTCCGTTACGAAATAAAATTCGTGAGCTTGGAAGCATCTATATAGACAGCCTCGCGTTCAGAGGTTCGTGGGCAATAATTGGTATGAAAGGCGCCGTGTCGGGAACAGTTCCCGAAGCATTTACAAATCCGAATGAAGGAAGAGTGCAGATTGATACAGCCTTCTCAAGTATGATGAATAATGGAGAATTTATAAGCTCTGTTATCGGACCTTCTGCTGAATGGCAGCAGTTAAAAATGAATTATGATCTTCCCGCTAATTCAGAAATGAATATTTCCGTTTTAGGAATTAAAAAAGATAACAACGTTGATACATTAGTCTTTAATACTCCTGCTGATTCAATTATTGATTTATCCTCAATAAACTCATCTGATTATCCGAACCTGCAGTTATTATTTCAGTTTGCAAAAAATGATACGGCTGATTCACCTTTACTAAATGAAGTATCCGTGCAGTATAAAAATCCTGCAGAGCTTGGAACCAATTACCAAGCTGTTTCTGCAAGTGCTGATTCAATAATTCCTGGTGAACAGATCAGCTTTGATTTCTCTGTATTCAATGCCGGTGAGTATTCAGCAAATGATTTTATAGTTATTGCCGAAATCAGAAAACCCGGAAACACATCAATAGTGATTTTTGATTCTCTCATATCAGCGCTGGCACCGGTGGAAAGTAAAAAATTCAAAGCAGAATATTTTTCAAATCAAGCAGACGGAACAGGGAATTTTTCGTTCCGAATCACGATTGATGCTGCCAACTCGATAGGTGAAATGTTTGAGGATAACAACATATTTGAGCTTCCGTTTACAGTTATAGCCGATACAACTGTTACTTCAGTTTCCGATGCAACTATTAATGTTTTATTTGATGGAAAAGATATTATTGACGGCGATTATATCGCCGATAATCCCGATATAAAAATTGATTTCAAATATCCCGCATGGTTCCCTGTGAGCGATTCAACAGCAGTTGAATTTTATTTAAACCAGCAGCAGCTCTACTATTCTGATTTTAATATCGATCATGATTCCGCCACCCGCACAATCACCTTCAACTATAAACCAAAACTTCCTGGCGGTGAATACTCACTGAGAATATTCGGCAAGGATGTAAACGGGCAAATCCAGACTTCTCCCGGCTATCAGAAATCTTTTCTTGTTTCAAATGAGACACAGCTTCTCGAAGTTTATAACTATCCGAATCCCTTTGCTGATAAAACAAATTTTACATTCCGTCTTACCCAAATTCCCGATGAATTAAAAATCAAAATATATTCTATTGCGGGCAGACTTCTGAAAGAAATAGTTAAAGTATCACCGGAATTAAATATTGATATGAACAAAATTGAATGGAACGGAAGAGATGAAGATGGTGATGAAATCGGTAACGGCATTTATCTTTACAAAATCATTTTAAAGAAGGGGAATGAAACAAGGGAAGTTGTTTCAAAACTTGCACGAGTGAGATAGGGAAGGAAAGTCTTGCTGAAAACATTAATCATTTTGCTTATCATCATTTTTTGCCGCAGTGCATTTGCACAAAAAGATTCTCTCACACTTCCCGTTGAACTTGTTTACTTTGAAGCCTATAAACTCGAATCATCCGTCCTTCTTCTCTTCGGCACTGCAACCGAAATTAACAACTATGGCTTTGATATTGAACGCGCTGATGAATCAAGATTGTGGCAAAGCATCGGCTTCGTTCCCGGGCATGGAACAATTTTCTCACCGCATGATTATTCTTTTGAAGATACAGCTTCTCTTAATGATGGAATTTATTATTACAGGCTTAAGCAGATTGATACCGATGGAAATTTCACATATTCTTTTGAGGATACTTTATTTATTCAGAATACTACATCGGTTAGAGAAGATGAAATCGCGCAGTCCGGTTTTTATCTGTATCAGAATTATCCCAATCCTTTTAATGCATCAACCGTAATTTCATTTTATCTTAAAGAAAAAACAGAAGTAAAATTATCTGTATATAATCTTAGCGGAGAAATTCTAAAGGTATTGATTGACGAAGAACTTTCTGCCGGGAATTACAGCATTAACTTTTCTCCTGATCAATCACTATTTTCATTTCCGTCCGGAATTTTATTCTGCAGATTGCAGACAGGTAATTTGTTTCAAATCAAAAAGATGATTTATTTAAAGTAGCTTTTCATATCAATTGTTTATCATTTTATTTAATAAATAATAATTCATGTGTGAGATGAAAAAACTTTTCGTAATAATAGCGTTAATATTTCTTAGCGTTAATTCTTACTCACAGTACAACGGTTTTCCGCGCCCGGGGCAGGGAGAAATTGCCGGCGGTTTGGGCTTAAACTGGATTGACGGTGATCTTTATTATTCTTTCCGCTTCAGACCTGAAATATCATTCATGAATTTTGGCGTCGGTCTGGATTTAAGACTCGATTTTGATTCCGAAGGAAATCTCCGGAAGGAAAACTTTAACGAGTTTGCAGATTACCTCAGCATCATCCGCTATGTTAGATACGGGTTGAAAAACGATCCTGTATTTGCCAAGCTCGGCGCAATTGACTGGTACACAATCGGGCATGGTACAATTATGTACCGCTACAATAACAACATCGGTTTTGATAACCGCAGCAACGGTGTTGTGCTCGATATTGATTTCGGCAAATTCGGTTTTGAGTCCATCTACAGCAGGCTTAGTGAAGCAAGCGTTTTTGGCATACGCGGATATGTTAAGCCGCTTCAGTTTACAGATGCCGCACCTATACCAATCATCAGCAATCTTGAACTTGGGGTAACATATGCCGCAGATTATAATGAAAACGCCGGCGTAACTGCTGGTACCTATGATCACCAGCAGAACAGGTTCATCCCAACAGAAGATAAAGGTGCAATAAATATTATCGGTTTTGATATTGGTCTTCCCGTAATAAGCACAAGCATGTTTAATCTTGAACTTTATTATGATTTCAACAAGATAATTAATTTCGGAAGCGGTTCAGCCGCAGGTATAATGATGAACTTTGGCGGACTCGGACTCGTAACCGCAAGCGCTAAACTTGAACGAAGATTTAACGGCGATAATTACATTCCTTCTTATTTCAATACGCTGTATGAACTTAACAGGTTTTCTGTTGATACCTCAGCAAACATTGTAAGAAGCAAGGTTCAGCAGCTTGCTGCCGCAGTTGATAACAGCAACGGCTTCTACGGTGAACTCGGGGTAAATGTACTCGGCTTGTTCGATATCATCGGAAGCTACCAGCGGCTTGATAAAGATCCGGACAGCGGTATTCTTCATCTCAGTACAGAAATAAATCCCGAAGATGGTTCCTTTGTTGCGCGCGCAGGATATGATAAGGTGAACATTAAGGATGAAAAAGATTTATTTACTTTGGATGATCGTTCTTATCTTTTTACAGAGGTAGGATATAAACCAATTCCGTACATCCTTGTATCATTGGTTTATAGCTGGACGTTCACACCGGTGCGCGATCCGGATAAGAACATTATCTCTTATGAGCCGCAGAAAAGAATTGAGCCGAGAATCTCGTTCATTTATCCCTTTGATTTCGGGAGCGGCAATCAATAAAAGCAAAAGATGAAATTACAGCTTCTCCTCCGGGCACTTAAACATAGAAACTACCGTTTATTTTTTAGCGGACAGATTGTTTCATTAACAGGTACATGGATCCGTCAGATTGCATTAAGCTGGCTTATTTACAGGCTCACAGGCTCGGCTTTTATATTAGGACTTGTAGGATTCGCAAGCCAGGTGCCAGCTTTTCTAATCTCTCCTTTTGCCGGCGTTTTAATAGATAGATGGAACAAGCACAGAGTAATAATTGGCACACAGGTTCTGCTCATGCTTGTAACCGGAACATTAACGGTTCTTGTTTTTGCAAATATAATCCAGGTATGGCATGTAATTGTATTGAATTTATTTTCCGGTGCTGTAAACGGTTTTGATATGCCCGCACGCCAGGCATTTATTGTAGATCTCGTGGAAGATAAAGCCGATCTCAGCAACGCTATCGCTCTAAACTCATCTGTTTTTAATTCTGCAAGATTAATCGGACCATCAGCAGCAGGATTATTAATTGCGGCAGTTGGAGAGGGAATGTGTTTCCTCATAGATACAATCAGCTACGCCGCTGTTATAACAGCATTACTTATGATGCGTATTTCCGCAGCTCAGAAACAGTTAAGAACCGTAAAAGTTCTCACCGAACTAAAAGAAGGAGTAAAATATGCATTCGGCTTCCCGCCAATACGCGCACTGCTTTTGTTAATTGCGTTATTAAGTATGGTTGGAATGCCTTACACCATTTTAATGCCCGTCTTTGCAAGTAAAATTTTTAACGGCGGAGCCAACACACTCGGCTTCCTGATGGGCTCCGTCGGCGTTGGTGCATTAATTGGCGCTCTCTATCTCGCATCCCGTAAAACAGTGCTCGGACTCGGAAAAGTCATCACAATCTCCGCAATAGTTTTCGGCACGGGATTGATAATTTTCTCTCTTTCCACAAATCTTATTTTCTCAATGATCATGCTCGTCTTTACCGGTGCAACAATGATGATGCAGATGGCTTCAAGCAACACAATTTTACAGACTATCGCACCCGATGCAATGCGCGGCAGGGTAATGAGCTTTTACATAATGTCCTTTATGGGAATGGCAACATTCGGCAGCTTGTTTGCAGGTACAATCGCCGATCATATCGGTGCACCTAATACTTTAATCATCGGCGGTATCTGCTGCATCTTCGGAGGAATTATATTTGGCAGCAGACTAAAGCATTTAAGAAAAATTGTCCTCCCCATCTACCAGAAAATCGGCATCATCCCGGAAATTGCAAAAGGTCTGCAAAGCGCAACCAACCTAACATCACCCCCGGAAAATGGATGAGAACATTATGAATTAACCCCGGGTTTTAACCCCCTTGTCACTTCTTCCAAAGGAATGGCTTTGCCAGACCAGATGGAGAAGTCTTTGATTCAACAGTGTATGAGTATAGGATTAATAATCCCTAATTGAAAGTAGAAAGATATAATATCAGGATCGTCTGCAAAAATAAAGTAAAGTTGGAGTGGCATTCTATCCGATGAAACGCTTAACTACACCCGGCGAATAAAACCTTCCAAAATCTCCTATATTCAAAAGATATACTCCTCTCCCTTGACTTCACTTAATTAATTACTTAATTTCTGTAAAACGTTTAACTGATTTTTATGGCTGCACCAACAATAAAAGATGTTGCTAAAAAGGCAAATGTTTCCATTGCAACCGTTTCTTTGGTGATTCACAATCATGAACGGATTACTCCCGAAACAAGAAGCCGTGTTAATAAGGCCATAGAGGAGTTAAACTACCATCCTTCAAGATCAGCCCGTGTACTCGCTTCTAAAAAAACCGGCAACATCGGTTTTATCGTAACAGAAGATCACTTTCTCAGATCAGAACCATTTTATACACGCATATTTCTCGGCACTGAATTCGAAGCACGCCATGATGAATATTATATCCTGCTTACAACTATTCCATCTGATTATGATGTGGAAGATAAGCTGCCGAGATTTATTCTTGAACGTAATGTTGATGGAGTGATAATTGCCGGTAAAATTCCCGGACTGCTGATCGAGAGTCTCAAACCTTATAACATTCCGCTTGTATTTGTTGATTACTATCCGCCCGATGAAAATTATCCTGTTGTACTTATTGATAATATCTCCGGCGGAATGCTTGCAACAGATCATCTTATAAAACTCGGACACAAAAAGATAGCGTTCATAGCAGGGGATATTCAGCATCCCAGTATTAATGAGCGCTTCATTGGATACAAAAACTCACTCGAAAAAGCATCAATTGAATTTGACAGAAATCTTGCAGTAACAGATGAAAATTATCCCGCGCGCGAGAACGGCTATTATGCAGTTCAGCGGCTTGTTCAAAGCGGCGTTGAGTTCAGCGCGGTGTTTACATGCAATGATGCAATGGCTATCGGCGTAATGCAGTATTTGAAAGAGCATGGCTATAAAATCCCCGGTGATATTTCCTTAATCGGCTTTGATGATGTTGAAGCCGATCTGTCACTTGATCCGCCTCTTTCAACTATCAGCGTACCAAAGATTGATATGGGCGCTGAAGTAATGAAACTGATGGTGAGTATGCTTAAGAACAAGGTAGATAAACCAAAAAAAGTTTTAGTTCCGGTTGAACTTGTAATTCGTAATTCTACCGGGCAGCATTAATAATAAAGAGTGCTTATGCAGGCAGCAATTTTCAGCGGCCCAAAACAGCTTGATGTGGTTGATTTTAATCTCCCTGCCCCCGCTGATGATGAACTGATCATCAGGGTAGGTGCGTGTGGTATTTGCGGAACTGATTTTCATATCTTCCATGGTGAAGCGCCCGCTGCTGCTCCGGTTATTCCCGGACATGAATATGCCGGTGAGGTAATCGAAACCGGCGCTGATGTATCAGGATTTAAACCGGGAGACAGGGTTGCAGTTAATCCCAATATTCATTGCGGTTACTGTGATTACTGCAGGCAGGGAAGGATAAATCTCTGCTTTAATTTACGTGCACTCGGTGTTACTATAAACGGCGGATTTGCTCAGTACTCAATCGTACCGCAGTCCCAGGCATATCTTCTTCCTGGTTCATTCCCAGCTGAACAGGCAGCTTTCGCAGAGCCTCTCTCATGCTGTATTCATGGAATTGATCAGGCTGATATTCAGCTAAGTGATACTGTTGCAATAATCGGGGCGGGAACAATCGGGCTTCTTATGCTTCAGCTTGCGAAGTTAAAAGGTGCATCCCGGGTAGTTGTGTTTGAGCCTGTTAAAGCTAAAAGAGAAAAAGCATCTGCTCTTAACGCTGATTATATATTTGATCCTTATGATGATGACTTTGAAAGAGATGTTCTTTCACGTTATCCTAAGGGTTTTAATAAGGTAATTGAATGCGCCGGTACAGAAAGCGCGGCAGAACTTTCTCTTAAGCTTGCAACAAAGGGCGGGTGTATTGTTTTGTTTGGTTTAGCTTCACTGTCCGCTTCTTTAAAACTTCCTCTTCAGTTTTTCTTTCATAAAGAATTAACGGTCAAAAGTTCGCTTCTTAACCCGTATACATTTCAAACGGCAGTTGATCTGCTCGTGACTAACAAAATAAATACAACAGTTATTTCACCTTCTGTAATTCCGCTTAATGCTCATTCTCTACATTTAATATTTGAAGGTGATAGAAATGATTTTGTTACAAAATATATGGTAATACCCAACAGTTGATTTTTAATAACTGAAAATCGTAATAACATAATCAGGAGGTTCTATGATCCGTATTATAAAACAATTTCATTGGTGGACGCTTCCTATAATTCTCACCTTATTTATTTCGATGGAGATATCAGCACAGCTTCCTGCTGTTCATAGTTTTGAAACTGACCTGCCATCCTACTGGACGAAAGGTACAGAACCTGCAGGAGCTTTATTAACATGGGC
>JBIQJD010000017.1:0-33005 GCA_044507695.1 Ignavibacteriales bacterium | reverse complement strand
TATTAACCGGAAGAAACGGCTGGGCAGGACAGAACTGGAATACATCAGTGGGAGTGCCAACGGGCTGGTTTTACTGGCTTCCGCCGAATGGAGGAAATGATGCAGAATTAACAGCAGGTTATGAGAACACAAGAATAACAGATGAAGAAGCGTATGATGGAAACTACTCACTGAAGTTTGATATACCGCAGGGGACCAGGGATGGATTTGTTGGAACAAGAAGATATCCTTTCTATGATCCCGGTTTTTCAACAGCAGCTTCCGGAAGCGCAATGGATATTGCATCATTGCAGGATGTTGGAGTTGGTGATATTATACGTGTAAGTGTTTGGATTAAAGGAAAGAATCTTGTACCCGATTCAGCAGCTTCAGTTGGTGATTCATGGAGTCTTGCAATTACACCGATATTCCATGACCGCTATGGAAACAATGCAGGCTGGGGAGAAATCTGGGCAAGGGATATTCCACTTAAATTCCCCAATACCACTGAATTTGACTGGCAGAGATTCTATGTTGATATACAGGTAGTGGAAGGCGCACAGGCTTTCTCTGTAAGAATGCATCCTTTAAGCAGGTTCCAGGGAACTGTTTATATTGATAAACTTGAGATTCAAAAAGTAAATGATGTAACAGATGCAGAGAATGAAGAACTGCCGATTTCATATAACCTGTTCCAGAATTATCCGAACCCGTTTAACCCGAGCACAATTATCAGCTACGCACTGCCAAAGAGTGCATTTGTAAGCGTTAAGATTTATGATATGCTCGGCCGGGAAATTAAAACCCTTGTAAACAGCGAGCAGAACGCTGGTATAAATCATGTAACATGGAATGGTGATAACGATTCCGGTGCAAAGGTATCAAGCGGTACTTACATCTATATGATTAAAGCTGGTGATTTTACAATGGCTAAAAAACTTGTGTTGATGAAATAATTTGCGGACCTGCCTGCTCGGGCAGGCAGGTTAGCAGTTAGCGAGTTTGCGGATTAACGGATTAACACATTTCATTTCGAACGAAGGCTTGGCTATGCCGAACCCGCAGCAGCGGGTGAGAAATCTTAATCTTAGTAAAGGCTCCTTCGGACAACAAGATTTTATAACGTATTAATCGGGTAAAAGCAGAGATGCTTATGAAGAAAATAATACTACCGGTTTTATGTTCATTACTGATTACGCAATTAATCTTTGCCGGTACAACAGGAAAAATCTCCGGGAAAATTCTTGATGCTTCATCAAAGGAACCGCTGATTGGAGTGAATGTTCTTATCGTTGGTACTAATTTCGGTGCAGCATCTGATTTTGATGGGAACTACTTTATAATAAACATTCCGCCCGGAACCTATGAAGTGCGTGCTTCACTTGTTGGTTATCAGCAGGTAACAATAACAGATGTTAAAGTTTCTGTTGATCAGACTACCAGTCTTGATTTCCAGCTTGGCGAGGAAGCTGTTGAACTGCAGAGCGTTGTTGTTTCTGCATCGCGTTCATTAATACAGAAAGATCTTACTTCAACAGAATCAAAGGTGAGTGGTGAAGATATTTCGATGCTTCCGGTTGAGGATGTGCAGTCTGTTATAAACCTGCAGGCCGGAGTTGTGGATGGCCACTTCCGCGGCGGAAGAATTGGCGAAGTAAAATACCTGATTGACGGCGTTTCAGCAAATGATGTTTTTTCAGGAACACCTGCTTTGCAGGCTGAAGTAAACAGCATTCAGGAAGTTCAGATTCTTACAGGTACATTTAACGCCGAATACGGTGAAGCATTATCTGGTGTGGTTAACCAGGTAACCAAAATTGCCGGTGATGATTTTGAAGCATCATTCTCTGCTTATATCGGCGATTATGTTTCATCAAGAAAAAAATTGTTCCAGAATATTGATAATATTTCTCCAAAAGATTTATATAATTTTCAGGGAAGTTTGAGCGGACCGGTTCCCGGTACAGCTAATCTGCTTAAGTTTTTTGCTTCAGGCAGATATCTTAATGATGCAAGTTATATTTACGGGAGAAGAGTTTTTAATCCCTCCGATTCATCCAATTTCTCTGATGATCCGGATGTAAGATATATTGGTGCAACAGGAGACAGCCAGTTTGTTCCGATGAATTATAACAAGCGTTTATCTCTTCAGGGAAAACTTGCACTTAAAGTTGGCGCAGGCAGGGGAATTGTACTGAATGCTCTTTATTCTGACTCGGAGTATAAAGATTATGACCACAGGTTTAAATTAAATCCCGATGGCGATTATACAAGGTTCAATCAAAGTCTTCTTACAAGTTTATCTTACACACATGTGTTCAGTAATTCAGTCTTTCTTGATGTTCTTGCATCAGCATTTACAAGTGATTATAAACAGTACGTGTATGAAGATCCGCTTGATCCGCGCTATGTTAATCCTGATAGAATGAGTGATGTAAGCGGAAGCGCATTTTTATCAGGCGGAACACAGAACTGGCATTTCAACCATACAACAAAATCATATACAGGCAAACTGGATCTTACGGCACAGCTTGATCAGGTGAACCAGTTAAAAACAGGAATTGAGTTTCAGTATCATGATATAAACTATAAAGATTTCCAGATAATAATTGATGCCACTACAAACTTCAAACCTGCACTGCCTGCAGAAGGCGCTTTTAATTTCAATACGTATCAAACAAATCCTTACCAGTTAGCTGCATACATACAGGATAAGATTGAACTTGATTATCTAATTGTAAATGTTGGTGTTCGTTATGATTATTTTGAACCAAAAGGCAAGTACCTGCTCAATCCAAATAACATAGCGGCTCTTGATGAACTAAAACCTCCTTTCCCTGATTCTCTTTTCGGTACTGCAAGTGCAAAGCACCAGGTAAGTCCGAGATTGGGAATATCATACCCGATTTCAGATCACGGCGCTATTCATGTTTCATACGGGCATTTCTTCCAGGTGCCGCCATTTGAGTTCTTATACAAGAATCCGAATTTCAGAATTCCGCTCACAGGAAATTTCCCTGCTAATATAGGTAACTCAATCGGCAACGCTGATCTAAAACCGCAGCAGACAGTAATGTATGAAATTGGCTTGCAGCAGGAAATTACACCTGAAATTGCTATTAATGTTACTGCATATCAGAAAGATATACGGAATCTTTTGGGAACTGAAATTCATATAAAGAACGAATTTAAAAAGTTCAGCAAGCTTGTTAACAGAGATTACGGCAACGTAAGAGGTATTACATTATCCTTTGAAAAAAGATTCAGCGGCGGTATTGGTGCATCGGTTGATTATACATACCAGGTTGCAAGAGGAAATGCATCCGATCCGAATGATGCTTATGAAAAGGCACAGGCTAATCCGCCAATTGAAACTAATAAACAGCTTGTTCCGCTTGATTGGGACAGGAAGCATTCTCTTAACGTTACCCTTACTGCCGGAGTTCCGGGTGATTACATTGCAAGTTTTATCGGAAGGCTTGGTTCCGGGCTGCCTTATACTCCTTCAATTCAAAATCAAAGAACAGGACTTGAGAACAGCGATAATCGTCCGGGAATATTTAATGTTGATCTTTATTTAACGAAATATTTTTATCTCTTTTCGCAGCCTCTTTCTGTATTCCTCAAAGTCTATAATTTATTTGATACTGCAAATGAACTTGAAGTGTTTGGCGATACCGGGCGTGCTGGCTACAGTCTTGAACTTACTCGTGCACAGGAACCGCCGCGCGGGCTTAATACACTGGAAGAATATTTCACAAGACCTGATTTTTATTCTTCACCAAGACAAATAGTTGTTGGGGTATCTTATGGATTTTAATATGAAAATATCTTTTATGATGAAAAATATTTTAACAGCAGCTATTCTGATTTGCTTCGTACACTCTGCAAATGCACAGGTAATTGTTGATAAGAATAAAGGAGATCATAACCAGACAAGGAAAGGATTTATGGATGGTAATCTTGCCGCAACTGTTTATTATAATTTTGGTGAGATTGCTGATTGGCAGAATGAACCAAGCAGAAGCGGTGTATGGCCTAAAGGAACAAATCATACATACATAGATGGCGTTGCAATTATTGTTCAGGCAGAAGCTGAAGATCCGCAGGGAAATAAAATTCATCCGCTTGAATCAAATTATTATGAGTTTACAAGATATGATCCTTCTACCGGTGTAACATACGGCTGGTGGCCTTTGCCGGGTTATGCCGCACCTTATAGTTCAAGCCCCGCAAGAAGTGATGATCAGAGCACATGGCCGATGCACTGGCCTGACAGACCTGCTGATTGGGACGGCGCATGGAATGGTTTTTTTGGCAAAGGTGTTTTAAATGCTGATGTGGAAACATTCTTCGTGTTTGATGATAATGAAGACAGGGAATATATTCTTAAAAATAATTTTCATCCTGATGCTGATGATCCGTCCCGCGGCGGACTTGGTATGCAGGTAAAGACACGCGGCTTTCAATGGTCCCAGGTACTGGCTGAGGATGTGATCTTCTGGTATTATGAAATTACTAACATGGGTACCTATGATTATGATAAAACATTATTTGCGCAGTACATTGATTGGGGAATAGGCGGACACGATAATTCTTCAAACAATGCGGGTGATTATAATGAATTGCTTGATATGTCATACGCATGGTCAACGGTTCCAACAGGTTCTCCCGGAAACTGGAGCCCGGTTGGTTTAGCCGGTTATGCATTCCTCGAAAGCCCGGGTGTTCCCGATGATCAGAGAGATAACGATTCTGACGGGCTTACAGATGAAAGAAGAAATAATGATGCAAATGTTTTTATTCAGGATCCGAATGCTGACCCGTTTCTTAGAAACCCGTTTCTTGATACTTTAAAGTTCAAAGAGTTTTACGGGTACTCATGGCAGCCTCACTGGGATGCGGATGAAAATGCTAACTGGAAATCCTTCTTTGATGTGAATGAAAACGGGCAATGGGATGAAGGTGAATCTCTTTATGATGATGTAGGTTCAGATGGTATCGGTCCTTTTGATGAAGGTTATACCGGTCCTGATCCCGATGGAACGGAAGGAAACGGCAGACCTGATCAGGGTGAACCTAATTTCGGAATACTTGATAAGGATGAATCAGATCAGTTGGGTTTAACGGGATTTGCAATTTATCCCGTTCATCAGTATGAACTTGATAACGATGAAGAAAACTGGAGAGTTCTTTCAGCGCTTCCCACACCGCACGGGCAGTCATTGCAGGGTGTAAATCTTGCAAATTATTTTTCATGCTATCTCTTTAGTATGCAGGGAAGAAATACATACTCAACCGTCACCGGAACTCCGCAGGAAACAGGTGAGACAGAAAGATTTTCTATGGGATTGATCTTTGGAATAAGTGAGAATGATCTCTTCCGCAGAAAGCGTACTGTACAGCAGATTTATAATGCAAATTACAGGTTTGCCAAGCCGCCGGATAAGCCAATTGTTAAAGCAATTCCCGGAGACCGCAGGGTAACTCTCTACTGGGATGATCGTGCTGAATTTACATTCGATGCTTTCTACCAGAGATATAATTTTGAAGGATACAGGATTTACCGTGCAACTGATCCGAATTTTCTTGAAAGCAAAATAATTACTGATGCATACGGCAAACCTGTTTACAGGCAGCCAATCGCTCAGTTTGATCTGGTAGATGGGGTAACAGGCTTGCATCCCATTGATGTTGAAGGCGCATTGTTTTACCTCGGTAATGATTCCGGATTAAAGCATTCATTCATTGATACAACAGTGCAGAACGGGCAAACCTATTATTATGCAGTTGTTGCTTATGACCAGGGATTTACTTCTGTGGATATTGAAGGAAATTTTGAAGGAATTCCTCCATCCGAAACAACAAGTATTTTAAAACGTGATATAAACGGAAATATTGTTGCTGATATTAACACGGCGGTTGTAACGCCGCGCTCACCGGCTGCCGGGTATGTCCCCCCGGATATTACAAACCTTACTCACAGCGGTCCGGGAACAGGCAGCATAGATATTTCAATCCTTGATCCTGATTCTGTAAAAGCGTTTCATACTTACAGGGTTGAGTTTTATGATTCATCAAGATTTCATAACAGCACAAGACCATATTTCTCTTTAATAAATTATTCTACAGAGGATACATTAATAGGATTAACAGTACTTGATAACTCCGAAGTACAAACAAAGGTTGTGGATGGATTTTCTGTAAACATTAAAAATCCTGCTGCAGTAACAATTGATGGTGAAAAATCAGGCTGGGTATCAGGCAACAGCAATTACATTGTACAGGTTGGATTTGATTCACGCTATGCCGCTGCTTATTCCGGTAGAAGAGTTGATTATCCCGCCGATTTTGAAATCCGGTTAACCGAACCGCTTCAGGGTGATTCAACATTTCCGGCAACAGGATTCAGCCAGCCGGGGATATCTAACATCATCATAAAAAATCTTACAGAAGATATTGAACATTTCCAGTTTATTTTCAGAGATAAAAATAATGATAAAATATTCAATGACAGCGATGCTGTATTTCTTGTATTCGGCGATTCACTCGGCAAGCGTGCTGAAAAATTTTCAGATGCAAGATTCGGTTGGTCTTTCACAATCTTTAAAGATACAACGATTGCTGAAGCACAGCAGATTCCTCCGAAACCGGGTGATGTTTACAGGATAGTTACAACCAAGCCGTTCAGACAGGGTGAATATTATGAGTTTACATCAAAAGCACCGGAGCTTGATAAAAGCAAGGCAGCGAACAGTCTTGATAAAATTGCCGTTGTTCCAAACCCGTATACAGGCGCTGCATCATGGGAACCTGCATCAACGGAAGTAGGAAGAGGTGAAAGAAGAATTTATTTCACCCATTTGCCTTCAGTATGCACAATAAGAATTTACACTATGAGCGGCAGACTTGTTGATGTGATTGAACATTCAGGAACTATAGATGACGGAGAAGAACCGTGGGATTTAACATCGAAGGATGGAATGGACATTGCTTACGGCATTTATGTATTCCATGTTGATGCCCCGGGAATTGGTGAGAAGATCGGGAAGTTTGCAATCATAAAATAAAATTTTAAAGCGTTTATCCACCGGCATTATACCTTTAATTCTGCCAGGAGATTTTTATGATGAAAATATTTTTTACAATAACACTATCGTTTATGCTGATTACGGGCAGCTATTCACAAAATGTTTCCAAAACCGGAACGACAGCCGCAAACTTTCTTGAAATAGCTGTAGGCGCTCCGGCAATGGGAATGGGCGGCGCGTTTGTAAGTATTGCCAATGATGCATCAACACTTTTCTGGAATGCCGCCGGCATTGCTTCATCTGAAAATTATGAAGCACTTATCTCTCACACTAATTGGATTGCAGAAACTAATCTTGATTTTGCCGGATTGATTCTTCCGCTTGGTGATTTCGGTTCTGTTGGGTTCAGCTTTACTTCTCTTACTATGGAAGATATGATGGTACGAACAGTTGAACAGCCAGACGGTACAGGAGAGTTTTTCAGCGCGGGTGATATTGCTGTTGGCGTTACCTACGCCCGTAATCTTACTGATAGATTTTCAATCGGCTTTACTGCAAAATATATTCAGCAGACAATCTGGCACATGCGCTCAACTGGTTTTGCAATTGATGCAGGCACGCTTTTCCGCACTGATCTGTTTGGCGGGATGACGATTGGTGCTTCCATTTCTAACTTCGGAACTCCCATGAAACTTGAAGGAAGGGATACCCGGTATTTTATCAGAGTGGATGAAACTAAAACCGGATCGAATGAAAGAATCCCGGTTAACGTTGAACTTGATGAAAGGGAACTTCCGCTTATTTTTCAGATTGGCGTTTCAACTTATGCGCTGAACACGGAGAATTATAAATTACGCGCTGCAATTGATGCAATTCATCCGATCAACGATTACGAAAGTATAAACGTTGGCGGTGAATTTACGTTCATGGATTTTATTGCACTGCGCGGCGGTTATCAGAATTTATTTCTTACAGATGGTGAAGGCGGATTATCCTTGGGAGTTGGTGTAAATTCCAGGATGCTTTTCAGTGAAGCTTACGTTAATTTTGATTATGCTTACAGGGATTTTGGCAGACTTAAAAATGTGCATTACTTCTCGGTTGGAATAAAATTCTGATTGTCCGGACTTCATTAAACATAGAATACGATTTTAATTTGAGCACCAAAAAACATTTCCGCTTCTGCTTCAGTTATTTAAAAGATAAAATCAGGAGAGTCTTTCTGCTCTTCTTTCTTTTTTCACCGGCATTAACTTACAGCCAGACTGTTGATGATTTTTATCTTGAGAAAAATTTTAATACCGAAGCAGTAATTGCGGAGATTGATTCAATCAAAATATCCGCTGAGGAGTTTTACCTGAGTTATGAGTTCGGGCCGGCATTTGTAAGGAAGAAAAAAAATTCGCGGCTTACTCATCTTAATTATATGATAAACGAAAAACTGCTCGCACTTGATGGTTATTCAAGAGGAATTGATACAACTGAAGAAGCAGAATTAATGATTGAAGAGTTTAAGAATGATATTGCTGCTGAAGAAATGTTCAAAGATAAAATCCTGTCTGAAATCTCTGTATCAGATAGTGCAGTTGATTCAATAATAACTGAAAAATCTCTTCAGCTTGAATTAAAATGGATATATAATCCGGATGAATCAGGCACAAAGGAAATTCTTAAAAAATTAAATTCCGGTATCTCATTTGATTCACTCTTTAATGCGCAGGTAAATGATTCAGTTCATTTTGATGACCGCTATTTAAGATCCGATTTGTACCAGTTGAAGAAAAAGAATCCTGCATTAGCCCGGATAATTGATACACTGAAAGCTGGTGATGTTTCACTTCCTGTTCATGTTGAAGACGGGTGGTATATAATTAAGATTGATAATATTTCACAAAATATTGTTACAACGGAGAGTGAATTTCTGAGATTAAAGCAGGAAGCAAAAAACGCCGCTATTAAAATTGAAATGGATAAACTCTCGGATGAGTTTGTACAAAATCTCATGCTGAAAAATAATCCGGTTATTAAACGGGATGCGTTTAATGTTGTAAGATCCTACCTTGGCAAATATTTATTGCCGCCTGATGATTACGAAGACTGGCAGCTTGAGCAGAAACTAAATGCATCATTGCAAAAGCTTGATGATATTCCAAAAGCAGCATTGGTTACTCTTTCAGGCGGAGAAATTTCAATAAAAGATTTTCTGCAATGGTATAGGAACAGAAGTAATTATATTAAACTTAACAGGAACAGTATTAAAGATTTTTCACTTTCACTTGAGCAAATGATATGGCGGATGGTGCGTGATAAACTTATTGCCGGTGAAGCGGCGGCCTTAAATTATGATAAATCAGAAACCGTGATGAAACAGTCTTCATGGTGGAAGGATAAAATTGTAAGCAGCATTGTAAGAAATGAAATTGCGAACTCGGTAATTGTTTCATCGGGTGAAATTGCAGATGCAGATACGTCCGGTCATTCATCAGATGCTGATGCAATTAATTTTGAGTTTAGAAAGAAAATGCTGCATAAAATCCTTGCATTAAAACAGAAGTATAAAATCAGTATAGATGAAAATGTATTAAACAATATTCCGGTTTCACAGGAGAATGATCCGAAGGCAATTGAATTGTATTCTGTAAAGAAAGGAGGACTCATTCCGCGCACTCCTTATCCAACTATAAATCATGAATGGGCCGATTGGGAATGAGAACAGCAGCTAAAATATTTTCTCAAAAAAATCTGAACCAGATAGGAATAATGTTTTTTCCATTGCTGTTCCTGTTTGTTAATATTTCTTGCAGTGGTGAAAACAGCAGGCATACTGATTCAATTCTTTACTGGTCTTCCAACAATACACAGGAAATACAATTTGCGCGTGAGATTGTTGAAAAATGGAATAACGAAAATCCACAGAGAAAGGTTTCATTTCAGCCTGTGCCGGAAGGGCAGTCAAGTGAGGAAATAATTTTAGCAGCAGTAGTTGGCGGCACAACACCTGATATTTATTCAAACATGTGGCAGGGAGATGTTGAAGCTTACGCGCAGGCGGGCGTACTTGTTCCGCTTGATTCACTGGAGGGATTCAAAGATTTTATTTATGAAAGATGTGATAGTTCTGTTGTTGATGAAATTACTTCAAACGATGGGCATATTTATCAGGTGCCGTGGAAGATTAATCCGATTATGATGATCTATAATAAACATATTGCTGAGGAAATCGGCTTTAGTAATCCGCCTTCTACCTACAGCGGATTTTATGAAGCATCAAAAAGGTTTAAGAAGGATGCTGACGGAGACGGCTACATTGATCATTGGTTTGGTTATTCAGAAGTGATTGTTACATGGTGGCAGAGATTCTTTGATTTCTATCCTCTTTATCTTGCTGCATCAAACGGCGCACCTTTGGTTGAAAATAATAAAGCTGTTTTTAACAATGAATACGGGCTGCAGGTTTTTCGTTTCCTGAAACATCTTTATGATCAAAATTATTTTTCAAGGGAAAGGATTTCACAGCGCGAAGATATTTTCCTCTCCGGAGTAATCGCATCACGCTTTACAGGTCCGTGGGAAATTGCACACGCTGAAAAATTTAAACCGGAAGGATTTGAGTATGCATACACACACATGCCTGTTCCTGATGATCACGCCGGTCCTGTTTATACGTATGGTGATCCGAAAAATATTGTAATCTTTAAATCAGCTTCTAATGCACAGCTTGCCTGGGATTTTATAAAGTTTATGATAAGCGAAGAAAACGATCTCAGATTTCTTGAGATAACTTCCCAGATACCGAGAAGAAAAAATCTTGATTCAAATCCTGCATTTGCAAATTACTTTAACACTAATCCGCAGATGAAAATTTTTGCAGAGCAGGCAAAATATGTAAGAGGAACAGATGCAAGTCCTGTTCTTAAAGAAGTATTTGATCTTATCTCACAGGAGTATGAAGCCTGTGTTGTGTATGGAAGAAAAACGCCTGAGCAGGCTTTAAGTGATGCTGAAAAAGCAGTTAATCTTCTTTTCCTGGATTGATTAATGAAAAACAAAAAATTAGTTCCGTATCTTTTGGTATCACCATACATCATTCACTTCCTTGTGTTTGTTGCTTTCCCGGTAACATTCTCAATCGTTCTTACTTTTCATAAATGGAACATCATCTCACCGATGGAATATGTTGGATTAAGTAATTTCATCAGGTTATTTAATGATGCGCTCTTCTTCAAATCAATATGGAATACAATAATATTTCTGCTAATTCATATTCCATTGCAGATAATTATTGCACTTTTTCTTGCAGAAATTCTAAATCAGAATATCAGGTTCCGCGGATTCTTCCGCGCAGCATTTTTTCTTCCTGTTATTGTATCCGGAGTTGTTGTTACAATGCTATGGCAGCAGTTATTTGGATTTGATACAGGATTGTTAAACAGAATTCTCACCGCACTTGGATTTGGAAAAGTTGGCTGGCTTGTTAATCCGGATCTCGCAATGCCGTCAATCGCTGTTATGGCAACATGGAAAAATGTTGGCTTGTACATTGTTTTATTTTTAGTTGGGCTTCAGACTGTACCGCGCCACTACTATGAAGCCGCTGATCTTGAAGGAGCAACACACTGGCAGAAATTTTTTCATATAACAATCCCTGCAATCAATCCAACAATTTTTATGGTATTGATTTTATCAACCATCGGCGGGTTCTCACTTTTTATTGAACCATATATAATGACAGGCGGCGGACCGTTGAACAGCACATTATCTGCAGTCCTTTACATTTATAAACAGGGGTTCTTCTATTATCACATGGGTTATTCGGCTACGCTTGGATTCTTTTTTGCAATGCTGATTTTACTTGTTGTTATGATACAGAAAAAATTTGTTGAAAAGGATAAATGAAATTCCTTAAAAAAATATTGATTTACATTTTTCTTATTGCAGGAGGACTGGCATTTCTATATCCGTTTTACTGGATGGTAGTTGCTTCAATCTCACCTGAAAGAGAGATTGCCGGATTAACATTTCTGCCTGATGCGTTTACATTAAACAGCTACTCACAGCTTCTTGATAACATCCCGATCGGAAGATCATTCATTAACAGTCTGATTGTAGCAGGCTCAATTACACTTGGTGTTCTGGTTTTCGGCTCGATGGTTGGCTACGCACTTTCCAAATTAAATTTTAAGGGAAGGGACCTTATTTTTTATATAATTATTTTTACGATGACACTGCCTTTCCAGATAACATTAATTCCGCAGTATATTATAATGGTTAAGTTTGGATGGGTTGATACATATCTCGCTTTAATTGTGCCGTACTTAATGAATGCTCTCAGCATTATTATGTTCAGGCAGTATTTCAAATCTATACCGCAGGATGTAATTGATGCGGCACGGATTGACGGATGCGGTGAGCTGAAAATTATTTTTGGAATCCTCTGGCCTAATTCTGTTCCCGCTCTTGTTACTGTTGGAATAATAACTTTTATGGCATCGTGGAATGAAGTTCTCTGGCCGCTCATCGTAATAAGAAATGAAGACCTGATGACAATGCCGCAGTTAATTACATTGTTTGCAGTTGGTGGAAGGGCTGAATCACAGATTGGTGTTAAACTTGCTTCTGCAACATTGCTGGCGCTGCCCATAGTGCTGGCTTATCTCTTCTTCCAGAGGTATTTCATCCAGAGTATGGCATCAACGGGTTTAAAGGAATAAAATTTTATATGGTAAAAAAATCAAATATCATTTTAACTGCGGATTCAAAAAGAGTTATCCTCCGTTTTTTTGATCCCGGAAGTGAATTCCGTGTCAGGAATATTATCGGTAGAATTTTGAATATGCAGGAAGGTGAAGTTGAAAAACTTTATGATGAAGTTGAGGAAAGATTTTCAAACAGGCACAGAAATTTTGAGCAGGTTCTTCTCAATCATTTTAATAAAGTAGAAAAATATATTCCCGGAGTCTTTTCTCTTTCTGAAAACCGTAAGCTGCTCATCGGTTCTTATTTCAGTAAGGAATATTCTATTTCTTCCGCGGCATTATTTAATCCTTCAATTGTGCCGCACCCGGATCAAACCGGGTTAAATCCCGGTGAATTGAGATTCATTATGAGCCTGAGAGCAGTTGGAGAAGGTCATATTTCATCGATTGAATTTAGAAGCGGAATTATTGATGCGCATAATTCTATTCAAATTGATCCGCCTTCACGATTTGCATCATTGGCTTCTGCCAGGGAAGAAAGAGTTGAAACATCTTTCACAATTGATGATGAACTTACAAGGGAAGCCAACTACAATATTTTCTTTACAGGTGAAGAACCGGTAAGTGAGCGTGTAATATTTCCTTTTTCACGGACAGAAAGCAATGGAATTGAAGATGTGCGCTTTGTAAAATTCTTTAACGATGACGGCACTTCAACTTATTACGGAACTTTTACAGCTTATGACGGGCATAGAATTTTATCACAGATTATCCGCACAGATGATTTTATAAAATTTGAAATACGAACATTACAGGGAGATAAAGCAAAAGATAAAGGGATGGCTTCCTTTCCCAAAAAAATTAATGGGAAGTATACAATAATCAGCAGAATTGATGGTGAAAATCTTTACTTCATGCAGTCAGATGATCTTTACAAATGGGAAGCCGCAGAAGTTTTACGCACACCGCTGATGGACTGGGAGTTTGTTCAGATTGGCAATTGCGGCTCACCACATGAAACGGAAAAAGGCTGGCTGCTTATTACACACGGAGTTGGGCCTATGCGCCGCTATGTCATTTCTGCAATTCTGCTTGATAAAAATAATCCGGCAAAAATTATTGGTTATCTTAAAGATCCTTTAATTGAACCGGATGAAAATGAAAGAGAAGGTTATGTGCCGAATGTTGTTTATTCTTGCGGCGGATTAATTCATAATCATGAGTTGATAATTCCATACGCAATGAGTGATTCGGCTTCATCCGTAGCAAGTATTCCGCTTGAAAAAATTTTAGGTAAAATTATACCAATTTAAATATTGAGGAAAAGTATGGCTGTATCCAGATATGCAAAAAATCCGGTTCTAACAAAAAATGATGTTCCATTCAAAGTAAATAGTATTTTCAATCCCGGTGCTGTAAAACTGAATGGCGAATACCTGCTGCTGTGCAGGGTTGAAATGCCCAGCGGTCGTTCTTCATTCGTTGCAGCAAGAAGCAGGGATGGTTACAATTTTAAAGTAGATGATAAACCATGTCTTACTCCTGCCGATCATCATGATTATCTTGAATATGTTGAATGGGGAATTGAAGACCCGCGCATAATAAAAATTGAAGACAGGTTTCTGATAACTTATACAGGCTATTCAAAACTGCTTCCGCTTGTTATGCTTGCCGAGACAAAAGATTTTAAAACGTTTAATATAATAGGACCAATAAGCGAACCTTCAAATAAAGACTGTGCAATTTTCCCGGAAAAGATAAACGGCTTATACTGGAAGATGGACCGCCCTTCGATTGAAGATATAAATTACATCTGGCTGAATAAAAGTCCTGATCTTGTGCACTGGGGCGGCTACAAATTTTTAGCTGAACCTGCAAAAGGTACATGGGAGGCAGATAAAATCGGGGGCTCTACACCGCCTATAAAAACAAAGGATGGATGGCTTCTGCTTTATCACGGTGTAAGAGGATTTGGCATTAGTTCAATTTATAAAATCGGAGTGATGCTTCTCGATCTGAATGAACCGTGGAAGATAATTGGTAAATCCAAAGAGCCGGTGCTTCAGCCTGAGTTTGATTATGAGCGCGTTGGTGATGTTGGAAATGTTGTTTTCAGCAATGGATGGATTGTAGAAGATAATGGCGATATAAAAATTTATTATTCAGGTGCTGATACGAATATTTGTGTTGCCGAGACGAATGTTGATTCATTATTAGTGCTTTGCAAATAGTTTTTGTGTGAAGAGAAGTTGTTACTTTCAAATATCACAAACCTGGTTCAGGGAATCTTAAATGAAAAAAATATTTCTTATAATATTATTGTTCGCAGCTTCTCTTCATGCACAAAGCCCGAAAAAATTCCTGATTAATACTTCACACCTTAATCATCTTTATGAAGACATTTTTGTAAATGGTGATACGCTTGGCATAATTCATATATATGCTGAGTATCCGGATTATAACTGGATTGATGACAGCGATGAAGGAACAGCGTGTGTTGATGATGCAGCACGTGCATTGATTTTTTATCTGAATCATTATCAGCTTACCAATGACAGCTTAAGCCTGGTTAAAGCAGAAAGGCTGCTGAAGTTTTTGTTTTATATGCAGGCAGAGAACGGTTACTTCTGCAACTTCATCTGGAAAGATAACTCGATCAATAAAGATTTTAAGACAAGTATTGCTGAACCAAACTGGTGGAGCTGGCGCGCTCTTTGGGCAATGGCAGAAGCTGAGTTATTCTTTAAAAAGAAAAATGAAGACTTATCTGCAGAAATTATTACACGTATAAAAAAATTATTGGATGCTTCTTCAGGATGGCTGATGAAGGATACAATGTATGCAGTGTTTGAAGGATTTAGGTTACCTGCATGGCTTCCTTATGAAACCGCGTCTGATCAGGCTGCAGTAATAATAAAAGGATTATGTACTTACTTTAATTCCGTAAATGATTCTTCGGTTCTGCCATTAATTAGGCAGCTATCCAAAGGAATAGCTGGAATGCAGACCGGAGATAAAAATGAGTTTCCTCATTTTGCATTTTTAAGCTGGCAGAATACATGGCACGCATGGGGAAATTCACAGGCTGATGCATTGCTTGCATCCGGCATTCTGCTGAATGATTCTTCTTTCGTTAAAGCTGCATTAAATGAGATTGATAATTTTTATCCTTATCTGATCAGACAGAATTTCTATTCTGATTTTTCTGTTGAGAAAAAAAATGATAGTATCAGCATTTTAGCTGTTCATCACTATCCGCAGATTGCTTATGGAATCCGTCCGATGATATTTGCATCAGTGAGTGCGTATCATTTAACCGGGGATGAAAAGTATGCAAAACTTGCAGCGGAAATTGCAGGCTGGTTCTTTGGTAAGAATATTAACTCAGCAGAAATGTATTCCATTAAGACCGGCAGGGGATATGACGGCATAAATGATGAGCAAAAAGTGAATTTGAATTCGGGCGCTGAATCAACAATTGAAGCATTGCTTTCACTAATTGCAGTTGAAAAGAATGAAGCAGTAAAAAAATATATTGATTATTGAAGCAGAATATGAAACGATGAAAATATTTGTTAAGAGTTTTTTAATTATCCTCTTTCTTCCACTCATGATTAAGGCACAGCAAATAAACATAAGCCGCATTGAGCAAATGCCTGATCAGCCTGAACCTTATTTTATGCGCGATTGGAAATCCGTTGCACTCGGTTATGATTCACTCGTCTTTAACAGCCGGTTGAGCGGAGAGTATCTGCCTTTGATTCATTTCTACGGAAACACAATTAACTACCCGGAACATGAAAGCTTCCGCCTGCACACAGTTGTTGGAACAACTGCTCCTTTATCTGCTGAAGCAATAAATCTTTTGCCTGCTGTAATAAGTGGAGCACTTGTTGGAATTGATAAAAGCAACCAGCACGGGAAAAATTATGTACTGATGTGTGAGGAATTTTTTAACAGGAGACCGGAAGAGAATGTTTATCTGAATAATCCGGTAACAACCAGCGGTGATGATTGGTGGTATGAAACAATGCCAAACGTTTTCTTTTATCAGCTTGCTGATCTTTATCCCGGTACCGGAGATTTTGATAATCAGTTTATAATTGCTGCGGAAAGATGGCTTGAAGCCGTTAAGCAGATGGGCGGCAGCAGCACACCGTGGAAATTTCCGGATATGAATTACCGTGCGTTTAGTTTATCATCCATGAAACCAAATTCATCCGGAGTAAAAGAACCTGAGGCCGCCGGCGCAATTGCGTGGATTCTTTACAATGCTTATAAAAAAACAGGAGATAATAAATACAGGATTGGCGCTGAGTGGTGTTTGGAATTTTTACTTTCTCTTCCGTTCAATCCTTCATACGAAATACAACTCCCTTATGGTGCTTTAACCGCAGCAAGAATGAACGCTGAACTTGGCACTGATTACAATATAGAAAAAATCGTCAACTGGTGTTTCAGCAATTATGCAAACCGTAACTGGGGAACAATTGTTGGGAAGTGGGGAGGATATGATGTTCATGGTTTAATTGGAGAAACTGACAGCGATGGTTATGCTTTTTTGATGAACACATTTCAGCAGGCTTGCCCCCTTGTGCCTCTGGTTCGATATGATGAACGCTTTGCACGTGCGATCGGAAAGTGGATGCTGAATGCCGCGAATGCAGCAAGATTATTTTACAGGGAATTTCTTCCGCAGGAAAATCAGGATAGTTATGACTGGTCAGCGCAGTATGATTTAAATTCAGTAATTGCGCATGAGGCTATAAGACAGTCTTACAACGGCAAATCACCGTTTGCATCGGGAGATGCCATTTCCGGAGGCTGGGGTTTAACAAACCTTTCGCTGTACAGTTCATCTCATGCCGGTATTTTCGGCGGTATTATTGAAACAACTAATGTTGAAAAAATTCTCCGGCTTGATCTGAGAAAAACTGATTTTTACAGCGAAACCGGATATCCATCTTACCTTTATTATAATCCTTACAATGAAGCAAAAACAATTGTGTTAAACGCTGGTGAAAGTACTTATGATATTTATGATCTGATTTCAAGTTCATTCATAAAACAAAATGTAAGCGGAAATGTGCAGCTGGAAATTCCGGCAGATGCAGCATTAACTGCTGTTGTAGTCCCTTCCGGTGGAAATGTAACTTTCTCACAAAACAAAATGCTTGTAAACGGCGTTATTGTTGATTTCAATGCGGTACAATCAATCAATTCTGCTCCGCGCATAAAAGCACTTGCTTCAGCAGATTCTGTAATAGTTAAAAATGATAGTGTGAAAATTTATTGCACTGCAGAGGATAAAGACGGAGATAATATCAACTATAACTGGCAGAGCAGCGGCGGTAATTTAATTGGTAGCGGTAATGAAGTAACATTCTTCTCAGAAATAACAGGAGAGTATGGGATAATTGTAACTATTGATGATGGAAAAGGCGGCAGTGCATCGGATACTATAATCATTAAAGTTGCAGAAGTAATAAACAATCCCCCGGTAATAAATTTCTTCAAAGCTGAGCCTAAGAAAATTGATATTAATTCACAGGCTGAACTTTTATTTTCTTTTAATGATCCGGATGATGATTCACTTATTTATTCATTAAGTTCTGAAGCAGGAAATTTTTTAAATGAAGGAAACAAAAATTTCTGGATTTCCCCAAACCTGCCGGGCAATTATTATTTAACCTTAACTGTAAGTGATGGAAGTTCAGAAGTTAAAGATAGTGTTCTTGTGATAGTAAGAGACTTCTCACAAAATCAGACAGGAAATCTTATACTGTATCTGCCGTTCAACGGAAATGCTGTTGATGAAAGCGGCAGCAATAACGATGTATTTCTTTACCAGGCATCACCTGCTGATGACAGATTTAATGCAGCCGGCAATGCTTATTTTTTTGACGGCGTTGATGATCATATTCAGGTTAAAAATACACCGCAGTTAAATTTTCAGAATTCAATTTCAGTAAACTTCTGGATAAAAATTGCATCTTTTTTTGAAAGAGAAGCTTACCCCATTTCTCACGGCAACTGGGAGAGCCGCTGGAAAATATCAATCACAAATAAAAAAATCAGGTGGACGATTAACACAGAGCATGGAATTAAGGATCTTGATTCAGAAACAGAATTAAAAGTTGATTCATTTTACAACGTTACAGCAGTCTATAACGGCGCTGATATGGAAATTTATATAAACGGAAAATTTGATGCTTATGCTGAATGGAGTGGTTTGATTAAGCAGACTTCTTATGATTTGATGATTGCACAGGCACTCCCTGCAAATTATATGTACGGCTTCAAGGGTGTGCTGGATGAGATAAGAATATTTGATTATGTAATTTCAATGGAGCAGATAAAATCTTTTTATGATATAAGCACAGATATTTTTGAAAATGAAAAAATAATTCCTGCGGGTTACTCACTCTCACAGAATTTTCCTAATCCATTTAATCCGCAGACAAATTTTGAAATTAAAATTCCACATGCATGTTTTATAACATTTAAAATTTATGATGTGCTTGGCAACGAAATAGCAAACTTACTTAATGAATTTAAACCTGCCGGAGTTTATGAATTAACATGGAATGCAGAAACCGCCGGCAGATTAGCAAGCGGAATTTATTTCTATTCTTTGATAACAGATGATTTTAATCAAACAAAAAAAATGATACTGCTCAGGTGAAAAGATGATGACAAAACATTTCTTAAATGATTGGGAGTTCTCACTTCAGACAAATACAAAATTATCCGGTGAAGTGAAGTATAACAAATGGTATAAAGCTGCTGTTCCCGGAACTGTGTATCATAATCTTATAATAAACAAAATAATCCCTGATCCTTTTTATGCAGATAATGAATTAAGGCTGCAATGGATTGCCGGAGCAGATTGGAGTTACCGTACGGCTTTTAATATTCCTGATGATTATGAACCGGATAAAAAATTAATACTTGTCTTTGAAGGAATTGATACTGCAGCGGAAATTATTCTTAACGGGAGTACAATCGGCGCAGCAGATAACATGTTCTGCAAATATGAGTTTGATGTTTCATCCCTGCTTAACAAAAAAAATATACTTGAAGTAAAATTTACTTCAACTTATACCTATGCAAAAGAAAAAGAAAGTGTGCACGGAAAATTGCCTGTAGCTCTTAACTCCGAACGGGTTTATATCCGCAAAGCACAATATTCATTTGGCTGGGATTGGGGTCCAGCATTTGCAGATATAGGAATCTGGAAACCTGTTTATCTTATTCAAAGAGAAAATACCTTCATTGAGAATTTTACTTTCAGCACAACAAGCATTACGGATAATGAAGCATCTGCCAGGATAAATATATTTTTAAATCAGCAGCCTGATATCGATCATAAAATTATTTTAAGTTTATCGGATTCATCCGGAACATCCGAGTACAGGCTTGAGCATCAGGGTGAAAAAATAATTTCAGATGTAATTAATATCAGGAAACCAATTCTCTGGTGGCCTAACGGAGAAGGGGAGCAGCATCTTTACGAATTGAAAATCCTGTTATACAAAAATGAAACCCTTCAGGATATTTTAATAAAGAAAACGGGTATCCGTACCGTGCAGCTGGTTCGCAATACAGAAATTGGGAAAACATTTCGCTTCCGCATTAACGGAAAAGATATTTTTGCAAGGGGTGCAAACTGGATTCCGGCTGATTCTTTCTTAACAAGAATTGATGATACAAAATATTCATCGCTTCTTGCATTTGCCAAAAATGCTGGGATGAATTTTATCCGTGTATGGGGCGGCGGAATTTATGAACAGGATAAATTTTATGAGCTGTGTGATGAACTCGGACTTCTCGTATGGCAGGATTTTATGTTTGCATGTGCAGCTTATCCTGAGCACGGTGAATTTATTGAAAATGTAAAAAAAGAAATTTTTCAGAATGTTTTAAAGCTGCAATATCATCCTTCTGTTGCGCTGTGGTGCGGCAATAATGAAAATGAATGGATCTGGTTCCAGGAACAAAATCGTTCTTACACAGAAATGCCCGGTTACAAAATTTATAGTGAAGTAATTCCTGAAATCATAAATCAGCTTGATCCGCAGAGGCCATACTGGCAGTCAAGCCCGTTTTCAGAGGATGAAAGCGATCCTAATTCTCCGTTATCAGGAAACAGGCATCAATGGAATTTGTGGAGCAGGTGGATTGACTATAACGAAGTTAAACATGATTACAGTTTGTTTGTTACAGAATTCGGATTCCAGGGACCGGCAAACCAATCCACGTTTGAAAAAGTAATTCCGCCGGAACAAAGAAACCCGCAGAGTTATTTGTTTGAATTTCACAACAAGCAGGTGGAAGGGAACGAGAGACAGTTTAAATTTCTGGCAGGACATCTTCCTGTAAAAACCGGGTGGAGTGATTTCATTTACCTCGCCCAGCTTAACCAGGCGCTTGCATTAAAAACATGTCTTGAACATTGGCGGTTTAATTACCCGCATACAAACGGCACAATTATCTGGCAGTTGAATGACTGCTGGCCTGTTTCAAGCTGGTCTTTGATTGATTCTGATTTAAAACTAAAATTATCTTATTATCTGGTTAAGCGGTCTTTTGCTCCTCATCTTATAAAATTTGAAACGAACAATAATGCTATTGATTTATTTCTGCTCAACTTTAAAAATGATTTCCGGGGATACGCTAATATTTACAGTATTGTTCCGGGTAAAGGAAAATCACATTTAATAAAAAAGGTGAAAATCAAAGCTGAAAAAAATCAGCAAAAGGTTTTCACTATTAATTGCAGTGATGAAATTGCTTCCGGTGAAATAATAATTGCGGCTGAACTTTATTCTGTGAATGATGAGTTGATTTCTGAAAATATCTTTTCAGCAATTGAATGGAAGTATCAGAAAATAAAACCCGCAAAGATTAAGTATGATTTGATCGGTAAAAAGGATAAATCATATCTTTCATTAAAATCAGATGTGCCTGCATTTTTTGTATCTGTTTATTCTGATGATTTACTTCTTACAGAAAATTGCCTAACTCTTCTTCCCGGGGAAGCAAAGAAAATCCCGATTGAAAATAAAATATCTAAAAAAACTTCATTAAGAATTTTTTCTCTTAATGATTATCTGGAATAAAAATGAAAACCTTAATCATCATTTTAGCTTTAATAATTTTTTCTTTCTCAGAGGGAAAAGCTCAGAGTGATTCACTAAAGGAAAAATTAGAAACAAAATTTAATGGTGATGCAAAGATTGAAGTTGGAAGTTTTTATACCGGGCTCGAGTTTCACCACAGTTCACCGCTGCTGCAGAGAATAAGCTTTTACTATCCTTCTGCAAACAGCATTGATTTGAGCAATGATTACTGGAAACGCGATTCATCTTTTATAATGGCAGTTGGAATTGAGGTGGATGGAAAGCGGGAATGGATTGGACATGATCGGTTTGAAATATTTCTCACGCCGTACTCTGTTAAATTTTTTAAGAAAGATGATGATAGAGCAATAACTATCTCTTATAATTTCTGTATGAACAACCCTGCTTTTGTTGTTACCTATGAGATTAAAAATTTATCCGGTGCAGCTAAAAACTTCCGCATGATTACAGACAACGAAATGTCAATTCACACAAGCCATTCCTATAAATTAAAGTATAAAGCTGATGCTAAGTATGATTCCTCACTGAATAGTTTATACTTCTATTATGACGATCCTGAAACACAAAATGCAGCCTTGTTCGTTTTAAATGCCGGAGAGAAACCTGCCGCGTTCAGTACTGCAAGTGTTATAAAAAAATTGCCTGTAGAAAATAATAACTGGTGGAGCGATGAACTGGGGAATATTAAGAATGAAATTATTTTAAAAGAAGATGATAAAATTCCTGCAGCAAGATTCTTATATGAAAAGAAATTAAATGCGGGTGAAGTACTGAAAGTTATTCAGATAATCGGGTCAGTTAAAACAGGTGAAGAAGAGCAGGTTGTTTCTTACCTGGATAATAATTTTAAAAATGAAATTGATGATTTTGAGAAATATGTTCTTGATTATGCAGCATCGGATAATATTAATACAGGTGATGAGATTCTTGACAGATCAATATTGTGGGCAAAGGCTGTTCTTGCAGTAAATAAGCATTATATTGATGGAACAATACAGCCAATGCCCTGCCCGGCAGAATATAATTTTTATTTCACTCATGATGTGCTGTTAAGTGATCTTGCCGCTGTAAAATTTGATTTACCCCGTGTGAAAAAAAATCTTGAGTTTATAATTGAACATGCCAATGAAAATAAAATTATTCCTCATGCTTATTACTGGCGCGATACAGCGTACGTTACAGAACTTGCCACTCCGGATAACTGGAATCATTTCTGGTTTATAATTCTCTGCGGTGAATATTTTAAGTACTCAAATGATTCTTCATTCATCCGGGAGTTATTTCCCTATATGAAGAAAAGTTTGAGTGAAACAATGATTCACAAAAAAGACAGCGTGATGTACGCGTACAGACCTGATTGGTGGGACATTGGAAGAAACTACGGACCGAGATCCTTCATGACAATTCTTGCGATTAAATCTTTGCAGATAGTTCACTATCTATCTAAAGAACTCAACCCGGATGTGCAGGAATTTTCTTCGCTTGAAAACGGTATCAACCAGCTTCATTCAGGTTTAATTAATAAATTATGGAATGACAGCACAGGTTATCTGATGAATTATTATGAAGACGGCAGTTTAGATCCGCATTATTATATTGGTCCACTTCTCGCAGCTCATTTTGGTTTACTTGATAATCATAAATTAAATGAACTACTTGTAACAGCATCAAAAAAATTGCTTGATCCTAAACTGGGTGTGTACACAACATACCCGATGGATGTGCACGAAATGATTGATTATCTGAAGCTTGTTGGAAATGAAGCCGGTGATCCATACAAATATATAAATGGAGGAATCTGGCAGCATGGAAATGCATGGTATGCTTTAGCCTTAATTAAAGCACACAAGCGAAAGGAAGCTATAGATTTTATAAAAACCACCATGACATTGGATGGAGTAATAAACAGTCCCAACGGGCAGCCGGCAATGTATGAGTACAGGAATTCAAACCGTGGTGATGAAAAAGTTTACGGCGAGATTGATAAGCCGCAGTTTATGTGGGCTGCAGCCTGGTATCTTTACTGCATTTATGAATTGTACGGCGAAAAATGAAAACTGCTTATTAAATTAAGTAAGTTCATAAAATTAAACTTGTATCTTCTATAGTCTTAAATTAATAAAAGGCAATTCTTAAATTTGCGATTAACAAGTTGTCGCGGCAGATTTTCCAAATACGAAATACAAAAAATAAGGAGCTGTCATGAATTCCCTTGAAAACAAAGTAGCTGTTATCACCGGCGCCGGTTCAGGTATCGGCAGGGCCGCGGCAATATTATTTGCTGCTAACAAAATTAAAGTTGTCGTCTCGGATATTGATGAGAAAGGCGGGATGGAAACAGTTTCAATTATTAATGATAAAGGCGGCGATTCAATTTTTATCAAATCAGATGCTTCTTCGGCTGCGGATAATGCTGCGCTTGTAGACAGCACTGTTAAAAAGTATGGAGCGCTTCATTATGCATTTAACAATGCGGGAATCGGCGGGCCGCTGGGATTAACAGGTGAATACCCGATTGACGGCTGGGAAAAAGTTATTGCAATAAATCTTTCAGGCGTATTTTACGGAATGCGTTACCAGATTCCTGCAATTCTCAATTCCGGCGGCGGAGCAATCGTAAATATGTCTTCAATTCTTGGAAATGTGGGAACGAAACTTTCCTCAGCCTATGTTGCAGCTAAACACGGTGTAGTTGGTTTAACTAAAGCTGCAGCACTTGAATATGCAGATAAAAATATCAGGATTAATTCAGTTGGCCCTGCCTACATTGAAACTCCGCTAATAACAAAAACTTTATCAATGGAAGTAATTGAAAACCTGGTGAAGCTTCATCCGCTCGGCAGATTAGGCCAGCCTGAAGAAGTTGCCGAGCTTGTTCTCTGGCTTTGCTCCCCCAAAGCTTCCTTTGTTACAGGAGCTTATTACCCGATTGACGGCGGTTATCTGGCACGGTAAATTATCACAGAAAGAATATGTGTGAGACAATCATTTCTTTTCTGAAGAGGGAAAAGATTTTATACTAACGAGCTGCATTTTTCACAGTATTAAATGAGAAGGGATATTCAAATCAACCAGTGTTAATTTCACTTCACATTATAACTATTTAAATTAAAAAACCCGGCAGTAGGAATGCCGGGTTTTTGTTTGGTTCTCTGAATCGGCTGGGAGAACCATAAGTATCCATCCACTAAGATACTTTTGTATTGTACGATAATAATGAGGCGGCTGAATGGAGAGTATATCTACCTTCCCCTCACCACAAATTAACAGTCTCAGCGCGCCTCATTGGGGACGAGGGTTAGAAATTCATCCTATTTTCAATTCCACTCCGCTGAAATTATTGCCTTTGTATTTTTCTCGGTAATGTTTTCGTTCTTTACCTTCCCGGTATAATTTAAATAGCTGCCGGACTGTTCATCCTTTGCAAGCAGATACCCGAAGATTATCAGGTTTTCTGCAATCATTATATCTTCATCCGTCAGATCATCACCTTTAATAGCGGACATATAAGCTTTAGCCTGTTCTTTTATTTCATCTCTTACGATTGCTGGTATGGTAGCCATAACCCTTTCTTTCTTTATCTCTAAAAATATTTTTTGAATGATATTAGTTTTTCTCTTCACGCATATTTCACGTTTACCTTCATGATATCCCATCATTATGAGGTTTTCTGCAATAATTAAATCTGATTTCCGGAAAGCTCTTTTTACCGCACTTAAATATCTGTCCGTAAAAACTTTTATCTCCTTCCTGAGATAATTTATTTTGCCTGCATCGGTTTCATTATTTGTCTGCTTAACCGGAGTAATCATTATCTATATTGCAATCCTGTTTTCTTTTTTCTGATCGTTATACACATTTAAGATTTTCAATTTTCTTTTTCCTTTGGGAACTTCCCAGCTTATTGTATCACCTTTTTTGTAGCCAAGAAGTGCGGTTCCTATTGGTGCTAAAATTGAAATCTTATTCTGGCTGCTGTCAGCAAACTCGGGATACACAATTGTATATTCATATTCCTGTCCCGTATCAAGGTCTTTGATATGTACAACGGAATTCATCTTAACAATATTGCCGGCGGAATTATCTTCCTCAATTACAACAGCTCTCTCAAGTTCGCTCAGCAAATCTTTTACTGTTTTAAGATCACGGCTTCTGAATCCAACTGTTGATGAAAACAATTTTGTTAGTTTAATCTTATCCTGTTCGGTTACGTATATTTTTCTTTTATTCATAGCAGGCTCCAATGCTTTTCAACTTTCTAAAAATTACTGCGGGCATTTTTTAATGGATTATCTGATTCTCTCTCAGCTCTTTTAAGTTTTTTAAGTGCACGCTTTTCCTTTATTGACATAACTGCTTTTTTCTTCTGGTCTTTTCTCTTGTTTTTATCTTTACTCATGATTTTTCCTCATAAAATATTTATGGATAATAGGATTAGCTTCAGGGCTAAAAAAATCAGAAACAAGTAAAGCAGCTTCACCTTTTGATTGAAGCTGCTCATTACTGCTTTTTTGTGTTTTAATACTGATACGCAAAAAGGAGGCCAGAGTTTTTAAGATGATTTAAGATGGAATTGGTGGTTAATTACAGAATAAGGTTGCAAAGTTGTAACTTGATTAATTAAGGTTTCATTAGTGCAATCTTTTTCAACTTTATGAAACTTCTTTTAATTAAACACATTGATTATATTAATCATCAATAACAAAGTGGGTAAAACTTCCGCCTGAAAAAAATGCTTAAAGAAATTGATAAAAAAATATTTGCTGCAGATGGAATTATCGCTGTTAATAAAGATGATATTATAATCGTCTTTAATGAAGCAGCTTCACGCATAACCGGGTTCAATTCAAATGAAGTGCTTGCAAGAAAATCTGTGCTTCTGTTTGGAAAAGAATCTGCGAACAACAGCATTATTAAAAAGAGCCTTTTAACGGGGGAAATATTTTCAAACATCTCCCTTGATATTAACAAAAAAAACGGGGAATCGCTGAATGTTTCAGCATCAATTACTCCGCTTACACAGCCGGAACAGGGAACAATAGGTATATTAATTATCTTCAGAGATTTGAATGAAACATCATCCCTCTACAGTGCGCTTGCGGAAAAAAACCAGGAGGTGCTGGAAGAAAAAAATAAACTGGAAACAATTTTCAACAGCCTGCTTGAGGGAACATTCACAATAAATTCCGATTGGGAAATTACGGCATTCAACCGCGCCGCTGAACTTATCACCGGGTACAGTGCATCTGAAGCAATAGGCAAAAAATACTGGGAGGTTTTTCTTTCGGAAGACCGGAATGAAGATTCCCTGCTCTCAGAATTTATTACAGATCATAAACAATCTCTTTTAAGAGAAACCACTATCCTGAGAAAAGATGGTTCAAGAGTACTGGTTAGAATTAACTCCGCCCCGTTAATAGATACACAAAACAATAAAACTGGCCGCGTTGTAACGTTTGAAGATATAAGCGTCATTAAAAATCTTTCAGAACATATAGAAGAACGCTTCAGATTTGATAATATTATTGGCCGCAGCAAGCCTATGCAGAATGTGTTTAACTTGCTTGAGAACGTGATAAACACAGACAGTACAGTGCTGATAACAGGGCAGAGCGGAACCGGTAAGGAGGTTATTGCCCGTGCTATTCATCTTAACAGCGAAAGAAAATCAGAACCATTTATTGCAGTGAACTGTACCGCATTTGCTGAAACACTTTTAGAGAGTGAATTATTCGGGCATGAGAAAGGCGCTTTTACAGGAGCACTAAAAACAAAGCCGGGCAGATTTGAACTTTCTGGAAACGGCACGTTATTCCTTGATGAAATAGGAGATATTTCTCCGGCAGTTCAGGTTAAACTTTTGCGCGTGCTTGAAAGCCGCCAGTTTGAAAGAGTGGGGGGTACACAGACACTTCAGTTGAATGCAAGAATTATTTCTGCTACTCACAGAGATCTTGAAAAAGAAATTGCTGAAGGACGCTTCCGTGAGGATTTATATTACAGGATCAATGTTATCAATATTCAACTTCCTTCATTAAGTGAAAGGAAGGATGACATTCCGAGTCTTGTTAACCATTTCATGGCAAAGTTTAACAGGAAATTTAAAAAGGAAATTCATTACATCTCACCAAACGCGCTGAAGATAATGCTTCACTATAAATGGCCCGGCAATATCCGTGAACTTGAGAACGTAATTGAACATGCTTTTGTTGTATGCAACGGTGATGCAATAAAAACAGAACATCTTCCCGCAAGGCTTCAGGCTTTGATTGATTCTTATGATTTCGCTAATCATGATAAACAGCTTGATTCACCATTAGCAAATGCAGAAAAGCAATTGATTGAATCAACTTTAAAAAAGAATAACGGCAGCCGTCTTAAAACTGCATCTGAACTGGGGATTAACAAAACCACTCTCTGGCGCAAGATGAAAAAGTATAACCTTCTCTCTTAATTTACTGGCCCGCTTTTTGCATTCTCTTATATAATGTTAATTGGTGGAAATATGAAAGTTGCAATAAGCGTACAATTTAAAAACAACGGAGCGGTTATTTCTCCGTTCTTCGGAAGATCAAATTATTTTTTTGTTTATGATCCGGACACACAATCTTTGATTGAAAAAATAACCAACCACATAAATTTTTCATCAACAGCGGATGTTTTTTGTGCACAGTTACTCATAGGCAAGGGAGTGGATACAGTTGTCTGCGGTAAATGTGAAGATGATGCAAAAAAATTATTCCGTGAAGCCGGAATAAAAATTATTGAAGGAATTCAGATGAGTCCTTCAGATTTCATGGATCAATACAGCATTAAAACAGCAACTGCCGGTTGAATATTATGAGCATTGCGGAAGATAACCTTCTGCAGTTCTGCCCATCCAAATATTTTTTGCTGATTTAAGTCAATGGCAATGTTGTTCCTGGTTGGTAGATTTAAAACAAATCAATAACCGGGAAGTTTGGAATGGAAGACATAAACAATAATTTCCGTGAGTGCGTTCAGAAATTTCTGAATGAGTTTATGGCGGATATGTACAAGGGGAAGGATCATATAATTGCAAGAAAATATTTTGATGATCTTTTTACAAGACTTCTGCCAAAATACTTCATTGCCCGCAGTGACTGCAATGAGGGCAGGGAGAAGAATGAGTCCGGGTTAACAGCTTAGGAGTAGTCTTTAAAAATGAAGAAGCCTTAAAACTTAAAGTTTCAAGGCTTAAGTGAGCTGGCGATGGGACTCGAACCCGCGACCTGCTGATTACAAATCAGCTGCTCTACCAACTGAGCTACGCCAGCAGTTATACAAAATTTGAGCACCAAAGCTAATAATTTAAGTAATGGTTTTCAAGAGGAGAGGGGAGAAAAATTTTGATGAATACTTATTGTAAGATGTGAAACCTGTACTTCTGATATGGAGGTTAGGAAAGTATGTGTATACTAATTAAATATGTAGATCAATATTTCAAAAAACTCTTTATCACTGAATCGATAGGAATATTTTCATTCGCTTGACTTTTTACTTATTAAAGAGGTTAGCTGCCTTGCTGGCTAATTTGAGAAACATAAAAAGGAAAATATCCAGAATTTGTTACTCTGCCACTTGAAGCATCAAAAACTACACAGTATTTGTAATCAACAATAAAATATTTCCTTTTGGTAGAATCTTCCTAACTTAATTTCTGAAATATCATCTTTCTGACTACATCCTATATAAAGCGATGATATACTTAAAAGAAATGGAGTAAAATATTTTCAACTGTATATTCTCTTTAGGTAGCCAAGATAGGTTTAAGCGGCGAGCCGCTTCACAACAGGCTTTCACTATAGAAGAATAATTATTTATCACATAATAAGCTGCGAGTCTGCTTGAAATCATTGTTAGCCCAATTTAGCGAGCAAGTTTATAAGAGATTCTTCCACATCCATATATCTGGTTTTCTTAATCCATTTGCATTAGGAACAATTCCAATAATTTTATATCCACATTTTTGATAAAACTCAAAAGGATGTCTTTTTAAATTTCTTAAATTTTGTATTTCAGAACATATGTTTTTTCCATCTATTTCATATTCTGAAATACTTGTTCTATTCGTTTCATCATCTGTACCTAATACTATTCCAATGATGCCTAATGCTTTTGCTTTTTCTTCAAGCTCATTTATAAGGATTTTGCCATATCCTTTATTCTGATACTCCTTACTTATTACCATTGGATGTAATTCCCATGTTTTTTCATACATTGGTCTTAATCCAATCCAACCTATAAGAATATCGTTCTCACATATACCAATACATATATTGGGTTTCTTAATACAATCTTTTACTTCCAATAATGCAGAATTAAAAGTTGGCCAAGAGCTTTTATTTATTTCTTGAAACGTATTAAACAAAATTTTTGCTGCATCTGAAATTATTTTTTTTGATTTGTTTATATTACAAAAAATATATCCCATTTTTTTATTCCACACATAAATAAATTGAATATAATATCAAATTAGAAATTAAATGCAAATAATGCGGCGAAGCCGTCGGACTAACGACGTTGTGCTAAGCTGCCGCCCAGAGCAACAGTACCGCTTTTGTTAAATAAATTTTATGATTTAAAAAATTTTTCATTGCATGACTACCTTGAGCAAGACTGCCGAACGAAGCCTCTAAACTTGTAAAATACAAAAATGCTGTGAAGTTTAAAGCTGTCAGAAGTTATGTTTAAAAAATCTCTCCTGTAAATTAGATGACTTAACGGCTTCATATCAATAAAACAAAAAAAGGAGATACATAATGTACAGACCGATGTTGTTCTTAGCCCTCATTCTTGCCCTGCTTATAATTTTACCCGCTGGATTTATTACGGAAGCTGCGCCGGCAGTTAAGCACGGTGCTGCTGTTGTTGATTCCGTACAGGTAGCAGCAATTAATGCAAAGTACAACAAGAAGCAGGAAGAGCTGAGAAAACGTTATGATGAGCGCGTTGAGGAACTGCTTTCAAATGATGCTATTCTAAACCAATTGAAAGGTGCATTTGAAGCACTTGAAATAGAACGCAGGGAAGCATTAAGTGAAATAAAAAAAATAGGTGATGCTGATGAAAAGTAAGGCGAAGGTTTATAAACTAAACGGTGTTTCATATTTGCCTAAAGAAAAATATTCCTTGAAGGATTGGGGCGCAATCCTTCGCATACTTTCTTCACTTAATCTTGAAGATCAGCTTGGCGCTACTGTGGCGCTGCTTTCCGGTGACAGTCTTACTGATTTTCTTAATATCATTTTTACAGAGCCTGTTAAAGGGGAAATATATGAAGATGATTTTGAAGAGGTTACCCGGGCGATAAATGATTTTTTAACAAGAAAAAAAATTTGATGAAAAATATCAACATCTCTTCCAGCGATTAAATGAAGAATACGATTATGCCGCCGCTGAGGTTGAAAGGTATAGTAAACTTAAAATCAATTACTATGTGCCTGAGACTGTATTAGATACCAACGGATCAATACTTTACAAACTCACCGGCGGGGATATTTCCAAAACAATATTAGTTGAAAATATATGTGTTGAAACTTGTTACGACTGGTACTACTTGATTAGGGTAAAGGAACTAAATCAAATGAAGCTTAGAATAGCAGAACAGAACGAAGTTAAATAAAATCACTTCAGTTTATCACCGAAATATTTATTCATGAGGTGAGATAATAACTCCACCAAAATACTTGGTATTAATATGGCCGCCACCACAATACAACTCACGATAAGGATTGATAATAAGGATGCCATTGCGCAACTCCAATTAACTGACGAAAATATACAACAATTATATAAATCGTTCAAATACGGCCAACAAGCGGTTAACGGTTTTGAGACTTCTATTGCAAGGGGATTTGATAATGCACGTCAAATAATAATTGGTTTTCAGGAAACTTATTCTGCAATTGCTAACCTCTTTAGAACTCCTATTCAGGCCGCAATAGACATTGAGCAGGCCAAAGTATCATTTGAAGTTCTTCTTGGCAGCGGTGAAAAAGCGAAACAAATGATTGTTGATCTGCGGGACTTCGCTGCTAAAACTCCTCTTCAATTTACCGGGCTACAAAAAAATGCTAATCTTCTCCTAAGCTTCGGAACCGCCGCTGAGAATGTATTGCCTTACCTGAAACCGGACTGACCGGAGCGGTTGGCTTGCTTTCAGCCGCGTGGATTATGCTTAGAACTACAGGTCTGCTTCCTTTAATCGGTAACCTTTGCGGGATGTGGATGTCAATTCAATACGGCTCCGGAAGTTTACTACATATATTGACTTTTTACATAACGGGTTGAAATGCTGGTTATAATGCGTTGTATTATTTGTGAATTGCATCTATCAGAATAATGATATAATTTTGAGACAAAAATAAGAGGAACCAAAATGCCAATTATAAAACCTATTTCTGATTTAAGAAATAAATCAAATGAAATATCAGAGCTTGCTAATAATTCTAATGAACCAATATTTATTACGAAAAATGGTGAAGGTGATTTAGTTGTGATGTCCATTGCTCATTATTCTAAACTTCAGTTAAAGCTTGATTTGCTTAGTAAATTGTCTGTTGCACAAAAACAAAAATCTGAAGGAGACAAAGGTAAAACCTTAAAACAAGTAATGACAAATATTAGAGAAACAATTAATGCCAACAGATAAATATCAAGTTCGACTTCTTAGTATAGCCGAAGAAGATTTTACTGAAATTATATCATTCATTGCAGCAGATAATCCAACTGCAGCAGATGCAATCGCAAACAAAATTGAAAAGAACTTAGAACTATTATCAGAAAACCCTAATCTCGGAAGAATACCAAGAGAAGAAGAAATTAGAAACCTTGGCTATAGATATCTGATTGTTCAAAACTATTTCATTTTTTATACAATAGAAGAAAGAACAATATTCATTCATAGAATTTTGCATGGTGCTAGAAATTATAGATCTCTTCTCTAGTTTCTTAAGCAATATAACGGCCTGCGGTTAACCCGCGCCGGAAATATTTGATAAACTATTTATTTACGAATAACAAAAACAATAAGAAAACCTTAAATACCCAGCCCTGACAGGCGTCGGGTTGAACCGCGTGATATTTCCAATAAGTAAAAAATTAAATTTGTTCATCAACTTATAATTTAATTA
>JBIQJD010000016.1:0-90824 GCA_044507695.1 Ignavibacteriales bacterium | reverse complement strand
TAGATGCAGGCGATCCGGATATTTTAGATGTAGATGGTTCAAGAAGTGATATGGGGATTTTTGGCGGAGTTTTGGGAGAGGCCTACTCCTATATGGATTTACCACCGCGGATTCCTCAAAATATATTATATACAATTATCAGCGATTCCCAGAAAATAAGATTTAGCTGGCAGATTAATACTGAAGCAGATTTTAAAAATTATATTGTTTATAAAGATACAGTTTCTGGTTTTATTCCCAATCCTCAAAATAAACTGTTAGAAACAAATAATTCATATTTCGAAGATCACTATCCTGTAATTGCTGCAAAATATTATTACAAAATAACTGCTATTGACAACCAGGAAAATGAAAGCCGCCCAACACAGGAAATTGCATTAATTATAACAGATCTCAATGAGCCTGAGGTTCAGGTAGTAAATGAATATACACTATACCAAAACTATCCCAATCCATTTAACCCTTCAACTAAAATAGCATACAGCATAAAAGAACGAAGTTATGTGAAATTGCTGGTTTATGATATAAAAGGTGAGCTGATAAACGTGCTTGTTAATACCATGCAGGATAAAGGTTATTATGAAATTGAATTTAGGGCTGAGAATCTTTCAAGCGGGATATATTTGTATAAAATAGAAGTTATCGGGGAAAATAGAATTCCGAGATATTCGGATATGAAAAAACTAATCATCTTAAAATAAGGGAGACGTTTTGAGAAGAATTCTGTTACTTTTTTTTCTTACAATATTAACCAAAAGCTTTTCTCAAAGCTACCTGGATAATTTTACAGGCATACCAATTATTACCTATGGAGGAACCACTAATGATTATTGGCTTATGGATTATAATTACAACAAAATAAAAGAAATGGGAACAGATGTTCTTATTGCACCCGATCTCATCAATGATAAATTTGATATATTTCGTTCTGCAAATCTTAAATTAATTCCATTACAAACATCAGCTACATACCAAAGAGTAAATCATATTGCAAAATATAGTGAAGCAATTTACAGTATTTGGGAAGCAGAAACCGTTCCAATATCACAAGGTGAAATTCAACTTGTTAAAGATATGAATAAAGTTGATGAAGTTTCAGGAGTAGGAGTTAAAACAAAAAATAATGCACAAGGATATTTATTAAGTGGTCCTGGTTATATTCAACCAACTCAATATATAATCGATCAAGCAGAAATAGATTATAATGTTAGATTCAGGTTAAAAGTAGAACCAATTGGTGGTCCGGTTTCCTTAACAAATAATACAGATAACGTCTGCCGGATAGAAGTAACCAGTAATGGAATAATTTTAGACTCAGAAATAATAGAAGCATGGCAATTTATAAATTATGGGCAATGGATGGATGAAAATGAATTTGAATTAACCTATTCAAAAAGTAATAATGCATCAATCGGAACGCCTCAACCAGTTCAAACCGATTCTTTAATTAATGTTATGCAGACAAATGCAGAAATATTTTCTAACGTTGAGTTTAAGGTTTATTTTTATGGATCAAGTTATCTATCCCTTTATGTTGATAATATTTTGGTTTATGATGTGAGGGGAAATCAATTGATCAATCTACAATCAAAACAACAAGAAATTATCGCTCAAGCAAATAACACTGATGATGTTAATAAAATAACAACGAACCAGACTTATTTTGAGAATACAGTTGTAGGTTGGCACACCATAGATGAGCCGATGTTTATTGATAATTGGGCAGGTGTTAAAAAAATAGCTGAATTGTTAAAAAATAATACTAATGGAAAAAAACTTGTTCTATCAATTGCAGGCGTTTGGAATGGAAAAGCATATGACGGAACCAACGTTTACAGGATAGATGAACTTGTTAGAAGAACAAATATTGAAGAAGTTATAATGAATAATTTTCTTTTTGATTGGCCATTAAATGACAATGAAACAAACTATACAGAATACAATATTACAAACATGGCTGTATACCATTTGGACAGAATGAATAATTTTGAAATTCCCTTTGTCTTAAATCTTCAGACTGGAAAATGGCTTGCATTACCTCCTTATAATAGATTAGAAAAGATTCCAACATCTGCCCAATTCAAATATACCATGTTCTTAGGTCTTCTTTACGGCGCCAAAGGTATTGGAATAAGTAATTATTTTTATAATAGTATTAATGAAAATACAACATCTTCGTTGGTATCATTTACAGAGCTTGGCGGTGGGTTAAATGATTATTCATATACATCGCTTTGGTCTACAATAAAAAATGAAATATCTCCATTGCTAAAAGGAACATTCGGTCAAACATTAAAAGTATTAACTCAGCAATCTCAATATCCGGGTCTTAATATTGCAACAACTTCAACAATTAATCAGCAATTCATAGATAAAATTGAATTTACTTCAGGCTCAGGCGATGGTATTATTGACCTTGGATTTTTTACTGATGAAGAAGATACAGATAAAAAATATTTTATGGCAATTAACCGCTACTACAGCAACAGGGAAAATTTAAAATTTTCTTTTCAAAACTTAAGCACATATAAAAACTGGGAAGTAACAGATTTAGTTGATACTATTAAAACAACTATTCTGGCAGATGTAAATAATAAAGGAGTAGTTTACGATACTATTTCACCAGGTGATGGACGATTATATAGTGTTCTGCCTGTTCTGATTTACGGCGGATCACTTAAATACAATGAAACATTGAATTCAGAAATTGATCTAAAAGAAGAGTTGATAGTTGAAGCAGGTGCCACATTAACAATAAATAATACTTACAATGTATATAAAAATATAACAGTAAAACCAGGCGGAAAATTAGTAGTTAATGCCGGAAAAAGAATGAATTTCTTAAATGGTTCGCGACTTATTATACAGGGAGAAATTACTGCAAATGGAACTACAAACAATAAAATAATTTTTGATTTTATAGGCCAGGATGCTCAAAGATATAACGGTATTAAATTGGATTCTGCATCTACAGCCACACTTAAATATTGCGAAATAAAGAAAGCTTACGTTGGAGTGTTTGTGTACAAATCGGAACCATTCATAGAAAATTGCGATATATATAATTGCTATGATGGACTATACCTATATCAATCCGATTACCAGCTAACCATGTACACAGGTACAAAGATCTGGCATAATGACATTTATGATAATACTCGTTCGGGAATTAACCTGCTCGATTCAGAACCACAGATAGCAGGTAATGAAATTTATAATAATCTATCAGGAATAAGATGCATTACAGGCTCACACGCAATATTTGGTGAACTCGGTGAACCGGGCTTAAACGATATTACAGGAAATATTGTATCCGTATATTCCAATTATTCCAGTCCACTGTTGGGTCATGAAATTGGAACAGATTTCTTCGCTGGTTATAACACAATTAGCGGAGATGATTACCATCTTTACGCGGAAAATGGCGGATATATTTATGCAGAGATAAATTACTGGGGCGCTGATAGCACAAAAATAGCAGCTGCATCAGGAAGCATAATTGATTACAGACCTTTCCTTAGCTTTGAGAGCAGTCTTGCTTATGGAAACGGCGGAACAAACGCAACCTTATCAAAATGATAAACTGACAAAAGCATTGAAATTATTTCTGAAAAAAGAGAACAAGCAGGCGTGGGATATCTGTAAAGAACTTCTTGAAGAAAGCTCTGTTTCAACAGATGAATTAGCTGAATTAACTTTCATGAGTACAATAAACCTGATTGATAAATTTAAGAGCAATATAAACCGAAACGAACTAAATTCTACAATAGGTAATTATATTAATTCTTCAGAGAAAAAGAATATTTATGGTTATGCAGAAATCATCCTTGCAGGTATAAACAAAGCGAACTATGCTCAGAAACTAGATAACGTAATTGCAAATTATAGCAGCAGCATTAAAGAGCTTGCAATGTTCAAGAAGTTAGTTTATTTCTATCATGAAGAAGGGAATCTTGAAAAAGCAAAATCCATCTATAATACAATGCTTAAAACCTACTCTGAATCTTCTCTAACAAGAGAAGCTGCGTATATTATAAATGAGAATAAAAGCGGTTTTGAAAAAGAAGCCGGAGCTGTAAATCAGCAGCAAAATACTGAATATTACCTTCAAAACTTCCCTAATCCATTCAATCCAACTACAACTATTAAATTTAGTATTGCTGGCACAGAACATGTTAAATTAAACATTTATGATGCTCTTGGCAGAGAAGTGGAAAAATTAGTTAATGAGGTAAAAACTCCCGGAACTTATGAAGTAAAGTTTAATGCAGGCAGACTCTCAAGCGGAATATATTTCTGCAGAATAATAACCAACAATTTTATTCAAACACGTAAAATGATAATAGCGAAATAATTATGGGCTTATTAGACAAACAATTCACAGATGACAATATAGTCATAACCACCATAGATGATCTTTTCAACTGGGCAAGATTATCTTCTTTATGGCAGATGAGTTTCGGGCTTGCCTGCTGCGCAATTGAAATGATGGCAACATCTGCTTCACATTATGATTTTGACAGGTTTGGCGTAATGCCGCGCCCTTCACCCCGCCAGGCAGACGTTATAATTATTTCCGGCACTGTTACACTTAAAATGGCAACAAGGATAAGAAGATTGTACGAACAGATGCCCGATCCCAAATATGTAATTTCTATGGGAAGCTGTTCAAACTGCGGCGGACCGTATTGGGAACACGGCTATCACGTTCTAAAAGGTGTTGATAGAGTAATTCCTGTTGATGTTTATGTACCGGGCTGCCCTCCCCGTCCTGAGGCTCTACTTGAAGGTTTATTGAAACTTCAGGAAAAAATCAGGAATGAATCTTTAGTTAAAGGAAAACAAACCTTAGTGGAAAAAGCAGTATGAAAAACATTGAAGAAATTTTTGCCATCCTGAAAAATAAATTTCCGGATGCAGTTAATAACCTTAACAATTCCCAGCCTGTTGATCCGTTCATTGAAGTTTCCACGCTTGAGATTGATAAGATATCTCTCTTCCTCCGGGATAATGAGGAATTACTATTCGATAATCTTATGAATCTTTCAGGTGTGGATGATGCGAACGGTACTGCTGTAAAAAATGAAGACGGCAGTTCAACAATAAACGGCGGTACGTTAAGTATTTATTATCATATTGAATCAACGTCATTAAAACATAAAATAGTGCTTAAAACATCAGCACCAAGAGAAAAAGCAGAAGTAGTTTCAGTTGCTGAAATCTGGCGCAGCGCCGATTGGCATGAGCGTGAAGCGTATGATCTTCTTGGCATTGTATTCCTCAATCATCCTGATTTAAGAAGAATATTAATGCCGTATGATTGGGAAGGACATCCCCTGAGAAAAGATTATAAAAATCCTGAGTTCTACCAGGGTATGAAAGTACCGTATTAGGAAATAACAAAAAACAAATTCAAAATAACAAGAATATTTAATGAACGATGAGCAAAATAAAAAATATGATCTCGAAGAAAGAACATACAAATTTGCCAAATCAACATGTGAATACGTTAAACGGATTAAGAAAACTTTCACAAACATTGAATATTTAAAACAATTGTTAAAATCATCATCCTCAGTTGGGGCTAATTATATTGAAGCAAATGAAGCTCTGAGTAAAAAAGATTTTAAGATGAGAATAAAAATCAGCAGAAAAGAAGCAAAAGAAAGTATTTACTGGCTGAGATTGATTAAGGAAACTACCGATAACTCAGATGAAAATAAAAGTGATGAACTTATTAATGAGGCTACAGAATTAAAAAAAATCTTTTCTGCAATACTTATTAAATCAGAATAAAAACTTTTTGGAATTTTTGTTCTGACATTTGAAATTTATTTGTTTTTTGATGCTTGTTAATTGGAATTTAAGAATCATTAAGATTAATAATAAAAAAATATGAACAATACAGTTGAATTAAATCCCCAGCCATCCACCGGCATCAAGACTGAGGAAATGGTTCTAAACATGGGACCGCAGCATCCATCAACACATGGTGTGCTTAGACTTGAACTCCGGCTTGAAGGTGAAATAATAAAAAAAGTTATTCCGCACATAGGCTATCTGCACCGCTGCTTTGAAAAACATGCCGAAGCGATGACATATCCGCAGGTTGTACCTTACACAGACCGGATGGATTATCTCGCATCAATGTATAATGAATTTGGTTATGCAGTTGCTGTAGAAAAACTCCTTGGTATCCAAGTGCCGGAAAGAGTAGAATATATAAGAGTAATAATGGGTGAATTCCAGCGGATAGCTTCTCACCTTGTTGCAATAGGAACTTACGGTGCGGATATCGGAGCTTTCACTCCTTTCCTTTTTGCATTCAGAGACAGGGAAAAAATTTTAAATCTTTTTGAAATTACCTGCGGTGCAAGACTGCTCTATAATTACATCTGGCCGGGCGGATTATCTCACGATCTTCATCCTGATTTTATAAGGCTTGCAAAAGAATTTATCCCATACTTCCGCCCCAAAATAAAGGAGATGAACGATCTTCTTTCATACAATAAAATTTTTATTGAACGTACTGCCAATGTTGGAATCCTGCCTGCAGAAACAGCAATAAATTTTGGTATATCCGGCCCAATGCTTAGAGGATCAGGATTTAAATGGGATTTGAGAAAAGATGATCCTTACTCCGTTTACCACAAATTTGATTTTGATATTCCGGTTGGTGAAGGAAAAATGGGAACGGTTGGTGATAGTTGGGACAGATATTATGTACGCATTCTTGAAATGGAAGAAAGCCTAAAAATAATTGAGCAGGCACTTGATACAATTCCAGAAGGTGATGTTACTGCAGCAATTCCAAAAAGAATTAAACCACCGGTTGGACAGGTATATGCAAGAGTTGAAAATCCGCGCGGTGAACTTGGCTATTTCATAATAAGCAACGGAACAACAAACCCGTTCAGGGTTAAGGTACGTGCTCCATCATTTGTTAATCTTGGTGTGCTTGATGAATTGTGCCGAGGACACATGGTTGCAGATGTTGTTACAATTCTTGGAAGTGTTGATATAGTTTTAGGTGAAGTTGATAGATAGAGTAGAAGAAAACAAAACGTTCCTGGAATTTTGTTCAAGAATTATTCGCTCCTTTGCAGCGAAAAAATACAGCTAAAAAAGTGTTCCACAGGAACACCATGTTGCTAAACTTTAACAGAAAAAAACATGATGTACGAAACTCTTAAAAATTTACTTGGAAGCGACTTGCTGGCGATGACAATACAGGCAGCTCTGCCGCTGATATTCATCCTAACATTTGTTCTGTTTGCTGTGTGGCTTGAAAGGAAAGTATCTGCACATATGCAGGACAGGTTGGGACCAATGAGAGTAGGCTGGCACGGCTATCTCCAGACTGTTGCAGATCTGATTAAACTCATACAAAAAGAAGATATTGTTGCAAAAGATGTAGATAAACCTTTATTCTATATTGCGCCTTATCTTGTTTTTGCAGGAAGCTATGCAGCCTTCGCAGCTATTCCGTTTTCCAGCGGATTCATTGGTTCAAATATTGATCTTGGAATCTTTTTCATCATTGGTATAACCGGACTTGTTGCTGCTGGAATCCTAATGGCCGGATGGTCAAGCAATAATAAATATTCTCTGCTCGGTGCAATGAGATCAGCCGCCCAGATCATCAGCTACGAAATTCCAACCATACTTGTTGTACTTACTCTTGTTATGATAACCGGAACAATGAATCTTCATACTTTAAGCGAAATGCAGTCCGGTTATTTCTGGAACTGGATGATTTTTGGCGGACCTGATTTTGGAATAAGCAAATTCATATTCATTCCTTTTATGCTAATCAGTTTTCTGATTATTTACACAAGCACTCTTGCAGAAGTAAACAGAACTCCTTTTGATATCCCTGAAGCTGAATCAGAACTTGTATCCGGCTACCACACAGAATATTCCGGAATGAAGTTCGCGATGTTCTTCCTTGCTGAATACGCGAATATGTTTGCCGTATCTGCAATAGTTGCTGCTCTATTTTTTGGCGGATATCAATCACCGGTTGGTTATCTCGGAAATTTATTAAATGCTCAATGGCTGATACCGTTTGAACAATTCTTCTGGTTCGCTGCAAAAGGAGTTTTCTTTGTTTTTGTTCAGATGTGGTTGAGATGGACACTGCCCCGCTTAAGAGTTGATCAGCTTATGGCTGTGTGCTGGAAATATTTAATTCCAATTGCGTTTGTAAATCTTTTAATAATAGGATTGATAACGGTTTTATAAAATTCTTAATGATTTCAAGAAGTAATTATACGAAGCTTTTATGATGTTGAGATTTCTCATCCCGGTATATCGGGGCATTAATATGACAAATGAAAAAAAGGTAATCTTAATAGAGTTCACATCCAAAAGTTTATAAAATGAAACAATATCTACTTAACGGCTGGAATGCACTTGCAACAATCTTCATCGGAATGAAGGTTACATTCAAACATTTATTTGTACCCGCGGTAACAATTCAATACCCGGATGTACGCCCCGTTCTTCCCGAGCGCGAAAGGAACCGGCTGTATGTAAACATGAATGACTGCATCGGCTGTGATCAATGCGCGCGCGCGTGCCCGGTTAGCTGTATTGAAATTGAAACAGTAAAAGCATTGCCCGGTGAAGATCTCGGTAAAACTTCAAACGGGAAAAAGAAAGCGCTCTGGGTAACAACGTTTGATATTGATATTGCCAAATGCTGCTACTGCCAGCTCTGCGTATTCCCCTGCCCTACTGAATGTATTTACATGACAGATGTTTATGAATTTTCCGAGTATGAAAGAAATAATCTCGTTTATGATTTTGTAACTCTTACTCCGGCAGAAAGAGAAGAAAAGAAAAACAACTTTGCAAAATTCGAAGCTGAAAAAGCAGCGCAGAAAGCAGCAGCCGCAGCAGCTCCAAAACCTGAAGCTCCTAAGCCAATAGCGCCAAAACCGGCTCCGGCTGAAGATAAAAAGAATGAAGGAAATGAAAATAGTTAAGATAGTCCCGGCTGTAATGGTCCACACCATTACAGAAACACATAATAAAAAGAATCTTTATTGTCCGACTAAAATTAATCGGTCAGGGCTAAAGTCCGCTATGGCGGCGGCTTTCATTAACCCCGACCTTAAGGTCGGGGTTAGTAATGCTAACTATCTCCCGGTCTGGGCTTCAGCCCATTTAACCGGACAATAGTGGAAAAGAATTAAAAACTTTTACATATCAAATAACATGAACACATACGATATAATCTTTTACTTATTCGCAGTCATAACAGTTGTATCTGCATTTTTTGTAGTTACAATAAAAAACATTGTTTATGCTGCTTACTTCCTGCTGTTTACATTTTTTGGTGTTGCGGGAATTTATGTTCTCCTCGGTGCAGATTTTGTGGCGATTGTTCAACTAATTGTTTATGTGGGCGGCATACTTATTCTTCTGTTGTTTGGAGTTATGCTCACCAATAAAATTACAAGCGTTGATATTAAAAGCGGTACATGGCAAATACTTCCTTCAATAATTGGTGTTGGGTTATTTGCAGCGTTCTTAATCTCAACATTAACGGGTGCATCCTGGAAGACTTATGATACCGAGATACCTGCTGCAACTACATCATCCCTTGGAGCTTTGCTTATGCAGGAATATATAATCGTTTTTGAACTGCTTGGCATTTTGCTTCTTGTAGCACTGGTAGGTGCAGCGAGTATGGCAAGGAAGAGTAATTAGGAGTTAAGCACCAAATGACAAACAATAATTAAATAACAAATGACAAAAAACAATCCGGCAGTTGCCGGACAAATACTGATCAATAAACAAAGAAACAAATCTCAAACGTTTTCGAATTTGAATATTGCTGTTTGGAATTTATTTGTTGTTTGTTATTTGTTATTTGGAATCTGAAATTTCAACATACAGTTTTGAATTTGAATATTGAGAATTGGAATTTATTTGTTATTTGGTATCTGTTATTTAGAATTTAACTTGAAGTATCTGGAGAATTTAAATGAATATAGGTCTTAATCATTTTCTTGTAATCAGCACAATTCTGTTCTCACTTGGAATATTTGGAATTGTTACCCGCAAAAATGCAGTAATGGTTCTTATGGGAATTGAATTAATTCTGAATGCGGCTAATATAAATTTTATCGCATTCTCAAAGTTCGGAAGTTTTGGATTACACGGACAACTGATTGCATTGTTTGTAATAGTTCTTGCCGCCGCTGAAGCCGCAATCGCTCTGGCAATAGTGCTGAATATTTATAAAAACTTTGCAACTGTTAATGTGGATGAAGTTGATAGTTTGAAGGATTGAAAGGTCTGGGGCTAAAACCCTAAAAAAAGAATTAATAGAAAGCGTTAAACAGAAAAATAAATAATAATAACCATGACTGAATCATTACTCGTTAAAATAGCCGTTGTTGTTCTCTTCCTTCCCCTTTTGGGATTCACGGTTTCTATCTTTTTTGGGAAGAGAATAAAATACATGTATGTGATTGAAAATGTTTTCATATCAATTGTATTTATCCTCTCTCTCCTGCTGGCCTTCGGAAAGCTTTCCTACTTCACGGGAAAAGATATAATTGCAGAATTTGAATGGATAAATCTCGGCAATGTACATATTGAACTCGGGATTTTACTTGATAATATCTCCGTTATAATGATGTTCACTGTTGCGCTCATCAGTATGCTTGTTCACTTTTTTTCAATTGCTTATATGAAAGATGACCCGAGATTCAACCGATACTTTGCCTATCTCGGAATATTTACATTTTCAATGTCAGGTATTGTTCTTACCCACAATTTTTTTATGATATATATTTTCTGGGAACTGGTTGGGCTTTCATCATATCTCTTAATCGGGTTCTGGTATGAAAAAGACAGCGCTTCCAATGCGGCTAAGAAAGCTTTTCTTGTTAACAGGATCGGTGATATCGGAATGCTGATTGGCATTCTGTTAATCTTCTTTACTTATAACACATTTACATTTTCCACAATATTTGAACAGATATCAAACGGAGTTCTGCCGTTAAACAGCGGGTTCTGGTTAACAGTAACCGGTATTTTACTTTTCTGCGGCGCAGTTGGCAAATCAGCCCAGTTCCCTCTTCATGTATGGCTGCCTGATGCAATGGAAGGTCCGACTCCGGTTAGCGCCTTGATTCACGCTGCTACAATGGTTGCTGCGGGAGTTTATTTTGTTGTAAGAATTTTCACAATGCTCACCGGCGATGCAATGATTGTTATTGCAACTATCGGAGCTATTTCTGCATTCATTCCCGCTACAATTGCAATTACGCAGAATGATATTAAAAAAGTTTTAGCTTATTCAACTGTTAGCCAGCTTGGCTACATGATAATGGCTCTGGGAGTTGGCGCGTATAAATTTGCTTTCTTCCATCTGATTACACACGCATTCTTTAAGGCATGTTTATTCCTCGGTTCAGGCTCTGTTATTCATGCAATGCACCATGAGCAGGATATAAGAAATATGGGCGGACTCAAAAAGAAACTGCCGCTCACCTACGCAACATTTTTAATTGCAACAGTTGCTCTTTCCGGTGTTCCGCTTACATCAGGATTTTTAAGCAAGGATGGAATTCTTGCCGGAACATTTGCGTTTGGTTCACTTACTGGCAACTGGTTTTTCTCGGCGGTTGGATTCCTTGTAGCCGGCTTAACTGCATTCTACATGTTCAGATTAGTTATACTAACATTTCATGGTGAGCCGAAAGACCATCATAAATATGAACACGCGCATGAATCGCCGTTTGCAATGGCAATGCCGCTGGTTGTACTGTCAGCATTATCAGTTTTCTTCTGGTACACTCCAAATCCAATAAATGCTGATGCAGGCTGGGTATTATCAAGCTGGATTAAAGCGCCTGAAATCTCCGCACCCAATGAAACGCGCTACGGTTTTTTCCAGGAAGAAGCTAATCCGCAAATTCATGAATCCGAAAATTCGCAAATTCACGATGTTGTTTTCACCGAGCAATATACTGAAGCAGTTCACGCGGCTCATTATCCTGCAATGATTCTTTCTTTATTAGTTGCAGGCGCAGGAATTTTACTTGCCTTTGTATTTTATTACTGGAAGAAATTTAATGCAGATGCACTCGCTGAAAAGATCAAACCGTTATACAATCTTTCATACAACAAATGGTACTTTGATGAATTCTATAACGGCTATCTCGTTGGCGGAACATTGCTGCTCAGCCGTTTCCTTGCCTGGTTTGATTCAACCATGATTGATGGAATTGTAAATCTATCCGCTTCAGCCACGCGTGCATTTTCTACTATCAGCGGCAAGTTTGATAATGTTGTTGTTGACGGGCTCGTTAATTTCATGGCTTATTTAAGCGGGTTCATAGGACTTGTCTTCAGAAGATTCCAGACAGGAAAAGTACAAACGTATGTTGTACTTGTGGTGTTCTCATTAATTATTCTTTTGTTTTTGTTTAGATGAATTCTCTAGGGATATAAATAGTTGGCGCCAATGTATGAACAAATATGTTTTATATATAGTCATGATATTCCTTTTTGTTGTGAAAAATTATGCCCAAATAAATAGAATCGAAGATAGCATAGATTCAACACGTTGGATAGAAACTCAATATAGACGCGGGGTAGAACTGCAGAATAATTATCAAAGTTATAATGATAAGTACAGAGGTAAAGATTTATATGAAGAAAAAAGAAAACATTATCCAATAGATTTTTCAGGCGATACAAACGATTTGAAAAAAGCACAAAACAGTACAGGTGTTTGGACAGAATTAAACCCCAAGGTTCCACGAGTGGATTATTATGATATTTATTTTAAAGATAGATTAAGTGGTTTTGCAGTTGGAGAATTTGGAGCCATAATTAAAACTACAGATGGCGGATATACATGGACTAATAAATCATATCAAACTGAAAAAACACTACTAAGAATTCATGGCAGCGATAGTTTTGTGGTGATAGTTGGTACAGGAGGTACAATTTTAAGAAGTACTGATTTTGGAGAATCCTGGTATAGTGTTAGTGTAGAAGCAAATACAAATATTTGGGGTGTATATACCTTCAATGATTCCTTGTGTTTTGTTTGTACTATAGATGGGAGATTGATAAAAACAACTGACGCTGGAAATACCTGGCGGGTGGATTCAATAGAACATCAATTGAGTTACTGGGATTTGCAATTTATGGATTCGGATACAGGATTCATCAGTTGTAGCAATGGAAAAATATTGAAGACAACTGATGCCGGTAACAGTTGGGATATTAAGGAAACAGGGGATTTGTATGATTTATTTACAATCGCAATGTTGCCTGATGGAAATATTATTACAGCAGGATCAAGTGGACAAATTTATTACTCAACCGATTTCGGAGAAACTTTTTCGCAAGCGGGAGTTCCCATCAATTTTATTATTGAAGATATTGCTTTCGTTAATAATAATTTAGGTATTGCTATTGGGCAAGCTACCGTGACTAACGCAATATTAAAAACCACTGACGGGGGACTGAATTGGAAATTAGTAAAACAAAAAATGGGGCACTTAAAGGTTGACTTTATTTCAGATTCCGTTGGATATAATGTGGGAATAGATTTAAAGATATATAAGTCCACTGATCAAGGAGAAAATTGGGAAGAAGTAATTATTGGTGAAAATTTAACTTCGGTTTCTATTCCCAATGATTCGATTAGCTACTTTTTAGGTTGGTATAATTTGTATAAATATTCCTCCAATCAACTTAGTAAAGTTAAATTACTTAATAGCGGAAGTTCAGGAATTATAAATTTTTTAACTGATTCAATAGGTTTTCTAGTAAACACAAATCGAGATATTTATAAAACTTTCAATGGTGGAATTGATTGGATTAAAATTGATAGCAACTTATCTGTCTCGCAAGTGGTCGGAATTCAATTTATTAGTGCAAACATTGGTTGGTATTTAGCGAAAACTTACTTAAAAAAAACAACTGATGGTGGGAAAACCTGGTTACAAATATATAATGGTTCAGATTTTAATAACTTATTTTTTCTTGATTCACTAAATGGATGGATAATTGGTAATAATAAAACATATCGGACTCATGATGGTGGTACGAACTGGAATATTATTAATACATCATATTCATTCTACGATATTGCTTTCGCAAATACAAATACTGGTTACGCAGCCTCAGGACAGTTATATAAAACTACTAACGGTGGTAATACATGGGAATTAATTAACGATGTAAATGGATATAAGCTAGAATTAATTGATTCTTCAATGTTAGTAACAGTTGATAATCAGGGAATAATCTTTATGTCATGGGATAAAGGAATAACCTGGACAAAATATAAGATATCAAATGGAAGATCTTTAAAGTTTTCAGACAAAAACAGGGGATATTTCGTTGGGGATGTTGGTCTTATTTATGAATATTCTGATTCTATAGTTGTCACGGTTGAAATGGATGACTTTAATATGAATGTTGATGATGTCAAATTTAAATTATATCCAAACTTTCCAAATCCATTTAATGCTCAGACAATCATAAATTTTAACTTGCCTTATGATAGTGAAGTACGATTAAAAATATTTAATATTCTCGGGGAGAAAGTTGATGAAATAATTTTTAATGAGCTTAAAGCAGGATTAAATAGTTTCAAATATTCAGCTGATAATCTTAATAGCGGATTATATATATATATAATCTCAACACCGCATATACAATTACTCGGTAAGATGATGCTTATCAAATAACCAAATGAGAGGAAATTATCATGAAAATTCTTTTTTTAGTTTTTTCTTTCTACATTTTTTGTTACTCACAGGAAGAACCTGCTTCAATATCTAATTATCCAGAAAATTTCTTCTCTCCCACAAATGAAAACGTTGTTAAACAGGATGAGATACTTGTGGTTTATAGAGATTCTAGTAGCAGTTTCGATACTTTGTCGATGCATATAAAAAATTATTACATAGCTCAGAGAGGTATACCTGAAATAAACACGATTGGTTTGGACTTACCAAATTCCGTTACGATTGATAATCATTTAATTGAATTGATTTTTGAAGGAGAAATAATATTTGATCAAGATTGGGAATACCCAAATACTGACCATGTATGGAGATATTTTAAAACATACATAATGGAGCCAATTCAGAATTATTTAGATTCAACTTATTCAGATGGACAACAGCTAAAATCAAAAATTAAATATATAGTTTTATGTAAGGGTATGCCTCTCAAAATAAATCCATATGCTGAATTTTCAGGTAATGACGAATATAACCGATACATGGTTTGTTTAGACGGCTTACTCTGTTTTCTATCTCAAACAAATCCTTATTTTACGATCTTGGAAGATGTTTTTGGAACTTATTTTACAGGTATCGAAAACCCTTATTTTTATGTTGACAAAAATTTAGAAGGAAACTATAGATTCAAATCAAATTACTTTGGTGATACCAATTATAAAATAAATTACCTGGTCTCAAGGCTTGATGGATTAAATTACAATGATGTAAAAAATCTCATTGATAGAAGTGCCCTACCTGATAGAAGTGGGAATAATTTATTTTTATTGGATGCTCATGAATCTAGTGGTCTAGGGGTTTCTGCGTTAAGGAGTGACGCTACAAGAACAAATTCAAAGCTGAACTATATAGGTTATAATAATTTTCTTGACTTAACCGACAATATTTATTACTCCTCTTCTTCACCTGTAATTGCTTATACTTCATCGGGCGCACACGCCGGAATGCCAAGCAATTACAACTATCTTTTTTCTTTTGAGAAGCCAAATGGCGCAATTTATAATACGTATGAAAGTTATAATGGTTTTTATATGGATACACTTAATTTATGGAATCGGCAAGGGGCACCGAATTATCATGGAATGATAACAGAATGGCTGAGGGTTGGTGGAAGTGGCGGCGCAGGTCATACATATGAACCTACCGTTTTTTCTGTAACTAAGGATAGCATCTTTTTCCCACTTTACGCAATAGGTTATTCATTAATAGATGCTGCTTATCAAGGTATACCTTATTTAGGTTTTCGAAATGTAGTTATTGGTGATCCACTTATAACAGTCGCCTGGGGCAAACAAACTTTAACTGCAAATACTACCTTGAGCGGAATAAATTTAGTTACAGGTAAAATTACTGTTCCTGCTGGTAAAACATTAACCATAGCCAGTAATGCTGTTATTAATTTTAAACACTTTGGCTCACTGGAAATTAATGGCACATTAACAATACAGCCCGGCGCCACTTTAAATTTTTATAATGGAAATTCTCTTGTAGTTAATAACGTCATCAATGCAAATGGCACATCGAACAGTAAGATAATTTTTGATTTTATCTCACAAAACTCTTCAACTTATAATGGAATAGTTCTGAATGAAAACTCTTCCGGAAGAATTTCCCACGCCATTATAAGAAATGCTTACTACGGAATAAAGGTGGATCAGGGAATACCTTCAGAACAGACTGATCCGTTTATAGAATATTGCGAAATATATAACTGCTATGATGGGCTATACCTATATCAATCCGATTACCAGCTAACCATGTACACAGGTACAAAAATCTGGCATAATAAAATACACGATAATGATCATGCAGGAATATATTTATTAGACTCAGAACCTCAGATTGCTGGTGATTCAATATATAATAATCCAATAGGTATCAGTTGCATAACCGGCTCACATGCCGTCTTCGGTGAGCTTGGTGATCCCGGTGCAAACGTTATTACAGTAAATGCAACTTCAATTTATTCAAACTATTCGAGTCCGCTTATAGGACATGATGACCCGGAAATGTTCTTTGGCGGTTACAACACAATTGCAGGAGAAGATTATCATCTTTACGCAGAAAATGGCGGTTATATTTTTGCTGAGCTTAATTACTGGGGCGCTGACAGTACAAAAATAGTAGCTGCATCGGGAAGCATAATTGATTACAGACCTTTCCTTAGCTTTGAGAGCTGTCTTGCTTATGGAAACGGCGGAACAAACGAAACCTTATCAAAAAGTTCATCAAATATCTCTTCCTCAAATGATAAACTGACAAAAGCATTGAAATTATTTCTGAAAAAAGATAACAAGCAGGCGTGGAGTATCTGTAAAGAGCTTCTTGAAGAAAGCTCTGTTTCCACAGATAAATTTTCTAATCTGATTTTTATGAGTACAATTAACCTGATTGAAAAATTTAAGAGCAGCATAAACAGAAACGAACTAAATTCTCTAATAGGTAATTATATTAATTCTTCTGTTAAAAAGAATATTTATGGTTATGCAGAAATCATTCTTGCCGATATTAATAATGACAGCTTCACAGAAAAAATGGATAATGTAATTGCAGGATATAATGGCAGTATAGTTGAATTGGCTATGTTCAGGAAATTCGTTTACTTATATCATGAAGAGAAGAATCCTGAGAAAGCAAAATCAATTTATGATGAAATGCTTAAAACATATCCTGAATCTTCTCTAACAAGAGAAGCTGCGTATATTATAAATGAGAATAAAAGCGGTTTTGAAAAAGAAGCCGGAACTGTAACTCAACAGGAAACTGCTGAATATTACCTTCAAAACTACCCCAACCCGTTTAATCCAACAACAACAATTAAATTTAGTATTGCTGGCACAGAACATGTTAAATTAACCGTTTATGATGCTCTTGGCAGAGAAGTAGAAAAATTAGTTGATGAAGTAAAAAATCCCGGGACCTATGAAATAAAATTTAACGCAGGCAGACTCTCAAGCGGAATATATTTCTGCAGAATAATAACTAACAATTTTATAAATACACGTAAAATGATAATAGCGAAATAACAGGTAAACTTAATATGCAAAACTTCCCAATCTTATCGTTCATAACATTTCTGCCGATCATCGGAATGATAATAGTTTTATTCCTTCCGAAGACGCAGACAAAGGTTATAAAATCTCTCACACTTTTAATTACAGGGATCCAGATTATTGCCGCGGGGTTAATACTCGGCTGGTACAACTACTCCCTCGGCGGGATAAATAATCCTGATTCATTTCAATTCATTGAAAAGTTCAGATGGATTGATATTACAGGGTTCTCCTGGATAGGACAAATCAAAATTGATTATTATCTCGGCATAGATGGTTTAAGCGTACCGCTTGTACTTCTTACTGCGATAATAACATTTGTAGCAACACTCGCCTCATGGAATATTGATAAATCCGTAAAAGGATATTTTGCAATGTTCCTTCTGCTTGATACAGGCATGATGGGGGTCTTTGTTGCGCTTGATTTCTTCCTCTTCTACATTTTCTGGGAACTGATGCTTCTCCCGATGTATTTCCTCATCGGAATCTGGGGCGGCCCAAGAAGAGAATACGCTGCAATCAAGTTCTTCCTCTACACATTACTTGGTTCAGTGTTCATTCTTTTGGTAATGATCGGCTTATACTTCAGCACGGCGGAAACCCTCGCAGACGGTACAAAGGTATTCACATTCAACATGCTTGCAATGATGGATCCGGCAAATTCAACTTCCGGCGGCATACTATCAATCTTAAATCCAAATAATTTAAGATTGATTGCATACATAGCTTTGTTTGCCGGCTTCGCAATCAAGATACCCATGTTCCCCTTCCACACATGGCTTCCGGATGCACACGTTGAAGCGCCCACTGCAATAAGCGTTATACTTGCAGGCGTTCTGCTTAAAATGGGCACATACGGAATATTGAGAATCTGCTACCCGGTTTTCCCGGATATAACTCATCAGCTAATCTGGTGGATTGCATTATTCGGAATGATAAATATTATTTACGGCGCGCTTTGCGCAATGGCTCAAAAGGATTTCAAAAAACTTATTGCCTACTCATCCGTCTCGCACATGGGCTTTGTAATGCTCGGTATGGCATCACTAAATACAATAGGTATTTCGGGCGCGGTTCTGCAGATGTTCAATCACGGTACAATCACAGCAATGCTCTTCATTATTGTGGGAGTAATTTACGATAGAACCCATACAAGAGGATTAAATGATTTCGGCGGACTCGCAAATCAAATGCCTGTCTATACAGGATTTGTTACACTTGCATTCTTTGCCGCAATCGGGCTTCCCGGCTTAAGCGGATTTATTTCAGAAGCATTTGTATTTCTCGGTGCATTCGGTGCTGATACAATAAGAATAGTAACCGTTGTTTCAACTCTTGGAATTCTGCTTGGCGCCGGCTACATGCTGTGGACATTACAGAGAGTATTTCTCGGCACACTTCCTGAAAAATGGAATCAGCTTAAAGATCTTGATTTCAGGGAATACGCTATGCTCGCACCGCTCAGTGTAATAATTATTTTCCTCGGTGTATATCCTTCATCAATGCTTGATCTGATGAATTCATCAGTTAATGCAATGGTTAAGTTTATGGTTGATGCAAAAGTGTTTTATAGTTCTTTGAGTGGATTCTAAATAAATAACAATTTCCAGAAAACAAATGACAAATAAATTCAGAAATTCAATACTCAATATTCAATCTTTGGATTTTGATATTTGATTTTTATTTGCCCGGCAGCTGCCGGGTTGGTATTTGTGTTTTGGAATTTAAAAAACATTTATGGTTGATAAAGTGAATACAAATCTTAACTACATAACAGAAAGCTTTAACTACATAATGCCCGAAGTAGTAATAGCAATTACCCTCGCACTGCTGGTAACAGTTGATTTGATCATGGGGAAAAACAAATCATTACTCCCGTGGCTTTCAATTGCAGGTTTGCTGGCAGCCGGCTATTTCGTAATTGAACAATTCGGGATGAATCTTTTTACTTCCGCTCCGGGCAATGATTTTGGAATGATTGCAGTTGATTCATTTGGAGCTTTCTTTAAAGCAATAATAATTTTAGCAACAATTTTTGTTGTGCTTTTCTCTCTTGCCTCTTCCGAAATAAAAGCAGTATTTGACAGGCATGGAGAATATTACACGCTGCTATTTGGAATGGTGCTTGGAATGTTCTTTATGATCGCCTCCGCCGATCTTGTTTTAATTTATCTTTCACTTGAACTGCTTTCACTTTCATCGTATGTATTAGCGGGATTTACGAAGCAATCACTGAGAAACAGCGAAGCTTCACTAAAATATGTTATTTACGGCGCAGTTTCTTCCGGAATTATGCTGTTTGGAATTTCTTTGATTTATGGTTTAACCGGAACAACAAATCTCTATGAAATAAATTCTCTTATTCAGGCTCCGCATCTTGATAATCTTGTTTTTATGATGGCGGGATTATTAATATTTGTTGGAATCGGATATAAAATTTCCGCAGCGCCCTTTCATTTCTGGACTCCCGATGTTTATGAAGGTGCACCAATTACAATTACTGCTTATTTATCAGTTGCAAGTAAAGCCGCAGGATTTGCTTTGCTTGTAAGATTTATTAAGGTAACATTTATTAAATCAATAGATTCATCAGGTTACTGGCATTTAATTGATTTAATTGATTGGCAGACTTTCTTCATTATCATTTCCATCTTAACGATGACACTTGGAAATTTTGCTGCTCTTTGGCAGGATAATCTTAAAAGAATGCTTGCTTATTCAAGTATTGCACATGCCGGTTATTTATTGCTGGGATTGGCTGTCTTATCAAACCAGGGATTAACGGCAATTTTAATTTATTTTGCCATTTATGCATTTATGAATCTCGGTGCATTTTTTATTGTGATGTTAATTGCTAATAAAATCGGAAGTGAACATATTGATGATTATAAAGGATTGGGATATTCAATTCCATTCCTCGGAGTTTCACTTGCTATCTTTCTTGTTTCATTAACAGGTTTACCACCAACTGCCGGATTTATTGGAAAACTCTATTTATTTGTTGCGCTTATTGATGCAAACATGATAGCACTTGCAGTAGTTGCAATTTTGAACAGTGTAGTTTCCTTGTATTACTATATTCGTGTATTAAAAAATTTATTCCTTGTAAAACCGGAAACTCCCAGACCCGGATTTGCACTTGCAGTCCCAAATACAATAATAGTTTTGGCATTAGTAATTCCAATCATAGTTTTTGGAATTTATTTTACTCCATTAATTAATTTTGCAAAAAACTCAATTGCAATTTTGGGATTTTGAAATCTTAGACGAAGTTTAGATAAAAAAAAATGAATCGTTAATTAGATTTAATTGAATGTGAACACAACCCAGAATTAATTTAAAATGATAATCCCATTTTTAAGGGAATGGCAGCAATAATTCTAAATTGTCATTCCCATTTTTCATTCATTAAATAGACAAACAACCAGCCTTTGTTTTTTTAACCCTTGTTTCCTGATTTGTATTTTCCTTTAAAAATTGATAAGTTCATATCCGACTAAATTAGTCTTATTTCCCAATGTTAAAATTATCTAAAAAAACAGAATACGCCTTACTGGCAGTAAAATATATTGCGCTGAAACCAGAGTGCAATTGCATTACTGCAAAAGAAATTTCCAGTAATTATAATATTCCCTACGAGCTGCTTTCTAAAATTTTACAGCGGCTGGCAAAGAATAAAATTATTGTATCTTACCAGGGAATAAAAGGCGGTTATGCACTTGCAAGAGAAGCAAAAGATATTACTTTAAAAGATGTAATTTCATCTATAGAAAAAATTCAAATTACAGATTGCATGAAAGAAAACGGTTCATCTGATGATTGTGCAAGATTTAATTGCTGCCAGATCCGGAATCCTTTGAGCAAGGTTCAGCACCAAATTGAAAAAGTTTTTAATTCAACTACAGTCAGCCAGATATTATAATGCTTAAGCTGCCGATATATCTCGATAATCACTCTACTACCCCGGTTGATCCGGAGGTTTTTGAAGCAATGAAACCATATTTTCTTGAGAAATTTGGAAATGCTTCAAGCCGGACTCATTCATTTGGGTTGGAAGCAGACGCTGCTGTAAAATATACAAGAAATCAGGCGGCAAAAATAATCGGAGCCGATGCAAATGAAATTTATTTTACAAGCGGTGCAACGGAATCCATAAATTTTGCACATTTTGGAATTGCTCAATCTTATTCATTTAAAGGAAGAAAAATTATAACATCACAGATTGAGCACAGCGCTGTGCTTGATTCATTCCATTATCTTGAGAAAAAAGGATTCACTGCAGTTTATCTTCCTGTTGATACAAATGGATTGGTTAATCCTGATCAGCTTGAAAATGAAGTAAGTGATGATACAATTCTTGTAAGCATAATGTCTGTTAATAATGAAATTGGCTCCATTCAGAATTTAAGAGAGATTGGCAGAATCTGTAAAGAAAAAAATGTTTTGTTTCATACAGATGCTTCACAGGCAATTGGCAAAATACATTTTAATGTAAATGATATTAATGCAGACGTGGTTTCTTTCACCGCCCATAAATTTTATGGACCAAAAGGAATTGGTGTAACGTATATAAAAAATAAAAATCCAAAAATAAAAATTACTCCCTTGCTTTATGGCGGCGGTCAGGAAAATGGAATACGCCCGGGAACATTGAATGTTCCAAACATTGTTGGGCTTGGCAAAGCCGCTGAGATAATGATGAAGAACTTTGAAGAAGAAACTAAACGCATAAAAAAATTAAGAGATAAACTTGCGCAGCTTCTGCTTGATTCACTGGAAGATGTTCACATAAATGGCGGCATTGAACACAAAGTACCTAATAATCTGAATGTATATTTTGAAGGTGTGAAATCTGAAACGCTTATAATGAACATTCGTGAGATTGCAGTTTCGGCAGGATCTGCATGCGCTTCAGCTTCCATCAAACCAAGCCACGTTTTAAAAGCAATTGGATTATCAGATGAAGCAGCAAGATCATCAATAAGAATAGGCATTGGAAGATTTAATACGGAAGCGGAAATTAATTATGCCGCAGAAACAATAATTAAAAAAGTAAAAGAAATAAGGAAAACTTCTCCGGCTTATATTTTACACACAAATCAGGATTAATTATGAGTGCATCGGGTAAAAATATTTTAGAAAATGTTAAACAAAATCATCAGGTATTTCTAAACTATTTGAAAGCAAAATTTCCTGTATTTCATAATTCAAATATTTTCTTCAGGGATTTGCAGTACGGTTTAAAGGGATTTTTTGAAATGATGAATCAATCTCTTTCTTACCCCGAAGCTGAAGAATTGGCAAAAGAAATTGGTAATTATTTTGAACAAAAAGGAATATTCATCCGGGTTAATAATCTTGGATGGAAATTAAATTATCCTGAGTTTGTAACAACGGCTCCCGGTGATCCGTTATAATTTTTATAAAAAGTACAGAGGAAAACAATGACAACCGAAATAACAAGTGAAATTGTTATAACTGAAAAAGCAGCTAAAGAAGTAAAAAAGATAATGGAAGAAAATAAAATTCCTGAAGGCTACGGGCTGCGTGTTGGTGTTAAAGGCGGCGGCTGCTCCGGTTTAACCTACACACTCGGATTCGATGGTGAATCAAAAGAAGGTGATACAATAATTGAGCAAAATGGTGTAAAACTTTTTGTTGATGGTAAAAGCCTTTTTTATTTATCAGGAACAGAACTTGATTTTACTGATGGGTTAAACGGTAAAGGATTTGTGTTTAATAATCCTAATGCATCCAAAACATGCGGCTGTGGAGAGTCGTTCGGAGTTTAATCTATATAATTAATTTCTGTGATGTTGTGAGGATATATCCTCATAAAATGAGGGAACAAGTTTAATGGACAGAAAAAAATTTCTTTATGCACTCGGCATCCTTCCGGCTGCCGTTAGCTTAAAACCATTTTCAGGTACAATTGAAAAATTATCTAACATAAATAACAGGAGGAATACAATGGGAAAATCTGAACTGCCATCACTGCCTTACAGTTATGATGCGCTTGAGCCGTACATTGATAAGCAGACAATGGAAATTCATCACACAAAACACCATAATGCTTATGTTTCAAATCTTAACAATGCTATTGCAGGTACTGATCTTGAAGGAAAATCTTTAGAAGATTTAATGAAGAATATTTCCAAACATCCTGCGGCTGTAAGAAATAACGGCGGCGGGCACTTCAACCACTCACTTTTCTGGCAAATTATGAAACCAAACGGCGGCGGGTTTCCTTCCGGAGATTTGGAACAGGCAATAAATTCTGCTTTTGGATCTTTTGAAGAATTTAAAAAACAGTTCAGCACTGCCGGTGCAACAAGATTTGGCTCGGGCTGGGCATGGTTAATTGTTCAGGACGGAAAACTTGCTGTAACTTCTACCCCAAACCAGGATAACCCTTTAATGGATGTAGCAGAAAAACAAGGTACACCAATTCTTGGTCTTGATGTTTGGGAACATGCTTATTATTTGAAATATCAAAACAAGCGTCCGGATTATATTGAAAACTGGTGGAATGTTGTGAACTGGGATGAGGTTGCAAAGCGCTTTAAGGAAGCAAAGTAATTTTCAGATCTGGTTTAAAACAAAAAAGGATAGATGTAAGTCTATCCTTTTTTTGTTTAAATATTTTTTGATAATTAATTACATCTTTTTATACTTTTCAGCAATCTGGATTCTGTTAATTGCTCTTGCCATTGCAAGCTCAGCTCTCACAGTATCAATTTCTTTTGAATCTTTATTTCCCAATCTTTCCTTTGCTCTTTGAAGAGCACTTTCTGCACGTACAATATCAATCTGCTCAACATGTTCCAGGGTTTCTGCAAGAACCAGAACATGATTATCTAAAACTTCAACAGTTCCGCCGGAAGTTGAATAATAAAATAGTTTACCATCAGGCATTTGAATTTTTATCAGGCCAATTTCAAATGTACTTATGAGAGGTGCGTGATTATGCAAAACCTGAAAACTTCCTGCAGTTCCCGGGATTGTAACAGATTTTACATTCTCCTTAAAAGCGGATTTTGAAGGAGTTATTATTTCTAATAGTAATTCATCCATAATTATTTCATCGCTTTGGCTTTTTCAACCGCTTCTTCAATCGTGCCTACATACATAAACGCTGATTCAGGAAGATCATCATAATGTCCGTCAATAATTCCTTTAAATCCACGGATTGTATCTTCCAGTTTTACATACTTGCCTTTGTAGCCTGTAAACTGCTCGGCAACGTGGAAAGGCTGACTAAAGAACCGCTGAATCCTTCTTGCTCTTCTTACAACAGTTTTATCTTCATCAGAAAGTTCATCCATTCCGAGAATATTAATTATATCCTGTAAATCTTTATAATGCTGAAGAATTTCTTTACATCTTCTTGCAACATCATAATGTTCCTGCCCGATAACTCCGGGTTCAAGAATTCTTGAAGTAGATTCAAGAGGATCAACTGCGGGATAAATACCGAGTTCAGAAATCTGGCGGCTTAACACTGTTGTTGCATCAAGATGCGCAAAAGCTGCTGCCGGAGCCGGATCAGTTAAGTCATCTGCAGGAACATAAATTGCCTGAACTGAAGTGATTGATCCTTTATCGGTTGATGTGATTCTTTCCTGAAGTGCACCCATTTCTGTTGCAAGATTCGGCTGATATCCAACCGCGGAAGGCATACGTCCCAGCAGCGCTGATACTTCAGATCCAGCTTGAGTAAAACGGAAAATATTATCAATAAACAGAAGAACGTCTCTTCCCTCTTCTTCTCTAAAATATTCCGCAATTGTTAACGCTGTGAGTGCAACACGCAATCTTGCTCCGGGCGGTTCGTTCATCTGCCCGAATACAAGTGAAGTTTTTTCAAGTACACCTGATTCAGACATTTCTAGCCAGAGATCGTTTCCTTCTCTGGTACGTTCACCAACGCCGGCAAATACAGAATAACCGCCATGTTCCTGCGCAATGTTGTGAATTAATTCCTGGATAATAACTGTTTTACCAACGCCAGCACCACCGAATAATCCTGTCTTACCACCTTTGGAATAAGGTTCAATAAGATCGATTACTTTAATACCGGTTTCAAATATTTCTGTTTTTGTTGAAAGATTTTGAAATTTAGGAGCGGAACGGTGAATGGGATATTTTTTTTCTGATTTTATCGGACCAAGAGGATCAATTCCTTCACCAATTACGTTTAGAAGTCTTCCCAAAGTTTGCGGACCAACAGGAACACTGATAGGTTCGGTAGTATCAAAGGCATCCATTCCTCTGACCAAACCATCTGTAGAATCCATTGCAACAGCTCTTACTCTGTCTTCACCCAGGTGCTGCTGAACTTCGCAGATAAGATTTTCCTGAACGCCTTCGGTATTTGTTCTCGGAATTCTGATTCCATTGTATATTTTGGGTAAGTGTCCGCCTTCAAATTCAATATCTACTACGGGACCAATAACCTGTATTATTTGGCCTTTTACTTCAGTCATTATAATTCCTTATTCTTTAAAAATTAGATTTCAAATTTAATATTTTGAGTAAGATTATACAAATAATTCTCTGTTAGTAGGTTGCTCTTTATTGTTAAACCATGCCGTTAAACAGCTTAAATCGGAAAATATTTTTAACTGTTTACTTTAAAAGCATAAGTTTTTTAGATGCAGTAAAATTCCCCGCAGAAATCGTGTACACATACATTCCACTCGGCAAATCATCCGCTTTAAAATCAATTGCCATCACTCCTGCCGGAGCTATTCCTGAAAATAGAGTTTTTACTTCCCTGCCAAGCATATCAAATACTTTTAATTCAATTTTTTGTGAGAAAGGAATCTCAAACTTTATCGTTGTAACAGGATTAAATGGATTCGGGTAATTCTGGAATAGATGATAATTCATCTCCGTTATTACTCCATCATCAACCGAAACAGGAAAGATGAATGTACCCGTTCCGCCTGCTTCATTATATCTCTTTTTAAATTCCTGTAAGAATTGATTTGCGATTAATGGATCAATAATAATTAATGTGTTCTCATCGTTATCATTTTCAGCTGCATTAGACCAGTTGTGAGAACCTGTTATTACAGTGGGATCGCTGTCTTCATACTGCGCATCAACCATTGCATATTTATGGTGTGAAGTTGGACTTGTGGTTTTGTACATTTCTGCATAACTGCTTAAACTGCTCCACTGGCTGCCGGTTGTGTTTACCTGATCAATCAACCCTCTTACATCATTTGCTCCCGCATTAAACCTGCTGAAAATCGCTCCGTTCAAATCTGAACGTGTGAATGCGTACTGAGTAAAGTAGATTGAATGATCGGCAGTATTGATTGCATTTATAATTTTGCTTGTAGTGCCATCTGTCGGACTGAAATACAATTTCACATCTCTTCCGCCAACTGTAAATGAGTGTGGTGTATTATCAGTCTTAAATGAACTGAATTTTGCCGAAGAAGGATTCGGATCATCTGCGCTGCTGCCCCACATTTCTTCAAATTCAAGCAGATAAGCAGAGGCAATTGCAGGATCATTTATTTCGAGTGAATTATTTTTCCAGCCTGTTTCAAGTGTGGTAATATTCCATGAACCGGTCCAAACCCAATCATTATCCGGAATGGTATCACGTGCATCAAAAACAAAAAATTTATTATGCATTATTCCACGGAAGGAAGAAGATTCCGGCGGACGTTTACTGATCTTAATCCCGTTTGCAATTAGTGTTTTTATGGAATTCTGATCATCCCGGCTGTCATAAACGACTCTTACTTTAACGCCTCTGTTCTTTGCGAGAACCAGTGCATCTGCAACAGCAGGAAGATCAAAACTATACAATGCAAGATCTATAGAATGAACTGCTGAGTTGATTCTGTTAATTAATTTCTCAACAAGATTTGTATTTCCGTTTGCATTATTGCCCGGAAGCGCGATACTTGTATCAACAGAAAAATTAAAATAAACATTTATAGTTCCGGTTGTTGTATCATTTGATAAAGTGTAAACACTTCTCAAATCACTTTCACTTGTTCCAACAGAATTTGTTGAGAATGCTTTATAATAGTAAAGAGTTCCCGGCTGCAATCCTGTTATCTCAACTCTATGAAATGTAGTATCCTCATCAATTATTATATCCCCTAATTCCAATTCTGTAGTTTGACCATATTTAACTTCAGTGTTTCCGTTATTTGCGGTATTGAAATAAACCGTGAATGATGAAGTATCAATTTCAGCCGCTGTAACAGGCGGCAAAATGATGGGAAGAGACTCATAAACAAGATCAGTAATATAGCGCGGATATAACTGATAACCTGTACTGTGAGGTGCTGAATTATCAAATTGTCCGAGCACGCCGATTATATCAATTTTGCCTGATGGAATTGGAGTTCCAACGAGATCAACACTTTCATCAATTCTTATCTGCATTGTTCCGGTTGAGTCTGTAATATTATAATTATTGCCGGAACTTCCACCGCTGAAATTGCCGCTTCCGCTGATTGTTACACTATTAACTCTTATTAATTTGCTTTCAAATTCTTCAAATCCATTCCACTGCTGATTATTAATCTGCGCAATTGTAACTACTTCTGGTTCCGGTAAAGTACCCGGACCATGATTAACAATTGAAGCACCGCCTAAAGAGAAATTAATCTGGCACAACCCGTTGAACTGATCAAGCTTTCCTGTAATTGTAACTGAATCTCCAATGCTTACCTTGCTAACAAACGCGCTTCCGTAAACAGAAATGCCGGCAGACGAATCCTGTATGTTGCCGGGGCCGTTGCTTCCAAACTGATTTGAGGAAGTAACAATTCCGCTTACTGTGTAAGTTTGCCCAAGTCCAACAGGAACACCGCTGCTGTTATTTTGTTTTATTGAAGATATGGGGACCGGGGTTTGAGAAAGTATGGTAGATGTAGTAAATAAAAGAAGAACAAGAAATTTTTTTAAAATCATCTTAAATCCGTTGATAAAATAAATCTTACAATCCTATCATTACCTGTATCAGCAACATATAATGTTCTATCAAATACAGCAACTGCATAGGGTGAGTTAAATATATTTTCCCCTCCAAATGATTGCAGTTCATCGCCAAACGCATTGAACTTAAAAATACTATCCTTGGCAGCGTCAGCAATGTAAATATTCCCGGCTTCATCAATCGCACTTCCTTCGGGTTTTTCAAACCTGTTTGGAACTGCGAATTCAATTCCATCCTGGGGAGAGAAATAACTTAAGTATCTCTCATCAAGCGGAGTAATAACATATTGCAGCCATTGTGCCTTAAAGCTGTTCTGCCCGATTAATGTAACGATAAAATCTATGTTTCTTCTGTTAAAAGTTGTTAGTGAGCTTATCTGATTTGCAGATACCAATCCTGAGCTCAGCGGATCTATATTTGGAATGCGCCCGATAAGTGTATCACCTTCTCCGCCGCCATAATATTTTTTAGGATAGAAATGAAGAATTGAATTATCCGGATTAAAAATGCTTGAATTATTTGGCCCTCTCCGTGCAACAATGAATGAATTATCAAAGAAGACAGCTATTCCTGAATATTCTCTTTGCGGCTGATTAAAATCTGCGCCTTGCGGCAGAATTCTTTTTACCGGTGCATTTTCAATCTGGTGAGAAGCACTTACTAAATCATACTTGTAAACAGCACTGAAAGTTGTTGTTTGACCGTTAACAGTTGTATCAAACTGTGCACAAACAAGAAGATTTAATTCGTAATCCTGTGCAATCTCAACAGGTTTTTTAACCGATCGTGTACCTAATATTTGTCCATCCAGATTCATCATAACTATTCTGTCATTTTCCGTATCGGCCACATAAATAAACGGCTCACGCCCGATTAAAATATCCTGAGGTTTATTAAATCCAGTCCATGGTTCACCGGTTCTTACATAAACTGTATCTCCGCCGATGTTGCCTGCATCCTGCCCTTTGGTTAAGTCTTCTGTTGGAAATTTATCTGCACAACCGGCAGCAAATACTGCGGAAGCAAAAATCATTGAAGTTAAAAATTTTGAGCTAAATATTTTTTTAAAAGATGATAACATGAATTTTATTATTCAAAAAGTTTTTGTCTGTTCATTAAGATTTACAATCCTAAAATGATTGAAAACCTGTGTGCTGTTCCTAACTTTGTAAAATTTGTAAATGCGTAATCAAGATTAAATTCAGCAATGCTTAACGGAAAATTTAAACCGGCTCCAAAAGAATAATTCTGCTCATCAACATTAAATTTATAACCGCCGCGCAGGTAAAGAAGATTTTTCCATTTGTATTCAACTCCGGTTACAACATTTTCACTATTATCATTCGGATGATTCAATTGAATTGAAGTAGTGATAGTGTGTTCTTCTGTTTGATATGGTTCCATTGCAAATCCAATTCTGAATATTGTTGGCGGTGAAAAAGCCTGCCATTCAGATTTTTTTCTTTTTCCTGCTAAAACAACTTCACCATCAGGTGCTAATTGATTTCCAAAATTTGAAACTGATACAGCAAATCTTGATGTACCTAATCCAGTCCAATAATATGTACCCAGATCAATCATCACTCCGCGCATTTTTAATTTATCAAGTGTCTCTTCAACATATCTAACTGTTCCGCCAAAGCTGAATTGATCAGTCATTCTTCTTGAATAAGTTACAGCGATTGAAAGATCTGAAAATCCAAAATACTCTCCAGTTCCGGTTGGTGCAAACTCAGTAGTTACAGGCATATCTTTCATTGAAAGTGAAGTGAGGGCTATACCAAATGAGTTTGTTGCATCCATGTGATAAACAAGTCCGAGAAAATCATGATTGATATCAACAACCCACTTATTGTGTGAGAACATTACCTGGTTTTGTGTAAACTGGCTTAATCCTGCGGGATTCCAGTATAGTGCAGATGCATCATTTGCTACAGCAACAAAAGCATCTCCCATTGCGGATGCTCTTCCGCCTACTCCAATTTTTAAAAACTGTGCTGTTGATATTCCAGAACGCTGCCCGCCAAGCACAGGAAATAGCTGTGCATTTGCATGAGTTACAAATAGAGAGATTATTATTAAAGTAAAAATTCTTTTCATATTTTATTTGATAAAATCACCCGCACACAAATTACAGAAATCATCTGTGCGCAAATATTCAAAATTAAAATCTTAAACTGATTCCGAACTTTACATTTCTTCTTGTTAAATATCTTGCAGGATTAAACGGATATGGATTTATTGGTGCCTGCAAATCGGGGAAGTTCGGATCATTCCATGAACTTGGAACAGGATCACCTGCTTCATACGCTTTACCAGTAACAGGATTTATTATTGCCGAGTTTTTAATATCCAGCAAATTATTTATTTCAACAAAAACTGAAAACTTTAACGCACTAAATGAAAAATATTTTTCAAAATTCATATCAACCCAGAACCAGTTATCTCCAAGTTTGCTGTTTCTGTCAGATCTTAAAAATTCAAATTCCGGTCTTCCCTGTGAATCATAACTTCCTGTGAATACAGCAGGAGTAAATCTTTTACCTGATTGATAGAAGAATCTGAAATAAACATTATAGTCATCAAGAATTCCGTTGCCAAAACCGAACAGCGCTTCATCTTTTGGCACATAAAAATTAGTAGTTAGTGAAGCAGTAATTGGTCTATCCCAGGATAAAAATTCTTCCTTAATTGATTCATCAAGATCGCCCCGGAGAACGAGAATTCCTTCATCAGCAGATGAACTTTTACCCGTAATTATGGCATAGCTGAAATTAGCTGATCCGCTGAACCATCTTCCTATTCGTTTCTTATATTCTAATTCAACACCGCGTGAACGTGCATAATCTGAATTTACATAGGTAATAAAACTTTGTGTAGCAAATCTTGCTGATGTAATTTTTGCGGAACGTGTGCTTACGTAATCAAAAATATCTTTGTAGTAAGCTGTAACAGTTAAAACATCATCATTTGAGAATTGTGTTTTTAATCCAAGTTCATAAGCAACAGTTGTTTCAGGATTAAGATTCGGATTTCCGAATTTCTGAAATGATGACTGCGCATTTAACGGATTCAATTTTGCATAAACAAACTGCGGCTTTGGCCATTTACTGAAATGTCCGTAAGAAAAGAATAACGTTTGATTATCAGAAACCGGGTGTGAAATTCCTAATCTCGGGCTTAATCTTGCTTTCCATCTTCTGTTTCCAAACCAGCCAAAAGTATCATCAACATAATTTTTTCGTGTTTCATCCGGTATTGTAACAACAGCAGGATTTTCAACTGCATCATCAACATATTTTCCGGGGAACCAATAATCGAGACGCAAACCAAAATTCAATATCATTCCGCTGAAGTTGATATTATCCTGTGCATAAAAAGAACCAAGCGCCGGATAAACTCTGTAAATATCATTGTTCAAACCAAGTTCACCAACCCATGGTTTATAAATATCAACTACCTGCATTTCCTGTAGCTGAAGATTGAATCCCGCTTTAAATTTATTTTTTTCATCAAAAAAACTGGTTAAATCTCCGCGGATAGAAATTTCTTCCACGTAATGATCGCGCCATGTAAAGGGATTTCCAACATCCCAAAAACCATCACCGGGAATTACACCGATTGTATCTCTGTCAGTGTTGTAGTATTCAATCGGAAAATTCACAAAATCTTTTGGTTCGGTGTATTGATTCCAGTTCCTTCCGTTTGCATCAGCTCTCAGGTTTGTGTAGAAATGGCTAAGCTTTAATTCATAATATGTTTTTGAATTTAAAGTATGAGTTAAACTGAAAGTATTATACTTATTATTGTGTGTAAATGTATTTGCCTGATCCAGAATATTTTGAAATTCATACTGATAACCCGGGCTGGGCTCAACATACTCCAGGTTTGATTGAAGCGATTGTGAATTTTGATTTATACTAACTGATTGATTGTATGAATAAACAAGCTTTAGTGTTGGTGAAATTTTGTAAGTTAATTTTCCAAGCCAGAACCAGCTGTTCTCTGCGCGCGGTGCAAAGCGTGTTCCAAAAAAAGTGGATGAGATTAGTTGATTTGCTGTGGCTTTGTTGTAGCCTTGAGTAATTCCATCACTTAATCCCGCATAAAAACTTCCAAAGAAAGTTATACTGCCGGGAATCTTAATTCCTAATGATGGAAGAATTTGAGATGTAATCGGTTCAGGTCCGCTTAAATTTGCTTCAAGGATATCAATATTAAAAACATGATTGCCTGATGTACTTCCAAAATTATCTTTCTTATAAGAAATTGACCCGGAGAAATTTTCATCACCTTCCCGTGTTTTCACATTAACAACGCCTGAAGTAGCCTGCCCAAATTCCGCATTATAACCGCCGGTAATAACCTCAACTTCTTCAATTGCATTTGCACTTAACTGCAAACCAAATCCCGTTCCTGCAAGCGGATCCTGAACAGAAACACCATCAAGCAGAAAAGCATTTTCATACGAACGGCCGCCCCGTATGTGTATTGCGTTATCTGATTTTATAACTCCGGCTTGCTGGGTAACAACATCACTAACATTCTCAACTACTGCAATTTCTATTTCTTCTTTTGAAATTGTTCTTTTACTCTGAGTTTCTTCAACATCCATCAAGGGTTTATCCCCAATTACAACAACATCCTGTTCAAGTGTGAGTACAGATTCCTCAAGCTGCACATCGAGCTGCTTAGTTTTGTTTGCTTCAATTTCAATTCCGGTAAACTGAACCGTTTTATAGCCGATGAATGAGATTTCCAAAGTGTATGTACCGGTGGAGATATTATTTATTCTAAAGTTGCCGTCAAAATCGGATGCAGCGCCGTAATAAGTTCCTTTAAGAATTATGTTCACTCCCGGAAGTGATTCACCGGATTTTGCATCAATCACTTTGCCCGATATATTGCCGGTTTGTGCCGCAGTTAGACTATAACAAGAAAATAAAATTAGCAGTAGATATTTTATCATGGTGTTAATCCAAAATCCTGAAATAGAACTTTCTCAATTAATTCCTTTACGTTTGCATCTCCGTTATTCATGCGGTGCAGCGGAACTCCGATAAAAAACATGTTCTTCTGGCTGTCCGTAAAACCAATATATCCTTTCAATTCATTATTGGAAAAATAATAAACGGGTTCAGCACCAATTTGATTTGGATAAAAAGACCTTACCCTGAATAATCCTCCCGTTGTTGTAAGATCAGGATAGGATGGATCTGTGTTTGCTGCAGTTATACTTACTGTTCCAAGCACAGATGATCTGTAATCACTGCTGTCAGGATTAATCGGAAGAAAACTCTGAAGCAGAGTTAAATCAACAGACTGCTGAAACTGCATTGAGTAAAATATTTTTCCGCCTGCATCAATAAACTTCTGTGAAGAAACCGCAGCAATATCGAGTGAAGGATTGCTGTCTGTGTACCACAGAATTGCATCAAATAATTTTATTGTTTCCAGAAATGTAACATTTATATACGGCGGTATCTGATTTCTAATATCATAAACATCATATTTGCCTGCGTAACCAATGCTGTCTAAAATTGCATTATAAAATGCATCTGTACCATCTGAAGATTGGTAATCATCAATAACAAGTAAATTTCCTTTTGGATTGCGGACATACCAGCTTTTATCTTCTCCAGGTAAAGATATAAAAGGAGTTTTAGCTCCGCTGATATCTACAGCCTGAACATAAATTTTATTTTCTCCATTCAGAATTAAACCGGATAATTTTTCCGGTGCAATGTTGGAGGGATTGCCGTCAATTAGTACTTCCATTAAAGGATTTGAAGAATTTGTAAATGGTCTGATTGTTATTCTTCTTACACCGCCGCCAAGCCGGATAGCATTGTTTGTATCATTTAGTGCAACATTTATGTTTACAATTGTTTCATCGCCATCAAGATCAGTTGCTTCCCATCCGAATGACATTACAGAAAATGAAGTATCAGGAAGTGTGCTTAATTCACTCCAGAAAATTTGCGGAGCGGAGTTTTTAATCGGCAATTTAATTTCAGCAGGAGTTGGATCAATCAATCCAATATCAATAAAATTTTCTCCTATATCATAAACTCCGTTTCCATTTGAATCTGTAAATGGTTCCGGACCGTAATTTATCTGGTTCTGTATTACCTGATTATCATACTGCCCGTTTCCTCCATCATCTACTGCCGATACGCGGAAAATATAAGAAGTATCTGCTGCTCCAATCTGAAGCGCAAATAATGAATCATTTGATGATGTGAACTGCCAGTTAATTCCATCCCATGTATAATAAAATCCAATCACCAATCCATCCGTATCGTCTCCCCACCATGAAATTTTCAGCCTGCTTGGCTGGCTTGAGACAGTACTGTCCGGGTAAAGAAAAACTCCGGTCTCAGGAGATTTATTTCCAATCGGATTATCGGTTATTTCTTCATAACATGAAATGAAGGAAACAGAAAATAGTATTAACAGACAAAAAGTTTTTTTCATTTAATTGATTTTGTTAAAGTCCGCTTTATCCTAGATAGATTGATCGGATAACCTTTACTGGACTATCATAAAATTCTTTTATCACTTCGCTCCTGCCTGCCCTGCTTACATAGAAACAGAAGCAGGCTTGTTCGGGCATAGCTTTCCTTTGAATGAAATGACAAATTCTTACTTCTGAATTTACCTCAATATTCTACTTTTAATCAGCCTATAGAATAATATTTTTAATCGTTTATCTGATCACCAAAATTATTTTACGAGAACCATTTTTTTAACCTGGTTGAAATCACCAGCTTTTACGCTGTAGAAATAAACTCCGGTTGAAAGCTCAGATGCATCAAAGTTTATTTTATATGATCCGGCTGATTGAAACTGGTTAACGAGTGTTTTAACTTCCTGCCCGAGCACGTTGTAAATCTTAACTGTTACCAATCCTTCTTTTGGAATTGAATAGGAAATTACTGTAGAAGGATTAAACGGATTAGGATAATTCTGATTTACAACAAATTTAGCCGGAACTTTCACATCGTTTTCAACAGAAGTAGGATCATCAAAACCTTCAAAATCAGAATTGTATCTTGGAATAAGTTTATAATTACTGAATGAGAAGTAAAGATATCCAGCTAAACCAGTAAAGGTTGAACTATCTGTAATGTTTATAAAATTAGGATTTGCAAGCAAGGTTGAATCCCATAAGTTATGATAGAAATGATTTCCATCCTGAAGTTCAACTCTTGTTTGCCCGCTTCCGTCATCTACAAACATCTCACCAAAATTACTTGATCCGCCGTCAGCGTTATAATCAGTAACTGTAATGTTTTCATATTTTATTAAAACAGATTCCCACTGTTCTGCTTCAACAACAGAACTTGCTTTTGTACCGATTGAACCTGTTGTTAAAACCTGCGGCGCCGGAAGTTGATTTCCCGATGAATTAACTGTAAGATTTTGAATTGAATCAAGTCTTGTGAAACTAAAATCTTCCTGGACAACACCTGATAATGTTACATGATCACCGAGTTTTAATCCGTAAATATTTGCAGGAGTATTGACTGCATTCAGCCAGATACCGCTCCATGGACCTTCACCATCCTGAATAATAACTCTGTTGGAAGCATTTCCGGTTCTTCCTGCAAGTCCGCTGGTATCTGAAGTTACAACACCTGAAACCGTAACTCTATATCCATTATATGCGCTGAACCCGCTGCCGAATGGTGAATACTGAACATCTTTAATAGTAAGCGGTCTGTTTAGTACAAGATAAAAATAATTTGAAGATGGATTTGATGGATTGGCAGATACATTTCCCTGGTTATCTCTTGCTGAGATATAGAAATCAACTAATGCTGAATCAGCAACACCGGGAATTACACCGGTAAAGATTGAATCAGTTGATGTCATTTCTACTGAATCACGTGCACCGCCGTTTACGCTGTAATGAATTTGTGCACTTGCTACAGAGCCATCAAAATCCGTAATCTTTGCTGTAACTGTAACTGCCTGATTCGGACCAATTTCAACAGGTGATCTTCTGATTGTTGAAATTGTTGGAGGAGAGACAAGAGTTGGACCAACATCTCCCGGATAAACAGGTACAAGATAATAACCATCTGTTCTTGTAGTAAGAATACCGCGGACATAACTTAAATATGTTCCATCGTTTGGTGCTTCCCATCCAACTTCACCGGCAGAACCTGATTTAAAATATCTTGATTGATTATAGATGTTTACAAAATTTCCATCCTGATCATTAATTCTGAATTCACCATTTGTTTCCCTATCTGATGTAAAAACATTTCTGAATATCACATAAACGTTTTCATATTTTTCCATATCAAAATTGTACTGCCCGTTTTCAGTGAACATATCAGAAACTTGCAGTTCTACAGGATCAGGACGTTTGGGAGCCGCTGAAATAAACTTTGCTGATTCAGGTCTTATAAGAAGAAGCATTTCAGTTGTAGTAAAATACTCTGTAACAACACCGGTGAATTCCCAAACCTGTGCAGTATCAATAACATCAAATAATGTTTCATAAACCTGGGGCCCACTGCTTGTATCTTCCTGAAGAATATTTAATCCGCCGTAAACAGGATTATTTGGATCCTGTACATAGGTTACCCATCTTGCACCGGCAGAAATAATTACTCTTCTGTTTGTATCAGAATCGATAACAGGACGAACCAATACAATTCCCTGAACTCTAACTGTATCTCCATTTAAAAGAGATGCGGGATCAGTTCCTGCAAGTGAATCAGGCACATTTTGTATATCCTGGATTGTAACGAGCGGATATTCCTGTGCAAACGAAATTCCTGCCATAAGAAGCAGGGATGCAATTAGTAATCGAATATTCATATTAACTCCAATTATTTAACTATTAAAAATTTACCTGTTTTAATTTCTCCGGTTCTACGGTTCTCAACAGTGAACAAATACAAACCGGTAGCAATTGCCTGATCATTATTAGTAATCAGATCCCATGCGTGTTCACCGCCCGCCATTATTTGTTTTCCATCGCTGGCGTAATTCTCAAACCAGCGTATATCTGCTCCGTTACTCTGTTGATTATGTTCAATCTGTTTTACAATATCACCAGAAAGAGTATAAATTGTAATATTACATTCAGATGGAAGATTAAAGAAGTAAATCTTTCTCAATCTTTCTGATGAACCATCCCAATATGCATTTCCATAGTATGGATTTGGATAAACACCAACTTCAACATCACTGCCTTCAGCCGGCGGAGTGCCTGGTAGAATACGCTGCAGATTTGTAAGTGAACTTGATTCGAGACTTGAAAGATTATTCTCTTCATCTCCTTTATCAAATGCGGTTACGGAAAATAAATACTGCCAGCCGTTAAGTAGATTTTCTACTTCAAATTTATAGTGATATTCGTTCGTATCTCCTTCAAATGTAACCGGCTGATCGAGCTTTATATAATTAAAGCCGGAATTAAATCCGATATCATTTCCTGTACTATCAAACTCAGCAAGCAGAACAAGTGATGAGAAATTATCCTGCCCCGGAATCAAATCAAATCCTGCTTGCGTTCTGTAAATCCTGTACCCTTCAAAATCTTTTTTGCCTGATATCGGATCAATTGAATTTTCCGAACGGTTGTTCCAGTAAATAGTTGCCCTGTTTTTTTCAGGAATTACTTTTACAATTGGAGGAAGCGGAGGTGCAGGGAGTATGTATCTGGTAATTTTTCCGTTTCCATCAAGATCTTCACCCGCATCAAGAATACCGTTGCGGTTGCGGTCTTCTCCGTGGTAGGCGCGCAAAGCCCATTCAGCATTTGAATATAAATTTTTCTTTTGTTCATCCGTATCAAGTGAAGCTGGATCTGTGCCGAATTTTTTTGCAAACACAATTGCGAATACAACATTTATGGAATCACCCGGAGCCAGATCGCTGAAGTTTCCGGTTGATATTAATATTGATCTGTTTGATGGTGTTCTTAATTCATTTTGCATCGCATCTGAATATCTTAAATTCTCACCATTATCAAAATAGCCGCGAAGCTTTTTGTATCTGTCTATATCATTCTGAGGAGCAAAAAAACTGGGGTTATCTGTATTTCTAAACTGCCAGCTGACAAAATTTGAGCTATCAATTGAAGGAGTTGAACCAAGATACTGAATACCGACGTAACTATCTGTGTAACCTAAATCTCCCGCGGCATCAAATTCATAAGCAATGTTCAATGAATCTTTATATCCATCTCCGCCTTTATTAAAGAATGCACTTCCTCTTGGTGCAGTTATTTTTGTATTTCTAACAACTGCATCAGTCCACAAACCAACATACACACTATCCAGATATTTATTGCTTACATTTTTAATTGTGTAATTCATAATCACAAAAAAATCAGCAAAAGGAAAATTCCATACATAAGATTCCTGGTGAATAGCAACGCCAAGTGGATTATGTCCTTCAATCAGTTCACCATTGGATAAAGTTCTGTTGGTATCAGTATAATCCATTACCAGATCCTGGTGAGAGATTGCAGCAGGATCATAAAATCTTGAATCAAGAAGGGATGATCTTTCAATTACTTTACTGCCGGGAGAATTTGTGTATTCAAATCCGCCGCCTCTTGCAGAAACAGAAGAAGCATCTACCGCGCCTGTTGTTACGAACGGTCCTACTCTTCCATTACCTTGAGAATCATTTGCAATGAATCCGCCAATCCAGAGACCGCCATCAAAAATATGTTCTATACCGCTGCCCAATGGATATTCAGCACTTGGCTGCTGCGGCCATAAAGCAAAGCCGTGTCCGTAGGTACCAAAATTTGTAATTGTTAATCCAACATTTCCGGCATTTGTAAATTTGGAATTGTCATCATCAGCAATTTTGCCAGGCCTGGTTTGTTCCTGTGCAATTATAAATGATGATAAAGTAGTTAAAGTGAGAAGCAGGAATAGTGGATTATATTTCATTAAATGATAAATAAAATCTTGTTACTTACTAAGGAAAATTTTCGCTCAAAAGATAAGGAGGATTTTTTATACTGCCAAGAAATTTAGTATCAGCGGATTATATTAATTGAGCAGGGATTTTATTTCATTAAAGATTTTATTAAAGAAATGAAAATATTATAATTCAGCGGTTTTGGTATAACAAACGCATCCGGAATTTTTCCTATCTGATCCAGATAAAAAGCCATGGTGTAGGCAGAAATAAAGATTACGGGAATATTAATATTTTTTTTCAGCTTTTTTACGGCATCTATTCCGTTGGTTTTTCCTTTTAAATGAATATCTGAGATTACAATATCCGGTTTATGATCCATAACGAGATTACAGATATCATCCCCTGTTGCCGTTGTTATTACTTCTGCATTAAATTGTTTCTGTAAATGCTTCTTAATATCCAATGCAGTAATCAATTCATCTTCTGCTAAAACTATCTTCATATCATTATCCATAATTTCCCTCGTTTATAAATACACACCAGTCTCAAGCATCTTCAATTTTCATCATCGATACCATGAACGAACTGATAAACGTGCAAATTAATTTTTGTTATGTAAGTGAATTCTATTCATCAAACAATTTTTGATTTCATCCGCTGATATTCTTCTTCAGTAATCTTTCCCTGATTTTTTAACTCCACCAATCTTTCAAGCTCTGTAATTCCTGCTGCAGCCGGAGTAATTCTCATTGAATCAATTGTTGATTTCAGAGTTAATCCTGCTTCTTTAAGAAACCATGCTGCAAATAAAATTCCGATTGAACAAATCAAAGCCAGCCAGATTCCAATTCCATAACCTGATTCTACAAATCCAATCGGATCACTCTCCGAACTTCCGAAAGAAATAAGTATGAATAGAAATGCAATGCAGCCGATAATTAGTGCTGAGAGCCAGAGTTTCTTATCAAGTTTCAATTTTTGATCACCCAAAATTGAAATAACAGTTGAAGCCGCAAAAGCAAGAAATACGATGATACCGGCACCGCGGAATCCGTTTGTGCTTTGCGCCATTCCCATCACTGATATTGTATACCATGGCAGAAAAACTGAAATGGCACCAATAACACCAGCAATAAGGATGATTTTACGCTGAAGTTCCATCTTAGAAAATTCCATAATTTACTCCCATAGTTTCATTAAATAATAGAACCGGGAACCAGAACTTCTACAAAAAGAGTTTTAATTAAAGCGTTAAAATAGAAGGATATTATTTCGGAAGATTGTTTTATCTCACTCAGATGAGAGGAATAATAGGCAAAAAATAGGAACTTTTGAATTACTCATCGTAAAGAAAAACTTTAACCGGGAGATTTGTATTGAAGATGAAATTTTTATCATCTTCCATCAATTCAATTGGAGAGTTAATCCAAAGCTTGTTGAAAATTTTAGTTCCAATTTTTTTAGAAAGAATAATTTTTGCTGAGCAGTTGAACGGGATTTTAATATTAAAACTGGCAATCTCTTCTTCAATACTCCAATCAACAGATATTTTTCCAATAATTGAATTGTAAGAAACTTTGGCGTATGTTAATCCCCCGCCAATTTGCGGATTGATAATTATTTTTTTGAATCCTGCCTCAACCGGAATTATGCCGCCAATTCCTGAATAAAACCACTCACCTATCACTCCAAGTGAAGTATGATTGAATGAGTTCATCAGCGGATCAAAAAATCCTTTATCTTTGGACCAGCTATCCCATCTTTCCCACATTGTAACCGCGCCATTATTAATCATATTCAACCATGATGGAAATGATTCATTAAGCAGAAGTTTATACACAATATCTGATCTTCCAAATTTTGTAAGAACGGGAAATAAATAGGTTAAACCTATAAATCCGGTGGAAACATGCCAATCTTTGTGTTGTATATCTTCAACAAGAAACTGAAATGCTTTTTGTTGAATCTCATCATCCAGTAATCCAAAATAAAGCGGAAGAACATATGCAGTTTGTGTACCGCTTAAAATTGAACCATCGGCAGAAACAAATTCTGAATTGAATTGAGTGCGGACCACTTCAAACAATTTTTTATACTGCTTTGCTTCATTTTCTTTTTTAAGAAGTAAAGAAATTTCACTCATTAATTTCAGATCAATTGCGGAAAAAGCTGAATCAATTAATTCCTGCGGAGTTTCAGCATTAAATGAAAGCCAATCACCATAACCAGGTTCAGGACGTTTAAAATTATTTGCTTGAAGATACTCAACAAACCTCTGCATATTTTTATAATGTTTTCTGAAGATTGAAACATCATTATAATATAGATAGAGAAAATAAGGAGTAATTATCCCTGCATCTGCAAATCCTGCGGTGCCTGAGTAAAGCGGCCCAACTCCAATATCTGGTTTTGGAGCTATTGCAGTATAAGCTCCGTTTTCTTCCTGTGCATCATTTAAATCCTGAAGCCATTTGGTGTAAAACGCAGAAGTATCCATATTGAATGATGCGGTTCTAATAAAATCTACAGCATCGGCAGTCCAGCCTAACCGTTCATCGCGCTGCGGGCAATCGGTTGGAATATCCATAAAATTGGAACGCTGGCTCCACAAAATATTTTTAAATAATCTGTTAAGATTTTTATTTGAACAATTAAATTCACCGGTAACCGGAAGATCGGAATGCAGTACAATTCCGGTAATTGTTTCTAAAGTTGGAACTTCATTTAATCCTTTTACTTCTACATATCGGAAGCCGTGATATGTAAATTCTGGTTCCCAAATTTCTTCAGCTTCACCTTTTGAAATGTACGTATCTTTAGCGCGTGCCATTCGTAAATTTTCTGTATAAAGAAATCCTTTCTCATCAAGCATCTCAGCATATCTTAATGAAATTTTTCCCGATTTCTTTCCATTAATTTTTAAACGTACATATCCGGCAAAGTTTTGTCCAAGATCAAAAATGAAAATTCCTTTTTGCGGCTCAGTAATTTTTACTGGCTTAACTCCAAGGATTTTTCTAATAGGAATTCCGGGATGAGCATTTAATTGAACTTTAAGATTTTTTTCCCCAGCAGCTTGTTTCCAATTTCTTGAATCATAATCCGGAGTACACCAATTCAGCAATTCATTATTTGCATCAAATGATTCTCCCATAAGCAAATCAGCCTGAGTAATTGCGCCGTAAGATGCTTGCCAGCTTTTATCAGAGATAATTTTTTCTCTTGTACCATCAGTATATTCAATTTCTAATTGAAGAATTGCACGGGGAAATTTTCCATAATATCCCCTCTTTCTTTCCCATGCAATGTACCCGGAATACCATCCATCAGCGAGAATAATCCCAATACAATTTTTGCCGGAAGATTTTAAAAGATTTTTTATATCATATGAATTGTAATAAATGCGTTCGTTGTAATCAGTCCAGCCGGGAGTTAATTTATCATCAGATATTTGTACACCATTGATAAATAAGTTGTATAATCCAAGTGCGGTTGAATAAACAAGCGCGTGTTTTATTTCTTTTTTAAGAATAAATTCTTTACGTAAATATTTCGCCGGCGGAAGTTCCAAACTATACTTTGGAATTCCCCACGGTTTCTCACCCATCAATGCAGTAATTCCGGATTCAATCCATTCCTCATCATTATAATTTAATTGATTCCAATTATTTATTTCCTCATTAAAAGATTTCCAATCACTATCTGTGCGGATAATTTCTTCATCATTATTATTAAATTTTAAAAAAAGCTTTACAGCAAGCCCGGGTTTGCTCAAATAATTATTGATTGTTTCAACTGCAATGAGGTTTTTATTTTCAGAAAGGAAATTCTTTACATTAATTTTATGCGGTCTTGTCCATGAGAAAATTCTGTCATCACTTTCAGATATAAGTATTCCATTAATAAATAGTTTAAATCGTTCATCTGCTGTAATTAAAATTTCTGCAGATAAAACTTCATTCTTAATAAAAAATTCTTTGCGGAAAAAATATCTGCCAAATCCTTTATTATTCTTAGTTTCATTAAGCGGGAACCAAATCCATTTATCATTCAGTTCTTCAAACTCATGTTTTTCCTGTTTATCAAAATTATTTTCCCAATCATCAAAGCCAATCCAGCTTGCTTTCCAGTCATTCTGATTAATTAATCCAACAGAAAATTTAGCTGTTTTGCTCCAGTTACTTTCAACATCATTATTGTCCCATATTTTCACTTTCCAATAATAAATACTGTTTGATTGAAGATGCTTCCCCTTATAAACAACCTGATTCTGTTCAGTGGATAAAACTTTTCCGCTATCCCATAAATCTCCATCATCTGATTCAATTTTATTTAAGGATGAAGATACAATTAATCTGTAAGCTGATTGAGATGTTGATTTTCCCCGCTTCTTAACCACATTTACTATCCAGCTAAATCTTGGATTAAGAACATCAATCCCGATGGGATCAACTTTATACTCACAGCGCAGGAAAGAGATCTCAAAAAATTTTTCCGGCTGCATTTTACTCAAGCGGATCGTTCAGTGGTTCTGTAACTCCTATTCCCTGGCGCACAAATACCATTACCATTTTACAGGGCCGGTTTCCTCTGTTGATAATTTTAATTTTCCCTGAGGCAGCAGGAATAAGCATAGATTCAAGATAAGCAAGCTTTGTTCTTCTTCCGTTTTGAGAAATAATTTCAACCTGCTCACCTTCAACCAGGTTTGTTGCATATGCAGTTCCGTTTGTGTTCATTTCATACTGATTATCAAATTCAATCCGGTGGATATTATAAAATGTAAAAGGTTTGTTATAAAGTTCATACTCCTTGAAACCTTCACCTTCATTAATTAAAACAGGTTTGGCAATGAGATTTTCTTTTACCCATTTCTCTCTTCTTTCAGGACGGATATTTTCAAATCCTCTTTCCAGGTTTATTGGTCTGAGTTTTCCTTCAAGATCTCTTCTCAAATAATCATAAATTTTAAACGTGAAGATGTAAGGTGTAGCGCTTATTTCGAGCACAAGATTTCCTTCACCACTGCAATGAACACTTCCGTTCGGAATGCAGAAAAGATCATGCGGCTTGCTTTCTTCTTTGTAAACAAATTTATCTATATCAACTTCAATTCCTTCCCTGCTTGATTTTTCAAGTGCATTTTTAAATTCCTGAAGATCACATTCTTCAGTTAAGCCAAGATAAACCTGGGCATCCGGTTTTGCTGTAACTATGTAATAGGTTTCATCCTGAGTGATGGTTTCACCAAATTCTTTTCTGATATAATCAGGTTTTGGGTGAAGCTGTGTTGAAAGATTTCCCCCATCTATCGTATCGAGATAATCCAAACGAATCGGCCATTCATATTTAAATTGCTTAGCTGCGTTTTCACCAAGAACTTTTTTGTATTCAAGATACATCAAACAATCAAATGAGGCTTCTAATCTTTCACCGCCGCTTTCAAATATAATTCCGTTCTCAGGAACTATCATTTCAAATGACCAGGCAAAATTTGGCTGATCGGGATCAAGTCCCATATGTCCCTGCATAAACTTTCCTCCCCATGGTCCGGGATAAAACCATGGTCTAAGCCTGAACGGAGATTCACTCAACTCCTTACAAGCATTTCTTAAATCATTTCCTGAAATGTGAGTTGGATTAGATATATCCTGCAGATCAATAAAGCGGTTAACATGAGGAAGAATTTGTTTCTTTAATCTATTTAAAGCGGGCCATTCAATAAAATAAGATCGTTTGTAAAAATCACTAAATGATCTTTTAACATCATCACCGGTATTTTTTATCTCACCATTCCTTGCAAATTCTTGTATAAGGTCTTTTGGAACATCAATGTACCACAGTTCATCCCACAGTTCTGCAAGTGCAGCACCGGTTCCATAAATAATTAATAATTCACCTGCTTTTCTTCCACGCTCAACCGCAGCCTGAATTCTTACATCAGCAATTTTTTTTGCATCAAAAAATATTTCAGCACCGAATGGATAATGCGTTCCAAAAATCGGATCATCACCGCCTAGAAAAGGTTTCATCTTTTCTTCTATTTCTTCAGATGAAAGCATGCAGCTCTCAATATTTATCCAAGAGACATAAAATTTTTTTGCATCCAATTCTTTTTTAAGTGATGTTTGAAACTCATTCCATTTAACTCCCTGGAATCCATCAATCATCAAAACTCTTAATCCTTTTGGAATAGCCCGGATTATCTTTTCAGCCAAAGATTTATAACCGCTTTCTATTAATCCATCATTTAGTTTAAAAGCGGGAGCTGTATCAAAAGGTCCGCGCGGAAAAGTTTTCATTCTTTCCGGCAGAAGTGCCAGGAAAGGGTCTTGTATCGGATCGTGTAAGCTGTCAGTCATTTAAATACCTATTAACATTAGTTATGAAATCGTTTATTAAATTTTTACATGAACGCTGCGCCAAGCGCTGCAGCTTTGTTGCCAAGTTCTGAAACTTTTATCTGAACTTTTTTTCTTGGAAATGTCCATGCACGTTTATGAACAAGTTCAATTAAATCCGGCAGAATGAGATGAGCACTTTTCATCACACCGCCGCCCAATACAACAGTATCAGGACCGTAAGCATGAATTGCATTCACAATTCCAATTGAAAGATTTTCCTGAAATTCTTTTAACGTATATAAATATCTTTTCTTACCTGATTCAACTAATGCAAAAAATTTCTCAAGTGTATTTTCGGAGTTTATTTCGGGATGTTTTTCATTTACAATTTTCGTAAAAGCAGTTGCTGAACAATAAAGTTCGAGACAGCCTTTATTTCCGCACGGACATTCCTGTCCATTCCGATCAATGCTTATATGCCCGCCAAGCAAACCGCCGAGCGGATCAGCGCCATGATACGATTTTCCATCAGCAACAACTGCGCATCCAAAGCCGGTTCCAAGAGTCATGCAAACCATTGCATTGCTTCCTCTGCCTGCGCCGAATTTATATTCACCCCATGCATAAGCGCGTGCATCATTCTCAACTTTAAATGGAATTTTAAGAGTATCTCCGAAAATTTGTTTCAGGTTTTTTCCAGCGAGCAATGAACCAGCTCCTATATCATCTTCAAGTACACCTGTTTCAGTGTTTATCAATCCTTTTATTGCAAGCCCGCCGGATGAAATAGTATAATTTTTGATTATTTGTTTTGCATGTTCAATCAAATTATCGAGCAAATTTCCGGGAGAAAGAAATTCCTGTAATTTCCTTTCTGAAAAATATTCTGCCTTTCCGTCATCAGAAAAAATTCCGGTTTTAATATTCGTTCCGCCGAAATCAATCCCAAGTCTCATAGTTTATTTCCCTCAAATGATTCAAGTATCATTTTGGATTTCCAAAAAAATATTTAAGAGCATCAATTAAATGCCTGCGCCAGTTACCCCATGTGTGGCCTTCACAATACTCCCGGTATATAAAATCATATTCTTTTTTTTCAAGAATATTTTTAAATCTTCTGTTAGCTTCAATAAAATTTCTTTCAGTTGCAGGCAGGAAGGCAGCACCAACATTTTTTTCGTACGTGCCAATATCAACATAAAGTTTAATTTGTTTTTTTTGTGAATCAGAAATTAATTGAATCATTCTATCATCATTAAATGATAGATAACCTGATTGGCTGTACACATTCTGAAAAATATCCGCCCTGCTGAAAGCAATGTATGTAGAAATTAACCCGCCGTATGAATCACCAACAACCAATCTTTTTTCCGGTAATGAATTGATTGAAAATTTTTGTTCGATGAATTGAATGAGTTCTTCGGTAAAAAATTTTACATAGTTATCGTTCATTCCGTACTCAGTCATTCTGTTTGGAATTTTGGGCTTATGGAGATTTGGCGGAGTTACGAAAACCGCAATCAATGGCTCTGTTTCCGATGATTTTATTAATTCATTAATTGAATGTGCAGCTAAACCGAATTGTATATAATCCAATCCGTCCTGAAAATATACTGCTGAATATTTTTTATTCTCATCATAATCCGGCGGAAGATAAACATGCACTTTATGATCATATTCCATATAATTTGATGGGACAGTAAATTCTTTAAGTCCGGTTAATCCACCCTTCTTCCCTTCTTCATAATCTTTAAAAAAATTATGCGGAATGTAAGAGGGCATTGCCAGGACAGAAAGTTCACCTAATCCATTTAATGATTTTTTCTTATTTAAAGAATCAACAAACGGTAAACCATTTATCTTATAAGTGAACCAATATTCCAGCCTTGCAGCTGGTTCATATTTTCCGATATGATAAAATAAATCCGTGCCATCAATTTTCTTCAACGGAATAAAATCAGTCCATTCACTCATATCACCAATCAGATAAACAGAATCTTCTTTTCCTTTGTAAAGAAGAATTGCAGTTGAATCATTTTCAAACAAAGGATAATCAGAACTTTTAACTATTTCATAAAATTCATCAGTTAATTTTGTTTTAGCTGAATGATCAACGTCTTCAATATTTTGTAAAAATTTTTTGAAAGATATTTTTTGTTGAATTATGTTCATACAGTTCAAAGAAATTTGCACCAATAAAATCAGTGCTATTAATTTTATCATGTAACTCTTAACCGAAATGTTTCAATTGAAAAAGGATTCATTTCGAAAGTAATTTTATTCTTTTCAGATTTTAACTCTGCAACTATTTCTTCAGTCATCATGCAGCGGTAACATGAAGTATTTTTTTTGCCCGGAAAATTTATAACACAATTTGTTCTATATCCGCTTGTTTCGCGGATACGAATAATAATATCATCGTTGTCTTCAGCCGTTTTCATTGTCATCACCTGGATATGAGCCGGAGAAATTTCAATGAAAGAAAATTCATCAGAACTGATTAAACCTGTATTGCCTGCCGGAACAATTGCTGCAAACATTTCCTTATTATTTCTTTCACCAAATTTATGAGCATCTTCAAGTGATGATTCCTCATCAAATTTTTCTGCGGATATTGAAAATCTAAAACTAAGATTTTCATTCTTTGAAAACGGAGATTTGCTTCTTCCGTTAAATTCATTTAAAGATGCAAGCCTTACAAATAAATTCTGTGTATCAGCAGGAAAATTATTTCTGAATTTCAGCAGCCCGATTTCTCCAATATCAACAAGCGGTGCATCCACACTGCAGAAATTAAGTGCAGTTTTATAGTCATGAAGTTGAATCCAATTTTGAACAGCATAATAATCCTTACAAGAACCTTTAAATTGTTCTGTATCCGGTAAAATAACAGCGCAGGAAGCTTCAAATTTTATCAAGGGATTTTCATAGTTAAAATTAAATTGTAGATAAAGCATTCCGTTATCGTTCAAATATTTTTTAACAAGATCAGAATCATTAATAAATTTTCCATTGAGTGTATTTTCAATTTTAATATCCTTGTATTCCGGATAAAGTTTTTGGGTGAGCCAAACTATATCATCAAAGCTGTGTTTTATTTGTATGAAGCTTCCAAATTCGTCTTCAAGCAAATCAGTTTGTGAAGACATTCTTTCATGGAAACAAATAAGCTCGCCGGAAACTGCTTCACCATTATACCATTCAGGAACAAATTTACCCATTTGAAACGGAACGCGCGGACGAAGCACGTATAGCAGCGGATAATTAAATCCTCCATTAATTAATTCTTTTTCAAATTCTTTACTAAAAATTGATACTACTTTTCCGGTATTACTATCAGTCGTGATTCTGTAAAATTCATTTTCCACTTTTGCATGATCCGAATCTATCTTACCCAAATTATTTAAAGATTTATTTTGTTCACTCAGATTAAAAACTTTAAAACCAAGCGGAGGAATATCCTCAGCATAAAAATTTAATTCATTATCGTTTAACTGAATTTTTATTCTTCCCGATCTTTTAAAATTTGATGTATTAAACACCGCAATTTTTTCTTTGGATGAATTATTCGAAATCTGATTTGCAATTTTTACTAAAAGCTTTTCTTCAATTTTAATTGATTCATTAAAAGGTTCTTCAATAAATCCATAGCCTTCTGCTAATGCTTTCATCTGCTGCTCATCCGATTCAGGCTCCCATACCATTCCGCTTCCGCTGTGCTCATCAAACGCTAATGATTGATCATACATCTTGTTAAATGCAGCGTTGCAGATTTTTTCTTCATCATTAACGCAAGAATTCAAAATTTCAAGTGAAGGAATATGATGATGCAATTTTCTTGATTTGATTGTTTCAGCAGGAAAACCTGTAACAATTCCGCTCCACCAGTTTGTCCAATCTCCTTTTCTAACCGGAATTTGAGAAGAGTATTTTTCGTTCATCAAATTTAAAAACTCAGATGCCGTTGATAATTTTATTTTTGGGTAAGCCCAGTTCTCATTCCACTCACGTACAATTGCGGCGGGACGAAATTCGATTCTGAAATTATCAAACGCATATTGGAGTTGAAATTCATTATACTTGTATTCATTTTTCTCAAGATCAATTAATTTTTGCGGAAGCTTTTTCCGTGTTTGCAGATAACTTTGAGACAAGCCGTAATTTTCACCTTCAATGTATGCGTAAAAAGGATGATCAGTGTACCACGAAAGGACTTTCGAATTATCATCACCCTCCCAATAAAAAGGACGCGGCAGGTCAGTGCGCAGCAGAAAGGGTGCAATAAAATTATTATCAGCAAGTATCAGATTATTAATTCCGCTCTTTGCCATTATCTGGACAAATCCTTTTGTACAGCCGGGAACATCACACAGCATTGCAGTTTGTATTTTAATTCCGTACTTCCACCTTAGCTCAGCGGAATAATAAAAGCTCCGCACAGCTTGTTCATGTCCGAGAATCTCCGTTAACTCACCTGAATACAACGCACCAACATCAATTGATCCTTTTTTAACAAGTTGAATTAAGTCTTCAATTTTTGCAGAACTTCTCTGCGCTAAATAATTTTGAATCTGCCAGCTGACTTCACAAGTCCATTTAAATCTGCTTTCTTCAGGCCAGTGCTCTGTTTCTTTGCAGTAAAGAATTGCAAGATCAGTATTATCATTATGGATTTGTGCTACTTCAGAAACCGGAGCTGTAAAACCAAGATCAGTATGAGAGTGAAGCACGAGAAAAATTTCCCATCTTCTTACAGGCTTAACGTTAACTTTTCTGATGATCTTTTCATCACCAAACAAAAAAATAAATTCATCTGTTTGTTCATCAGCAGATTCAGGAAGAAAAATTTCTTTGCTGTTTAGTCCATTCCTTGATAAACCAAGATCAAACTCAAATTGATTTTGTTTTCTTCTAACAATTAAACCCGCATGATGAATCCCAGCAGCTTCATCTGCAATAATTTCAATATCAAATGCCTGCTGAAGATTATCTTTTCTAATCAGAGGAAGCGGAGATATTTTTAAATCTGTTATCATTAATATTTCATTTAAGCTTCAATCAATCCATCTTTATTTACATGATAAATCTTTCCTTTATAAGAAAGGTTTTTTAATTCAGCTTTTGAATCAAACTCACCAAAATCAGGCTTTGCGGAAATTCCGTTTTTTAATCCGGCATTAACTCCAAAGATTGATTCAATAATTACATTTGTCCAGCTTCCGTTAGAAGAAACAGTCCAATCATTTATATAAGGTCCTTCGGGCGTTGCTTTGCGCGCTCCGCCAGATTCGGGATCAATTGCAGTTTCAACAAAATGTGCCTGCCCCAGAGGCCCCTGATTGGCGGTTCTTGAAATTCCTTTCAGCCATTTAAATGCTATATGACCTCTGCCAATCTTGTACAATCCGGTTGCGGCTTGTGCAGGCCATGCAGGATAAGAGCCGTTCCATTGATGATCCGGACGAACACTGAAAAGCACATTATCATCCCCGGGTGAAAGTGCGTGCATCCAGGTTGGGGTTTGTAGTTCATTTAAGAAAAAGTTTGTCATCTCCTGTTTTTGTTTTTCAGATAGTTCATCTGAAATCGTGTTTAAAATTGTAATGAAATCATAACAATGTCTTACTTCTACAAGATTGTCTTCCGGGAATCGTGTATTCCAGTAACCTTTTCCATCAACATATAACTTTTGAATTTCAGGTATTAATTCTTTGGCTTCTTTCAGTAAACTTTGCGCAGTTTGTTCTTCATCCGTAAGTGAAGCAATCTCAGCGCCTGTACGCATGTTAAAAACATTTGCTGCATTCAGACTAGCTACTTCATGAATATAGGTGCTTACACATTCAAGCAGATTATTTATTCCTCCATAATCTGCTAAACCGCTTTTGGTTTTAAATTGCTTCCAGTTAGAAGCATACTTAAGAAGATAATTTTTTACTTTCCCGGCAGAATTATTGTTCTTTAATTCTGATTCAAGCCATTGCACATCACCTGAAAATCTTAAATAATTTTTTGCAATTTTTAAAAGAGCAAAATCATTTACGGAATACCATGGACCAACCGGTCCGCCTGTTAAATATTCGGTACCAAAATGTTTATGAATATCCATCAGCATCCAGTGCTCGAGATATTTTTTCATTACAGCGGGATCAAGCAGCGCGTGAGTTAGTGAGCTTAGTGCATAATCCCAGATAAAGGTAACAGACTGCCAGTAACGCGGCATTAGTGTATCGTAAGTTCTGCCAAGAACAGAATATGGATTATCACGCTTAAAATAAATTACACCTAGAACTCCCATGTTATAAAGTTTTGCTATTTCTTTATCAGTAGTTTCAAGCGTTGGCATAAAACCGGAGAAGCGTGAATTGCCCGGAGTGTACGCTGCTTTTATTTCTTCATTCCATTCATCGCTAGCTTCTGTAATTATTTTTTCAGGATTTGCAGCAATTTCATCATAATTTTTTTGAAGCGATTCGATTGAATCATCAACAACATTTATGTAGTAAATATTTTTCTTTTCCCCCGCATTAATTTTTATTTTAGATTTTACAGCAAAGGAATTTATCTCATCAGCTGACGGAAATATTCCCTGCATTTGAAATGCATTACTATGGCGTGCTGAATAAAGAAGAGATTTCCTTTTATTATCAATTTCAATTTTGTTATCTCTTTCCAGCGGAGGAAATGCATCATTCCATGATTTTACTGCCTTTGTAACGCTTCCAACAAATCCAAATTTTAATTCAATATTTTTTTCCGTACCGCTTTTGTTTTCAATTTCAAGTTTAACAAGAACAGCTTTTTTCCTGATAGGAAGAACAGTTGTTGATTTATAATTTACCCCTTTATATTCGGCGGTTCGCTCTATCCTGTCAGGAAGCCATTGAAAGTTGATAAACGTACCTGTTGAAGGGAAATACCTGTCATCAATAAATAATCCTCCGGTAATAATATCTGAGCAGCCAAACGGAGGAAAGTTTAAACTTCGTATTCCGGTAATATCAATATCTGATTGCACACAGCCCCAGAAATTTGTTAATCCGGGCGGATTAAAAATATCACCCGATTTATGTTTCATTATATCGCTTTTAAGATCATCAACAGTAGGAATCATTCAATCTCCTTAAGTTCAAGAAATTTACATTGTAAATTATTAATAAATTATTGTGATTAAATTATCTAATCTAATTCCACTTCAATTAAGTGCGGATAATATTCTTCAAACTCTATATACGTTATGTAGATTTTTCTTCCGTTATCTTTAGATAAAGAAGGATGTTCTTTGCCAGCATAAATTAAAACAGGATAAGGCAAATCAATCTTTCTATCAACCTGTACTACGTGAAGTGTAACCGGCTCACTCCAGGGTCCCCATGGCGTTTCAGAGGTTCTGCCAACAATTTTTCCGGTAAGATCAAGTGAATGAACGGCGAGGTAACAATTCAGATATTCATTCCATGAAACAGAAAGTTCATTTGGCATACCTGTAAAAACCGGAATTGCATTTCTGATATCTTTACTCCAGTTTTCACTGCCGCAGAAATATTCATACTTGTTAAAATTTTCTAAATCGGATTGTTTTACCCGGGCAAGGTAACAGTTTTGTACAAAGTTCTGTTGTATTACACCGTAAAGATAAAGCCAATCTTCCAGATGAGATTTTAAAATTGCAGATGCAAATTTTGGTTCATCTTCTTTCCAGAAGAGATCAGAATTATTAGAATAAATTCTTTTGAAATTCCAATCACCAAATTTTGCTGATGCCATTCCGGAGCCGAGCAGTTCAAAATTAACGGGCATAATTCCCTCTTCAATCATTCTTACCTTAATAAAGAAGAGATAAATTTTTTCTCCCAGTTTTACTCCATGCAAACACCAGATTCTTATCTCATCCGGATCTTCATCATCATTTAAGGGAATAAGCGGTATTATATTTCCATTTTCATCAGTTATATATTCAAAATTGATGAGGCCATTCTCAACTGAATTTCCGTAAAGAATTAATCCGGTATTGTTAATCATTTTTTTTATCTTACCGATACCTGACATATCTTTCGGTCCAACCGGTTTTCCGCCGGGATACCAGAGACTTTCACCTTCGGCCCGTTCACCTATTAATGTATCGCCAAAGTAAAAGAGAGTTTCATTCCCGTTTAATGGGATTGAAAACGCTCCATCCTGTCCAATCATCTCATGTTTGTTTTTTGTAAGCTGCGGACCAATATCACGAACAGATTTAACAGAAAGTTTTTTCATGAATAAATTCGGGATAAGAAATGAGGCTGTCCCATCAGATTTTTCTTAAAAGAATTTAATTAAGACAGCCATAAAATATTACTTCATTAAGATCATCTTATGAGTTTTTGAGAAACCGTTCATTGTAATTTTGTAGAAGTAAATTCCGCTGGAAAATTCTTCTGCAGAAAAACTTACAGAATAATTTCCTGCAGGTTTAAATCCATTTACCAGAGTTTTCACTTCCCTTCCGGATGCATCATAAACAACAAGATTAACATTTGCGGCTTCTGCAACTGAATAATTTATTTGTGTAACAGGGTTAAACGGATTAGGAAAATTCTGAAGCAGATCATAATTATCGGGTATACCGCCGAGGTTCTTTTCAGAAATACCGGTAGTACCTGTAACAGTTACCATGTGATTCATTGAAGTATCAGAACCTGCAAGTTCCTGGTCCTCATCCTGATCGTTCAGGAATTTAAGCATATCAGTTGTGTTAACAGTTACAAGATAACCGATTGGAAAATCTCCGGTTGTTTCACCAACCTGAAGATTTATTGTAGCTTCATAAACCATGTTTGCATCGTGCAAATATCCCTGATCGGTAAGAAGATTTATCCATTTCATACCTGCAGGTCTTTGAATCACAGTATCAACATCACCCCAAACAGGATCTTCGGCAGGATCAAGTTCCATGTTTCCTACTCCCATCGGGCTGTCATAAGTTCCGCTTATAAATTCCCAATCTTCAGGAACGAGAATTGCAAGCACACCTTTGTGGGGATTCTGCTGTTCAGCATTCATATCTGTTACAGTAACCCGCGTGGTAAATACTCCACCGGCTTCAACCGATGAAGGCTGCTGCACTTCTTCTATAAAACAACCGGGAAATAAAACCGGTGAAATTATTAAAGCGGCAGCCAGTAAATTTTTAAAATACTTTTTCATACACACTCCGGATAAAATTTTTTAGTGGCTGCATTTTTAGCTGCAGCCGCGGGTAAATTATTTCATTAACACCATTTTATTACTTTGAGCAAATTCTCTTCCATCAAATCCTTTTGCATAAATTTTGTAGATATAGGTACCGCTGGTAAGATTTGCAGCATTGAAATTAATTGTATGATTTCCAGCAGTGAAATTTCCTTCAACAAGATTTTCAACAACCTCTCCAAGAGAATTGTATAACATTACACTTACTTTTGCATCAACCGGAAGTGCAAAACGGATTGATGTAGAAGGATTGAACGGATTGGGATAATTCTGAGAAATACTAAAATCAGCTGGAAGTGAAAGATCAACTTCAACAATGTTTGAATATTCAAATGAACCATCAAAATCAATTTGTTTTAATCTGTAGCTGAATGCCTGATTATCAACATTCTTATCTGTATATGAATAGCTGCTGCTGTTTGTGGATGTTCCTTTGCCCTCTACAAATCCAATTGTTACAAAATCAGAATTTGATGAACGCCTCTGGATTTCAAATCCGCGGTTATTTGTTTCTGTTGCTGTCTGCCAATTAAGTGTTACCTGATTTTTTTCAGCAGCTGCAGTGAATGAAGTTAATTCAACTGGAACAACACCGGAAATTGTAATTGCATTATTAAGACTTACATCATACCAGGTATTATCTGAAAAATCCAGGGCTGCATCAGATACGAAGTAACCCAGATTGAAATTACCTTGAGCGGTTGAAGTTGTCATTTTCACATTTATAACTGCATCAACTGTATCAACAATTGCAGTGTGTGCTGTTGATGATTGGTACACTACCCACTGATAATCTGCACCGGATGGATAACGTGCTTCAAGTGTATCAGCCCAGAAATCCATTTGCCCGCCTGGTTCTTTATCAGAACTATCCGGATGAAGAAAGGTCATGTAATCGTTGTATGCTCCCGTAATGTAAACTGTATCAATTGTCCACCCGTTGGGAATTAAAAATCCGGCAATGCCATAATGTGGGGTTGCATCTAATTGCCCTTCAACAGAAACAGTAATTGTTGCAGAAATTTGTGAACCGCCAATTGCACTCGAAGGCTGATTAACAGTTTTTATGATGAAACAGCCGGCTAAAAAAACTGTTAAAACAGCTGCGGTTATTCCGGAAATCTTTAAAGTAGTTCTTGTGCTCATAATTTTTCTCCATAGTTAAATTATTAACTGGAATTGTTATTTATTTTAATTAAAAATATTTAGGGCTTTTTTCTTCCTCCTTTCTTTGCCCATTCTACTTTAGATAAATCATTTTTTTTGTTTGATTAAAATTATCTGCTTTGAGCTGGTAGAAATATATACCGCTAGAGAGTTTTCTCTGATTTAAATTATTAATATTGAGTTCATACGAGTGTGCTCCGGCTGTTAATTCATCCTTTATAAGATCAGCAATTTTATTGCCGAGTATATCAAAAATGCTGAGTTGTACATAAGAATTTTTAGCTATTGAAAAGGTAATTATTGTTGTTGGATTAAATGGATTAGGATAGTTTTGATTTAACAAATAACCTGTGGGTACTGATTCTACTTCATCAATTCCTGTAGCAGTTGTGTCATTCAGTTTTAAATAAATAAATCTTGGACGATAGATATCTGCATTTGAAAAGTGATCTGCAAACTCTGTTGAATTTACATTATAACTTATCAGCAGTTCATTCTTTAATGAAAGACTTGGATGAGCTTTAGCATTGTATATAAAAATATCCGGATCTAATTGAACTTCAGGACAATTATAAATCGTGTGCATTATTCCAAACTGACCTGCAGGACTTTGACCAACTTTAACCGCTACATTGTTTCCGGTTTGATATGTAAGAAGAAATTCATTTTCAGAAATTGGCGTTACGCTGAATTCCTGTGAGATTCCCGAAGTTATTGATGCAGCAGTTTCAATTGATCCGTTCCAATCAGACCCGTTCCAGAAATTATATTCATCAAAATCTTCAATATTCTCAGGCAGAACTCTTGAAGCAATTAAATCTTTACCTTGTGAATGACTTCGCGGCCCGTAAACGTAAATGTAACCATCAGCAAATGAATAACCGGAAGCTTGATTCATTGGCATAACTGCCTGCCCCATTACAATATCCCATTTTTCATTTGCATTTTTATAAAAGAGCGGAGTGTCAGACTGCTCAACATTTTTAATAAAACTTTCTTCATCAAGCATGAACTTTAAAAGCACAACCCCGTTAACTTCAAATCCGAATGCTCCGCTTCCAGCACTATGGAGCCTTAGTGCATAAACGTAAATGATGGAATCAATTGAAATTCCATCCATCAGCCAGTACCAATCTCCTGATTTTGCACCCGGAGTTTCAGGAACAAAAACAGTCTGCGGATTGTTACTTCCATCCGTCCGCCAGAAAAATTCAATTTCATTTTTTGCAGGATCAATATCACTCAGAAGTGCAAGCGTATTGTTTACCATCTTTGCAGAGATTCTGCGTCCATTGCTGTCTACTTCTCCAATAAATGTATCGCTGAAAACAAGCAGATGTTTTGAATTATTCTCAGGCTGTTCAGAACCATTTATAGGAATTGAATAAATTCCATCAGAACCTGTCCACCCGCTTGATCTATCAAGAATATTATCCCATTCAGGTGCTGTTCTAACTTCGAATTTTGATTTACACAAATTAGAATCCGGAATGCCGATTGGATGAGGGAAAGACATCGGGGACCATGAGGAATTGTTCAGCATTCCGCTTGTAGCTTTGGTAGTCAGATATCCAATATTATAGCAGCCTTCTTTTTCTCCCGTTTGCATTTTAAGATTAACAGTAAAGATTACAGGATCATTAAAAGCATAGCCTGTATCAGAAAGAAGTACAAACCATTTCATTCCAATATCATAATTTGCAGCGGGATAATATTTCTCAACTGAATCCTGCCATTCCTCAGATATCGTTAGAGAACCATTTCCGATTGATGAGGTATAATCTGCCGAAATAAAATTCCAGTCTTCCGGTGCAAGAATTCCGAGAATTCCTTTATGTGCATTTGGCTCCGGAACATCGTTGCTGTTTATTGCAATTTGAATATCAATTACTTCTCCCGTTTCTGCGGATGATGGCTGATTTATATAAACAAACAAACATCCCTCACTAACAAGCGAAATGAAAATTATTAAAACTAACGCCGGATATTTCATAAAATTTTTCTTCATCTAATTTTTAACCGTATTTTCTTCAGTGATTATATTTAAAGTGATTATCTGATTTGGATTAAGTTCAACTTCAACCATATTTCCTGATGTTTTAAGTTCATGAATTCTTTTTCCAATAAAAGTTTCAGTGATTACATTTTTCCCCGCAATGAGTTCCGCTTCAATTTTTGCTTTTTGTTTCTCAAACGGATTTGAATTCATCAATCTGATTTGCCAGTTATTTTTTTCATCAGGTTTGATTGTTAACAGAACGATATTTTTATTATCAATTTTTAAATAACTTTTTTCCGAAGGCTCACTTCTGTACCAGCTTTTGGCTGTTACGGCAGGAGTATTTAATTCCCAGCCAAATGCAGAAGTAAAAGCCGGATCAAATTTTCCAGACTGATTTGTAAAACTGTATCTGAACAATAGAACTTTATCATTCTCTTCATACCTGTTCCAATTAACAGGAAAATTATTGACGATACTGGAGATGAGTAACTTTTTTCCATTCTCATCTTTACGCAAACGTATTACTCTTGCATCAAGTGAAGTCCAGCTGATTGTTTGTTCATCATTTGAAATAGCTGCTGATTGCCGGATAGAAAATCCATCACCGGTTGTACCCGGCAATTTTTCCTTTTCAGGATTAATAAATCCTCCGATTATTTCAGGATATACCGCTGCAACATTAATATTGAACGGAAAAGCAACAGCATACTCTTCAAGTTTATCTGTTTCATCAAGCTTATTTAAATTGATTGTGTTTTCAACATCAACGCGGTCAATGTTATTCCACAAGGTGAATTTTAATTTTTCAAACAGATTATCTTTATGATTGATAATAATTGATAATCTCACCGGGCTTACATCTTCAATATTTATTTCCGTTTCTTTAAAAATGATTGGAGTAAATTTATTTTCATCCTGGAATTTCTCAATCAGCGGATTGTTAAAACCAAGCGGATTTGATTTATCAATTAATTCTTTCCCTGATTTTTTGTCCGTTATTCCTGTAATATTTTTTTCATCAAAAGTGATTTTGTAGAATTGATTCTCAATTGAATTTTCAGAAATAATTAAGCCATCCGGGTTCGGATTTTCATCTGATTGCTGAAGTCTGAATTTTTTATATCCAAACGGCGGAACATTCTGAGCAGTAAAAATTTGTTTAACTCCGTTTCTGTATGCAGGAATTTTTTCGTTGGTTGAGAGATCAATAATCTGATACTGTGGAGAACTTTCAAAAGGAAACTGAATCTCTGCAGGAACATCTCTTTCCCATCCCAAAGTATTAAAGACTATTACTCCTTCACCTTCAAAACTTTCTTCAGGTTTTGCAATTCTGTAAATAGAACGGCGGAGTAACTCCTGTGTTTTCAGGTAAGCATCATGCACATAATCTTCACGGAATTCCATTGTTAATAAATTATCTTCCGGTGAGCCATAACCATATTCAAGCCCGCTTCCATGCCCGCTGAAATTCAACAATGATTTGTAAGCCTCATCAACATATTCATCAAGCGGATCTTTATTGTTATCAATCAGCCATGTTAAAGTGGAAAGCTTTTCTGCAGAAAGAAGATTATGCTGAATCCATCGCTGCTTTTTCATCAGATCAGGTTCGCCCTGATAATAAACATCCCAGTTTGATGTCCAATCTCCTCTTAAAGTCTGCAATGAATCTTTGAACCTCTTTACAAACTCTGAAGCAAATTTTGAAACATTACTTGCAATAAATTTTGGATATTCAAATTCAGCATTCCATTCCTTCATTGCTTTAAATTGATCTTTTGGAATGATGCTGTTATCTGTAAAAGCAGAATTGAGCAGAACCATATCATAATCATCTCCTGCTTCTTTTAAGATGTTCAGCTTTTCCCACAAACGCTGTTGAACCGCAAAATTCCCTCTGCCTTCAAGACCAACAGATTTGCCTTCATTGTAAGCTTCGTTCCGGTATGTAACAATTTTACTTCCGTCTGATCCTTCCCAGATGAAAGCTTTCGGCAGATGTTTTTGAAATGAGTAATCATTAAAAAATTCATTTATGCCTTCAGCAAGAAATTCAACTCCTGCGTTATTCAGAATTTGAGGAACAATCCATGCCTGTCCCGGAACATCATTATAAACCGCCGCATTAAATTTTATTCCGTATTTGTCTTGATATTCTTTTGCTTTATCAAGTGATCGGATCATTTCTTCTTCACTTATCCAGCCTGTAAATGGATTTGAATATAAAGGTGAAACTGCAATTCTTCCCTGCTTAATAAATTCAATTACTTTATTAAATTGTTCCGCTGAACGTGATTCTTCATATTGTTCAAGCTGCCAGAGTGTTTCAATTGTCCAGCTAAACTCCGGATCAGTTTCACACATCTGTACAACATCATCAAGTGTGAATGAGTGAATTTCTTTTACAACAGGCTGCGGATGTGTGTAGCCAATATCTGTGTGAGAAAGCATCATCAAATGAAGTTCATAATGTTTCTGCTTCTCAAGTCTTAATTCTTTTTTAAATTCCTTATCATCAATTGTTAGAATAACATTTACATATTCGTCTGATCTTAATTCATCAACATAAATTTCATGCCTGCTTAAACCGAACGGAATTTTATCAAAGCTGAAGGAATAGTTTTTACCTTGAAGAGTAAATCCAAGTTTTCCTGATTTTACTTCGGCAAATGGAGAGATAATTTTTACATCAAGCCTTTGGCGTAATTGATTTTCTTTTTTCTTAAAGAAGAATGTTGATATGATATCGAACTCAGGCTCTTCATTTTTATCCGGCAAAATTATTTTTACATTGTTTAAAGAAGTTCCGTTTTCATTAAGAAGTTTTAAATAAAATCCCCATTCCCAGTTGATAATTCCGAAGAAAGCCAGTTCATGGTTAGCGTTGGAATTCCCAACTTTAACAAGCAGAAGATTTTTCCCCTGCTTAAGATTAATTTTTATTTCATCCTGATCAATTGCCGCATTTCTTACTGACGTAACCGAGTGAATTTCTTCACCATTTAAAATTATCCTGCCGAATGAATTGCTTCCGTATTTGATGACTGCTTTTTGTTCCTGCGGACTTTCAATGTAAGCAGCGGCATAACCTGTAATTGCGTACCAGATTTTTTCAACCTGCTTTCCGGGTTTACGCCAGCGCAGTGAATTGTTTAAATCAACAAATCCTTTTCCATTAATTGATTGCGGCACCCAGATTGTTTTTTCTGCTTTAACAAGTGCACCGCTTTCTTCCTTTCCCCAATACGGCTGAATTGTTTTTTCACCAATTATATCTTTATCAGATGGAACTCCGAAGCCTGTTAATGGCTGTTCAAATGGTCCGCATACAATCCAGCTGGAAATAAATCCTTCTTCCGTAAGAGGAACATATTTTTGCGCTGCACAAAACGTGCTTATAAAAACAGTTAACAGGATTGTATAAATAATTTTCAATTCAATCTCTAAATGATTATGAACTCTTTAATTAAAATGCTATTCCAACAGAAAATCTTTGAATATCACTGAACACAATTTCAGACGGTGTATAGGAGTAATCGAGTTTGAGATTCAGATCAGCTAAAGCCGGCGGACGAATTCCAATTCCGAAAGAAGTTTTTCCAATATCATTATTAAATCTGTAGCCGCCGCGGATTGCAACAAAATCAAGCAGGTTTAACTCCAATCCAAAATTCACCCATTCATTATTATCGGTAGGATGAACAATCTCTATTCCTGCATCAAGTGAAATATTATCAAGGGAAAAAATTTCATCAGCAGCACTAACTCTGAACAGCAGCGGCGTTCTGAAATCCTGATTAACCAATTTCATATCAGGACCAAAATGCTGAAGTGAAAATCCAAGTTTTAACTGCCTGAATCCTGTGTAGTAAATAGTTCCTATATCAAAAAGAATGTTATCGATCGAATATTCATCAAGTTTTTCCTGGACATATTTTATCTGCAGACCGATTGCTAATCTATCAGTGAATCTTCTTGCTGCAGAAAGCCCGATCATCAAATCTCCGGCCTTTACCATTCTTCCTGTTCCATCAGGCTGGATTGCAGTTGTTTCTTCAAATTCATTAATTGATAATTGAACCGCACTTAATGCAATTGCAAATTCACCAAGCGGATATGCAATAACCGCAGCGTTGTGCCTGCTGTCTACCAGCCATTGATTATGCGTAACAATCATTTCTCTTTTTTCAATGTATGCAAGCCCGGCCGGATTCCAGAAAACTGAATTTGCATCCTGTACAACCGCGCTTACTGCTTCACCCAATGCTGTTTCTCTTGCGCCAACTCCAATCTTTAAAAACTGCAAACCCGCTGAGCCCGCTTTTGAAAAATCAAAACCGTAATCAAATTGCGCAAAATTCTTTTCTGCAGAAAAGATTATAAATGTTAAAATCGATATGAGAAATATTTTCTTCTTCATTAAAAAACCTATTTGATTATTAACAAGCTTCCTTTTGCATTTCCTGCTTCAGACTCAACAGTCCAGAAATAAATTCCCGGTGCTGTTCTTTGTCTTGCATCGGAAAGTTGATCCCATACTTCTTCACCGGAGTTTGGATTATCATGCCTGAGTGTTCTTACCAACTCGCCGCTTGATGTATAAATCCTGATTGTGCAAAGTGCGGGAAGATTTGACCAGACAATAAAATTTTCTGTGCCGCTTGTAGGAAAGCCGGAAACTTCCTTAAATGGATTTGGAAATACTTTTACGTTCAATGCATTTTGAGCAGCTTCACGTGTAGCCTGTACCGCAGTTTCATTGCGGTTTGTAAGCCAGCTTTCATTGCCTGCCGAATCAACAGATGTAACCGCGTAAAAATATCCGGCAGCAAGGCTGATGCTTCTATCCTCAAAAAGCCATTTGTTCAAATCATCACTGAAAAATCTCTGCCGGTCTGAACTTCTTTTTGGATTAATAGTTCTTATCAAGGTATCCGGACCGATGAACGAACGGCTGCTCCTGTAAACTCTATACTCAAGAAAATCATTTCTGCCGGTTATCGGATCAATCCATTTTTCTTCAAGCGGTTCCCATGAGATTGCAATAGATTGATTACTCGGCTGGGCAATTATTTCTATCTCCGGTGAAGGCGGCGGAACTGCACTTAGCTGATAAGAATTGTTATAAAGATTTGCAGCACGATCAATTGTATTTTTTAGTGAATCCAATCCGGCAGGAAGTTTTGATTGTGCATCAAGGCCTTTCACAGCTTCTTTGACTGGAATTCCATTTACTGCTTCAGCCAAAACTATTTTTACTTTGCCACCCGTAGAAATATTGTACGGACCTGCAGATAAAAGTGTAAATGGAGTGAGCCGTGTTCCTGCTTCTGCCTGCAATGATTTATCAGCACCGGAAAGGATATTATACATGTTTTGAGGGCTGCTGCTGCTCAGGTTCAAAAAGCGCTCGTTGTTAAGAAGCTGTGCATACAAAACATTTGATGGCTGTGTGGAATTATCTGCGGAGACATCTGCATACAGCATTGCAAAGCCTGCATATCCTGTTGTGCGGAGTTCATTCACTTCTTCCCAGTAATTTCCAATATCGGTTGGAAGGCTGAAGTTAGGCGTATCATCATATGCAAAGATCATCTTCCGGGTTGAATCATAGCTAACAACTTCATCTGTTCTGTTAAAATCATCTCCCCATCCGTTATGAACTATAAAATCCTGGTAACTTGGCCGCAGCAGATATGAAAATCCAAAATAAACATCATCAATTTGAAATGAATTAAGATTTGTAAATTCATATTCAATTATGATAAAATTATTTAAGCCGTTGAAACTCCATGCCCGGCTTGTTCTGACTGCGGAAATATTTTCAGTTGTTGTCCATCCTGCAATAATTTTTTCTTCTGCTTCATCAGGATTGTAACCATCTGTACCGATAAAATTTTCAATCTCCTGAATAGGTTCAAACGTTCCATCATTAACATTTGTAAACGGCCCGTTCTCTGTAAAGAAAATTGTACCGTTTTTTCTGCCGCCAATCCAAACGCCTGCGCCGTAATTGTAAGAACGCTGATCATCCTTGTTTAGATTGTGCGGCCCGCCCGGCCAGTCCATACTTGGAAATGTTTCAAATCTATTTAAAGGATTAGCCGGACCAAGCGTTCCATCATCCTTAGCGGTTTCCCATAAATTTCCTCTGTCATGAATTTTAAACTCCGCATTTCTTGCCTGGGGAAACAAAGGGATAAAAATTCCGCTGATTAGTAATGAGTAAAATATTTTTTGAATTATCTGCATATAAAATTCCGGCTTAACATTTTTAAATTTTTATTGAATTTTTTATTAACTCTCTTCTTCATCTTTAGAATGAATATTTAACACCGAGATAAACTCTTCTTTTCTCAAAGTAGTTCTGCCAGCTTATATCATAACCACCGCCATCAACCGTAGAAATTTTTCCATTCTCTACATAATCTTTAACTGCGTTAACATCAAAAATAACATCACCAAATGAGCGGAGATTTTTTGCATTAAACAGATTTGTTACCTGCATATACACAACAAGATTGTGATTGCCGGATAAATTCACCTGCTTATCCAGTCTTAAATCAAGATTTTGTGTTGGCGGATACCGTTGATTATTATACGTATCCGGCGGATCATCGGGACGCAGATATGTAAATGCCTGCCCGCTTACAAAACGGTATAGCAGACTTAAAGAAACATCACTTAAAATTTTATCTGCAAAAGTACCGGTGAGATTTTCAGGATAATGGAAATAAAAATTTGCCCGTAAAATATGCGGTCTGCTGAAACTTTTTTCTGTTGGCACACGCTTATTTACTTCTGTATCCCACATATAGGTTTCATTTCCATTCTCATCAAAGATTACCTGCTGCGGACTTGCTCTTCCCTGGGTTGATCTTGAGAAACTGTAATTAAGATCTAAATTAAAATCTCTGCTGAATAATGTTCTTAAATTAATTTCAAAACCGCGGGAATCTCCGTAATCTCCCGGAAGAAATGTTGCATAGGAAACATTTGAAATTCCCGGGGGATTCATAAACGGATCATATCCCTTAACAGCACGATCAAATAACCCTACTCTTTCTTCTGTCTGATCGAAAACATCTTTATAAAAAGCAGTTACATCAAGAACTGCTATCTCCTCAAAATTATGTTTGATGCCAACTTCAAACATGATTGTCCTCTGAGGTTTAAGCGGTTCTACTGTATATGCTACAACTCTTTCCGGATCACCTGGCTGTGATTTGATATGACGCGGTTCTCTTCCTTCCTGTTCTGCAAGAATATCTTCTGCAATCATTGCTTCAACAATATTAACAGGACGGAAATAGCCAAACTCAAACATCTGATCAAGCGGAGGCATCTGATAAAAATGCCCGTAATTAAAATGAAGAAGTGAGTTTTCAGTCAATGGAAATGAAACTCCGAATCTGGGGCTAACCATGTTGTATGCTTTAACAGGTGAACGTGGTTTGGCAAGTACATTTTCAAAAGAATATTTTACCCGCCCGTTGGAATCAATCTGATCATCATCAGGATCAAGTGATGAATCATATTCCGGATCAACTGCTAAATTGAAAAGGTTAGATTTATCAAACCAGTTTCTGTTTGGATCAAAATAATCATAACGCACACCGATATTAAGAATCATACTTTCAAATTCCATTTTATCCTGCAGATAAACTGAAAGCTGAAGCGGGTGAAACACCTCATTTAAGCCCCTGTTAAGCCAGTAGCGTTCATCCAGAGTTTTTGACGGAAAGCGGAAACTTTCTTTTTCATCGTAGGTGTTATGACGTATTTCAAATCCGGCTTTTAAAAGATTACTGTTATCAAACTGCCAGTTTAAATTTCCAACAAACGAAATATCACCGGTAACAACATCATTCTTATTTATGAATGTGTATTTATCAAAAGGTTCGTTTTCAAATCCTTCATACTTTTGGAATCCGAAAAGATCACGCGCCGGACTTTCACCGAGAATTGTGTAATCACCCGGACCCTCCTTGAAGTGAATCCAGTAAGTACTTAATCTGAGCTCATAAAATAATTCAGTATTAATTACATGGGAGAAAAGAAGATTTCCCTGGTAATTATATTTATCAAGCAGTGAGCCCCAGCCGCGGTAGTATTTTGCCTGATGAGTAAAATCTCCATTCTCCTGGAGCGTGGAATGCGCTTCGTGATTGTATGTTCCGCTCAATCTTATTTTAATTGATTCTTTTCTGAAGGAAAGATTTGCAAACAGATTTTCAAAGTTTCGTGTATCTCTTGGATGAGGATATGTATACGCCTCTCTTTTTAATTGAGATGAAGCGAAAAACTTTAATAGTGAACCATCGATATAAAACAGCGGTCCGCCGAGACTTGCATACACTGTGTGATTAGGAATTTTTGTATAATCATAAATTTGATTTTGCCTGTAAGGTGTCCACCATGCCGGGTCAAGTGATCCGTCAGGTAAGGTATGCTCAAGAAATTCTTTTTGGGTTGAACGATCGTACAGATAATTTCCAAAATGATGCTGGCCCGGCAGACCATAAATATATTCCAGTGAGCCATGAAAACTTTCTCCGCCTTCTTTTGTTATAACACTAACTATTCCGGATTGAGCTTCACCATATTCAGCATTAAAGCCGCCGGTCATCACCTGGACTTCTTCAATTGAATTTAAATTTATGTTTGTGAAGGAACCGCCCCAATCTGCACGCCCGCCAACCAATGAAGCGGCGCGGGCACCATCGATGTACCATTTAACTTCATCCTGGCTTCCGCCTCTTATAGAATATCTCTGCTCGCCTCTTCCTGCTGAACCAAGTCCGCCGGCAACCGGAATCGGATCAAAAAATACTCCGGCTTGAAGAAACACACCATCCTTTGCATCAATTACCGGCAGGCGCTGGAGTTCTTCAATTCCAACAAACTGTGTACTTGATGTAACATCTTTTCTTATTATTGGTTTCTCTGCTATAATCACTACTTCATCTTCAAGCTCAACTGTTTTTTCTTCTATTTCAAAATTGATTCTTGTGGTTAGATCAACTTTTACATCTACATTTTGAACAACAACTTCCTGGTAGCCAATCATGCTTGCTTTAACGCTGTAGTTTCCAGGTGGAACCTGAAGTATAAAATAATCACCGTTAGCATCCGTTGCCGACCCGATATTCGTTCCGATAATAATTACATTAACTCCGGGCAAAGGCTCACCTGTTTTTTTATCTGTTACCCTGCCTTGTATTTTTCCCGTTGTTCCCGCAAATAGTAATTGCGCTGTAAGAAGCATGATGGAGAATATTTCAAAAACGTATTTAACCAATCTCATAAAAAACTCTTTTTGTTTTTTTGATTACAAAAAATATTTTAATGCTCATTTGCTATTCTTTTAATCCACTCATTGTAAATCCCTGTATAAAATATTTCTGGAAGAAAAAGAAAATCAGAATCATCGGCAGCATCATTAGTAATGAAGCAGCCATTAACACAGACCATTCCGTTACGTATTGCCCGACGAACATTCCAAGACCAAGAGCAAGGGTCCCCTTCATCTTATCCGATAAATAAATCAGCGGTCCCATGAAATCATTCCACGAAAACATGAAAGTTAAAATTGCAACAGTGGCTAATGCTGGTTTTGCAAGCGGCAGTACGATGTTCCAGTAAATTCTTAATTCGCTGCACCCGTCAATCCGAGCTGAGTCTAATAGATCTTTTGGAATTGTGAGGAAGAACTGGCGCAGCAAAAAAATGTTAAAAGCGCCGCCGCCGAAAAATGCCGGAATGGTTAACGGTTTGAATGTATTCAGCCAGCCGAGTTCTTTAAATAAAACAAAAAGTGGAATCATCGTTACCTGCAATGGAAGCATCATTGTTGCAATTACAAAAATGAATAAACCGTTTCTGCCCGGCCAGTTTAAACAACCGAATGCATAAGCTACTAATGAACTTGAAATAAGTGTTCCTATAATTGTTACTGCACTGATAAAAACTGAATTCTTCAGGTAAATCAGGAAAGGCATTCTATCAAAAACTTTTGAATAATTTTCCCAGTGAAGTTCATCAGGAATCCAAACCGGAGGAATTGTAAATATCTGTGTATCTCCTTTAAGTGAAGTGGAAATAATCCACAGGAAAGGCAGAATGAAAAACAGCGCAAAGAGTGCAAGCAAAAAATACACTGCTATGTTTTTAACAGATATTACAGAAGAAAAATTATTCATAATTAATAATGAACCCACTTTTTACTTAGTCTGAACTGCAACGCTGTAACTGCAAGCGTTATCAGAAGCAGTATCCATGCTAATGCAGAAGCATAACCCATATCAAAATCTTCAAAAGCTCTGTTGTACAAATAAAGATTATAAAACAAAGTTGAATTAAGTGGTCCGCCTTTTGTCATTACGTAAGCTTCAACAAAAACCTGCAATGAAAAAATAACTTCAAGAACTGACCACAAAAAAATAACGGGTGAAAGCATTGGCAGCGTAACGTTCTTAAATTTTGCCCACCAGCCTCCGCCATCCATTTCAACAACTTCATAAAGATGATTTGGAATACCCTGCAAAGCTGCAAGGAATACAAGCATTCTTCCGCCGCCGATTGACCATAAACTCATCAGTACCATCGAAGGTTTTGACCAATCAGGATCAAGCAGCCATAACGGGCCGGGAATTCCAAGAAAAGAAAGAAATGAATTCAGTAATCCATACTGCGGATTTAAAATCCACAACCACAATGCTGAGAGAACAACTCCTGTAACAATTGAAGGAATAAAATAAATCGTTCTGAAAAGCTTTACACCTTTTACTGCATTGTTAACAAGAACAGCAAGCAGCAGAGAGCCTGAAATTGCAAGCGGAACCCTTAGTGCTGTATAAAACAATGTATTCCAGATCGAAGTCCAGAAATAATTATCACTAAAAATCAATTGTTCATAATTTCTCAAACCGATGAATTGAGGAATTCTCAGAACATCATACTGGCAAAGGCTGTAATAAAGAGACATACCGATTGGATACAAACCAAAGATTAGGAAGCCGGTTATCCAAGGACTAACAAACAGGTAGCCTGTAAGCGTTTGTCTTTTTGTTACTGATTTTTGATTTTGATTTTTCAATTCAGTTTAATGCCTCTTCAAAATTCATTTTGGTTCTCACGTAGGAATCGTACTCAATAGCCTGGTTAAGCTGATATTGTATTGTTTCTTCTGCTTTACGCAGAGCAGTTTCAGGAGATTCTATTTTATTCATTGAACGCTCCCTTGCACCGAGAAACTCACGCCAGAAAATATCATGTGCAAGCGGAACAATGGTTGGTGAATGTGCATATTGCATCATATCAACTAGAACACGGAGCGGTTCTTTTCCTTTTATGAATGATGAATCACCTGCCGCAAGTTCATTAGCCGGAAAAAGAATTTCCTGCTGTGATTGTGATTCTTCCAGCTGAATTTCTTTCTGCACAGAAAATTTTATAAACTCCCATGCTGCTTCTATATTTTTTGATCCGCGCGGAATTCCAACCCACCAGCTTCCAGAAGATGATGCAGGCGGATAACCACTGAAAGTTGGAATTACTGATACACCGTAATCCAGGTCAGGATTGTATAACTCTATCTGATCTACAAAAGTATTATCAAGAATCATCATCGCTACTTTCTCAGATATGAATCCGTGCTGATCAGCATATCCAAATCCAGCCATAAAAGATGAAACGTCCTTCAAAGAATATTCATTGAAATAATCAACTTCCCATTGAAGTGCTTTTATCATTTGCGGACTGTCAAGATTCACAGTTTTACCATCTGCATCTAAAATTTCCGCACCAAGTTCCCACGCCATTATAATTGATGTTTGCAGATTTCCGTAATGCGGAATAAAGCCCATTTGAGTAAAATGATTTTTCTCATTCTTCTTTGTTAATTTCCTTGCGGCTGATTTTACTTCATTCCATGTTTTGGGCGGATTTTCAGGATCAAGTCCGGCTTCACGGAATAATTTTTTGTTGTAGAAAAACGCGTATGAATTTGAATAAAGCGGAAGTGCAAAAACTCTGTTCTGCCATTTCATTTCTTTCCACAATGCAGGGAAAAAAAAAGAGTGATCGAATGAATCTTTTTTAATCAGATTATCTATCGGCGTAAGTGCCATGCGGGATGCCCATTTTGCAACCGGAGTTATAAGATTAACAACATCAGGCGGATCATCACTTAAAATTGAAGTGAGAATTTTCTTCTCATGTTCATTCCATGGAAGTGCTGTTGGCTCTACAACTATTCTATCCTGAATCTCATTAAATTTTTTTACATGATACGGTATTTGCTCTTTGGCTCCTGTAACATACCAATACCTAATGTGAATTTTTCCATCGTCCTCTCTTTCTGTTTCCGGCACAAACAACGCTAACAGAAGCAGTGCTGCAATTAAAATTCCGCCGGCATGTTTAATTTTTTTCCACATCAGGATTTCTATGATTTAGGATTTTACATTTTATTTATTATTCAATCTTTGCTTGATATTTCAATTGAATAGGTAAAAGCTTCTGCATTGTAATAACCCACGTTGTATTCAACAGGCCTGTTGCCGGGATCAAAAACAAATCTCTTTCTTTTTAAAACCGGTGCGCCTTTTTTAATCTTTAATTTTTTGGCAAGATCCGTATCAGCAAGCCGTGCGCTTATCTCCTCCTTTGAAACAGATACAACTGTTGAATATTCTTCCTCCAGCATTTTATAAAGCGGTTTGGAAAAATCTTCTTTACCTGTTAATCCAACTCTTGGATGAAAATACGAGATGAAATAAACTATCGGTCCCTTATCCAATCCTCTTAATCTTTCCATCTTTAAAATTTCTTTTCCGGCGGGAATTGAAAAGAATTCAGCTATATGATCCTCTGCCTGAACCCATTCAACTTTTATAGCATAATTTTTAAATGCAATTCCCTTCCGGCTCATTTCCTGTGAAAAGCTGTGCCAGTTATCTAGTTTGGTTGTAACAGGATTATCTGCAACCCTGGTTCCAACTCCTTTTTTTCTTGTTAACAATCCTTCGTATACAAGCTTATTCGTTGCGTGTCTTACAGTATTTCTTGAAATGCCAAGACGTTTTGCAAGATCGACTTCATTAGGAAGGAATTTGCCCGCTGTACTGTATTCCGGCTGTGCTATTAATTCTCTTAAAAGTTTTTCAACCTGAAGATGAAGCGGTTCAGAACTTTTATGATTTATTTTTAAAGTCATTTATCGATTGCTTTTTTTACTTTTTCTTCTTTATTTCTGTATGTTCATATGTTCATACATAGTTTGAGCAACTTAGAAATCAGTTTTTTTAATGTCAAGAGAAATCTTTATTGTTATGAGTTAATTTTCTCACAAAAATTATTTTTGGAAGAGCATGCAAAAAGAATTTACCGGCAAGACAGCACTTGTAACAGGCGGTGCAATGGGCATCGGGAAAGCAGTTGCACTTTTGCTTTCCGAACGCGGAGCTGATATTGCAGTTGTTGATAAATCAGCAGAAATCGGAATCAAAACAGTTGAAGAAATTAAACAAACCGGATCAGAAGCCGTATTTATTAATGCAGATGTTTCCGTTTCAGATGATGCTTCACGTGCAGTTGAAGAAACAATTAAGAGGTTTGGCAGAATTGATATCGTTTCAAACAATGCAGGTATTCAGCGTTACGGTACCGTTGAATCAACTCCCGAAAATGAATGGGATGAAGTGATGAATGTAAATCTGAAAAGTGTTTATTTAATTTGCCGCAGCGCTGTTCCTCATCTTAAAAAAACAAAAGGATGTATTGTTAATATGACATCTGTTCAGGCATTTGCAACACAAAGAAACGTAGCCGCATACACAACATCTAAACACGCATTAATTGGTTTAACAAGAAGCATGGCATTAGATTTTGCAAGAGATGGAATCCGCGTTAACTGTGTTGCGCCTGGTACAACAGATACACCAATGCTGAAATGGGCAGCTTCACTTGATCAAAATCCGGAAGCTGTTTATGAAATGTGCAGACAAATGCACCCGCTTGGAAGAATTGCATCACCAAAAGAGGTTGCGGAAGTTGCTGCATTCCTTGCATCGGATAAAGCTTCTTTTGTTACAGGCGCGGTTTATTCTGTAGATGGCGGATTACTGCTTCCCATTGGCGGTGAACCTAAAATTAAGGATCAATAAAATGAAGATAACAGATATAAAAGCAACCACTGTTACTGTTCCATTAGAAGCTCCGCTGAGACATGCAAACGGCGCTCATTGGGGAAGATTCGTTCGTACAATTGTTGAAGTTTTTACAGATGAAGGTCTTGTTGGTTATGGTGAGATGGGCGGCGGCGGAGAATCTGCAGAAGCAGCAGTGAACGGATTAAAACCATATTTAACCGGGCATGATCCGCTTCAGCTTGAAATGCTGAGATGGAAAATTATGAATCCCGTTGCTTCACTTTATAACAACCGTGCACAGATTCACGCGGCAATTGAATTTGCCTGTATTGATCTTGCAGGAAAAAAATTAGGAATCCGTGCATGCGATTTGCTGGGCGGATCAGTCCGGGAAAAAATTCCTTTTGCCGCATATTTGTTTTATCGTTACACGAATAAAAAATCAGGCAGAGGCGGAGAAGCTTCTGCTGAGGAGATTGTAAATCACGCAAAAGATCTTGCAAAGATATGCGGCTTCAAATCATTTAAATTAAAAGGCGGTGTATTTCCACCTGATCATGATATTGAAGTTTACCGTGCACTTGCTGATGCTTTTCCCGGAGCTTCATTCAGGTTGGATCCTAACAGTAACTGGAGCGTTGAAAATGCAATTCGGGTCGGCAAAGCAATCGAAGATATTAATAATGATTATTTTGAAGATCCAACCTTCGGACTTGAAGGAATGAGAAGAGTAAGACATTTTGTAAGAATTCCAACTGCAACCAATACTGTAGTAATAAATTTAGAACAGCTTGCTTCATGCATAAGAACAGAAGCTGTTGATGTTATTCTTCTTGATACAACTTTCTGGGGCGGATTAAGACAAGCTTACAAAGCAGGACAGGTGCTTGAAACTTTTCAATGGGGCACAAGTGTGCATTCTTCCGGTGAACTTGGAATACAGCTTGCAACAATGCTTCATCTTGGTGCCGCACTGCCAAACCTGGGTTTTACTGCAGATGCACATTATCATCATTTAACTGATGATATAATTAAAGGCGGGAAATTAAAATATGAAGATGGATTTATTAAACTCCCGGAAGGTCCGGGTTTGGGTGTTGAAATTGATTATGATAAGCTTAAACAATATTCAGAATTGTATAAGGAACTTGGCGGATATGCATATGATAGGGATCCGGGCAGAGTCGATTGGGTTTGCATAATGCCTGAACAGAATTATGCTGATCCTTCCGTAAAAAAAGAATTTTAATGATTCGAAATCAGATAACCGCAATGAAATTAATAAAAGGATAAACCGATGCTGCTTGATTCATTTATTCATTACACAAAAGTTGATTTAATGCCCGGCGTTCCGCTTTATGTTTATGCAATTAAAGGTGAACATTACAGCCTGCTGATTGATACGGGCATTGCCAGGATGCGTGAGCAGATTTTGGATCTTTGTAAAGAAGCAGCACAAATAAAAAATGTTCTGATTACTCACGCCCACGCTGATCATATTGGCTGCAATGCTGTAGTTAAAAATTTTACAGGCGCTCAATTTTTTGCAGCCGGTGCGTTAAACTGGATTGAAGATCTTGAAATTCACTACAAAGAATTTTGCATTCCTTCGGAGCATCTTCCTGATTCCAAAGAACAAAGAAATGAAATTATGGAATTGATGGATGGCGCTGTTCATGTTGATGTAATACTGAAAGAAGGAACTATCTTCCGCCCCGGAAATAATATTGAACTTACTGCAATTGAATTGCCGGGACACAAACTTGAGGAAGTTGGATTTCTTGAAAAGAACAGCGGTACATTATTCATGGGTGATTTGCTGCTTGCCCTTGCAGCACCGTTCTTTCATGGATTTCAAACATCAAGAGGATTCCGCAGCAGTTTAAATCGTATTGAAAAATTAATTCATAAGAATGTTATAAAAAGAATCCTTGCTGCACATCATCCCCCGCTTGATCAGAAAGAAGCTGTAAAAGCAATAAATGATACCAGAAAATTTTTAAATGAGGTTGAGGAAGAAGTTATTAAGCAGGCAAACGGTGTTATGTTTCATGAACTGTGGAAAAATGTTTGCAAATCATTGAACAAGCAGCTTGAATTCCGCGGCTATGCAATGCTGCAGGTGCAGGTTGATGAATTAATTGAAGAAGGAAAGCTTTTTATTGAGGATCAAAAAATATTCAGAGAATGAAAATCTACTCAATACAAAACAATAAAGTAAAAGCCGGAGTTACGGAAGAGTGCGGTCATCTCTGCCCTGTTCAGTTTTTTATTGATGATAAGATTATTGAACCGCTGAATGTTTCACCATGGTACGATGAAGAAACTGATTCATCAATTCCGCCAATGCTTAAGATGCTGCGCGGTGATTTTTTTTGTATGCCCTTTGGAAGCAGCAATGTGTTAGCTGATGAATCCCGTGATCATGGAACTTCTGCAAATGATAAATGGAATTTGATCAGACATGATAATTTTAAACTTGAGTTAGAATTAAGTAAAAGAATTTCCGGTGCAAATATTGAAAAACATATTTCACTTCTTCCTGATCATCCGGTTATTTACCAGGAACATATTATACGCGGCGGTGAAGGTGAAATTCCACTCGGTCATCATTTGATGCTTAAAGTACCGGAAAAAGTTTACCTGAGCTTTTCAGATTTTTTGTTTGGTGAAACTCCCCCTTCTCCAGTTGAAACTGATCCTGCCCGCGGCAATTCACTGCTGAAGTATCCGCAAAGGTTTACAGATCTTTCCGGAGTAAAAACTAAAGACAATATTGATCTGGATCTGAACAGATATCCTGTTTACCGTGAGCATGAAGATTTATTAATGTTAAAATCTGATGAAACACTTACCTTCTCATGGTCTGCTGCATCTGCACCAAAACATGGCTGGTTATGGTTCTCAATTAAAAATCCTAAGATTCTGAACAGTACAATTCTATGGTTAAGCGATGGAGGCAGGAAATATCCTCCTTTCTCGGGAAGACATAGAAAAGTAATTGGTATTGAGGAAGTAACTTCATTCTTTCATCTCGGACACAAAGCATCAATCGAAGAAAATCATTTGAATAAAAAAGGATTCAAAACTGCAATCAAATTAAGTCATGATTCTATTCTGCGGATAAAATATTTTTTTGGTGTAATTAAAATTCCTGCAGAGTTTAGAAGGGTTAAATTAATTCAGCCATCTGAAGATGGAATTGAAATTATTGATGAGAACAATCTAAAAGTAATTACAAAAGTAAATTTAAATTTTATAACTAATACGGAGAGCTAATGAAATTAGGAGTTTTAAAAGATGGATCAGCAGTTGCTTTAACTGTTAACGGAACAGTTAAATTAAGCAAATTGGGATACAACGGAAGCATTTCTGATCTTATTAAAGCGGGTAAATCTGAACTTAAAAAAATTTCTGATGCAATAACTAACAATTCTGAATTTGAACAAACGAATTACAATAATTTTGATGCACCGGTCAAAAATCCTTCAAAAATTCCGGCAATAGGATTAAACTACATTGATCATGCAGCAGAATCAAAAATGGAACTCCCTAAAACCCCGCTTGTGTTTACAAAATTTCCCAATTCAATTACAGGCCCGAATGATCCAATTATTATTCCTTCATCATTAACACAAAAAGTTGATTATGAGGTTGAACTTGCAGTAGTTATTGGAAGCAGATGTAAAAACGTTCCTAAAGAAAATGCACTTGAATATGTCTTTGGATATACAATTGTTAATGATGTTTCCGCCCGTGATCTACAATTTGCTGATGGCCAGTGGGTGCGCGGAAAGTCTCTTGATACTTTCTGCCCTATGGGTCCCGTTATTGTAACATCAGAAGAAATTACAGACCCGCAAAATTTAAAATTATCCTGTGAAGTAAACGGCGAACTACTTCAGAATGATACAACAGCAAATATGATTTTTGGTGTTGCTGAACTCATCTCCACTCTTTCACATTCATTTACATTGGAACCGGGTGATGTAATTGCAACAGGAACACCAAGTGGTGTCGGATTCAGCCGCAAGCCCCCGATTTATCTGAAGAATGGTGATATCGTTAAAACAAGAGTTGAAGGAATTGGTGAGCTTGTAAATCAGGTAAAGGAAATATGAAGAGACTTGAAAACAAAAAAGCAGTTGTTACCGGCGGTGCAGCGGGAATAGGAAAAGCAATTGTTGAACGATTCATTGCTGAGGGAGCTTCTGTTGTAATTGCTGATATTGATGAAACTTCAGCAAAGCAGCTTTCTGATTCACTCGGGAAAAAAGCATTTTACTTTAAGGCTGATGTTTCAGTTTCAGTTGAAACCCAAAAACTTTTTGCGTTTGCACATGAAAAATTGGGAGGAATAAATACAGTTGTTAATAATGCGGGAATTGGAGCGGCAGCTACTGTAGAATTAACATCAGAAGATGTTTGGGATAAACTGATCAGCATAAATCTGAAAGGTGTTTTTTTAGGAATGAAATATTCCATTCCCTTCTTAAGAAAAAATGGAGGCGGATCAATAATTAATATTTCATCCATTGCAGCATTAGTTGGATTACCTGAACGTGCTGCATATTCAGCAGCAAAGGGTGGAATAATTTCTTTAAGTAAATCGGCAGCGATTGATCATGTTTCTGAAAATATAAGAATTAATTGCATCGCTCCCGGCACAACAGATACACCATGGGTACGGCGGATTACCGAAACCCAGAAGGATCCGGAAGCTGCAAGAAAAGCAATGCTTGACAGACAGCCGCACGGCAGACTTGTAACCCCGGAAGAAATTGCCGCAATGGCAGCGTATCTCGCTTCTGATGAATCTGCTTCCGTAATTGGCGCGGTTATGGTAGTTGATGGCGGAATGACTGCAAAATAATTTTTATAAAAATATTTAAATATCTGATTTCAATCTCAGTTTAGCAGCTGCTTAAGCCTTGCTTTCCAGTTTTGATATGCCGATTGATACAATTTAACTGATTCGTTTTGCGGAGAGATTGATTTTAAAACTTTCAATCCCCTGACGGCATCAGATTCTGCTAAAAGCCCTGCACCTATTCCGGCTCCCCTTGCCGCACCCCGGGAACCATCAGCGTTGTAAATTTCAAGAGCAACATTTAATGTATTTACAAACGCCTCCCTGAAAACACTGCTTTGAAAGAGATTAGAATTTCCCGCACGGATAACATTAAACTCCATTCCAATTTCTTTCATAATATCAAATCCATATCTGAAAGAAAACGCAATCCCCTCCTGCGCCGCACGAATTAAATGATTTTTTTCATGAAGATTAAAATTTATTCCGGAGAATGATGCGGAGAGTTCCTTATTCCTCAGCATTCTTTCAGCTCCATTGCCAAACGGAAAATAAAGCAGGTCATCGGAACCAATATTTACTGATGATGCAAATGAATTCAGTTCATCATAAGAATATCTGTTTTCAAATATTTGCTGCTTAAGCCAGCTGTACTGTATTCCTGTTCCGTTTATACATAAAAGAACACCAACATTGGGAACAGTATCACTGTAATTAACATGAGCAAAAGTGTTAACTCTTCCCTGCGTATCAAAAATATTTTTGGAAGCTATACCATAAATAACTCCGGATGTACCCGCAGTTGCTGCAACTTCACCAGAGTTAAGCACATTAAGTGAGAGCGCATTATTCGGCTGATCTCCCGCGCGGTAAGTTACCGGAATTCCTGCAGGCAACCCGAGTTCCTCTGCGGATTTCTTTCTTAATTTTCCCTGTATCCCAAAAGTTGGGACTATATCAGCAAGTAAGTTTTTATTTATTCCATAATAATCAATAATTTTATTTGCATAAGTCCGCTTGCTGAAATCCCAAAAAATTCCTTCGCTCAATCCGGAAATTGTAGTGTTAACTTCACCGGTTAATTTCATTGCTATATAATCACCGGGAAGCATTATCTTAAAAATTTTTTCATAAACTTCCGGCAGATTATCCTTCACCCATTTTAATTTTGATGCCGTGAAATTTCCGGGAGAATTAAGGCAGCTGCCAAGACAATATTCCTCACCAAGTTCTTTAAATGCTTTATTGCCGGTTTCAACTGCGCGGCTGTCACACCAGATAATGGCTGGATAAATAACTTCATGATTCGAATCCACCATTACAAGTCCGTGCATCTGGTATGAAATGCCGATTGCGGCAATCTCAGTGTTGAGCAGTGAAATTTCACTCAGCATTTTTTTTGTTGAATTAAGAACATGCTGCCACCATGTTTCCGGATGCTGCTCTGCCCAGCCCGGCTGTGGAGAGTTTATTTTCATTTCCTGTAAAGGTGAGAATGCGGAACTGATAAGATTTCCGGTTTCTAAATCAATCAATGAAGCTTTAACAGATGAACTGCCGATATCATACCCGAGAAGTAATTTTTTACTCATGTAGATTCTCCCTCAACAGCAAGTAAAATGAAAACGTTTTATTTGGAATTTAGATATAGATTTAAACCTGAACTGTTTTCAGGAACAAACTGATGAACAATTTTTCCATCTACTTATTTTCCTTACTCAGATTTTTAATTAATAAAAATTCCGGAGCAATTTTATGTATGATTAAAATAAAATTTGAATTGCTTCAAAACAAATAAGTAAATTTTTAGTTTCTCTGCTTTATCACAGTGGCACCAATCCATTGTTGGGCAATTGTCAAATTTAAGATATCATAATATTTTTGTTTCATCCTAATGACTGTGAACCAATCATCAATAATCCGTTTCCCGTATTTATACCTTCCCACTGTGTCAATTCAAAAAAAGTTAATTTTTTATATGAATAACTCCCAATAATTTTAGAATAGTAATTAATGTATTTATCTCATGCAATAAATATCTTTCAGGCAGGTTCAGATGTTGCATTCCCTTTTTGGTTTAAAATAAAAATGCGAATACTTTTAATATTCGCATTTAATTTGTGGGCCCGGATGGGCTTGAACCACCGACCCTCTGATTATGAGTCAGATGCTCTAACCAACTGAGCTACGGGCCCCAAAACTTTTTTGCTCAAAGTTTTTTAAGGAGTCCAAAAATAATACTTAATACTTCCTTTTGCAATACAACCTGCGGCAGTGCGGCTGATTTTATTCTCATAAAAAATGGTATCTAAAAATATTTATACACATACTGAACTATCCCGATTTTTTCTCCATCGGGATTAATTCTTGCTTCTTCAATAAGATTGCCTTTTGCATCATACAGGTATTCAAATTTATAAAGCAGATCATCACTTTCATCGTAAGCGTAGCCAGCTTTTTTATTGCCGTCATCATCGTATTCGTATTCAACCTTGTATTCAGTTTCACCGGATTTATCATACCAGATATCTTCAACAAGATTTCCATACTCATCATACTTGTAGATATAATATTTTTCCAGATTGCCGTTCATATCATACCGTTCAGCGCGGATTTTATTGCCGTATTCGTTGTATTCGTAAGTATATTTTTTATCAGGATTTCCCTTGCTGTTGTAACGCAGGGTTTCTGTGCGCAGTCCATCCGGATTATATTTATAGGAAAATGTATTTATCACCTGTTCATTTTCATCATAAATTATTGTCTTCTCCAGGAAGCCATTCTTATCATACACAACGGTTGAAAGTTTTTCCATGTTGGTAAGATTGCCTTTCTCATCATAATCAAACTGGAGCCTGTCAATTTCTCTTATCTTTAACGAGCGTATCATTTCACGCTCAACCGCTTCAATATTTTTGATAACAGGTTTTGTTTCTTTTACTTCAGGCTCAACCTTTTTTTCTTCCTTTGTTGTTTTCTCTACACTGCCGCATCCGTAATAAAATGAAATAAACAGTATGCTGATTACTACTAGTAAATAATTCTTCCTCAATCTTATCTCCATCATTCTTTAGATTTAACAATTACCGTTACGGGACCATCATTTATAATTTTAACATTCATCATCGCGCCAAATATTCCGGTCTTAATTTTATTTTCTCCCAGATTTTCTTTCATAACCGAAATAAATTTTTCATATAAAGGAATAGCCTGTTCGGGGCGCGCGGCATCTGTAAATCCGGGTCTGTTTCCGCGCGAAGTATCTCCATACAAAGTAAACTGTGAAATTATTAATACTTCACCATTAACATCTTTTACAGATAAATTCATCTTATCATTTTCGTCCTGAAAAATTCTTAAGCTGCAGCATTTATTTGCAGTATAAACAGCATCATTTTCAGTATCACCATTTTTTACGCCGAGCAAAATCACCAGGCCTTTGCCGATTTCTGCTTCATAATTTTCGGCGGGAATTTTCACACCGCCTGATGAAACACGCTGCAGTACTGCAATCATTTCAGTTCCCCCGAAATTACACGTTCAATTCCGGAATAATCTTTAACAACATTTATGTTTTTAAAATTATTTTGATTCATGATGTTCGTGATTTCTTCATGCTGCCCGTACCCTGTTTCAAAAAACAATTTTCCGTTGCCATTCAATTTTTTTGAAGCATACCCGGATATAACTTTATAAAATTTCAAACCATCTGAATTATCGGTTAAGGCTTCTCTTGGTTCATAAACTTTAAGTTCAGGTTTTAACTCAGAAAAATCCTTGAGCGAAACATAAGGCGGATTTGAAACAATAACATCAAATTTAAAATTAAAATCCGGATTCTGAGTGACATCTGCCCGCACGAAATTAATTTTATGAAGCACATCATTTTTCTCTGCATTTTCTTTTGCAAGCCCGAGTGCTGCCAGGCTAATATCAACCGCTGTTACTTCCGCATTATGCAAATGCTTTGCAATTGAAACAGCAATTATTCCGCTTCCGGTTCCGATATCGAGTATCTTCAATTCATCTTCTGCGTTAAAAGTTTTAATCACAGTTTCAACAAGAATTTCTGTTTCCGGTCTTGGTATAAGTGCTGATGAATTAACTTTAAATTTTAATCCGTAAAATTCAACCGAGCCTATAATATACTGAAGAGGTTCATTCTGCGCACGTCTTTTTAACAGCTCACGGTAGGATGTTGTTTCTTCTTCTGTAAGCGGACGATCGAACTGCAGGTATAAATCAAATCTTCGGCAGTTAAGAATATGGGCGAGCAGAAGCTCCGCATTTAATTTTGGTGATTCGATTTCTTTTTTGTTCAGATACTCCGCGGAGAGATTTATTGCGTTTAAAACTGTAAGCATAATTGAGAAAATTTTGATAAGAAAATTAATAAGAGGCTTTTAACATTCCTAATCAGTAAGAAGATAGTAGATCAGAATTCCGAAATTAATTTGAAGCGCACCGAATGTAATCCCGCTTATCAAATCATATTGATGTGTTTTATCAAGCAGTTCCCGGCTTCCTGTGAACTGGTAATCTTCAAAATAATCATCGGCTTTTAGTTTGAAGTATGCAGTTAATCCGCCAAGCACAACAGCGCTGCCAACAAGTATTTTAAATATATCCTGCTGAATGAACAATCCTTCTTTTTCTATTCCTGAATAATTTAAATTAATAACCTGCCCTTTAGCAAAAGTTGAAGGATTTATATAAGCTTCTTCGTAACCCGGTTTTAATAATTTTAATTCTTTCACACCGGAAGGAATGAATAATGGCGTATGACCTAAAAGTGTATCATCGGCATAGACATATGCATCAGCGGGATTTGAACGGAGATAAATTTTTTCTTCTACTTTAAAATTGAAACTGAAATTCTGTCCGCAATCGTTTACAACGATTGTATCCGGATTGGATGCGGCATTCCAGACTGATGAATCATTTCTTACTTCAATTAAATATTTTCCTTTTTCAACTTCGATATTTGTATTTCCCTGCCCGATTAATATCCCGTTCAAATAAATTAATGCTGATGGATTATCTGTATTAATAGAAAGTACCGATGTACAATCCTGTGCAAAAGATAATCCGCTTAAAAAAATTATTACTGTAAATATTTTAATCAGCAATTTCATATGCTGCAAGAACTCCGTTTTCATAACCGATAAAAAGCAAATTATCAAAATAAACAGGTGATAATTTTACTCTTCCTGGAAGTGAAATAGTTTGTAAAATCTTTCCTTCATTTTTATCAATGATATGAACTTTTTCATTCATATCAGGTGCAAATATTTTATTCATTGTAATTAATGGTGAAGCGTTAAGCACGCCGTCTGTATCAATCTGCCAGAGTAATTCTCCGGAAGCGGATAAAGCAAATAAGCTGCCTCCTAAATTTCCAGCATAAATATTTTTATCATCAAATGCAGGAGCCATGTTTATACGTTTGCCCGTTTTATAATTCCATTTTAATTTTCCTTCATTGATATCGAACGCAAACAACTCACCTGAATAATCACCAATTAATGCAAGTGTATTAAAAACCGAAACATGTGATAACGGCTGATCAGAAAGCTTTATTTTAAATTGTGTTTTTTCATTCTTAACATTGAACCCTGTTAGTTCACCTTTGTCGTTTCCAAAAATTAAAACATCTTTAAATAATGCAGGTGAACTATGGTTAACTGAATTCGTTGTATGTTCAAAAATCTTTTTCCCTCTTGAATCAAAAGAATAAATAATTCCATTTTCCGTAACAAAATAAATTTCATCATTGTTAAGAATCATCTCTGAAAGCGCTCTTCCTTTAATGTCTTCAACTTCTGTTACATACTTCCCTTCCTTGAAATCATAAATAATCAGTTCTGAATTGTTTTCATCGTTGAGTGAGTAAGCATAAATTAGGTTAAAATTTTTAATAAGCGGTGATGTATAAACCGCACCTTTTTGTTTTAACTGCCCGGCTGTTTTTCCGGTGTTAATATCAAAACAATATATCCGGCCGGATAAATCGCTTACAAAAGCATAATGATCATGAATAGTTACAGATGAATTTGGAAATCCACCGTTAATTTCCGCTTCCCATTTCAGAACTAATGAATCACCTGCATTAATTGGCTGGTAAAAATTTCTTGATGGTGTTTGTGCAAACATCGGATATGGTGCAGCATCAGCTTTTGTATCAATATTTATTACTGATTTTGCACAGCCGCTTAAAGCGATTAGTAAAAAAATAACAGCAGGTCTAAAACATTGTTTGATTAATTTTTTATCAATTTTTAATAAGGAGTGATTCATTAAAAATCCCATCCAAAAAAGAATTGATAAAAAAGTCCCGGCTGGAATTTTGAAAAATCCTGTTCAATTTTTTTTCCGATATCATATCTCAGCACAAGAACGCCGAAAAGATTAAAACGAATTCCGGCACCCAGGCTTCCCAGGGTTGTTTTATATTCGGTATCCCACGCACCTCCTGCATCTGCAAACAAGGCACCGCGTATTCCGAAGAATCCCAGGTTTACAAATGGAAAACGAACCTGCAGTTGATCAATTAGCGGAAAGCGGAGTTCAAGCGAAGAGAGCCACATTTTTTCACCACGGATTGACCATCTTGGCCAGCCGCGCAAATCCCAGCTTCCACCCATAAAATATCTTCTTGCTTCCTTTCCTTCATTATAAAATAACGCTGACCTGAAAGCCAGTGAAGTACGCAGCGAAAGCCTGAAGTACTGCCTGTAGTCGGCAATCAACGTAAAATAATTTACATTGCTGAATTTTATATCGCCGGTATATCCAAGCAGCAGGCGGGCGCGTATTCCATCAAGCGGACCTGAGGGACCCCAGAGAGAATTATCCATCACCCACGAGATTGTATTTGAAAGAAGCAGCGCTTTTCTTTCAATCACACCGCTTATAACTTCCTTATCGGAATTTGTAATTGAAGCCGCTGTTTCAATTCTTTGAAACTTTGAGATCGGGAAATGCAAAAGAAAAAATCCGCCGAAACTTCTCTCAAAAAAATATTCATCGGAATCACGTATATCATATCTTCTTCCGCTGAAGTGAAATAACCCGTAACCGTAATTTGATCTTCCACTGAGATTAATTCTCTGTATTGCAACGTTAAAACTCTTAAGAAAATCACTTTGAACTTCCGCAGTGTTGTAAATGAGAAAGAAATAATTATCATCACCAAGCAAATCACTCAATGATAGTACTGCGCCGCCGCGTGTTCCGAAAATAGGATCGGTTGTTACCTGGCTTTGCGCATAATCCAATGTATATTCTTTCTCATAAACCAGATTTTCCCGTTCAGAATAAACATGAAGTGAGCCTGCATTCCATTTCGTGGTAATGCTGTCAAAATTCATCAGAATTGATTTTGGAATAGCAGCAGTATCAGCAATTTCTTTTACGTAAAGATTAAATGAGAAATTTTCAAAACCGGAGAATGTAATTTTTGTTGAATCAAGATAAACCGGGTAAAATGCACTTGTAATAAATTCTGTAATTTTTTTTGCAGATGATTCAAATCCTTTTTCATTAAGATTGATCTGCCAGATATTTCTCACACCATCATAATCTGAAGTAAAGAGAAGAGATTTTTTATCCGGTGAAATGATTGGTGAAAAATTGTTGCAGTTCAGATTTGTTATATAAGATATAATGTGCGTATCAACAGAATATGTAAACAGGTTATATTTCTTTTCATTCTTTCCTGCAGTGCGGTCTGATGAAAAAATTATCTGCCTGTCATTAATTCCAAAAGCAGGATCCCTGTCATCGTAATAATCATTTGTTAACCGCTCAAGTGAATCAATCTGAAGATTATAAATATAGATATCACTGAATCCTTTCTGATCAACAGCCTGAAAAACAATTTTGCTGCCGTCTTCAGAAAATTTCGGGGAACTTATACTAATCAGGTTTTCTTTCTGAAAAGATTTTACAACTTCATTTACTTCGATTGAAAAAAAATGAATTGCATCCGTTCCGCCCGCCTTTGTAACAAATGAAACCAATCCATCCTTTGAAATATCGATTGAAGATTGCAGCAGGTGGAAAGATTCAAACTCTTCCGTCTTTTCTCCCTGCAAAACAAGTTCAACTTCCCTGTCATCAACCTGAATTCCGGGTTCATACCTTAACCTGTAAAGAGAAGAATAGCCGTCCCGGTTCCCCACAAAATAAATATATTTTTCTCCGTTAATATCAAACGGAACAGGAGAAAAATTAAAACCGAAATTGGTGATCTTTTCAGATGCATTTTGAGGAGGCGCTTTATCGCTCAGCAGCGGAAAATATTTTTGCTTTAAATAAAATTCCCATTCCTGGTCAATCTGTTCAATGCTTTTACCGATTGTGTGTTCTATTACCTTTATAAAATCAGGGTACATCCAGTAGTTCTCAACTATCTGCGGAACTTTTTCTATTCCATATTTTTCTTCCACAAATTCAAGAAAACTCTGCCCTTCTTTATACATTAAAAAAGTGCCGTAGATTGCATAAATATTCTGAATGTTATAAAAGTATCCGTTAATAATTGCATCGCGCATAACCATCTCAGCCTGTGCATCAATATCTGTTGAAAGATATTCGGCAATTCCCTCAACAAACCAGAGAGGCGGCAGCACATCCGATGGCATACGGTGATCTGTAAGTACGCGGTAAATTTTGTTGGTTGTAAAAACATGTGCTAATTCATGCCTTATTACATGGCGGAAATCGTGAAGCGCACCCATGTAGGGAATTACAACCCTCCCTTTAATGAATTCAAAAAATCCTCCCACTCCTTCCGGAATAAAGCCGGGTGTTGTGTTTGTCTGCTGAAAGTGGGTGTGGGTGTTATAAAAGATTAATGGAATTCTGCGGGTTACCACATGATTTAATTTTACCTTTAAATCATCGTAAGCTTCTTCAGCATAAAAAGCGCCGATCGAAGCAATTTCCTCCATCTCATCATAATAATAAATATTGAAATGCTCGGTTTTAATTACCTTCCAGTTAAACTCCTGGTACTGCACTTTATTCCTGCCAAAGAAATAAAACTGAGCAGTTAAACCCTGGGTTAAAAGTAAGATGAATATTATGATTAGCTGAAATTTATTGAGCAATATTTTACCCGGAATAATTACAACTGGTTAATAATTCTTGAAAAAATATTAGATAAATATGTGATGAATTTGTATTAAATAACGCAACTAATCAAGTGTATTTTCAAGGTAAGTATAGATAGCATTATTAAAATGACATTTACTGTTAACCAGAATTGTCTGTTTGGCTATAGCTTTATCTCCCTATTCATTACTCCCTACTAATTTCATACCCTCAGCAATCCTCTGAATCCTCTTGCTGCGTAATACGATTCAGCGCCGTTGTGGTACAGAAAAACTGTATCGTATCTTCTATCGCAGAAAAGTGCTCCGCCGAGTTTTCGTATCTTATCGGGAGTCTTAACCCAGCTTGATGTCCTGGTATCAAATTCACCAAGCCTCTGCAAGTCTCTGTACTGTTCCTCCGTTAAAAGTTCTATGCCAATTGCTTCAGCCATATCAACTGCGCTGTTTTTTGGCTTATGCTCTTTTCTTGAATTTAATGCGGCACGGTCGTAACAAAGACTCCTGCGGTCTTTCGGACTCTCAGCGGAACAATCACAAAAAATAAATTCACCGGATTTTTTATCATAATCGATAACATCCGGCTCACCGCCGGTTTTTTCCATCTCATTTAATGTCCACAATTTACCGGGATTCTTCTCAAGCCTGGATTGAACTTTTTTCCAATTAATATTTTTGTGGCGGTTCATGTTTTTTTCAAAACGTATTTTTAAAATGTTAAGAAGTTCTTCCTGTTGGTTAGAGCTTAACATTTTTTTGTTTTTATTATTCATACTACCTCGGCTAAAAAGATTTATAAATTTTTATCCCTGAGTTTAAAATATTATTAAAATTAATTTTGTAAAGCGATAAAAAAATTCAGTCCTGTTTTTCTTCCGTGCTAATCCACGCAACTTTTTGATTTGACTGATGGTCCTTCCCTATTACATCTCTGTACAATTCCGGTTTTCTTGCTTCCCTGTACCTGTATCCTCCCGCTTTATACAATTTATCTTTTGTAAGAAGAGCAGTTACAAAATCATCATCCAGTTTCCGGCATTCAGCAATAATTTCACCAAACGGATCAATTATCATTGAGCATCCGTTTTTTAGCTGATCATCATCCATTCCGATCGGATTGGAAAAAACAACATACATACCGTTATCATATGCGCGTGAAGGCAGCCACTTCATCAGCCAGCTTCTTCCTTTCAATCCGTCAAATTCATTTCTCAGACTTGTGGGATCCGATTCCCTGTTTTTCCATAGTACCGGATCAACAAATCCGGCTCCCGGTCTTGTTGAAGGCGTACACATTGTTACATGCGGCATAAATATTATTTCCGCACCGAGCAATGCAGTTGCGCGTACATTTTCAATTACATTATTATCATAACAAATAAGAATTCCGCACTTCCATCCGTCAATTTCAAAAATAACATATTCATTTCCGGGTGTAAGATGGGGATTAATGAACGGGTGAATCTTTCGGTATCTCGCTACAAATCCCTGCGGACCTGTACAAACATAAGCCTTGTATAATTTTCCGTCATCCCCTTTCTCAAAAAGTCCGGCAAGAATATAAATATCATTCTCTGCAGATATGTTAATCAACCGCCTGATGCTTGGCCCACGGGGAATTGGTTCTGAAATTTCTTCAAGCTGTTCACGGTTTAACTTCCGCGCAAATGTATATCCTGTTATTGAGCATTCGTGAAATGCCGCTGCTCTTGCTCCTGCTTCTTTTGCTTTTTTTGCAAAGTGCTCAATTCTGGAGAGATTATAATTCTTATCGCCGCTTGCCATTTCAAATTGAACTGTGGCTGCTCTGAGAGATTTCATTCTTACTTCCCTGGAAACATTTTAGTAAATTGTTTTTCAAACTTATAAATATCTTTTTAAATCTTTAGGATATTATAATTTTTTGCAGGGAATAATTCTTATTCATTCCACCCAAACCTGTTTTCATACCATTTTTTATAACCTAATTTTTTGCCTTTTTGTTTGATACTGCCGCGATGCATCAGAAAAAATTTATAATCCTTCAATCAAAAATATCACGTTGAAATGTATAAAGATTCATATCTTTGTTCAGACCATTTATGAAACAAAAGAATATCAAATCCTTATTAGCATTTGGAGCAATTTATATTATATGGGGCTCCACCTATCTTGCTATACGCTATGCCGTTGAAACAATTCCTCCGTTTATGATGATTGGAATAAGATCACTCACCGCAGGAATAATTCTTTTTACAATAAGCAGGTTTAAAAGCAGAGAGAAGATTAAGAAGGAACACATCATACCGTTGCTTATAGTGGGAGCAATGTTTTTTCTGATCGGGCATGGAATGCTTGCATGGGCTCAGCAGTTTGTGCCATCGGGAATGGCAGCAGTGCTTGTTGCTTCAGAACCATTGTGGGTTATGGGAATAGAATGGTTTTTCTTACATGATATACGCGTAAAATTAAGAGGTGTTTTGGCATTATTTCTCGGCTTTGGCGGAATAGTTTACCTGATTGCTTCTACAACCGGAATTACCACTTCAAATAATGATCTTATCGGATCAGCATTAATTGTTGCCGGTGCTCTCTCCTGGGGCGGTGGTGCGGTTTATTCAAGAGCTGCCAGGCTTCCAAAGGCTCCAATGTTATCATCAGGAATGGAATTAATTTTTGGCGGCGTGCTTGTTTTCATTCTTAGTTTTTTGTCCGGTGAGTTTTCTGATTTTCATCTGAGTCAGCTTACTTTTAAATCTGTTGCAGGACTTTTATACTTAATCATTTTTGGTTCTGTAATTGCTTTCAGTGCATACATCTGGCTGCTTGGGCATACTTCTGTAACACGAATTTCAACTCACACCTATGTAAATCCTGTGATAGCAGTTTTTCTCGGCTGGCTGCTTGCCGGTGAACGCATCACCGCATCATTATTAGCTGCTGCTGCAATCATATCAATATCTGTATATCTTGTTCTTTATGATCAGTACAGGGAAAGAAAAAACAGAACTGCTGAGAATGCCGTTTAAATCCTGTCTGATTATCCGTTTCAGATTTGTAAGCATAAAAGATTGATCCGGAATTTGCAGAAGTTCCACCGGATTTCAATTCAACAATTTCTTATAAGGCAATTATTTATCAGCCGTGAAGAAATATCGGTTTTTCGGCATATTAATATAGAGCGGTAATGCATCTGTTTATTGCCAGTTTAAAATTAATTAAAAGAGAATTATGACAAAGGTAATCTGCCAGCCGTTGGGATTAACAAAAGGTAAAATTGGTGATTTAATTTACCGCGAATACCGGTTGTATGGTTATGATTCAATAGAGTTATGCAATGTTAAAAAGCCGTTTTTTATTTTAGAAAAATTGTACTTAATAATCCTTTTATTTGCAGTAGAACCACGAGGCTGATTTTTTTTCCAGGCAGCTTTTAATTCCGGAATATTGCTAATGACGCATGTAAATTAAACGGCGGCTGCAAAATTATTCCTTACAGGGAAAGCAATGCAGCAGCTTACAACAGTTAAATTCCTAAGGTAACCAATTGTTTAACCTTATGATAAGTTAAAGCAGCTTTTATACAAGCTTTAGTTTCCTCGATAGGAATATCCTGATTTATTTTAAAGATAATTGCACGTGTTCCTTCATAAAGAAATTTTTTATCATACAATAATCTGAAAGTATCAACAAGCCTGCTCGTGCAATGGAAATATAAAGCATATTGATCAGGTGTCTTAGACTTCCAATCCATTCTGAAAGTACTTCCGGTTTTTGTAACGAAACCCGGCTCTCCCCATTTTAATGTTTCTTCCAGAACCGATACATCCTCCGTTTCTTCAGCCGTTTCAATAACCAATTGCCGGAGGAATTGCATCTTATCTCTGACGAAATAAGGATAATTAGAAAATACTTCTTCTACTTTAGGATCAGTTTTTATTATAAGCTTACGCATGCGCCGGTGCAAATGCTTTAAATTAATAATATAAATAAGAAATCACTGTCTTTGATTTCATATCTCCGCTAAGACAGCCTATTCTGGTAATTGGCAGACTATTCTTCATCTGTTCGTTAACGCGTTACCCGGAATTAACATAATAACCCCAAAAAGGAAAAGGGATAAGCCTGTTTATCCAGTTTATCCGCCTACGGCGGGCTTATCTCTTTTCAATTATTATTTCAGGAGAAAAAGAAAGAACATAATAAGTTTACCACATATATTGACTTTTTACATAACGGCTTGATGCACTTGATATTTCCAATAAGTAAAAAATTAAATTTGTTCATCAACTTATAATTTAAT
>JBIQJD010000015.1:59496-93167 GCA_044507695.1 Ignavibacteriales bacterium | reverse complement strand
TATCTGAGTTAATCTCTAAATAATAAGGTTATGCAACAGACTCGGCAGGCAGGTTGGTAGACGCGCTGGACTCAAAATCCAGTATGGCTTAAACCATGTGCCGGTTCGAGTCCGGCTCTCGGTACTAAATTTTTTTTGCAGATTTATTTTATCGCCTTATCTGCAATATCTTTCCTAAAGTAGATACCTTCAAATCTTATTTTCTTTAAAGCATTATAACTTTTTTGTTTTGCCAGATGAAGATTATTTTCATTCAGCACAGAAGTTACACACAAAACCCTTCCACCTGAAGTAACTACTTTTCCGTTAACTTCCTTTGTTCCTGCCTGAAAAATAATTATTTGAGGATCTTCAATTTCATTCAAGCCGGTTATCTCAAATCCGGATTCGTATGAATCAGGATAACCTTTTGATGCAGCAACGACGCATACAGAAGCACCACCGGAATATTCAACTGCTTGTTTATTAATTTTCCCATGTGCGCAGCTATTCAGAAGCTCCAGAAAATCACCTTTCAGCAAAGGCAAAACTGCCTGGGTTTCCGGATCACCAAATCTGCAGTTGAATTCAACAACTTTAACGCCTTCAGAAGTAATCATTAAACCGCAATAAAGGCAGCCAACAAATTTTCTTCCCGAATTCCGTAATCCTGATAACGCTGGCTTTATTATTTTTTCAATTGTTTCATTTAAAATATTTTTTGTTACTACCGGTGCTGGCGCGTAGGCTCCCATGCCGCCCGTATTTTTTCCGGTATCATTATCCCCTATCCTTTTATGATCCTGAGCCGGTGGGAGACAAATAAAATCTTTACCATCAGTTACAGCAAAAACAGATGCTTCCTCCCCGGTCATAAATTCTTCAACAATAATTTTATTGCCGGCAGTTCCAAATATTTTTTCTGAAAAAATTTTAATTAAAGTATTTTCTGCTTCATTGAAATCATTACAGATTATAACACCTTTTCCCGCTGCAAGTCCATCAGCTTTTATAACAACAGGATATTTTTGCTGCTTTAAATAATCAACAGCAGAGGCTGATTCAGAAAGATCAAATTCACGGTAGGCTGCAGTAGGAATATTATTTTCATACATGAATTTTTTAGCAAAAGTTTTAGATGCTTCTATTTCAGCGGCAGCAGAATCAGGACCAAAAACATTAAAATCATTTTTTCTCAATACATCAGATAGTCCGTCTACAAGCGACTTTTCAGGCCCAACAACTACAAGATCAATTTTCCTTTCTTTACAGAAGCTTAAAACATTCTCATGATTAGTTACATTTAAATTTATATTTTTTCCATAAACCCGTGTTCCGGGATTTCCTGGTGCAATATATAATTGTGTTAATTTTTCGCTTTCAGAAATTTTATACGCAAGCGCACTTTCTCTTCCGCCTGAGCCAATAAGAAGTACGTTCATTAATACTCTTCCTTTACTAAGAATTGAAATTGTTTTGTTAGTTGTTCTGTAAGAAAATCTCTCCTATGTTTTAAAATAAAATCTTCATCAGGAAGAGGCAGTTCATTTTTTTTATAAAGATCAAACATCTTAATGAAAAGATTTTTAATAGCTTCAATATCATCCGGTTCAGCGATAAATGAGGCTTTATAATCCTGTGCTGCCATTTTCAAAGCACCATCAGGGAGTAATGCCATAATTGGCTTTCTGGTACCAAAATATTCATACAATTTTCCGCTTGAAATTGTATCAGCATTTCTGCCTCTCCCAACCATCAGCCACAAAATATCACTCTCCATAGTTTTTGTCAGAGAAATTTTGTGATCGAGATATCCGTGCTCTTTAACAAACTCCTGGAGATTTAATTTTCTTATCAATTTTTTATTTTCATTTCTTAAAATGCCTATGAAATGAAGCTCAATATTTGCAGCTATATCCGGTCTTTCAATGGATAATTTTTTAAATGCTCTTAAAAAATATTTTGGCGTTATATATTCATAAAAAATTCCTGAATAGGTAATTCTCAGTTTGCTGTTATGCTTCGGTTCAGTATTAAGGTTTTCAAAATCCTGCGGATCAAATCCATGTGGAATAATATAAATATCCTCAAAAGTAAGGAACTTATAATTCTTAATGATTTTTTCTTTCATCTTCCGGTTTGTAGCAATTATTTTATCAGCAGCTTTTAATGCGCGGTACTCCATTCTTTTGTGCAGATACTTGTGCACAGGAGTCGGATAAAATGCAAATTGATTCCCCAGCCAAAGATCACGGTAATCGATTACTAAGGGAAGATTAAATTCCTTCTTAAGTTTTACCGCCATGTTTATTGCAGAAAAAGGAGGTGCTGTTACAAATATCAAATTGAAATTTTCAGTGGTTAAAATTTCACGTACAGTTATGATAGCCTTTTTTGTCCAGCCTTTTTTATTATCAGGAATAAAAAATGTATTGCTTATGCGGCTAAGATTTTTTCTTATAAATTCCGGAGGCATTTTTATTGTACCTTTACGGGCCAAACGGGAATTTATATCCTTTCCGCCTGCACGGATAATGTTAATATTAAGAGATTCAGCTTCTTTTAAAAGATGATTATCATGTGCATAATATCCGGCAGATGCGGATGTTAGAACAACAGGTTCCCAGTTATAATCTCTCATGTATTTAACAAACTTGAGAGTGCGCTGAACACCGCTAAGCCCCATTGGCGGAAAATAATAGGCAATAACAAGTACTTTATACATATGTGTTTCGAGTTACAAATGCATTACTGAAGTGCAGTAAAATCATTAGGTATGATAATTCGGGGCTTCTTTAGTTATAATTACATCATGTGGATGGCTTTCCCTCAATCCTGCCAATGTAATTTTTATGAAACGGGATTTTTCCTTCAGTTCTTCAATATTTCTAACTCCGCAATATCCCATTGCTGCCCTCAAACCACCGATAAGTTGATAGATTGTATCTGAAAGCGGACCTTTAAATGGAACTCTTCCTTCAACACCTTCCGGAACAAGCTTTGCAATATCGTCTTCCGCATCCTGAAAATATCTATCTTTACTTCCCTGCTTCATTGCAGGTAAAGATCCCATTCCTCTGTAAAGTTTAAAACTTCTTCCTTCAAAAAGAATTTTTTCACCCGGACTTTCTTCAACACCGGCAAATAATCCTCCAATCATTACGGAATCTGCTCCCGCAGCAATTGCTTTAGGTAAATCACCAGTTTGCTTGATCCCGCCATCAGCAATTATTGGAATACCTTTACCTTTAACAGCTCTGTAGGCTTCCGAAACTGCTGTAATTTGTGGAACACCCACTCCTGCAATAACCCTTGTTGTACAAATTGAACCTGGTCCAATTCCAACTTTAATAGCATCAACTTTGCAATTATAAAGATCTAATGCCGCTTCATAGGTGCCAATATTTCCAGCAATTAGCTGCTCGTACTTAAATTTCTTCCTAGCTTCTTTAATCATATTCATAACGCCGGCTGAATGGCCATGTGCAGTATCAATAATTATAACATCTGCTCCAGCTTTTGATAGTGCTTCAATTCTTTCCACTGTATCCGGAGTAACGCCGACGGCTGCTCCCACTCTTAATCTGCCATGTTCATCTTTGCAGGCATTGGGATGTTTTTTCTTCTTCTGAATATCTTTAAAAGTAATTAAGCCTTTTATTATTCCGTTCTTATCAACTACCGGAAGTTTTTCTATTTTATATTTCTGAAGAATTTTCTCCGCTTTTTCTAAGTTTGTTCCAACGGGAGCGGTAATCAGGTTTTCCTTTGTCATCAAGTCTTTTACTTTAAGGCGGGAGTTTGGCTCGAAGCGTAAATCTCTGTTGGTTAAGATTCCAACTAATTTGCCGCCTTCTTCTACAACCGGGATTCCCGATATACTATATTTTTTCATAATCTCAAGAGCATGCCCTATTGTTTCAGTTGGTGAAAGAGTTACCGGATTGCGGATCATTCCGCTTTCTGATCGCTTAACCTTATCAACTTCAACTGCCTGTTCTTCAATACTCATGTTCTTATGAAGTATTCCAATTCCGCCTTCTCTTGCAATTGCAACTGCCATTGCTGATTCTGTTACTGTATCCATTGCAGCAGAAACAACCGGTATATTCAATTTAATTTCGGGAGTAAGGTATGTAGTTACATCAACATCTCTTGGAAGTACAGATGATTTACCGGGCTCCAGAAGAATATCATCGAAAGTTAATCCCTCAATAATTGATTTACCTTTTAACATATATAATCCTTATAATAAAAAGACCACCTGAAGTGGTCTTGATTTTTACTCAAACGCCGGGAAGCCGGTTACATCTTCACCAACAATAAGCGTATGCATTTCGTGAGTACCTTCATAAGTTTTTACGGATTCAAGATTGGCGGCATGCCGCATAACGGGGTATTCATCAAGTATTCCGTTTGCACCAAGAATTTCCCTTGCGGCGCGTGCAATATCAAGCGCCTTCTCACAGTTATTTCTTTTTGCAAGAGAAACATGTGTATGTTTAAGAGTTCCACTATCCTTCATTCTGCCAAGCTGAATGTTAAGAAGCTGAGCTTTTGTAATTTCTGTAAGAAAATAGACTAACTTTTCCTGTGTCATCTGGAAAGCGGCAATCGGTTTTCCGAATTGAATTCTGGTTTTAGCATAATTTAAAGCTGCATCATAGCAAGCCATCATTGAGCCAACAACGCCCCAGGCAATTCCATATCTTGCCTGATTTAAGCACATCAAAGCATTTTTTAAACCGCTTGTTTCAGGAAGAATATTCTCCTCCGGAATAATTACGTTATCAAAAATTAATTCTGAAGTTACGGAAGCACGAAGCGAATGTTTACCTTTCATTTCCGGCGCTGTAAATCCTTTTGTTCCTTTTTCTACAAGAAAGCCGCGAACCACGCCATCAAGTTTTGCCCAAACAACAGCTACATCAGCAATTGTTCCATTGGTAATCCACATCTTTGCGCCGTTTAATTTATAGCCACCGCTAACTTTTTCTGCTTTTGTAACCATGCCGCCAGGATTTGAACCATAATCAGGTTCTGTTAATCCAAAGCAGCCGATTTTTTGTCCCTGTGCAAGCTGCGGAAGCCATTTTATTTTTTGTTCTTCACTACCAAAAGTGAAAATGGGATACATAACCAATGCACTTTGAACAGAAACAAAACTTCTTATGCCGCTGTCCCCTCTTTCCAATTCCTGCATAACCAAACCATAGGCAACATTATTCATTTCGGCGCCGCCATATTTAGATGGAAGCGTTGCGCCAAATAATCCCAACTCTGCCATCTTTGGTACAAGTTCAATCGGGAATTTTCCTTCTCTGTTGTAGTGTTCAATTATAGGAATAATTTCATTTGATACGAATTCTCTAACGGAATCCCGGATCATGATTTCTTCCTCGGAAAGGAGTGAATCAATATTAAAATAATCTACTCCGGTATATTTGTTCATTCATTCACCATTTTTCTGAAAATTTAAGGTCGTTAAAATTATCAAATACGACTTTGATAATCAAACTAAATTCAGTTGTGCAAATCCTTTTATGAGGAATAAAGGAAAAATCAAGTGTTAGGTACGCCTCAATTTGGCAATTGAAAATCAAGCCTTTTATGATTAAATTTGAAGTAATTAAACATCAAAGCTAATGCTCAGAAAAAACACATTTTTCAATATTACCGGCTTCAGAATTTTAAGAAGCTACTTCGTTTCGCGTTTCGAAAACGTATTCTAATTTTTTACCCTTCGCATCCCGCACATTTTAAATAAGAATTTTCTATTCATCTCTATTTATCGAGGTAAGTAATGAATAATAATTTTAAACAAGATGAAACAGTTTTAAATGATTACTCTGTTTCTCCTGCAAATGTAAAGGATACTATCGCCAAATATATGCTTGCCGATGGTTTCGATTTTGTACTTGATTTAAAGAACAGCAGCCGTAATCATATAGTTGATGCAAGAAATGGTGAGACATACATTGATCTTTTCACATTTTTTGCTTCCAATCCGCTTGGTTTAAATCATCCAAAGTTAAACAGCCAGGAAATAATTGAAGAACTTGGCAGTGTTGCTGTGAATAAACCTTCCAACTCTGATATTTACACAACTTATATGGCAGAGTTTGTTGATACATTTGCACGAATTGCAAAACCAAAATTTATGAAACATTTGTTTTTTGTTTCCGGCGGTGCACTTGCAGTTGAAAACGGATTAAAAACAGCTTTTGATTGGAAGGTTCAGAAAAATTTTAAGAAAGGATACAAAGATGAAAAAGGACATCAGGTAATTCATTTCAGAGAAGCTTTTCACGGGCGCAGCGGTTATACAATGTCTCTGACAAATACTGATCCGAATAAGGTAAATTATTTTCCCAAATTTGACTGGCCGAGAATTACAAATCCCAAAATCACCTTCCCTGTTGATGCAAATTTTGAAAGTATTATTAAGGCTGAAGAGGAAGCCGTAAACCAGATTTATACAGCAATCAAAAATAATCCTGATGACATTGCTGTTATAATAATTGAACCAATACAGGGAGAAGGCGGGGATAATTTTTTCAGAAAAGAATTTTTTATTAAGCTAAGAGAAATTGCAGATGAAAATGAAATTCTTTTGATGTTCGATGAAGTTCAAACGGGATTTGGAATGACAGGAAAATTCTGGGCTTCTGAATATTATGTTAAACCTGATATAATTTCTTTTGGGAAAAAATCTCAGGTTTGCGGAATTATGGTGAATGAAAGAATTGATGATGTTGAAGAAAACGTCTTTAGAAAATCAAGCAGAATTAATTCAACCTGGGGAGGAAATCTTGTTGATATGGTTCGGTCAAAGCATATAATGGAAATAATTAAAGAAGAAAATCTTGTTGAGAACGCAAATACTTCAGGAAAATATCTGCTAAGTGCATTGCAGGATATTCAAAATGAATTTCCTTCCCTGGTAAGCAATGCCAGGGGCTTAGGTTTAATGTGCTCGTTTGATCTTCCTACAAATGAATTGAGAAATAAATTTAAAGATAAATGCCTGGAAGAGAAATTAATCATTCTTGGCTGCGGTGAAAGATCAATGCGTTTTCGTCCTTCACTGAATGTAACTCCGCAAGAACTTGATGAAGGGTTGCAAATTATTAGAAAAGTTCTGAAATTAATTTCGTAATCAAAAACAATCTTTAAACTACTTGCATGATGTCCCGCTTCGGCGGGATTATCATTTTAAATCAATCATTCTTTTCTCCATTCAATTTTTCTTAATTTAAACAGTTATTTACGGGAAATTAAATGAGCAAGCTTTTCGTTGTAAGTACGCCAATAGGCAATCTTAAAGATATAACATTGCGTGCAATTGAAGCTTTGCAGCAGGTGGATTTTGTTGCATGTGAAGATACACGTGTTACAGGTTTTCTGCTCAATCATTATGAGATAAAAAAAGAAATGGTTTCATTAAACGCGGTTAATGAAAAACAGAAGTTAAAATATGTAATTGAAAGAATGAATAATGGCGAATCATGTGCATTAACTTCTGATGCAGGTACACCGGGAATATCAGATCCAGGTGTTAGATTAATTTCAGAATGTATAAAAAATGATATTGAAATAATTCCTGTTCCGGGAGTTACTGCAGCAATTACTGCTCTTACTATCAGCGGATTGCCGAGCGATTCATTTGTGTTTGAGGGATTCATCCCGCAGAAGAAAGGCAGACAGACAAAATTAAAACAATTGTCTGCGGAGCCAAAAACAATAATTTTATATGAATCAACTTACAGGATTGAAAAATTATTAAATGAATTAAATGAATACATGCCTGAGCGCAAAATTGTAATCTGCAGAGAATTAACAAAAAAATTTGAGGAAGTCCGCCGCGGAACTGCCAGTGAACTTCTCAATTCATTCAACACATCAACAAACAAAGGTGAATTTGTTGTAGTTATCTCACCTAAAAACTGGAAGAGCGGAGATGATTATTCTTCTGAAGAATAATTAATTAAAGACCGTACATCATATCCTTTCAGTTTCTCTCTTCCCTTTAAAAAGCTTAATTCAATGATGAATGAAAGCTGTACAACTTTACCGCCAAGCTTTTCAATAAGATTAACAGCCGCTTTTGCGGTTCCGCCTGTTGCAAGCAAATCATCATGCAAAAGTACATTTTCACCCGGTGTTATTGCATCACTATGAATTTCGATTGAATCAGTTCCATACTCAAGCTCGTATGTTTCCTTAACAGTAGCAGCCGGAAGTTTACCTGGTTTTCTAACAGGAATAAATCCTGCATTTAATCTTTCTGCAATCATACAGCCGAACATAAATCCGCGCGATTCGATTCCAACAACTTTATCAATCTTCAAACCATCAGTTAATTCTAAAAGTTTTTTTAATGTAAATTTAACAGCTTCGGGATTTTTTAGAAGCGTAGTAATATCTCTGAATAAAATTCCGGGGTTAGGAAAATCAGGAACAGTGCGGATAAAAGTTTTTAGATCTGCAGACATAACATCCCATTATATTTTTTTTAAGAAGTTAGTTAACCCTTTTTTGAAATCAACTGAAGAGCGGCTGATAACATTTAAGCGTGTGCAAAAATCAACTGCGGCTTCGGCATTAAAGCCGGAGATTTTTTGAATCATACTTTTTATCAGTTCCATACTAAAAGAAGAATTCTTTTGTAATGTTTCTGCAAGTTCTTTTGCTTTGTTTAAACAGTCATCAGTTAAATAATTTACAAAACCTATCTCATAAGCCCTTTTTGAATTCATTAATTCACCTGTAAGAAAGAGCTGTTTTGCTATTCCTTCTCCAACTCGTTTTAAAAGAAATACAGAAACGATTGCGGGAACAAAACCAATTTTTACTTCTGTATATCCGAACTTTGCATTGTTTTCATCTGCAACAATCAAATCACAAACAGAAGCAAGTCCGCAGCCTCCTGCAATAGCAGCGCCATTAACAGCGGCTATAACCGGCTTTGGAAATCTATAAACCTGTAAAAATAAATCAGCAAGATTTTCGGAATCAACTTCGTTTTCTATTGAATTATACTTTTGAAGCTCACTCAGGTAAGCTAAATCAGCGCCTGCACAAAAACTTTTTCCTTCACCTGTAATGATTAATACTTTTATTTCATCATCGGTTACGGCAGAAGATAAAGCTTCTTTAAATTGTTTAACAAGTTCCGGATGGAGTGCATTCCGTTTTTCAGGATTGTTTAGTTTTATTATACCTGTTTTATTTTCTTTTGAAAATAAAATCATGATTAATATTTAGCTTTCAATTATGCAGAAATTTTTCTTTCAGGAAATTTAACAAATTCATATGCATCAAAACAATTTATTAGTCAGTTCAATTATATAATTGCCGGCGGCCCAATCTTACTGAGAAAAGAAAATCTTAAAAAATTAATTAGAGTTATAAGGAAGGAAAAATTAAACAGCTACTTTGTAAGAGCGCAGATCATCCAGATAAGTAAGAAGAATATCCTCCACTTCGTTGTATTCAACCGGTACCATGAGTTTCTTTCTAATTTCAGAAATCCCATGCAAACCTTTAAGGTATCCTGTGTAAAATTTACGATGTTCAAGAACGGCGCGTTTCATTCCTTTAACATCAATTGCAAGTTTAAGGTGGCGAAGCGCGGTTTTAATTCTTAACTCTTCATCAATATTAAAAGTAATTTTACCGGTTGAAAGAAGTTCTTTTGCTTCTGCAAAAATCCATGGATTGCCGATCGCTCCCCGCGCAATCATAACAGCATCAGCTCCGGTTTCATCAAATGCTTTTTTTACATCATGAGAAGTCAGAACATTTCCATTTAAAGCAACGGGAATATTAACAACTTCTTTTATTCTGGGAATCCATGTCCAATCAGCTTCACCTTTATGCCCCATTACCCGGGTTCTGCAGTGAATTGTTAATGCTTTGGCTCCTGCATCTTCCATTCGTTTGGCAACATCAAGTATATAAATGCTGCTGCTATCCCAGCCAAGTCTTGTTTTAACAGTAACAGGAATCGAAACCGCATTAACAACTTCTTTAACAAGCTGCTGCATGTAAACGGGATCTTTCAGCAAACCGGCACCGGCACCTTGCCCAACAACTCCCTTCACCCAGCAGCCCGCGTTAATATCAATTAGATCCGGTTGTTCGGCTTCAGCAATTCTTGCAGCATCAACCATTGATTTAATATTTCCACCATAAATCTGAATTCCAACCGGGCGCTCCTGATCAATGATTTTCAATTTGCGGTGAGTACGTTCCGTTGCGCGCACCAAACCTTCAGCATTTACAAATTCTGTGTAAACAACATCTGCGCCTAATTCCTTACAAACTAAACGAAAGGAAACATCCGTGACGTCTTCCATTGGTGCAAGAAGGATTGCTTTGTTAATATTTAATTTTCCTACAGAAAACATATTGCAAATATAGGCAATTGATGGTTATGTAAAGAAGTCATTTTATGATTCCCTAATTTCAATCTTTTCGTGATTTTCAATTTTTGTAATCTTTGGCAAATACACGATACAGATAATCAAAATCAGTAGCGTAAAAAAAGCACCGGTAAGAAAAGGAAATTCATATCCCATATACTCAAAAGCAAAACCGCCCCACAAGGGTCCAAGCACTCTTGCAAAAGCAGAAAATGATTGATTCAAACCAAGAGTTATTCCCTGTTCTGCTTCTGGTGTTACTTCAGAAATCAAACTTAAAACAGTTGGCTGAAGTGTTCCTGTTCCGATTGAGAGAACAAACACAATTATTGCAAGCCCTAAAAAAGTTTGGCCGTATGGCATCAGTGCCAGGCCAATCATCATACAGATTGATCCGGCAATTATGAGAGTATTTTCTTTCAAATATTTTGATACTAAATGAAGCAAACCACCCTGTACCACTGCGGATGATAATCCAACAATTCCATACATATATCCATTCTGCAAATCTGTAAAGTGATAAACTTTAAATCCAAGCAGAGCAAAAGTTCCATAAATATTTGCAACAGAAAATGTGAGAAGGAAAAAAAGGATTATTGGAATAGCAAGATTAATATTCCGAAAAATATTTTTAGCAGCGTCAACATCAAATAATTTTCTTTTAAGAAGTTTATTTCTGTTCAGATTTGATTCGGGCAGGTAAAGCAGCGTAAGTATAAATGCAAGAGTTGAAAAACCCGCACTAACAAATCCGGTAACAGCATAACCATACTCAGCTAAAAAGCCACCAATTAATGGACCAAAGACAAAGCCCAAGCCGAAAGCCGCGCCAATTAATCCCATACCTTTAGACCGGTTCTCCTTCGTTGTTACATCCGCAATATAAGCCTGTGCAACACCTATTGCGCTTCCGCCTATTCCGGCAATTATTCTGGAAGCAAGAAGCATCCAGTAAGTGTGCGTGAATGCAAAAATCAAATAACCAATTGCGTTTAACAAAAGGCTGATTACAATCAGCGGGCGGCGGCCGTGTTTATCAGATGATTTTCCGAAAATCGGATTGAAGAAAAATTGAGTGAATGAATAAATAGCTATTGCAATTCCGATCGCAGTTTCATCTACATGCAATTCTTTTGTAGCAAAAGTTGGCAGAATTGGGATCAGGATTCCGAATCCAAGCAGATCAATAAATACAGTTAAAAATATTAGATAAAGAGGAGTTTTACTTTTCAAAATAATTTTTGGCCTATATCAGGTTCAATTAAAATTTTAATTAATCAACGAAAATATTCTATCATTCTGTTGATTGTATTTGAAAAACAGAAGAGAGAAGTCTTGAGTATTTAAAGACTTCTCCCTGCTGCTGATTTCTCATTCCTTGTCTGAAAATGATAATTACATTCATTCCAATTTTTACTTGTTTTAGCTTTTCATATTATCCAGTTCACGGCAAATGGCATCTGTATATTCAGAAGTTGTTACAAACTTTTCTTTGTTGATATCCTTTGTAACTGATTTGCCTTCAGCAATAACATTTGCAACTGCCTTCTCTAATCTTTTTGCTGCATCATGTTCACCAATATGATCAAGCATCATAACGGCTGCAAGAATTAGGGCAGATGGATTAGCAATGTTTTGTCTTGCAATATCCGGTGCTGAACCATGTACAGCTTCAAAGATAGCAACACCGTCTCCAATATTAGCGCCCGGGGCTAAACCAAGTCCGCCAACAAGTCCTGATGCAAGATCTGAAAGAATATCACCAAATAAATTTGTAGTTACAATACAATCGAATTGATAAGGATTCATTACCATCTGCATTGCCATATTATCAATTATTTTATCATCAAAATTTATTTCCGGATAATCCTTGGCAATCTCTACTCCAACATCTAAAAATAGACCGCCGGTAAATTTTAAAATATTTGCTTTATGAACCAGCGTTACTTTTTTTCTGCCGTGTTTGCGTGCATATTCAAATGCAAATTTTATTATTCTCTCCGAACCTCTCTTTGTAATTATACCGATTGTTTCTGCTGCTGAACGGCTGCTGTCAATATAATGTTCAATTCCGGAATAAAATTCTTCAAGATTTTCACGGAAAATAATTAAATCAATTTCATCAAATAATGTTTTAATTCCCTTAAATGTTTTTGCCGGTCTTTGATTTACATATAATTCAAACTCTTTTCTAAGCGCAACGTTTACACTTCGGAAGCCTTTGCCAACAGGAGTTGTAAGCGGACCCTTCAAAGCAATTTTATTTTTATCAATCGAGTCAATAACTTCCTGCGGCAGCGGATCATGATATTTTTCTAATGCTGTTAAGCCTGCTTCTACAACATCCCAATCAATTTGCACTCCGGCGTGTTCAATAACCCGGGTTGCAGATTTTGTAATCTCCGGTCCTATTCCATCACCTGGAATTAATGTAATTTTGTGAGCCAATTTTTTCTCCAATTTATATTTAATCGTGTTAAATCTTAATAATCAATGCACAGCTTGTATTTTATAAAAGCTGTAAACAGCATGAAAACAGACTACAAATATACAAATAAATGCGCAATTGGAATTAAGTTCATTAAGGAATAAAACACGGAACAAAAGTTTGAAAACAAAAATATTGATGTATTGCGTTACTTTTATGCTAATAAAACAATATTAAAGTTGTGCACCAACATAGAAGATGAGGTTTGAACGTTTAGTTAAGTTATAATTACTATTTAAATATTATTGAAGAGATAAGAAAGATGAATTATTTGAAATAAAAAACCCGCTCTCGGTTAAGCGGGTTGAAGACGTGGGCAGAGAGGGAATCGAACCCCCGACACAAGGATTTTCAGTCCTTTGCTCTACCGACTGAGCTATCTGCCCTTCAAAAAATGTGAGCCGAAAAATAGAAAATTTTTATTTATTCTCAAAAGTTTTTGAAGTGTTAAAAAGATTTTTTATCTCTTTATAAATTAATTTTACAATAAATTTGAGAGGAGTGAACTCAACTATCCTAAGAACTTCTCAGGAGGGAAGCTTTTTAACAGCCGCAATACCAAAGCATTGATCAGCTACTCAACCGTTACACTTTTCGCAAGATTTCTCGGCTGATCAACATTTAGACCTTTTTTAACGGCAATATGATATGCTAATAACTGAAGCGGAATTACAGTTAGAATTGGCATCAGCATTCTTATTGTATCCGGAATTTTAATTGTGAAATCTACAAGTTTATCAATCTCCGAATCATTCTCACTTGCAATTGCAATAATCCTTCCTTTGCGCGCTTTAATCTCCTCAATATTACTTATTATTTTTTCATAGGTTGAATCTTTCGGTGCAATAAAAATTACCGGCATGTTTTCATCAATTAATGCAATTGGTCCGTGCTTCATTTCCGCTGCTGGATATCCTTCTGCATGTATGTAAGAAATTTCTTTAAGCTTTAATGCACCTTCAAGTGCAACAGGGAAATTATAACCTCTGCCTAAATAAAGAAAATTACTTACGTGCGTAAATTCGGATGCAATGTACTCAATCTTATCATTTAGTTTCAAAATTTGTTCAATCTTTTCAGGAATTTTTAAAAGCTCTTCAGCGATATTTTTTCCATCAACCAGGCTCATGTTTTTCTTTCTTGCAATAAGTAAGGTAATTAAGGAAAGAACAACAAGCTGAGATGTAAACGCTTTTGTTGAAGCAACACCAATCTCAGGGCCGGCATGAGTATAAACTCCCGCCATACTTTCACGTGCAATTGAACTTCCAACAGCGTTACAAATTCCAAGTACAAGTGCACCGCGAATTTTTGCTTCACGAAGCGCTGCAAGTGTATCTGCAGTTTCACCGCTTTGTGAAATGAAGAAAATTGCATCATCTGAGTTGATGATTGGATTTCTGTATCTGAATTCAGAAGCATATTCTACTTCTGTTGGAATGCGTGCAAATTGTTCAAGCATGTACTCACCAACAAGTCCGGCATGCCAGCTTGTACCGCATGCAGAAATTATTATTCGTTTGGAGTTTGCGAGACGATCTGCAACGCTTTCTAGTCCCCCTAACTTTGCAATTCCTTTGTTCAGAACAATTCTTCCGCGCATTGAATTTCGTACCGATTCAGGCTGTTCCATAATTTCTTTTAGCATGAAGTGAGCATATCCTCCTTTATCAATTTCATCAAGAGACATGCTTATTTCATGAACTTCTTTTTCGATTTCTTTATCAAAAATTGTTTTGGCAACAAAGTGATCTTTAAATATTTCTACAACCTCACCATCTTCCAGGTATACAACTTGTTTGGTGTGAGCAAGAATTGCAGAAACATCTGAAGCAACAAAGTTCTCATTTTCCCCTATTCCTATAACTAAGGGGGAACCTTTTCTTGCAGCAACAATTTTATTTGGTTCTTTCTGATAAACGACTGCAAGTCCGTATGTTCCTTCAACTTCATTTAACGATAGCTGAACTGCTTTGAATAAGTTGTATCCTTTTTTAATGAAGCTGTCTATTAAGTGCGGAAGAACTTCTGAATCAGTTTCAGTTATAAACTGATAACCGAGTTTTTTTAATCCTGCACGAAGTGTTTGATAATTTTCAATTATTCCATTATGAATTACGAATAAAGATTTATCAGAATTGTAATGCGGATGTGCATTAATTTCATTTGGAATTCCATGAGTTGCCCAGCGCGTATGGCCTATTCCGATTGTTGCATTTAACTCAAGCTTATCAATTTTTTCTTCGAGGAGGGAAACCTTCCCTTTGAATTTAAAAACTTCTGGCTGAGTGTTGATGATGCCGATACCAGCAGAATCATATCCCCTGTATTCAAGGCGCTTCAATCCGTTGATTAGAATTGGAACGCAGTTTTTCTCACCTATATAGCCCACTATTCCGCACATATTGAACCTTTGATTGTTGGTGATGGGATGAAATTAAATAATTATAAAAATATGTGCAATCATTTTTGTTAGGAGTGCGCAGTATCATTAAGTGAATGATTTTATTGAAGTTGTGAGGAATACTGAAATAAAATCTATTTCACCTTTACAAGTTTTTGTGTGGTTGATTTAACTTGTCCGTTTAGTTTTGAAATTATTTTATAAAAATATAATCCGTTCCCAATTTCATCACCGTCCTGGTCTCTTCCATCCCAATAAATTTTATTAAAACCAATTTTTAATTCGGAAGATGGAATAGATAGATCTCTTATTAGTCTTCCTGCAATTGTATAAATTTTTACAATGAATTCTTCAGGTATTTCTGTTCCGCGGAGTTCAAATGTAAAATAAGTATCATTAGTAAAAGGATTCGGATAGTTGAAAACATTCAACATATCATTATCATTATAAACATAAAATACTGTACGTGATGAAGTTGAATCAAAAAAGTTCCCGGATGCATCTTTGGCAAGCACTTCAAGTGTGTGTCTTCCATCTTCAAGTTTCGGGTTCCACCTGATTGTAAACTTTGAATTGGGATATGGCTCATAAAAATATTCTACATCTTCCCTGCTAAATCTGAGCGGCAAATTATTATGCACGAGTGTAAAGTAACTTGTATCAAGCGGAAGCGGACTGTTATCAGCTAATGTAATCATTACTTCAGGTGCGGCGGAAACAATATCTTCATTAATTATTTCTTCACCATCAAATGTAATTTTAAATTCAGGTTTAATGCTGTCGCGCGCAACAAAGAATGATTGTTCAAGTATATTGTTGTAAGTGAAATACTCAAGCGATGGAACCGTAACAATTGATTTTATTTTATTCTCAAAGAGAATGGATGATGTTGCAATCTCATAATTTATTTCGGCTGTGCTGTCTTTTGGCAGATTAACATTTGCAGAATAGAATGATGAATCAGCATTGTTTAAATAAAATTTTACGTTGATATTATTTGCAACATAGCCGCCAATATTTTTTAATTGAAGTTTCATGTTGGTGTTAAAGCCCTGCAGAAGCGTATCAGGAGTAAACCTGAAATTGTTTTTTGTAAGTATGATTTCAGGCGGAGTTGAATAGTTCACTTTTACATTTTTTAATTTCAGAGGAATTGAATTAATATTTGATGATTCATTCAAAACAAATTCAAGCTGCAAATAAGGATATTGTGAAGCCTGTATTTCATTCATTAAAAACGTATTTGGAATTTTTTCTTTTAGAGTTTCCCATTCTCTCGTATTCTTATTTAATCCTTTAAGAGTAACTGAATAACTTCCCTGTGAACCGGCAGTTTCCAATGTGTAATTTAATTTATTCCAAACCGAAGCCGGGCCTATTATCTCCGAAGTAATTGTTCCCGATGCATCAAAATATCTACCTTTGAACTTAGAAATTCTTGGCTGCAATCCTGTTTTAAAAACAGAGGCATAAACCTCATCATGAATCCAATCATAACAAAGTGCATAATAAATATTTTGATATGGCAGATTCAGATACCACTCTTCTTCATAAACTCCATCTTCCAGCCTGATCCTTCTTATATAATTATCATTAAAATTCTCGAGCGGATATAAATATCCTGCAGCAACAAAAAATCCGGAGAAGTATGGAAAATAACTGCTGCCCGATAAAACCATATCCGGTTTTGCTAAAGACCAGTTGTTTGCGGGATCAAAAGTTCTTAAAACATATTTATTATTGCCAAGTGAATCTTTAACAGTAAGATTATATACATACTGTCCATCAGAAGTAATATAAAAAGCTCCGTTCTGTACCCTGGCTGATTCACTCTCAAGCAAACCATCCGGAATTACTACAGAAGTTGTGTCTCCTGTTTCAACATTTATTTTCAAAAGTGAATGTGCATCGCCCGTTGCAGCATAAATAAAACCATCGCTGTGATAAAACATCTGGTAAACAATCTTATAATTGAAGCCGGGAATTGTACCGTAATATTGCCCTTTTGTTGTTCCGTTATAACCTGTTCCTATTTTATGGATTTTTGAATATCCCTGCGGATTATGCCGGAGCGAATAATACCAGATGTTTGCAAAGTAAATGTAGGTTCCATCCGTTGTAATTGTGGTTAAACCAAGATTCTCAATTCCGGCAGTGTTAAAATAAATATCACCGAGAAATCTCGTTCTATCAGGTTTGGGCGGTAATGGCTCTGTATTAAGTACGAGTGAATGTGATTCATCAGAATACATGATATTATATGTATCATATAACTTCAGAAGTTTGCCCGATGAGGAATAACCTGAATCAGGAGTATCAGTAATCAAGAAGCCTCTGACCGGGCTCCAGTTTCCAAAATTTTCTCCATCAAAAATTCTTGAACGCCATAAATATTCCCCTTTATTAAGCTGTGGTGATTGCCAGTTCAGCAGTCCGTTCTGCGGAGAAATGAAACCGGATACAATTACAGGATTTTGAAAGTCTAATGTGGTATCAATCTCAATTATGTAGGATAATTCTTTATCAACATAATGTCCGATATCAGAAAATAAAAAGTTGATTTTGCTCTCGTTTGTACTGAATCCTTTTTCCGGAGAAAGAATGTTTGGTTCTGTAAGATTAAATACAGCAAACGATGCGGTTGTTATGTTATCGGAATGATCTTCTTCAGGAATTATGTCTGTTTCATTTACTTTAACTGTAAGCTCATATAATCCACCTGAAGCAGGATACCATGTAAAATTAAGTGAATCAAGTTCACCAAAATTTGGAATTTTTTTAATTCCAATCTCGTAAGATGTATCTGCTGAGGAAGCTAATAGCTGAACGGTAACTGAATCCTCAGATATAATTCCGTAATTTTTAATTTTGATTTTGACATCAACAGAGTCATTCACCAAAGGATTTTGCGGAGAGATAGAAATGTCATTCGTTTGTACAACATAATCGGGTTTCTCAGGCAATACAAGTTTTACAAGTGGATCACCAAGATAAGTATAAACAGCAAGCTGTAAATCATATTCTTTCCCGCGTAAATATCTGTTTGCTGCATCAAGCAATGCCTTACCTACATTATAAATCTTTTTCTGAAAAATTGCTTCATAGAACAAGTGATTGTAAAACTTACCTGCACCCCACAGTGTCAAACCGGAACTTCCCACAAATCCAATTGCTCCTTTATCAGGAACCTTTATAAAGTGTTCACCAAATACATCCTGATTATCAAAATGCGCAGTATAACAAGTAGCACTTGTAACAACAGGAAGTTTGTCTTTATTTTCAAGCAAATAAATATCATCATTCAAAAAAACAAGATCCCATTGAGCTCCGCCGCCGTGACCATAATAATTTACAAGTGCTGCACCTTTTTTGAATCCTTCTCTTATTTCCGGTCCATCTCCCTGGTATTGAACGTATTCCGGTCTGTTCGGGTAACGGAATATTTTTTCGGAAGCAATTCCTATCGGATCTAATAGGGTTTTTGCAATAGCCATATTTTCATCATTAAAGCGGAAAGAATTTTCATCAACAAGATTTTGCCCGGAAGAAACAAGCAGAACATTCTGCCGCCATGCTTTTGATTTGTCCGCACCGTAATTAATAATTTTATCTACAAGGATATTTCCTTCTTCAACACTTTCACAGGACAATCTTCCAATTGCAAGATCGGGATACGGATCATTACCGGAAACAGCAACTATCCGGTTGTCACTCACTGCCTGTCCGTAGCTTAATTCAGTACCCAATGATGCAGCATGAACAGGAATTGAAGGGACAAAATTTGGCCTGCTGGCTGGAAGCAGCTGCCTGTAATCCCAGCTCATATCGCCGAACAATACAACATATGCCGGCGCAGGCTGCTGCCAGTTTTCAAATGCATACTTTACAAATTTTTGTAATGCGAAAGGATCTAAAAGACCATAAGAGAATTCATCATAAATTTGTTCAACATCCGCTATAAATATTCTGGGATTAATTATTGAACTATCAGGAAAATTATTCTCTCTGTATTCAGCTAATCTTTCTGCAGCAGATTTTAAAAGTGGATGAGTGATGATAATATAATCAGCACCGTTTGAAATATTCCGATAATCTGATGCTGCATCTTTTGCAATTGAATCAATTGAAAGCCTGGCAGCATGATCAGCAATCATGTAATAATCAGTTTGAGCCTGAACGGTATCAATAAAAATTATTGCATTATCCTGCGCAGGTCCGTACAAAAAGTTTGTAATCATTTCCCCTTTTTGGGGAATATAAATTTTTACATTCTTACTCGGCCAGAGCCAGGTCCAGAATCTTGTGATTCCAAATTCATTCGGATTACTTTTAAATGCATAATAAGTTCCGCCCCTGTTATATCTCCAATAGTCCAACTCATACCAATTAATTCTTATCTGATCACTTGGATTAACGCTGCATGCATCACCATGAACCTCAACAACTATATCATTTGCACCCGGATAAATCGGCACACTATCCTGATGGACATAAAATTTTCCTTCGAAGGTAATTTCAGTTTGTCCATCCCATTCTATCTCACCAATCTTTTTATCGTTAATATAAATTTTTGCATTATGATCAGTAGAACAGCGGTAATCGTTCGTCATTCCGTGCATGTTCACGCGCAGAGTTACATAAGAATCATTTACAATTTCAGGGAAGCCGGGAAACTGATCCTGAAACCTTACCTTACTAACACCATACTCAGCGCTTGCAATTCCCCAGAACCAGTAATCTCGTTTTTCATCCGGTGCATAGCCAAGCCTTTCATAAATTTTATCCTGTTCATAATGAATTGTTCTTAATTGCTTGTCTGTACTCCTCTCCCAAAAAAAAGGATCACCATTTTTTTCTTTGTAGAATAATCCTTTCCCCGCACCTTGATACGAAAACCAATAGACATTTTTTGTATTATAAATATTTTGTTTTGCATATGGAGTTGGTGCTGCTGGTTTTCCAATGAACTCAAAATAATCACCTTCATTAAAGATGTTATTATTGTCGAAATCAATTACATTTATAGGAACACGTTCACCATTGTTGAATAATTCAAGATCAGAGATTGGTGTACTTACCAGCGGAACACCGGCAGAAGCAAGATATTGATAGGTTATCCGGTACACACCTTCAGTTTTTAAAAAGAATTTATAGAAATCTTTTGAGGGATTATACCAGTAATCTTCTGCGGATGCGGGAGATTTTAATTTCCTATCTTTCTTTATCCAGCTTTCAGCAATCGATGAGTTTATTAAATTATTCTTTACAAACTCAATCGTCATCGGGTCATCAATTGATTCACCCAGAACTGAACCGCTGTTGTTGTAATTTATTTCAAGCAGGATCTTACTATTAAAGATTAATTGGCGTGAAACCGGGTTAAATTGAAATGGAGAAACAGTTATTGCTGCAGTATTGATGTAACGCATTTTAAATGTACCTGCAACAGAACTTATTTCCTCCGGAAAATTTTTATTGCTGTTGTAAATTGCTTTGTTAAAATCATCTTCTGAAAACTCTTCCTTTTCAAATCCTGCTTGTTTTATTTCAGGATCGTTTTTTGGGAAAGGAATAACAAATTTATTACTCAATATTTTTTTATCTACGGAAAGTATTTTTATGGTTGGGTTTGCATCTGCAGGAATTCCCAGATTAAACTGCACCTTGGGAAGCCAGGGTTTTCCATATTCTTCAATGAAAAAATCTTTTCCTTTAATTACACAAAAATTTTTGCCATCAATAAGTGTATCTCTAACTTCATACTTTCCGTTAAAATCAAATTCAACCTGTATTTTTTCATTATCAGAATGAACTACTTTATAATTTTGTGCGTTAAGATTTGCTAATGTTAGAATCAGAAAAAGAATAAAGGAAATGTATTTCATTTAAAACCCATAGTTAGAATGGCTTTAACATATATATTTTGGTACAAACGTTTCAAGGGGAAAAGAATGCCTTAAGTTAAAATAATTAAAGAAGTTAGCCTGACTAATATTCATTCAAAATCAATGATTAGTGAAATTTTAAAATTATGTTCATGATTTTTATTTTCTGTAAAATCAAAATCAAGAAAAGAATAATGCATTTTGAAAAACAATCCGTATGCTAATTCATAAATCATGCTGAGTGAAATTTCATCACTCCGCTCGCGTATTCCATCAAGCAGAAATGCTTTCTGTGAATCTGCAAGAGATAGATTTTCAAAAACATTGCCGCCAACATTTCTAACCAGATTTCCTTCTTCATCATATTCATTTGCACCATGGAGATAGTAATTATATTTGATTCCAAAATTTATTTTGCCGTTCAGCCGCCACAAAAGCTCAGCAGAAAATAAAGTTGAGTTTGGCTGAATTGGAATTCCAAGCATGTAGCTGTTATTTGTAAAAGTTAAAGCTTCACCAATGCCCGGATGAGAAAACATGTATGGGCGCAATTGCAGATACTCAATTTTCAAAACTAAATTTTCCGGCAAAACCGGAGAAGTAATAAATGTTCCGGCTTGCCACGCGCTTCCGTTTGTGTTATCAACGGATTCATTGCCTAAATTGGAAAAATCAAGATCATCAAAGATAACTGAAGCTGATAACTCAACTCCGCTTGTTATGAGAGATCTTGCATCAACCGAAAGCATTGAATTATCAAGATCATTCATTGAGCGCTGAGCGGATTCCCAAAATAAAAATGGATTGAGATATGCTGCTTCAAAAGAGCGGTTTGAGTAGACTATTACTTGTGAAACGCCGATTGAAATGTAATTGGTTGGATTGAATCCGAGTCTGCTCACTGCAAAATATTTTGGCTTTTTTTCTTTTACATTTCCAACCCGCTCATTGATGTATGTTACAACAGGAGGCTGTACAAGCCAGCCGTGTATAAAATTATAACTAAGCGATTTATACTCAGCATCAAATTTAATGAAATCAAACATTGGCGGATTTTCTGATAAGAGAAGTTTATTAACATATCCTCCGCCCCATATTATTCTTTCTCTTCCCAACTGAAAAGAAATTATTCCTTTTTGCAGACGCAAATATCCTTTTGTGCCATCAAAAAAATTAATTCCGGTATTATTAAAAGTATAACTCTGCGCAACTCTTTGATCATGCAGTGCAGTTTCACGATTGCCAAATTGAATTCCGTTTGAGCCCTGCAAATAGAAGCCAAACCAATCATAATAACTGCCATAGATTTTTCCGCCAAGATTTAATAATGAGGATGATGCATCATTCCGGCTGGAATATAGATAGCTGTAATCAACAACAGGATTTATGTGGAAGGAAATTTCATCATCAACATATTTATAAAAACTTTTTTGTGTATCATCAAAGAGATGAGAAAAATTTCCCGGGAATTCATCAAATAAATTGATTGATCCAGCTGGAAGAAATTTCTCCTTCATTCTTAATAAGAATTCCTTATCTGCATTGCTTAACTTTTCTTTAGATTTATCTAACTCATTCAGAGCATCAACAATTTTTTGTTTTGAAAATGGAAGGATTATATCATTATAATTTTTCAGGATTCCCTGTACGTGCAATTTTTTAAGAAAAGGATAAACGATATGATCTGCCGGAACGGTTTCTACCTGTGCAGAAATAATTGCTGTAAAAAAAATTACAATGACTGCGGTTTTAATAACCATTAAATATTTCCATCATTTGTAATAACTACTTTAAAGGTTTTTAAAAGGATTTTAAAGTCTGACCAAAAAGTAGCTTTGGAATAATACTCAATTTCCATTTTTGATCTTTCACTTGAAGTGAGCATCTGCCTTCCGTTAACTTGCGAGTAACCTGTAATTCCCGGTTTAAATTGAAAAACTTTTCTGTCTTCTTCACTGTATGATTCGGTTATTTCCGCCATTTCAGGACGCGGGCCAACAATGCTCATTTCACCCTTTAACACGTTTATAAACTGCGGAAGTTCATCTATGCTTGTCCTGCGCAAAAATCTGCCAACCCTTGTAATCCGCGGATCATCAGGCTGTGTAAGAAGCGGCCCATGAGCGAGTGCATTATCAATCATTCCACGGAATTTAATCATCTTAAAATTTTTGCCGTTTAATCCTGTTCGTTCATGAATAAAAAATGCCGGCCCTTTTGAATCCAGTTTTATTGCAATAATAATAATGATAAAAACAGGAATGCAAATTATCAGAATAAATAAGGAGATAATAACATCGGTAAGTCTTTTAATGAAACTACCCTGGGCTCCCATAAGCACAGAAGGTAATTTATTTTTTATGATGGTTTAACAGATCAACGAGAACATCTATTACTTTATCAACCTGTTGTTCAGACATTCCGGGATAAATTGGTAATGATACTAATTCCGGAAATGCAGCAGTTGCAACAGGAAAATCTTTATCATCAAGATTGAGTGCTTCTTTATAATATAGATGCTGATGAACAGGTAGAAAATGTACTCCGGCTCCAATATTTCTTTTCTTTAATTCTTCAACAACCTGTGCTCTGTTAATATTTAATTTATTCAGTTGAAGCCTTATCGGGAAAAGATGCCATGATGATTCCCTGTCTGATTTTATTCCATGAAGTTTAATAAGATCAAAATCTTTTAAAGCTTCTGTATAACGAGCAGCAATTGCTTTTCGGGAATTCCACATGATATCAACTTTTTTCAACTGGGCAAGCCCGAGTGAAGCCTGCAAATCTGTGAAGTTGTACTTATATCCCGGAGCAACTACTTCATAATACCATGAGCCTGCTTCGGAATATCTCTTCCATGCATCCCTGTTAATTCCGTGAAGCCTCATAATTGCGCATCGTTCCGCAAGAGCTTCATCATTTGTACAAATCATTCCTCCTTCTCCGGTGGAGAGAGTTTTTGTAGCATAAAAACTGAAACAGGTTACATCCGAAATTGTACCTACCTTCTTTCCTTTGTAAATCGCAGGAAGGGAATGAGCTGCATCTTCAATTACTTTTAAATTATGTTTTTTTGCAAGCTCAAGAATTTCATCCATATCACACGGCTGTCCGCCATAATGAACTGGAATGATTGCTTTTGTATTTGGTGTTATTGCCCTTTCAATCTGTTCAAGTGAAATGTTTAATGTATCATCATCAACATCAACAATAACAGGTTTTGCGCCAAAGTAGCAAACAATTTCTGCTGTGGCAGGAAAAGTCATTGTAGGAACGATTACTTCATCCCCTCTTTGCAAACCATAAGCCTCAAGAGTCAGGTGGCCTGCTGCTGTCCACGAACTTACAGCAACAGAAACTTTAGAGCCAATATATTTATTAAATTCATCTTCGAATCTTAGTGTTTTCGGACCCATGCTTAACCAGCCGGATCGAACAGTATCAACAATTTCATTTACTTCATCTTCAGAAATAAACGGCTTATGGAATAAGAGGAAATCTTTATTCATCAATTCACGTATTTTATTTTCGCCATGAAAAATAGCAATTAGATTTTTAAACTGCCAAATTATTTTGTGTAAGTTATTTCATTATCCAGCATAAAATATGCGTTCTTAATAAAGGAATTGAATTAAATACCGTATATAATGCCGGATGAAGTTTTGTAACAGCTCTGCTTAACGGCGGAGCCAGAGTGATTTTATACTTTTTTATGTGATGCAGCCCAAAAAGTTCTTTCAATCTTGCAAAAGAAATTCCATTTACATCCTCATTTTGCGGATTATTATAGATAAAATCATACCATAAAATTCCCCCTCCTGGTTTTACAAGCTGCCACATTTTTTTAGCAAGCTCTTCCTGGAAAGATTTATCAAGGATAGAACTAAATACCATTGATTGATAAACAATATCAAAGGATTCTGCCGGAAAATTCAAATCAAGCGCATTGCCTGCAATTAAATGAACTGATGATGGCAGTTTTTCAGAAGCATCTTTAATCCTCTCCGGCAGAAGTTCGTTGCCTTGAAGATTTGCCGGAGCAAATCCCAGTTGAATAAGCTGAAGCAAGTTGCTTCCGTTTCCGCACCCAATTTCAAGCAGGGTTTTATTATTAAGCGGAAACAGATTATTTTCTTTAAATAATTTGATAAGCGTTCTTTCTTTTTCCTGGCGTATCATACACATGTAAGCCGATGCAGGATCGTAAAGATCAATCTTCAGGCTCTTTCTTTTTTCGTAGGAATTTTTTACGCGCAGAATTTCTGCGGTAAAATTTTTGTTTTCGCCAGTCATCATTTACTATCCATATTTAATAAGCCAATCAGAAATCCTAATCCGTAGGCAGTGTGTAAGACGGGATAAATTACAATGGAATATAATTTTGCCTTCAAACTTGTTTTTGAAACTAATGAAATTACCACTGCTGCAGTTAAATATAAGATTAGCGGAATCAACCAATAAATACTAATGAATGCCAATGGCAATGTAAAAAGATATAATACAAATAATGCCGGCACAAGATGACGAAGTTTAATTTCAGATTTAATTTTTTTTAGCACAAGCGGTTTATAATATCCGTACTGGAAATACTGATTAAACAATTCTTTAAAATTTTTTCTCGGATGATACCAAAGTTTTATATCCGGATTCAGATAAACTTTTTTACCTTTGCTTTTAGCCCTGTAATGAAATTCATCATCCTGATTACGCAGAAGTCTTTCATCAAAATAGCCGATTTGCTCAAACAAATCTTTGCGCCACGCACCAAATGTTACATGATCTGTATAGCCGCGGAATTGCGAATCATGAACCTTGCTGTTCCCTATTCCAAAAGGATTTGAAATTACAGAAGCCACTGCATTTTGAAATTCTGTTCCGGGTGCAACACGGGTTGGGCCGCCAACAATATCAGCTTCAACAGAATTAAATGTGTTAATGATTTGGAGAAAATAATCATCAGCATAATTACAATGAGCATCAATTCTGATAATCAAATCGCCGCGGCTTTCCTTTATTCCTAAATTTAAAGCATATGGAACGAATTTATGCTTATTATGCAGCAGTCTTATTGATGGAAATCTTTTGCAATAATTCTCCACAATTTCAATCGTGCCGTCAGTAGAACCGCCGTCAATTACCAGGAGTTCTTTCTGTTCAGGCTGAACTTTCAGGAAAAAATCCAGTACTGATTTGATATGATCTTGCTCGTTATAAACGGGACAAAGAACGGTTAGCAGTTTATATCTCCATTCTTTAAAATGTTGTTATAGATATTTAACATCAGCTCAACACAATTATTCCATTCATATTTTTGCTTGACCATTTCTCTGCCATTCTCACCAAATGTCTTTCTTAGCTGTTCATCGATTATTAGTTTTTCAAGTGCAGATGCAAGCTGCTTGATATTATCTTTTTCAACTATCAATCCGGTACTGCCATCAATTACTGTTTCAGGAAGCCCGCCTGCATTGGTAACAATAACCGGCTTGCCGCAGGCACTTGCTTCAAGAGCAGAGACTCCGAAACTTTCACGAATTGATGGAACAACCGAAATATCACAAGAGTTGTGGTATTCAACAATTTTTTCATACTCAATATATCCTGTAAAAACAACATCATCACTAATTAAAAGTTCATGCGTAAGATTTATTAAGTGATTTTTCAATGAACCATCACCAACAATTAATAATTTTAATTTTTTATCCGGAAATTTTTCAAGTACTAATTTAAATGCCCTTATCAATCTTTCTATTCCATAATTTTCTTCAAGTCTTCTTATAACTCCAATTACTAAAAAATCTTCAAACTCATTTTTCTTCTGCATCGGTTTGAAAATATTTGTATCAACACCGAATGGTGTTATTGTTACTTTTTTATTACTGAACCTGGAAGTTTCTTCTGCAAGATATTTACCTGTTGCCAGAATTTCTTTTGCTCGCTTAAAATTGAATTTTAAGATAGATGAGTTAATAAACGAATCATATGGAAACTGAAGAACATCTGTTCCCCAAACAGAAATTATATACGGCTGAAAAAAAGTTAATGCGCCAAGTAATCCATAACTGCTTGCATAATGTGCGTGAAGAATATCAGGTTTAAAATCTTCAACAATTTTTTTAACAATAGGAACAGCCTTCAAATAAACATACTTATCAAATGCATTAACCCCGTTTTGCTGAATATCAATTGATAATCCCAGCGAAGTAATTTTTATCTCCGGATAATTTTTATAGTTTGATTCATCATATTCAGTTAAACTGAAAATTCTTACATCAACATTTCTGGCAGATAATGATGAAGCCCATTTTATCGTATGAGAAGGATTTGGATCGGCAAGCATCAGCAGTTTTGTTTTTCTATAATGATTCATGAATTTCAGGCAGTTAGATTTTGAGGATTCAATTTTTGAACAAACGAAATAAGAATTATAAATAACAGCCAGAAAGGAAGATCATAACTTATTGTGCCGTAGCTGATCAAGCCGCCCCACTCAAAAATTCCCCTTATGAACATACAAATGCCGCTCCCGGTTATTCCTAAAACCGTGTAATAACTATAAGAATTTTTTGGAACTGTCTGCAATACTCTATACGAATATCTAAAAAACAATAAAGGAAAAACAAGCGAAAGTATGAATCCAAATATTCCCAGATCACTGAAAAAGAAAAGATAAAAATTATGAGCATGCCCGAATTCAATCTGATTGTAATGATGAAAAAGAAATTTCTCAACAGGGGTTCCAAGCATGTAAGGAAGATCTTTATAAAGTTCATACTTTGTTCCAGCGGGACCGGCGCCCAGGAACCAATTATCCCTAATTACATTTGCTGAAGCAGCCAAAATATAATCTCTTCCGGTTGAGAGTTTTTCAAACCTGAAATAAATCTCAAACAAATTATAAACATCATCAATCAACATAAGGGATGATACGAGAACAAGCGCAGCAAATGCATACTTTAGAATTTTTCTATTAAGAATTAATGCAAGAAAAATAAATCCGATTAACGCAGTTAAAATAGATGTTCGTGAATTCAGTAAAATCAGACTGATTGATGAAAGCACAATAATACTGTACAAAAATACTTTTTGCGCTTTTGATTTATAATAGAACAAATACGCAATGCTGAGCGTAATTATCATAGAAAAAAATCCACCCATCTGATTTTTGGGCAGATAATCATTCCCCAAATAATTAACCTGTTTGATGTTGTATTCAATTATATTAAAACCTGTTTCAGCAAATTCATAGATCAAAAACAAACCGTAAATAATTGCAACAGCATAAACTGCATTTATTATCAGCTTGTTATTTTTTTCCTTCAAATAAATGAATGAGTAATAGAAATAAACAATGAGAAGAAAAACTGCCAGCCGTATAATCTGTTCCAATCCAAGTGATAAATTTGAATTGAATGATGAAATGAACATCAAACAAAATAAAAATATGAAAAACAAACCAAGCGGAAGAGGCACAGCAGGATAATTCTTAAACTCAAATCCGTATTGTTTAATAAAAAATATTCCGAGCAGCAGCAGATTTAACAATTGAACAAGTATTCTTATTGCAGGGCTAATTGTAGTTGTAACAGTAAGGAATGTTACGATTGTAAATATCAGTACAAAATTATCTTTGTATTTAACTCCCAATCCAATTAATAAAACGGATAAAGGCAGTAGGGCGAGAAACTCAGCCGGCAGAAATAATGCGATTAAAACCACGAGAATGGTTATAAGCAATTCAAATTTGTTTGTCTTAATTAGTGCCTGATAATTCATGCCTTAATGAAAATATTTTATCTATAAATTTTTGAAGAGAATTATAAACTTCATCAACACTCAATTGAATCATACATTGGTAAGATGGGCAGTTTCTTCCTGCGTTAGTAAAGCAATATTGTTTATCCTCCGGCGGTGAACAATGAATTTTCTTTTGAATGTATGAATGATATTCTCCGTAAGGAACAGAAAATGCCGGATTGGTTGGACCGTAAATTGCAAACGTTGACTTGCCTGATAAATTAGCAATGTACAACGGACCGGAATCATTCGAAATCATTAGTGATGATTTTTTAATTTCATTTATTAATTCACTCAAAGAATTTGTTACAATTACATCACTGCCTGCAGTTTTTATCTTTGTTAAATCATCCTTTGTGAATTTTCCTTCTTCAGCGATAAAAGCTGTTTTATTTTTTTTGTTTAATCTTTCAGCTAATGCAATAAATTTTTCCATTCCCCATTCCTTTGCTTTCCAGCCGGCAAAAGGATGAATTAATATTCTATCACTTGCATTAAATGAAACCGGAAAAGTTTTAGCTGAAATTGAATCATCAACGTTAAATTTTAATTTAACTACATCAAAATAAGTATCCATCAAATGCGGTTTTGTTCTTATAGGAGAATAAATATCATACACATTTTTAAATTGTCTTTTGCTCATTCCAATAATTTCTTTTGCGCGGATATTATAAACGAGAAAACTCAATCCTGTAAGATCATAAATTACAAAAGGTTGAAACATTTTTATTTTTTTACGAGCGGAATTTTTAACAAACCTGTCATCCCATAAAACTTCATCGTGTTCAATCTCAATAAATTCTGCATCGGGAAATACTTCCCTATAAATTATTTTTGATTCCGGGTAACAAACTATTTTAATGCTGCCGGAATGGTTTTTCAAAATTTCTTTAACAGCCGGAACAGTAAACACTGTATCACCTAATTTATGCAAGGAGATAACAACACCAATATTAGTTTTATACGGGAATGAAGAAAATATTTTTCTTATGGTTTTGAAGTATGTATCAAAAAAGAAATAAATAAAATTACTGAGTAGTTTATTATTTTCAATCAGGCTGGTTAAATCAAGCATAAAATAAGTTTAATGGAGTAAAACCTTTTATTTTTATTTGGAATTGGTTTGATAGCAGCGCATTAATAATTTAACTTTGCAGCGAATTTATACATTTAATTAGTTATAAAAAATACTCAAGATAATCACCAACATAGGAAGTTAATGCGATTTTTAGCTGTAGTACAAAAAGTTATGCCAAAACCTATCTGGAGAATTGGTGCTGATATTTATCATTCATACCTGAAGAAAAAATATTTAGCCGGAGGAAGACCAATCGTTCATGCAGAAACTTATAAAGCAAGAAACAGAAGACTGCGTGAGGGATTTTTTGAAAATTTTATTCAGGGAAAAGGTTTGGATATTGGATTTGGCGGAGATTTGATTCATCCCGAAGCGCAGGGCTGGGATTTTGAGCATGGTGATGCACAATTTCTTAACGGATTGAATGATGAACAATTTGATTACGTTTATTCATCACACACACTCGAGCATATGATTGATCCGGCAGTTGCTTTGCGCAACTGGTACAGAGTTTTGAAAAAAGGAGGTTATCTTATTTTGTACATTCCACATCGCGATCTTTATGAGAAGAAGAAAACTCTTCCCTCTCGATTTAATCCTAATCATACTGCTTTTTATTTAATAGATCATGATGAAGCACCTGATACAATAGGCATCATTCCGTTGATTGAACGCAATTTGCAGAATTATGAAATAATTTATGCAAAGGAATGCAGTGAGGGACACACAATTACTGATCCTGAAATTCACAGCGATGGTGAATATTCAATAGAAGTTGTTCTGAAAAAATTATGAAGAATGATTTAGAATTCTTAAATCCTAATTTTTAATATTCAATTGTTTCATAAAATAATTTATTGTAATCTTTAATCCTTCTTTTCTGTCAACCTTCGGTTCCCAGTCAAGAATTCTTCTTGCTTTATCAATATTCGGCTGGCGTACTTTCGGATCATCTTCCGGAAGTTCTGTGTAAACAATTTCACTTTTGGTTCCGGTTAATGCTTTCACTTCCTCAGCAAATTGTTTGATAGTAATTTCAGCGGGATTGCCAATGTTAACCGGTTCTGTTTCATTAGACATAAGCAGTTTGAAAATTCCATCAACAAGATCTGAAACATAACAGAAACTGCGTGTTTGTGAACCATCTCCGAAGACTGTAATTGGTTCACCGCGCAAAGCCTGACCAACGAACGCCGGAAGTGCTCTGCCATCATCAAGCCGCATTCTTGGTCCATATGTATTAAAAATTCTTACTATCCTTGTCTGCACACCATGATAGCGGTGATAAGCCATTGTAATAGCTTCTGCAAATCTTTTAGCTTCATCGTAAACACCGCGCGGGCCAATTGGGTTAACGTTTCCCCAGTAATCTTCACCCTGCGGATGAACAACCGGATCACCATAAACTTCGGAAGTGGATGCAAGCAAAAACCTGGCTTTTTTTTCTTTTGCAAGCCCTAATGCTTTGTGAGTTCCGAGCGAACCAACTTTTAATGTTTGAATAGGAAGTTTAAGATAATCAATCGGGCTTGCCGGTGAAGCAAAGTGAAGAATGTAATCAACTCTGCCCGGTACGTGAATGAAATTTGTTACATCATGTTTGATAAATGTGAAATCTTCATTCCCAAATAAATGTGAAATGTTATCAGGATTTCCGGTGATAAGATTATCAATACAAATAACTTTAAATTTTTCTGATATAAGTTTATCACAAAGATGTGAACCCAGGAATCCTGCTCCGCCTGTTACAACTGCGGTTGGTTTTAACAATTTTTTCTCCTAATAAATTTTTTCCGTGTTCCGTTAAATTACTTATTACCCGGAGTGATTTTTCTTTCCCTCAGCACAGACAGAAATGAAACAAGCATAAATATACCAATACCAATAAGTAAAGAAATAAATACAACCCTTGGCCCGGAAGCTTTAAGCGGCGGAATTGCTTCATCAAGCACTTCTACGGTTGGTATATCCCTGTTCTCCTGGATCTTTTCCTTATAATATTGCTGCTGAAGCATCAGGTAAACTTCATTTTGTATTTTAACTTCACGCAGAAGCGAAGCGAGTTCCATTCCCAATTCAGGAACTTCTTTAAATGCAACAAGATAATCCTGGCTGCCTAATTCAAGTTTGTTATACTGCGCACGTAATTCTTCCAGTTTACTCTGAAGTGCAATAAGTGTTTTATTATCTTCACGCAGATTAGAGCGCATCATTCCAAGTTCAATTTCAGTTTTTACAATTTCAGATTTTAAATTTGCTGCTGCTTCAATAGCTGCATTAACCTGTTCAGGCAGTGATATTGCTTTGTTTGATGTTTGAAAAAGCATCAGGCGCTTTTCAACTGAATCAAGCTGTGTTTTTGTATTTGTTAATTGAACTTCAATATACTCCCTTGCCTGCCTTGCTTTTGATGCAAGTTTATCCCGGTTTATCATATCCAATGCTTCAATGTATGAATTAGCAAGTGCAGCAGAAAGTTTCTTAGTTGAATCAATATCTCCAAAAATCAGCGGCAGTGCTGAAGTTTTAGTTTCAACATTTAATGTGATGATACCTTCTTTACTCAATTCAATGTAAAGAGCATCCTGAAGTTCTTTTACAGCTTCAAGCTTAGTATCTACGTTATAGTATTCAACCAGATTATGTTTTTGCACAACATATTCAGCGGCACTGCGGCTTTTTAAAATCTCAATATAAAGCTGGGAAGTTGCATTGCTGAATGTGCCTGTTAGCAAGGATGAAAAATCCTGTGTACCGAGAAGACTACCAAGCCCTCCCATATTTGTTTTTGATTCAGGCGGAAGCACTGTTACGTTTGCACGGTATGAAACCGGAAAAACAAAGTACAGTATTACAAAAGCTGCCAGCACTGCAATTGCCGTGGAACGGATAATTCTTATACTATTCTTTTTTAATATTTCAAGTAATTCTTTATAACTCAATTTTCTACCTTGATGCTACAATAATTGCAACCGTTGCTGCAATTATTGATGCAACCTGTCCAACGATTGTTAATGAAGTAGTAAACACATCCCAGAATTTTGGTGCAGGCGGATCTTCCGGAATCCAGATTGTATCACCGGGATAAAGAAAATCAACATCATCTGCATCAACCCATTCTCCTGTTTTTGCCCGCACAACTCTTACATCATTTTCCTGTGCCCGCCAACTATATCCCCCCGCAAGTGCAATATAATCTTCAATTGTGTAATTAGGATTGTAAATTATATTTCCCGGATTAACTACCTGCCCAAGCATAATAATATAATTTTTTGCTTCCGGAATTTTAATCACATCTCCGCGCTTTAAAATTATATCTTCTGATTTATCTCCCTTAATAAAAAGGTCTTCAAAATTTACTATAACTGAGCCCGGCCTTTGGCGTGATTTTGCTTTCAGATAATCATATTCATCTTCGGTAAGATCAGCACGATCAATTAATTTTATTCTTTCAAGTTCAGGATCTGCTTCAGTTATGCCGGTTGATCTGATTAATGTTGCTTCCGTTAATGAAGCATTCTCCCGGAAACCTCCGGCCATTTCAATAATTTCACTAAGTGTAGTTTCATCTTTGTTGATTTTATAATAACCCGGATATCTTACAAAACCT
>JBIQJD010000015.1:0-59486 GCA_044507695.1 Ignavibacteriales bacterium | reverse complement strand
CATATCTGTCTTCAAGATATTCCGGTTTTTCACGAACCATAACCTGATCTTTATTTTTCAATAAAATATGGTTTTGCTTTAATTCATCGAGTGAATAGTATTTACTGTATTGTGTTCTGCCACTATTATTAAAGCTTACAACTTCAATTGTATCTTTTTTTGCTCTTGTTAAAAATCCTCCGGCAAGTTCAATCAAATCATAAATAGATTCACCTTCAAGAAATTCATATATTCCGGGATATTTCACCTCACCGTAAATCGAAATAACTTCATCTGCTTTATCAATTATTACGATATCACCATCCTTAAGCAATGGGTTTTCACGCATCTTACCAAATCTTAAAAAAGATAGAAAATCATAATAAACTGTATCATTATCTCTGCTGATAATTTTTACATTTCTGTAGTTTGAAGTTTCATTCAATCCGTACGAATTCATGATCAGATCAATTAACCTTGCGTTCCCATCCAAAACATAACTTGATGGTTTAACAACATCACCAAGAAGTGCAGCTTTAATTTTTCTGAAATCAATAAGCGAAACGGATATTTCAACATTCTTGTAATACCTGTTAATGGCTGCTTTAATTTTTTCCTTGGAATTTGTAAGAGTAGTTTTTTTAAGATTAACTTCCCCAACTTTTGGTATGAATAAGATTGATTCCTGGTTTACAATCAGATTGAGATTTATATCTTCAATGCCGGAGATTGAAACAAAAAATTTATCTCCCGGACCAATAATGTATTCATCAGGATTAACACTTCCGGCAGTAATCTGAAATGAAAAATTATTAATAGCCTGTAATGAATCCCTGGCTGCTGAAATCCGCTCCTTATATTCGGGAATAACCTGCGCTTTTAGCGGATTAAGCAGAATTATCAGAATGAAAGCAGCAGTTAAATAAATCTTTTTCAAATTTTTAATGTGAGATTTTTAAGTGAAAATACGCTTACAAAAAAACCAACAAGCGGGCCTGTGCCTAACAGAAGCAGCGAATACAATCTTATATTAACCGGAAAAATTTTTTGAAAACCAATATAGGTATCAAAATAATATATAAACAAGATAAAAATGCCGAGTGAAATTAGTCCCGCAAATAATCCAATCAAAGTTCCGTTAAGAATGATTGGCATTTTTATGGTTGATAATTTTGCACCTACAAGTTTCATTGTCTCAAGTTCATCTCTTTTTGAGTTTGTTATAAGTTTAACCGTTGTGTAAACAATGTACAGAGAAATGATGAATAAAATTCCTGTAAGAATAAAAACATACTTTTTAAGGCTGTTAAGAAATGAAATTACTTTTTGCGCAAACTCCTGCTGAAATACAACTTCATCAACTCCGCTTAAATCACCAAGCCGGGCAAGTATATATTTTAATGAATCATTTTCAACATATTCTGATTTCAATGTTACAGTAAAAGATGCAGGAAGCGGATTGTAATCAAGTATCTTTCTGAAATCTTCACCTGTTTCTGCAATAAATTTTTCGGCGGCTTCATCCTTGCTTATAAACTTAGTTCCGGATACAAAGTGCAAACCGGATATCTCATTTTCAATTTCATTAATATTTTTTTGTGTAAGATTTTCATTTAAGAAAATATTAATGTTTAAACTTTTTTTAATTGAGTCCTGAAATCTGCCGGTTAATTGAATAATTATAACCGATGCTGCAATTAACAAAACAGAAATGCTTGTTGAGATAAGCGCAAGAAAGAAAGATGATTTGGCTCTGCCAATTGATTTGAATGCTTCTTTTATCCAGAAAATGATCATTTGTTTTAAAATTAAATCACAGCAAATATAAACAGATAAAAATTAACATTTAAGATTCCGGAATTTCTTTACTAAAAATTCGATTCATCATTCCACCGGTTTATTGCCCATTTACCTGTTACCGGATTTTTAACAAGAGACATATTAACTCTTCCATCAACTCTAACTACATCTGTTGGATTAAAAGTTATAGTAAGGTTAAAACCTCTTACAATATTTGCACTTGTTGAATCAATTGTTGAGAGAATTATATTATTCCAGATAAGATCGAGCCGCTGAGAATTTTGAAATAAACCATATGTTGTTTTCATCTCTTCTTCCCTTCCCCAGGAAACATCAAAGCTTTGTTCATAATCGCGGTAGGTAAAAATAAAATCCTGATGAATTAGTTCACCGTAAATTATCGTATCCCTGAAAGCGTAAGCATATTGAAAATTCTGAAACACACCTTCAACATTTGTAAGATCTGAAAGCGTGGAACTGCCGGTTCCGGCTGATTCATCAAAGGCAGGTGAAAAGGGATTGCAGCCATACATTGCAGAGAATACTAAAATCAGGAAAAGGAAATTTTTCTTTTTAAAATCAATAATCATTAATAAAATAGCCTTCCCTTTAATTCACTCCAGCTTGGCAGGTCTCCGCTTTTTGTATCTATCCAGTAATAAATACTCCACAATGATCTTGAATCCCGAATCATGCTGAAACTTAATTCACCCTGGTAATTTGTTGGGATTGAAGAATCATTATGAGGAACATTTAAAGAATATGAAGCTGTGTAAATCAGGCTGTCACCCTGCGGAGAGAAATTTTCATTTGAAAGCGAAAGAGTTATCTGTGCATTTTCAGCAACTTTAATTTTAAGATTATTAAAGTACTGCTCTTCATTCTTTTTATCCCACATATCAGCCAAAGCGGGAAACTGAGATATTGCTCCGCCTGATGCAGAAAAAATAAATGTCTTTCCGGAAAAATTAGAATCGCTGAAACAGGCAAGATAATTTTCAACATTCTTATCAGATAATGAATTTATTAGATTATTAATTACAAATGAAGCTTCAACCGGCTGCTGAAAATTTGAACGCGGCTGTTCGGGAATTTCCGCATCTCTTGTATCAAAGATATCACATCCTGTAAAAGTTAAAAGTACTAAAAAATAAAATATGCTGATAAACCGGGAATTCATTTTTTTACATCAAAACTGATTTCTGTTAAAATCAACAAAATCATATTTAATATCAAAACCAATTTTGATGTATTGGGATGGAGAAAATCGTTTCTGTTTTTTGATTATAACACAGCCCTGTTAATCATTGCTCTGCCTATAGTTGCTTCATCGGCAAATTCCAGATCACCTCCAATCGGTAATCCGCGTGCAATGCGTGTAACTTTTACTCCAAGTGGTTTGATTAATCTGGCAAGATATAAAGATGTTGTTTCCCCTTCAGTATCAGGATTTAAAGCTAAGATAACTTCTTTAATTTCTTCCGTTTCAAATCTTTTCAACAGTTCTTTAATCTTTAAAGAATCAGGGCTTACACCAGATAAAGGTGAAAGAACTCCACCAATAACATGATAAAGCCCGTTAAATTCATTAGTTTTTTCGATGGCAATAACATCGCTTGCTTCTTCAACAACGCAGATTAAGGAATGATCTCTTTTGGGATTTTTACAAATATCACAGAATTCTTCTTCTGAGAGATTAAAACATCTTGTACAAAATCTGAGTTTTAATTTTAAATTCTTAATGGAATCAACAAGATTATCAACAGATGAGTCTTCAGCTTTAAGCAGAAATAAAGCGAGTCTTTGAGCTGTTTTTCTGCCAATTCCGGGAAGTTTGCTTAATTCTTCAATAGCAATTTGTAAAGGCTGGGCAATTTGCAAAATTAAAATCCTGGTAAATTTAATCCTGGGGGAAGCATTCCTTTTGTAACTTTTGCCATCTCTTCTTCTGCCATTTTTGCGGCTGATTGAAGGGCTTTGTTTACTGCTGCAACAACCAAATCTTCCAAAATTTCCTTTTCTTCAGCATTTATCACCTGTGGATCAATTTCAACAGAAACAATATCTTTATTTCCATTTGCGGTAGCTTTAATCATTCCGCCGCCCGCTTCTTCCGTAACTGTTTTATTTCCCAGCTCATTTTGAACTTTTTGCATCTCAGCCTGCATTTTCTGAACCTGCTTCAGCATTCCCTGCATTCCGCCTTTCATTTACTGCCTCCGGTAATTTTTTCTAAAATTTGAGATTAGGTATTTATATTTTTACACAAATATAATATATTGAATTGACTTTATACACCTAAAATTCATAATTTCAACCTTAATAAATCAATAAAGGAAGTTTTTGGCACTAAAATTTAACAATAACAAAACTCTGTACGAGGAGCTTGCTAAAAAAGACCTCCCTTTAGATGAAAAAGATTACGTTTTGCTGCAATACAGTGATTATTTTGAAGATGGCAATGAAAAGAAAATTAAAAGCAAGAATCTTGGTGAGAAATTTGCAGCTATTAATTCTTTTTTTCTTGATTATTTAAAGGAATACCACATTCCCGCAGCATTTCTGAAATCTCAGGATAAAACTACTCTCAGATTTATTAAACACCAAAGATTTCCTTTCTATGTCAGGGTGGTGAATCATATTGATAAAAGAACGGCTAAAATCTTCAACAAAAAAGAAGGAGAACTTCTTTCACTTCCTGTTTTTGAACTCCATCATGGCAGCGGAAAAGATTCACTTATTACCGAGAGCCACCTTATTACTTTTGATCTTTGCTCTGTTGAAGATTTAAAATTGATTAACAGGATTTGTTCAAAAGCTAATGCCGTATTAAAATCATTTTTTGAACGGCGGAATATACATCTGCTTGAGTTCATCTGCTGTTTTGGTAAACAGGATGAAAAAGTTTACATAGTTGATGATTTTACCCCAAGAAGTTTGAAATTACTCCCCTTTGAAGAAAATCAGAAATGGGTAAATCCCTATAAAGTCTCAACACCATCCGAAGCAAAAAAATATACAGAGCAGTTATACAATTTAACGAGCGCATAAAAGATGTTTACAAAATACGGATATTCCACGCTTGGAATAATAGCGATAATAACATTCCTTTTGATCTCGGCAAGTTTTTTTGTAAACAATAATTTTGTTAAAGCACTGCTTATAATTCTTCCGGTTGCTTTTCTAATCTTCTCACTTAATTTTTTCAGAGATCCGGAAAGAACTCCTCCTTCTGCAGATAATGTTGTTGTTTCACCAGCGGATGGAAAAGTTCTTTTTGTAAAAGATGTAATTGATAATAAATATATAAACGGAGAAGCAAAACAAATTTCTATCTTTATGTCTCCGCTTAATGTGCACGTAAACCGTATTCCAATAAACGGAATTGTTGAATATGTAAAATATTACGAGGGAGAATTTGTTGCAGCTTTTGAGGATAAAGCTTCTGATGTAAATGAAAGATCAGAGTTTGGAATTAAAAGTAAGTTCGGCAAAGTATTCTTTACGCAGGTTGCAGGTTTTGTAGCAAGAAGAATTGTTTATGAATTAAAGGAGGGAGATAAAGTTCAGATCGGAAAAAGATTCGGCATGATCAAATTCGGCAGCAGGGTTGATGTTGTTGTTCCAAAAGAATGGGCGGCAAAAATAAAGAAAGATGATATGGTTACTGCCGGAGAAACAATCTTATTTGAATATCCGCAAAAGTAATGAACCGCTTCAGAGTTACTCCCTCGGTTATTCCAAACATGTTCACCGCTATGAACATGTTTTGCGGTTTTCTCTCCATAGTTAATACAAGCCAGGGTAATTTTTCTTATGCGGCATGGTTAATAATTATTGCTTCAATATTTGATGCACTTGATGGCGCAATGGCAAGACTTACAAAATCAAGCAGCGAACTTGGTGTTGAACTTGATTCACTTTCAGATGTTGTTAGCTTTGGTGCTGCACCTGCATTTTTAATTTACAGCATTTATTTATTCCAGTATAATATTTGGGGAATAATTATTTCCTCCCTACTAATGCTTGCAGGTGGATTCAGGCTGGCAAGATTTAATGTGCAGCTTGTTGGCTTTGATAAATCATTCTTTAAGGGATTGCCAATTCCCGGCTCCGGAATAATGATCTCAGCATTTGTTTTGGGTTTTTATTCAAATGGATTTCCACCTCAGATAACTCCTTTTATCATCCCGCTTGTTTTAATTTTATCATACTTGATGGTAAGTAAAATTAAATATGATACGTTTCCAAAATTCACTTTCTCTGAAATCAAAAAGAAGCCATTCATTATAATATTATTTCTGCTCGCAGTTACACTTCCCTTCTTTGTATCAATAGGCCAAACCATTTTCTTCATTTTTGTTTTCAATATTGTATTTGGTATTTTTCGGCATATTATTAATTATTTTACAAAGAAATCTTAAAGCAGAAAATTTCTGCATCTTACTAAACACATAAAATTTTTAATATTCCGGAAGAAATTTGTACAAAGCAACAGTAATAATTAAGAGAAGACCTTCAATTCTTGATCCTCAGGGAACCGCAGTAGAAAAAGGCGCAAGCCATCTTGGTTTAAATAATATAAAAGGAACAAGAATTGGTAAATACATTGAATTCAATGTTGATATAGATGATAAAAATACAGCAGAAAAGGAAGTTGAAGAGTACTGTAAAAAGCTGCTGGCAAATCCAATTATGGAAGATTTTGAATTTAAATTAGAAAAGATATAAAGAGATAATGAAGAAATTAAAGTTCGGAGTAGTAGTATTCCCCGGTTCAAACTGCGATCATGATGCATATTACTCATTAAAAAAAGTAATGGGATATGATGTTGAATTTCTCTGGCACAAAACAACAGATTTAAAAAATTCAGATGTAATAATTCTTCCCGGTGGATTTTCATACGGAGATTATCTCAGAACAGGTGCAATTGCACGCTTCTCCCCTATCATGAATGAAGTTATAAACTTTGCTGAGAATGGCGGCATTGTAATCGGAATTTGTAACGGATTCCAGATTCTTCTTGAAGCCGGATTGCTTCCCGGTGTAATGTTGAAAAATAAATCACTACAGTTTGTATGCAAAGATATTTATCTTTCAGTAGTTAATGATAATACGATTTACACAAAAGGAATTGAAAGATCTGAAGGCTTAAAAATTCCTGTTGCTCATGGAGAAGGCAATTATTTTGCAGATGAAGCAACTTTAAAAACTTTGGTTGAAAACAATCAGATTGTATTTAAATATTCTGATAAAAAAGGAAATGTAAGCGAGGAAATAAATCCTAACGGATCAACCGTTGGCATTGCAGGCATAATGAATAAACGAGGAAATGTAATGGGTATGATGCCGCATCCGGAGAGAGCATGCAATCCTGTACTCGGCAAAACGGATGGTTCATTTATATTTAAAACACTCGCACAAAATATCTTAAATTAAGAGGTAACAAAATGTTTGGCAATATAGGAACCGGCGAAATAATTCTTATTCTTTTGGTGATTTTGATTTTATTCGGTGCTAAAAAAATTCCGGAACTTGCGCAGGGATTGGGAAAAGGAATGCGTGAGTTTAAGAAATCACTCAAAGATGTTGAAGAAGATATAAAAACAGATTCTTCTGAAAAAAAATCTGAAAAGCAGGCTTAATAATTTAGCCGCACAATAACTGCAGATTAATTATTTCTTATTCATCCCAATAACTGATTATCAATGATCAATTACTCCAACCATTCTGATAAGTTAGATAAAATTAAAAACGGCAGCCTTTCGTTAGTTGATAATGTTGATTTTTTCCTTAATAAAATTGAAGAAAAAAAACATTTGAATGCTTTCAACTTTGTATTTGATGATGAGGCAAGAACAAGAGCAGTTGGAATTGAGAAAAAAATAAAATCAGGCAGCCACGGCAAACTTGCGGGAATGGTGATTGCGGTAAAAGATGTTTTATCAATAAAAGATAAACCTACCACCTGCTCATCAAAAATATTAAAGAATTTTCATTCTCTTTACACAGCTACCTCAATTCAAAAATTAATTGATGAAGATGCAATAATAATCGGCAAAACAAATTGTGATGAATTTGCAATGGGTTCATCAAATGAAAATTCAGCGTTTGGTGTTGTGCGTAACCCGGCGGATGAAACACGCGTTCCCGGCGGATCAAGCGGAGGTTCTGCTGCAGCGGTTGCAGCAGCTTTATGTGATGCAGCGATTGGTACAGATACAGGTGGTTCAATACGGCAGCCGGCTTCTTTTTGCGGCGTGTATGGATTGAAACCAACCTACGGCAGAGTCTCACGTTATGGATTAACAGCATTTGCATCATCATTTGATACGATAGGACCATTTACAAATAACGTTGAGGATGCCGCTGCAGTTTTGCAGGTAATGAGCGGAAAAGATGAACTTGATTCAACCTCGTCTGATAATCCTGTACCGGATTTTCTTACCGGATTAAATTTGAATGGAAATAAATTAAGAATTGGAATTGCAAAGGAATATTTTGGGGAAGGTTTATCACCGGAAATAAAACAGGTTTGTGATAATCTCATAAATACTTTAAAAGCAAAAGGATTTGAGATAAAAGAAATCTCTCTCCCGAATAATGAATTCTCAATCGCAACCTACTACATATTAATTACTGCAGAAGCTTCATCAAACCTTGCAAGATATGATGGTGCACGTTATGGTTACCGCTCCGCTGATTCATCTTCATTAATTGAGATGTACAAATCTTCCCGGTCTGAAGGATTCGGCACAGAAGTTAAACGCAGAATAATGCTCGGCACATATGTTTTATCAGCCGGATATTATGATGCTTATTACCGGAAAGCACAGAAAGTTAGAAGAATTATAAAAAATGATTTTGATAATGCATTTAAAGAAGTTGATATAATTTTAACTCCAACAACTCCAACTACTGCGTTTAGGATCGGAGAAAAATCAAGTGATCCTTTGGAAATGTATTTGAATGATGTTTACACTACTTCAGCAAATCTTGCGGGAATTCCGGGTATCAATATTCCTGCTGGAAAAAGCAGTGAAGGTCTGCCAATCGGAATTCAATTCCTGGCAAATCAGTTTGATGAAATAAGCCTTTTAAAACTTTCCGGCTATCTTCAAAATGAAATCACCGGCTGAAGTTCTATACAGAAAATGGAACGCCGATGATTTTGATTCAGTAAGAAGAATACTTTTTGAAACCTGGCTTAAAACCTACACATTCATTCCTGAAACTGACCTAAAATCTCACCTGGAAAAATTTTACAGCATACCTGAACTTGAAGCAATGCTTAACAGCGATAATGTTACATGCATACTTGCAGAATCAGGTTCGTCGTGTGCATTCATGAAATTAGTTGATGACAAAGCGAGTAGAAGATTTTATGTTTCATCTTTATATGTGCTTCCTGATTACCAGCAGTTTGGCATTGGCAGCAGATTAATGAAAATTGCCGTACAGTATGCGCTGAAGGCTCAGCATGATAAAACCTGGCTTGGAGTAATGAAACAAAATACAATCGCTCTTCAATGGTATAAAAAAACCGGGTTTAATTTTATTGAAGAAGAACCATTTAAACTGGGTACAACAACAATTACTCACTTAATTGGTTTTAAATCAATCAACAACTGAGCAGTTTCTTTTTAAGTCTGCACTAAAATTTTTATTTTTGTTTGTAAAATTTTGCACATTCAATTAAGGAAAACTAAAGCATGAGCATCCTGGTAGACAGAAAAACACGACTTGTAGTTCAGGGAATTACCGGAAGTGAAGGCTCTTTTCATACAGAACAAATGATACAATATGGAACCAAGGTTGTTGCAGGAGTAACTCCCGGCAAAGGCGGCACAAGCCATCTCAATGTTCCTGTTTACAACACAGTTGCTGAAGCAGTTAAAGAACAGAAAGCAAACACTTCTGTAATCTTTGTTCCGCCGGCATTTGCTGCAGATGCAATCCTTGAAGCAGCGGATTCCGGAATCAAAGTAATCATCTGTATTACTGAAGGAATTCCCGCCAATGATATGATCAAGGTTTACAACGCAATTAAAAATAAAGATGTTGTTTTGATCGGCCCGAATTGTCCGGGAGTTATTTCACCCGGCAAAGCAAAAGTTGGAATTATGCCCGGGTTCATTCATAAAAAAGGAACAATCGGCGTTGTATCCCGCAGCGGAACATTAACCTATGAAGCAGTTAAACAATTAACAGATGTTAATCTCGGTCAATCAACCTGCGTTGGTATTGGCGGTGATCCTGTTATTGGTTCTCGTTTTATTGATATAATAAAATTGTTTAATGAAGATCCTGGAACAGAAGGAATTGTAATGATTGGAGAAATTGGCGGAAGCGCTGAAGAAGAAGCAGCACAATTTATCAAGAAGAATGTATCAAAACCTGTAGTTGGATTTATAGCGGGCAGAACTGCTCCTCCCGGCAGAAGAATGGGACACGCAGGCGCAATAATTTCAGGCGGTAAAGGAACTGCTGCAGAAAAAATGGCTGTTATGAAAAAAGCGGGAATTAAAGTGGTTGAATCTCCTGCGGAAATCGGTTCAACTATGCTGAAAGCACTTGAAGCTGTAAAATCAAAAACTAAATCCACTGCAAAGGCAGCGAAAGGTTCCAACAAATCCAGGGCTGCGGCAAAAACCGGATCAATCTTTAAAAAGAAAAAAGTGAATAACAAGAAGAAGAAAACTTCTTCTTCAAAAACATCACAAATCTTAAAAAAAACAGGCAGAAATAAATTAACAAGATGAAATTAAAAGAGGAGTACAATTGAGCAACAGAACATTAGCAATTATTAAACCGGATGCGGTGAGAAAAAATAAAATTGGTGAAATAATTTCTCACATCACAAATGCAGGATTTAAAATTAAAGCGATGAAAATGGTAAGATTGAATAAAGAGTCTGCCGGCGGATTTTATGAAGTTCATAAAGAAAGACCTTTCTTTAATGATCTTGTTGAATTTATGACTTCCGGACCTTGTGTACCGATTGCACTTGAAAAAGAAAATGCGGTGGCAGACTTCAGAAAATTAATTGGCGCAACTGATCCGGCTGAAGCTGAAGAAGGAACCATAAGAAAATTATTTGCAGATAGTAAGGCTGAGAATGCAATTCACGGATCAGATTCAGATGAAAATGCAAGACTCGAAATTCTGCATTTCTTCTCGCGCAAAGAGCTCCTTGAAATTAATAACTGATAATTAATAGAGGTTGACTAAAAAGTAAAATTTTGTTGTTTCTTTTTTTGTGTCAGAAATCTTTTCAATGATAAAGACTTTGCCCTTCGGATTGAAATGACAAAAAACTTATTAGACAGCCTCACATTTTTTCACCATAAAACCCCACCTGATATGATTAAAATTCTTTTCTCAGTAATTCTTTTCTGCTCAATCGCTTTTTCAAATGATAACGGGCAGCTTAAAACAGGCGCAGACTTATTGATTTCAGAAAACTTCGAACTCATAAAAGGAAAGCGTCTTGGAATCGTTACAAATCATACAGCAGTTCTTCAAAACGGAGTTCATATAGTTGATACTCTTTTCAACAGCAAAGATGTAACTATCTCTGCTTTGTTTGGACCTGAACATGGAATAAGAGGTGATGCCCCTGCTGGCGCAAAAATTGAAGACGGTAAAGATTATAAAACCGGTTTGCCTGCATATTCTTTGTATGGAAAAATCCGCCAGCCTACTCCTGAAATGCTGAAAGATGTTGATATTTTAATTTTTGATATTCAGGATATTGGGGCAAGATTTTATACATACATTTCAACATTATTTTATACAATAAAAGCAGGCGCGGAAAATAATATTCCGGTAATAATACTTGATCGTCCCAATCCAATCAGCGGCGTTAAGGTTGATGGGCCCATAAGAAAAGAAGATCAGAATTCTTTTGTGGGAATTGCTCCACTACCCGTTATGCATGGAATGACGATTGGTGAACTTTCAGAATATTTTGTTGGTGAAGGATTAATTGGTAAAGTTAAACCTGAACTTACCGTTATAAAAGTTAAAAACTGGCAAAGAGAAAATTATTATGATGAACTTGATCGTGAATGGATAAAGCCATCTCCCAATATTCCGGATCTTGAAACAGCAATAGTTTATCCCGGCACATGTTTTATTGAGGGTACTAATGTTTCGGAAGGAAGAGGAACACAAGCGCCTTTCCTAACGATTGGAGCTCCATATATTAATTCTCAGGAGTTAATTGCTGAATTAAATAAATTAAACGATGGCGGATATGAATTAAGCGCGGCGGAATTCACTCCTGTTGATATTGAAGGTATGGCTTCAAATCCGAAACATGAAGGTGAACTGTGTAAAGGAATAAAAATAAGAGTAACTGATCGTAAAAAATTTCAGCCTGTTCAGTTTGGAATAAAACTAATTTATGCACTTCACAAATTATATCCTGCTGATTTTAAATTCAGAGAAGCATCAATAGACAGGCTTTCTGGTGATAAGAATATCAGAATGCAGATTGAGAATAATGTTGAACCGCAAGAAATTATTAATTCATGGCAGGATGAGTTAAATGATTTTCTTTCTATAAGAAAAAAATATTTACTTTATTAAAGGATGAAAATGAAATATATATCAGCTCTGCTTTTTGCTGTAATTATTTTAGCGGGATGCGGAGATAAAACAGAACAGAAACCAGCAGATAACACAAATAAATTTACATTTGATTCAACAGATATTAAAGCTGCTCAGGTTGAAGATCCAACAGAAAGTTTTCAGCTGCGGTATAGGTTTGAAAAAGGCACTAAGGTGAGCTACAGGCTTACAACTATTGCCAATGATAATCAAACCATTGAAGCTGATACAATAATGCAGCAGAAAGTTAATCAGAATATTATCTATCTTTTTGATCTTTCAGGAATTGATAAAGATGCAGATAATATTTTTGAGCTTGAGTGTAATTTCACCTCAATCAGGCTTGATGCACAGGCAGGCAGCCAGAGTTTTACTTATGAATCAGGTAAAGCTGATTCCGCTGATCGTGTAAGATATTCTGAATATGAAGCAATGTTAAATAATCCATTCAGAATCAGAATTTCAGATCTTGGTGAAATTGTTGAAATCTCCAGAGTTGATAGGATTGTGAATAAATATCTTACATTAAAAGGATACGCAGATTCAGTTACTGCTGAAGAAAAGAATATGCTGAAAAGAGAAATTATTGAAGGCGCTATAAGACCGTTGATGATACAGGTTTTCAGAGAAGTTCCGCAGCACGATCTTGCAAAAGATTCTCTATGGACAAAGGCTCAGCCCGAAACGCAGTTTATGATTTTTAAAACGCAAAATACAAATAAGTATTCCGTTGAGAATCTTCAGCTTCTTGATGATGATAAAATTGCAGTAATTAATGCGGGACTGGATACAAAAATTACCGGTGATACAAAATTCTCAGATCGCGGAGTAAACTATCAATTTGAAAAACCAAAAACAGAAGCAGAGGGAAAAATATTTTTTAATATAACAGATGGACTGATTCAGAAATCCAAAACTAAAACATTTATTGATTTATTCTACACGATGGAAATGGATACGCCGCAGGGAAAACAAAAAGGAAGTAAAAAAGAATCAATTGAAAATGTAAATATTTTGGAAAGGTTATAATTTTATGTGAAGTGCCTTAGAGTTTTTAAAAATTCTGAGGCACTTATATTTAAACAGTTCAGCTTTTAATTTCTTTTACGACTACCTTAATTCCTTCAACTCTCAGAACTTTAATCTTTGCACCGCGTTCAATGTATTCCCAGTCTGCAACAACATCAACTCTTTGCCCGTTAAATTCTGCTGTACCTGCCGGTCTTAAAGTAGTAAGCGCAATTCCTTCAGCCCCAACTAATTCTGAAATGGTTGGGTACGAAACAAATCCTTTGTCTGCGTTTGCTTCTTCTGCAAGTATTAGTCTGCTGAAGAAACTTGTTTTGGGCAGTATGCGTGCAAGAAAAAAAATCCCTACTAATGATAAGACGAGTGCCGCAGTAAGCTGAATTATTGCTGTTGAAAGTGTATCTGCATCAATGATATCAAAATCAGCACCGAGCAGTGAAAGGAATAAAGAAACAACAATTAATATTATTCCTGCAATGCCTGCAATTCCAAAACCAGGAATAACAAAAATTTCAAGTGCTAGTAAAATTAAGCCGATTACAAAAAGAAGAATTTCAATTATTGATGCAAGCTGAAGAATGTAAGATGAACCAAAAAACAAAGCGAGTGCAATAACGCCAATAGTTCCGGGCAATCCCCAGCCCGGAGTTTTAATCTCAGCAAACAAACCGAAAAAGCCAATCATAATTAATAAGCTTGAGATAATCGGATTGTTCAGAAACCGCACAAAATCTTCAGCCCAATTACTTTCAAGTGTAATTATGGAAGCATTCTCCAGACTAAAATTACTGAGAAGCTGTGAGGGATTTTCAACAATAAAATCAGCAATGGAAAACTTTAAAGCTTCTTCTGCAGTAAGAGAAATTAGCTTTGTGCTGTCATCATCAACATCTTTAACAACAATTTTTTCATCAACCATTCCCTGCGCAATATCTGTTCTTCTGCCGTTCCGTTCCGCAGTTGAACGCATCTCAGAGCGCATATATGATTGATACTTTTCGCCTACTTTCTGTCCGGCTTGATCCACAACTGTAGCCGCTCCAATAATGCTTCCGGGAACCATTGTAATTTTTTTGCATGAAAGTGCAATTAGTGCTCCGGCTGATACCGCGCGGTTGTTTATGTAGGCAATTGTTAAGATTTTGCTGGATAAAATTGCATCTTTAATTTGAGTAGCAGCATCAACTCTTCCGCCGAAAGTATTGATCTTAAAAATTACAGCTTCAGCTTTGTTCTCCTCTGCTTCATTTAAAGCACGGGTAATGTAAGGAGTTAAACCAAGATCAATATCACCATCAATGTTTACAAGATAAACTTTTCCTGCTGGCTGACCGAATAAAATAATTGAGGATAAAAAAAATAAAACAGATGCGATGATTTTCATCAGGTTACCCTCAAAAATTTTGGAAGATGTTCTAATTCTTTATTGAAGAATAAGATGCCCAAGCTTATCACGTTTTGTCCTCAGATATTTTTCATTTTCTTCAGACGGCGGAATTTCAATCGGAATTCTTTCAACTATTTCCAATCCATAACCTTTTAAGCCAATAACTTTTTTAGGATTGTTGGTTAAAAGATTTATTTTCCGCACACCAAGATCAAGCAGTATCTGGGCGCCTATTCCGTAATCTCTAAGATCAGGTGAAAAACCGAGAGCTTCATTTGCTTCAACTGTATCTTTACCTTCTTCCTGAAGTTTATAAGCAAGAATTTTATTCTCCAATCCTATTCCCCTGCCTTCCTGCCTCATGTAAACAAGGACTCCCGTACCAAAATCATTTATAAGTTTAAGGGCAGAATTTAATTGATCGTGGCAGTCACATCTTAATGAATGAAAAACATCGCCGGTTAAACATTCTGAATGCATTCGTACCAGTACTGGTTCATTCTTGTCAATTGTACCTTTAACTAACGCAATCTGTTCTTTCCCATCCAATAAATTTTTATAAAGATTCAAACGGAATTTTCCATGTTTTGTAGGAAAATTTACATCTACAATTTTCTTTACCAATTTTTCTCTGCGTAGACGGAACGCAATAATATCTTTAACCGTAGTAATTTTAAGATTAAATTTTGCAGCAATCTCAAGCAGATCGGGCACGCGGGCCATCTCACCATTTTCTTTTAAAATTTCACAAAGAACACCGGCAGGCTGCAAACCCGATAATCTGCATAAATCAACTGCAGCTTCAGTATGGCCTGCTCTTCTCAGAACACCTTCATCATAAGCGCGAAGTGGAAAGATATGACCGGGCTTTGCAAAGTCAGATGACTTTGAACTTTTATCGATTAATTTTTTAATTGTAATTGCTCTGTCGGCGGCTGAGATTCCTGTTGTGGTTCCTTCAATTGCATCAACAGTAACTGCAAACTGAGTACCGTGAATTGCAGAATTTGTATCAACCATTAATGGAAGGCCAAGTTCATCAAGACGGTTGCCTGTAACAGCAACACACAACATTCCCCTGCCATGAGTAACCATAAAATTTACAATATCAGGAGTAACGTATTCTGCTGCGCAGATGAAATCCCCTTCATTTTCACGATCTTCATCATCAACTACAATTATAACTTTGCCGTTACGAATTTCGTTAATAGCTTCTTCAACTGGGACAAACATAATTTTTCTCTGATTACAATTATTTATCTTTTGATAATACAGTACCGATAGCGGATCTTTCAAAAGTTAGTTTAACTTTATCGCCAACATCAAGCAGAACTGTTTTTTCATCTAATCCTGCAATTGTTCCATGAAGTCCGCCGGTGGTAACAATCTTATCACCCTTTTGAATATTTGATAATAATTTCTCACGTTCCTTGGCACGTTTCTGCTGCGGTCGGATTATCATAAAGTAGAAGATAACGAAAATTGCACCGAACATAATGATTGTGCTGATTAAATTTCCGCCGCCTCCTCCTTCACCTGAAGGCGGTGCCATTGCTAATAAATATTCCAAGTTATTCCTCCGTTTTGTTTTTTCCTATTGTTACTTTTTTAATTATTTCTTTTTTCCATTCTGAAAATGATCCATTAATTATTCTTGCTCTTGCTTCTTTAACAAGATCAAGATAAAAATGAAGATTGTGTATGCTTGCAAGTTCAAGAGCAAGGATTTCATTTGCAATAAACAAATGTCTTAAATATGCTTTAGTAAAATTTCTGCAGGCATAACAACTGCAGTTTTCATCTATTGCAGAAAAATCATCTTTATATTTTGCGTTGCGCATTGAAAGAACTCCGCCGGATGTAAATAAATTTGAATTGCGCGCATTTCTTGTCGGCATCACACAATCAAACATATCAATTCCGCGTTCAATTGATTCAAGAATATTTTCCGGTCTTCCTACTCCCATTAAATATCTCGGCTGATCCTGCGGCATTAAATCCGTGGTAAAGTCTGTTATCTCATACATTGTTTCAGCAGGCTCACCAACTGCAAGTCCACCGATTGCATATCCATCAAATCCTATCTCAATCAAATCTTTAGCTGATTTCTCTCTCAAATCTTTATAAACACTTCCCTGGATTATTCCGAATAAAAACTGCTTATGCCCGTAAAGCGGCTGAGAATCTTCAAAGGCCTGTTTATTTAATTTTGCCCAATCTGATGTAAGTTTAACAGATTTAACTGCATATTCATATTCACAAGGATAAGGTGTACATTCATCAAGCACCATCATTATATCTGATCCAACACTACGTTGAATATTTACCACTTTCTCCGGTGTAAAAAAGTGTTTTGAACCATCTAAATGGGACTTAAATTCAACGCCGTCAGTTTTCAATTTCCGAAGATCAGAAAGACTGAAAACCTGATAACCGCCGCTGTCTGTAAGAATTGGCTTTTCCCAACTCATGAATTTATGCAGTCCGCCGGCTTTTTCTAAGATTTCTGTTCCGGGGCGTAAATAAAGATGATAAGTATTTGAAAGAACAATTTGAGCTTCAATATCTTCAGCAAGATAATGTTGATTTACAGCTTTAACAGTGCCTTGTGTACCAACCGGCATAAAGATTGGCGTTTCAACTTTTCCATGCTCTGTATAAAAATAACCTGCTCTGGCTTTTGAATTTTTATCCTGTCCTTCAATGTTCAGCTTGATCAAATTTATCCGCTAAAGTTCTGAAAATCAATTTAATTTGTTTAACAAAAATACGGCTATTTTAAATGAGCACCAAAGAATGTTCAATTCCGGCTGGAAATTTTGGATGTGTTTAATAAAGATTTAGAATTTATTTGTATCATTAACCTGAGCATTTTCCGGTGGAACAGTTAACTTCACTATATCAATCCTAATATTATTTGCGCGGGCAATCAAGATTTCAAAATTATCAATCATCACAGTTTCCCCCTGAATTGGAATTCTGCCGAGTTTATACGTTATATAGCCGCCAATCGTTTCATAATCACCGGTCGGAATATTGAGACTATATTTTTCATTAATGAAATCTATTTCAACTTTACCGCTTATCAAATAAGTATTTGGAGAAGTTTTCCTGCAGATTGTTTCTTCAACATCATATTCATCACGAATTTCCCCAAACAATTCCTCAATTATATCTTCCATTGTTACAATACCGGCTGTTCCGCCGAATTCATCAATAACAACGGCAATTGAAACCTGTTTGCGCAGAAACTCATTCAGCATATCAAAACTTTTTTTGGTTTCCGGAACGAATATTATTTCCCGGATAATATCCTGGAGCTTTTGCGGGAATTTAAAAATATCATAAGCAAAAATTACACCTTTTATGTTATCAAGATTTTCTTCATAAACCGGAAGCTTTGAGTAACCTGAATCAATAAAAATTGAAAGTGCTTCATCAACAGTACTTTCAATATCAACACCAACTATTTCTGTCCGCGGGCGCATTGTTTCATAAACCCGCTGATCACCAAGAGCAAAAACACGGCTGATAATATCACTTTCTTTTTTATTTACAACGCCTGCTTCATGGCTTTCTTTTACTAACGATTCAATATCTTCTTTACTGAATAAAAAACTAATATTTTCCTGCGTAACACTTTTTGATTGGGTAAGAAAAGAAGAAAGTGAAGAGAATAATTTTACTAACGGATAAATAATGTAAGAAATCAATCTTAAAGGAATTGAAGCAAATAAAATCATTCTGTCTGCAAGTTCACGCGAGAAATATTTTGGAAGCAGCTCACCTAAAATAAGTAATAAAAAAGTAGAGATAAGAAGGATGCTCCATTCGTTCAATCCAAACATTGAACCAAGAAAAATAGCGCTCACCGAAGCAAAGGTAATGTTAACAATATTATTTCCAATCAATATTGTTGAGAAGAAGTGCTGCGGTGCATTTACAAAATACTGCGCGTTTGCAGCAGCTAAATTCTTTTTTCTTGCTCTTACTTCAATCTTAATTTTATTGGCAATAACATATGCCATTTCTGAAGCAGAAAAGAATGCACTCAGAATGAGCAGTACAATAAGTATGAGTAAATCTGTTAGCATTATAAATTTGAATAAATAATTACTGTTGTTGTAAACACATATAATAAAACCGTTGTAATCATTGCGATGTCTGAAATCATAATCTCCGTTGTATTCTCTCCTTTTTGATTCATATAAACAAGATACATGTACCGGAATATACCAAATACAACAAACGGAGTTGTGTAAATAAGATCTTCCGTCTGAAATACTGAAATTGTTCTGGCAGATACTGTGTACAATGCATAACAAACAATAACTCCCGCTGCCGCAATTGTTGCCATCTGATCAGCGAAGTTAACCGAATAAAATGCTAATACTTTTCTTGTAGTAATGTTTTCTTCTGATTTTAAAGGATTATCTGCAGGATCATTTGGTGCGATAAGGACAAGTTCAGAGCGGCGTTTCATAACTCCAAGAAAAAGAGAAATGAACATAGTTGTTAAAATCAGCCAGCTTGAGAGTTCAACATTTATTGCTAATGCGCCTGCAACAATTCTAAGCATAAAACCTGCTGCAATGCTGAAGATATCCAGCAATACAATATGTTTAAGAATGAATGAATAAAAAATATTAAGAATAAGATATGTTGTTGAAACAATTATAAAATCAATATTGAATTGAGGAAGTAAAATTATTACAATAAAGAACAAAACAGCGGCAACTAAAAGTGCATTATTTTTTGAGATAGCTCCACTCGGCAGCGGTCTGAATCTTTTATGCGGATGTGCTTTGTCAGCTTCAATATCAATCACATCATTAATGATATAGACAATGCTGGAGATTAAAGAAAAAACAATAAAAGCTGCTATAGCTCTTAAAAGATAATTCCCCTGAAACAGGTGAAGTGAAAAGATAAGCGGTACAAAAACAAATGAGTTTTTAATCCACTGCGGGACCCGTAATAATCTGATGTAGGTTTTAATCATTAGAAGACGGCGGCTTCTTCGTATGTTCCAAAAACTTCTTTTAGCTCACCAACCATTTCACCAAGCGTTACATAATTGTGAGCTGCCTTTATAAGAACAGGCATTATATTATTATTATTTATTGCTGCGTAATTAATTTCAGCAAGACTTTCTTTTACTGCCTCCTGATTTCTGCTTAGCCTTAAATCAGCCAATCTTTGTTTTTGTTTTCTTTCAACTTCAGGAGAGATAGTTAAAATAGGAATATCTACCTTTTCATCTTTTTCAACAAATTCATTCACACCCACAATATATTTTTCTTTTCTCTCAACTTCAATCTGATATCTGTAAGCTGCATCTGCAATCTCTTTCTGAAAATAACCTGCTTCAATTGCAGGAATTACTCCGCCTAAAGAATCAATCTGTTCAAAAATTTCATTTGCTTCTTTCTCCATTTTATCTGTGAGAGATTCAACAAAATAACTTCCGCCAAGCGGATCAACCGTATTTATTACTCCTGTTTCATAAGCAATCAATTGCTGAGTGCGCAGCGCAATCTTTACTGCTTTTTCACTTGGCAGTGCGAGCGTTTCATCCATTGAATTTGTGTGGAGAGATTGAGTTCCGCCAAGCACTGCAGCAAGTGCCTGAAATGCTGTTCTTACAATATTATTCTCCGGCTGCTGAGCAGTTAATGTACAGCCTGCAGTTTGAGTATGAAATCTAAGCCACCATGAGCGCGGATTTTTAGCTCCATATATTTCTTTCATTCTCTTGGCATAAATTTTTCTCGCCGCACGATATTTTGCTATCTCTTCAAAAAAATCAAGATGCGAATTAAAGAAGAAAGAAATTCTTGGTGCAAAAGAATCAACATCCATTCCCCTTTCAATGCATGCTTCTATGTAAGCAAAACCATCTGCCAGAGTATATGCAAGTTCCTGCGCAGCAGTAGAGCCTGCTTCACGAATATGATAACCGCTGACTGAAACCGGGTTCCATTTAGGAACTTCATTTGTGCAGTATTCGATCATATCAACAATAATGCGCATAGAAGGATTTGGCGGAAAGATATATTCTTTTTGAGCGATGTATTCCTTCAAAATATCATTTTGTAATGTTCCGCGGAGATTTGAAAAATCAACACCCTGCTTTTGTGCAACCGCAAGATAAAATGCAAATATCATTGCAGCAGGAGAATTGATCGTCATCGAAGTTGATACTTTATCGAGCGGGATTTTATCAAAAAGAATTTCCATATCCTGAAGTGAAGAAACAGCAACTCCGCAGATTCCTACTTCACCTTCACTCAACTCTGCATCTGCATCCCATCCCATTAAAGTTGGAAGATCAAATGCAACAGATAATCCGGTTTGCCCGTGATTAAGCAGATAATGAAATCGTTCATTTGTATCTTCCGGTGAACCGAATCCGGCGAACTGACGCATTGTCCATAATTTTCCGCGGTAGCCGTTTGCGTGAATTCCTCTTGTAAAAGGATATTCACCCGGAAATCCTATTTCACTCAGATAATTAATTTCTTCTACATCATCGGGAGTATAAAGCACATTTACATCACGCCCGCTTACAGTTGTAAATTTCATACCGGTATTAGCGGATAAAGATGATTTCTTTAAATAATTTTCTTTTCGCTTTTTAAATTCTTCGTTCATAATTTCCTCTGCTGTTTAGTTCTTTTGAAACTAAAATTGCTTACGCCTTTTGAGCATAGATTTTTTAGTTAAGATGTTCTTCCAAATCTGCGGTCAAATTCATCTAAAGATATTTTAACCATTACAGGTCTGCCGTGCGGACAAACATAAGGCATACTTGTAGCAAATAACTGATCAATCAATAATCTCATTTCTTTATCTGATAATTTATCCCCGGCTTTAATTGCTGTACGGCAGGAATATGATTTAGCCATATTATCCCGCTCTTCAAGTTTTTTCTCGCGTTGATTGGTTGAATACTCTTCAACAATTTCGAGAAGAATTTTTTCTTCTGAGCCCTGCTTTACATCATCTGGCACGCCTTCAATTACAATTGTTGTTTTACCAAAAAATTTTAATTCAAATCCGAGTTTGGAAAGCAGCGGATGCATCTCTTTAACTAACAGTGCCCGTGCCGGATCCAGTTGAATTGTTCTGGGAAATAAAAGCTGCTGTGAGAAAGGCAGATTAGCTTCCATTCGTGAGAGAGCTTTTTCATACAAAATTCTTTCATGAGCTACATGCTGATCAATTATCATCAATCCTGTTTTTATTTGTGAAAGAATATATTTGTTATGCAGCTGAATAAGAAAAGGGAGCTCTTCTTTTTTTTGAACAGAATTTTTTTCCGGAGTTGAATGGATGATTTCTCTCTGCTGTGTATTTTCAAACGGATGTTCCGCAGGCTGCCGGGATTTTTCAACCCGCTGTACATTATCGGGAATCGTACTGAAAATCAGATCAATATCTTTATCAGAAAAATCAACCCTGGCGTATGATTTTTTCTCAGTAAAAACAGGTCTGTCGGAAAAATCATTCCGCTCAATTTTATTGAAACTGTTAAACCCGAGTTTTTCAGTTTCATGAGTTGTTTCAGTAAATGCCATTGCGGGCACAAGATCATGCGTGCCTAAACTTTTCCTTACAACAGCAAGAACAAAATTGTAAACATCTTTTTCATCATCAAAACGCACTTCAAGTTTTGATGGATGAACATTCACATCAATTTTATGCGGATCAAGCTCAATGAATAATATGAAGAAGGGATAATCCCCCTTTTCAAGAATATTTTCATAAGCTGTAAACACGGCGTGATTGATCTGCTTGCTTACAACATACCTGTTATTTAAAAATAAATACTGATCACCTTTGCTTTTTTTAAGCAGCGTTGGCTTGCCAACATATCCGTAAATTGAAAGGTAGTCTGTTTTTTCTTCAACCGGAATCAGTGCATCCGGCATATTCTCCGCAAAAATTTGTTTGATTCTGTTTTCAAGATCACCTGGTGAATAATCATAAATCAATTGATCATCATTATAAAATCTGAAATGCAATTCCGGATGGCTTAACGCAATTTTGTTGAAGGTATCAATTATATGTTTTAATTCGGTAACATCCGTTTTCAGGAAATTTCTTCTTGCCGGAGTATTATAAAAAAGATTTTTAACAGTAACTATCGTTCCTTTTGAGAACGATCCTTTTTCTTTTATGATTGTTCCGGAATCTTCAAGACGCACCAATGTGCCTATTTCATCTTCGGCTCTTTCAGTTTTAATTTCAAGCTGGCTTACGGCAGAAATTGAACTCAATGCTTCACCACGGAAACCAAGAGTTGCAATTGCTTCGAGATCTTCATAATTAAAAATCTTGCTCGTCGCATGTTTCTGAATACATAATACTGCATCCTCTTCGTTCATTCCCGAGCCATCATCACAAACCTGGATAAGCGATTTGCCTGCTTTTTTTATTATAAGATCGATATTCTTTGCGCCAGCATCGATTGAATTTTCAAGCAGTTCTTTAACAACTGATTCAGGTCTTTGCACAACTTCACCGGCTGCAATTTTATTTGCAATATTTTCAGGTAATATTTTAATTCTTTTTTCACTCATACTTCGTTTCAAAAAAACCTTTCTATTTCATTAATTTCTTACATAATGAAAAATTTCAAACTCACTTCTCTTCTCATTAGAAATAATTCTCCACTCATCTTTGTTAAACTCAGGAAAATAAACATCGCCTTCAGCTTCAAAATTCATAACAGAAATTATCATCTCATCCACTGTATTTATTGCTTCATTAAAGATAAAACTTCCGCCAATTATAAAAACTTTTTCATAATTTAAATTCTCACAAAAGTTGTAAGCTTCATTTAAAGTATTAAATATTTTAACATCATCAAATCCGCTGGCAAAATCTTTGTTTCTGGTAAGAACAATGTTTAATCTTCCCTTCAGCGGTTTGTCGAGTGATTCAAATGTTTTTCTGCCCATTATAATTGGAAAACCGAGAGTAGTATTTCTGAAATGCTGAAATTCTTCTTTTGAATGCCAGGGCATTTCTCCGGTAGTTCTGCCAATCACTCCGTCTTGTGCAACAGCTACTACAATAATTTTTTTCAAACAGCAACCTCAAACTTAATTTTATCATGATGCTGATAACCTATCAGTTCAAAATCTTCAAACTGTAATTCATCAATCGGCTTGCGCGCAATTACTAATTTGGGAAGTGGAAGCGGTTCTCTTTTTATCTGCTCTTTTAATCCTTCAAGATGATCATACTTTTCATTGGGTGTTCCTTTATCACCAACATAAATGTGTGCATCAATAATTGTATGAGCAAATTCTCCAAGTTCAAGTTCAACTTCCTGCGCAATTATTTGAGTCAGGATTGAGTACGCTGCAAGATTAAACGGAATCCCAAGTGCAATATCTCCAGACCTTTGGGTTAAATGGCAGTTTAATTTTCCGTCATTCACATTAAAAGCAAAACTGTAATGGCAGGGCGGCAGTTTGCTTTTGGTTGCGTTTCCCGGTTCCCATGCAGAAACAACCAAACGGCGGCTGTATGGTTTTCGTTTTATCTCATCAATTACATATTTAATTTGATCAACTTCTGTTACCTGCCAGTATCCGTTTGTATCTTTTTCCGCGCTTGGAAAATGACGCCAGTAATAACCGTATGCAGTCTCCAGGTTTCCATTTTCATCAGCCCAGGCATCCCATATTTTTGTATGCTTTCTCAAATTGCGTATATGATTTTCACCCGAGAGATACCAGAGAACTTCGTGCAGAAGCGATTTCCACTCAACTTTTTTGGTTGTAAGAAGAGGAAATCCTTTTTGCAAATCCACTTTATAAAATGCTCCAAAATATGATATTGTATCAATGCCTGTGCGTGAATGTTTACGGGTACCTTTTTCCATTACCAGTTTAACTAAATCAATATATTGTTTCATTTTGTTTTTAATTTATTGTGGAGAATATTTTTTTAAATTTACTAAAAAATGGATAAGCCCGGAAATCAGTTATGGCCAATTATTCTTTTAATTTCATTACAGGCCATTTTAATTCCCATTTTATAATTTTTTTTAGATTCTTTTTCATCTTTAAAATATTTGATTATCGGAAATATTTTAACATTCGCAGGCAATTTATTTTCAATCTCAGGATCTGAAATTCCACAGATAATAAAAATTCTTGCTCCCGAATTTCTGAACTTTTCAATCAATATTCCGGATGCTTTTTTCATTAATGTTTGAGAATCAAATGCTCCCTCACCGGTAATTATTATATCAGGATTATAAGATAAATTATTTATTCCCAAATCCTCAAAAATAAAATCTGAAGCAGGTTTAATTATGGCATTAAAGAATATTTGCATTCCGGCTGCCAATCCGCCGCCAGCACCATTTAAAATATTAGTTATAGCCCCCAACTTCTTTTTTCTTAATATTTTAATAATATTTTCAAAACCAGATTCCATTATTTCAATATCCTTTTCGGAAGCACCTTTCTGCCTGGCAAATGATCTTGCAGCACCATTCTCACCCAATAAAGGATTTTCAACGTCTGTAATAATTTCTATTTTACTAACGATTCGCGGCTGCTCCCAAATTAAATCCTTCACTAATTCATAATTGCGGGGAATTATTGGCAGATATTTCCCATCATCATCTAACAACTTCAAACCAAATATTGATGCAGCGCCTAAACCAAGATCATTTGTTGCTGTTCCGCCTATACCAATTACAATATTATTTAATGAACTTTCTTGTGTCATTATTGTCTTAAGTAATACGCCTAATCCCTTACTATCTAATAAAATAGGATTTCTTTTATTAATGGGAACTATTTTCAAACCCAGAATATCAGCAGATTCAATAAATATTTTCGATTTATCTTTCTTCCATCCAACCTTGCAGGCAATTTTAGCTCCATCAAATGGAGCAGGAATTTCATAAACCTGTTCCGTTAAATGAAATCGCTGTTTACAAACTTCTAAAAATCCATCTCCCCCATCAGATAATGGAATTACTGTGCTCCGGAAAGCATCAGTTTCAAAATTACTGTTGATCAAAGATGCAATCTCGATCTGGCCGGCACATTCTTTAAATGCATTTGGCGCAATCAAGATATTCATTTTCAAATTTCTAAAAATTTTAATGCACGCTTAAAAACTGTTTCTGCATTAATACCGCCCTCTCCGGAAAAATCACAATTCTTTGGATCAGATTTGCAGACTATTTCACAATAATTTTCAGCCGGCAGAATTATTTCCTGCTTATTTCCAATTGGGCGCCACAATTCAGGAGAAGTTGCAGGCAATGAACAAAATAATGATAATGTTGGAACCTTAAGTCCCGCACAAATGTGCATCGGTCCGGTACTTGCTGAAATCAGTAAATCCAGCACAGCAAAATTTAAAATTGATTCACGAAGGGTATTGCCTTCATTTATGTATTCAACTCCCGGAATATTTTTTAAAACATCAGGAACAACTAAATCAGTTACAGCAACTTTAATTTTTTTATGCGTAAGAAAATGTTCAATTAATTTTCTGTAATCAGCCGTAGATAAATTTGGAGCTGATTTACCGCTTGTTGAATTAATACCGACAAGAAATTTTCCATCCGGACATAATCTTCTTTTTATTTCAACTATCTTATTTCTTTCTGCTTTACTCAGATGAATTTCAGAATTGATCGAAGATAGTTCTATTCCCAATTTCCTAATCGCATCTGCACAGTAATCTCCTTCATGGCGGAGAGGTATATATTTACGGCGGTATACACTTTTAGAATTTGTTACAAACTGGTAAAATTTATGCCCCACACCAACCCGTTTTTTTATACCACTGAAAAATAAAATCCAGTTTACTCTTTCGGTTGGAAGAAGCATAATTGCGTGAGTAAAAAAACGGCTGCGTAATTTTTTAATTAATTTAAGATTTGTAGTTCCTTCCTCGTCAAGCAGAATTATTTCATCCACGTGAGGATTGTTCAGGTAAATATCCCTGGTATATTTTCTTGCTAGAACAGCAACATAACTTTCCGGGTATTGTTTTTTAATTTGTCCCGGCAGTGCTGTCGAGAGTACAACATCTCCAATTCTATCAGGTCGTGATATCAGGATTCTGAATGGTAACATTAATTCTTAACTGATTTTATTAGATTTAAATATGAAAAATAAAATTGCAATAATTACTTCCGGTCATCCTGCGGAAGATGATCGGATTTACTGGAGATTTGCAAGAACTCTTAGTGCAAATAATTTTCCTGTTTCTATAATTACTTCTCTCCAAAAAAAAAATTATAAAAAAGAGAATATTCTTTTAACCGGTTTTGATGGCTCATCAATATCAAAAACAGAGAAGACTAAAATTTTCTACAATTACCTTGTTGTGCTCAAGCCTGATATTATTATTTGCTGTGAGCCGCTCACAATTCTTTCTGCTCACAAATATAAGAAGCTGTACAATAAAAACTGCATGATAATTTCTGACATAACCGAGTGGTATCCAAACTATAACACCTTAAAATTATATTTCGGATTAAATCGTGCGATAACATATTGCATACATCTTCTGTTTAATATTTATACTTCAAATCTTGCAGATCATTTAATAATTGGTGAGGAAGGAAAAGCAAAACGTTATAAAATAATTTCACCATTGAAGAAGAAAACGATAATAAGCTATTACCCGCCCGGTGATATATTTTCTTATCGCCCTTTAGCTTTTAATGATAATAAATTTAGTATCTGCTACAGCGGAAAATTGAATGATGAAAGAGGTTTTTTCAGACTAATTGAGGTTGTGAAAAAATTGGCGGCAAAGATTCCGGAAAAATTTATCACACTAAAAATTATTGGAAGTGATGAAAATGGAGAAGCATCTGCTAAATTGAATGAGATCAGTTCAATTCAAAATGTTAGTGTAATTTTTTCTAACCAACTTGAATATTATTCGTATGCGGCCGTGCTATCAGAATCTCATTTGTGTATTGATTTAAGAGAGAAGAGTAAATTATTTAATAATTCCCTGCCAATAAAGATATTTGATATTATGGCAGCCGGCAGACGGGTAATTTTTTCAAATTTAAAATCATTCTATCAACTGCCTGAAGTAAATGAATTTGGATTTTTAGTTGATCCGGATGATATAGAAAAAACTGTAGAATTGATTTTGAGATATGTTAACGATTCGCAGTTGTTAATTAAGCATTCTCGGACTGCACGCAAATTATTTGAGCAAAAATACAATTGGGAAAAACATGCTGAAAAACTTCTTCAGCTGTTGAAATAAATTTCAATCAATTAATTTTTTCAAAACTATAGTTTCAAATCAGAGAGCTTGTAGTAAAGACCTAGTATAACTGCTATTATTACAATATCCGCTACAATACTTTCGATTGCTTTTGTTACAATCATTGCACCTGCGGCCGCTATAATAATCGTATATATTTTTGCCGGCTGATAATCAATTTTTACCTTCCCTTTTGAAACTAAAAAAAGATAAATCATTGATGAACCGAATCCAATTGCGGTTGCGGCTGCTGCGCCCATTATTCCGTAAGATGGAATCAGGATATAATTCAGTAAGATATTTATTAAGAAGGCAATTACATCTGAAATGAGAAAATGCCTGCTTCTTCCGGAAATATACGGATAAAGAGAAAAGTAATTTGTAAAAGCTTTAAATATATAGCCGGTTAAAACGATTGGAATAATAATTACACCTTTAGAATAAACCGGATCAAAAAGGAATCCATTACCGATTTTAATTTGGAAAAGATCATCAGATAAAACTGAAATTACTATCAGAATTAATAAAGCAATCGCAAGAACTTTTGTAAATGATTTTCCGAAATCGCTCCGGTAATTTCCTTCATGAAAACGCCTGATTCCATAAGGCGTCCATGCACTGCCGAGAGCCAATACGAAGATATTCATAACCATTGCAATGCGGTAGGAGAAACTGTAGATACCAACGTCTGCTTCGCCTAAAAAATAATTCAGAAAGAACCTGTCAATCACATCAGTACCGATTGAGAAAAAACCGCCTGCAACAAAAGGAATAGAAAAGGAGATTAACCTGAACAGCCGTTCTCTCTCAAAGCTTAATGTATATTGCTTTTTTATCTGCGGCAGCATTATAAAAAACAGCACGGCATTTGAAATCATCATTGCAAGAAGAATTCCTTTTATACCATATTGAAGAACATACAGGAAGAACAGGTTGAAAAACAAATTTACTGCTGCACTTACTGATAGTAATACAACTACTCTTCCAGATTCTTCAATTGTCTTTAACAATTGTATCCAGAATAATCCTAATGTTTCAAACAATAAAGCAGCAGAAGCTATCATGATTAGATTATAATCGCCCGGATTGTTCAGCAGAAGAACAGAAATATTTTTTGAGATGAGAAAAATAACTGATGTAAGCACAATGCAGAAAACAAATATAAATGTGAATACTGCAGAGAAGATTTTTCTCCGTTCATTCTCGTCATCTTTTTCAAGATAAAATTTGGTCAGCGAACCAGCCATTCCAAAATTAAACAGCACGGCTGTAATGGCGTAAGCGGAAATAATGAGTGAATATTTTCCGAACTCAAATGGTGAAATTAAATTTGAATAAACCGGAAGAAGTATAAAGCCTACCCCGCGTGAGATTAAATTTCCTGCAACATACCAGAATGTTGAAGTAGATAAACTTGCTTTCTTGTTATTCAAAAATTTTTCCGCACTGTTTTGAAAATATTTAAAGATTATTAAGAAGCTTTAAAATTTCTTTATCCCAGTTCAATTCCTGCGAAGCTTTTTGACAATTTTCTTTTAACATTTTATAAGTCTGGACATCTTCCAGATTTTTTATTCTAGATAAAAGAGAATCTTCATCCTCCGGATTAACAGCATAACCTGTTTCAAAATTTTCTACTATTTGCTTCATCTGCGGCAAATCACTTACAATTACAGGCAGTTCACAAAGAATGTATTCAAATAATTTATTAGGAAGGGCAAAATAATAACTGAGACTTATATTTTCTATCAATGAAAGGCCAATGGTTCCGCCGGCAGTGTAATTGTATAATTTATCCTGTTCAATTCTCCCAACAAATCTAACTTTCTCTGCAATTCCTTCATCGGCAGCAAGCTTTTGATAATAATCCTTATATTCTCCATCACCAATAACAATAAGAAAATATCCTTCTAATTTTTTAAGCAGACTGTATGCATATTTCATTCCCCTGCCTTTTAAAATTACTCCCTGATAAATCAGAAACCTGCTGTGTGGAGGAAGGTTAAACATCTTACAATAATCAACCGGAGCATCAGGTTTTCTGAACAACGGCAAATTTCTAATAATGATTATGTTTGTTATGCTGTATTTTTTGTTGAGGTAATCAGCATCAAGCGGACCGGTTGTTATCACATGATCGGCATATTTAATGTATTTGTTTTCAACAGCAGATAAAATTTGCTGGATATATTTTTTACCGACAAGACCGGCAAGATTATCATAGATTTCACGTGCATCATAAATTAATTTAGCTTTTTTCCACTTTGCAATTACTGCAGCAAATGGCAATGTGTAAACATCTTCAGCAAAGTATAAATCATATCTTGAAAAAATTAATTTATAAAGTATGATAAAGGAAAATTTCAGATAAAAAAATATTGAGCTGAATTGTTTGCTGAGTTTATAAACTGAAATGGAATTTATGTGTTCTGTTTTAAAATTTGGAGAGATCCAATCAAATCCAAGCGCGGAAACTTTCCAGCCTGTTGCAGTTAAAGAATTATATAAATTGTAACATCGCGAATCATATTTAATATTACCAAGGAATAGAATGTATGCACTTTTTTTTTCCATAAAAATTTTATGAATACTTATCATTCAACTTTTAGTTCTTTGAAAAACGTATCCCTGAAAATTCCCCTGGCGCCAAAATTTTCCTTAAATCTTGCCAGTCCCCAATTGGGATCCATGTTTACAGTAAAGATTCCGAAGTCCAAAAATCGAAATCCTTCCGATTGATATTTTTTCATGATTTCATAAAACAACAAATTAACAGCGCGGTATTCCTGGTAATCCTCTCTATGGCTTATGTAAAACGCAAGTACAACCTGATCATTAACATTAAAATTGCAAACACCGGCAATCAAAGTGTCTTCAATGAAAGCCCCCCATAACCTGATTTTATCCGGGAATAAATGTTTAAGATTTAACAATTCATCGAGTGAATGTGTTGGATTTACATTGTGCCGGAGTTTTAAATTCTTCTTTAAAATTTCATAATACTCAGCAAACCTATCTGTCTCTTTAACAATTACATTTTGCCTGATTGCCTTTTTAACCGCAGTACGCGCTTCTGATCTGTATGTTGAAAGAAGTTCATCATGAGGGATATCAAGCTGAACAACACTTGAAACATCCCGCTTGAGATATGTAAATCCATTTTTTATTAATGCAAAATCAATGTAGTTGGAATATTTGGTTTGATAAATCATCGGAGGAGGAGTGAGTTGAATCCTATCAGCATTTAATTCTGCTGCGTATTGAAGAAGATTGTCCGTAAGATCGAATGCTTCTCTGAAGTTTAAATCTGTTTTGTAAACAAACCCGCCGTATGATGCACCGCTGTGCGAACTGAGAATTTTCTTTCCATCTCTTTTAATTACAACTGCCGGCAATACACCCAAAAGTTTATCATTCTTTTTAAATACTATTGAAGCATCCTTAAATCTGTCTTGCGGATGATATGAAAGGAATAATCTTTTATGAAAAATTGTTCCGTTATCTGATTGATCAACAAATTTATCCCACTCTTCCGCTGAGATTCCTGATTCGTTAAAAGGATAGAATTTTATCATATTGAAAAGATAAATGAAAAATTATTTCTGAGAAGTAAAATAATAGAAATGATTAACAATGAAAAAAATTATTGCAATGTTAATGATGACTGTATAATTAAAACTTAAACTGCAGTGAAAATAAATTCGCGCTTCCAAGACCGAGTGAGAATGGAAGAAACGCATAATCAAATTTTAAATTGCCCCAGATAATTCCAACACCGCCTGTAAATCCTCTTGATTCCCAGCCTGTTTGATATCCTGAACGAACAGCAAATTTATTATCATAAGTTATTTCCGCACCAAGATTGAAATGAATACCATCTGTATCAAAGAATTTATGAAACTCTGCCGCAGCATTTAAATCAAAAACAGAATCACCAAAATCAAAATCATACATACCGCCGGCCCTTATCTCTGTTGGCAGTTTTGTTTCTTCACTGCGCAACTGGTTCATGCTTCCTAAATTTCTGATTACGGCAGAAGCCGTTAATCCTTTAACCGGCGTGGAATAAGTTATTCCGAAATCCAAACCAAGGCCGTTCGCTTCATCAGCAAGTAATCCTTCATATAAATATTTTCCCGAAGCACCGAAAGAAATATTATCTGTTATAAAAAATCCTGTTGATAGGCTTCCGTAAAAGAAATTTGCATTAAATTTTGAATCAGCCTTACCAGGTTTTGTTCTTACTTCAATATCACTTACGGAAGTAACATTAAATCCTAAAGCAAGAGGTAATCCGAATAACTCAAACTTTGTTCCGAGAATTTCGCTGCGAACATCCTGTATCCATTCATTATGCATGAAAAGAATTTCTGCGCTGTTATTGCCGGCAAGATTGGCAGGGTTGTAAAATAATGCTGTTACATCGTTAGCTGATGATGAAGCTGCATCACCCATTGCAATGTTGCGCGCTCCAAATCCGAATTTTAAAAATGATAAACCTGTGCTGCCTGCGCTTTGAGCTGCAAGACTAATAGAAAAGAATAAAATTATTAATGCTGTTTTTTTCATGTTAAATTTTTCTGCTGATTAAAATCCTAAAGTATTAAAATTGAAAGTTCACACCAACAATGTGTCTGTCAGCCGGAGAGTATTGTTCCATCATAAAAGCATAATCAATACCAATTTTTACAGTTCCAAAATATTTTGCATAAGAAAAACCGGCAGCAGGTTTTAAAGGATGATCACTGTTACTCAGGTTAAGCTGATCAATTCCGCCGCGAAGGTAAAAATTTTCATAAAGATTAAATTCAATACCGAACCTTAAAAAATTTGAACCGGCATTGCTGTTTTCTATTTCCATCGAAGCAAGAATTCCTGCTTCCGAATTTTTATAACTGACTCCGAGTTTTTTTAACACAGGAATTTTGTCTTCGGTATTTGTTCCTGCTTGTTCATAAATTGGAGAAGAATCCCATTTATATTTACTGTTAATATCTGAGATCATCAATGCAATATTCCATTGATCATTTACTTTGTACAACGCGCCAACATCTAATCCAACGCCGGTTGAAGAAATTTCTTCATAAAGTTTGTAGTAATAAAATTTTATTCCAATGCCGAGAGAGAGTTTTTCAGAGAAGCGGTTTGCCAATCCAAGGAAAGCCATATTTTCTGAAGTTGCAATATCTCCGCGTTTTATACCCTGGTTATCCCTTTCATCAATTTTACCAACACCTGAATTAATTATTCCGATACTTAATCCGGCAGTTGATCTTGGCTTTCTGTTTATATTTGTTGAATCCGCTGCTGAATAAAAATCAAATCTTCTTGTAAAGTTCAAAAAATTTAATGAACGATCTAATGATAAAAAAGAATAACCGGTTTGAAATGAATTGTTCTCCTGGAAAACTGAAACTGCAGGATTATAGTATGCTGCAAGATTTCCTTCAGTCACTGCGCTCATTGCATTAGCTATTCCAATGCCACGCGCACCGAACCCCAGTCTGCTGAAAGCACCGGCTTTACCGCTCAATTCAGTGAACTTTGGCTGCGCAAAGAAATTACCTGCCGATAAAAGAATTAATATCAATAAAATTTTCTTCAAATTGTTCTCTTCAAATTCTTATTGAATAACTAAAATTTTTCCATAAACCGGATCATCAGATCCCACTTCAACACGGTAAAAATAAACACCGTTTGGAACAAAGTTTCCGTTATCATCTCTGCCATCCCAGTAATCAATTACTCCGGCTGCATCAGGATTTTCATTATCTACAACATGAACAGGAGCTCCCCGTTCTGCATTTTGAATAATTGTTCTTAAATAATTCATACCAAAATCAAAAATGCGGATTGTAACAGGAGAACTTTTTCCGCCGGTACTGTACTTAATTTTTAATAATTCCTGTTTTGGTGAGAAAGGGTTTGGATAAGCGTACGTTTCCGTTTTGGAAGCAAGCGGCTGTGAAGCTACATATACCTTCCAGTTTCCGCTCCACATTATACCGCCTGATTCATTTAACCGTGCTAAACCATCCGCAGAACCAAGCCAGATATCATTCCCTTCTGATGCTGCAGAATAAAATAAATTTGATTGTAGTTCTATTCCTGTATTTGAATCCCTGATAAATGAAGGCAGCCTCCAGACAATTCCATTATCAGAAGTTCTGAACGCGCCGTTATCTGCAGGAGCTAAAACGTTGTTTAATTTAAAACCAAAATTATGAACCCTCTCACCGTCTAAAGAAGTATTCCAGTTTTCTCCGCCATCGGATGATGAACTAACACCATAAAATTCTGTTGAACCTTCAGCACGCCATGTTGCTGCCCAGATTGTTTTATCAAATTCATGATATCCGAGAGCAACAACAAAATTTCCGCTTATAGGATTTTCCTGGTTTGTATGAGTGAATTTCTTCCAACTTATTCCTCCGTCTGTTGATTTATTTATTCCACCAGCTGTACCAACATACAGAGTTGAATCATCAACAGAGATAACAGAAAAAACGCGGTGATTGAGATATCCTTCAGGTCCGAATTTTCCCGGAACAGGCTGAAGCGCAAATTTAATTGTATCCTGTGGTGTAATTTGATTTACGTTGTCCGAAGGAATTAAAACTCTCTGCCATGTATTTCCGTTATCTGTACTTTTTCTTAATCCGCCTGCAAACGATGCAATCCAGACAGTGCCGGGTGTAAACGCAATATCAAAAGTTAGGTTCTGCTGCGGAACTGTTACCGGAAGTGCGCGTACACCAGGAAGATTTATACCATCATTTATTCCGTAAATCAAAACAGAATCTGCGGGATCATCAACCGGCTGCGGAACTATGTTCCATGTTAATCCATTATCACTTGTAAAAGCTAATCCTCCGCCTGTCTGCACATTCTGATCATTCAATTCTGTACTGAATGCTTTTGCTGCCCAAAAAGTATTTGAATATTTATCATACCCGATTGCGGAAATGCTGTTTGTACCGAAAGCTTCATGCCCGTAAAAGTTAGTCCATGTTGCCCCTCTGTCAGTTGATAAACTCACCCCCCTGCTTGTACCGAGCCAGATTGTATTACCGTTTGTAATAATATCTGTTATTGAATTGCTGGCGGGATTATCAGCATTAACATTATTTATCTTTGCAAGATTTTCTTTTTCCCCTAAAAAATAATTTTGAGGTACTGCCTGCGGAAAAAGACTAATCGGAAAAAGAATCAATAAAAGAACAATTATTTTTTTTATAATCATTTAACAACAATATTATGAATGATTTTATTGCTTAAGAATTTTCTTCTATCCTGTGCCTGAAACTCCCAGCGGTATTTACCAAGTGTCACTCCGGTCGGCGGCAATTCAATTATTAATGAATAAACTCCATCGCCTGGGGATTGATCACCATTAGTTCCGTTATCAAACATGATAAAAGGATTATTGGAGGATGGATTACCATCAGGCAGAAATGAATTGAAGAAAACGCGTTCAATATCATTAAGCCCGTTTTCATCAGTAACAGTTACTGAAAGAAATATTAATGTTTTTTCTGATGTGTTAAGAGTTACTGTATCAGGCGCAACAAGATTTGAAACAACCGGCGCAGCGTTTGCCTGCCCGTTATCATATTCAAATGATTGTGTTGCGGCCTTGTTTGTTTTTCCAGATACATCCTGAACATAGTAATTAATTATGTATGTTCCGCCGGGATTTACACTGCTCAGAGGATAACGCGCGGAGTATGTTTTATCATTTGCGGTTATATCTCCATTCTGCTGATTTCCATTATCATATAAAATGATGTTTGATTTGTTCAGCTTTTTTCCATCGGAAGAAATTATCTCAGCAAATACAGATGAAACACCATCATCATTTGAGAAAGAAATTCTCATTGTAATACTTGAATCTTCAGCAGTGTAAGAGAATGTTAATGAAAAAATATTGCTCACATGGTATGAGCTTTTCTGTTGATCAACTATGTTATCAAATTCTTTTTCACATCCCCAAAAGATGAAAAGAATTAAAACAGAAAAAATGCTAAGTAATGAAATTTTCATGAGTTAAATATTGTCTTAATAAAGTATGCGGCTCAAGGTAAAAAAATCTGCATTTTAAAACACAGCCACAATTTCAAAAGGAGTTGGTGAAAAAGAAATTATAAAAATAAAGTAACTGAGATAACCGAGAAACATCCTTGTTTTATCAAGCCGTGCACTATCCGGAATTGGCGGATGTTTAATCTTTATAAGAAAAAATAATACGAAAGACCAAAACAGCCAACCCATCCATCCAAATCCTATATAAATATTTAATAATGCTTCAATAACTCCTATCAATCCAAGTATAAAAATTATTGAGAAAGATATTACGGCAATCTTAAAATGATTTTCACCAAACATTGTGTAGCCAATATGACCGCCGTCTAATTGCCCAACGGGAATCATATTCATTGCAGTGATGAACAAACCAAACCAGCCAACACACAAAAAAGGATAATGATAAATTTCAGACATCGGCGGGAAGAATTGAGTGCTGTCAACAAAGATGTTTCTTAAAAAAGAAAATAAAAGCGTATCACCAAAAACAAGGCTGAAGCCTTGCTTGCCGTATTCAGGTGAAAAATAATCCGGATGAATTGATAAAATATATTCTTTACCAGGAACATTCATGAATCCATAAATGAGTACCACAAGGCAGGCCGCAAATCCTGCAAGCGGACCGGCAACTCCGATATCAAACATTGCCTTATTTGTGCTTACCGGAGATTTGGTTCTTATAACAGCTCCCATTGTACCAAAATTCAAAAAGCCTGCAATAGATGGAAAAGGAATGTAGTACGGGAGTGTTGCATCAACCTTGTGATACCTGGCTGCAAAGTAATGGCCGAATTCATGGCAGGATATTATGAACAATATTGAAATTGAATATGGCAGTCCGGTTAGAATATCTTTTATATCCATCGGGCCGATTGTTCCGCTCATCCATTCAGCACCTGCAATTGTTGTGGTAATAAAGGTGATGAGGAATAATCCGATATGCAGAAGATAATTATTTTTCTTCTGCTGTTTTACGTAAGATGATTGGTAATAATCCTGCTGCGATTCTGACATTTATATAATTTTTAAAAGATAATTTCTACAAATCCACATTTAAACCGATTGTAAAATATTCTTCATTCAAATCAAAGTACTCACCATGAATGCTTTTTCCTGAGTAATAAGAAAGAAGAACGCTTAACCCTTTTGCATCATACCTGCCGAATTTTATTCCGGCACATGCTATGCTGCTGCCTGTAAATTTATTCTGCTTCTGAAGTTTCAGATCAAGCGCTGCAAACGGAGAAAATGAATCTGAAATTCCTGTGAAGAAATAATCAAATCCCAGTTGATAAATCCCTTTTCCAAAAACTTTTGGAGAAGTATGAAACAGGTATGTTAATCCTGTGTAAGTTCTGAAACTTCCGGATTTAAAGAAAGGAAAAATTTCAATAAACTCTCTGCTGTAAACGCGCGGAGTTCTTCCGTTTCTCCATCCGTTAATGTCATAATCATAATGTCCATCAACAAAATGAGCAGAGATATGGCTCAGCCTGAAACGAAAACCATATTCATTTTCTGCATCTGAAATTTTATATCCACCGTTAACACCAAAAAGATAATCAATGGTTTCAACCGGAAAGTGAAATTCCCTTTCTCCTCTTAATCTTGTATAAGTAAATAAATCAGCGCCGAAAGATAGAACAGTGTTATCTTTTTTTAAATGATATATATCAGCAGAAGAGCCAATATCAAGCCGGAGTTCACTCCTGCCGAGTATGTATGAAAAACCTGCTTTAGGTTCCAGCATATTTGCGGTGAATGGCTGAATGTTTAATCCGGAAGGAAACCAAACAGAAGATTGAGCTGATAAATTAATAAAACTGAATAAGGCAATAAGAAGAACAAAACTAATTCGCATTTAATTTCCGCTCAGTGATTAATAACTTCTTCCTTTCCAGATAACTTTGCGGCTAATTGCTACCGATATTGGAAGAATGATTGTATAAATGATGTAGTAAATTTCAAAAAAGAAAAAGTATTTAAGATTCTTTTTTATTCCCAGTGACTGATGTACAAGCATCAAAAGGAAAAAATCAATTGCTAACTTAAAGACCGCCAAATATAAAGATACAGCTGAGAAAAATAAAGGAGTTAAAAGAACTGAAATATTAACTGCAGCAGCAGTAAACATAATTAAGAATCCATTAAGATTAATATTCATTCCGCCAACTGCCCATCTTTTTTTCTGCCGGAACAATTCTTTAATTGATCTGCACGGTTTAGTGATTACAAGTGAAGCCGGATTTAACGGGAATATAATTTTATACTTTTTCAATCTGCTGATTGATTTGAGAAGTATAAAATCTTCCGTAACACTGAACTGAATATTCTCATATCCGCCTGCTTCATAATAAGCTGATTTTCTGAAAGACATATTGTTTCCAATGCAGCTTACAGAATTGTTATTGTTTGCCATTCCGGCAGCCGCTGAAATGAGATAAACAAGATCTACTGCCTGCATTCCCTGGAATAAATTGTCAGCAGCCTGAGTTGTAAAACCATTAACCATTCCAATATCTTTTAGATAATATCCGGCAATTGAACGCGCCCAATCAGCAGGAACAGAACAATCCGCATCAGTAAGTAAAATTATTTCTCCGCCTGCAGCCTTTACTGCAGAAGCAACTGCTCTCGTTTTTCCTATCGGGATTTTCAACGTTTCATCAGGAAAAATTTTTTTAAAGATAGTTTTACCTGAAATAAACGCATCAATAATTTTTCCAGTATTATCTGTGCTGAAATCATCAACTAAAATTATTTCTAATTTGCCCGGCGGATAATTTAATCTGTTTAATGAGTTTAAACATTCAGGAATATTTTTCTCTTCGTTTCGGGCAGCAACAATTACAGTTAATGCAGGAAGTTCAGAATCAGAAATTTGCGGAAATGATTTTTTAATTCCGTTTAATAAATAAACAGTAATAAAAAAATAAAAGCTGATAAAGGTGAGAAAAACTATCTCAAACATTCTTCAGGCTTTCCAAATTGAATATTCTTCAAAACAGCAGAATCAATTATATATTGAATCGAATCTGAAATAATTGAGGATGATTTGATACTGTCATGCAAAATAATGATTGAATTATTTTTCAGATAATAATTCACAGAAGATTTTACAACACTGAAATCATTTTTAAAATCATAAGTGAGTAATGACCACATTACATTTTGCAGGTTCATTTTTTTCAGGGTGAATGATGTTGATAAATTAAATCTGCCGTAGGGCGGACGAAAATATTTTACTTTAAAATTAAAATTATCTTGCAATAAATTATTGAATGAAACTATTTCTTTAATTGATTCTTCCCTGTTCATTCCCGTTAATTTTTTATGATTAAAAGTGTGATTGCCGATTGTGTGTCCTTCACTAATTATTGCTTCAGCAAGATCAGGAAATTTTCTGATATTATCTCCCACACAAAAGAAAACTGCTTTCAAATTATCCTCATTTAATTTCTTTAAGATTAATTCAGTTGTTTGAGGAATTGGACCATCATCAAACGTAAGCAGGGCTTTATTACATTTACTCTCCCACTGAAAACTGCGGAATATTTTTTTTACAAGGTAAGGCGGATTGTATTTGTATTTCATCAGAGCAGTTAGTTGTAAAAATTTTGCTGCAAGATAAAAAATCTTTGCCGGAAAAATTAATGTTTGATAACTCCAGACGGAAAGACATAATTATCCGCAGAAAAATTATCCGCAATTAAATTAATGTTTATCCGGAATATGAATTTTGAAAAGCATCTCTTCTTGTTAGATTTGTGCCGTAAATATCCGAAAAAAATATGAAGCAATTGCCGGAACATCAAAAAGGAATCTTAGCGATTCTTGCTGCTGCAGTTTTATGGAGCACCGGCGGTATTTTTATAAAACTTATCACTCTCACACCGCTGCAGATTTCAAGCTACCGTTCATTATTTGCCGCGCTGGTTTTCATCTTTATATTTAAAAAGAAACTGCTGGAAGTAAACTGGTTCACATTCATTAACGCATTGTTTTATGCGGCTATACTAATTCTTTTTGTTTACGCAACAAAGGAAACAACTGCAGCTAACGCAATATTCCTTCAATACACTGCACCAATTTACATTTTAATTTTTGAACCAATCATAAACAAAACTACCTATGAAAAAATAAACATCATCACTATCATCCTATGTTTTATAGGAATGACTTTATTTTTTATGGGAGAACTTTCTCCCGGACGGGTATACGGAAATTTACTTGCACTTCTATCCGGAATTGCATTTGCTGCTTTTCTGCTTGGAATGAGAAAGAATAAAACTGATTACCAGTTCAGTTCAATATTTTACGGCAACATTATTATCGCCCTGGCAGGAATACCGGCAATAGTTGAAATCTCCGCAATCTCATTTTCCGATTTGTGGATGGTAACCTTTTTAGGAATTTTTCAGATTGGTCTGGCTTATGCAATTTTTAGTTACGGATTAAAAAGAGTGTACGCAATTGAAGCTTCATTAATTGGAATGATTGAACCGGTCTTAAATCCGGTTTGGGTTTTTGTGTGGTACGGAGAAGTGCCATCAATTATAGCAATAATCGGAGGAATAATAATTATTACTTCAATCTCCGTGCGTTCGTTTGTTCTGGAATCGCCTGTAATGAAAGCAAAACTTTTAAAAAACAGAAGATAGAATATATAAGAAAATTTAAATCACGGAGATAATCTTACAATCTTCCAATTTCCATCTTCTTTTAGATAACAAATTCTATCATGAAGCCGGCTTTCTCTTCCCTGCCAGAATTCTATTTTCTCCGGAATAACTCTGAATCCGCCCCAAAACGGCGGGAGCGGAATTGAATCATCAGGATACATCGCTTTATATTCTTCAAATTTATTTTCAAGATATTCTCTGTCAGGAATTATACTACTTTGTTTTGATGCCCAAGCACCAATCCTACTTGCAGCCGGTCTTGTTTTAAAATATGCTTCTGATTCTTCCCTGCTCGTTTTCTCCACGGTTCCCGAAATTCTGACCTGTCGTTCAAGTTCTCTCCAAAAAAATAAAAGAGAAGCTTTTGGATTTTCAATAAGATTTTTTGCTTTTGCACTTTCATAATTTGTAAAGAAGACAAAACCTCTTTCATCTAATCCTTTTAAAAGAACAATCCGCACTGAAGGAGTTCCATTATTATCTGCAGTTGCAAGCGCCATTGCATTTGCCTCAATAATTTCAGCACTCAATGCTTCATTCATCCATTTTGAAAACTGCTCAAACGGATTTTGATTAACACTTGATTCTGTTAAAACCTGCTTTGAATAATTTCTCCGCAGTATGGCAAGCTCTTTGCTGTCTATCATATATTCACTCTAAGTTAAATAAATGAACTTACTATAAGTTCAAAGATTTGTTAAATTCTGTAAAAACTAAAAAGATAGATATGTAATGCAGTTGTTTACTATCAGAATTCTTTCATAAATTTACTAATTAAATCCCAATAAAAATTAATATAAAAAGATCATAATGAAAACGAGCGATCTAACTAAACAGCAGCAGGAAGAACTTGAGAAATTTGGAGCCAATACCTGGTTTGTAGAATATCTTTATAAACAGTTTCAGAATAATCCCAGCGAAGTACCCGAGCAATGGCAGAATTTTTTTGGAAATGTAAGCGATACTGCAAACGGAAAGAATAAAAACAACAATGCACCTAGCAGCAAAACAGTTAAGATGCCTGAACCGCTTGAACAGGATGAAGTTCAGGTAATTGCCGGAAGTGCGGCAAGAATTCTGGAAAATATGGATAACAGTTTAACTGTTCCTGTTGCCACTTCTCAACGTGCAATTCCGGTTAAACTTCTTGAAGAAAACCGTACAACTATTAATCAGTATTTAAAGAAAGTAAACCAGGGTAAAATATCGTTTACACATTTGATTGGCTGGGCAATAATTAAAGCCGTAAAATCAAACCCGGTTATAAATTATGCTTTTACAATTATAAACGGAAAACCTCACGTAATTAAGCGTGCAAATTTAAATCTTGGACTTGCAATTGATATTGAAAAAAAAGACGGCTCACGCTCATTAATAGTTCCGAATATTAAAGCTGCTGATAAAATGTCCTTTAAAGAATATGTAATTGCTTATGAAGATCTGGTTCACCGCTCGAGAAAAGGACAGATTGATCCATCAGAATTTTTAGGAACAACATTAACTTTAACAAATCCCGGAACAATCGGCACCGTTTCTTCCATACCGCGGTTGATGCTTGGACAGGGCGCAATAATTGCCACCGGCGCAATTCAATATCCTGCTGAATACCAGGCGATGAGCCAGTCAACAATTTCTACTCTTGGCATAAGCAAGATAATGAACATCACCAGCACGTATGATCATAGAATTATTCAGGGTGCTGAATCAGGATTATTCTTAAAAACAATCCATGATCTTCTTTTAGGCGAAGATAATTTTTATCAGGAAATTTTTGATTCACTTAAAATTCCTCTTCTTCCGCTTGAATGGAAAACAGATTACCAGCCGGGAATTTCAAACGGGCATATTAATACTGAAGAAGTTGAAAAGCAGGCACGTGTACTTCAATTGATTAATATGTACAGGGTTAGAGGTCATCTTCTCGCAAATCTTGATCCGCTTGGTTCTGCATGTCCTTATCACCCTGAACTTGATCCGGCAAATTATAATTTAACTTTGTGGGATCTTGACAGGGAATTCATAACCGGCGGTTTTAGCGGACTGCGTACTGCAAAGCTGCGTGATATTCTTGAAATACTTCAGAAAACTTATTGTGATAAAATCGGAATTGAATATATGCACATTCAAAATCCGGAAGAGAAGATGTGGCTGCAAAGCAAGATGGAGCCTGTTAAAAATACACCTGATTTTCCTGCTGAAGTAAAGAAAGAAATTCTTAAAAAATTAATTGCTGCAGAAAGTTTTGAACATTTCATTCATAACAGGTTTATAGGGCATAAAAGATTTTCTGTTGAAGGCTCGGAAACCGTAATTGCCGTACTTGATCTTCTTCTTAACGAAGCAAGCAGCCAGGATATACAGGAAGTTGTACTTGGAATGGCTCACCGCGGAAGATTGAATGTGCTTGCAAATATTATAGGCAAACCATATGAATCAATCTTCTCTGAATTTGAAGATATAACAGATCCTAATTCTATTGAAGGATCAGGAGATGTGAAATATCATCTTGGAGCAACAGGAAAATACAAAACAAGAACCGGTAAAGAAGTTACTGTTTCAGTTGCATCAAACCCAAGCCATCTTGAATGGGTTAATCCGGTTGTTGAAGGAATTGTAAGAGCCAAACAAAAACGGGCACACGATAAAGAACATAAAAAAATAATGCCGCTTCTCATTCATGGAGATGCAGCATTTGCGGGCCAGGGAATTGTTGCCGAAACTCTTAATCTTTCCCAGTTAAAAGGATACAGAACCGGCGGAACAGTTCATATAATTATTAATAATCAAATTGGATTTACAACTACGCCCGAAGATGCCCGTTCATCAACATACGCAACAGATGTTGCAAAGATGATTCAATCCCCTATCTTTCATGTAAACGGAGATGATCCGGAAGCTTCTCTCTGGGCTGCCAAACTTGCATTTGAGTACAGGCAGAAATTCAACAAGGATGTTGTAATTGATTTGTTTGGATACAGAAGACACGGTCATAATGAAGGGGATGAACCGGGATTCACCCAGCCGCTTCTTTATGAAAAAATAAAGAATCACCCTTCTGTAAGAGAGATTTATGCAAATCACCTTGTTAAAAATAATATACTCACAAGTGATGAAATTGATGAAATGACTGCGGAAACAGACCGCAGACTTTCAAATGCATTTGATAAGATTAAAAAGAAAAATGTAGAATTTAATACAGAAGCTCCGCTTGCAGTCTCAGCAGAAAAAATGAATGCGGTTAAACCGGTTGAAGATACTGCAATTTCTGAAAATGAATTGCATACAATTGTAGAAAAGATAACTACACTTCCAAAAGATTTTGCTATTCATCCCAAACTCAAAAAATTTCTTGAAAAACGAAAACAGCTTGCTCAAAATAGCGGGGATGCTGATTGGGCTTTTGCTGAATCACTTGCATTTGCAAGTCTGCTGATTGAAGGAACACCTGTAAGATTAAGCGGACAGGACAGCGTCCGCGGAACTTTCAGTCAGAGACATCTTGCTCTTACAGATATAAATACTGGAGAAGAATATATCACATTAAACCACATCTCTCCTGAGCAGGCAAAGATTGAAGCGCTGGACAGTCTTCTTTCAGAAGCAGCAGTACTGGGGTTTGAATATGGTTACAGCACCGCTGATCCGCTCGCACTTGTAATGTGGGAAGCTCAGTTTGGTGATTTTGCAAACGGTGCTCAGGTTATAATTGATAATTTCATTGCTGCATCTTACGAAAAATGGAAACTGCCTAACAGCGTTGTTTTACTTCTGCCGCATGGTTATGAAGGCCAGGGTCCGGAACATTCAAGTGCAAGGCTTGAAAGATTCCTGACTCTTTGTGCACAGGATAATATGTGTGTCTGCAATCTTACTACTCCCGCGCAGTATTTTCATTTGCTGCGGAGACACATAAAACATGCTGAAAGAAAACCGCTTGTGATAATGACTCCGAAAAGTTTGTTAAGGCATCCTGAAGCGAAATCTTCCAAGAGCGATTTCATAAACGGACATTTTCATGAAGTGATTGATGATGGTTCTGTTGAGAAGAAGAAATTTATCGAGAGAATAATTCTTACAAGCGGAAAAGTGTTTTACGACCTGTTGAAATACAGAACGGATAACAATATTGATGATACTGCAATTGTAAGAGTTGAACAATTCTATCCATATAAATCAGATCAGATCAGGGAAATACTTGCTTCATATCCGAATGCTAAAAAAGTTGTCTGGGTTCAGGAAGAACCTCAGAATATGGGCGCATGGAATTTCTTATCGAGAAGATTAACCAATGATCTGGCGAAAGGCCAGCAATTAACCTTTTCAGCCAGACCTGAATGTGCAAGTCCTGCATACGGATCATCAAAAACATCTGCCGAGCAGCAGAAGATTCTTATTGAAGCAGCATTCAAATAAAAATTACTTTTTATAATAACCCATTGCTTCCGGAAGGTTCTCACGGATCTTCCGGATTCTTGTTTCATCCGAAGGATGAGTGCTTAAAAATTCAGGCGGTGATCCTCCCTGTTTTTGAGCAGCCATTCTCTGCCAGAAAGTTACAGCACCATTCGGATCATAACCTGCGATTGACATAAAAATCAATCCAAGCCTGTCGGCCTCACTCTCATGCGTACGGCTGAAAGGAAGCAGAACTCCAATCTGTGCACCTAAACCGAATGCAGTCATGTAAATCTGCTGTGTTGTCTGCGGTTCATTTTTAATTGCTTCCTGCAATGCCATTCCTCCAAGCTGAGTAAGTAAGCCCTGGCTCATTCTTTCATTTCCATGCTCGGCAATTGCATGTGCAATCTCATGCCCCATCACAACTGCAAGTCCGTTTTCATCCTGTGTAACAGGCAAAATTCCCGAATAAACAACCACCTTGCCGCCGGGCATGCACCATGCGTTTACTTCAGGACTTTCAACCAGGTTAAACTCCCATTGATAACCGTTCAGTTCTTCAGAGAGACCGTGCTCAGCAAAATACTGCTCAACTCCCTTTTGAATTCTCTGCCCCACCCTTTTAACCAACTGAGCCTGGCTGGATGAGTTATCAACCTTGCTTTCATTGAGGAATTCATCATACTGCTGAAAGCTCATTGCAAGAATCTGACTGGAAGGTACAAGGCTTAACTGCTTCCTTCCCGTAATAGGAACAGTTGAACAGGAGATAAATAAAAGAGAGAGTGAGAGAAAAATAGCAGTAAAGAAAATCTTATTTTGTTTCATTATTTCACCTGCTTGTATTATGGTTTTCTATCTGATACCTAAGTTAATAATTAAGGATAAATTTTCTTATATAATTTAAAACAATTTTGCCGGATGCAATTTATTCCAAAAAACAACAGGCCGCTAATCACAAAGACCAGTATCAGCTTTTGAATTTCTTTTAGAAAAAAAGATTACGAATAAGATAATTCATATAGTTCCCGTGAATATAACAGGAGTAAAATAGATGACTAATAGATGACCAATAGATGACCAATAGATGGCTAATAGTAATTCAGGATATAGTGAACCGTACCCCGTAAATCAGACACCAGGATAAGCAACTCCGCTATTATTGATAAATGATTCTTCCTTTTTAAATTTCCTTTTAAAAATAAATTCAATAGGACTCATATAAACCGGGTAAAATGAATTCTTTGCCTATTATAAATAAATCTCTAAAACTTAAATATTTCTGCTGCTGTCTGATTATTTGTTTCGATTTCTTTAATAAGTAAAAAGTGAATTCCTGGATGTTTTCACGCTGCCGGTCCCAGGCGTCTGCCGCAATTGCCTTCCCTGGTTATATTAGGTGCTTTGGGATGAGGCGGAATATAACGGCCCGATTCAATCTGGCAGCAAAGGTCGTTCAGTTTGGTTTTTTCCGCCCTGCAGTATGTACACGGACAATTCAAATCGGTTAACTGTTTTAACCTGTATAATATATCTGCGTAAAGGTAAAACCAGTAGTCTAAATCATCCGGACTAATTTTCCTTTTGAAGAGCCTCGATTTAAATTCTTTTCTTTTCAGGAAGAACCTCACTCTTGTAATCTCTCTCCTCAAAGAGAGAGATATGTTGGAAATTACTGCGTTGAATACAAAATGCTGACAGTCTCAACCGCTGCCTTGAAAAACATGTTTTTAAGAATTTAATAAATTGTTCAACCGGTTGAGTTCATTCCTGATATTTAATTCCTGAGGATTGCAGCCTGCAGAACCGCACCCGGCAGTTCTGTAAAATTTAATTTCCTCTTCCAGCTTATGTTTAAGTTCCTGCAGGTAAATATCTTCCCCCGGGTGAACAATTCTTTTCAGGCGCCTGGAATAAAACTTTTCGCCGAAATTCATAATATAGTTCCTGTTTGAGAATATTTTCATTTATAAATAGGTGAACGTTTGAGCACCAAAATATAACAATGGTTACAAAAAGGCAAGTGGATTATGACGGTATTTTAATGAAGGAATCAACAGCCAAGAACTAACTCATCCCGAAAGACCAGGGATATGTGGTATGGTTTTCCAGCTTATTCAGGAAATGAATGTTTCCAGGTGATTCTTAGCAGCCTGATAAATTTTTCCTGTCAGCATAAAAAATGTAAAGTTCGTTCCACCAAAAATCCCTTCTTCTGTTATTTTTTTTGTGTGAGATCGTATGCTTCGCTGAGAAGATTAACAAATGATTTATTCATTTCTTTGGTACCGGTAATTTTATAAAAATGATGAAATCTGTTTGCAGATACCTGCTCAACTTTATCTGCTGCCGGAGAAGCTTTAGGACGGTTAAGAACTATATTTACTCCGAGGTAACTCTTTTTGGGATGAAGTCCAATGAATGCACGACCGTTTGTTATATGAATTGAAGTTTTCTTTTGTTCAATTTTATATTCACCGATTTTATCCAAAAAACCATAAAGCATTTTCATCAGATGTTCAGTCGAGTCCATAAGAATTCCTTTCTCTTTTATGAAATGAATTTTTCCAGGTGATTTTTAGCAAATAATAAATTTTCCTTGTCAGCATAAAAAATGTAAAGTTCGTTCCACCAAAAAGCCCTTCTCTTTGTAAGAGAAGGGTTGGGATGAGTTAAAGTGTTTTCACAAAAGTAGAATTTTCTAATTCGGTAGATAACTGTTTTTTTAATTTTAATAAAACATTATTTAAATCATTTATAATTTCATCATTACTAAATCTTACTACTCTCAATCCCAATTGATTTAGAATTTCTGTTCTTTCATTATCTTCTTTCAGTCTGTACTGATGGTATTTTCCATCGAGTTCAATAATTAATTTTTCTGAATGGCAAAAGAAATCTGCGATAAAGAAAGTTTCCCTTCCTGTAATATCGTGATAGATTGGATGTTGTCTGTAAAACTTCTTCCCATTGAATTTTTTATTGCGGACATTCTCCCAAAAAATTCTTTCTGCATTAGTAGAATTTTTTCTTAATTCTCTGCAGACTGTTTTTGCAATTTCTGTCAGCTTAGTTTTATTATTAAAGCTCATTAAATCTTTTTTATAAATGGTTGGGTAATAGTGTTTTAAAGAACTCTCTCTAAATCTCTCTCTTAAAAAGAGAGAGACTTTATTATAATTATAAAACTTAATATTAATTTTCCTTGTCAGCATAAAAAAATGTAAAGTTCGTTCCACCAACAAGCCCTTCTCTTTATAAGAGAAGGGTTGGGATGAGTTGAAATTTTCTTGCTGTATTGCTGTGAGTTCTTTTTGAGGCGGATTGTTTTGTAAATATCCTGATACTTTTTTGTGTGCTGTCTTGCTTAATTCTGCAAGTTTTAAATACAATTCGTTTGTTTCAAGAGTATTACATGTTTTGGGTAACATTAATGCGGTATTCCCCTTTATCCATAACTACAGGGGTACTATTTTCAAAAATATATTCAGGTGCGATATCAAATTGATTTATTTGCTTATCACTCTTTTTAGGTAAGTCAACGTCCCAGGTTAAAATACCTGTATCAACATAAAATTTCTTAAAAACTTCTTCATTTCTAAGACTATCGAAAGCACCCATAAAACCGCTTAGAAGAGGTTTGAAATCAATAGTTCTCATTTCACCATCTTGCGTTTCAAAGAGAATTATAAAATTTCCTAAATAAACAGCACGTTCAATTAACATACTTGGTGTCATGGTTCAATCCTTTCAATTGGTTCTTTTCTTATTGCTTTTTCCCAGCAATCATTTAATTCATCCTGTCTTTTTTTTAGCCATTCTCTTAACGATTTTAGTTTATCTGCCTCTAAGTGTCCAGATAGAATTTCGCCTTCAAAAGTTATCCTTGTTTCGCTTCTGCCAACAAAAACATGTAAATGTTTTGGCAGGTGATACTGTCATACCCGGTAATTCCTCTTACTTAGCTTCGGCTTTGTAATGATACCTGGTTTTTGGTTTTAAAATCAAAATTATCTTTTTCACCCCACCACCTTCTTAACCAGCTTATCTATCTCTTTCATCTCTTGTGAGAGGTGTTTCTTTATTTGCAGACGCAGTCTGCCGAGATGGATTGCTGTGAGTTGTTTTTGCGGCGGATTGTTTTGTAAATATTCTGATGCTTTTTTGTGTGCTGTCTCGCTTATTTCTGCAAGTCTTATATGTATCTCGTCTGTTTCATCAAACCGGGGAAAATAAATGTCGAGTATTTTTTTGTGAATATCTCTTTCTCCAAATAAACCTCTTGATTGAAAATCTTTCATCATTTTATTCGGAATACTAGAATTCAAAATAGCAGAAATATAAAGAGCTTCATCTCGCTGTTCTAAAGCAAGTAAATAATTTTTATGATCTACTAAAAATTCTAAATCTAATTTTTCTCTTTCAACAATTGTGCAATTAGCATCTTTTCCGGAAGTATTATATAAAACCAAATAGGGCTTATCAATTTTTTGATCCGTCAATTTATTCTGCCAATTCAGATAATTTTCACTTGTTATCTTTTCATTCTTTTCTGTTTTATTTATATCCCAGATGTTTTCAACATTCTTAAACCATCTTGATACATTTAAATATCCTTCCTGCATTAACTCATTTGCAGAGAGAAGTTTTATTTCTTTTTTATTTTCCTGGTTCGTTTCAATTAAAACAGGAAGAACAACCAGATCAGGTTTATATAAAGCAAATGGTAAAATACTTTTTGCCAGTGCAGTTCTAAAAATAAATCTGCTTTCTATTTTTCCTTTAAGTTCAATTCCTTTCCACGGTTTCTTAGCATCTGCTTTAATTGCTTCCGAGGTTTTTATATTAATTATTCTATCATTAAAATCTTTTGGATAGTCTTGGCTTGCCTTGCCAACAGGCAGGTCGATGTCAATAAAATAAAAAGCGCGGGGAACAATTGTGGCTCCCTGCCTGAAATGTTTTTTGTATGGATTCTCTAAAGCATTTGATTTTGTTTTCTTACTCGATATAGCAGAAGCTTTCCCCTGTTTAACGTAATACCACTTAACATTTTTTTCTTCAGGAATTAAATCAGTATTACTTTCATTACTTACTTTACCGGAAAATTTAATTCCCGGTACTCCATTCAGCGGGACTGATTTTTTATTATGCTTTTCGGCAAAGAAAACAGAGCTTGGAATTCTGAAGAGAGGTGATACTTCATCAAGGTCCCATATTTGTGTAATCTTAAATCCTTTTGCTTTACCGCTTCTTGTATTATCGTGGTGGTCGGCACTAAAAAAACTTCTTGGCAATACAAAAGCAATCTTACCTTTATCATTCAGAAAATAACTGCTGCAGTAAGCAAAGAAGATTGCAGCTATTTCAAGATGAGGAAAGTTTGCAACTTTAACAGGCTTAACTTCATATTTATCTGCTAGAACATTAAGAACATCCTGGTAATCTTCATTTCTAATTGAACTGTAAGTAAACCATGGCGGGTTGCCTATTACATAATCAAATTTACCTGAAAGGAAATATGGTTTATATAAATTCTGTACAATAAATTTCCAGATGCTGTCTCTTCCTTTTTCCTTAACGGTTTTTAATCCTGTATAAATTTTATAAAAGCTCTCTATTATCTGCGGGTTTATTCCGCCTTTGGAAAAATGTCTTCTGAAAATATTTTCAAACACTTCTTCGGTTTCTTTTTTCCTGCCCATTGTTTGTTCGGCAAGGTCATCGCAGATGCTTAAAGCTTCATCAAACATACCTACATCATCAAGCACCTGTGTTGTAAGAAGATATTTTTCCTTATCAATATTCATCCGGAACTCTCCGCCGAATAAATTTTCAACTCCTTCCGGTGCAAGCAAAGTATTTGCAAGAATAATATTAAGATGAACCGGCTTCTTTGCATTTATTACTTCTTTGCCTAATGCAATAAGCAAAGTTGTTTTTGCAATCTGCACACTAAGCGGGTGAATATCTATTCCGTAAATATTATCACTTAATTCTTCAACAGTAACATCAGGATTCAATTCTTTAATACGGTGAATTGCTGCTCTTAAAAAAGAACCGCTTCCGCAGGCGGGATCGAGTATTTTACTTGTTTTGCCTGGTCCTTCGGACGTAAAGTGAAATTCTTTTACAATTCTTTCGCAAAGCCAGTCGGGAGTATAATATTCGCCGAGTGCATGTCTTGTATCAATATCAATTAGTTCCTGGTAAACACCTTTAAGTATATCTTCATCTACATTTTCAAAATCAAAATTGGAAATCTCCTGTGCAATTAAGCGGAAGACTTTTTTAAGATTGTTGAAACTTCTTTCGGTGTTAATCCAGTGAAAGAAATCATTATCAACAAAATTCCGGATGTTGTACCTGTGGAAAATAGTTCCGTCAAGAATGCCTTTTAATTCAGTATCATCTATATAATCATCATTTGATACAATGCTGTAAGCAAGCATCTTGGAGAAAACGCTCAGATAGGTATGAATGAGAAAAACTTTTTCACTGCCGTCAAATGAGCCATAGGCAATGCTTAAAAATTTATTCCACTGCTCATAAGAAACCTGTACTTCGCCAAATTTTTTTGCTTCAGTAAACCAGTTGTTAAGTTCCCGGAAAGATTCAATGAAAATATTTCCCTGGTAGCCGAATGCTTCCTCTATTCTCTTTAAAGTAGCCTTCTGCTTTTCTTCTTTAAACAGGAACCTGTCAATCCAGTAATAAAATTCCCCGTCATTCCTCTCGGTCAAAACAAAAGAAGCGCTCTTAATTTCGTTAAGGACCACCTGGTCTTCCCTGAGTTCTTCAATCCTTTCAATTGAAGAAACATCCGGAGCAAAAACTTTCCAGTTAATAAAATCCGAAGCAATTAAGGTAAAATTATAACCTTCACCCGCTCTGAATTGCCCGAGCATATAACCGGCAAGCTGTTCTTTGGCATGGCTGAGGGTTGTTTTAAGATTATTCTCAAACTCAATTATTATTTTGTTGTAAAGAGTATCGGCACTCCCTTTATGGATTTTATCCTTGCGCGGAATATTAAGAACAGTTCTTTCGGCACCGAGAGTAATTTTATCAATAAGCCGGAGAATTTCTTTATCATTAGCATAAAGCCTGTTAAGCAAATCCTTAAATGCTTCCTTTTTGGTATGCTCTTTATTAGCATTATTCACTTTGTGAAAATACTCTTTGATCAGCGCTGATTTATCTTTATTCATTTTTATTGAAGTAGTTATTCCCTTTTACGCAGCTCAACTTAACAACTTCCCCGGAAAAAATCTTCTGATTGAGCTGCTGCATTAAAAATAATCCCGGCTAACTCCCTCTTATTCTTTAATAAACAAAAAGTAATCAAACTCTTATATTGAAAAGCAGCTGCTTTCTACAATCTTACTAATCAATACAATAAAAAATGATAGAACCTGAAATTGAAAATTGCCTTTACAGTTTATTGCTAATTAAGCATAAAGACTAAATTGTTAAATATTTTTGAAAAACTTAAATTTGTGCCAGCGATGGAGTTCGCCTTTAACCGTCCTCAAAGCGAGGTCTGATAACTCCTGCCTCAGATTAATTAAAAACAAGTAGGAGTTATTTATGTACAATTCTCTGATAGTTGCTTTGGGTGCTGCCTTTGGCGGGGTTTTTCGTTACTGGATGTCCGGTGCGGTTCAAAAAGTTTTGCCTTCCTCATTCCCCTATGGAACTTTATCTGTAAATATAGCCGGAAGTTTTATACTTGGCTTTGTTCTGTTCTTTTTAGATTCACGTGAACTCATTTCACCCGGGATTAAATTATTTTTAACAATTGGTTTTTGCGGTGGATTTACAACCTTTTCTGCCTTTTCGTTTGAAACTATTAATCTTTTACGTGATTCCGAATTTCTTTATGCTTTTATGAATATCAGCTCGAATTTATTTCTGTCATTATGTGCAATAATCATTGCATATTATTTATCCGGATTTTTTACGAGGGGCTGAAATACACATACATAATTAACAGTCCTGGCATAGCCGGGTAGCAGCAGTATAATATTCCCTTCTGATCAGCAGAAAAAATTAATTCTATCTGCCGTATAAAACCTATTGTAGATTGAGAATAGTGTACAACAATTGCGATTGAACTAAGGTATTTCCCTATTGCTTTCTATATTTCCGGTTCTTAGTTTTCCTTTAAGACGTATTACGAATAAATCAGCGGTGGTATCATCCTATCAGTTTCACTGCTCGCGGAACGCTTTACGCCGAAAAATAACTACAAGGCTGCACCATGGTATATTCGTTTCTGTTGAACAAACTGCTTGAGCTTGATATTATCAAATATTTAGAAAAAACAGGAATATCAATTAAATCCATTTCCATTTTCGAACTGCCCTATCTAAAATTCAGACCCGCAGATATTTTTATTACATGTCAAAAATATGAGGATAGTAATCCAATTGTAAAAGCATTAAATATTCATAAGATTGTAATTACTTCCCGATTTCCAGAATTCTGTGTTCCGTCTGAATGGTTAACTTATATATATATGCCCATTGATTATGCTGAACTGGCAAATTTGATAAACAGTCTGATATAGTTGTGAAATTCGTAAGGATATTATAAATTTAAAATACCCTACAGTATAGTAAGCTTGAGTACTTTCAATCGGTTACCCCAGCCTTTTGATGAGAACGTACTCAAAAACCCGGTTCCCCGCCGGGTTTTTTATTTTTATAGTTTAATTACTGGTAAACCATCGGAAAGAAATAAATTTCTTCAGATTCAGACGAATAAGAAATCCGCGTTCGGAAAAATAGTTGAATGAAACAGAAAAAGATTACATCTTTGATTTGTAAACCGTCATAATTTTTCATTACCTATGTCATTTATAAAATTCGGTACATGTTCATGGAAGTATGATTCCTGGAAAGGAATTATTTATCCCGATATACATCCTATTAATTATTTAAAAGAATACTCAAAACACTTTGATACGGTTGAAGTTGATCAGTGGTTCTGGTCTTTGTTTGGCAGTAAGGTAAAGCTGCCGGGTGAAGAAGTAACTGAATATAAAAACTCTGTTCCAAAGAATTTTCTTTTTACAATTAAGGTACCTAACTCATTAACACTTACGCATTATTACAAATCAAACGAACAGAATCCATATTTTTTATCAGTTGAATTGTTTGAAGAATTTCTTTTAACACTAAAACCGGTTGAAAAAAATATCGGCTGTTTAATGTTTCAGTTTGAATATCTCAACAAACAGAAGATGCAAAGTCTTCAGCATTTCCAGTTAAAGCTGCAGCAGTTTTGTGCAGCAATACCGGGTAACTGTCCCCCTATAGCAATAGAACTAAGGAATCCGAATTATCTGAATGAAGCATACTTCCGTGCATTGAATGATATGAACTTTGCGCATGTTTTTCTTGAAGGATATTTCATGCCGCCGATTGTTGATACCTTTAACAAGTTCAAAGATTACATCCGTAATTTTACAGTTATTCGTCTGCACGGACCTGATAGAAAAGGGATAGAAAAAATAAGCGGTGAAAACTGGAACCGGATTTATGTTAACCGCGATGAACAAATCTCACGGTTAAAACAGATGATTATGGAAATAAAAAATAAAGATGTAAATCTTTACATCAATGTTAATAACCATTTTGAAGGAAGCGCCCCGCTGACAATTCAAAAAATAAAAAAAATGCTTGATACTGAATCCTCGCAGCTGATGAATTTTTAAAGTAAATCTGCTTAAATAAAAGCTTGAGTAGAAAGGAGAATTAAGAAAAGACAAAAGAAATAATTATTGCATAAGTATATGTAATATAGTAAGTTATTGCAGCTAATTACTACAAACCTAAAGATCTGGGATGAGTAAGGGTGAAACGTCCGGATGAAATCCACCAAATTATAATAAAGCAAGAACACATACAGGAGCATCCAAAGAGATTATATATATGCGCAGAATATTTTTAAATATCCTGAAATCGAAATTTATTTAATCAAAACGGAATGTATTTATGCAGCTGCACGCATAAATATATTCCGGAAATTAATAATTAGTGCAGTATAATTAATAGTTAGCCATATAATTAAAAGGAGTCGTAATGTTAGTTAATATTATAATCATCGCTATAATAACAGCTATCGTTTATGGAATCAGATATGCACTTTGGAAAGATGAAGTTCCAGAAAACATAGCAAAATATCGTTGGGCAATTGCGATTGTTTGTGCAATTGTTTTTCTATTTATTGGTGTAGCCATACAACATAGTAATAATCAACCTACGCAACCCGGAGGACACATTATTTATGCAATTTTAGCCTTTACGGTTGCAAATGCTTTGAAGAATCCAGATAAACCAAAAGCGAATGAATAACGATTCAATTCACTTACACAGAATAAATGTAGCAAGCAAAGGAATAATTATTTGGGCTTCCATTTCTGCTATAATTATTTTATTCTTTGGCGTTGCAGATGTAATTAGCGGATCCGCTGTATCTTTAACAATTTTTGAAACAGCGGCATTTGTTATTTGTGCTTTTTATGCAAACAAAGGGAAATATTTTCTATTCTGGATTATTTTACTCCTTTTCATTGTTGATACAATAATTGTAATTAATATTGGCACATTCACTCCCCTTTCATTTTTTATACGTCTTGGGATTGGAATATTAATAATCATCGGCGTGGTGAGTTCATCAAAAGTTACTCCAAATATAAATTCTAAATCGGATTCGCAAACCTTCAATAAAGAATCCTCATCAAAAACAAATGAAGATTCACAAAAAGAATTTGAAGAAATTAAATATGATGAGAATACGGAAGAATATTTTTATACAATTTTAAATATCAATAGGAATTCATCAGTTGATGAAATAAAGAAAGCATACAAAGAAGAAATTAGAAAATATCATCCAGATAAAGTTGAACATCTTGGCGATGAGTTTAAAGAAATTGCTGAGAAAAAAACAAAGGATATAAACAAAGCATATAATTATTTTAGGAAAAAATTTGGCTTCTAATATGGAAAATGCACCTCTAAATTTTACAAAAATTAATAGCAAAGGAGAGCTTGCATATTTTGACCATACTGAAAATGCAATTGATTCTTTGGAGACAGCCTGTTTTTTACTAAATAGAGAAGGCAATACAAAATGGAAATGGATTTCTATTTCTATCCATCACGCACTTTATTCTTTTTGTATTTTCTTATTTACACAAAGGCAACTATGAAAGAGTTAGTTCAATTAATAAAAGAAGTAACAGACGAGAACTGATAAGTTTTGATAAAGCTTTAAATAAAACTCTAAATACACCTTATGTTCTTTATGCTGGAGCTAAACCAAAAGAAAAAAGAATAAAATTAACTGCAAAAGAAAGAGAAGATATTAATTGGCTTTCATATGAAATCAGAAATAACTTTGTTCACTTTATCCCACAAGTTACTTCAATCGAAATAAAGAAAATTAAATCCGCTTGTTTAACAGCAATTAATTTAATCGAACGAATTGGTGTAAATTCTTATACAATTGTCTATTTAGATTTCGATGATTCTCAGAAAAGGATAAAAGAAAGTTTAAGAATCTTAAAAAATAATTTATCGTAAATATGGCTAACAAGTGCTTCAACCCGACAGCGTTTTCGCATTCGGCATTTTACAAGTTTTAATGTTTGGTGCTCCGTTTCGGCTAACTTGTTCCAGTTGTTCTTACTAAACAAATTTTTTTAAATCATTAATGTTTGTGCTTTTGTTCGGCAGTCTTGTTCTGGGCTGCGGGTTAAGCACAACGCCGTTAGGTTGCAGAAAAGAGGTATCTTAAAATGATTTTGGTTTTTATTGACGAAACAACAGATTCTAAATTTAATGATTACCTTGGCTTTTCTATTGCTTGTGTTAATGCAAGGTTCTATCCCCATTTAAAAAATTCTGCACAAAAGATATTAAAAAGTGTTGGATGGGATTCTACTGTAGAATTCAAAGGTTCTTTTTTATTTTCTAAATCAAAAGGCTGCTCTGATGTAGAAATTGAAAAAAGAATTGTAGCAGCAAATAATTTATTGGATTTAAATATTGCCAAAAAAAATAGTAGAATGTATTTTCATTTTGGTAGATTAAGGTCTACAACACATAAAGAAGATTATTTAAAAACACTTCCTTCACTTATTTATAAATCGTTACCAAGTCCAACAAAAGGTGCTGGAAAAAACTTAGCAATTATAACTTGTGATAATCGCTCAGATATTTCTGTTGACGAGTTACAAGAAAAATTCGCTTCTGCTATAGAGGAAAAGGGATTTATATTATTTGAAAGGATAATTCAAGCAAAATCAAGTTATGATACTATTGGACTTATGTATGCTGATTTAGTTGGTTATTTAGCTGGAAGAGTTGATAATATCGAAAATGATGTTGAATTATTTGAAGGACTTTCAGAAGAACAATTAGAGAACAATGGTAAAATAAAAAAATTAAAGACATCAAAAGAATTGATTTCAAAAATTAAGAAATTAAGTTTATACACATATAATGGTTAGTAATGCAACCTAACAAGTGCTTCAACCCGACAGCGTTTTCGCATTCGGCATTTTTATAATTTAAATGTTGGTTGCTCCGTTTCGGCTAACTTGTTCGGCTTGGTTCTACTAAACAAAATTTTTTAAATCATTAATGTTTGTGCTTCTATTCGGCAGTCTTGTTCTGGGCTGCGGGTTAAGCACAATGCCGTTATGTGTAATTAAATAAAGGAGTGAAAAATGATAGATTCTTTTTTTGATTTCGATGGAAATGATATTCCAGATGAATTTGATCCTTTCAGAGATTATGATCATAATAATATTCCTGATATGAATGATCCTTTCCTCGATATGGATCATAATTCTTTCCCAGATGCAAATGATCCTTTTTATGATTTGGATAAGGATGGAATCCCTGACAATGTAGATCCACTTGTTGATCTAGATAGTAACGGAATTGATGATAGACAAGATTCATTTTCTGATATTGATAAAAATGGAATTCCTGATGGAAATAATAATCCATTCAAAAGTTTAATTTATAATCCTTGGTTTTAGATAAGGAGAAAATATGTCAAATTCATCTGTTTCATTTGCTAGCCCAATAAGAGTTATAAAAGATAATTATTCAAAATTTGTTTTAACAACTTTTTTAGGACCAATATTTTTTAGATATAGTAATTTTGAAGAGAAACTTGAAGAAGCTTTTAATAATTTTAATTCTGATGAGGGACTAAACGAAGAATCACTTCCACTCTTTTTAGAAGCAATTTCCTTTTTTGATATTTATCAAATTAAGGAAATTGTCAATCAATTCCCGATTCTATTATCAAAAAGCTTTTTTGAAACAGATGATTATCTTTTTAATGATCACCCGAATATATTAGCTGCTCTAGAAAAATATTCATTAAATGAAATTCAAATTCAAGGATTTAGAAATAGTCTTATGTCATATACAAGAATATTCTTTAATGATTTAGCTGAACTTGAAAAATCTTATAAGGTAATGGAGAGTTTATTGAATCAAGCAAATGATGCCACAGCAAATACTCGATCTGGTTTGACTGGTGGAGCTATTGGTGCAACAATAGGATCATTTTTATTCCCCGGATTAGGAACAATTGCTGGTGGTTTTTTAGGTGGATATTTTATGGGGAAAACAAGAACAGACGGAATTATTGATCAAGTAGCAAACGCTATTGACACTTACATCGAACATACAAGAAGCCTGATCCAGCTAATGGTTGAAAACTCTAAGGAATTATATTTATTAAGTGGAAGAATGTATGAAGAAATTCAAGTTAAACGAATGCGGAATGTATATTTTGAAACTAAAAAAGCTAACAAAGAAATAGATTTTATTTTTACTGAATACTATAAACAGCAATTAAAGGAATCAGAAGATTTATTTTTACAAAAATGTGATGATGAAGATAATGATTCACCTACTTGGGGAGATTTATCAAATTTCGTATATAATTTTATAAAAGGTTAAAATTACACATAACAAGTGCATCAAGCCGACAGCGTATTCGCATTCGGCAATTGTATAATTTTAATGGTAGTCGTTCCGTTTCGGCTAACTTGTTTGGCTTTGTTCTACTAAACAAAATTTTATAAATCATTAATGTTTGTGCTTCTATTCAGCAGTCTTGTTCTGGGCTGCGGCTTATGCACAACGGCGTTATACTGCTCATTAAAAAACATAACACAACATTTTCATTCACTTCCCTTTTT